>NZ_CP076457.1:0-1200000 GCF_018866325.1 Streptomyces sp. YPW6
GCGCTCAGCGCGCAGTGCTTGAATGCATCCTGTCGCCGGAGTTCGATGGCACGTCACAGCTGAGGAACCAGCTGGATCGCACCGAGGCGACCGCTGTCTAGGGCCCGACTCCCTGAGCGTCGATCTGCAGGTCCGGGAACCGTGCGAGCATGCGGCATTGCCGACCGAGCTGGTTACCGTGGAGGAGCACGTCCATAACCCGTCCGGCGCCCACGTCGGCGAGATCCTCGTATGGACGGACCAAGAAGCCACGCTCGCGGCGCTGGAGTTCGCCTGGACCACTGACAAGATGCCCACGGCTCTCCCGACCGTCATGCGCAGCCGGCTCCACTGGCCATCCTGACGGCTCCGCGCTGAGGCGGGCCTAATGCTTCCGAAGGCGGGCGCTGCTGCCTCTCTTCTGTCTGTGCTGGGCGTCCGCACGAGGCTGCGTCGCTTCGGACGGACCCTTAAGTTTCCGGTAACCGGAACCGCTACTGAAGTTGCGTTGCAGGCGAGGAGCGGCCCTTGGCAGGTGTCGGTGGGGCCGACGTCGCTAGCCAGGCTGCTGGCCACGGCGGCCGACCGGAATCGGCCTTGATCTTGTTGTTCTACGCGCGTCTTCTATGCAACTTGCCTAATTTTCATTATATCTGACAGACTTTTAGAACACGTCAGTGGTCTCAACGACCTGCCAGCCCCATGCCGCCGTCGGCGGAGCGGGCGTGAGCCGTGCGCTGCGGAAGGCCCCTGTTCCAGGGGCGCTGGTGGCGCGCCCAGTCTCCGGTGGTGGACTCGAAGGGGCAGACGGTCTTCGCCGGTGCGCGCTCGGAGCACGTGACGGTGACGGCGGCCCGGCGGGCGCTCCCTGGAGAGGAGTTCCTGCGACTCGGGTGCGTGTCGCATCCGGCAGCACCGCCGGATGCGCTTCATTCGCACCCGGGGCCATGAGGGCTTCCAGGAGAAGGACCGTCTGTTTCGATGTCTACTTCTAAGGCCCCCGAAGGACCCTTCGCATACCAGACCACCCCTGAGTGGGCGGAAGACCTGTACGAGGCGATCACCAACACGTGCGCCGCCGAGGGCTTCGCGCCCGTTCCGCGGCCTGCCGTGATCGAGGCTCTCGCTCCGTCACTCGGCCAGGGCGAGGCCAAGCGCGTTACAGAACGCCGGCGCACCGGCCGTGTCCTGCGTGCGACGGCCTACCACGTCGAGCAGCGCGGTACCGACGAGGCGCTGCTGCTCCTCAATGTGGACCTGCACGGGGCAGCGACGCTGCCGTGGCCCAACAACGACCGTACGCGCAGCGAGTGGCTGCACCCTTCCCCGGACAACCTGGCCCGTATGGAGGAGGTTGTCGACCAGCAGCGGGCGGTGGCCGAGTGGACCGTGGCCCGGGAACGGGCGCAGGGGGCTCAGCGGACGCTGGCCTCGACCGCGCCGAGGGCGGAAAAGGACGCGGCGGTGGCTGCGGTGAAGAACGCCGAGGACGAGCTGGCCCGTGCGCAACGGGAGCTGAATGCACGAGAGCAGGCGCTGGGTGGGCGGCGGCCGCTGCCGGTGGTACGGGCCGTAGTCGAAGACGGGGTGGCACTGGCCGCGCTCACCACGGAGGAGGTCCGTGCGGAGGTAGCCAGCGAGGTGCAGCGGTACGCCGTGGAGGTACTGCAGCGGCGGGCGCGGTTGCGCTCCTACGACTTGGTGGAGTCCCTGGTTCAGGAGGGTCAGCGGGAGTCCACTGTTGTGGTCCTGCAGCGGACTTTGGTGATCGGCCGGGACGGATCCCGGCGTGGCATCTGGCGGGGGCGGCAGGTCACCGGTAACAACCGCGCGGATGCCCGTTTGCAGGTCTTCGGGCTGCGTGCATATCAGCTGCTGGCCGGAGTTCCACAGTATCTACTTTCCCTGGAGGGGGAGGAGGAGAACCGGCGGCTGGTCCTGCTGGGTCTGGGTGAGGTCCTGCGTCGGGTCAGTACCCTGCTCAACACGGAGTACGCCGACCCCGACCGCAACCCGGAAGGACGTGCAGAGCGGGCGCTGCGAATCGCACAGGTGCCGGCCCGTGTCGTGGTCGGTGCTAGGACTCCGGAGCGGCTTGAGGAGTCACTGCGCCAGCTGAACATCCACGACCATCTACGCGGGCAGTTGAACTACGGGGACATGGACCGCAGTCTGGGGCTCTGGTCGACCCTGGTGAAGGCCTACCAGGCGAAAGGCGTGCTGGGTGAGCTGCTCGCCAAGGAGGTCACCCACGGCCGCGTGGGGGCCCGGGAACTGAACGCGGACGCCATTGCCGACGCGCTGGTCGGGGCCCGGGCCCTACACGAGCTCGCCGTGCTGCTGCCGCCGGGCGATGAGGTAAGCCCTCTGACTTTGCGTGATGTCGCGGTCCGCTGCGCGACGGTGATGTTGTTCCCGCCGGTGCCTCCACGCCCGGAGGGCCTGCCGCCGCGGGCGCACATGCCCACCGGCCGGTACTGGCCGGTGGTGCGCGCCGCTCTGCAGGAGGCTTCCTGGGCCCAGGCGGGCAAGGCTCGTGTCGATCGTCGTTCAGACGTGTGGGCTGCTGTGGTCGCCCAGCACTTCGTCCACCGCGGCAACCCACTCGCCGCCCGGGGGTTGTTCACTGTGCGCGACGTGCAGTACGGCGTACGGTCAGACGCGCGCAGTCTCCTCTCGCTGCTGGCCGCCTGCCAGCAGGGGGATGCGGAGGCATGGGAGATTCTGGTTCGGCGGCACGCGGTGCCTGGGCTAATCAACGCGCCCGAGCCGTTCGTCACCGCCGGGCAGGGGTCGGAGAAGGGTGAAGACCGCAAGGGGGTACGGCGTACGCCCGCCAACGCGGTCCAAGCGCTGGTGCACGCCTACATCAGTCCTTCGGATGGTGTGACCCGCGAGCTGCTCGTCTCGTTCGCCGAGGCGGTCCTGCGAGCCCCCGAGTCCCCGAGCGGAGTCGGCCTTGTGCCGGGGACGTTCTGGGCGCCTGACGCGCATGGCCAACCACGTGAGGGCACGCTCGCCGACAAGAAGTGGTTCGACACGGTCTTCCCCAAGACCTCCTCCTCCAGAAAGGGCAACACGGCCGACCCCTCCAAGGAGGACGACTCCGCCGACGACGAGAGCGAGACGGGCGGGGAAAGCGGTGCGACGACCGAGGAACTCGACGAGGAGATCCCGGAGGACGCACTCACCCGCATGACCCAGCTGCGCTCGGACCTGCCCTCGGTGGTGGAAAGCAACAGGGATAGCGTCACCACTGTCGCGGAACAGCTCCGCACGCTCCTGGCGCACATCGAGGCCGCTGTGCGAGCCCGCGAGGAGGCCGGCGCGCAGAAGGAACACCCGGACGCGCGGATTCTATACGCGGAAGAACTCGGCGAGATCAAGAAGCAGGGCGTGAAGATCACGGAACTGCTGGACGCGGCCACACTGACAGTGATGTCGCTGTGAGCGCCGTGGGTTCGGACTGCTGCGCGGAGCCGGTCGCCGGGCCGGTGGTCGACGGGCGGACGCTGCGGCATGCGTGGACGGCGCTGGGACCGCTGGCACGCGGCGACTGGCCCGCCGGGCTCAGCCTCGCCCCCGAGTACCGCGGGCGCACTCTCGCGGGGCTGGAGGACGTGCTGGCCGGGCTGTACCTGGTAGTCGATACCGGCGGGCGGCTGCGGTGGCTGGGCAAGGCCCACCGTGATGGCGGCATTAGTGCCCGGCTGCAGAATCATCTGCGGCATCCCGAGCGGGCACGGGTCTTCACGGAGGTGTTCGTCATCGAGGCCGACCCGTTCAGCCCTCCGAAGGCGATCGAGGCGGCCGAGGGCCGGGCCGCCGACGTGATCGGTCTGCGCGGCCGTATGGGTCCGCGTACGTGGCCGGTGGTCACCCGGGCCCAGTGGCTCGCCCAGGTCACCGCCCGGTCAGCTCAGCACGTCGCACCCCCACGGCCGGAGAGGAACGGGGCCGGGGGCCACCCGGCGGTGCCGGGCTGACAGACCGCTTCGGCAGGTGATTCCCGGCTGTCGTTTCGGCAGAGCCGGAAATCCCCCGCCCGGGCAGACACGGCCCGAGGCCAGGCGGGCCTTGGAGCGTGTCGCAGAAAGAACAAGGGGATCGAGGCGGCTTGATGCCGCCCGATAACTGAGGGAGGGCAGCGCGATGGCGCTGGATTGGGATCGGATCGGTACGGGGGACAGCGAGGCGCTGCTGCGGCCCCGGGACATCTACGCGGGGCTGGCCAGTCGGCCATGGCCGTATCTGCGGCACGAGCAGGGCGAGGTGCTGGACAAGTGGTTCGAGCGGCGCGGTGAACGCGATGTGGTGATCAAGCAGAACACCGGCGGGGGCAAGACGGCCGTCGGCCTGCTGATCGCGCAGAGCACCCTGAACGAGGGCATCGGCAAAGCCGTCTACCTGACGTTGGATAACTACCTCGTCAAGCAGGTCCGCGAGGAGGCCACCAAGCTCAACATCGCCACCACGGACGATCCGTACGACCCGGCATTCCTTACGGCTCAGGCCGTGCTGGTGACGAATTACCAGAAGTTGCTCAACGGCAGGTCGGCCTTCGGTGTCGTTGGGGACGGCAAGGAGCCGGTCGGTCTGGGAATCGTCGTCGTCGATGACGCGCACGCCGCGCTGGCGCGGACCGAGGATCAGTTCCGGCTGCGGGTGCCCGCCGGGCACGAGGCGTACGACGAGCTGCTGGAGCTGTTCGCGCAGGACCTGCGCCACCAGTCGGCGAACGTCTGGTCGGCGCTGGAGGACAAGGACCCCACCGCGTTGGCGCCGATCCCGTTCTGGGCGTGGGCCGACAAGCGCGAGGAGGTGCTGAAGATTCTGCGCCCGCACCGGGAGGAGCGGGCTTTCATGTTCGTGTGGCCGCTGCTCGCGGAGGTGCTGCACCTGTGCATCGCGACGGCGACGTCGTCGGCGATCGAGGTCAGGCCCTCGTGCCCGCCGATCGACCGCATTCCCTCATTCGTACGTGCCCACCGCCGGGTCTACCTGACGGCAACGCTCGCCGACGACAGCGCCCTGGTCACCGACTTCGGTGCCGACCCGAAGCTCGTCGCGAAGCCCGTCACGCCGGGCAGCGCCGCCGACCTCGGTGAGCGGATGATCCTGGCCCCGGTGGCGCTCAACCCGGATCTGGACGACGAGGCCGTACGCGTGCTTGCCCGCCAGTTCGCCGACGGGGACCAGGATGGCGACGGTGTCGCCGAGACCAAGCCGGTCAACGTGGTCGTGTTGGTACCCAGCGAACGTGCCGCCGCGAACTGGACACGCCACGCCGACCGCATCTGGCGGGTCGGGGACCTCGAAGCGGGCGTGAAGGAACTGAAGGCTGGCCATGTGGGCTTGGTGGTGCTGGTCAACAAGTACGACGGCGTCAACCTCCCGGCCGACGCTTGCCGTCTGCTGATCCTTGATGGGATCCCGCGGCCCCTGGACGGGGTGGAGCGTCGCGAGGCAATCGCGCTGGCCGACAGCACGGTCCGTCTGGCCCGCGAGGTCCAGCGGATCGAGCAGGGTATGGGCCGTGGGGTGCGCGACGGCGAGGACTACTGCGCCGTCCTGCTGCTGGGGGCGAAGCTCGCCACGGCGATCCACGACGCGCGTCACCTGGCTCTGTTCTCCCCTGCGACGCAGGCGCAGTTGAAGCTGAGCCGGGACATCGCCGGCCAGATCAAGGGCGAGGGACTGGACGCTGTGAGGCAGGCGCTGCGGGCCTGCCTGGGGCGGGTGCCGCAGTGGCGCGAGCGCAGTCGGCGGGCGCTGGCGGAGGTCCGCTATGCCGAGCACGGAACGGTGCGAGGCGAGGCCACCGCGCTGCGCGAGGCGTTCGACCTCGCGGCCACCGGCCGCGCCCCGGCCGCGGCCGAGCGGATGCAGAAGGCGGTGAACGACCTCGGCAACGGCGACACGGCGCTGCGGGGCTGGCTGCGGGAGCAGAAGGCCGCCTACCTGCACCTGACTGATCCTGCGGCCGCCGAGCGGGCTCTGGCCGGGGCGCTGGACGACAACCCGTTCGTCCTGCGGCCCGTCAACGGCGGTGCCCCCGTCCAGCTCAAGGCGGCCGCGGTACAGTCGCGCGCCGCCGCCGAGTTCCTGGCCGCCCAGTATCTCGACGGCGTCAGTCTCAGGCTCGGCGTGCAGGCACTGTTCGAGGACGTCGTGTGGGGCGAGGAGGAGCGCTCCGACGACGCCGAGCAGGCCTGGCAGCAGCTCGGGCTGCATCTCGGGTTCGCCAGCACGCGTCCGGAGAAGCTGTATGGCAAGGGCCCGGACAACCTGTGGGCGCTCTCGGCGGCGCGTCAGGCCGTCATCGAGCTGAAGACGGGGTGCACCACCGGCACCATCGCCAAAAAGGATATGGATCAGCTCGGCGGCAGCGTCCGCTGGCTCAACGGTCACAACGCCGAAGTGGAGGCCTTGGCGGTCGTGCTGCACCCCAGCCGGGTTCGCGACGATAAGGCCACCGCGGTGCCGGGCATGCGCGTCGTCACGCCGGCCCTGTTCGAGAGGCTGAAGGAAGCCGTGACGAGCTACGCGGCCGCGCTCGCCAGCGGCCCAAACCGCTGGGCGAACGAGCAGGCCGTCCGCGAACAGCTCGCCTACCACAAGCTCACCGGCGACCGGTTCTTCAGCGCCTACTCCGAGCCCCTGTCCCCCACCTAACATCCTCCAGCCGCTTGAGGTCCCGTACGGGAGGGGGCCCGCCGTGACATTCGGCGTGCCCCCGGCCGACGGCGGCAGACATGATCTCTCCAGGACCTCGGTGGACGGGCCGGTCGGCACCGCGTCGGCGCGGTGCCCCTTTTTGCGGACACCCGTTGGCGGAGATGTCCGGGCGCATCAGTTAAGCCACCTCGTGCGTGTCGGTGATGGCCGCTGCCGCTACGCGGTTCCGTCTTTGCCCCAGAGACGCCACCATCGACGGCTGGTCGCCGGGGTCTCACGCCCTCCAGCAGGGAATGCGTCCTGTGCTCCTTCTGGGCGGGTATGACCGAGCACAGCGGCCTGCACGGCCGGCCAGTCCTGCGTGCGCCACCAGTGGAACAGGTCGCCGGAGGCAATCACGGGAAACCGGAGCGCATCGACGACCCTGCGCTGGTACACCTCCGCAGGGCGCTCGGCGGGATCGAGGCGGTGCTGGTGGTTGACAATCAGGGCAGCGCAAGTGACAGGCTGACCGGGCGACAGGTGTGGCCACTTGTCCAGATGGCGTTGAAGCTGCGAGATTAGTTTCTCCCCCGCTGGCCCCGCGACAGCCTTCACCTCGACCAGGCACGTGGCCCCGTTCAGCACGGCGAGCAGGTCTGCTGACAGGGTGTCTCCCAGCTCCTCGTCCAGGTCGGTGACGGTGAAGCCGGCGGCACGCAGTACCACGGCCACCGCGTCTTCCAGCTCGCTGCCGGTGCCGTAGAGCAGACCGTTCCGTATGGGTTCGGCCTTCTGCCTCGCCTGGTTCAGGTCGTCTTTCAGGCGGTCCTTGTCCTCCAGGTAGCGGTGCTCCAGCTTCTCAAGGGCACTGCGTGCCTGCGTCTCGGCCGGGGTTTCCAGGGCGGGGTCGAGATGGTGGCGTGAGCGGACGCGGCGCAGTGCGGCCGGTACGTGCTCGGGAAGGGCGCGCTGGACGAGCCAGTCGACGATCTGGTTCCAGTCGACCCCGTCGGGGACGATGTACCAGATCTGCTGGGCGTTGGGGGATGTCCAGCGTGCGACGACGGGCTCGCCCAGGCTGTCGACGAGGATCGGTGTCAGCTCGCCTTCGGGCTCGCGAACCACGGTCCCCCGTGAGCCCGCTACGGTGCTCGCCTGCAAGGTCATCGCCCACCAGGGGGCGTTGGACGGGCGGTTGCGGAGTCTCAGTCCCAGATCGTGATCGACCCCGTCCAGACCGGGGACCAGAGAGATTTCCGCCCCCGCAAGCAGCCGTTTGCCGACGACCGCGCCGGTGAAGTTGCGGAAGTCCACGCGGCCGCTGGGCGGGCCGAAGACCGACCGCACAGGGTTATCGTCGTCGTCCGCCGTACCCATCGTCGCGATGATGAGCGCGGACTCGCCGCGCGAGACCGTCCCGGACAGGAACCTGTCGTACTCGTCGGCGCCCTCGCCGGAGAAGCGGCTCGGATTGATGGCGGCGGCGCAGGTGCCAGTCTCCATGTCGAGCCAGCGCGGCTCGGCCCCGTACTTGGCCCAGGAGATGCCCGTGTACTTGGCCGAAGCCGCGAGGAGGCGACGTATGTAGTCGTTGGCCTGCGGACCGGGCTCTTCCATCTGGGCGAGGTCGCGGACAGCGACGTGTATGGGGACGAGTCCGTTGGGATTCGAGGTGTGCGCAGCCATGCCCGAACCGTAGCGACCCGGTGTGACAATGCCGCCGACAGAACACAGCCCTGCTCGCGCCGGGAGTACGAGACCAGTAGCCGTTGGCCGAGCAGGGATCCGCCAACACGTCCAGTGGCAAAGGAAGGGCCTAGCCTCTGGCGGCCGCGTTGTCAGCGGCCAACGATGTCCTGGAGGATCACCATGGGGGTGGGTATGGAGCTGACTGCGTTCTTCAGCAGCGGTGACGGATGGGCGCAGCCCTGGGTGCTCGACATCGAACTGGTCGAATCTTTGCGGTTCGGTCCGCCGGCCGGGCACACCGACCTGGACGTTGCGATCGCGCTGACCCGGCTGCTGCACCACGACTTCGTCTCCTACGGCACCGACGGCCAGGGCCGGCATCTGGACGACGAGAGCGTGCCTTTGGTCATCAAGGCGCACCGCGCCGTTCTGGAGCGCTTGGCCCTCAAGCCGCCCGTCTGGCCGTTCCGTACCTTCGACGGACCGCGCGGGTTCGGCAGCTACTGGCGCGCCAACGATATGAGCGGCAGTTGGAAGGCGCGGCGGGACTGCATCGAGCAGATCCTCGGCCCCACGCGGGACGCGCTGGAGGACATGCAGGAGCTGGAGTACGAACGGCGTTTCACCAAGGGGCCGTCGGGCAGCTTCAAGAACCTGATCTTCGCCGCCGACGGGTTCAAGCCGGAGATCGTGCTGCGGGACGCGGTGAACAATGAAGTCGAGATCGTCCGTCACGCCGACACGTGCCTGGTGTTCACCGACCCCCTGCCACCTCACGGGCTCACCTGGCGGCAGATGGTCGCCTGGTGGCAGAAGAACCACCAGCCGGGCGCCGACGAGAAGACGGCCGCCGAGGGGCTGTACCGGCGTCTGTACCGGTCGCTGGACTCGAAGCCTGAGCAGCTCCTCATGATCGCCTACTGTGCCCGGTACGCCGAGGAAGGAGGCTTCGACCTGCCCGCGCTGATCCCTCAGGTCTACCTCCACTACGACCCCCACACGCGCAGGAGCGGCAAGCAGTCCGGCGCGTTGTACCGGCAGCGGATGGACTTCCTGCTCCTGGCCCCGGACCGCTCCCGCATTGTCATCGAGGTCGACGGAGTACAGCACTACGGCCGGCCCAACCCGCCTGACGAGCAAGGGCGGATCACGCATACCGCGGTGCCGCGGCTGTACGCGGAGATGGTCGCCGAGGACCGTCGGCTGCGGCTCGCCGGATATGAGATCTACCGCTTCGGCGGCTGGGAACTGAAGGAGCCGGGCGGCAGGCAGCTTCTGGAGTCCTTTTTCGCCAGCCTCCTCGCACGGCACCAGAAGCCGGCACTGTGACGCGACCTGCCGCAGTGAAGCTGCCCTGCGAAGGAACATGCACGGTCGCCAAGGCGAATCGAGATGCAGCGTCCGATCCACGTCGGCTCGGCGTGCCCAGGGAAGTGGTGGACGAGGCTGCGCGTACGCTGCGCCATGCCGTCGAGTCACTCGATGCCTTCGTCGGGAGTCTCACCGAAGGCACTGCGGTCGGCGGGATGTCGCCTGCCGATGCGGTGTAGGTCAGTTCCTCACATCACCGGCACCGCACTGCACGTTCCCGCTTGTGGGCGTGGGCGGGCTGGAGCACTCAGCTCACCCTGGGGAACATCGTCGATCACGTCCAGGCGATCGAGCGGACGCCGGTGGGTGAGCCCGTGGCCATATGGTCGCTCGCTCGTCTCGCTCTCCCGCGTGGTGCAGAAGGGCGCCATCCGCGTGTGCCACCTCTACGAGCCCGGTCTCAGCCCCGAGCACCTGCCGGCTCACTGTCCGGCAGGCCTGGTGGGCTTCTTCGTTGTGCATCCCCGCCATCGGCCCATCAGCCGGTCGGAGAGGGAGTTTGGCTGGAAGGGGTCGGGCTGGGTGTTGTTGTCCAGGTTGCGCAGCAGGGTGAATTGGCTGGGTGCGCGCTGGCCGTCGCGGATGGGTGCCCACTCTTCGGCGACGGGCCATTGCTTGAGCTGGGCTTGGATACCGAGGCTCCATTCCTCCCAGGTTTTGCCGCCGACCCAGCCCAGCTTGCGCAGTTCCAGTTCGTCTTCGCACAGCCGCAGGTACAGGAGCACGGACTTGCGGAGTTTCTCGCATTCGGCGCGTTCGGCCGGTGCTTCCTCCGCGTCGCCCTGTGGATCGCCGATGAGGGCGTCGGCGGGGAAGCGGTCGAGGATCTGCCAGTAGCGTGCGATGTAGGCGTCTTCGATGGTCTTGACGCGAGCCCTGGCAGCGCTGACTGAGCTCACGATCAATGTGACGAGCGCGAGGACGATGGCACCGAGGGCGATCCAGTGTTCTGTGTTCACGGTGTGGTGTCCTCGGGGCGGAAAGACAGCACCGGCCAGATAGCAGCGCCGTGGACGACTCGGTGTCGGGCTTTCATGCGGTGCCGGCGTAGGCGACGGTGAGGATGGTCATTGTCGATGTGTCGTGGCCGAGGAGGATCACCGCGGTGACGTGGCCCTGGGCGACAGTGCGGATGATGCCGTCGTCCTGCCCGTACGGCTCGGAGTATGCAAGGGGGTCCTGCTGGGCGTCGACCAGGGCGAGCGCGAGGTCCCGCCGGGCGACCTCAGGGAGCTGCTTGTACGTGTCGAAGACGTCGGTGGGGAAGTTGAGCCGGTAGGTCACGCCGCTCCCCGGCCGCGGTCGTCCCGGCTTCCCTGGCGCGGCTCGGCGTCCCTGAGAATGTCGGCGGTGACGTCCCTGGTCTCCAGGTCGTCAGGGAGGACCCCGTGCGTCTTCATGTGGGCGCGGGCGGCCTCGATGCGGGGCCGGGCTGCTTCGAGGTGCTCGGCGGCCGTGGCCCATCCGCCGAGGACAGGGGGCAGGTCCTCGATCGGGGTGAGGTTGACGTCCTGGAGCAGTTGCTGGCGGGACGCGGAGTGGGGCAGCGCTACGTGCAGCCGGTCCACGGTCCAGTCTTCGTGCGCCATATGCCCCTCCTGCAGACATGCCCGGATAGCCAGAGTAGCGCCAAGGGCAGTGGCGCCGGCCGCAGTCGTACGGTCCGCATGGCGCCTGTGTGATGCTCCGCTGCTCCCGGGGGCAGGGAGAGCGCAACTGCACAAGCGGTGACACAGGGCACGACACAGCGGGAGACACGAGGGGACAGTCCTGCCGGGCGTGGAGCCGGTCAGTCCTCGCCCTGAGCCCTGCCCGCGAGCGACTGGCCCGCTCTCGCGCCCGCCGGGAGCCGCGGCCTGATCGGGCAAGCCGCCGTGGCCCGTGCGCTTCGGAAGCTGAGCGCGGGCCTGCCTCCGGGCGTTCGACTCGTCCGTGCCGGGCGGTGAGGTCGCCTACCTCTCACTCACTCCCTGTATACTTCAACTAGCAACGCACAGCGCAGACTTCAGGTGTCGTGCCCGAACACCTGGTGCTGTCCGAGAGTCAACAGTCTCTGAAGCCAGACCACATCCCAGCACTACGAAGTCGACTCGGCAGACGAGACGTAGGCGGCGGGAATCCCACCAAACTCATGGGGTTTTCCGTGTCCTGGTTCGATCTGACCTGTGTCGTTGTCGTCGTGCTGCTGGCGCTTATCGTGTTCTGTGCTGTCGCGGGGGTCCTGCACCCTGACCCGAAGGCCGCTCGCCGGGCCATCACAGTCCTGGACAAGCTGCTGCGCTTCCTGTCTTCCTTCGTCCGCCAGTAACGATCCGGGCGCGGCACCTCTCGGTGCCGCGCCCGATGGTGCGGCGCCGGTAGCCGGCGGCACCGGTGGTCAGGATGCCGGGGTGAACTCGACCGTGGTGTCCGGGCATCCGTCCGCGAGACGGAGCAGGGTGTCAACTTCGGCCTGGTCCGGGGTGAGGTTCCATCGGAGCTTGGTGCCGGTCCAGTCGGACGCGTAGGTGCAGTGCGCGGACTCGGCCGGGGGCAGCCACTCAGCCGGGTCCTTGCGGCCCTTCCCCCGGTTGGTCTTGAACGACACGGCGACCAGCGACCTTTCCGCCTGCACGTCGTTGGCGTAGGCCTCGCGGCGGTCCGCGTCCCAGTCCTGCGCCCCGGAGGACCAGGCCTCTTCGAGTGGCACCATGTGGTCGATATCCAGCTTGCCCGGGTCCGTGATGGTGAGCTCGTCGTAGTAGGACAGCCATTCGCCGCCGGACAGCTTGCACCCGCTGCCCTTCGTCGGGGGCTTCACGGCCTCGGCGAGGAGCACCTCCTCCCTCGTGTCGCACCCGTCGTCAGCGTCAAGGCCGGTGTTCCAGTGCTTGAAGGCCTTGCGGTCGTACCCGCCCGCGACCTCGGCGGCAATCTTCAGCTGCCCGATCGCTTCGGCGAGAGCGGTGCCGCCAGCTGGGCCGCCGGGGGCTCCGGAAGCCTCGGGGCTCGCGGTGCGCGACGCCGCCGGTACGGCCGGCTTGTCGTCCTGGGTGGCGGTCGGCTCGGTGGTGCAGGCGGCGAGCGACACGGCCAGCAGGGCGGTGAGCACGGATGTCAGGGTGGCACGGCGGTTCACGGTCGAGGCCTCCAAGGTGCGCGATGGTCCGCGACCATGATGATGGGTCAGCCTGATGGCAGTGACGGAACATCGAGACACCCGCGCGCGCTTGCCGCGTCCTCAGGCGGCTCTGGCGCCGACGGACGCGGCCAGTTCCCGAACCCCGGCTGTCTGGGCGTGCCGTGTGCGCAGGTCGGTGACGATGGTGCGGATGGCGGGGCGGTCGCGGACTTCACCCGGTGATGCCCGCAGGGCGCTGAGCAGTTCGGCGGCTGTCTGCTCGGGTTTGCCCCACTGCCACCAGGCCCGGGCGAGATCGGTGTGCATGCGCGCCTTGCGCTCCGGGGTTGTGAACTGGCTCTCGTGCAGGCTGCGTCCGGCTTCGAGAGCGGCGCCGGCGTCGCCGAGGGCCCAGTGCACGCCGACGGCGTACAGGTCGACGGCGGCCGGGGTGAGGGGGAAGAGCCTGCCCTGGGGCGGGTCGTGCGGGAGGTCGCGGGCGGCGCGGGTGGCGTCGCGGATCATGGTGAGTGCTTGGTCCCGGTCGCCGGCGCGGGCGGCGGTGTAGGAGGTGGTGCACAGCATCTGGGCGTAGGCCGAGGCCTGGGCCGGGGTTCGAAGTCCGGTCTTCTCCACGCGGGTGACGGCGTCGAGGATGTGGCGTTGGGCGGCGGCAGGCTGGTTCTGGTGACGGAGGACGATGCTCAGGTCCCTGGCCGCTGCGGCGGCGGCGAGGGGTGAGCCGGAGAGTTCGGCGTAGATGGTGGCGCGGTCGGCGCTGAGCCTTGACTGGTCGTACCTGCCGATTTTCGTCAGGACTTGGGCGGTGAGGCTGTAGCACGCGGAGAGGCGGGCGAAGTCTAGGTCCTGGCGGCTCCGGGCGGCTTCGCGGGTGTCGGCCAGGAGGCCGGGCAGGGCCTTGAGGAGGTGGCTGTGCTGGCCGGCGTCGAAGTAGCCGCGTGCGGCGGTGATGCGTCTGTCCAGCGGGATGGTCGAGCCGGTGGGGGCCGGGGTGCTGGCGAGTGCGTCCTGGACGCCGGTCAGCAGGGCAGCGGGGGCCGTGAGGCCGGCGGCAGCGAGCAGGGTACGGCGACGCATGGGGTCCTCCTCGTCACGGCGTGGCCCGTCCGCGACGACTGTAGCGGCTGGTGGCCCGGCTAACCCGAGTGACGCCGCGAGGACACCCGTCGGGACGCCCGCCTCGCGGGCGGCGCGCCGAAGGAGCGTCAGGTCGGCGTAGCCGTGGTGTGTTTCCAGGCGGGAGACGGTGGAGGTGGAGCAGCCGATGCGTGTGGCGAGGTCGGTCTGCCGCCAGCCCCGGTGCTGGCGTGCGATCCGGATGAGGGCGCCGGGGTCCTGGCGGGCGACGGCGGTGGTGACCCTGCTGGAGGTCCAGAGGGAATCGGTGCGCACAGGGGCCTCCCACTCGCCAGGAGCCGACAGGTCTGCCTGTCCACGGTAGAGGCCGTAGGGGCGGGGTGCCTATGGCGTGTGCAAGGTCTGCAAACGGTGTGCACCGGACGCATGTTGACCACCGCGTAGGGTGGGTGGTCGCTTTGCTGGGGGTGTGGCCCCGTGTGTGAGGCGGGGCCTCTCACACACGGGAGGACAGTATGGCGACAGCCGCCAAACCCAGGGTCCGTGACCCTCGGGACTACGTGGACCCCGAGGTCTGGGCCCGGGAGGTCCAGCTCCTCATGCGCGACTACCCCTTCGACGAGGTGATGGCGACGCATCTCTTCCACGCCGCCGTCTCCTACCTGATCACGGCCATCGACAAGTGGGGCAAGGGCCTGGAGATGTGCTGCGGCCGCACCGTCGACATCGCGGTGCACACCTTCATCCTGGACACCCGGAACTACCGCGACTTCTGCCACCGGCACTTCGACGGCAGGTTCCTGGAACACATTCCGGAGATCGACTTCAAGTACGACGGCAGCGTCGAACGGACGGCGCAGATCATCGCCGACAACGGTTTCGAGGTCGACTGGAAGCTGTGGGAGGCGGACTACGGCAAGTGCGGCCCCTGCCGGCCCGGGGAGAACTGCCACTGAACCGCAACAGCCGGCCGGGGCCCGGCGACGCTCACAGCGGCGCCGGGCCCCGGCATGTGCACTCCTGGGGGTGAGGCGGGGGCGTTCGCCGGTGGGCAGTGGAGCGGCTCGGGTACGGTGGCCAGCTCCAAGGCCTCCCCCGCCCCCAGAGGAACGTCATGCCACCCGAGCCCCGCACCCCGGCCCAGTACTGGGACACCTACAAGCCCTACCGGGGAACGGGCGAGCAGCCCTCCCCGGAGGTTGGCCGGTTCGAGTGGACCCAGTACCCCGGCCACGGGCCCGGAGCCGAGGTGCTGGGGCACCCGCGCCGGGCCCTTGACCTGGGCCCGGCGGAGGGGAGGGAAGCGGTGTTCCTGGCCCGCCAGGGTGTCGCGACGACCGGTGTGGACCTCTCCGCCGCCCAGGTCGACCGCGCTAGCCGGTGGTGGAAGGACACCCCCGGCCTCAAGTTCATCCACGCCGAGGCCGGCGACTACCTCACCTCCAGCACGACGCCCTTCGACGCGGTGTACTCGGTGTGGGGGGCGGTGTGGTTCACCGACCCCGACGTCCTCTTCCCGCTCGTCGCCCGGAACCTCGCACCCGGCGGGATCTTCGCTTTCAGCCAGGCCGAGCCCTCCCCCGGCGCCTACGGGCCGCAGCCGATGCGCGGCAAGTGGCTTGAGGGCGGGGAGAGTGAACTGACCGTGCTGCGCTGGCAGTACACCCCCCAGGCGTGGGCGGACCTCCTCAAGCGCCACGGCTTCACCGACGTCGACGCCCGCATCCTGCCCGCACCGGGCGGGGAAGGTCTCGGCACGCTCCTCGTACGCGCCCACGGTCCGGCCTGAACCGGATCTTGCTCGCTGCTGCGGTCCTCCGGTCTGGCTACGGCGGCGCCGAAAGAGGCAGTACACGGCGGGCAGTTGCGCCACCGGGGCGTCATGCTTCGTCGGGGGCGAGGCTGAGCTCGATCCGGGTGTCGTGGAAGTGGGCCCAGTCCATGATCAGGCGGAAGCGGTGGTGCGGTTCCAGGCGTTCGGGATCGGCCGATTCCTGTCCGCGCAGGATCTTGGCGTCGTCGCACTGGACGAGTTCCGCGACGGCCAGGCGCACATCGTTGACGTCCTGCCCGGTGGCGCCGGCCAGGCGGTCCCGGGAGGTGAGAATCTCCTGCGGTTCACCCAGTTCGTCGATCAGGTGGTTGACGAGGACGTCGACGAGGGGGCCGGTGCGCATGATCCAGGGTTGCCACCTCGGGCGGTCAGGTTGCAGCCGGCATCGGCCTGCCGCCCCAGCGGAGACCTCGTTCGCTGCGGATGCGTGCGCGTTCGCGTCGTTGGGCGGCCAGGACGTCGGGGTGGCGGGCGTTCTGTGTGCGCCAGCGCAGGTAGGCGTGCAGGGCCCGGGTCTGGAACCAGGAGCGGCGGAGTCCCAACCGGGCCGCGAACGCGTGCAGTTCGTCCTCGGTGTCGGCGGTGAGGTGGCACCAGTGCGTGTGCCGCAGTCCTCGCGCTTTGGCGATCAGGGTCCAGTCACGGATTTCATCCACGTAGATGGCCGTGCGGCTCCTTATCCGGGTCCGCCCTCCCCAGTGGGCGCCGGTACGCGGAGCCGGCTCACTCGGCCCGCGCCGGCCGCCCCCGGCGCATGACGTCGCCGATGACCGAGGCGACGTAGGGAAGGTCCCAGTACGCCGAGTGGGTCCACATGCCAGTGCTGGCCTGGTGGCGGACGGGCAGGTCCACCGGAACGGTGCCGTCGTGCAGCAGGAACACCTTGGAAGCGGCGAAGGCCAGCATGTCCAGCGGCTCCCACAGATTGGTCCAGCCGCCGAGGGAAGGGGGCAGGGCGACGGGCGAGCCGCCGTCGTACGGGGCCACCTGGCCCCCTCTCGGATCGCACACGTGAAAGAAGGCCGACTGGGAGCCGAAGGTCACCAGGGACTCCGTCCACAAGGGCACGGTGGCGGTGGCCATGTCCACGGCGATGACACCGCCCAGGCTGTGGGCCACGACGCGCACCGGCCGGGAGGGGCTGCGCCCGAGGCCGGGGTCCACCGCGTCGATGACCTGGCGCACGCGGGCGTGGACGGCGGCCTGGTGCCGTTGGTAGACGAGCACGTCGCCGAGGAAGCGCATGACATCGGCGCCGAAGCGGTTGCGTACGGCGTGGTTCAGCCGCCCGCCCACCGCCTGGGCGCTCGCGCCCGCTACGCGGTCCAGGTCGGTCAGCCGGCGCCGCACCAGGGCGCGGAGCCGGCCGCGGCGGTCGGCCCCGCCACCGCGCAGCCCGTGGTACGCGTCCTCCCCGTCGGGATCGAACCCGTCCAGGAGCGACCGCGCCAGGGAGCGCCCGACCTCGCTCAGCAGCTGCGGGTCGACGGTCAGGCGCAGCCACTCGGTGTCGGCCCACGCCTCCCGCACGTACTCAAGGACCTCATCGGGATCGAGGGCATCCCGGGCACCCTCCCGGAGCTCCTCGTCCTCCCCGTCGCCCCCCGCGTCGAGCTGAGCGCGTACGGCGGCGTCGACCTGCTCCAACTGCCGCTGCTCGTCGACCGGCCCGGGGAGCAGGACAGCCGCGAAGTCCTCGGGGGCCCCGGGCGGCTCCGGTTCCTCGCCGTCGCGCAAGGTCTCCGGGCCGGTCCGGCGGGTGGGCAAAGCGGCGGCGACGAACCGGTCCCGCGCGCCCAGGTCTCCCCAGTGCACCGGCACCATGTCGACTTCGGTCGCCGCGGCGAGCGCGGCGACGGTCGCGGTGAATTCGTCCCGGTCGCGGTTGGCGACCCCGTGGATTACGAAGACCGGGTCCTTCATGGGTCACTCTCCCTGGGGGTTGGTGTGCGCGGTCGCGGCGGGACTGCCGTACACGGCGTAGGCGAGCCACGTCGGATCGCCGTCGTGCAGGTCGCGGACGGCATGCCGGGCCGTGACCGAAGCCCGGCCGAGCGGCTGTCCGTGGGCGATCAGCTGGTCGTAGAAGGTTTCGGCGAACTGCAGGGCGGACCGCGACCGCACGGGCCAGAGGGTCCCTACGAAGGCGCCCGCTCCCGCGTTGAGAAACTGGGGCGCCCAGCCCAGGCTCTCGCCGAACCAGTCGATCTCCCCGGCGCTGCGGCAGGCGTTGAAGAACACCAGCGGGCGGTGCGTCCGCAGCGTGCGCAGCTGCGCCGCCCACGCCAGGTCGATGGGGTCGAACGGTCCGTCGGCCATGGTCACGCACGAGCCGGACCCGGTGAACGCGTTGTGGCAGGCGAAGTGGAGCAGGCCCGCGGGCCCGCCCTCGATCAACGCGGTCAGCGCCGCGCGCTCGGTCAGCACACCGCCGTCGGCCACGCCCTTCCCCAAGGTGGCACGCAGGGACGTCACTTCATCCCAGGCATCGGCAGGGGAACCCGGTGGAACAACGAAGGCCGCGCCCGGCACGCCGATGCTACGGACCCGGTCCTGTCCGAACACCCGGCGCACCACTGGGAGCCACTCGGAGAGGAAACCCCGGTCCTCACGACCCTCGTTCAGCGGATACAGCAACTCCCAGGGAACGATGTCGTGTTCACCCAGAACGGTGAAGGCCGCAATGCGGTCCGCCTCGTCCCAGAACTGCCGCTGAACGGCCCGAGGAACCGCGGACGTCCACAGCTGTACGCCATGATTGCGCAGCCGGCCGCGCAGCCGCGGCCCGTCCCCGTCGCCACCGCTCCTCGCGGCGTCCTTCGCCGCCCGCCTAAGCTCGGCGTAGATCTGCTCCGTGGCCCGCCCGGGGTCACCGCCCCGGAAGTGGAAGGTCTCCGGCGCGTGGAACCTCTCGCCAATCAGTTGGAAGCGGAAGGTGCCGGCCGCCTCGTCCTTCTCAACCTGGAGAGTGACCTCACCGGGGTCGAACGCCATGGAGGGCAGTGGCGCGTGGCGCCGGGGACCGTCCCGCGTGACGCTGTCGAACTCCACCGACATCTGACAGGTCACCTCGCCGAGGAACGTGCCGCCCCGGAACGCCCGCACGGTCACCTGGTGCAGCCCCGGCGCCGGGGCCTTCAGGCGGAAGCGCAGCACGTCCGAGTCCTGGCCGGGCATGACGTGCAGTTCCTGCTGCAGCTCGCCGATCACCACGAGACCGGGAGCGTGCAGGGTGATCACGACCCGGGACCCGTCCCGCGGATGGATGGCGAAGGAGCGCAGCCGCGCACCCCGCTCACGGCCCCGGACGATCTGCACGTGCAAGGGGACCTCCCGGCCGGGGGAGGTCTGCTCCACCAACTCCGCCACCAGGGAACGCGGTTCCGATGAATCCGGGCCGACGCCGGGATCCGGGTGCGGGCCGGGCTCCGGTGGCTCAGGATCCTCGTCCGCAGGCGGCTCGGGCCGTGGCCGGCCCTGGACCGGCCGGGGATCGGGGACCGGCCGCGCGGTCTTGCCTTGGTAGGCCGGCCAGCCACCCGAAGTCGCCCCCCCTGGATGTCGCCGCCCCTCCCGCTGTGTGCGGCCTTGCCCACGCTCCCGCCCTCGAACTGCCGGACGATGCTCGCTGTTACGGCCTGGATCTCATGGGTCGCCCGCACGGTGTCCGGGCGGGCGAGCGCCATAGTGATCGCGTGGACGAGATCCTCCATCTGACGGCTGTCCGCGGACCACAGGGCATCGCGCTCAATGCCGGAGGTAACGAGGACCAGCCCGTACAGGGCCGGCGCACTGATGATCCGGACGTGTCGCCACACCAGCAGCGTCTCCACGGCGGCCGGGAGGACCGTCCAGTTCGCTCCCGCCAGAGCCGCCAGACCTCCGCCGAAGGTCAGGCAGATGACCGTGCGCCGGACGAACCTCCACCAGGCCGAGGCCTTGTCGACCCGAAGTGTGTGGGTTCCCACATGGGAGATGTTGCGCAGGGGATACGCCTCGCCCCCCACCCATAACACGCCTTCGTCCACCCGGACCTGGACCGTTGTGTACCTGGGCGACACGGTTCGTCTCCTCCGTGTGAGGTGGGCAGCGCCGGAACGGTCGCAGGAGGTGGTGGTGTCCCGCGCGGACGGAGGTTCCTCGCGCCTCCCAGTATCACCCACACCGCACGGTGCGAGAATAACGGCAGCCCCGTCGTGCGGGGCCGGAAGTCGCTGCGGTGGCGAGGGCGGGGGCGGCGCAAGTCGTATGGATGAAGCCGGAGTTGGCCTGACCACGGATGAACTCTTCGCGGCAGCGCTGCTCGAGGTCGCGGCGGACGCGGATGCGGACTCCGATGACGACGAGTGGCGGCCCATGCCCTTCCTGATCGCCCTCACCGGGCGTCCGACCCGGGAGGTCTTCGCCCGCGCGGCCCAGCTGCTGGCCCGCGACGGGTACGTGGAACGGGAGCTGGGAGCGCGGATCCTGCGCGAGCTGGGTCCTTACGATGACGAGGGCCGACGGCCCTTGGCCGAGGAGACCATCGGGGTGCTCATGGCGGAGATGGCCGATGAGCCCGATCCGGGGATCCTCGGCTGGATGATCTCCGGGCTCGGCTACCACCGCGGCCGCCGGGCCCTCGATCTGGTACTCGGCTACCAGGACCACCCGGCGCAGCCGGTACGGTTCGGCGTCGCCGCGGCCCTGCCCGGCCTTGCTGATCCCGAGCGGACCGAGCCGCGGGTGGTAGAGGCCCTCCTGCGGCTGGCCGTGGATCAGAGCGGGGCCGTGCGGTGGTACGCCCTGTACGCACTGTTCAACGAGACCGCCGCGGTCGATGCGGAGCGGAGGCGGCTCTGGGCCGCGCAGCTGAGCGGCCGGGCGGACGACGCGGAACGCCGGGAAGAGCTGCGCCGCATCGCCGAGCCCCTCCAGGAGCAGGCCGATCCCGCCCTGCGTGATCTCCTGGTCAGGGACGCGGGGCATTAGGGAGCGCCGCCGGGCGCGCCCTCGCGCCGGGCCCGGCCGTCCGTGCAGCCGTCCGCCCGGTCAGGCCTGCTGGCCCGTGGACGCGAAGACGATCTCGCGGATCGTGACGTTGCGGGGCCGGCCGTAGGCGTACGCGATCGTGTCCGCCACCTCCTCGGGTGCCAGTGCGCCGCCCGCCGACTCCTTCCACGCCTGGTAGTCCCTCTTGATCCGCTCGTCGCTGGTATAGGAGAGAAACTCGGTCTCCACCGCTCCCGGCGCGATGGTCACCACCCGGACCCCGGTCTCGGCGACTTCCTCGCGCAGGTTCTCCGACATCGAGTGGACGGCGAACTTCGTGCCGACGTACGCCGCGTGGTTCGGGAAGGTCTTGCGGCCGGCGACCGAGCCGATGTTCACGATGGTGTCGGCGCGGCGGGCGACCATCCCGGGAAGGACGGCGCGGGTGGCGTAGAGCAGCCCCTTGACGTTGATGTCGATCATCCGCTCCCACTCGTCCACCGGCTGGTCGGCGATCCGCCCCAGCAACATCGCGCCGGCGTTGTTGACCAGCAGGTCCGTCGGCCCGAAATCCAGCGGGACGGTCGAGCCGGTGGGGGCCGGGGTGCTGGCGAGCGATGACGCTGGGGACTCTGCTGGACGCTGCGGCCGCACCGTCGACATCGCTGTCCACACCTTCATCTCGGGCTGCGCGTCCAGTTTCCTGGAAGGCGTGGCGGTAGCCGGGCGCGTCTTTCAACGAGGGATGATCAAATCGGTGAACTGCCCCGTAGTGGGAACTCGGCCACGATTGAAGACAACGGCAACGAAGACGACCACCACAGGCAGCAAGGGGATGAGCGCAGCCTCAGGCAATCCGACGAGGGCAGCACTAGCCATCACCAGTACAACCGTGAGCCCCACCACAACCGCCCGGATCCGCTCCCTCGGCGCGGCTGGAACCACATCAGCGAGTTGATCTGCATCGAGGAGATCGTCGATGCGGCCTTCGGCGTAGCGTTCGGCGATTGTCAGCAGCATCACGGCGAGGTCTTCAAGGGCGCGGCCTGGGTCGGAGTCCTGCCGGGCTTCCGCCTTTCGTAGCGCGCCAACAACCAGTGCGGCATGTGCCTTGAACTGGCGCTCGTTGTGCCGTCTGGCTCTGCCTCGACGAGTGCGGTGGGCTCTCCAGATGGCGCGCTCGACCGGTTGTACGGAAACTCGCGGGATCTGGCAGTCCGGCTGGGTTTCCTCCCAGCGGCGGAGAACCACCCCGCACTGGGCTGCGACCGTCAGCAGAGCAACGACCGGCCAGCAGCGCCGATCCTCGACGCGGGCACTCTCTCCGTCCGCGTACCTGGTGAGGCCCTCCATGTCGTAGGCGGAAAGCGCCACGCCCCTGCCGGAGCCGGTGAGGTTCGTACGTTTGATGAGTCGTACCTCAGCGGTCAGGATCAAGAACCAGAACAGAAGTTTCGTGACTCTGCCGACCGCGGAAGAGTCCCAGGGAAGTACCGCCGTCGGTAGAGCCACAAAACTGCTGAGCAGTTCCTGTACCAAGCCGGACTGTGGTCCCGGATCGGCGCTCCACCGCAGGTGTTCCCAGTCGGCCATGTCTTCGACGTGCAGCACGATGAACAGCAGCACGGCAAACCGTAGTGTCTTGATCGCCCCGGCTACAGGCAGAGCGCGCCACCACCGCACGACGTACGGGGGTGCCAATCCGTTTCCGCCGACACGGTCGTGGATGCGAGGCGGCAACAGCATCATCTGCGTCAGTAGCGGAGCAGCGCGGCGCACCCCCGAGTCGGCGCGCCGACGCTCGAGGCGCTCCCAAGATGCTTTCCCCCAGCGCTGTACCGGTCCGGGGATGAGGAGCAGAAGCATCCCGGCCAGGAGCAGCCATGGGGAAAGCGCGACGAGGAGACCGATCGTGAACACGCGGGCAGTCTCGCGCATCCCACTGACAGCGATGCTGCGACTTCAACGCATCGGTACAGTCCTGGCGCTCACTCGGTGTGCCGCTTCTGCAACCCGCGATCGAGTGGCGGGCGGGGTGTCATGACCGTTCGGCGCAGTAGGAGGCGGCTGCTACGTCACGTCGGCTGCGGCGCGATCTGCCTGCGTTCGACCTCGCCGCAGCGCCCACGCCGGTGCTCTCTACAGCGCGGAACCGAGCGATCGTGGATCTTGGAAGCGAAGCCTCGGCGCCGCGAAGTCTGGTGCGGGCTGATCTATCGGCAGTGGAGGATATGGCAGCGGTCACGAACTGGCCGTCAGACCGGGGTCACAACGACAGCCGTGCAGGACCAGGGCCAGGTAGCGGCGGTCACAGCGCGCTTCGTGTCCGACAGCTGAATGGCCCGCAAAGCAGGCAACAGTCGCATGATCGGCCGGACGGCTCCTGGACTGAGGGGCCGTCACGAAAACGGAGTACGGACCTCCGATGAGCACCAGACGCCGGATTGTGTCGTTCCGCCGCGGGTTTCCTAGGCTGTCCGCCTCTGCTGTCAACAGTTCACGGGGAAGAGGGTGCGAGCGTGGAGATCGTGATACGGCTTGACGATCCTAAGTGGGCAGAAGAGGAGCTGCGATCCCTGTACACCTGGCTCCTATCCGATCCCGCGTTGCGGCGCCACGCCCGGCTGTCACTGGCCAGCTCACGTGCTCCTGAGCCCGGCGCTCAGGGCGACATGATTGATGTACTGTCCCTGGTCCTCGGGACGGGCCTCAACACCGGAGCCCTTGCTCTGTCCATCGCAACATGGCGCAGCACGCGTCCACGTCAGATGACGGTGACGCTGGAGCGCTCGGATGGCAGTTCGGTCACTGTGACCGCCACCTCGCCCCAGGAAGTTCAGCGGGCGGTAGAAACCCTAATCGGCAACGACCCTGGTGACGCTTCCGGTGCGACTTCCTGATCCGGCAGCATCGCGGGCGGTTCTCATCGGAGCCAGCCGCTTCGAAACACTGACAGACCTCCTGCCCGTAAAGGCCAGCGTCGAAGAACTGGCGAAACTGCTGTCACAACAACGCGTCTGGGGACTGCCTCCGGAGAACTGCCACATCGTCTCCGATCCACGCACTCCCCGTGAGCTGTCCGCGCCGGTTGCACAAGCAGCCAACGAGGCCACCGATACTCTGCTGGTCTACTACGGGGGCCACGGACTACTGGAGACCAGAACCGGCCTGCTCCACCTCGCGGTGAGCGACAGCCTGGGCCACTCGGTCCACGACACCGCCGCCCCCTACGACTGGATACGCCGGGCCGTCGAGCAAAGCCCAGCCCGACGGCGCGTCGTCATCATCGACTGCTGTTACAGCGCCCGAGCCTTCGGCGTCCAGTCCGCCGAGGCCGACCTGCAGGTCGAGGGAACCTATCTCCTCGCGGCGACCGCTGAAAATGCTGTCGCTCTCGCCCCTCCCACCGAAGGCTTTACCTCCTTCACGGGCGAACTGATCGCCCTCATCGAAAACGGAGTCCAGGACGGAGGGGAATTTCTGGACCTTGACACGATCTATCACGGCCTCCAGATCACGCTCCGACTGAAAGGACGGCCCGAGCCCCACCGGCTCTGCCGTGACGGACTGGGCGGCGCTCCCTTTCTTCGGAACATTGCTCACACCGATCGCCCATCTCCCTCCTCGCTGACGAACTGGACCTCGGTAGAGGACATCTCAGAGGTATCCGATGATCCAACTGTCACGGCAGAACTCACCAACCGGCTCGAATCCTTGCGTCATGTGACTGATCTGCTCGCAGAGCTCAGCACCGCGCGCAGTCTCGCGGACACGCTGCAGACCGCCGCCGAGGGCATCGTGGCAGGCCTCGGCTACGAACTGGCCTGTGTCAATCTCGTACGGCCCGATGGTGACCTCGTCGTGGCCGCTTTCGCGGGCAACACTGAAGCGGAGGCCCTACTCACCGGCCGCGTCGGCTCCCGCGCCTCCTGGGACCGCCGGCTGACCATGGGCGAGGCCTGGGACCAGCTTCGGTTCATACCCCACACCGAGGGCGGGGTCCTACTCGACGACGAAGTACCGCAGTGGCACACCGAGGGCCCCGAGACCCGGTTCGAGGACGAGTGGCACCCGCTGGACCGGCTCTACGCCCCGATGTATGCCTCCGGGGGCGGACGGGACCTCCTCGGGGTCATATCCGTCGACCGGCCGCGCAACGGCCGCCGCCCCGGGCCCTGGAGACAGCAGTCCCTTCAGCTGTACGCCTCCCAGGCCGCCATCGCCATCAGCAACGCCCGCCTGCGGGCCAACATGCAGCGCGCCCTGGTCCGCCTGGAGCGGGAGCAGCAGGCGCTGCGGGCCAGCGAGGAGTCCTTCCGCCAGGCCTTCGAGTACGCCCCCAGCGGTATGGCCATCGCCGAGACGGGGGGCGACCAGCACGGCCGGCTGCTCCGCACCAACGACGCCCTGTGCCGGCTGCTCGGCCGCCCGGCCTCCGTCATGCGCCGCTACTCCTTCGCCGACCTGGTCCACCCCGAAGACATCGGCACCCTGCTGCGCACCTCCGCCGAAGGCGGCCGGGCCAAGCTGCGGCTCGCACGGCGGGACGGCACCTACCTTTGGGTCTCCATGCGCAACTCGATGGTCGCCGACACCGCCGACGGGCCGCGCTTCCTCCTCACCCACGTCGAACAACTCGACGACGATGAAGTACCCCGCCTACGGCGCGCACGAGCAACGGCGCAACAGCACAGAGCACTTACTCAAACCAAGCCCTGAGAACATCCAGTGTGAACGGGCGTCTCCGGGCCAGCCCGCAGACTTCAGCGCTGGCGCATACGGCAGCAGGCTGACGCTGTTCCGCTCCACGCTGATCTCGACCCACGTTCCATCGACAGCAATCGACGGCGGCGGGTCGGCGAGGTCGAAAAGGATATGGGTTTCAGCTACTTCCAACGTAGCTCCGCCATCGCCCGTCAGGCCCAGCCGCCCCCGAAAGACGATCCGACCGCCTTCCTCCTCATCCACCCCGGGTGAAAATGAAGTGGCCGGTCGAGTGTTGCCGCCCCAGGCCACGTCCTCATCAACAGTCCACTACACATGATGTTCGCGGCCCACTCCCGTCGGACCGCCGCACCACAACGCCGCAGCGGCACCCACCTCCGAGCGCACCCGAACCGTCGCGCGCCCGTCGGCGACCTGCCCCACCGCTTCCACCTGGACCAACACCCCGCAATCATCCACGACAGCTGCGGTCCCAAACACTCCCGCCAGGACAAAACGCTCTTGAGGGACGCGGCCAGTTCCCGAACCCCGGCTGTCTGGGCGTGCAGTGCGCGGAGGTCGGTGACGATGGTGCGGATGGCGGGGCGGTCGCGGACTTCGCCCGGTGATGCCCGTAGGGCGCTGAGCAGTTCGGCGGCCGTCTGCTCGGGTTTGCCCCACTGCCACCAGGCCCGGGCGAGGTTGTGGGTATGGTTTGGAGCTGACCGTTGACCGCTGGCAGTGCCGGATGCGACTACCGGCTCTGGGCAGCATCGATGAGGATCTGCGCGATCTCCCGAAGGGGATCCCAGCGCTCGTCCAGTGGCACTTGTCCAGCTTCCGCAGCGTCAAGCAGGGCATCGATCCTCTCTTCGACGTAGCGCTTGTTCTGCAGCTCTCCCTGCCATGTGTTCACCGATCTGTTCAGCGATGTCCACTGGATGGGGACGGGATTTCCGTCAGGGCCGATGAGGCACTCCAGGCCGAAGTAGAACTCGACGGAGCATGCTCGACCGTTGACGTCGTCCTGGCCTGGGCCCGAAGGTCCGTGGGTTGGATAAGCGCGCGCGTAGTCCAGATCGGGCAGATTGCGAGCGATGTAGTTCTTGGGAAGAGCCGGGTTGGCCAAGCTCTTCAGTGCAGCCAGTCCAGCCGCGTCGTTATCGACGAGGGCGACGACACGGTTCATCACACCTGCGGCTGCGAAGCTCCTGAGGTTGGCGACCACCCGGTCCGTCCCGCCAGCTGCCTTGGTCTCCTCAAGGTTCCAGAAGGCGAAGTAGCCAGCGATGTCGGGCCTGACGATAGGTAGCGCCCGGCCTAGGACACGGGAGTCGTACTTCCCCTCGGTGATGACGATGATGGGTCCACTGCTCGCTGTCTCATCTCGCAGCTGCTGGAGGGCCTCGGTCGAGACCGCCTCGCTGCTCTCAAAGTAGCCAGCCATGAGGAGCTGGCTCAGGTCGAGCTGTAGCACCTCTTTAGGATCCTGAGAGCTAAGGATCAAAGCAAGGAAAAGCCTCGGATCGACTGCAAGGTCATCAAAGAAGAAGTCCAGCTGCGAAACGCAAATTTCATCCAGCTCGGCCAGCTTTATGGGACCGTACCCCACTTTCCAGTTCCCGAAGGCATCCGCTCGCTTGTGGTAGGCCGCGATCCCCGTGTCCAGGACCTCGGCGGCAGAGACCCGATGGCAGATCTCCTGCTTGCGCTCGCGTGTGGGACGGCCGCTGAGCACAAGAAGACCGTCCTCGATGTCATCCTCGTTGACGTCTTCGAGATCCTTGATCATCTCTTGGCTGCATCGATCGGGATCGAAGCCCATCAGCTTGAGACGGGTCATGATCGTCTGGACTGTGGTCCGGTAACCGAAGAGCTCGCGATGGTTGAAGCCCTCGAACTCGTCGAGCTCGTCCCACGCTGTCTCACCACGCGCGTTGACCTCGTCGACGCGCTGAGCCCATTCGAGGTGCAGGTACTTGTCTTCCTCACGGAAGACCGTCATCAACTTGGCGGGCGTCTCGTTCTTCCCCATCCTGATCTGTCTGTCGCCCAACAGCAGGCCCCAGCTGTCCCCCATGCGCCTCTCCGATCGGTGTGCTGCGAGACCATTTGGTGCTCATAGTTTCAAACGTTGACCCTTCAGGGTCGTGGTTGCCGAGCTGGGCCAATGCGGGTGACCTTGGTCGGCGTACGCCTTCAGTGTCTCCAGTTCGCGGTCGTCGGCGGTGAGCTGCCAGCGGAGCTTGGTGGCCACCCACTCCCCCACGTACCGGCATTGCGCCTCGGGGGACGGTGGCATCCAGTCCGTCGGGTCCTGGTCTGCCTTCTGCCGGTTGGTTCGTGCGGTGACCGCGACGAGGGAGGTGTGCGCCTCCTGGTCGTTGGCGTAGGCCTCGCGGCGTGCCACGGTCCAGGCGGAGGCGCCGGAGTCCCAGGCCTCGGCGAGCGGCACCATGTGGTCGATGTCCAGGGCCCCGGCGCTGGTGACTTCCTGGCCGTCGTAGTAGGAGATCCACGTGCCGCCGGTCAGCTTGCAGCCGCCGTCGGTGCGATGACCGCCTCGGCGATGAGGACCTCCTTACGGGTGTTGCACCCGTCGGACGTGTCCTCGCCCAAGTTCCAGTGCTTGAAGGAACTGCGCGTGTACCCGGCGCGGTTCTCCTGCGCCGCCTGCACCAGGCCGACCGCGTCGGCCAGGGTGGTCACCTCGGCCGTCGGGGCGGCCTGGGCGGCGGGAGCGGAGAGAAGGGCGGTGAGGGCGAAGGAGAGTGCGCTGAGCCCGCGCACGAGTTTCTGGATCACCATGGCGTTCTACCGGCCGTGATCCGCTGCCGGTGAAGCCGGTTCCGCGTGCTCACCCGCCTGGGGGACACGGTTCACCGCAGGAACGCTTCAGCGCTCCGCCCAACCGCTCGGGTACGCCTGATCCGGACGGCTGGAGACGTTGCTCCCGGCTCAGCAGGTCTGCGGCGCAGGTTCACCTGGAGCGGTGGTGGGCTCGTGGGCGCCCGGGAGGGTGGCCGCCCGCTGGAGCGCCTGGCCCAGGTGCCACAGCGTCACGGCCGGAAGGAGCCCGCCGAGGCGGTCCGCAGCCCTCAGGTGGCCCACCGCACCGGCCAGTTCACTCCGGGTGGAGGAGGTGACGTGGTGGAGGTTCGCTGCAGCATCCTCCAGCAGGACGGCCAGCTCGGCCACCCCGGGGTCTTCGGGCACCTGCCCGCCCCAGTCGGTCACCGCGCGGCTGAGCTCGATGATGAGGCGGCCGCGCGCGTCGGCCAGCCGTGCTGAGAGATCCCCGATGATCACAGGAGCATCCTCTCCCATGACCGGGGCGCGGCGGGCCCGTTCGGCGAACACCCTGCTCAGCAGGGGCCGACGGCACGCGCGCACCGCGCGGGGATGAGCTGCCCTGACCCACACGGCCCGCTGCAGCTGCCCGGCTGCAGACGTCGCGTGTCCGGTGCGAGCCGGCGCGTGTGTAAGCCGGTTCAGAGGGCCTGTAGGTCTGGGGAGCACTGCGGCCAAGGGCGACGCGGTGCCGGGTCGACGGGCGAGTGTGCAGTGACCGGGTCTGTCAACCGCGCTACCAAGCGATGGAGTTCGCGCTCTACGCTCACGGGGTGACAGATATGAGCTGGTCGGACCTGCTGCGGCGGGGAACGGCGGACCCCACCTTGACCTTCGCCCGCAAGAAGTGGGAGCAGCCGGGGAAGTTCGTGTGGGTGGCCCCCCGGGAAACGGTCACGGCGCCCACCGGGAAGGAGTACCCGTTGTGCGTCACGGTGTACTTCAAGGACGCCGATGACGTCGTCAAGCCCTACCAGCCGAGCATGGACGGGATGACGGAGGCCGACGACTGGTACGTCGGCGTCTCCGGCCAGCCACCCGAGTAACGCCCCGGGCGTACGTTCGTCGGCCGGGCGTCTGTCAGAGGGGTTCTCCAGGGTCGCGGAAGACCGGCGTGCCGTGCCGGCTCTCACGGCGGTTGGGCGTCAGCCGTTCCCAGTTGCGGCCCATCGCCGCTGCCATGGACAGATACCCCCGCTGCTGGAGTCCGCCGTCGGCCTCCTCCAGATCGGTAGCCGTGAAGGACTCGCGGACCTCACCCTCGCCATCGAGGAGGCTGATGTTCCAGCCGTGACCGGCGGTGTCCGGGAGCGCCAGCGCGTACAGCGGGGCGGGAGTGGCCCGGGCGGCGTCCAGTACCTCGGGCTCCCAGGTCACGGCGGGTGCGGGCGGATCGGGTAAGCGGCTCATGAACAGGAAATCTAACAGCGTGCGGGCTCCTGTGGTGGGCTCATCCGGGGCGGTCTGGCCCCGGGCGGTAAACCGGGGCTGGGGGGATGCGTTCGAAGGTGCGGCGTCCGGTGCGGGGGTCCAGTACGGCGACCCGCAGGGGGACCCTGGCGACGGTGCGGATGCGGGCGAGCCAGGTGTGGTCGGGGACGAGGATGTCGAGCTTCTCCGGCCAGTGGGAGAGGACGTGCGGGTCGGGGCAGACGACGGCGGCCAGGGTGTATCCGGCTTCGATGTCCCGGTGCCGGGCGTGGACCAGCAGGCCGTTGCCGTAGCGGGGGCTCTGCTCCCCGTAGACGATCGCCTTGCCGGAGGCGGAGCGAACCAGCTGGGTGAAGGCGTCCCAGGCCGTGAAGTCTAACCCGGTGCGCCGGAAGAACCCCGCCAGCCGCTGCATCTCGTTGTGCCGTTCCTCAAGTTCGGCCTGGCGGTCCAGGGCCCGCTGCTCGGCGGCCCGGCGACGCCGGTCGGCGGCCGCGGCCCGTTCACGGCGGCGCTCCGCGGCGGCCTCCTGCTCGGCGGCTTCAGCCTCCGCCTCCAGGCGTGCACGCTCCAGGGCCCGTTCCTCGTAGGCGGGCGCGGTCCACCACACCGTCCCGTTCACCGCCGTGTGCACGCGCACCGTCCCCTGGAGGATCCATGCGAGGGCGTCGCCGAGCGGGCAGGTGATGTGCTCCCATGTGGCTTTCGCCTTCAGGGTGCGGGGGTCCAGGTGTAGCGGGCCAGCCCGTGCCGCACCGTCCAGGACTTTCCTCCCTCGGCAGGGACGCTGGCTCTGAGCGTGGGTACGGCGCGCGTCCAGGGGCGGTCCTGCAGGGCGACCCAGCACACCGCCACCCCGTCGCGCGCGTAGCGGTCGGTACGCATCCTGGCTTCGGTGGGCGTCATCGGCGACAACTGCGCCTCCAGTGCCATGAAGGGCCGGTCCCGGTCGTCGAAGACCAGGACGTCGGCCCGCCAGTCCCGTACGTCGCTGCTTACCTCCAGTTCCGCGCGCCACCCGGCCGCCCGGGCCGCCATGGCCAGTTCCAGCTTCAGGAAGTGATGCTCCGGCGACTCGTTCGCCAGCTCGCAGTCCGGCGGCCGTACCTGGTGGTAGAAGTGGCGCACCCCGTGTTGGGAGGCCCGGGCGAAGAGCCTCCCACCGCACTCCGGACACGCCAGCCGGAGCCCTTTGACCCGGTGGATCTCCGCCCAGGTGCGCCCGCGTCCCAGGTCGTTCAGCGACACGTCCAGTCGGCCCCAGACCGGATGCACAGCAGTGAAACTCATCAGCCCCCCTGACGCCCATCGGCATGCTCAGTGTCCCCACACCGGAGCGAACTCGAACGGCGAGGGCCGGCTGTACCCCAGGCCTCGGCAGAGACAGGGGCGGCCGTGGGTGCCTTGGCGCGTCAGCTGATCGGACTACCCGAAGCAGTGGCGGGCCCGTCGCAACTGGCGCTTGCTATGGAATCGCTGGGGCTGGGGCGCTGGCGATGTCAACGCCGGCAGTCCCAGCGGAGGGTGTGGCGGGCGGGCGGCGGCGTAGGCGTCGCCAAGAAGGTGTGGAACGGAGAAGACCGCGGCCTGGTACCGAGGCAGGGCCGCCTGCGGCACCAGGCCGCGGGCGACTCCGGCCGTACTCCTGGTCCCGTCACGGGGACCGGAATCTGACCCACGCGCTCCATGTCGGCACGGGCTGCCGGGCAGCCTAGCTTCCGCTCCGGGGCGGCACGAGCGCGGGAGGGCGCCCTCGTTACGGGTGAGCGCGGGTAGGCAACGGCGATGTCAGGCGGCCGGGGGGCGCGTCACCGGCGGCGGGGCGCTGACCTGCGAGGGAGCTTCGCTCCTCCATGTCTTCTGCCCAGGCGCGACTTCGGGGTGGTGTCAGTGCTGTTCGGCATAGTGCCCCGCATGATGATCAATGAAATCGACGGCGTGGACTGGGAGTCCATGGGCCACGCCTATGGTCCGGCAGGCGATGTTCCGGGCTGGCTGAAGGGCATGGCTTCGGCGGACCCCGGTGTACGGGAAGAGGCGTTCAGCGACTTCTACAGTGCGGCGCACCATCAGGGGGATGTCTATCCGTGCACGGCGGCCAGCCTGCCGTTCCTGTTCGAGATGGCCGGCAGTCCCGCGACTCCTGACCGGGGCTCGGTCATCGAGTTGCTGCTCAGCATCGGGCAAGAGTGCCTGGATATGGATCCCGAAGTGGTGTACTTCACGCCGGACGGCACCGAGTCCAGAGCCCATGTGGACGCGTTGGCGTTGATAGGTGAGCGTGCCGAGGTGTTCGTCCGCTGGGTGATGGACCCGGATGAGGAGGTGCGGCGGCCCGCGATCGAGTGCCTGGGGCTCTTCCTCGCCGACAGTGCACGCGCGTTGGAGGTCCTGCGCAGTCTGCTTCCCGGGAGCGGCATGGTGCAGCGGCTGTTCGTTGTGAGGGCGGTGGCTACGGTGGCGCTGCGGGATGCGGCCGTTCACGGTGCGGCCGCCGCATGGCTGGAAGATCTGGCCGGTGACACGGCACAAGTGCCCGAGGTGCGGCTCGCTGCTCTCGTTCACCGGGTCCGGTGCGCTCCGGGGGAGCTCGGTGACGCTGTTGTGCCGGCGGCGGTCGGTCTGATCCGTGAGATCGCACCGGAGGAGGCCGGCGGGGATGACGATGCGCCCTGCCGGGCCGAGGCGGTGCCGGATGTTGCCGCGGGCTCGGAGCCTTCCCCGGGTGTGCCACCGCAGGTCGCCGCGGCGTTCGAGGATCTGGAGCGGCACGGCCGGGTTCACGCGCCGACGACCTCCCTGCTGGAGGCGTTTCACACGGTGTTGGACGATCGTGTGCTGGAGCGCACCACGTTGCTCACCGCGCAGTTGCGCAGTGCGGACCCTGGGGTGCGTTACGACGCGATCCGCATGGCGAGGGAGCTGATCGGCCAGTGGCGTGGGGATCACTCCGGCCTGGTGGTGCTGATCGCGGGGTGCCTGGATCCCGGGGACCCGTATACCTCGGCTGCGGCGGCGGAGGCTCTCGGGGCGCTCGTGCCGGTGAGCGAGCCGGCCAGGGAGGCCCTCGCCGGCTACGTCGAGGCGGCCCGTGCGGAACACGGGCCGGGCGTGTGGGCGGCCCGGGATCGGCTGGTACGGCGCGCTCACCAGGAAGCTGTCAGAGCTCTGGCATCTCTGGGGGATCTGCGGGCGCTGCCCTGTGTGCTGGAGGCGCTGGACGGGGGCGCCGACGCCTGGCGTGCTGTGCAGGTGGCCGGTCACCTGGGTGAGGCGGCCGGTGACCTGACGCCGCGGCTGTCGAAGCTCCTGGCGGAGGTGGACTTCTCGGATGCGTCGCAGTCGATGAGCGCCAATGCTCTGGTGTCTGCCCTGAGAGAGCTGGGTGACCCCGGGGCTGCACCGGTGCTGGCCAGCGCCGTAGCCGCGGCCGTGCGTGAGGAGCAGTGGCATACGGCCGCCTCCGCCATCAAGGCACTCGCCTCCTTCGGCCCTGAGGCGGCCTTCGCCCTGGATGTGGTCCGCCCGCTGGCCGACGCGCAGGACGTCACCGTCCGGGCGGCCGCGACCGCGGCACTGTGGGAACTTGAGGGCGACGCGGCCGGCGTCGTGCCGAGGCTGGTTGAGCTTCTTGACACCCACGCGGACGACGAGGCAGCCGCCGTCCTGGGGCGGATCGGGCCGGCTGCCGCACCGGCCCTGCCGCGTCTGCGGAAGATGCTGACAGCGGGCTACGAGTGGACCCGGGTCTACGCCGCGGCCGCCCTGTGGGATATCGGCGGCGACGCCGAGGCGCCCGCCGTCGCGGAGACGCTCCTTGCGGCGTGGGCGGAGAACGACTCGACGTCCAACCACGTCCTGACCTGCCTGAGCCGCATGGGGCCGGCCGCCCGGCCGGCCCTTCCCCGGGTCCGGGAAGAGCTCACGCTCCTGCGCCGCAGCGGCCGCTTCCGTAGCATCCCCAACGACGAGGACCTGCTGGCGGCCTGCCGCTCCGTCACGGCCCGCCTCTGAGCAGCCCTGGTGGGAAACGCCGATGGCGCCCTCCGCCTGCCGGCCGGGCCTACGACCTCGGCATCGGAGCCGCGCACCCGGTCCGCCGGATGGGTGAAGGGGCAGACGGGTGCGAACCGTGTTGATCGGCTGGGCGTCAGGGACGGCATGAAGGAGATCAACGAGCAGCACATCAGCGAGCCCGGCCTGGTGGTGCTGGACGTCACTGCGGCGGACGAGGAGACCCTTGGGTTGGTGGTGGCCCAGTTGGAGGAGCGCTGGGCGACCTCGGGCCCGGCCCTGGTGCGGCGGGTGCCGGGCCGGGTCGGCGTCACGAGCCGGGTGTACGCGGACATCCGCCGCACCGGGGCGCAGGATGGGTGAGAGGTATCGGGCTACCTCGGCGGGCGGCGCCCGGTGAGGTCCTGCCACGCGTTGCGCTCGGCCGTCAGATTGGCGAGGGCTTCTTTCCGGCGGGGGTCGGTGCGGATGCGGTCCATCACGTCCGCCCGGCTCTGCTCAGCGGCTTGCAGCGGGCCGGTGTCCTTGCGTGCTACGGCCAGTTCCTCCCGGGCCTGAGCAAGCTGTGCTGGCAGGCCGTGGCGAAACCTCTTCTCGGCCGCCGCAGCCGCGTTGATCTTCATCTCGAAGCCCCGCACCTGTTCTTCATCGAAGATCTCGACAATCTCGTCCGGGGCTGTTGCCGGGTCCCGGCGGTGAGGAAGCCGAACCAGTTCGGGGCTGTCGTCGGCAGGATGGATGTACAGCCACAGATCCCGCTCGCTGCGGTCGACTCGGGCCTGAAGTCCGGCGAGCGGCAGCTCCCTGCCCACCGGGAAGATGTGGACCGCGTGCTCGTACAGGACTAGCCCGCCCAGACGTCCCCGCTCCGCTCCCCGGCCGGGATCTTCCAGCAGCGCCACCTTCCTCCTCAGCTTGCCGACGCGCTGTTCGTACTCTCCGCGTGCCGAGCCGACCTTCGCGTCCGCCTCGCTGTACGCCCGGCGCTGCTCCTTGTCCACCGCGCGCAGTTCCCTGCGTGCCTGGGTGAGCAGGGCGCGTTCTTCGGCATATGCCGTGTGGAAGGTGTGGGCCCATGTGCCGGGGAAGAGGCTGCGCCGCCAGGCCGCCCAGATTCCTGCCCCCACCACCAACAGCAGCAGCAGCAGCAGCACCCTTACGGCTTCCACCATGTCCTGTCCCCCTGTCCTGTTCTCACGTGCTGGTTCTACCGTCACCGGTCCGTCGGTGTGCCGGATCAGGCCAAAGAGAGGCCTGGTGTACGGGGATACGGCGACCGCGGTGAGAGAGCTTCCGCTGGGGCGGCCTGATGCACGTGATCAGTAGCGGGTGGTCGAGCCGGTCTGTCCCAGGGCTTGCTCCTTGGCCTCGGCAGGTGATGCTTCCCGGTCCGGGCGGAGGAGGCGTTGGTGCGAACGGATGGGCGCGGCCCGGCCGGTCGGCGTGCGAGGGCGCCCGGCCGGGCTCAGGCCGTCATGATCAGGCATCTGCCCCGGGGTGTGTGGGCGGCGCAGCGGGGTCCGGGGCCGAACGGGTGGGACGCTGCGGGTGGCGGAGCGGCTTGGGGTGAGGGCGGCCGCGGTGCGCGGGTGTGGTGTCAGGGGGCGGGTTCGTACTCGACGACGGTGTCGGGGCACTGGTCGGCGAGGTCGAGCAGGGCGGTGCGTTCGGCGTTGTCCGCGTTGAGCTGCCAGCGGAGCTTGGTCGCGGTCCAGTCGGCGGCGTAGGTGCAGTGGGCGTCGGTGGCCGGGGGGAGCCAGTCTGCGGGGTCCTTGTCGCCCTTGGAGCGGTTGGTCTTGGCGGTGACCGCGATCAGGGAGCGGGGGCGGTGAGGTCGTTGGCGTATGCCTGGCGGCGCTCGTCGTTCCAGGCGTGGGCTCCGCTGTCCCATGCTTCGGCGAGGGGGACCATGTGGTCGATGTCCAGGCGTTTGGCGTCGGTGACCTCGGTGTTGTCGTAGGCGGATGTCCACGCTCCGTCGGTGAGGGTGCAGCGCTCGCTCTGTTTGGGTTTCGTGGTGGCTTCTTCGATGAGGACTTCGGCGCGGGTGGAACACCCGTCTTGGTCTTCGTCGGTCCAGTGCTTGAAGCTGTCGCGTTCGTATCCGTCGCGTTTCTCGTCGCCCGTCGGGATTCTCGCGATGGCGTCGGTGAGGTTAAGGGCGCCTTCCGGGGGTCCGCCTGCGGCTCCGGATGGGGCGGTGGATGTCGTGGGTGCCGGATCGGGCTGCTTGGCATCGTCGTCCGGGGTCTGCGGGTTGCAGGCGGTCAGCGACAGGGCGAGCAGGGCGGCAGCTAGCGGAAGAAGGGGGCGGTGGGGCATTCAGGCTCCCGGGGTGAGGCGGTGGGGTTGCCTCATGTTCCCAGGAGTGCAGCGCCTGGTGACAGGCGGTCATATGTGCTGGTGGTCCGCCGGGGATCGGATGCCGACGCGGGGGTGCCCGCGCGGGGGTGGGGTGGGTGTCGGGGAGTGGCAGGTCATGCCAGGGCGGCCGGGGCGGGGTCGGGGGCGCACCAGTCTCCGTCAAAGAGGGCGGCGATGAGGGCTACGTGGTTGGCGGGGAGCTGGCCTTCGCGGTGCTTGGTGCGGGTCTTGGCGAACCAGGGGCCGATCTGGACGGTGTCGCCGTCGACGCGGAGGGTTTCGCGAGCGGTGGGGGCGCGGCCGTGGCGGTGGAGGAAGAGTTCTAGGAGTTGCACGGTCTGGGCGAAGGTACGGCGTGTGCGGCGTGCGGGCACCAGGGGGCTGGTGGCGGGGGTGAGGTCGAGTGCGGTGAGCAGGTCGCGCTGGCCGGGGTGCAGGGTGGCCCAGCGGGCGAGCTGGCGGGTGAGCCAGGAGGTGATGTTCACCCCGGCGATACGAGTGTCTCCGGTGAGCGCGGCAGGGTCGTTGCCCGCTTGAAGGTGGGTGCGCAGGAGGTGGTACTTGCGGTGCCAGTCCGCGCCATAAGGCAGGCGCCAGTTCGGGTCGATTGCGGTCAGGGCGTCGGCGCGGCCGGGGGCGAGCTCATCGGCTGCATCCAGGTGTCGTTGTTCGGCGAGCCAGGCTCCGAGCGGGGTGGTGGCGGGGACGGCGAGGTGGCCGTGGGTGCGGTGGTGGTCGGCGGCCGCGGTGAGGCGGGAGCGCCAGGCGGCGTCGTGCTTGTCCCAGATCATGTCCAGGGCGTCGAGTTCGGCGATCCAGTCCGCCTCCAGGCGGCCTGCTTTGCGGGCGTCGCGCATGGTGGTGATGAAGGTGCCCAGGGTGTGTCCGGTGGGGTCGGTGTAGTCGGCGGGGACGTCGAGGTGGCCGTACTGGTCGTGGTAGGCCTGGGCGGCGGCGAGGCCGAGGCGGCGGGAGCGGGATGTGGTCGGGTCGCGGGGGTCGAAGGAGACCAGGTCCATGGCCTGGGCGATGCGTTCGGGGCGGACGGTGAAGTCGAAGTGCCAGCGGCGTTCGATGACGTCGCTGGTCTCCTTGGGCAGGCGGTTGGCCTTGTCGGGCAGGCGTTCCAGGATGCGGTGGTCGTGGCTGGCCAGGGCGGAGGCAATCGCCCACACCGGTTCGTAGGCGGAGCCGAGGATGTCTTCGGGGGTCGCGTCGGGCGGGAGGCAGACGGGGACGATCAGGCTGGCGGTCTTGCCGGAGACGTCCAGGCGCAGGGCGCGGCCCAGGGCCTGGACGCAGCGGATGACGCTGCGGGTGGGGTCGGCGAAGACGACGGCATCCACGCTGGGGATGTCGACGCCTTCGGCGACCAGGCGTGCGTTGGTCAGGATCGCGGTGGTGGCTTGGGCGAAGCGGGTGAAGGTCTCCTCGCGCTGCTGGGGGGTGTCCTCGCCGTGGACGAACAACGTTTCCGGCGTGGTGGCGGGGACGAGGTGAGGGGCCGTGGCCGCGAGCTGGCGCAGGGTGTGGGGCAGTTCGCGGGCGAAGAGGCGGGCGTCGGAGGTCAGGTTGAAGTAGACCAGCACCTTCTTCAGGCCGTGGTCGGCCATGGCGCGCAGCACTGACAGGTGCAGGGCAGTGGTGCGCAGCGCCTGGTCCGGCCCTTCGCCCTCACCGTCGGGATCGGGGGCGGGGAGGTTGATACGGCGGCGCAGATCGTCGTCGGTGAGGGTGGGCACCACGATGCGGTAGTCCGGCGCCCGGCCGTCCTCGATCGCCTGCGCCAGCGGATAATCGAAGATCTTTTTCCCGTAGACCTGTTCGTTGTCCATGGAGTTGGCGAACAGGTCAGCCGCCGGGCCCGGGAGGTTGAGGGTGCGGCGGCGGGGGCGGGTGGTGTCGGCGGACTCGGCCAGGTCGGGGGCGGCGAAGATGCGAGGGGTGGCGGTCATGTAGAGGCGGCGCTCGGCCCGGATGCGCCGGTTGTCGTGGACGGCGGCCCACTTCTTGTCCGGACGTCCGGCGATACGGTGCGCCTCGTCCATGATCGCCAGGTCGAACGGCGGCACCGCATATGCGGTGTTGCGGGTCTCCTGGATCTTGTCAAGTGAGTCGTAGGTGCAGATCAGCGTCAGGGCCCGGATCTGGTCATCCCTCTCCCCCACCACCGACATCAGGGCGGCCAGGGCGACGGGGTCGCTGCTGGACATGACGCGGGCGGAGACCAGGGCGTCCCGGCCGGCGGCGTCCATGGAGGAGACGATCACCATGTGCTCGAAATGCCGGTCGCGACGCCAGGCCAAGGCGGTCTGCGCGGCCAGGTCGAGGGTGGGGACCACGAACAGCACCAGGCGTGCCTGCAACGCGTCGGCAATCCGGATCGACATGAGCGTCTTGCCCGTCCCCGTCGCGGCCACCAGCAGCGCCCGAGTACCCGGGCGTCTCAAGTGACCGACTGCCGCGTCCCGGCCTCTTTCTTGGTGTGGGTGCAGGCTTCGCCGCGGCGGGAGGCCGCCGACCGATGTGACCATGCCGCCCATCATGGCGCAGCGTGCTGAGACTCAGGAACCGTCAGGAGGCATGCCCGCAACTGTCCCTCCTGCGGGTGACTTTCGCTGGCATCACCGCAGGCCAATCTCCTCTCGGAAATCATGGAAGTGGAGCGGCTCACGGCATGCGGGAGGGTGGCGGGAACGAGCTGACCGGCTCCTCCAGTGTCCGGTTCCCGATGGTAGGAATGTCGCCCAGACCGGGTCTCGTTCGTCGGTGGCGGGGGGTATATGAGCGGGGCGAAAGAGCCGTCGGAGTATCAGTCAGATCCGCTGTTCACCGACCTCCCCCAGCCGTCGCGCCCTGAGCCCGGCTACTACGCGGACCCTCTGTTCGAACTGCCGCGCCAGGCATACCCCTCGCCGACCGCTGCGGCGCCGGTGCAGTTCTATGAGCTGCCCGAGCCGTCGCAGACAGCGACCGCACTGTCGGCAGCGGCCGGATCTCTCCAGCTGACACCGCGGCAGGTCCTCGCCCAATACTCTCCCGAGCAGTGGGAGGAGTTCATTCTCGAATGGGTGCTGGGACTCAAAAGGGAAAACTATATGTCAGTGGTGGGCCTGGGGGGTTCCCATGACCGCGGTGCTGACGTTGCAGCATTCCTAACCCGGCACAAGACCGACGGAGCCTGGCACTGCTACCAATGCAAGCACTACAAGACTGCCTTGCAGCCCGCCATGGCCTATCCCGAAATGTTCAAAATCATTTGGGCTGTCGGAGAAGGCCACTACCGCGTACTCCCGGACCGCTATTCTTTCGTGGCGCCCATGATCGGGAGAACTCTCAAATACTTGCTGGTCAAGCCCGAAAAGCTGCGGGAGGAATTCCTGCTGTGGGTGGACAAGAGCACCGCCAAGCTGGCTGGAGACTACGGCAAAGCCGCATTCCAGAGAACCGTGGACCTGGCACGGCGGACCGACTTTTCCTGCTTCGAAGCCCCTGACCTCGCACAGATCTTGGAACAGCACGCTAAAACCCGGTACCACGCCACACGGTTCGCCACACCGCTGCCGCCACGAGTTCTCGCGAGGCCGATGCCGCCACCGCGTCCCGAAGCTCACGAGACCCGATACGTGCAGAAGCTGCATGACGTCTACGACGAAAAATTTGGGGGCACTCCAACGAAACCGGCACAGGAGCACCCGACGGCGAAAGATAACTTGCAGCGGCAGCGCGAGCACTTCTACTGCGCAGAGCAACTGCGCATGTTCGCCCGCGACAGCGTCCCCCCAGAAATCTTCCCCACGCTGCAGGAGGCTGTCTACAAGGCGGTTAAGGAAGTCGAAGAAGACGACTTCGAAACCGGGTGGAACCGTCTCAAGGCCGTGATGGCGGCTGCCCAAGCCATGCAATTGGACGGCAACCGGCTCATCGAGGTCATCGACAGCAGAGACCGAATGGGCATGTGCCACCAGCTGGCCAATCACGAAGACGACAAGCTCACTTGGGTGAGGAAGGACGTGTAGTGGATCCGCTGAACAGTCCGCTCGAGGTCGGCATGCGCACCCTGGTGCTGCTGTCCGTCTCCTTCCCTCAGCCTCTGGACGTGGCGCAGATGGTCTACATGGACGACGCCATACTCCACAGCGGCGACCTGGACGGACCCCCCAGCCTCCATCCCACCCTGCCAGCCGGACCGGGTGAACTCGCGCTCAAGAGGGCGCGCATCGAGCAAGGCCTGATCATCCTTCTTCGCGCCGGGCTTGCCGAGGTCGAGGCGACACGACAAGGAGGGCTGCTCTACCGCGCCAGCGAGAAAGGCACCGCCTTCGTCGAGCTCCTGGAGGCCCCCTACATCGGTGCACTCAGCGACCGGGCGGAGTGGATCGTCCACCGAGGTCCTGATCGTCTCAACATCCGTGAAGCGACCCGGGCGATCACCGATCGGTGGACCCGTGCCTTCAACAGCTCCCTGACCACCCCGGGGGCCGACCATGGCTAGTCTCACACTGCTGCATCTGACCTTCGCCGGCGAAGGCCGGAGCAATGCGCAGATCGCCTTCGACCCGCAGCTGACCGTGGTCTACGGAGCATCCGACTCGGGCAAGTCCTTCGTCACTGACTCGCTCGACTACATGCTCGGCGCGCGAAAACTCAACGTCATCCCCGAGGCAGAGGGCTACTCACAAATCCTCCTGGGGCTCGCGCTGCCCGACGGCAGCATCATCACGCTCATGCGTGGCCTGAACTCGCCCCAAATCAAGGTGTTCAACGAAGATATCCGCACCCTGACCTATCGCGCAGCCGACCTGTCCCTGTCCGCCCAGCACAGCCCCCGCAGCAGCAAGAACCTTTCCCGATACCTGCTTGAGCGCATCGGCCTGGACGGCGCGCTGATCAGCACCAACGCCACGGGCGGCACCAAGCTCCTGTCTTTCCGCGATCTGCTGCACCTGTGCCTGGTCAACGAAACCCGCATGATCTCCAAGGTTCCGCCCGCCCTGCGCACGTCCGGCACGAGCGGCCAGACCGCCTGCCGGTCAGCCGTCAAGATCCTCCTCACCGGCCGAGGTGAGCCCGCAAACGGCACCCGTCCGACACCAGGACAGCGCCGCGTCCATAAAGGCAAGATCGTCCTGCTGGACGACCTGGTCCTAGCTCTGCAACGCCAACTCGACCCGACCAGCGGCAACCAGACCGAACTGACCGAGCGGCTGCGCCGCATTCTGGAGCACCAAGACACCGGGGCTGTGTCCTTGCGTGAAGTTTCCGCCCGCCACGCGCAAGCCGCAGCCCGGCGTGCGCACCTGTCGGTGGAAATCGCCCAGCACACCCAGCGTCGCGCCGAGATCAACGACCTCCTGGGCCGGTTCGAGCTGCTGCAGCGCCAGTACAACTCCGATCTTGCACGCCTGACCATGGTCACCGAAGCCAACAGCCTGCTCGCGTATTTCAACGGCGAGCAGCGAGACTGCGTCCTGTGCGGAGCCGACCCCGAACACCAAAGGTCCCACGAAGACGAGACCACGGCTCTGCACGCCGCGGTGGAGACCGAGAGCACCAAGACCCGCCAGCTGCTGTCCGACCTGCACGTCACCATTGAGGGCATCAAGGAGCAGCGTCGGGAGATCGCTGAGCAGTACCGCACCAGCCTGGCAGCGACCGAGACCGTCGACCTCGTGATCGCTCGCATCGAGCAGGAGGAACTGCAGCCGCTGCAGAACATGGCCGCAGAGCTGATGACGGCCCGCTCGAAAGTGGAGCGCGAACTAGGCCTGCACACTCGCATTCAGGAGCTGGAGGACGTGCGCGCCACGCTGGTCGCCGACGGGTCGCAGCCAAGTGGTTCGCCCAGCGGCAGTATTCCCGCCGGCACCGTCGCAGAATTCGACCGGGCCATCGCACGCGCCCTGCAATCCTGGCAGGTCCCCACCGACGGGGGGGTGTTCTACGACCAGTACACAGGAGAGTTGTTCGTCGGGGACCGAGCCCGCACCGCCCACGGCAAGGGGATGCGCGCAGTGCTTCATTCCGCTTTCGTCGTCGCCTTGGCCGAGTACTGTCTGCGCAAAGAGCACAGCCACCCCGGGTTCGTCGTCCTGGACTCCCCAGTGCTCAACTACCGGCAGCCTGGCGGACCATCCCCCGAGAACGGCCAGGTGCCGGACAACGTGGCGGACCGCTTCTACCAGGACCTGTTCGACAGCTTCCGCGGGCAGGCGGTAGTAGTTGAGAACGGTGACCCGCCCGCGGGGATCTCAGGACAGGCCCAGGTGTACATGTTCAGCCGAGACCCTGGCGGCCAACGCTTCGGCTTCTTCCCCCTCAACCCAGATCCCGATGCCGCACCGCAGCCCTGACTTGCGCATATGAGGACCCTTCATGCATCCACGCTGCTGGCGCTCGGCCCGGATGCGATGGTTGTCGTGGACGGTGGCCCGTTTCTTGTCTAGGTGGCCGGCGATGCGGTGCGCCTCGTCCATGACAGCCAGGTCGAACGGCGGCACCGCGTATGCGGTGTTGCGGGTTTCCTGGATCTTGTCGAGTGAGTCGTAGGTGCAGATCAGCGTCAGAGCTGGGATCTGGTCATCCCTCTCCCCCACGACCGACATGAGGGCGGCCAGGGTGACGGGGTCGCTGCTGAACATGATGTGGCGGAGACCAGTGCGTCGCGGCCGGCAGCGTCCATGGAGGAGACGATGACCATGTGCTCGGTGTGGCCGTCGCGCCGCCATGCCAGTGCGGTCTGGGCGGCCAGGTCGAGGGTGGGCACGACGAACAGAACCAGGCGCGCCTGGAGTTCGTCGGCCACGCGGATCGAGACCATGATCTTGCCCGTTCCGGTCGCCGCGACGTACAGCCGCCGTGTCCCGGGGCGCCGCAGATGCCTCGCCAGCCGGTTCACCGCTTCCACCTGGTCGGGGAACAGCGCCCGCTTCTCCGGCAGGCAGGGAGCGGTAGCGGCAACCACGGCCATACAGCACTCCTGAGGGTGGCGCGGGTGGCAGGTGACTGCCTGCGGGCGGTATCACGGCAAGCCTCTACAAACACGTAGCGATCCATCTGAGTCAGGGCTGCGTGTCGTGCCGCCGTCATGGTGTCTCCAGGCTCAGAGCTTCGAGCGCAGCTGGTCCAGTTCATTGCCGATCGCATCGCGCAGCGCGTCATGCTCCGGACCGAGCTTGAACTGCTCGTCGCCCCATCGTCCCTGCGGATAGAGCCACACTGGCCTGCCCACCACATCGGGCGGTTCCCACTCGACCGTGGCCAGACGTGCGCGTGCAGGAAGGGATCGGTGTTGCCCAGGATCTCCAGGTTGACCCGTCGGAACGCTGGATCCGTCCGTCGGCAGACACACTCGACTGCCTCGCCGAGGTGGTCCATGTCAGACAGGAAGGAGAGTCGTTTCGGCCTCGGCAGGTCAGACAGTCGCTGCACATCCGGGTCGTCGACAAGGAGGACCGAGTAGCCGGGCAGAAACTGGACGTCCCCGATCATCGCGAAACTCGCCGCCAACCGTCGCAGCACGGTCGGGTTCTCCCCCTTCAGCGCAGCGCCGATCCGGTCCGACCGCCAGTCACCCGTCATGGCCCGAACCTACATGGCCGGGTGGTACGCGTAAAGTACGCCATTCGAACGCTACTTGCACTGTGTATGCGCGTTTCATGGGTACAGTGGTTGGCGGAGGTTCACCATGTCCGAGTTGTTCGATGCCATTGACGCGCTCGTCGCGTCCCGGTCGCCGCTGCCCCCGCCCGCCGAGCGCAAGCGCCTGCGGCAGGCCCACGGGCTCACCCTCGAAGAGGTGGCCACCACCCTGGACGTGCGGCGGGCCACCGTCGGCGCGTGGGAGTCAGGCAAGACCGAACCCCGCCCGCCCCAGCGAGAGCCCTACGCCCATCTGCTGAAGCAGCTCGCCCGCCTCTACCTCTCCCCCACGGCCACCGAGGGCGGCACCCCGGCTGCCACGGCGCCCCCCGTACCCTCCGCCGTCGTCGAGGTAGCACCTTCCGCACCTGTGGCGGCGGTGGCCGCCCCCGTACCCGCATCTCCCGTACCGGCTCCCGCGGCCACACCGCCATCGCCGCGTACCGCCCCGCGCCCGGCACGCGGCTCACGCCGCCCCGGCGCACCCCGGGCCACCGCTGCCGGCTCCCCCGCACCCGCAGGATCCGGCGCGTACGCGCACGGTCCGCTGCTCGTCCTGGACGCCGACGACGAGCGGCAGGTGACCGGCTACGGCACCGGCGGCCTGCTCCTGGACGTGCCCGCACGTTCCCTTCCCGCCCTGGTGGAATGGGCGCTGGCCGAGGCGCGGGTGGGGGCAACGAAGCTGCACGCGTCGGGTAAGGACGCCGACCCGCTGCTGGTCCTGACCGCAGCGGCGTGCGGGCGCTACGGCCTGCCCGCCGCCCTGTCGGACGCGGAGCGGTCGGCCGGGCGGCTCCCGGAGGGCCACAAGGTCATCAAGCTGCTGGAGCGGGCGGGGTGGAAGCTGACCCGGCGCGGGCTGGGCCCGTGGGCGCGGATCTACCGTCCCGTCACCGGTGGGCGGCGCCAGTGTGTCCAGCTATGCATCCCCTCCTGGAACGCTCTGGACGACCGCGCCTGGGGCCACGCCGCCACGCTGGAGCCGGCGGAGCTGGCCCGGGTGCTGGGGGTGTACGCGCAGCGGGTGATGACACCGGTCGGGTCAACAGCGGTGAGCGGGCTGGAGCTGATGACCGCGCTCAACCCGCCCACCCGCGCCAGCGAGCCGGACCCGGACGGCAAACGGCACTCCGAGCACCGGCCCGGCTCCTTGGGCAATGAGCCGGTCGGTCCCGCGCCGTGTGAGGCAATCGACGGGCACCCCGTCCTCGCCGACCTGCCCCGCTTCCACATCCGCGGGCCTCAGGAGCGGTTGTTCGAGGAGGCCTACGACTGGGCGCGGGATCTCACCGACGCGGAGTGCATGCAGCCCCATCTGGTGGGCATCGATGTGAACCTGGCGTTCGGCGCGGCCGCCAACGGCGCGGTCGTCGGCCTCGACGCACCCCCGGAGCACGTCACCCGCCCGGTCTTCGACCCGGCGGTGCCCGGCTCGTGGCTGGTGGACCTCTCCCACGTCGACCTGGACCGGGTGAAGGTCGCCAAGCAGTGGCGCGACCTTGAGGGCGGTCTGCTGCCCAGCCCGTTCACCCCGACCGGTGAACGGCCTGAGGGGCCGGCCTGGTACGCGACGCCGACCGTGGCGTACGCCGTCGAGCTCGGCTACGACGTCACCCCCGTCGAGGCGTGGTTGCGGCCCAGGAGCGGGCGGTTCCTGGACGGCTGGTACAAGCGGCTGCGCGACGCCTACGTCGCCACCATGGCCGACCTAGGCGTGGCGGAGAAACTGCCCCCCGGTGAGTTCCTGAAGGCGATGGACGGATACAAGCGGCGGGATCCTGAGCTGGGGATCGTGGTGGACGCGGTGAAGATGACCGTCAAGGGCGGCATCGGCAAGCTGCAGGAGAAGGCCCGCGGCGGCGGGTGGGTTCCGGGGCAGGCGTGGCCCGCGCTCGCCCGGCCGACGTGGCGCCCCGACATCCGGGCCGCCGTCATCTCCCGGGCCCGGATCAACATGCACCGCAAGATGATCGCCCTCGCCGCGGCCACCGGCCGCTACCCGGTCGCGGTCCTGTCCGACTGCGCCGTCTACACCGCCGACGGCCCCAGCCCCCTGGACGTCCTGCCCTACGACCAGGACGGCAAGACCGTGCCCGGCTCGTTCCGTCTCGGGGTCTCCCCCGGCATGGTCAAGCACGAGGGCACCCAGGACGTGCTGTGGGGTGTCGGGGTGCTGGAGCAGCTCGGCGGGGACGGCAAGGGCGCCAATCTCGCCCGGTACATCAAGACCGGTGAGGTCACCGCCCGGGACACCGGGGAATAGGGAGCGTGGCGGTAGATGGTCGCTGTTGAGGAAGAGCTCGGCCGGGCCGTGCAGCAGGCGTTCACGCGCCCGGTGCCCAAGTCCGCCGGGGCCCAGATGCGTTACCTGGTGCGCCGGCACCGGGGCAGCACCCAGCAGGTCGCCGAGCTGCTCGGGATCAGCCGGCGCACGGTGGAGCGGTATATGAAGGGCCAGATCAAGCACCCCCGCCCGCAGCTGGCCACCCGGCTGGAAGGGGAGGTCCGCACGCGGTGGCAGCCGCAGGTCAGAGCCCGGGCCCGGCAGAAGGCAGCCAGCACCGACGGCATCATGATCGACGTACAGGCCCGCTTCGGCTACACCGCCGCCGCCGGATCCACCGACCAGTCCCGCACCCGCCACCTCACCCTAGCCCTCCCACCCCACCACGCCGCCCGCCTCCTTGACGCCCAGGCCGCAGGAGTCGACGAAGACCAGCTGCTCCAGCTCACCGCCGAAGCCCTCGGCGAGACCTACTTCCGCGACAACGGACGCCGCGCGCACGGCCTGGAAGTCGAACTCACCGACGTCCTGGACCTCCAGTTCCGGCTGTAGGCAGGGGTTATCGCGGCGCCTCCGCGGGGCAGGTTGGCGACAGCACAGCCGGGCGGCTTCCATGGCGGCCGGGCTCTGTGAACGCCCGGCCGCGCGACAGACAACGCCCCCGCTGCATCCGACTCAAGAGGACCGGCCAGAAGCATCACCTGCCGCCCCTAAACGTTTCAGGCGACGCGCTGAAGCGACCTACTGTGTGTGGGCTGCCCTCATTTCGACCAGCAAGGAGCGCCAGGCGTGAACGTCGAGATCCCCCCTCAGATACGCGACTCTGCTGCCCAGCTCGGAGCCGGGGTCCCGTACGCCTTGAAAGTGTTGGCGGGCCAGCTCGCTGATGACCCGGACATGGGTGAGGCCTCGGGTCTGCCCGGTATCCTCAGCGTGACAGTCGATGGCGACCATTTCGAGGACTGCCCAACGCTGGCTATCGGCTACATTCGCGAGCCTGACCGGATCGAGATCCGGTACGTGAACCCGGTTCCCTCCACGCAGCCCGCCGTCCGGGAGCACAGCGAGGACCAGAGTGCCCAGCGACGCCGGCCTGCCGCCGAGGCCGGTGCCGTCCGAGAGATCGCCGACGCGTGGCAGCGCATCACCCGTTGGCTGGAGTTGAATGCTCCGGACTCTTATGGCGCGCTCCGTGCTGGAGCCGATCCTGCCGACATCGCCGCCTTGGATGACGGCCTCAGCACTCGGATACCCGTCGAGTTGAGTGCACTGTGGCTGCTGACGGGCGGCGATGACGGCAGCAACGGCTGGGGCTGTCTTCCGGGGAATCGGGCTCTGATGAACCTGAAGGCCGTGGCCGCCACTTACCGGCTGAAGATGGATGACCAGGCGAACCAGGACCTCCTCAACGCCGATCGTCCTGACGGTGATTCCGTCACTGTGTGGATGCCGACGTGGATTCCGGTCATCGCTCTGGGCCCGGCTGACAGCACGGCGGGCCTCTATCTGGATACCGCGACCGGCCGCCTGGGGCAGTGGTCCCGGTACAACGAAGCCTTCCACGAGGAGCTCGATACCCTGGTCACCTATCTGGAAGAGGCAGCAGACATGCTTGAGTCCCCGGCCCTGGCCGTAGGGGACAAGCCCGGCCTCATCGATGGAGCGCTGGTGTGGCTGAGCAGTGTCGATCCCACTCAGGAAGAACGCTGGCGCCCCTGGACCGGTTGAGCGCAAGAGGGGGCAGCCCCTGGCGGGACCGCCCCCTCAGCTGTCGCCTGTTGTCACTCAGGCTGCGTCAGCTGACTTTCCGCCACGTGCAGGTGGTCGCAGCGGATGCGCAGTGCTCGAATCCCGGCAGCGTCACGAAGAACCCGTCTCCGTCCAGCATCCGCCATGTCGGAACCGGGAATCCGCTGAACGCTTTCTGGTTCTGCTCGCTGGAGATCGCGGCACGCCCGCACCGCTCCGTGCCGCTCGGTCCGTTTGTCGCGGTACGGGTGTCCGCGAAGATCCCGAAGTTCGCCGAGCCGTCGCCCATTTTGTCGGTGTAGAGCTGGGCGCATTTCGTGCCTGAGGTCACCAGGTTGTAGCTCTTGGGGTAGCCGCCGGATTCGTGGGTCGAGGCCATGGCGAACTCGTCGCAGTCGACCGAACCGACCGATGCGTCCGCCGGGTGAAGGCTCCAGGCGGAGCTGGGGCCGCAGATGACGTTGCGGCTGTTGCTCGATGTCCAGGTGGTGCCGGCGCTGTTCTTCACCGGGGTGTCCGGACCGAGGTAGTGCATCAGCGAGTCCCACCGCTTGGATCCGGCGTGGTCGGGCATCACCTGCTGCATGTACCAGTAGTACGCGCTCGCGGCAGGGTACCGGTTGGAGTCCACGGTCCAGTTCGTCTTGAAGTAGGACAGGACACAACCAGGCGCCGATCCCTTCACGATGTCGTCGCAGCGCGGAGCGAGCTCCCGTACCCCTTCGATGCCGCTGCTGCCGAAATCCGCATACGCGATGGCGGTGGCGCTGGCGTCGACCCTGGCGGTCACCGACCAGCCCAGGTCGATGGTCTCCTTGCCAGTTCCGTTCCAGGTGGTCTGTACAGTGCCCCACCGGCCCGCGTAGGGCCGGGTCGGGTCGACCTTCCAGTGTGCGGTCGGACCGGCGTCGTTGTTCTGGCCGTCCTTCCACCGGGTGGTGGACGTCACGCAGGCTTTGCAGTTGGAGCCCACGTTCCACTTCATGGTGACGCCCTCCAGAGCAGCGTCCATGGAAACCGGGACGATCACCACCTGCTGGTCGAATTCCGCGAAGTCGGAGCCGGATGACCCCTTGTTCGGATAGGCCTTGATCCGCTGCTCGAAGTCGAACACGCCGAAGCCGAGTTCAGCACCCTCGGGGTCGATGAACACCAGCGTCCCTGACCCGATGTTTTTCAGACATGCTTCGCCCCGGGTCATGTAGTCCTTGCCGCTCGGCTTGTCGCTGCACCAGTCGACCAGCTCCACAGCGGGGGCGACCGCCGACGTGACAGACTTGCCCGCCTTACGTGCCTTGTCCGCCTCAGCCTCGCGCAATGCGGCGCGTTGCTTCGCGCGGGCCTTCGACTCCGCGGTGGGGGGAGACAGCTCGATGCACAGCTTGCGGCCCTCGTCGTCCGGCTTGCCGCAGGAACGTTCCTGTGTCGCCTTCCGCTTCACGGCGCCGTTCGCGGCTAACACGGGCAGGGCCGGGCCCGGATCGGAACGGTTGAACTCCTTGATCTCCTGCACGTTCGAGTTGATCGGCGGCGTTGTCTGCGCGGCCGGGAACTTCACGTACGGCTCGATACGGAAGTCCGCCCACGGGGACCAGTCCGTCTCGTAGAGACTGCCGTCGTAGGCGGAGGTACGGAACTTGTACAGCAGGCCGGGCTTCAGCTTCCCGTACGGCACCGTCACCTTCGCCGTGGAGCCCGAGGCGACGTAGGAAGAAACCAGCACCCCGTGCTGACCCGCCCCGTCGAGATCGACCTGGGCCTTCGGCGTACCATCCGCGTTCGTGGTGTACACCTGGAAGGTCAGGTTCGCCGTATCACCGTCCGCATCCGTCACCGTGTTCCGCAGGACCACCTGTGGAGTGATGACCCGCCACACCGCACCTGCCTTGGAGAACTTGGGGCCGGCCGACGGGGACTTCCCCGATACCGGCCGTACGCCCCCTGCAGCAAGATCCGTGAGGTCCTGCGGCCCTGCTGCCGCCACCGTGGCAGGAGAAGCCCCAGGGCCGGGCGTAGGCGGCGCGGGGGCCGCTGTGGCCGTCCCCACCCCCGCCAGTAATGCCAGCACGGCACCGGCGGCCACATGCCGCCACGCCGACGAACGTCTATATCTCACTTCTTCACTCCCCTTTGCGGGTATGCGAGTTGAGCGCGCCCGCCCGCCACCACACCACTCCCCCGCACAAGGAAAAATGATCAGAATCATGGTTTGCCCGAAAGCCTGTGAAATCTCGCCAACATCGCAGAACACACGTTCGCCCCGACTGAGAAACGCGGAAGGAGCTCCCCCACGTCTCTCCAGGAAGCCGCATAGAGCAGATCAACGAGCCTCACGTCTACGAGTCGGACCTGCCAGGCGTTCGGTATGTCCGAGGGCTTCCGGTGAGAGCATGCCTTCTGCAGGCCGTGGTTGGCTTGAACCGGTGCCAGCATCCGCAACAGGCGGCATCGGTATCACGCCAGCATGCAGAGAAAATCGCGCAGCAGAACAGCGCTCGGAACGCGCACACCTCTTCAGATGGGCGTGCGGCCGACTCGCTGGAGCTCAAGGCGAACCCCGAGCACGCAGTACGACGTGCGACAAGTCTCACCAGGCCCAGGCGGATGCCGTTGCAGGGAGCGGCGGGGCTCGGGCCAGGGTCGGCTGTGTTCATCGACCGGCCCCTTGTTTCATGAGGTACGTGTGCCCTCCTCTGATCCGTCTACTGAACCGCTTGAGCACTTCGCCCCAGAGGGCCTGCGACGGTTTCGGCTCGGAAGCTAGTGTGGAGGGGATCTCCCGGCAGCGGTAAAGAATTCCTCTGCAGGAGGCCGGAGCGCCCCGGGGAGTTTCGCCGAATTTCCTCGCCCCGCCGCTGGGCGTCAGGTCACTTTTACAGCGGTCGCCGCGCGTATAGGTAAATTGCCGCCTCCTAGATGGTTGGAGTGAAAGGTCTACGCGTTCCCCGAGGGATCGAACGGCTACATCCCGCTTCACCGCGACGTCGAGTCCCTGGTGTACGCACTCGTCGAGTTCCGGAAGCTCAAGATCGACCATGACAACGACGCGGACCCGGAAGAGCTCTCCGCACGCTTCAAGGAAACCGTCGGCGCCTTCGACCCCACTCCCTTCGCCGACGAGGACTCGCAGTGGAACCTCTCGCTGGAGGAGCTGGAACACGGCATCTGGTAGCCCCGCAGCCCCGAAGGGGCTATGCCGGGGATGCTCCGTCGGGGTGGTCGTGGATCCATGACAGGCCTCCCAGGTCGAGCCTGCGGCGGGCGCGTGTGACAGCGACGTAGGCGAGGCGAGCTTCGGCTTCGTCGATGGGGCCGGGGACAGGTCGCCCGTGGTCGTCCTTCTTGTCTGTGTCGCGGGGTGGGGTGAAGTCGTCGGCAATTTTGACGCTTGCCCATTCCCGCCCTTTGGACTTGTGGGCAGTCGAGACGGTGACGTGGGCGGTGCTCTCGGGGTTGAGGCGGTGAACCGCGTTGAGGATGGCGTCGGTTCCGTGGGTGTCGACGAGGTCGACGAGCGGCTGGAGATCTCGCCCTGCGGGGTCGTTCGCGGCGTAGTCCTGCAGGTCACCCCAGGCAGGGAAGAGCAGCAGCTCCGGGTGGAAGGTGCGTCGGCCAGCCTTGAGGTCGTCGGCGGCGCGGGCAAGTGCTCGTAGGGAGTCGCCTCCTCCGGTAAGGGCGACGCGGTGGTCTGTGTCGAGGAGTTGCATGACTTCGCGCATGGCGCCGACGTTGGTGCGGCACAGGATGGCGTCAGGCTGGTCCACCTGGCCGAGTGTGGTGGGGATCTTCTCGGTACCGGCGAGGCGCAGGGGTGCAGTGGCGATGGAGAGCCAGCGGTTGGCTTCGGTGGCGAGGTCGGGGCCGAAGCGGAAGGACTGGGACAGAGTCAGGGCCGTGCCGCGGAAGGCGGTCATGATGTCGCGGGCGCCGCGCCACTGGTAGATGGCCTGGGCGGAGTCTCCGACCATGACGAGCTGGGCATGGTCGCGCTGGGCGTTGAAGACCTGTTCGACGACGGGGTTGGTGTCCTGAGCTTCGTCGAGGAGGAGGAAGTCCGCAGGGATTCTCGGTTCGGTCAGTGCCCAGATCTTGAGGTAGTGGTCATGGTCGAAGCGGACGGCACCGGTGTCGGGGTTTTGCAGGTCATCCCAGGCTTTGTGGGCGAACGGCAGGACCAGTGCGGTGAGTTCGCGGTGGTGGCTGGCGTCTTCAAGGTTGCGCAGTCGGGGGACGTGGTGGTCAGTGAGGACGGGGTCCGCGGAGTGGCAGAAGCGGGTGATGGTGCGCAGCGTCGCATAGGAGAGGGCGCGGGGTGAGAGGTCTCGGTCGCCGATGCGGTGGGTTTTGGTGATGCCGAGGTGGTGGCCGGATTTCCAGCTGGGCTGGCGGGGGCTGTTGAGGCGGGCGCGGTAGCGGTGGCCGATGGCTGCGTAGGCGAGGGCGTGTGCCGTTTTGCAGGTGACGGTGGAGGGGAAACGGCTGGCGGCGTCTTGGGCGATGGCTTTGTTGTAGGCGATGTAGCGGCCGCGGCGTCTGGTGCCGTGGGCAAGGAGCGCGAGGGTGCTGGTCTTGCCGGTGCCTGCCCCTGCTTGGAGGGCGAGGTGGTCGCCGGCGTGGAAGCGGTCGGCGGCAGCGGTCTGTTCGTCGGTCGGGGTGGGCACCGGGGGTCTCCGTGGGTTGGGGCAGGTGCGCCGGGGGCTGGTGGGGCGGCGGGCGTTGCCGGGACGTGTGACGGGCCGGGCGTCATGTCCCATGGTGCTGCGTGCGCGTGCCGCCGGGGAGGCGTGGATGGATGTGCTGGTGGTGGAGCCGCGGGTCGAAGGGTTCCCACTCGGTGAGGGCGAGATCTGCGGCTGAGGAGGTGGCGTGGCTGGAGCAGTGCTGGTGACGCCATCGCAACTGCTCGGTATAGGGCAAGTGCGTCAGGTCGTAGACGGCCATCCTGCCCACGGAGAGAGAAGGGGGCTGGCGGCTGAGGGGGGTGGTGAGGAGCAGGCTCCAGATGCCGGGTGGGGCGTGGTCGTCGAGGACGGGGCGTGTGCAGCGGTGCCGCTGGCGGGTCTGGGCTACGCATTGGATGGCGTCGACCGGGTGGCTGGCGATGTAGCGGACGCTGAGAAGCTGAGCGATGGGCCGGGCCGGTCGGCAGGATTCGGCGGCCTCGGGTGCAGGTGGGGTGGCCCGTGTGGTGGGGGCGCCGTTGTTGATCAGGCGGCGGGTGTGCAGGGCGAGGTGGCGGCGCAGCTCGGCGAGCTGTGGAGTGAGGGCTGCGGGAGCGCTGCGTGCGGGGCACGGGGCGGTGTGCGGGATGCGGCACCACGGGGTGCCGTCGTGGGCGGGGTGGGCGATGCCTGAGCTAACGTGCCAGCGGCTGACGGCAGGGACAGCGGCGGCGGGGAGTTCTCGGGGGTGGAGCCCCACGGCTCGGGCGTCGGCGTCCGTGCGGGGGTGCCAGTCGACGCGGTTGCCGCAGTCAGGGCAGCGGCCGGACTGCGCGCTGCGGACGAGACGGGTGGAGCTGTCGGGGGCGACGCGCAGGGACCGTGAGCGTGGGGAGCGGGCAGGGGTGCCGTCCCACCGGCGAGGGGATGAGGCGTTGGCGGAGCACATGGCGGTGAAGGTGGCAGGTGACACGCCGGTACTGCGGGGAGCGTGCCGGTGTGTCCTGCGGACGGCCCAACGGAAGGGAACCTGTGTGCGGTCTCTCGCGCACGAGTGCCTTTTGGTGACTGGATCGGGTGATCTCCCGGGCCACTACACAGGGCGGTCAGGGGCGGGCTCGGCCGGGGGTTCGTGGCCTTCGCAGAGGCGGGCGAAGAGGTGGTCGACGGGGACGTCGAGGGCGTGGGCGATGGCGTGCCAGGTCTTGAGTGAGCCGATGGTTCGGCCTTGCTCGATTTCGATGAGGGTGCGCCTGGCCAGGCCGGTTCGGTGGGCGAGCTCGTCGTAGGTCCAGCCGCGTTCGCTCCTCAGCCGTGCCAGCTCCAGGCGGAGGGCGGTGAGGTTCGGGTCGGGCGGGAAGATCGTCACCTGACCATCCGAAGGTGCAGACACCTGCCCTGTCAGTGCAGACCTCTGCCCTATTTCCGCAGGTCGCCGCACTTCCGGGTAGGGCAGAGGTCTGCACTACGGTGTGCTGCCGCCCCACTCCACCAGCCCACTGCACCAGCAGATCAAGCTCGCCGAGCACCAGGAGAAAGACCGATCAGATGAGGCTCTGCACGACGCACCCGGTGGTGCGACGCATCTGGACCGTGGAGCTGCGCCCTGAACACGGAGGGACCATGCTGAGCTGCCTGCAGTGCTCGCCCTCCGCTCCGACCATGCGGACCGCGCCGTCCCAGGCACTGACCCACCTGGCCGCTCACGCCCGCCATGACTTCCTGCCCAGGCACCTTCGGACCTGCCAGTGCCACTCACACGGCTGCCGGTGGCACTCACGCCACCGCGGCTGCGCCGGGCCCGTCCTGCTCGTCCTCACCCGCGAGCTCGGCGGCCGGCTCTGGCGGCTCGCCGACACCTGCGCCGCCTGCGCGGCAGCCACTGACCATGCCGCGGTCGTGCCCGACACCGTCCTCGCCACGGCCTCTCCGGCAGCGTCGGTGAAACAGATCCGGCAACAGCAGCGCCGGAGAGCTCCGCACGGCCCCTCGGAGCAAGTGCGCGCGCGGGAGATGCTCAGCTATCTGGCTGCTGCTCTTCCCGCCCGGACCAGTGCGGCTGCTCGCCTGCTGGCCCTGCAGTGCGCCCTGCGTTCCACCACCGCCGGGAAGGTGAACATCCCCGCCGGGTTGATCCGCGGTATGCGGCTTGCTTCGGAGCCGTCTGCGTTCACCGAACTGGAGGCTGCCGGCTGGCTGCGCTCCCCCACCGGTCCGACGCACACAGGTACCTCGATGGAACTCCTGGACACCGCGGTGCGGATGCAGGCGCCGGCTCGCGCAGACCGTGCCCGGGCGGCCAACTGGATCCTGCGTATCTGCCAGATGGGCGAGATCCGCCAACTAGGAGCCTCCCCGCGTCTGCTGGCACTGGCGCTTGCCGCGCACCCCCCGGACGAAGCAGGCACGCCAGCAGCCGAGCAGGAAGTCCTCGCGCGCATGTGCGGCCTCCCGCTCCAAGAGCTCACCCCCTTGCTCGACATGCTCGTCGCCACCCGCTTCCTGCGCTCCTGGGCGCACGGCACTGTCCCCGAAGACCTGCACTGGGAGCTCGCCCGGCACAACCACCTCACCGGCAGCTCCTCAGGCCTTGAGTCCGACCGTGTGACCTGACGTACCGGCCCGGCTGAAGACACTGGTCCAGAGTGATCCCCACAATCTTCCGCTCGGCCAACAGACGGCCTTGGCTCCACTCCTCCAGCACCGCTTGCCTGCACCGCCTATCCCGGACTCTGCTGCGCGGACTTCCTTTCCTCCTGAGTCCGGCCGGGGCTCGAGTTCCGGCCGGACCGCTGAGAAATCACAGCCCTGGATGTCACAGCACGACCGGCCGCCAGCACTAGTTAACGTGGGCCCGCCCGGGCGCCGCCAATGCTCGAAGAGGCAGGAGCGCAAGGGTGGATCCGGTGTTGATCACGAGCGTAGCGATCGTGTTTCTGGGTGCTGTGAGCAGTACCCTGCGGTTCGCTCGAAAGCGGCTGAAGCATGAAGTAGGGCTTCATGTGTCCAGGCTCCTCGCCGAACACGCTCACAACAGCCTCCGTGCCCCCTCGGCTCGCTGCGGCTCAGGCTGCCTTGCGGAGGTCGGGGTGAGCCGTCATGGAGGACGCGGCTGAACTTCGGGTGAGTGGCTTCGTTCATTTCCTGGGACAGCGTTTGTCGACCGGTTCCGGAGTCAGTCGGTGATCAACGGACCCGTGGATGTCGATGAGAAATGACGGCACTGTCATGGTCGGGGCATGGGGGCGGCTCAGCGGGGATCCGAAGCCGTTCGGTGCTGAAGAATCTGAGTGCTCCAGGTGTCCACCACGGGACTGCGGCGGTAGAAGACGTTCGGCTGTACTGGGTCACACGTCACCAGCAGGATGTCTCCCTGGTCGAGCACAACCTTCCGCTCGACTCGTGTGGGACCTGGACGGCGGACCCGCTCGACCTCAAGGTGCAGCGAGTACGAGCCTGGGGGCAAGGGGAAGAAGCGGACCGTTCGGAAGGTGGTCCGATCAACACTGCAGAGGTGACGCCCGTTTGCAGTGACAGACAAGACGCACCACTTGGGCGACATGCTCCGGGGAGGATCGCGTAGGTCTGCCTGGAGAAGCAGTCCGGTCAGGCATCGACGGCGGGCCCTGTGGACCAGGTAGCGGGAACGCCACTTCAGTCGACCGTCGAAGACGCTGTTCATCTGCACCGCACTGCTGCCCACTGTGCCTCCATCTGCAAGCTGGTCAGGGCACCTGGCCACCCAGGCTGGCACGGGTGTGTTGGAAGGAAAAGTGCCCTGACCGGCAGGCGGACTCGCAGAAGACTGCCGGCAGCAGCCGTGATCGCAGCGGGAAGTCAGCCGGCCTTGACGGTGTCCTCAGCCCGTGCTTGAGCTGCCCCGAGTTTCGTAGAGTCCGATCTTGATTGGTTCAGGCGGACTGCGGGATTTGCTCGTGGCTCCGCCAGAAGGCTTCTTCGTACTCGGCCGGCGGAACGTAGTCGAGCGCGGAGTGAAGACGCTCCTCGTTGTACCAGGTGATCCACTGGAAGATCGCCCGCTCGACCTGGTCGACGTCCTTCCAGGGGCCCTGCATCTCGATCAGCTCGGCCTTGAAGGTGCCGTTCAGGGCCTCGGCCATCGCGTTGTCGTACGAGTCCGCGACCGAGCCGGCCGACGCGGAGGCGCCGATGTCGGCGAGCCGGTCGGTATACCGAATTGACACGTATTGCGACCCGCGGTCGCTGTGATGCATCAGCCCGGAGTCCTTCTTGATCCTCCGCCTCCACAGCGCCATCTCCATTGCGTCCAGCGGGAGTTCGGTCCGCATGTGGTTCGCGACCTGCCAGCCGACGATCATCCGCGAGTACACGTCCAGGACGAACGCCACATACGCCCATCCCGACCAGGTGCGGACATAGGTCATGTCCGCCACCCACAGCTGATCCGGCCGCGAGGCGGTGAAGTCGCGGTCGACCAGGTCCGGCGGACGCGGCGCCGACGGCTCCGGAACCGTGGTCCGGCGCCGCCGGCCACGAATGACGCCCTCCAGGCCCAGCTCGACCATCAGCCGCTCGACGGTATCTCCCCGCTCGTTCCTGACGACATCGCAACCCCCGACTTCGCCGTATCCAATTGATCACAGATAGTGATGCATGGGGGCGGGGTTGAGCGCAAGAGCACCACCGGGTGACAACGCGCGACCTTTGAGTCACCGCGTCACAGGAACCAACTCGCCAGCAGTCCTCACGGCTGCAGTCCCCGCGGCCGCGCGGGCTGCCGGGACTGCTGGGGACCCGGTCGTACTCCATCCCAGGACCATGCCTGTAAGGCACCGGGGCTGTCCCGCTCCATGTCGGTGCGGTCTACGAGCGAGCGTATGCGCGGTCGACGGCGGCGAAGGCTGCCACGCCCGCGACCGACCCGCGCTTCCCGCACGGCCCGCTGGCCGTCCTGGACGGTGACGGCTCCGCGTACGCGGTGGGGCAGCGTTGGCCTGGGCCGCCTGGGCGGAGACCAACTCACCACCCAGCCCCACCGCTCGGTGTGCCAGCGCCTCCAGTTCTGACGTGGAACCAGCTCGCCCGCGACTTCGGCCCGCTGACCGGACTGGCCGCCGACCGCCGCATCGGCGACGGTCGGCGCTGACTGCGCAGCCCGAGCAGCGTGGTGTGGGCCTGGTGCCCTCTGATGTCCTCGGTGCGGCGGAACGTCGGTGGACCAGCCGGGTAGCGGCCTTGCCCTTGCGCTCGGGTCGGGCCGACTACTTGAGGTAGATGAGGCCGTCGGTGGTGATACTCGGGCGCCCGGAGGTTCCGACGACGACGATCTTGATGCTGTGTTTCGAGCTGGAGCTCCAGGTCTTGGTCCAGATCGCGTCGCGGTACCTGGTGGTGGCCGACTTGAGGTCGATGGTGGCCGCTTTGACGCCGTCGACGTAGATGTGGGCCTGGCCTGAGGTGGTGGCGCGGGAGACGACCCAGGCCGCGGACCTGCCGGTAAAGGTCCAGGTGAGGCTGGCGTTCTTGGAGGCGCTGGAGTAGGACTTGCCGCCGAGGTAGCTGGTGGAGGACTTGGTGCTCCAGGTGCCGGACTTGACCGCGGCGCTCTCCTGCATGATCACCGGGGTGCCCGAGACGGAGGAGGCCGCGGTGTTGCCGGCCTGGTCGTACGCGGTCATGGACCACGTTGTGGCCACCGTCGGTTTGGCGGTGTGGGCGGCGCTGGAGGTGGCCGGGGCGTAGGTCTTGGTGACCGGTGCGGTGAGGCGTACTTCCTTCAGGGCCGCGGTGTCGGTGGCCTTCCAGCTCAGGGTGAGGGGTACGGCGGTGGTGTTGACCGTGCCGGTGCGCAGGGCCAGTTTCGGTTTCGTGGTGTACGTGGGGGCTGTGGCCTCGGCGATCACGGTCGCGGCCGGGGTGGTGGTGGTCTTGCCGGACTGATGGGTGGCACGCACGCTGACTTTGCGGGTGCCCAGGGGCAGGGTCGTCTTGGCGGAGGTGGCGGTGCCGGGGGTGGTGGCGAGGCTCTTGCCGTCGACGAGCAGCTCGAACTGCTTGATCAGCGAAGCAGGAGTCGTGGCGGCCCAGTTCACGGTGATGCCGGCCTTGGTGTAGTACGTCGAGCCGACAGTTCCCGCGCCGGTGACGGACTTGATGGCCAGTTCGGCGACCGATCCGCCCGCCCAGCCACGGATGGTGGGCAACTGGTTGTAGAAGGCATTGCCCGGGCACTGGGTGCTGTAGCTGTCGCGGTGGCCGTGCACGGTGGGAAAGGACAGCTGGGCGCCCTTGGGCCACGTCTTGCCGAAGTAGCTGCGGCCGCTGTCGCTGGCGGTGAGGGTGGTCGTGCCGATGGGGCTGACACCGTACTGGCCGAGTTTCCAAGCGGCGACCTGGGCGACCGAGGCCATCGCGGCCTGCGACGGGGCGGTGTCGGTGTACGTGCCGAGGACCGAGATACCGGCGGTTTCGGCGTTGAAGCCGTAGGCGTGCGCGCCCATCACCGGCCGGTCCACGCCGCCCTTGCGGCCCTCGTAGACGGTGCCGCACTTGTCGACGAGGAAGTTGTAGCCGATGTCTTTCCAGCCGAGTTGCCTGACGTGATAGGCGTAGATGGCCCGTACGACCTTGGGAGCGTCCGCGCAGGCGTAGCTGTTGCTTTCGGCGGTGTGGTGCACGACGACTGCTTTGACCTTGCCGCCCCGCAGGTACCCGGGGGCCTCGGGGCTGATCGACTCGTCTGCGCCCCATCCGGCCCGGGCGGTGATGGGCGGGGTCGGCATCGAGGGGGTCGTCGTCGGAGCAGGAGTTGGGGACGATGGAGTGCCGGACGTGACCGTCGGCGAGGGCACCACTGGCGGCGTGCTGCTCGGCGCCATGGTGGTGGGCGCGGGCTCACTCGCCGACGGCTCAACGCTCGGTTCGTCACTGGCCGAGGGCTCAGGCGTCACCGTGACGCTCGGCTCGGGCTCCACGGACTGCGATGGTGACGGCTCGTCGCTCTCCTCGGCGCTGAAGGCCGCCGGTTCCATGGCGGCCACCGTTCCCTTGCCGGGGTCGATCATGTCCAGGCGCAGTCCTGCGGGCAGCCCGGCAGACGTCTTCCCACCGGAACTGACCCGAACTTCGGCGCCGTTGGACGGGCCGACCCAGGCCGGCTCGGTTCCGCCGCGCGCTGCCCCGCTCTCGCCCTGCCCGCTGTCACCGTCCAGCCGCAGCCACCTCGACCACTGCCCGCCGTCGGCATCCCGGGTGCGGACTTCCACTGTTCCCGTGATTCTCACGGCCGGGTCGGTCCAGGTGATGCCGAGCATGCTGAACGGCTTCGCTTCGTCCTGCTTCAGTGATGCGCTGCGGCCGTCATCGCTTGCTCGCAGCGCGGCGGTGCGTGTATCTGCCTTCACAGGGCCGGGTTTGGCGTCCGCTCCGATGCTTCCCACGGGGCTGTGGGCCGCGGACTGGAACACCAGCACCCCGGATATGGCCGCCGCCACGGCAGCAGCCGTGCCCCCCACGATTCTTCGCCGCTTCACGCAGCCCCCACCCCTTCACCCGATCCGCCCGCACACGAGGACGGCAGAGCCCCAAGGCGCGCACGGCGCACGCCTGGAGGGAACATACATCCCTCTCGCGGGCCCCTCGTGCCGACTCACACCAGGCTGAAGTGCCACCTTGCGCGGACGCATCCAGGGTGCAGCCGAAAAGGAAACGCTCACCACACCAGACGCACAAGAGACGAACGTCACTTCATGTTCAGGAACTCCGAAGTCGATCTTGCCCCTCTTGTCTCAGTTATTCGTCTTTTCTCCCCCGGTAACTTCACATCTGCATCACATGGGTGATGTAGATGTGTTTACGAGACCGAGGAATCATGACGATGCATATACCTGCGCCGGAGGGGCGCGGGCGACCTTGGTCCAGGGGGAGTCTGCGCTACATAGCGGGGAGTCTGGCCTTGGCCCTGTCCGTCACGCTGCTCGACGGCACTATCGCGATGGCCACGCAGCGTCAGGCACCTGCCGCACCGGAGAAGCCGGCGGCCGTCACGCAGGCCGCGGACGTCCCGTCCGCCCGCGTCGCCGCCCGGCTGTCAGGCAAGCGGGTCGAGGCGCTGTCGGAGCGCACGGAGACCTCCACGACCTGGGCAAACAAGGACGGATCGCTCACCACCGAGCTGACGGCCGGACCGGTCCGCTTCGAGGACGACACGACCGGCGACTGGCGCGACGTCGACCTCGACCTGGTGACGCTGGCCGGCGGCGGGGTAGAACCGAAGGCGCACCCGGAGGGGCTGAAGCTGGCCGGCCGCACCGGAACCCCGCCCGCTTCGCTGAAGGCGGCACAGACGGCCAAGGCCACCGACCTGGTGACGCTCGGGGAGGGCGGCGAGCAGATCACGCTCCAGTGGAAGGGCGGCCTGCCCGCCCCAAAGCTCAACGGCAATCGGGCTGAGTACGTCAATGCCGTCCCCGGCGCGGACGTCGTGGTCGAGGCGACCCGTTCCGGGTTCGAGCAGTACGTCGAGATCAAGCAGAAGCCCACGACCGACGGCTACACCTACACGCTGCCGCTGAAGGCCAAAGGCTTGAAGGCCAAGCAGCAGGCCGACGGCAGCGTGGTCTTCACGGACAAGAAGAACAAGAAGACCGCGGTGATGCCCGCGCCGGTGATGTGGGACTCCACCGTCGACGAACGCTCCGGTGAGCACACCCGCCGCGTGCCGGTGGCGATGAAGGTCGTGAAGAAGGGGGCGGCCATCGACCTGGTCGTCACCCCCGACCCGGAGTTCCTCGCGGACCCCGCCACCAAGTACCCGGTCGTCGTCGACCCGTCGACGTCGGCGCTCTCCAACGTGTTCGACACCTACGTCCAGCAGGGCGAGACCCGCGACTGGTCCGGCGACACCGAACTCGACCTGGGCAACCCCGGCACGAAGAACGCCGACGGCACCTTCCGTACCGCCCGGTCGTTCATCTCCTGGAACACCGCCCCGATCTCCGACGCACTGGTGACGGACGCCAAGCTGTCCCTGTGGAACTTCCACTCCGGCAACTACACCGGCTCCTCCTGCCCCACTCAGCCGTGGGAGGTGTGGTCCACCGGGGCCGCGTCGACCTCTTCCCGCTGGGCAGCGCCGAATCAGCCGGCGTGGACCGCGAAGAAGGCCACCTCCTCGGAAACCCGAGGTAACTCCTCCTGCTCGACCCAGCCCGACGGCTGGATCAACGCCAATGTGACCACGCTGGTGCAGGAGTGGGCCTCGGCCAAGGCCACCCGTGGCCACATGGGTCTGCGTGCCACGGACGAGAACATCACGGGGCAGTGGAAGCGGGTCAACTCCGCCAACGCCGCCACCAACCCGCCCAAGCTGGTCGTCACCTACAACTACCGGCCCCGTACCGGTACCAAGCAGGAGGCCGGCCCGCCGTACTTCTCCTACGGCGGCGCCTACACCGTCAACACCCTCACCCCGACGCTGCGCGACACGTTCGTCGACGCCGACGGTGACAAGGTCAACGGCACCTTCCAGGTCTTCGACAACGCCACCAACACGCAGGTCGGCGACGTCCTCGTCTCGAAGTACGTGCCCTCCGGGCAGGTCGCATCGGTAACCCTCCCCACGGGGATGCTCGCGGACGGCAAGACGTACAAGTTCCGTACCTCGCCCTATGACGGCAGTCACTACAACGTGGGCTGGTCGGCATGGAAGACGTTCACCGTCGACACGAAGGCGCCCTCGGCGCCCACGAAGATCGTCTCGACCGACTACCCGTCGGGCAAGTGGGTCAAGGGCACCGGGCAGGCCGGCGCGTTCACCGTCACGCCGCCCACCGGAAGCGACCACAACTGGCTCGAATGGTCCCTCGACGGTGTGACCTGGACCAAGGCCGCCACCGGGGGCTCCAGCACCGACAAGGCCATCAGCCTCACCCCGCCGAAGGACGGCACCCACACCCTCCAGGTGAGGGCAGTCGACAAGGCCGACAACAAGTCCGAGGCCATCGACTACACCTTCCACGCAGGCCCCGGCGGGTTCATCCAGCCCTCCGATGGTGAACGCACCGTACGCCGTCTGCCCTTGGCCGCCGAGGCAGACGCCGCCAAGTACGACAGCGTCTCCTTCTCCTGGCGCCGCTCGGAAGCCGACTCGTGGGTGAAGGTCCCGGCGACCGACGTCACCTCAGGCGGAACCCCCCTCACGGCCTGGCCGGTCCCGATAACGGGCGGCAAGAACGCCCCGTTGGTCTGGAACACGACAAGCACCGTCGACCCCGACGGCAACGTGCAACTCAAAGCCGACTTCACCGGCCCAAACTCAGCCACCGGCTCCACCGAACCCCTGACCGTAGTGGTCGACCGCAATGGTGACGGAGCATCCGCAATTGAGGTCGGACCGGGCATGGTGAATCCGATCACCGGTGACTACGAGCTTTCAGGTAGTGACGCCTCAGCCCATGACATGTCGATCTCCAGGACGTCCTCCTCTCGAGTCCCGGACAAGGGGGCGAAGCAGGACGGGCAGATCCCCATCTTCGGCAAGGAGTGGGTCAGCGGCGTCGCCGCAGAGGTCGGCGACTCCGACTACTCGCACCTGCGCAGCACCTCGCCCACGGTGGTCGCCCTCGTTGGGTCCGATGGAGGCGAACAACATTTCAGCGCGAACGCGGCGAAGAGCGGCTGGATTCCCGAGCCCGGGTTGGAGCACCTGACCCTTCAGGGCAGCGTCGCAGGTTCGTTCACCCTCACCGACAACGACGGCACAGTCACAACCTTCAAGAAGGCTGACGCTGCAGCAACTACCTGGCAGGTCTCCAGCATCCTTCGGGACGGGCTGACAGGCTCCACCGCAGCCGTAGTTTCCGAGACGGTCACCGTCGACGGCAAGAAGCTGGCCCGCCCCAAGCGGATCATCGCCCCGACCTCGGCGGTCAACGCGGCTACCTGCGAGACCAACCCCGCTGCCAAGGGGTGCCGTGTCATGGAGTTCGTGTATGGCGTGACTACCACGGCCACCGGCAACAATCTTGGTGATGTGGCTGGCCAGGTGAGGGAGATCCGCCTCTGGTCGACTGCCCCCGGCGCGGCCGCGGCCACGGCCCGCACCGTGCAGACTTACCTGTACGACAGCTCCGGCCGCCTGCGCCAGACCTGGAACCCGCAGATCACTCCGTCCCTGAAGACGGAGTACGCCTACGACAGTGCGGGCCGCGTCACCTCCCTCACTGCACCCGGCGAACTGCCCTGGACCTTCACCTACGGCAAAGTGGGCAATGCCGCCACCGCTGGTGAGGGTATGCTCCTCAAGGCATCCCGCTCCGGTCTCCAGCAGGGCACCACGGGCACGGAATCCGGCACAGCGAACACCACCGTCGTCTACGACGTCCCGCTGACCGGCACCACTGCCCCGTACAAGATGGGCGTCGCCGATGTCAAAACGTGGGGGCAGTTGGATGCCCCGACCGACGCGACCGCCGTCTTCCCGGCCGACGTCGCGCCGATATCGAACACCGGCAGCGGCCTCACCGCCGACGCTTACCGCAGAGCGTCGGTGAGCTACTTCAATGTCTCCGGCCAGCGGGTGAACACCGTCGAGCCGGGCGGGAACATCACCACTAGCGAGTACGACCGCTTCGGCAACATCGTCCGGGAGCTTTCCGCTCGCAACCGCGGCGTCGCTCTGGGGCTCACCACCGAAGACCGAGCAGCCCAGGCCGACCTGGGCATTGCCCAGCTCACCGCCGCCGAGCGCGCCGGCCTCCTCTCCACTCAGTCCGTCTACAACGGGACCGGAACCCGAAAGCTGGAGGACTTCGGCCCGCTGCGGCGCGTCGACCTGACCGCCGACCTCAAGTCCGGTAGCACCACCCTGGTTCCTTCAGGCACTGCGGTGACCGCGCGCACCTGGACGGTCAACGAGTACGACGCGGGGCGCCCGACCAACGGAACCGCCACGGTCAAGGACCAGATAACCAAGGTGAGCATGGGTGCCCAGATACGTGAGCACCCTTCCGTCCATGGCGAGATCAGGGCGGTGCAGACCGCCTATGACTGGGTCAAGGGGCTGCCTACCAAGACGATCAAGGATCCGGGCGGCCTCGCGATCACCGAGAGCATCGAATACGACGCCCAGGGCCGCGTCAGTAAGCAGCTTCTGCCCGGTGCCACCGGCAGCGACGCCGCAACCCGAGTGACGACCTATTGGTCCGGCACCGGCACCGGTACTTGCCAGGGCCGACCGGAGTGGGCCGACATGGTCTGCTCCACCGGACCTGCCGGTTCCATCACCGGCGGCGGCAGCAACCCGTCCGCGCTGCCGACCACCACCACCGAGTACGACTGGTGGGGCAATCCGGCCAAGGTGACGGAGACCGCCAACGGCGTCACCCGCACCACGACCGCAACGTACGACAGCGCCGGCCGGCAGACCAAGGTTGCCATCACCGGCGGCATCGGCCAGGCCGTCCCCGAAGCCACCACCGAGTACGACCCGGCCACCGGCCTGGCCGTCAAGACGGTCTCGCCGACCGGCGGCACCATCACGAAGGTATACGACCGACTCGGTCGGCCAGTCTCTTACACGGATGCCGACGGTGGGGAGACCACCACCGAGTACGACCTGCTCGACCGGCCGGTCAAGGTCACCGACAGTGTCCCCTCCACCGTCACCTACACCTACGACCACAGCACTGAACCCCGCGGCCTCGCCACCAGGGCCACCGACTCCGTCGCCGGCGTCTTCTCCGCGACGTACAACGCGGACGGGTCAGTCAACTCCGAGAAGCTGCCCGGCGGCTACTCCCTCACCATCACCGAGGACAGCACCGGGACGACCACCGACCGCACCTACACGCGGGACAGTGACGGCACGCTCGTCTACTCCGACACCGTGACGGATTCCATCCACGGGCAGAACACCACACACGCGGGCTGGTCCGACCAGACCTACCAGTACGACGCCATCGGCCGCCTCACCACCGTCGAGGACACCGCCGACACCGTGTGCACACGCCGCGCCTACACCTTCGACGCGCGCACCAACCGCAAAACCCTCACCACCTCCACAGCCACTCCCGGCCTGGACTGCACCACCACCGGAGCCACCACCAGCAACCACACCTACGACAACGCCGACCGCCTCGTCGACACCGGCTACACCTACGACGCCTTCGGCCGCACAACCGCCGCCCCCGGCAACGGCACCATCAGCTACTACGCCAACGACCTCGCCCACCAGCAGACCGCGAACGGCAAGCGCCAGACCTGGCAGCTCGACGCCAACCTGCGCTTCCGCTCCTGGAAGGTCGAGACCGGCAGCGGCACCACCTGGACCCAGACCGCGACACGGCGCAACCACTACGACAGCGACGGAGACAGCCCCCGCTGGATCGTCGAGGACACCAACGCCGGGACCCTGACCCGCAATGTTCAGTCCCTCTCCGGAGGACTGGCTGCCGTAACCGGCAAGACAGGCAGCACGGTGCTCCAGTTGAGCACCATCCATGGCAGCGCCGCGCTCCTTCTTCCGCTGACCTCCGCGGAAGCGCCGACTGCCCTGGACGCGGACGAATACGGAAACGTCAAAGCGGCAGGGGCAGCCGTCCGGTACGGTTGGCTTGGTTCTCACCAGCGATCCGCTGAGACTCCCACCGGGCTGACTCTCATGGGGGTACGTCTTTACAATTCGCAGACAGGCCGGTTCCTCTCCGCCGACCCTGTCTACGGTGGTAACGACAACGCCTACGAATACGTGAGCGCCGACCCCGTCAACGCATACGACCTGGACGGCCGGTGGAACAAAACCCGGTATTACTCCTGGGGTCGGCTTGTGATCAAGGCATGGACCACATGGAGATGGGGCATCCCAACCTTCAAGTCCAACGTGTACTTCCACTTCAACAGAAGCTACACGGCTAAAATCGGAAGAAGTGGACACTATTTCTACGGTCCAGTCTGGGGAGCCGTCTCTTTCGGAGGTCCGTTCTTTCAAGGCTTCGCTTGGGGCGCCCTGGCCTACTCGGGATGGATACAGAAGACTGCAGCCAAGGCGAATTCCAGAAGGCGATGCCTCACGGTAGGATTCGCCGGCCGATACATTCCGCCCTACATGGGGGTAGTGGGCGTTTGGCACTGGACCCGAAGGTGCTGACGGCCAGCGATGCCCAATTCGTAGTCTCCGGATAAATTCCCCAATAAAGGGGGAAAAGCTGTAAAGCGTCGGCGGAGGGCTCAGCCCTCCGCCGACGTGCAGCATGAATCAGATTCAGGGGAGTGAATTATGTACTGGATTTACCTGTCCGTCCTGACGTTGTTGGTCCCGATCGGATTTTGCATGATCCGTGGCTGGGTTCCCCCATGGGACCGAAAGCGACCCGACGGAGCCCAGTTGCGCGGCTGGGGAATTCTGACCGTATATGTCGCCGGATTGGTTTTTGTTCTGCCAGTGGCAATGGGGTCGGATGGAAGTTCGGCCTGGATCAGAAATTACATAGGGGGCGGGCTTCTTCTGGCAGCCGCCGGGATGAACATTGCCGCCTCAATGAAGGGTCGGCGCGGCGAAAGTTCCTCACCCATGTAGCCTATGAGTTCGCAACACGATCTTGCTGAACGTCCTGGTAGACCGTGACCGGTAGGACGCGACGAAGGCCCGGGATGCGCCGGGAGGAGCCGAAATAGTAGGGACGAACCTTCGGCCGCCCGGGCCACGCGAAAGCCCACCGGGAAGCTGTGGTCCGGATCTGCCTTCAGCGGCCTGGCGGGCGTACTCTCCGGCCATGATCACTACGCCGAACCCGCGCACCGCCCGGCAGGACCAGGACACCCGATAGGGCGTCACCGCCTCCTGAACACCGCCGCCGCGGCCCCGGAAGAGAGTTCCGGGGCCGCGGCGGCATGAGCGGGGGTCATGTCCCTTGTCGTGGTGTAGCCGATCATTCGGCGGTCGCGTTGGTGGTGTTGGGCAGTGCGGGGGCGCTTTTGGGGAGCTCGGCGGGGTAGAGCTGGTCCATGCTTCCCTCGGGCAGGTAGCGGCGGGGGAAAGCGATCCATTCGTCGTGCAGTTCGAAGAGCACGGCGGTGACCAGTCGCAGGAGCGCGTCGTCGTTGGGGAAGACCTGGACGGCGTCGGTGCGACGCTTGACCTCGCGGTTGATCCGTTCCAGCGGGTTCGTGGACTGGATCTTCTGCCAATGTCGCTAGTGCCGCGTCAGGCAACGTTCGCCCCGTCGTGACGTGCCGTCCGGTTGCTGTCTCCAGCAGTGCCGGGTGGGCACAATGATCACGTGGCTGAACGTGTGCGGGTGCGAGAGGTCGATGACGACGAGGGCAGACGGCTGCTGCGGATCATCCGCCGGGGCACCGGCTCGGTGGTGACCTGGCGGCGCGCGCAGATGGTGCTGCTCTCCGCCCAGGGCATGCCGGTGGCGAAGATCGCCGAGGTGACGTTCACCAGCGCGGACCGGGTCCGCGACGTGATCCACAACTTCAACACGGACGGCTTCGACTCGCTCTACCCGAAGTACAAGGGAGGCCGGCCGAGAACCTTCACGCTGCCCGAGCGCCGCGAGATCAAGAAGATCGCCAAGTCCAAGCCGGCCGAGCACGGCCTGCCGTTCTCGACCTGGAGCCTGACCAAGCTGGCGGACTTTCTGGTCGCCGAGGGGGTGGTCGACGACATCAGCCACGAGGGCCTGCGCATCCTGCTCCGCGAGGAAGGCGCCTCCTTTCAACGCGTGAAGACCTGGAAGACCTCGAAGGATCCCGACTACGCAGCGAAGAAGGCCCGCGTCGAGCACCTCTACGCGATCGCCGACGGCGAGGTCATACCCGAGGATGGCGAGCCCGGAGTCATCTTCTGCATGGACGAGTTCGGACCGCTCAACCTGGTGCCGCACCCGGGGCGGCAGTGGGCCGAACGCGGCGGGATACACAAGAACCCCGACCGCGAACCAAGACCCCGCCGACGGGCGACCTACACCCGCCCGCACGGAGTGCGACACCTGTTCGCCGCTTACGAACTGGGCAAGGACCGGCTCTACGGCCACATCAAGAAGACCAAGAACCGCTCCAAATTCCTGGAGTTCTGCCGATACCTGCGCTCGCTGCACCCGGTGGACGTCCGCATCGCGATCGTTTGTGACAACTACTCCCCGCACCTGACCACGAAGCGGTGCCAGCGGGTCGGGACGTGGGCGGCGGCGAACAACGTCGAGATCGCCTACACCCCGACCGACAGCTCCTGGCTCAACCGGATCGAGGCCCAGTTCACCGCCCTGCGCTACTTCGCCCTCGACGGCACCGACCACGCCAGCCACAAGGTTCAGGGCAGCATGATCCGCCGCTACATCATCTGGCGGAACAAACACGCCGCCGACGAACGCCTCCACGAAGTCGTCAGCAGGACAAACGTTGCCTGATCTATTCGTCGTCGCGGCACAGGCAGAAAGGGTGGCCGGCCGGGTCGAAGAGCACCCGGACGTTCTCCCGCGGCTGGAACTCCGCAACGGTGGCGCCCAGGGCGACCGCTTCGGCGACCGCCGAGTCCAGGTCGCCGACCTGGAAGTCGAAGTGCATCATCGGGCGCTGGTCGCCGTCGGCCGGTGGCCACACCGGAGCCCGATAGCCGTCCGCCTGCTGGAACACGAAGAACGGCCCTTGAGGGGAGGCAGCCACGACGGCTGTTCCCGGCTCTTCGTGCCCGATGTGCCAATCGAGGAGTTCGGCATAGAACTTCGCCAAACCGTTGGGGTCCGGCGCTTCGATCGTCGTCCCCCACCACATGCCGCCTGTTCGAGATCGCATGCTTGACCGTATCCGAGGCCCTCACACACGCCGAGACCACCCGGTGACTTCGAAGCGACTCAGCCCGCGCAACACGACGGGGCGAACGTTGTCTGACGCGGCACTAGGAGTTGTCGTCAAAGTGTCACCCCCACATCAGTAGCGACACGAGAGTACGGCTGCAGCTTGGGTGGTCCGCCGCACCGTCCTCGACATCGGCTACGACCAGTCCAGGGGGGGTTCGACGGGGCATCCTGCGGGGTCTTGGACTCCATCGGCGCCCAATCACCCGACGCCGCCCAGGGCGTGGACACCGGTGGCGCCGGGGACCAGGGCCTGAAGTTCGGCTACGCCTGCGACGACACCGCCGCCCTGATGTCGCTGCCGGCCCAGCTCGCCCACGGGCTGGTGCGGCGGCTCACGGACATCCGCAAGGACGGCACGGTGCCCTACCTGCGTCCGGACGGCAAGATGCAGGTCAGCATCGCGTACGACGGGGACCGCCCGGTCCGCCTGGACACCGTCGTCGTCTCGTTGCAGCACGCTGCGGAGATACCGACGGCTACCGCCTGCTCGTGAACCCGACGGGGCGGGTCGAGGCCGGCGGCCCGATGGGCGACGCGGGCCTGACCATCCGCAAGATTATCATCGGCACTAAGAAGGCGTTTCGGGCCATAGCCAGCGTTAACCGGATATCCATCGAGACGCAACGCTGAGCGGTACCACCTGTTCCGCATACGCTCGACCGGCCTCACGGAGGGGCGAATCCCGGTATCACCCTCCGGCGGGCCACCCAGATAACGAACCATTTAAGACATCAACATGGCGAATTTCTCACACTCTGCCGCTTCGAACGTGACTGAACGCTGAGGTGGCGGGCCCCCACAGGACCGCCATCTCGGCTGTTCAGCTACTGAAGTTGAACTCGTGATGTCGTGGGGTTGCTCAGGCGGGCCTTATGGTCAGGCCGGTCTCGGCGAGGCAGCCGTCGATGAGGTGACTGCGGTACTGGATGTGCCGTAGGCCGCGTCGGATGCGCCGGGCGAGGTGTTCGGGGGTGGAGAAGGCGACGTTTGAGAGCCAGCCGCGTCGCAGGAGGGACCAGATTCCTTCGACGGGGTTGAGGTCGGGTGCGTAGGGCGGCAAGTAGTAGATGGTCAGCCAGTGAGCTCTTTCCAACCTGTGCCAGGAGCTTGGCGGTTGGGCTGACAGCGTGGTGAAGCCCCTGGTAGATGGGTTTTCGACCAAGAGAACCGTCTCCACCAGAGGCTTCGCATGCTTGTCTACCCGTCGGGTGTCGACGTGTCCAGTTCTGCCCTGCGTTTCCTGTCCACCCGTCTGCGGCAGCACCGTCGTGCGATCGGCTCGCGTTGGCGGCGTCTGAGCGTCGGGTCAGGCCCTGCTCGCGCTCGCCCATCTGCGGGTGGGGCACACATACACCCAGCTCGCAGCCGGATTCGGCATCGGAACCACGACCGCCTACCGGTACGTCACCGAAGCCGTCGACCTCTTGGCCGGCCTCGCTCCCACCCTGGCCGACGCCGTGCGAACGGCATCGACGAAACCGTTCGTGATCCTGGACGGCACGCTCCTGCCGATCGACCGCATCGCCGCGGACCGGCCCTTCTACTCCGGGAAACATAAGAAGCACAGGATGAACGTGCAAGTCCTCACCGACCCCTTCGGCCGGCTGCTGTGGGCCTCGCCGGCCCTGCCCGGCGCCGTCCACGATGTCCGCGCGGCCCGCGAACACGGCATCGTCGACGCCCTCGCCGAGGCCGGCGTCACCTGCTGGGCTGACAAGGCCTGTCGGGGCGCCGGTGGAACGGTCCGCACTCCCTACTGGGGCCGCTGGGAAACCCTTTCCAACGGCCAGAAGGCCGTCAACCGCTCACACGCGAAGATCCGCGCACTCGTCGAGCAGGCCATGGCCACCCTCAAAGCCTGGCGACTCCTCCGCAAGATCCGATGCTCGACCACCCGTATCACCGCACTCGTCCAAGCCATCCTCACCCTGCATCTGGCCAGCTCAGAGCGATGATGGAAAAGGCTCAGTCACGTGATTCGGCGAACTTCCGTAGGTCGGCGGCCTTGTGGACGTTGAGGTTGTCCCAGATGAGCACGATCGGGCCGTCGAGCTGCTGGTGGGCGGCGATCAGCAGGTCCCGGTAGTCGCGCCAGGAGAAGCTCTTACGACCGTCGCGGCGGCCGTCGTCCCGGCGCGGCCGGTAGATCAGCCGCGACCTGTGGCCGGGTTTGTAGCAGGTCAGCGCCGCGATGGATATCCGTCTGCGGGAACGGCCGCGGACTCCCACCACCGGGGTTCGACCGCGCTGCGACCAGGTCTTCGCCTGCGGCGGCGTCATGGAGAAACCGGCTTCGTCCTCGAAGACGAGCCAGGCTCCACTCACCGCCGCGAGTCTTCCGCGCACGGCCACACCTCCTTGACCCACCCGGCCACCGACTCGTCGTCCCGCTCGACGGCGCGTCGGGCCGGGACCTGGCAGGACCAGCCGTTACGGACCAGCAGCTTGCGCACGCCCTGAATCGTGTAGGTCAGGTGGAAGCGTCGGCCGATCACCGTCTTCACACGGCTCAGGGTCCAGCGCTGGTCCTCCCAGCCGTGCGCGGCCGGTCCCTTGGCCAGCTCCGCCTCCAACTGGGCGAACTGCTTCTCGCTCAGCCTCGGCAGCGACGCCGGCCCCTGCGACCGCAGAGCCCGCGGACCGCCCTCGTCCCACAACTGCCGCCATCGCTGCACCGAACGAACGCTGACCCGTAGGTCCTCGGCGATCGCCGAGCTCGCCTCGCCCTGGGCGAACCTCTCGGCCGCCTTCAGCCGTAACTCCTCGCGGAACTGCTGCCGCTCGGCGGTCAGCCCGCCCCCTTGTGGATACCGCATGTCCCGGTGATACCGCACAGACGACGAGCCGTCAGCCCCTACGACACCACGAGTTCAAACTCAGTAGTGGCGCCGAGGCCCACCTCCTCACAGGGAACCGCTGCGCTGAGAGAGATGACGATCGACGCCTTCGCGGCCTGCTCAGGCTGTCGGAAAGGCGGGTCAGCACGTCAGGCACCGGCATTGCTCTACCCTCCGGCTCGCCTCGGGCCGCCGTGGGAGTAGCGGTCAGGTTGTTCGCCCCCGCTCATGCGGCGGCTGGCTGCCGTGTGGCTGCGCAGAGGGCCTGGTCTGCATGCCGCGGGAATCGTCGCGGATGGTTAGCTTTCACACCGTAGGGATTAGAACGTTCATAGGGAAAGCGGCCCTGAACTGCACTCTTTCGGGGACATGCTCTGTCGCGCTCCCGTGGCTAGCATTTTGCACGCAGGCCACCGAGGCATTCCCATACGGGAACTGGCAGTCCGGTGTGGCGGAAACCGTGACGGGAACGAGGGAGTAGTCATGATCGCGAATGGCATGCAGGCGGACCAGATCTCCGGGGCGTCCTGGAGGAAGGCGCGCGCGAGCATCAACAACGGAAACTGCGTTGAGGTGGCCTCGCTTCCGGAGGGACGTGTGGCCGTGCGGAACTCCAGGTTTCCGCAGGGGCCGGCACTCGTCTTCAGCAAGGCGGAGCTGGCCGCGTTTCTCGACGGCGCGAAGCGGGAGGAGTTCGACGACTTCGCCGCGTGATACGCGTAAGCGGAGCGTTGCGCGTTGGCCATAGATTGTGCGGCGGGCATGTGCGCGGGCATTCTGGGGCGACTTATGTCCCAGCACTGTTCGGAGTCCACATGGCCGCCGCCCGTCATTGGCAGTCAGATCCTGAGTCATCGGTGGTTGATCTGTCGTCAGCGGGCACCGAGCGCCCTGCCGCGCAGCTTCTGGGCGAGGAGCTGCGCCGGCATCGGGAGCGCCGTGGTCTCACTCTGGGGGCGGCGGCGCGTGCCATTCGGGGGTCGACGTCGAAGATGAGCCGGCTGGAGCGTGGGGAGAGTCCCGCCAAGCCGCGCGATGTGTATGACCTCGCTACCTTCTACGGTCTGTCCCGGCAGGACTTGGGCTTCCTCGAGCAGCTCTTGGCCCAGGCGTCGAACTCCGAGTGGTACGAGCGGTTCGCCGATGTGACGCCTAGTTTCCTCAAGCGTCTGATCCGTATGGAGGGGCGTGCCGAGGAGATCACGATCTTCGAGAATCAGGTGGTGCCCGGCCTGCTGCAGACCGAGCGCTACGCCGAGGCGCTGATCAGGATGATGGAGGCAAATCCTGTCTCGGAGGCGGAGATCGCCCGTACCGTTGCACTGCGGATGGGGCGGCAGATGATCCTCGGTCAGGATCTGCCTCGGATCACTGCGGTGCTGGACGAGACGGTTCTGCAGCGCAGGCGGGGAAGCGCCGATGTCATGCGTGAGCAGATGGAGCATCTGCTCGCTGCGGCCCGGATGCCGAAGTTGAACTTGCGGATCATCAGCAAGGACGCAATGTCTCCGCCGATGGCCATCACTTATCTCCAGTTCCCTGACCACGTCCCGGGTGATCTCGCCTACCTGGAGAACATCGAGGGTGCGACCTATGCGACGAAGCAGCGCTCGCTGGACAACTACCGCAAGGTGCTGTCCGATGCCCGTGACCACGCCCTGGGGCGCGAGGAGAGCATCAAGGAGATAGAGCGGGCCGCGAAGGAGTGGGCGATGCGGGCTGCGAAGGAGCGGTGACGCCGGGCCGACTGTGGTCGGGTGCCACCGCTCCGGTGTCAGCGGGGAACAGCTGCGTCACGCCTCGATTCTGGCGAGGCCGCCCCACTCGACCCAGTCGGTGGGGCGCAGGTGTTCGGGTGGCGTGGGGTGGTCGGGCTGCCAGTCGATGACGTCGACGAGGCCGGGCGGGTCGATGATGGTCATGCCGTCGAAGTACTGGCGGACCTCGTGCCGCTCCCGTACCCGGCCCCACCGGTTGTGGGTGGTATCGGCCATGAGGCGGGTGACTCTGTTGCGGACTTCGGAGTCGTCGCTGACGAGCTGGCAGATGACCATGTAGCTGCCGGCCGGGAGTTCGGCCGCCACACGCTTTATCAGGGCTGCGGGGTCCCGCTCGTCGTCGGTGTCGGGAAGGCAGTGCAGGACAGATACGAAGAGGGCCGCGATCGGCCGGGTCCAGTCGAGGAAGTCAGTGGTGGCGGAGCGGATCTTCTCCGTCTCCCGCATGTCCTGGTCGATGACCATGACGTTGTCGTTCTCGTGCAGTTGGGTGCGGCCGTGGGCGAGGACCATGGGGTCGTTGTCGACGTAGGCGACCTTGGCGTCCGATGAGATGCGCTGGACGACTTCGTGGACGTTGTCCCGGGTGGGCAGTCCCGAGCCGTGGTCGAGGAACTGCCGGATGTTCATGTCCTGGGCGAGGACGCGGACCACTCTGCGGAGGAAGTCGCGGTTGCTGCGGGCCAGTTGCTGCGTACTGGGCGCGATCTTGAGGAGGTCGGCGGAGGCTCTTCGGTCGACTTCGTAGTGCTGGCTGCCTCCTAAGAGATAGTCGTACATGCGGGCGACGCTGGGGGTGCTGGTGTCGATGGGGCGTCGAGATTGGGGTTTCTCCCCGTAGGCCATGCGTCAACTCCCTGGAGCCCTTGGTGAAGGGCGATGTTTCCCGGTTGAAGAGATCTATCGTAGGAGTCGTCCAGCTGACCCGCCAGTCACCCAAAGGGCGTCAACGGGGCCTCATGACCGATTTCGAGTCGTGCGAATCACTCACCGGCGTACGCAGGGCCGAGTCGTGTGCCGGGGCGTTGCAGGCCGCGTACAGGCGCGGGGTGACGCAGGGAGGGAATGCTTCAAGTGCCCGCTCGGCGCTGCGCAGCAGGGCACGTACAGCGTGATCGTCGATTCCCATCAGGCCGGCGGTCTGCTTGATGGAGAGGTTGAGGCGGTGGTGGAGTAGGACCGTGTCGGCCTGCGCGTCGCGGAGCAGGCAGTGGATGCTCCAGCTGTGGCCTTCGGCGCAGGTGGTCCGTTCGCTGGCCTGGTCCCGCAGCAGCCGCCAGGCCCGGGCGGCCGGACAGGCGCTGCGCAGAACTGTTGCCCAGCCCGCGCTCAGGGCGTCGAAGGCCGCCTCAACGCAGTGGGTCGCCCGGGGCCAGTCACCGGTCCGTACGTAGGCGTAGCGCAGGTACCAGTCGAGATGGAGTTCGCGGAAGGCGGCGTACTCGAGGCAGAAGGCGGCCGGCATCCGCTCGCCGGCAGGTCTCGCCGGCCGGCGGCTGGTGCGGTTCACGTGGACCGCCGCCCTTGCTCTTGAGCTGCCCGGTGAGCTGCCCAGGGCGCTTTGAAGGGCTCCGGATCGGCGTCCAGCCACTGCAGTACCTCGCACAGTGCCTTCCAGTCCGGGACGAGCCGTCCGTCGAAGACTGCGTCCGTCTCTGCCTGGCTGAACCCGGGAAGGCATATGGATGCTGCTGCCGGGTGTCCCGCGGCGAGCCGTGCGCCGCGCAGTCCTGCGGCCAGGTGGTCGGCGAGGTAGGGCGCGTCGGGCAGGCGGGGTACGGACTTCGACGCGGTCTCCCACAGCAGGCGCAGGTCTGCGGGGTGACCGCCCAGCAGGTGAACGAGCGTGAAGACCGTGGTCCAGGGGACCACCGCCTTCCCCTCCAGGACCCAGCGCACCGCGAAGGCCGGCATACCGGCCTCGGCCGCGAGGTCCTCGAAGCCGGCCTTCGTATGCTCCCGCAGCGTACGCAGGGCACGCCCCAGGGCGGATGCGGCGTCGCTCGTGCGCTGAGCGGCGGGGGGCGCCGTCCGCGAGGCGTGCGCATCGGTGCCATCCGGCTGGCGGGCCCACGGTGCTGGTTCCCGGGCGGAGAGCCGCTGAGCGGTACGGGCACCGCCCCAGCGCGCTCGGGCCTGGCCCTCGGTCAGTCCGGCCACGACGGCGATCTCCGACCAGGTGCGGCCCGCGGAGCGCTCCTCGCTCACCACTGCCGCGGCCACGCACTGGGCATCGTCCACGATCCTGGACGTCAGCTCCAGGACCCCGTCGAGGGGAACGTTACTGAAGCACGCCGCGAACAGCTCATCTGCACGAAGGGCGAGTTCCGTGGCGACGGAACGGTGGGAGAACCCGGGTACCGCGGCCCGCAGATCATGGTCCCGTTTCCGCTGTGCGCGGCTGCGGTGGCTTTCGTCGTAGTAGTCGCGCGGGCGTCCGCCACCGGGACGCCGGTCGATGGTTTTCCCGCAGCCACAACCGCAACGGGCTTTGCCTGAAGCGTCAGACATCACTGCATCCCTTCCCCCTGCCGCCTGCGCATCCGGGGTGCGGGCGCGCAGGCGGCAGGGAGTGATCCGTGGGGGACCGCCGGGCGGCGGTCCCCCACGGTGTTGGAGATCAGACCTGGCGTACGCGGACGTAGCGCAGGTAGCTGCGCTTCGACAGCGCGACCAGAAGGCCGATCAGGGGCAGGGCGAGCGGGAAGAGGAACGGCCAGAGGGCGGGCAGCTGCTGCCAACCCGGCCGCACCGACAGGAACGCGACGATGCCCAGCAGGATGATCAGGAGCATGAGGAGGAGGCTGGCGCAGATACGCAGCTCGTACAGATGCACGCCGCGGGGTTTGGGAGCCTGTGGGGCAGGGATAATTCCCGATGGAACGACCGGGGGAACGTTAGCCTGTTCCCGGCTGTTTTCCGTGGTCACTGTTGACCCTTTCCAGGTTGACGATGGCCTGCCGGGTGGTCTCGGGCTGCAATCCCGGGACCACCTGCGCACAGCGTGCCATTACTCGGCTGCGCGCTGTCATTCCACACATTAGCTGCGCGATGGACGGCTTCACGACCGTTCCCTCCCCCCTGGGAAAAGTTCCCAGGATGGGAAAGCGTCCCGCATGCAACAGGTGTGCAATCAGGCCCAGTTCGGACCGGACTGCTGTCATATCAGGGCTCGATGAATGGTTGAATCTAGGCCCTCTACATGACGGTTCGTTCCGCATTTTGAGCAGCTGTGATCAGCCCCTGCCGGATTTCCTGCTCAGCAGCGCGGATTGGTCAATCTGAGTTGACACGACGTTCTCTTAATCCGGAACCCTCACATCCGTTCCGTACGCACGGGATTATGGGAATAATGCAAACGTTGCGAGCGCAACATTTCGGTTGCGGTGCGTGAATTTCCCTCCCGGGTGACTCCGCAGCGTGTCCAGCACCCTGCCAGGAAGGGCCTCATGCCTCGATCTGCATGCTTTGCCCGCAAACGGAGCAAGGGCGGGCCAGGCCCCGTCGGGCAACCCCCGTGACATGCATCACAGTTGGCGCTCGACGACTCCGGACGGGCCTGCGGACGGGCGCCTGCCGGTCGCACCCAGAGTGCCCCGGCGGACCGGGCATCCCTCGCCTCTCCGAGGCAACCGAGCCTGCTCCCACGGCAGAGGAAGTCCGAGCGCCGTCGCCATCTTCCACGGCGGGCTGCACAGACACTTGTCGGATCACGGCGGGCAATGGAGCGTACGAGCGCGCTGCCGTGGACGCGACGACGTACGACCCCTGGCCCGCGAGGGCGTTCCCGAGGGTGTAGAGCGCCACCTGGCGCAGTTCTGGCCAGCCGGCGTGTGAACGCCAGTGGGCGGAGACCGGCAGGCCGGCCCCCGCCCACTGGACAGCTCACCACCTATGAGGTGATTTTGACGATGAGTCCGCCTTCAGGGCCGTCGACGATCCGGTTTTTGGTCATGAACTGGCCCAGCAGGATGCCGGCATCCTGGCTCTGCCGGGCGTTGACCGGCATCGCGGAGTAGTTCAGCTTCTCCGCGAACGGGTCATGGTCCGCCTGCGCCGATCCCTCATATGTGGTGGCGAAGGGGTACTCGTCGCAGTCCTTGCCACCCTTGGTGTAGTCCGGCCCGAAGTATCGACGGCAGGCGGCAACCACTTCCGGTCGCGGGCATGGGACGCGAGCGGTTCCCCTGGCTCTGTGCAGCAGGAGCATGTTGTGCCCATTTCTCCAGGCGGAAGAGACGGATTCGGGAGCCTGGTGCCGGCCTGCCTTCACTGCAACTTGGACAAAGGGGACAGAAAGGCATGGATTGGGCGGCTCGGAAGGAAGGCGCCGTGCCGTCGCGAGCCGCCTGTCGCGCTCACGGTCTTATGATCTTCTCTCCATTGGAACGCAGTCGGTGGTGGTTTGCTTCTCCAGGCGGGCGCCGCGGCTCTCTACGGCAAGGGTGTCATGGTCGATCAGCAGCGTGGGGCCAGTATCCGTATCTTCCTCATCGATGGGACTCCTCAGGGGATGAGGCTGGTCGAGCGCATCGGCTGGACCGGCTGCTGCCTGAGTTTCTCGCGCTCCGACTACGACCGTGCTCGCCACCGCGCTGAGCTCCAGCGCTCCGGCGTCTACGTGCTGGTGGGGGCCGATCCCCAGGGAGCGCGGCCGGTGAGAATCTACATCGGCGAGGGAGAAGAGGTGCGGATCCGGCTCGATGCGCACGTCAGGGAGAAGGACTTCTGGTCCAGCGCCTTCGTCCTGACAACGAAGGACGACTCCCTGAACAAGGCGCACATCAGGTACCTGGAGGCGCGTCTGATCGCCATGGCCCAAACGGCGCAGATCGCGGGGGTCGAGAACGCGACCAACCCAGCAGCCCTGGGCAGGCTGTCCGAGCCGGAGACGTCGGACATGGAGGCCTACCTCGACGAGGCGCTGATCCTGCTTCCGCTTCTGGGGGTCACAGCGTTCGAAATCTACGACGAGCCCGCCGCGTCCACGGCGGCGCAGGTGACGAAGAACGATCAGGCGCGGATCGCCGGCCAGCGCTACCGCTTGACGACCCAGCTGACCGAAGCCGAGGGATACAGCGACTCACGGGGCTTCGCCGTCCTCGCAGGTGCACTCGCCCGCAAGGAAACGAAGGTCATGGTTGCGGGCTACCAGAGAATACGTGAAGAGCTCGTCGCCGAAGGCATTCTGGTGAGCGTCAACGACCGGCAGTACCGGCTGGCCAGAACCTTCATCTTCGACAGTCCCTCCAGTGCTGCCAGCGTGCTGGCCGGCGGCAGCAAGAACGGCCGGACGGAATGGAAGGACGACCAGGGCCGGACCATCAAGGAGAACGAGGAAGCGACCGCCGCGTCCCCGGCGTGAAGTGGGGCGGTCCGACCGGGACCCTGCCGAACGTACGCCTCCCCGTGCAGTACCTGAACCAGGAGCCGTCCCGGTCTGCGGCTTCCCCCTGCTTCGGACAGTGGCTCGGAGAGGGTTCCCGGTCCATTGGCCGCCTCCTGGGCCAGGAAATGCGCAGCGAAGGGCCGGCAGCGCCGCTCCTGGCGGGGACTCGACCCGGGCGTGGGTCCACTACGCAGATCTGCGGGCCTGCGGCTGCTCTCCTGTGCTTTCGCGGGTTCAGCGCCCTTCGGGAAGCAGTGCCAGAAGGCTGCACCAGGACTGCATCCGGGACAGCTCTGCTGTCGCCTTGGCTGTCCTGCCGAGCCGCTTGTACCGGATGACTCCGGTGAGCGCCCAGACGAGCTCGTCATCACTTGCGAACCGTGCCAGGTCACGGAAGGCGCGCAGACGGGTGATGGCTTCCGCGGGCGTCTGGTTCATGGTTTGCGCGGCCTGCAGGGCGGTCCACCGGCGCACGTGATCGGTGGACAGGACGGGGGTGTTGTCGTACGTCCATGAGAGCTGGGCACGAAGATAGGCCATCATCTTCGCCTCGCTGTCCTGGGGTGCTGTCGTGAACGCGTGCCAGGGAGCAAGGGGGCCGGACAGGGTGTGGACTCCGTCCTTCTGGTGCACGGTGAAAGTGAGCTTGTCCACGTGGCGTGGCAGGTAGGTGCGGATGAGAGCTGCATGGACGGAGAGCGTCGGAGCAGATTCTGTCCGGGCCTCCACCGTCCAGTGCCTCTCCCCTGGTGTGACAGCGACGTCCTGGTAGCTCGAGTTCTCCAGCATGATGGTGATCATCTGCTCGGGGGTGAGGCCCAGCGTCTGCCACAGGTCTTCGGTGGCGAAGTTGGTGTATCCCAGCTCGCCCATGGCCTGCCACAGCGCTAGTTGGCAGGCGTGGATGCTTTCATAGCCCTGGAAGACGCCGTCGATGACATCGCGCCACGCGATGGTGCGGGTGCTCTTCTTCCGCTCGATCACTATGCCGGTGTCGTCGTAGTGGACCAGGGCGTGGGCGCGGCCGGTGCGCAGGTCGTTGTCCAGCCCGTCGAGGAGGCCGTGAAGGCTCGGCTCCTGTTGTGCTGCGGTGATGAGCTCGGTGGCGTTCTTGTGCCGCAGGTCCCTGTATGCGGCTGTCTTGCGGCCGCAGGCCAGCAGGAGGGCGGTGGCGATGACCTGACCTGGCCCTTCGACCTGTGCCAGGGCGATGCTGAGCAGGGCTCGGCCCGCCTGTCGGGAGTGTGTGGCATGGTCGACGGCATGGACGGCTTCCATCGTGCCGTCGAACAGTTCGTGCAGGGCCCGCTTGAAGTCACCTTCGAAGACCGGTTCTTGTGCGAGTGCGCGCAGAACCTGGGGGTTGGAGCGGAACACGTCGTAGGCGAGGCGGATGACCTCACAAAAGCGGTCTGGGTCGAAGATGCTCTGGGCCAGTACCTGCCCGACGGCGAGCATGACTCCGGAGCCGTTGACGCCGCGTGAGGATGTGATGTCCTGCAGCTGGTCCCGGGCTGCTGCGTCCAGGGCCAGCAGATCGGGAACCTCGAAGGTGCGTAGTGCGCGAGCCAGCAGGATGGTCTGGATCCGCGCGGTGTCCCGCTCGGCAAAGAAAAGTTCCGCTCCGTCCGCAGCGTCGTTGGCGGTCTTGATGAGGCCCGCGGCGCGGTCGAGGTGGCTTTGGGCGTGTGTGCCGTGTTTCTGTGCCTCGAGCGGGGTGGCGGCCAGCAGTGCGGCAAGGTAGGCGTCGATCATCGAGGTCAGCTCGGCGACAAGCTCACGCAGGATGGTGAGCCGTACTGTCAGTGGGCGTCTGGCGTCCGTGTTGTGGACCAAGGTACGCAGTTCGGTGAACTCGGCGACGCAGGCTTTGAGGTCTGGCGCTCCGCACTCGGTAGCCTGTGCTGCCTCTGCTACGGCTGTGAAGAAGCCGCTGTGCCATGTTGCGAGGCGCTGGAACAGATCGGCGTGCAGGGTCTCTGGGACTCCGAGCGGGCCGGTGGGCAGTGGGGCGACGGGCTGCGTCAGCAGCTTCCGCGCCTCGGCAGCGGCCTCGCGGCGTGCTCGGCCGGCCGTGTCGATCTCCCACGGCTGGGGACGGTGGCCGCAGTCGGGGCAGATGATTCCCCGGATGCGGCTGATACCGCATCCCGAGCAGCTGATCTGCGTGTAGGACAGTCTGAAGGCGTACGAGGTCATGGGATGGATCGCTTCTGTCTGAGCGGGTGCTGACTGCGGCAGACGGGTTCGCTGTCTGCGGCAGTCAGCCTGAAACTTCTTCGACGGTGCGGACAATGAGGCCGGGAAGGAAACTGATGGCGCGCTTAAGTACGCCTTCGATGGGGACGGCGTGGTGGCTGCCGTCCACGCTGATGAGTCCGGCCCAGGCGGCTGGGTCGTAGCGGGCGAGCATGGAGAGCGTGTACACCACCGACCACCACACCATCAGTAAATGCGGTTGTCGTCCTGTCGGTTCGATCGCCGGGAGGAACCAGCGCGAGTCTCCGTGGCTGCGGGAGAGGCCACGCAGGTGTTCACGGCGCTCCTCGACGAGTGCGTTGCCCTGGGGCATGAGCCAGCTCACCCGGAGTTCGCCGCCGCCGTGGTCGTAGCGGGTGAAGTCGGGGGGCCCGTCGGGGCGGGGTGTCCGGCGGACGTACTCGTGGTGCTGGGCGAGGCCCGGGTACTTCGCGAAGAACGCGTTCACCGTCTTGCGGCTGCCGTCGTCGATGACCCAGTCGGGGATGTCGCAGACGGGGACGTGCAGCAGAGGGTGGGGGTCGCCGTGGATGCTGCGGTCGTCCGTGTACAGGGTGGGGTGCCGGTTCCGGTCTGTGAGCGGGTACTCGCGGTTGACCGGCAGCATGTCCCAGAGGTCTTCGAGGCGTACCGGGTCCCTGCCCCAGACCGGGGAGTCAAGGAGCTGGCTCAGCCGCACGAAACTGCTCCGCGACGTCGCGGGGTCGGTGCGGATCTCGATGTCGGCGAAGGGCTTGTCGAAGCCGCTGGCCTTGATGCCGTGACCGTCGAGGCGCCAGTCCTCGCCCTTGAGGTCGACCGCCGCGGCGGCGATGGCCCGGCCGGCCTGGCTCAGGCCGTAGAAAACCTGCAGGGGGCGAGTGGCGGGGCCTACCACGGCGGCCGCGCGGAACATCTGCTCTGCTTGTTCCAGTGCCGCAGCATACGTTTTCCGGCGTGCTCCGCTGCCGGCCTTGCCGGGCGGGTTCGCCCGGCTCACACGCAGCTTCTCCCACGCCTCGTCAGGCTCCGCCTTCATGTACATGCGCCGACGCTACTCCCGTGCACTGACATCGGTCAGACCGGTGCCCAGCACACGGTGTCATTGACTTTCAGCCGGAACGAGTGCAACGGAGCCCCCGGGGGGCGTCGAGGTGGCTCGTGTCGGCGCAGTTGAAGAGGTGACCTTGGTTTCACAACGTCGTGGACCGCGACTTTCACACGTAGCCCGTCTGGGGCAGGCTGCGCCGCCTTCAGCGCGGAGTGCAGCCGCCTGTCGCCGCCCGGCTCTGCCAGAAGGCCACGTGCTCGCCCGGCTTACCGGCAGTGATTGCGCCGTGATGCATCAGCCTGTCTTGCTGGCGCGCCACTCGAGTGCTTGCGGGGTCTCGCTGAACTCCACCAGGTGTTCCCCTGCGAAGCGCTCCAGCGCGGTACGTACTTCGGTGGGGGTGACGTAGAAGAACTCTTTCCTGCTGTTGACGCGGTTGACGCGCCGGTCGGCGAATTCTTGGTGGAGGCGGGTTTCCAGGCCGACGGCGTCCTTGCTGAAGATCAGGGCGTGGACGTCGAAGCGGAAGGGGACGGCGGCGCCGCTGAGTTCGTAGACGCGGTCGAGGGGTTCAAGACGCCGGGTCATGCCGATCTTGACGATGGTGTCGCCGAAGGCGCCGATGTTGGAAACGACGTAGACGTAGCCGGTGCGGATGTTCGCCGCTCGTGCGTCGACGTCCTGGAGTGCCTGCTGGATCTCGGCGAGTTTGGATTCCATGTCGCGCACCGCGTCGTGGTTGCCCTGGGAGCGGAGACGTTCGAGGGCAGCCTCGTAGTGGTTGAGTTCCTTGTTGAGTTTCTCTCGCTCACGGTCCAGTTCACGCTGGGCTGCAGCTTCCTCGCGTTCGCGGGCTCTCGTCTCGCGCTGGGCTTCCTTCTCCTCGTCCTTCTTCTGCAGGAAGTCGGCCGTCAGCTGCAGTTCGCGGACGCGGGCGTCGTGATACGCGTCGGAGATCCGGATGTGCATGGTGGCGCCGAGCTTGGCGATGGTCTCCCGGCTCTTGTAGAGGCGGTCGACCAGTGAGGTGAGGCGGTGGGGGCGCATGGTGCGTACCGCGTAGTCAGCTTCTGCGTTGTAGGCGCGCAGCATTAGTTTGGAGAAGTCGCGGATCATCTTCCGGCCCTCGCGCGCAGAGCCGTTGACGGTCCAGTCCGTAGCTGCCAGGACCGCCTGATTGTTGCGTGCGAGATCCTTGATCTCGGCCTTGAGGGAATCCAGGCGGCTGCGGTAGGCGACAGCGTCGTGCAACTGGTGCCGGTAGGCGTAGATCCCTGCCTGCTGGAGAAGGACCGTCTCGTCGGTGGTGACGATCTGAGCTTGCAGTTCGGTCAGACGGGTTTCGGCCTGGTAGATCTCACTGCGCTGCCGCTCGGTTTCCTTGCGAGTTGTCTCGGCGTCTTTGGCGACCTGCTTGGCTTCCCTCTTGACGTCTTTGACAGTTTGGCGTGCTTCCTCGACGATGCCTTCGGCCTGTGCCCGGGCCTGGGTCAGCAGCGCGGCCGCCTCATGACGTGTCCGGTGCACCAGCACGGCAACCTGTGCGGCGTCCGCGCCGTGGGCCTGCGCGATCCATGCCCTCAGCTCTTCGAGCTCGCTTGCCTCAGTCTGTCGCCTGCGGCCGAACCAGCCCCGCTTCCGGCCGGCAGGAGCCTCGGGCTGAGGTGCGGACTGGTGAGGGATGGCACCGGTCACCGGAGCGGCGTCGGGGGAGTCAGCCAGCCACAACTGCCAGCCCGGCGGGGGCGGTGGCCACGAGGGATCAGGCTGCCAGCCGTCCGAGGGAACCCATCCTTCGGGCAACAGCCAGTTCGGCGGCGGGTTGAACCGGAACCCATTCACGCTCACGCTCGCCTTCCCCCCACTCAGCCACCGTTCGGTGACACACCCAGAGCAACTCTTGCGATCATGCCGCGCAGCCTGCCGGGAGAAGGACCGATCACGAAAAGCGGCGCAAAGAGCACCTTGGCTGGTCCACGAGCATCGAAACTCAGACGGCGACGGAGGTGGACCCGTCGTCCCTGCTGCAGCTCGCCCTCGGTGGGCCCTGGCGGTCCGAGGCACGAGCAGGCGAAACCCTTAGGCTCCCGGGCATCGCAGACCGCGCCGGGGAGACTGTCCTTGTCCGACTCTGTCAGTCATCCTCACCGCCACGCCCCCCGGATCCGCCGCGATGGCCGCCCGGGCGGCCTGCAGGAAGGCTTGAGGCCCGGCGTCTGCGATCCCTCGCCCAGACGGTCGGCCGGAAGGCCGGCCACGACCCTGACGGCTCGATCGCCAGCTGGGTCTGGGCACAGGAACTGGTCCGAGGTGGCGCGAAGACGATGCACCTCGCCCGCATTCTCGCGGTGGTCTGGGAGATGATGACGGCGGCCGTGCTCAGTCCATTTCTTCGCTCATGGAAACGGGTACTCGACGGACCATGTTGATCTCTGTAGGCCGGGGCTGTCCTCGCCCGAGGACACCTAGGACTACGGGTTCGAGCCCGAGTCTCAGGGTGGCGCTCTGCAGCGTTTCGCGAAGATAGGGGTGAGCAGCAAAGTAGCTGTTGTTCTCTACGTATGCCGTCACCGCCTCCCCGGAAGGAAGCGGGCCGTCATCCAGGGTGTAGTCGACGACCACGGCCACCTCTACGTGCGCCAGCGTTGTTTCCTCGCTGTCCTGCAGCTCGACTGTCTGGCTGAAGCGTGCAGCAAAGCGCGGGGGCTCCAGGAGTACCTCGCTGGCCGACATGTGGATCTGGATGCGGTGGACGTCAAAGGGTGGGTCCTGATGGGCTTCGGCTTCCAGACGCTGCACTCGCACATCGGTCAGATGTAGCCGGCTGTTCAAGTCGGCTACTTGCTGCTGCAGGTCCGGGCCCTGGGCGTCGTCTTCCGTGGTCGTGCCTGTAAAGCTCATGATGGCGGGCCTTGAACAGCGAAACGCTTGCTGATGGAGCGAGCCGCCGAGCCCTCTTCAAGAGCGGCGTCGACTTGAGCGAGAGTACGCGTGACGCCGGCCTGGGCGACGGGTTGCCAGCGCTCTTGTGGCGGCTGGGCCAGGAGTGCGTTCAAGCTCATCACCTGTTGCGGAGATAGGTAGGCGACATCAGGGTCGAGATCCAGGCAGTACTGAGCCTTGAGCCAGTCGCGCACCTGCGGCCAGGTCCAGATCTTGCTTGTGGCGCGCCCCTGGCCAACGTGTGCGCGCGCGTCCGGGAAGGGCTGGCCCGAAGCCCGCCGCTTGCCTGTGGTCCAGAGCCGGATGGCTTCGTGACTCAAGCCGGTGCGGGCGGCGATGTCGGCAAGCGAAACGAACTGTTCATCGACGCGTTCGATGCGTGCTTGTGGCAGAGCGCGCTTGATGGCTACCGCTGCTGCTGCCGCCGCTGCGACGGGGTCGGCATCTGTGGTGTACACGGATGCCACCACCTGCCCAGCGTTCGCCCCCCACCCCAGGTCCGACAGATGTAGTGCCAGCTGATTGGCTGTCTCGTCATCATTGAGACTGATGTTGCGCACAACAAGAGGAATGACCGTTTCCATGGAAGTACCCCCTCCTTCCTGCTGCCACGATACCCTCATGTTGGACTTCTCCAACACATTAAGCGCCGGAAGAATCCTCGGCATTCCAGACTCGGGCAAGATCCCCTGAAAGGGTGCTCGCCCGCGCTCTGACCTGCGCAATTCTCTCGCTCAGGGCTGCACCGAGGTCTCCCGCAGGCAGCTCATCGCCAAGCTGCCGAGCCTCGTCGGCCCGCGCGTCAGCACCCGTGATGAGGTCCCGAACATCCTCATGCGACGGCGGAAACCCCAGTTCATAGCCCTGCGGCAGAGAATCGAATGCCCCTTCGATGAGCCGGGCACTGTCGCCCTCGCCGACGAGAGCACGCTCAAGCAGCTTGTCCGCCTCATCTGCCACAGCGTCGACTCTGTTGAGGAGGTGCCTCACCTCTGCGGTCTTGCCGGCCGCCCGCAGGCAGAGATCAGCGGCACCCAGAAGGCTGTCCGCCTGATCGAGGAGGCCCGATGCGCGAAAGACGATCTGCTGCTGCGACTCGAGTTCGCCGTGGTCGCACCGCTTGATCTTGCCGCGAGTCTGGATCGCCACTGTCTCCGTCGCCCTGCCGGAGCTGAAGACCAGTTCCGTACAGCCGTCATCCCCCAAGCCCGGATCACAGGAGATACGCCCCCAGGGGTGCCCCTCGATCATCATGAGGTGCCAGCCCGCAGCTCGGGCCTCACGAAGAGTCTGCTTCCACGATGGCTTCTGATGAGCCGGCCACTGCTCATGAGGCCCGTACCAGCGGCTCAACGCACCCCTCCGTCCCCCGGCGGCTGCGGCGCAGCCCGCTGCCACTCATCAGTATCTCATTGCGGTGGATGACGATGCATGTCCTCACAAAAAGTGCATGCATGCGACATGGGTCAACAGCTCGACGAGGTGGTGCAGTTGGCGGGCCGACCCGCAGCATGCACGCATTCTACCGAATCGGACACAGAGAGAGAATCTGCACAAACCGGTTACGTAGAAAGGGGCGTTGAGCTGGTGGCGGACGGCCGCAGGTACAGTAGCGTTTCTGGCCGACCCTGATCCCCATCACTCATGTCACCCTGGTAACACAGCACTTGATCTTCAGGATGGGCCCCACGAGGGCCCAGCAGCGCAACGCCCGAGGCCGAGCGAGAGATGCGATCTGCTCGAAGATCACGGAGATAGCCGAGACCATCACTTTCGGCTGGCAGCAGCTCAGGGGCGGTCCTCAGGGACCTGGCCGAGCACCTGGACCGACGGGCCGACGGCTATTGGAGCCCTCAGGTTTGGTGAGGTCCCTGCCGCAGGGCTCTCTGATCGCCTCTCAGAAGCGTTCGGGATCCGCCCCAAGGCGCCTTGTTGAAGACCTGCGGTGCTGTCAGTTGCGTTGTGGAGTATGGCGGGTGGTGGGGTCGATGCGGCTCAGTACCCAGCGGACGAGGTCTTTGTCGAGGGTGAGTTTCGGGTTGTCCTCCAGGGCATCGTGGAGGTGGAGGGTGATCCTTGCCCAGTTCCGGAATGATCCGTGGCCAACCATGTCGTCGGCGTACAGGATCAGTTCGGGTGGTGCTGTGGCCCAGATCTTCTGGTAGGCGGGGATGGTGGCCTGGACCTCGGTCGGTGTGAGCGGGCTGAACTGGTACCAGTCGAGGATCCGGGAGTGCAGGGCGGGGTTGTTGAGGATCTTCTGGCGGGTGTTGCCGCTGCCGACGAGGACGATGGCGGCGCGGCGGGCGTCGTCGCCCCAGAGGGTGCGGAAGTACTCCAGGGGTTTCGTTCCGAGTCCTTGTGCTTCGTCGATGAGCAGGATGCGGGGTTCTGCTTCGAGTGCGTCGCGGATCTGCTGGTCGCAGGGGCCGGCGGCCTGCGGTGGTTCTCCTGGCAGGCCGAGGCGGCTCCAGAGGTGGGTGCGGATTTCGTTCATGTTGGCGCCGCTGTTGTAGCGCAGCCGGATGGTGGTTTCGGGTGCGCGGCGGCGCAGGATCGTGTGGACGGCGAAGGTTTTGCCGAGGCCGACGTGTCCGTGGATGCAGACGATGGCGTTGTGCTTGATGGCTTTGAGGATGCGGGCTTCGGTCTCGGCCATGCCTCGGGTGGCCATGGCGTTGGCTCCGGTGAGTCCGGCGAAGTGGTCCTGGCTGGGCGGTGGGAGCTGGGTGGGGCGGGGTGGGGTGGCGGGGGTGCTCACGGCTGGTCCTTGGGGTCGGTCGGTGGCGGGGGGTTGGGGTTGATGGGCAGGGTCAGGCCGGTGTCGGGTTCGGGGAGCTGGATGAGGTCGGGGAGTGCTTCTGCGGCGGGGTCGAATCCGTCGAGGTTCCGTAGGTGTTCGAGGGCTTCTTCTTCGGGCATCGCGTCTAGGGGTACGGGTGGGGCGGGCCGGGTTGCGGCTGCGTAGCGAATGTTGCGGTTCTTCTCGGCTTTCTGGAGCTTGGTGCGCAGGCGGTCGGCTTGGCGGGCTCGGGCGCGTTTGAGGCTGAGGCCCTGTTCGGGGGTGGCTTGCTGGGCCATGACGGCGTGGCCGAGGTGGCGGCCTGTCTGGGGGTCGTAGAGCTCGACGCGGTGGTCGTGGTGCGGGAGGTAGCGAAGGTGGACCTTTTCGCCGACGCGGCCGTGCATCCAGTCGGCGATGTAGTTGCGTTTGCGCCAGCGGACGCCGCCGTTGTTGATGGTCAGGGGTCGGCCGTGGCGTTCCAGGGTGTAGGTGTGGAGGGCTTCGGTGGTGACGGTGTCGATGAGGGCGGGGTCGGCGTCCCAGGCCTCGCGGGGGGTGCGGCCGTTGAGGCTCGCGGGGGTGTTCTCGTGGTTCCAGTGCTGGACCCATGCGAGGACCAGGCGGACGAACTCTTCGAAGGGAAGCAGGGGCTGGTCGGGGTCGACGGGTTTGCCGCCGCGGAGGGTGGGGGCGTGGGTGTAGCCGGGCATGCCGGCGAACAGGGTGATCTTGATGGCGCCGTTGACGGCTTCGACGTTGGGTTTGCCTTCGGGGGTGAAGGGAGGCAGTTCGATGATGTCGGTGCCCAGGGCGCCGAGGGCTTCCTTGACGGTGGCGCAGAGGAATTCTTTGCCGCCGTCGACGCGCAGGTAGGTGGGGATGCCTCCGAAGGGGCCGTGGTGTTCGTCGATGAGGACGGCGTCGCGGATGGCGACGAGGACGGCTTCGCGGCTGGGGCGTTGCGGTGTGATGGCGAGGCCGCAGATGGCTGAGGTGGCGCAGTCGATGAAGAAGGTGATCCAGGGTTTGCGGATGTGGCCTTCGACGCGGACTTTGACGCTGGCTTCGACGTGGTCGGTTTCCCAGGCGTAGTTGCGGTGGTGGCGGTCGCGTTCGCCGGCTACGTCGAAGCGTCGCCGTGCTTTCTCGCCGCCTCGGAGGCCGGCGCGCATGCCGGGAGTGAGGGCTCTGTTGGTGGCGCGGTGGAAGGTGGGCAGGGAGGGGACGGGGTGGCCGTCGGCGCGTAGTTCCTTCCACGCGGCGGTGGCGTTGCCGCGCCAGCGGGCGATCGCGTCGAGCATGTGCGGGGTGAGGGTGAAGCTGGTGCGGCTGGGGGGTTGGTAGGTGCCGTTGTTGGCGCGGGCGCGTGCGAGCCAGCGGTCGACGGTGCGGGGGTCGACGCCGAAGGCGTCGGCGACGCCGGTGATCCGGGTGCGGGTGAGCTGTTCTGACTGCTCGAGGGTGTAGAGGCGGTGCACGGCGGCGGCGCGCAGGGCGCTCAGGTCAGGGGCAGGTGACATGGGAGGGGTTTCTGTTCGGGTTCAGGTGAGGGCGAGGGAGAGGAGGCCGGCTCCGTAGCTTTTGGCTCTACCGATGCCGGTTGTCAGGGCGTGGGTGAGGAGGGTGGTGTCGGTGATGCGGGCGATGCCGTCGAACTGGGTGAGGATGAAGTGGGGGGAGGTGCGGGTGACCCGGGTGCGGGGGAAGGGCCTGGGAAGGCCGGAGACACTGGCGGGCTGAAGTCCGACGGCTTGCGCGCGGGTCTGCCACCAGGTGATGGCGTCGTCTCCAGTGAGGTGAGTGATCTTGCCGCGGCGTTTCCCGGTGACGGGGTGGCGGTTGGGGTTGCCGGCGGAGCGGGCGACGGTGGGGGCGGCGGTGATGCGGTAGCGGACGGTGCGCCCGGGGGTGAGGGAGTTCAGCAGAGGGGCCAGGTCGACGGTCCGGGCGGTGCCGTAGTCGGCGGGCAGGGCGGTGAGGTCGGGTACGTGGGCCGTCTGGACGAGGAGGGTGGGGTCGGGCCCGGACTCGGTGCGGAACAGCAGGCCCGCGGCGGCACGGGGGGTGGGGCTGTTGTGGTGGTCGGGGGCCAGGCGCATGAGGGTCTTGTGGAGGCTGTCGACGTCGGCGAGGTCGGCTCTGACTGCCCGGTTGTGCGGGTTGAGGGCGATGCGGGTGAGGCTGGTCATGCGGGTTCTCCGTGCATGTACGCGGTGAGGGTGTCGAGCGGCCGGGGTCCGGCGTGGAGGTGTGCGGGGAGGTGTTCGGTGGTCATCCACAAGCGGCGGGGCAGGTGGCGCCGTGCGTGGCTGGTGAGGTTGACGGGTTCGCTGGTGCTTTCCCGGTCGGGCGGAGTGGTGGGGTCCGCACCCGGGGGCGGGTGTTCCCAGACGAAGGTCGTGGGGAGGTGTGCGGCGGTGGGTGGAAGTGCCGGGGTGCGGGTGAGGGGGGTGCGGGTGAGGAGTTCGGTGACGGAGTCGGAGCTGTGGGGGTTGAGGACGAGAGGTTCGTCGGGGAGGCAGGCGCGGCGGCCGAGGAACAGCCCGAAGCGGGGGCGCTGGAGGGTGTCGGCGATGTAGGCGGTGAGCGCGGCGGGCCCCTGGACGGCGATGGTGAAGACGGCGCCGGTGAGGTAGTCGCGCTGGGACACCAGAGTGGCCTTGGCCTGGCTGCGGCGCTCTCCTTTGCCGGTGAGAATGCCTTCTTCGCGGGGGTAGCCGCCGCCGACGGTGTGGAAGTCGCGGTAGAGGATGCCCGGCTGGTCGATGCGGATGGTGATGGTGAGGTCGCGGTGGCTGGGGCGGTGGTGTCACCGGGTGCCTGCAGGTGGGGTAGGGGTCGAGGGCGTGTTCACGACGGCGGCCCTGGGCGGCGGCGAACATGCCGATGAGCTGGGAACGGGTGGGGAAGGCGCAGGTGTCGCGGTAGTGGAAGACGCCGCGTTCGCCGGAGGACTGGAGCAGGCCGGCCAGGCGCAGGATGAGCCCGCTCACGGTCGGCCCGCGGGGTGGTGGTTGCTGCGGTGGCGCAGGCGGCGGCGAGGTCGTCGAAGGAGGTGTGGTGGGTGCCGAGGGTCTTGATGGGTTTGTTGGTGGTGCTGGTGTGGCCGTGGGCGATGAGGTGGCGGGTGCCGAGCAGGCGGCTGACGGTGGTGGCGTAGTCGGTGAGCGCCTGGCGGGCGGGGATGGTGTAGCCGCCCTGGGGAGCGGCTTTGACGGGCTGTTCGAAGGCGGCGCCGTAGGAGACGGAGCGGCGGTCGCGGACGGTGTAGTGGACGAGGTCGGGGAGGGTGTGGGGGGCGGTTGAGGTCTTCTTGCCGCCGGGCATGCTGAGGATGAAGTGGCGGACGAACAGCTCGACGAGACTGGTGACGGTGTCGGCGGGGGTGGCGGCTCCGAGGTTGTGGTGCAGGTCGGTGATGTTGATGGTCGCGAACCGGTAGAAGACGCTGGTGGTGAGGAACGCGGTCTCCAGATGGGCGCTGCCCCTGTCGCCTCCCATGGGCAGGTCCTCGACGGCGGTGAAGAAGTCCGGCTGCGGGTCGCTGCGGTGGACGGAGAAGGCGGGGGCCATCTGGACGGCCGCTTCGACGTGGCCGGCGGGCAGTTCGGCGAGCATCCGTCCGAAGAGGTTGATGCTCGCGGTGCGGCTGGTCAGGTGCGCGGCGAGGTCCTTGGTGGGCAGGACCGGGCTGATTTCCTTTTTGGGGGTGTGGGCGGCGAGGGCTTCCTCCAGTTCCGTGCGGTGCTTTTCGCACAGGGCGACGAGGTCGTCGATGACGCCGGCGGGGAGGTAGAGCATGGCCTGGGTGCGGTTGCCGTCCTTGGCGTTGTGCTTGAGGCCCCCGCCCTTGGCGGAGTGGACGATCTGCGCGGAGGCGAACGCGGCAAGGTCCTCGGGCCACTGGGCTTCTTGCAGTTTCCGGGCGACGAGGGGCGGCACCATGCGGGTGCGGACGGCGTGCTCCCCCAGTTCCTGTTCGACGTTGAGACGGATGGGGCGCTTCCACGCCTGGGGGGAAACGAGGGCCCTCGTCGCGTTCCCGTAGGAGAGGGTTTTGGGGTCGTTGTCGACGTCACGGTTGAGGTTCGCCGCGGTCACGGGGTGCAGGATGTGCAGGTCGAGAAAGCGGGCCGGCTCGTGCAAGGGAGAGCTCTTTCGGTGAGGTGGCGGGCATGCCGCAGGGACGCTCCGCGGAGTACGGAGTCGTGGGCTGAAGGAAGGGGGCGAGGCCTGTCCGTGCTGTGCTGGTGGACCCGGGTCGGACGGACGTCGGGAACGTGAACCGCCTGGTGGCCTGCGCCAGGGGTGTCTGGCCGGTTAGTACCGGCAGGCAGCAGCGGGGCTGCTCGCGGCAGGGAGGATCAGGAGCGCCGGGGTTCGGGGGTGGCGAGGTAGAAGGCGTCGCGCCAGCGCAGTCCGACCTGGTCACGTTGGTAGGGGCGCTGCACCAGGTCGTAGAGGAGGACCCCCCAGTCGGGGGTGACGTTGTCCTTCAGGAGTCGTGTGACGGTGGAGGGCAGGCGGCGGTGCAGCTGGTCGTCGCTCAGGCGGGTGAGGACACTCAGGGTGTCTTCGGTGCGGCCGGCGCTGTGCCCGGCGGTGCGGACGGCGGCGGCGAGAGTGGCGCCGAGGTTCGGCCGGGCGAACCATGCGGCGGGGTCGGGCTCCGGCGGAGCAGGGGCCGGCTCCGCGGGGACAACGAGAGGGGCGCCCAGGGTGCCGGTGGCGTCTTCTCCTGTGGTCAGGAGGGCGGCAGGGTCTTCCGGTTCGGGGCGCACCCCTGGGGTGTGGGTCTGGGGGCCTGCTGTCGCGATGAGGCTGGCGACGGTGTAGTAGGCGCGGCGCCCGGCGCGGTGCGCGGTACGTCGGGCCAGATAGCGGTCCATGGGAGCACATTCCTCTACAGGTCGGCCTCTCCCCCGGCTGAGGCGGACGCGGGTACCGGGTTCGGCGCACAGGTCGTGGATGTGGGCGACGAACTCGTCGCAGGAGGCGCGGTGTTCGGCGGTGGTGGGCATCAGGCGGTCTTCCGGGGTGCTGAGGGCCGCCGCCGGCGGTAGAGGCCCTTGACGGCATGGGCGACGGCGTGGGCTGCGGAGTTGTGGCGGATCCGGGCGGCTTCGGTGACTTCCCGCAGAGCGGCCGCGGCCGCGGCCGCGAAAGCGGCGGGTGCGTCTGTCTCGGGCTCGTCCAGCAGCCGCCAGAACGCTGTCTCGGCCTTCGGCCAGTACCGGGCTAGAGATCGTCTTCAAAGGTGATCAGGTGATGAGGGATCATGCTTGTCATGGTGCGTCGTCATGAGCTTTCGGATGCCGAGTGGGCTGTGCTGTCGCGGTTGCTGCCGAGTTCGGGGACTGCGGGGCGGCCTCGTTCGGACGACCGGCTGGTACTGAACGGCATCGTGTGGAAGCTGCGGACCGGATCAGCCTGGCGTGATGTGCCGGAACGTTATGGCTCCTGGCAGACCTTGTACACACGTTTTCGCAGGTGGGCGCTGGACGGGACGTTCTCGCGCATGCTGCGGGCCGTCCAGGCGGAGAAGGACGCGGCCGGGGACATCGACTGGCTGGTGTCGGTCGACTCCACCATCGTTCGGGCCCACCAGCATGCCGCCGGCGGCAAAAGGGCGGTCGACAGGACGAAGCGGGTGATCACGCCCTCGGCCGATCCCGTGGTGGACTGAGCACGAAGGTCCACCTGGCCTGCGACGGGCGCGGCCGTCCTCTCGGCTTCGTCCTGTCGGGCGGCAACGCCAACGACTGCACCCGCCTCGAGAAGGTGATGGACTCGATCAGCGTGCCCAGAGTCGGGTCCGGGCGTCCACGCTCCCGGCCCGACCACGTGGTCGCCGACAAGGGCTACAGCTCTCGAAAGATCCGCGCCTACCTGCGACGACGCGGCATCCCCCACACGATCCCCGAACGCGCCGACCAGATCCTGGGCCGGCTGAACCGCAGCACACGCGGCGGACGGCCGCCCGGTTTCGACCGGTGCATCTACCGCCGCCGCAACGTCGTCGAGCGCTGCTTCAACCGCCTCAAGCAGTGGCGCGGACTGGCCACCCGCTATGACAAAACCCGCGAGTCCTACCAGGCGGCCGTCACCATCGCCTCCATCATGCTCTGGATCTGACCTTTGAAGACGATCTCTAGGGCCTTGTTCGCCCACGTGGTCTTGGAGGCGCCGCTGTGGGTGGCGGTCTTCCATGCCTTCTTTGCGACGGTCGCGAGCCGTTGGGCGGTCTGTTCGGCTTCCCGGCAGCACTCGGCGATGCGCTGGGCTTTGGCCGGGTCGTGTTCCTGGGTCCAGTTCAGCAGCGGCGGGGTGATCGCGGTGTACCACTGGCGGTCGATGACCTTGCCGTCCTGGTCGAATCCGTGGATGCGGATCCGCAGACTGCGCCGCAGGTCCTCTGGAAGATCGTTGAGGGTGTCGAAGACGGCCGGTCGGACGTATGTGCCGTGTTCGTCTGGGGCCAGGACCAGTGTGTCCAGTTCCCGCCACCACGCGCGGGAGGCATCAGCGCGGTTCTTGGTGCGGCGTCGGGTGACGCTCTTGCGTTCGGTGATGAACCGGTAGGAGAGGTAGGGATCGGTGCTGATCTCGGGCTCTTTGGGCTCGTCGGCCTCCTCGGCCTCGGGCTCCTTGGGCCCTTGGTGGCCCAGGTGAGGTAGGCGTCGGTGACGGTGCCCGCCGGGGCCGGGCACGAGGAGGATCGCGTGCTGGCTCTGTCCGGTCAGTAGCCGGCCAGGCCAGGACACCAGAGCTGACGGGTTATGGGGCTGGGAGCTGTCTCTTCCCAGGGCAGGCGTCGGCGCTGGGCAGTTGTTCGTCGCCGGTGAAGGCCGGCACACCGGCCAGAAGCGTTTCGTGCAGGGTGCGGCCCAGAGGGTGGAAGGAAACGGTGGAGCGCAGGGGCCCGCTGTTCTGGCTTCCGGTGGTGACCCCGTCCACGGTGCGGGGGGTGCACTGGCCCGAGCGGCCGTAGTAGTGGTGGATGAGCAGGATCTGCAGTGCCTCGGCGGTGGGCACGGGCTCGGCGGTGTGGTGGCCGTGCGGGCTGAACCAGGCCAGGTTGTTCCCGGCGGGGCGCCCGGGCACGAAGGCGTTGATGCCGCTGCTGTGGTCGCACTGGGTACGCAGCGCGGGCTCCTGCAGCCAGGGCCGGACCAAGTCGAAGACGTCCCAGGCGTGTTGGTCGAAGTAGGCGTGGACGGCGTCCGGGGTGAAACGGCCCTGCTTCAGGCAGGTACGGCGCAGGGCGTTCCACTGGGAGGCGGTGAGTTCGGGATCATCCAGGCCGGTGATCCGGGCCGTGATCGCGACCGTGATCCGCAGCAGAGCTGAGGCTGCCGGGGGGTGGGGCAGGGCGAGGTCGTCGATGGTGTGGGCGTTCAGGAACAGGTCCCGCAGGCCTCGTTGGCTGTAGTGAGGGCCGGTGCGGGTGTCGATCCAGGGGTCGTCGGCTGCGCTGAACGTAGCGGCGGAGGAGGGTAATGGTGGCACTGGAAGGTCTTTTCGGTAATGAGGCAGGTGCGTGGAAGCGGGCCCGCAGGAAAGGTCGGCAGCCAGTCACACGGGGATCTCGGGGTCCTCCGTGTGGTGGAGGCGGCAGCAGGGTGTCCCCGAGCAGTTGCGCGCGAGGCGTCGACGGCAGGGGGCATCACCGGGCCCTTGTGAGGCGGAACGGTGTGCGATGTGCGGCCGGGTGTTCGGCGGTGCGTGGCCAAAGCGAATCACGTCGCGACGCCACCTCACTGCCGGTGAGAAAGTACGACGATCAAGTAGTGGCGTAATAGTTTCGCTAGTGGCCTTCACGCACGGTGATCATTGCTGCTTGTGGTGGAGAAGGCCGAGTTCGTCGTCCATGCGCAGCCAGTGATGGCCGAATTGCTCACCCCGGTCACATTCACTCTCCCGGGTGACCAGCGGGGTGGGCAGCAGCAGTGTGTCGGTGAGCATGGGGTGCTGCTTCCAGCTGGCGGGCGGCTGATGGCGGGCACCGGCGCGGGCTGCCCAGGCGGCCGGGACGGGCACCGTGTGTTCCAGGATGCTGCGCAGTTGGCGGGGGCTGAGATGCTCCTGGTCCGGCAGCGGAACCAGACCGGCGGCGTCGAGGGTCAGGAGGCCGTCGGCGGTCCGGTAGCAGGGCAGCACGCGGCGGGGCAGGACGCCGGGGCGTGTAGCCGCCTGGGCGGTGGTGAGGTATTGGCGGTGGAGGTCGGCCAGGGAGGAGACCCGTTTCGGCGGTGGCACCAGGTGCAGTGCGCTGAGCTGCTGCAGGCGGCTGGTCCGCCCCCGGTGTGCGGCGGCCATCCGCTGAAGGCGGGCCGTCTCTGCGGCGAAGCCGGATGTGACGCCGTGGACCTGTTCGACCAGGGCCTGCACGTCGTCGGGCACCACGAGGGGCTTCTTCTCCAACTGCGGCAGGAGCCGGGCGGTTTCGTGGAGGGTGACAGGAGGTTCGATCGTGCCCCAGCCGGGTGGCAGTGAGGTCGCCCCGCGGGAGTTGACCGGGTGCAGCACCGTCAGGGTCGGGCTGTCGTCACCGTCCCACCAGACCGGGCGGCGGCTTTGGCCGGCCCATCGGCGCGTGAACCGTCCCAGGCGGCCCAGGCGCTGCAGCAGCCGTGCCGCGGAAGCGAGATCGCTGACCATCACGTCGACGTCGATGTCCAGGCTCATGTCGAGCAGGCTGGTGGTGACCACGACGCGCCGCAGCGGACGCGGGCCTGCGGGCCCTAGTTCGCGGCGGAGGTCTGCCAGGGTGTTCTGCCGTCGCCGCTCGCCCACCCGGCCATGGACCAGGACCAGGTCGTGGGCCGGGCCGGCCCAGATGCTGCACAGGTACGCGTAGGTGTCCTGCGCATCGGCGACGGTCGCGCACACCACCGCCGCGCACCCGCCGTGGTGAACGACCGGTTGAAGGGTGTCGGCGATCACGGCCAGGCGCTCCCGGCGTCCACGCTGCGGCCGGTCTGGCCCAGGCGGCGGTAGGTGACCGGCCGGGTACGGATCCGGGCGGTCCGACGCTGGGCGGCCCGCTGCCGGTCTTGGGCCGCTTCCGGCATGAGGTGAGCGGTGCCTGTGGCCGCGTCCGCGAACAGCCAGCCGGGATAACCGGGCGCGAACGGAACGCCATGGTGTCCGGTGCGGCCCGCTCCGGACAGGTAGGCCCGCACCAACTCGGTCGTCGTGGATGCGGGCATCGTCGCCGACAGCAGAACGACCGGACTGTTCAGGGCTCCCAGCCAGTGCAGCAGACGCAGCAACTGCAGCTGGCTGAACGCATCCAGGGCATGAGCTTCGTCGACCACGACCGTCCTGCCCGACAGGGCCAGCATGCGCAGAGCACTGTGCCGGACCGGGAGAACGGCCATCTGGGCCTGGTCGATGGTGGTCACGCTGTACTGGGCCAGGAGCGCATGGTCCCGTCCGCGCAGCCACCGGTCCGGGCATGCGGCCGCCGGTCCGTACTCGGTCTCGTCGTCGGCGAACAGTCCGTCCTGATCGTCGGCGAACGGGCCGTCGGGCGGCCCGTCCAGGACGGATGCGTCTTCCGGGAAGAGACGCTGCTGGGTGTAGGCCTCGTTGAGGTCGCTGTGGTGGTGCACCAGTGTCACCGGGGCGTACTCGGGCCGGTGTGCGCGCACGTATTGGTCCAGGACCTCGTAGGCCTGGTCGGCGGCAGCCGTGGATGGCAGCAGCCACATCACCCCCTGGGTGCCGCAGTGCTCGTTGAAGATCCGTGCCATCTCCAGGGCGGTCACGCTCTTGCCCGCGCCCATGGCGTCGGTGACCACCGCGATGCCGCTCCCCCGCCCGGCGACCAGATGCGGCAACTCCTCCATCACGGAAGCCTGCAGAGCATTCGGTTCCACGAGTCCGGGGTGAGCGGTGGTGAACGAGACGCTATCCAAGGAAAAGCGGGCAAGGCCGAGCCGCTCGACTTCCTCCTCGGCCTGCCGGCGGGCCTGGCTGTGATGTTCGGCAGCACCGAAGGACGGAGTGTGTGCGTTGGGGACCCAGTACCGGCGCTGGCTCGCGACCCGGTCGGCGACCATCGTCAGCCCCGTGATCAGCACCGCAGCCTCGACCGACACCCGCTCCGGGGGTTCGTTGACTCCGAACAGGTGCCAGAGCAGGCGCGTGTAGCGGCGGCGCAGATCCTGCCACACGGGCCCGCCCAAGGTGGCCTGCACCCGGTGAGCGGAGGCTGTTCCGTCCACATCGAGCTGCAGGAACCGGCCGTGGTGGCCGCCCAGACACTGAGCAGCGCGTACGGCGGGGCTGTCGTTACCCCCGAGCTCGAATCCAAGCTCGACCAGCAGACGCAGCCCGGCATGCATCGACGCACGCGCGTGCGGCACCTCCACCACACAGCCCGCATCCGCCAGCAGATCCTCCCCCAACCGCATCTGCGCCACAGATTCGAGAGACTGGAAGTACGGGATCAGCTTCCCGATGTCATGCATGGCAGCCAGAAACGACACCAGCGAACGCACCCGCTCCTGCGACATGCCAAGTCCTGCGCTGATGACCTCGCGCTGGCTCGGAGTCAGGAACCGGTCCCACAAAACCCCAGCCACCGCACCCACATCGATCAAGTGGAACAGCAGCGAATACACCATCCGCGTCGCGCCATCGAACTTCCCCCACGGACGAAGATCAACACCCTCATACCGGACATCCTCAAGAACTCCCATCCCCCCAACGCTGCCACCCCACCAGCCTCCTCAGATCAAGACCGCGGAGAAAGCGGAGAACTCAGCCTGGCGTTCAACCCGTGTGGCATCATTCGATTAGCCAGCACGAGCAAATGACTGGCAAAACTCCTCAGAACGCCCAGCTTAAAAGGGGTAGAGCCCGCGCGAGCGGGACTGACTCGCCCAGCACAAGGACACGGCCGACTTCCTGGCCGTAGAGCCCGCGCGAGCGGGGCTGACTCGCAGGCCTGGCCGAGACGGAGTCCGGCGGGACCGTGCAGCCCGCGCGAGCGGGGCTGACACGACCCCGGCCTTGACCTCGTGCTCTTGGCCTTCGTTGAGCCCGCGCGAGCGGGGGTGACCCGCGCGGATTCGGGCCATGGGAACGGGTCTACTGCCATCGCCCGCGAGAGTGGGGCTCATCCGATCACCGCCATGTTGGTGTTCCGATCTGACCCAGTAGAGCCTGCGCGAGCGGGAGCAACTCGGCCAGCGCGTCCAGGGTTCGACTGTGGAAGGTGGAGCGTCTACGTGAGTGGGAGAGACCGTAGGTCATCTCGGCCTATGCCTAGAACTTGGTTTGGCGTAGCGCCCGCACGAGATGGATGGGCTCGGCCTTCTAGAGCGCCCTGTGCTGGAGCCCGGGCGCGGGGAATCTCGATGTGTTACCCGCGAGAGCGGGCGTGATGCGGCCCGGTAGTGAACACCCAGCCGGGCGTCCAATCCGTATGGCATCGTTTGAGTAGCCAACGCGAGCAAAAGATTGGCAAAGCGCTTCAGAATCCCCAGGTCAGAAAGGGTTGAGCCCGCGCGAGCGGGACTGACTCGGCGGAGGGGATCCCGCCGCGAACTACCCGGAAGTTGAGCCCGCGCGAGCGGGACTGACTCGGACCGCGGTCCTGGCCCGGCCAGGCGAATGGAGTTGAGCCCGCGCGAGCGGGGCTGACTCGCTGTGCCGATCGTCACCGCGGTGCGGGTGATCGTTGAGCCCGCGCGAGCGGGACTGACTGGCGTCCGTCGTCTATCGTGCCGGCCGGCGCGGTGCAGAGCCTGCGCAAGCGGGGCTGACTCGGCGGTGTTGCAGGCGATCCGGCGGCCGTCGGGATGCAGCCCTCGCTTGCGCGAGCGTGAGGGCATCGCACGGGCGGAATGTCGCGTGGTGGCCGAACATCAGACCGACTTCACGGAGGTCGGAGGTGATGTGGGCAGGCAAGTAGGGGCGTGCCTGTGCAGGATGCTGCCCCGACGGTCTTTCCGGCGGAAGCGGAGGGCGGACCCGAAGCCGGACACGCGCTCCGGCTCCGCCCCGTAACCCGCCCGTTCCAGGGCCTTCACGCACACCTTGACGATCGCCTGGTCCTCGTACGCGAGGCGCGCGAGCGGGAGTGACTCGTCCAGGACGAACGGACTGACGAGGTGCGGTGGTGCAGCCCGCCCAGGCGGGAGTGCCCCAGGACGCCGCTCTCATGCACGGAACCCGTGCTGCCCGCGCGTGCGGGAGTGGACCGCAGCCCGGGCCGGACATCGGGCTGCGCGAGCGGGGAGCGGACCGATCGGCTGTCCGGCGACCTCGAGGCCGATTTGCAGCACGCGCGAGCAGGAGTGCTCCGAACCGCGACGAGGCGATATGGGCCATCGCCCGGTGCAGTCCGCGCCAGCGGGAGTGACCCCAGATGGCGCAGAGCGCTGAAAGGCCGGACGTGGTAGAGCCTGCGCGGGCGAGAGTAGCCGGTCGTGTTTTCTGGGCCAGGTGGTCGTAGCACCTGGCCGGACAGAGTTGGCCTGGCGGAACCCGACTGCTTTCGCATGTGCGTGGGGTGCACTCGCAGAGTTCGTCTGCTCCAGAGCGGATGTGAACGGGTTGACACGTCGCGCCGGTGCCGGTCGCGCTGGAATGCGAACGCCGCTCGTTGATGAGTCAGATCGTCACGGCGCTCCCCTGCGGGCGGTAGTTCTCGGTAGGGACGAGCCGGGGGCCGGCCCCCGGTGAGCCCGGAGGCCGGGCGCGCTGTCCAGCGCGTGCCGTGAGTCCTCGCGGGGCTGGCGGTCAGGTTACGGGCGGGGTTGGTTGGGCTACCCGTGCGGGCTCGTCGTGAGGGAGCATGCCCGCCACGTCGATGAGGGGCACCACGACGGGGTGCAGGTCCTCTCCAGCGGGGTTGGCGAGTCCGTGATGGCGCTGTGCCACGGCAAAGCCGGCCCCCGCGATCAGGTCGGCGAGCTGTAGCGAGGGGTGCTGCGTGGACTGCCCTCGCAGGAGCTGGCCCAGATGCACCCCACGGGACAGGTGGCGGAACTCGGGGTAGCCGCGGTCACGTGCTTCCGCCTCGATGTCGTCGAGGTTCGTATCGGACAGGGTTCTCTGGTCGTCTACCAGCATGTTGACCCTGCCCAGTTTCCGGGACCAGTTGGCGGTGACCGCGGCTACGGCCGGGATCAGGGGCTCCAGTGCTTGCGGGATGGCGGCGTCGGGCCCGTGTGCGGCCTGGAGGAATTCGCCGGCTTCCTCCCGGGTGGTACGCAGCAGTGCCAGGGCCTCGGTGACGTTGCGCCGGCATGAACGGGCCCAGGCCTCCACGACCTCGTAGAAGTCGTCGACAGTGACCTGCTGGTCCCGGTTCCTCTGGGATGTGAAGGCGACGGTGGACGTCAGCAGCCGGCCGAAGAGCGCCGGGCCCAGGGCGCGGGGGCCTTCCTCGAACAGGCTGCGGGCCATCTTGCGGGCATCGCCGGCGTTGCGGAAGTTGCTGCCGTGCTTGTGCGCCTGTTCTTCGACGAACAGGTCGATCAGCTTGGCCACGACGAAGTAGTGCTTGTCGAGCAGATAGACCGATGCCCTTTCGTGCAGAGCACCGCCCGGTGCGAGGAGCGCGGACAGGGCAGAGCGCCGCTGGCCGTTCTTCGGGCCGGCGAAGACACCTGAGAACTTCAGCTCAGGTGCTTGCAGGCGGGTAGCGGAGCGGATCTCATCCACGATGGGCTCCGCGTCGGCGTCGCTGATGGCTACTGATCCGACCGACAGGTAGCGGCTGCGCTGTTCGCCGTGGAGTTGGTCGCCGTCCCATCCTGACTCGTCGACGGCCACCCACCGTCCCCCTCCCTCGATGTCTGCTGTGGCGCCGAGTTGGTTGCGGCGGGCGTAACGCGGGCCGAGCAGGCCTGTGCCGGGGTTGGGCTGACGGGAAGCATCACTCATGGGCGCGATGATGCGGTATGCGGCACGCCCCGGGCAACGCGCTGCCCGGGGCGCATACGGCAGACGGAGACTTCCGCCGGGCACTGTCGCGCAGGTATCAGCGCCCGGCCTCGAATCGTCGCGGTGGCACGGGAGGCCTGGGTGGGGCCTGATGCACAGGATGTTGCCGTCACGGACTCGCTGAGGCCTCAGCGCCCGGGGACAGCAAGCGTGTCGTTGCCCCCGGCAGTTCGCGGTGCGTAAGCTGCGGACAGCCATGCGGATCCTGGGCTGAAGTACCGGATCCGACAGCGACTCACCTCCGATCCATGCGGACGAGCTGGCAGCTCGTGCGACACGTCGGTTGGCAGGGTTTCCCCCGTTCTTCTATGGCCTGGCGCTTGTTCGCGCCAGAGACCGTTCTGACATGTGATGTGAGACAGGAAATGATTCATTCGTTCATCGCGCACACCAGCCCAGGGCGAAGCAGAGTGTTCGCCCTGGTGAAGAATCCTGGGGACGAGCTGGAGGCAGTGACCACCCTGGGAGCCGGAGACCTCCACCTGACCACGCAACTGGTCCGAGTCCTCAACTCCTATCTCTACGACCGTGACGACCGTGCCCTGGGAGAGGTACTGGACCGGGTCCCTAGGGCGGTACGGATGGCCGTGCAGCAGTACCTGAAGGACAAGTGCGCCCCGGTGATGGGGGCTTTCACCGACTGCGGGCCGGTCGAGGTTGTGCGCGAAGCTGTGTTCTTCGGAGGGGTCGACGAGGAACTCGAGGAGTACCTCGAGGGCGCCTACACGATCGGGCTCGGCATTCGCATGTCGAACGAGCGACAGCGCGACGGCGACGGCATCAAATGGGTCATCCAACTCCTCGATGACGAGGTCTCCGTACCGGCCAGCGCCACTCCGCGCACCTGGGCCCTCCCCGAGGGGGCCAAGCTCGCACGGACCTGGACGAGCAAGCAGAGGACAACAGCGCCGGCCCTGTTCGCGGCGCGCTCCAGGTGGCAGCGGACGCAACAGATCAGGGCCGGTGGGTGAGGGTCCATACGCTGCTGCACAGCCACTACGACGTCGACTTCGAGGGCAGCGGAACTTCGGAATTCGTCGTCGATGTCTTCGACTCCCCCGTCCCGCACAGCGGCCGCCCCTCTGACTCCTGAGGGCATGACCGCCACAAAGGCAGAGAGTCCGCCCTTGTTCGCAGGCGTGTGGGATCAGGTTCTCCGGTGGGGCGGGGCGCCCTGGCAGTGAGACCGCCTATGCGCAGCGGGCCGCGGAAGAGCCCGCGCGGTCAGGGGTAATGGGTCGTTGCGGCGAAACACAGTGTGGGCTCCACTGCAGAGCCCCCGCGGGCTGGAGCAACCAGCCTGTGGTGACGACACGTCGGAGGTTCGCTGCGTGCATCCCGCGCGAGCGGGAGTGTCCACGCGTCGAAATCGGGCGTGCAGGGGCTCGGAGCACGGGTCTCGTCAGTGTTGCATCCGGCCGAGACCTGCATGATCAGGATGAGGACCGCCGGTCCGGTTGGCTGGCTCGTCCACGCGGGCCTCGGCGCACCCCCTCGACCGACGCCGGCCGGAAGCAGGCCAGCCCGCGGAGTCGACAGCAGCGTCACGCGGGCGTCTTCGCCCTTCCCCGGTAAGAGGAGTTGCGATGTCTGGGCGGCGGACAGAGCCTCCAACTCCGTGGGATATTCGGCCGCAACGACGGTTACATAAGGGCGGTCCTCCTCGGGCGGGGCCAGCAACATTTCGTCAGCCTCGCCTGGTCAAGGCCAGCGAAAATCTGATCCCTCCGGTCATCCCGGAAGCCGAGCCCGCCTCTCCGGCGGCTGCAGCATCCACGAGTACAGGTTCATGACATGAGCGATGCGAGATCAGCCTGCCGTCGATATGCTCAAGCTCATCGCGTACGCCACCAGGAGTACCTGTTGGCCAACCTTGAGGCAGCACAAGCAAAGAAACAGTAAAGCAGCTCAGAACATCCAGGTCAGGAAGGGTACAGCCCGCGCAAGCGGGGGTGATTCGCAGCCAGCCGAGGTTGGTCAGCGGGTGCACCAGTACAGCCCGCGCAAGCGGGGGTGATTCGTACCCCGTACCGCCGCCGCTCAACTTGGGCAGGTACAGCCCGCGCAAGCGGGGGTGATTCGCCGTCGCAGATGGGGATCCGGGTGATGCGGGAGTGCAGCCCGCGCAAGCGGGGGTGATTCCACACCACCACCGTCGGCCCGGAATGTCCGAAAGCCCGCGCGAGCGGGGCTGACTCGGCGTCCTCGTGGGTTGAGGGTTCGTGGAGATCGTAGAGCCCGCGCGAGCGGGGGTGACTCGTTCGTCAGCACCATGGGCGAGTCGGTCCACAAGTGCAGCCCGCGCAAGCGGGGATGACTCCCAGCCAACCCGGCCCGGCAAAAGGGACATTGGGTAGAGCCCGCGCGAGCGGGGCTGACTCGGGGGTCCTGCGTCTGTCCGACGGCCAGGACCAGTTGAGCCCGCGCGAGCGGGGCCGACTCGAGTGGCACCTCCTGTGGAACTCCACCGAGCCTTAGAGTCCGCGCAAGCAGGAGTAACTCGATCATGTTGCGACAAACGTTCTTCGCTCATTGGTAGAGCCCACGCGAACGGGAGTGTTTCTCGCTCCCATGAGAGTAGTGACAGCCGCTGAGGGCTGGCTCCAGCAGGAACGAACCGGCTCTCGATGGCCTTGACCTGCCGCTTACTGAGCGGGTCCCGTGTGAGGTGGCAACCCGTTCGCCGATCGGCAAGCTCGCCCGGGCGCACGCGACACCGAGTACGGAGAAGTAAACTCAGCACAAAACCGCAGGTCAAGAGCATCGTCTTATTGCAACTCTCAGCGGAGCGAACAGGCAATTCTCATGCACCTGCATCAGCAGTTCTCATGACATTCCTTAAGCAACCTCATATCGCCCCTGCTCCAGTAGCTAAGATGCGCCACCCCAGATCACACTGAAATGAGAATCATCTACGGCAGGGAAGTGACAGTCAGCAGGGGGCTGTTGCTGGACTGGGAGCGGGCCTGGGCCCCGCGACTGCTGACCGAGGTCAAGCTGGCGTGCTACCGGGCGCAGCTGGACGGCGCAGCGGCCCAGCTGCTGTCGGAGATGGCCGACGACGCCCGGCTGCGGGCGATCGAGGAGAACGGCAGCGGGCTCGGCGGCGCGTCCCTGCCTCTGCACCACCCGGCACTCGGCGACGGGACCGCGCACCCGGTCCCCGTCCGGGCCACCGGCGCGACCGTCATGACCTTCATCTTCGAGCCTGGCGACTAGGAGCCGTTGTGTACATATTGGTGCCGGACGACCCGATGTTCATGACGCGGTTCCTGGAGATGGAAGAGCCCCTGTTCCACTCCCTGTACTACCTCCACCTTGCCAAACTGCCCGAGGTTCAGGCCGAGAAGATCCGCCGGGCCTACGACTCCTGGGGCGACATCCAGCGGGCGATTCCAGGCCATCTGACCTGGCACACGCACAAGTCGTTCGAGATCGCCGAGTACAGCCGCCGGAGGTCGAAGGGCTACAGCCTCTACGGGCCCGAGGGTGAGCAACTGATCAGCATGTACGCGGTCGAGGTGAGCGTCGAGAGCCTGAGCAACCTGACCGAATGCCTCCGGCTGCTGGAACTGGCGGAGCTGGAGCTGCGCAGTCCGCTGGCCGAGGCGCTCGCCGAGATCAGGGAACCCGATCTGGACCGGGAGCTGGTCGACAACTACCGCCGGGTGCTGAAGGCGTTGCAGCTGTCAGCGCCTCGCGCCCTGGTGGCGGAACTGATGGGGCGGCGTCGGAGGTCTGCCTCGACGCCGCTCTGCATGCCGAGTACGCGGACTACCGCGACCAGTTCTGCCTCGCCTTGAGCACGGGCGACTGGTGGATGTACACGATGCACCGGTCCTTGTACCTGTGACCCGTCACGGCGGCCGCCGCCCCGCTCGGCGGCCGGAGCCCGTTTCCCCCCTTCACAGCGCTGGTCAGGCGCTGAGCATCGGGTGCGTCTCCAGGATCTCCTCGGATATGCCGAACGCCCCGGTCAGGGTGAGCGCGTGCGGCTCCATGAAGCCCAGGACTTCCTCAACGGCGTCGGGCAGGCTCTCGACCTGAACAGCCGTCACCCTCCCGCGTGCCAACAGGTCCCCGCTGTTCGCGGCGATCCTGCGCAGTGCGAACAGAGCGTGCAGGGCGCGCAGGAGGTCCGCCGGGACTCCAGAGGGCGCTTGGGCGGCAGCGGTCAGCAGGGCCTCGGCGGCGAGCCGGTGCACGTGGGCATCGGCCAGGGCCACGGCGGGCGTCACCGTGGAGTTCCAGCGGGCCAGCGGTGAGGCGGCAGGCTTCCGGAGCCGGGCCTTCGCGCGGGTGTGGGAGATGCGCTCGATGTCGGCCAGGAGATCCTGGAGGAACTGGGGGTCGGTCAGCTCCCGGCTCTCGGCCGCGATCTCGCTCTCGGGCTTGAGGTCGACGCCGCCGAGCAGCATCTCGCCCCCGGCCTTCTGCATGATCACCGTGTTGTCGCCCTCGGCCGTGATCGTGCCCTCGATGGAGGCGAGCTGGAGCGCGATCCCGTTCGCCTGGATCAGGCCCTGTGCTCCGCACCGCTCGCGGCACTCGGACATGACCGCCCTCGACTGCCACGTGATCCACGCCTTGGTGATCGCCGTCAGCCGCTCGTACGCCTCGCGCTCCTCTCCGCCGGCCCGGTCCCACTGCCGTACCACCGAGCGCTGGAGCAGCGTGGCGGCGTAGGTCGTCGCCACGGCGTCGAGCAGCGGCGTGTGGTGCCCGCGGTGGGCGATCAGGGCACCCGCTGGCCCTTCGTCATGCCGGAGGTGTGACGGGTGTGGGCGTAGCGCATGGCGACGTGAAGCGCGTGCCGCATGACGCCGAGCCCGTGGGCGGTCATGCAGAGCTTGCCCATGGTGACCCGGCCGATGGACTCCAGGAACCGGCGGCGGGAGCTGCCGAGCGCGCTGGCGAACTTCCCGGCCGGGGTGAGGCGTCCGTGGTCGCCCTGGAGGAGAGCGTCGTACGGCAGGCGAACGTTGTCGAAGGTGGTGGCGCAGTGGTCGACGGGGCTGCTGGTCGTCTGGGGCAGCGGCCGCACCCCGATGCCCGGCAGCGGGCTGCCGTCGCCGCCGCTGAGCGGCACCAGGAACAGGAAGACGCCCTGGTCGGTGCCCTCGACGATCAGGCGGGCCGCGACGACGGCCCCCTTCGCCCCGCCGGCCGGGCCGGTGTTGGGCATGAACTTCGCCGCACCGGGGTGCGGGGTCTGCAGCACGAAGTCCCGCGCCGCCGGGTCGTACGTCGCGGTGGTCTCCATCTGCGCGGCGTCGTTGCCGTGGGCCACCTCGGTGCACAGGAACGTCCCGATGCGATCCCCCCGGACGTACTCGCCCAGGTCCCGCCCGGCCGCATCATGGTCCGCCAGGCTCCCGTGAAACAGGTTGTAGTGGATCGAGATGATCGTGGCCATGCCCGGGTCGACGGCACCGGCCCACTCATGGATCGCGGTCAGCTCGACCGGATCGACCGCGAGCGCCTGCGGAGCCTCGACGGCTTCGTTGACGATCCGGAGCCGGTCGTAGCTCAGGCGTATTCGCTCCCGATGGGTGAGCCCTTCCCGGAAACGGAACGGGGCGGAGCTGAACAAGCTCCTCCACCGGTCGTGCGTGGTTCGCAGCTGACCGGCGAACAGGACGCCGGCGAGAGCGGCGGAAACGGGGACAGAGGAGACGGAACCGGAAACCGGAATCTGAGAGACAGTCACACCGGAGAAAACTAGCCTGATCGATCACGTCTGACGGCGTGAGGATCACCACGATTGAGCAGGGCGAAAACACGGTAGGTACCCGCCCCGTCACTCACTTCCACCTGCTCAGCGGCCTGTTGAACCACCCGACCGGAACACGAAAGGGCCGCTCCGCACGCCGGAAACGGGTACGGAACGGCCCTTCGCCGTAACGGGATGCGGTGCCACCCGGGGGAAGCACCACACCCAGGGCAACAGCGTCTCCGGATCACCGCCGGCCGGACGGCCCTTCGCGCAGCCGCGATCGGATTTCAGCGTCCCGCATTCCGGCGTCTCGCAGCTGCTCGAACGTTCCGACCCGCGCCGACCACCCCCGCCCATCCGGCACAGGCCGCCACCCCAGGAGCGAGTCCGGCGTGATGCTGTCGGGCCAGATCATGTAGCCGAGCATCACAAGCCCCCCCGCCGCGTGGGCGGCATCGACCGGGAAGTCGGGCCAGCCGGGCCAGTGCGTGAGGTCCTCCTCCGCGAGGAGCTCACTGCTGCCCCAACGCACCACGCGCAGGATGTAGCCGCTGTCCGCAGCCGTGCACGTGGCCGCCAGATCCCGGCGGGCGCTCTCAGTCGTCATGCGAAGACGCCGAGGGCTGTCCCGCAATCCCTGCCGGGGCGCACGACGACAGCTACGGCGCCTCGCCGCGTTGTCGACACCCGAATACATCCAGTATGCGGACGTCCCTCCGCCCTGCGATGCACCGCATCTGACGCCGCGCGCTGATCCGGCAGGGATGACGGGACAGCCCTTAGCTTGATCTTTAACCTGTGCGGCGTGGGCGAGGAGAAGTGGACTTCTTCGCATTCGATTTCGTGATGCCCGTTTTGCGGACTGTGTGGACGTCGTGGCGTGGGGTCGGCCGGGTGTTCTTGCGTCCGGGTGGTCGTCCGGGACCGGGGCGGGAGGATTTCGGTGCTCCGGCGGGACAGACGGCCTTCGGGCGGAGGTGCCGGAAGTCGCGGCGGACTCGGGCAGGGGTGAGTCTGTCGGTCGGGGCCGGTTTCTCCCAAGGGGGCGAAGGTCAGCGGCGAGCGGGCGGGCGAGCCGGAACTGGGTGAAGGCCGCGAGGATCAGCCAGGTCCAGCGGTCGGCGGCCTCCGGGGTTCGGATCCTCGGACAGGTCCAGCCCAGGGTCTGCTTGAACAGGCGGAAGGTGTGCTCGATGTCGAAGCGCCGCAGGAAGGCTTGCCAGAGCAGGTCGACCTGGGCTGCGGTGGCGTCGGTGCCCGACCACCACAGCCATACCGGCTTGGGGGTGGCACCGCTGGGCAGGCGCTCGACCTTCAGGAGGATCACGGTGCCCTCGATCACCGGCAGCGCACCCAGCTGGGCGGTCCAGGGGAGCGATGGGTCAGCCTCGGTGGAGCCGGTCCCAGGCCCGGGCGGCTGCGACGCCGTAGAGGCGGGTCTCGGTCACGGTCGCCGCGTCAGGGGTGTTCCAGGTGGCGGGGTCGCCGAACACGAACTCGCCACCGTGGCGGGACGGGCAGCCCCGGGTGCCGGGCTCACGGGGTGGTGCAGCGCGACGCAGGACGCGGTCCGAGCGCATCCGGCCCAGCACCTGCACCGGCAGATCCTGAGCAGGAAGGCCAGACGGGGCACGTCGTAACCGGCGTCCACCACGATCAGGATGTCCGGGTCGCCGCCTCCCCACTGCCCGGCGCTGACGAGCCGCTCGACCAGTTCACGCATCTGCCCAGCGGTGACCGTGGCGGCGTCGTCACCCGGGGCGAGACGCAGTGCGTCCAACGGAGCGGTCCACGAGCTGCGGCCCGTCTCCAGTGCGCAGATCACCGAGTACAGCCAGCCGGGGACGGGAATGTGCTGGTCCTTGCCGCGTCCGTAGGTGTGGCACAGGATCCGTTGTGGTGAGGTGTGCGCGTCGGGCCGCAGCCAGCAGGTGATGTCGGCGGCCAGCACCAGCCGCCCGTCCGCCGCCCGCGGCAAAGGCACCGCGGCCAGGGCCCGACGCAGCCGGGCCACCTCCCCCCTGCCGGCGGCCAGGGCGTCGCAGAGCCCGCCGTGCCCACGACGGTGTTCGCCCACCAGCGACAGCTCCACCAGCGACCTGACCGGGCCGACCGCACACAGCACGGCATCCGCCAGCTCGAACAGAGCGTCCGCACGTCTGGTCAAACAGGAGTAGAACTCGCCCCGGAAGCGTGACAGTTCCTCGAACGGATCCTGCCGGACAGCTTGATGCAGCACACTCATCCCACGGCCTTCGTGCTGAGCGTGTGTGTTCCTTGGTCGGAGCACATGCTCAGCCGAAGGCCGTCTGCACGTACGGCAGTTACCAGACCGGATGATCAAGTACGAGAGGCCGTTCGACGCCCGAGGCTAAAGATCAAGTTAGAGGGGGCCGCGCGTCAAACACAGTCACCCCCTGTGGCGCGATTCGTGGGATGTATGTCGTTGACGCCATTGCACTGGTTCCCCGAGGGTGGAGGCATGACGGAGCGCAGCGTTGTTTTCATGATCTATGAGGGGTTTCAGCCTCTCGACCTCGTCGGCCCCCACGAGGTGTTCCAGCACGCCAGGCGGTTGGCGGGCGGGTATCGATGCCAGGTGGTAGCGCCTCGTTCCGGGGCTGTGCAGGCGGCGAGCGGACTTCCGGTCCACGCCGAGTACGGGGTGGACGACCTGGATCCTGAAAGTGTCGACACGTTGGTCTTGGCCGGCGGCAAGGGAGTCGACCGGGCGTGCCTTGATGCGGGGCTGACCGGGTGGATCCGGGAGGCCGGGGCGAGCGCGCGCCGCGTAACCTCGGTGTGCAGCGGGGTGTTCCTGCTGGCTGCCGCCGGACTCCTCGATGGGCGCAGGGTCACCACTCATTGGGCCCGGGAGCAGCAGCTCATCAGGGAGCATCCGGAGGTTGATGTCGACTGCGAGCCCATCTTCATCCGGGACGGGCGTGTGTGGACATCGGCCGGTGTCACCGCCGGGATGGATCTCGCCCTGGCGCTCGTGGAGGACGATCTGGGGCGGGGGATCGCCCGTGCTGTTGCACGCGAGATGGTCATGTTCCTGCGCAGGCCCGGCGGTCAGTCCCAGTTCAGCGTGGCGCTGTGGTCGAAAGAGCCGGCGACCGACCCGGTCCGTGCCGCGGTGTCAGCGATTCATGCCGATCCCGGTGCTCGGCACGGAATCGCCGAACTTGCGCAGAACGCGCGGCTCAGTCCGCGTCATCTGCAGCGCCGGTTCACCGCCGAACTGGGTATGCCGCCAGCCTCGTACGTGGAACGCGTACGCGTCGAGGCCGCCCAGCGCGCGCTCGCCGAGGGCCACGACCCGGTCGAGGCCATCGCCCGGCGCTGCGGCTTCGGCACCGCCGAGACACTGCGCCGCACCTTCCACCGTCACCTGGGCATTGCGCCCTCCGACTACCGGGCCCGTTTCCGGTCCACCACCTCCGCTGCGGAACCGCAACAGGAACAGGAACATTCATGACCACCTACGGGCTGCTGATCTTCAACAATGCCGAGGAGCTGGACTTCGTCGGCCCCTGGGAGGTGTTCACCGCCTCCTCGATGCTGCGCGACGGCAGGGACACCGCCGTCCTCATCTCCGAGAAGCCCGAGCCTGTGCGCTGCGGCAAAGGGATGCGTGTCCTGCCAGACCACACATTCGGCGACCACCCGCCCCTCGACGTACTGCTGGTCCCGGGCGGACGCGGGGCTCGCGAGACAGAACCGTACAACCCGGTCGTCACCGACTGGATCACCCGAACCGCGGCGCAGGCCTCCTGGGTCAGCAGCGTGTGCACCGGTGCGGTGCTCATTCACGCCGCTGGTCCCGCGCGCGGGCGGCGCGTCGCCACCCACCGGAGCCACGAGGACGAGCTTGAGGCTCTCGGTGACGTCACCGTCGTCCGTGACGCCCGGTACGTCGTGGACGGAAATCTGGTCACCAGCCAGGGAGTCTCCGCCGGGATCGACAGCGCCCTGTGGCTGGTGGGCCAAATGCACGGGCGCGAGCACGCCCGCGCGGTACGCCAGTACATCCAGTACGATCCTGCGCCGCCCTACCTCGCCGACGAACCCATCGTCGGCTGACCGGAACCGGCAGCCGCGCTCGGCCCCAGGCAACCAGGCCGAGGGCGGCGACCTCATGTGGGTCGTCGACCCGCCCGTCACACGCCCCGGCCCCACCCCGCCGCCGCGGAAGCTCCACCTCATCTACCGCCTCCACATCACCCCGAGGTCCGCGCCACCCTCGCCGAGGTCGAACTGGACGAACTGCCCGACGGCAGCCACGAGACCGGTGTCATCGAGTGGGTCGACTACCGCAAGACCGCCGAACTGCCGATCTTCCCGCCCATTGGGGCCGCCCTCGCCGCTCTGCCCGATCCCCCCGCCACCGTCACCGACGCCGCCCTCGAAGCCGTCACCGACGACAACTACATCTGGGTCTGATCAGCCTGCCCGACGCCGGACCGGCGGCCGCCGCCTCGCCGGTCCGGCCTTCTCCCATGCCATGAGGCAATGCCGCCGCCTGGACAGTCACAGTGCGGCGGGTCGGCAGAAGCGGCGGATCAGTTCTGCCTGTTCGGGAAAACGCTCCAGGAGGTCGGCTTCCTGGCCGAGCGTCATGTCGGCGTAGTCGAATCCGGGTGCCACGGCTTCGCTGATCAGGCCGTGGTCGCCCTGGGTGAGGTGGGACGCCTTCCAGACTCCACCGGGGACGGCGAGCGTGAGGAGTTGGCCCCGGTGAGGGTCCTGGCCGAGCACGGCGGTGCGGTGGCGGCCGTCGGGATACAGGAGGTGATAGGTGATCGCTTCCCCGTGGTGGTGAAAGTGCAGGATGTCCGACTGGTTGAGATGCCAGTGGCCTACGGGCGATCCGCGCGTCAGCAGGTAGTGGATCGACGTCAGCGTGTACCGGTCGCCCGCCGGGGTGGAGATACGCGGGCGGTGATCGGCCTGGAACGTCCGGCGGAAATACCCGCCCTCCACGTGCTCCTCCAGGCCGAGCGCCTCGATCCAATGCTCAGCGGTGATCATGCGATCCTCCTCCGAACGGCCGCCCGGAGGAGGACTCGACTACGCGGTCGTCCTCAGGTGGCAGCGGGCGTACGGGCGAAGGCGGGGGTGCGGGGAGTGTCCGGGTGCTCACGCCACCGAGGCTACGGGCAACGCGGGGGCCTGTCCCGGAGAGCTGGAAGCCACCGAGCAGCGGCGCGGCACACTGCGGAGTGGCGCCTCGGTGCCCCGGTGCCTCGATCAACCATGGTCCGCCATTGTTCCCGGCAACACCGGGCCTCACTCGCCAGGGAGCCTCCGGCCCGGCCGGCTCGTACGAACATGTTGAGACCGTCGACCCCCAGCTATCGCCGCTCGACGTGTGGGGGCAGGGCTGTGTCCACGGCTGAGACGGTTCCGCCGATCAGCTGAAATGGTCCGCGAACTCGACCTGCGCCCCGGCACGACGAGTACGACGTGGCTACCGGCATCGACGCGGCCGGATGGGCGTGCGGCTGCGGCGGAGGTCTGGCGGGACGAAGTTCCTGCCGTGGTACGAGGAGCAGTTGGCCGGCGCGACGGATACCGGCGAGCGCGCGCAGTGCAGGAGCTGACTGACGACAGGTGGCCGAGTAGCCGGCTCAGGTGGTGAGCAGTTCGGCGATCTCATGGGCGAGCTCCGGGCCGAGCGAGCCCCAGCCGTCCTTGTAGCCGTACGCACTCCCCAGACTGCGGGCGTCGTAGTCGCCGTTCAGGATGTCTATGTCGGTGGGGGTGATGAGCGACGGGTGGAGGACGCCGGCCCCGGTGCAGCGGCGTTCACGCCGCTGAGTGGAAGCGCTCGCGCCGGTCCCGGTTGGCAGGCGGGAGGCTCCTCCATGGAAAACGGCTTCACCCACTGCAAGGTCATAGAGCGGGTGACACGGTGAACGAGCACCAGTGGTCGCGGCCCGCCCGCCTACCGACGAGCAGCCGGTCGACCGGCCGGACAGAAGGAACAGGAAACTACAGCATCGGCCGGTGACTGCGTGCACGTTCTGCCGCCCTCAGAACCCCTCCTGCTGCGCCCGGGGTGGTAGGCCAGTTGGAGCAGCGCGAATGTCCCTGTGTCTCCCCCAGCATCCGGGTGCCACTTGCGTGCCGCGGCCTTGTAGAGCTGCTGGGCTGTGCGTTCGTCCGAGGCCGTCACTTGGGCGAGTTCGCTCAGCAGGGGGTGGATCCTTGAGCCTTTTCCAAGCTGGCGGCGTTGACCACGAGTTGGCCGGTCCTGCGTAACGACGAAGCTCCTGGTAGATGGGTTCTCGACCAAGATCACCCGTGTCCGCCAGGAGCTTCGTGTGCTTGTCTACCCGTCGTGGATCGATCTGTCCACCCGCACCCTGCCGCTCCTGACCGGGCAACTGACAGCCAGGCGGAGGGAGATCGGCACACGGTGGCTGCGGCTTCCCTCAGCGCGACAGGCTCTGCCGGCCCTGGCCCACCTGCGGTGCGGTGACACCTACGCACAGCTCGCGGCCGGTTTCGGCATCGGGATCGCAACCGCCTTCCGCTACATACGCGAGGCCGTCGACATCCTGGCCACCCTCGCCCCGGCCCTGGCCGAGGCGATCAAGGCGACCCGGGCGAAGGCGTTCGTCATCCTCGACGGCACCCTGCTGCCGATCGACCGGACCGCCACAGACACCCCGTACTACTCCGGGAAACACCAGCGCCACGGCATGAACGTCCAGGTCCTCATGGACCCGCTCGGACGACTGCTCTGGGCCTCGCCCGCGCTTCCCGGCTCCACTCACGCTCACCGCCGCGCGCCAGCACGGGACCATCGAAGCCCTCGCTGAAGCGGGACTCACATGCTGGGCTGACAAGGCATACCAAGGTGCCGGCGGAACCGTCCGAGTCCCGTTTCGTGGCCGCCGTCTCAAGCGATGGAAGCGCCGTCACAACACCACCCACGCCAAGATCCGCTGCCTCGGCGAGCAGGCCATCGCCACCCTCAAGGGCTGGCGGCTCCTGCGGAAACTCCGCTGCAGCACCAACCGCATCACCGACGTGGTGAAGGCCGTCCTCGTCTACTGGCGGGAGGAGGTTATTCCGACCGTGCGCTATTCCCCGATATCGCTCGCCCCGACTGGTGAATCCGAGTACGTGACGCCGGGGCTCTGAGCTCTACCCGGGGTGGATGGATCCCAGGCGGCGAATCGACGAGGAGGCATCCTGCGGTGACCGCCTTCCCCAGAGCAGTTGTCGCGGGGTGGCCCGGCGGCAGGCTCAGCCGGGCCAGCCCGCTGTCAGCGAGTGTTGGCACGTTTTTCGAGGCGGGTGCCGTGGCGAAGGGCGATCGACATCAGGTCGCTGGGGGCGTCCAGCTCCAGGCGGTGCCAGCGACCACGGGGGACGATCACGGCGGTGCCTGGCTGCAACTGCACCATGTCCTCGGTGTCGTCGGGCCTGGCGGGACGGAAGTAGAGGCGGACACCGCCGGTCAGGCAGCAGACCGCCTCCTCGGCCTGCGGGTGCATCTCCCAGCGGTCGGCGTGAACGTCGACGTCGGTCTCCACGTGGAACGTCGCGAGCTGCCAGGCGCCGGAGTCACTGTTCGTCATCCGCCGTTCGGCGGCTCGGACATCGCCGTCGGGATGGATGTGCAGCGCCGCGGCGAAGAGGTCGATGGGTGAGAGGGGTGTTGTCGTCATGACGGCGTTCCTTCCAGTCGATTCTCTGCGGAGGTGGCGAGTTGCGAGGCAGGTGTTTCGGCCCGGCGGCGGGGTAGCAAGCAGATCGCCACGATGGCGGCGAGAATGAAAAGGGCGGCGGCGATGGCAAGGCCCAGGGCGTAGCCGTCGTTGATCGCGGCGGGGTCGGTTGCCGTGCCGGTGCGGTGTGTGGCGATTGTGGCCAGGGTGGCCAGGCCGATGCAGCCGCCGAGTTGGCGGGAGCTGTTGATGAGGCCGGAGGCCATGCCGGCCTCATGGGGTGCGACGCCGGTGGTTGCGGCAGCGACGATCGGGGCGATGACCAGTCCGACGCCGATACCGGTGATGATGCTGGGGCCGAGCACGTCGGTGAGGAAGTCGCCGTCTGGGCTGATGAAGGCGAACCAGGCCAGGCCCGCGGCGGCCAGCATGGCGCCGGGAACCAGGGAGACGCGGGGGGTGTGTGCCGCGGTGGCGCGGGTCGCGACGAGGGTGCCCGCGACCAGGCTTGCGGAGAAGGGCAGGAACGCGGCGCCGGTTGCTGCGGCGCTCATGCCCAGAACCTGCTGCATGTACAGGGACACGAAGTAGAACGCCGCGAACTGCCCGGCCGTGGAGAAGAAGACCACCACGTTGGCCCCGGCGACCCAGCGGCTGCGCAGCAGGCTGAGACGCAACAGCGGTGCGGGAGCCCTGGATTCGGTGACGACGAAGGCGGCCAGGAGCATGGCTGCGGCGACGAACACTGTCCATGCGGTCGGGGAGTCCCATCCTTGGGCGTCGGTGCGCACGACACCGGTCACCAGCAGCCCGACTCCACCGATGGCCAAGACGGCACCGCGCACATCCAGCCTCTCGCGCCGGGCGGGGCGTGCTTCGGCGGGCGCGCCTGCGCGGACCAGCGCGAGAGCCACCGCGACGATGGGCAGATTGATGAGCATCACCCAGCGCCAGCCCGCGTACTGGGTCAGCAGCCCACCCGCCAGCACGCCCAGCGCTCCGCCTGCGGCGTTCACCCCGCTCCACACCCCGAGCGCGCGCACGCGCTGCGGGCCCTCGGGGAAGGTGGTGGTGAGTATCGCCAGTGTGGCCGGTGTGGCCGCAGCGGCTCCCAGGCCCTGGCCGGCGCGGGCGGCGATCAGTTGCCAGGGTGCCTGGGCGAGCCCGCCCGCCAGTGAGCACAGCCCGAAGACGGCCAGGCCGAGCACGAACAGCCGTCGTCGGCCATAGAGGTCACATGCTCGGCCTCCCAGCAGCAGAAATCCGCCGAGCGTGAGCGCGTAGACATGCACGACCCACGACAGGTCGAGCGGTGCGAACCCGAGCGCGGTGCGGATCGCGGGCAGGGCGACGTTGACCACGGATAAGTCCAGGGCGACGGCGAACTGGGCGACGGCCACGGCCGCCAGCACCATTCCGGGTCGCCCTCGCAATTTTTTATACACGTACGAAAAGTAGCGCCAGGGGATCGACGTTGTCGACACCTGGGGGATGATGAGGGCATGCCGCAGCCGTCCGCACCGCGCAAAACCCTCGGCCGACCTCCCCGCATCTCCCGCGAGGAGGTCGTTACAACGGCCCGTCGGATCGTGGACGCGGAAGGCGTGGACCGGCTGACCATGCGGCGGCTGGCCACGGAGATCGGCAGTACGCCGATGGCGCTCTACCACCACGTCCGCAACAAGGAAGAACTGCTCGTCCTATTGCTGGACGACTACGCCACGCGGACGCTGCACCGACGCGAACTGCCCGCTCGGCCCCGCGAGCGGATCATCGACGCCGCCGCAACGATCCACGAGGCGCTCGCCGCCTGCCCGTGGATCGTGGAGGTGCTGACCGCCGACGACCTGATGGCCACATCCGCTCTCTGGTTTGTCGAGCAGATCGTTGACGGCCTGGTCGAATGCGGCCTGTCCTCCGAGCGGGCCGTACACGGCTACCGCGCGATCTGGTACTACACCGCCGGAGAGATCGTGGTCCGCGTGACAGCAGCCCGGCGGCGCACGGACGACGACCGTCCCACCTACCGGGAACAAGTCTTCGCCGATCTCGACCCGAGCGAGCTACCCCGCTTGGCACAGGTAGCGGAGCAGTGGTCACCACTGACCGCCAAGGACACCTACCTGGACGGGCTCCGAGCCCTGGTAGACGGCCTCCTGGCTCCCCGTTGACCTGCTCATTCAGTTCATATTCTCGGGCGCCGATCCGGTGCCAACGGCTCCGCCGCGGATCCTCACGAAGCCGATCTCACGATCGCTACGATCTGCTGCTGGTGACCTCCTCGGCGCGGGCGGCGAGGTACTGGGCCCAGTCACGTCTGGCGTAGGTGACCCAACGGAGTACGGTGTGGCGGTGCGTCCCGGTCACGTCGGCGAGGACCGGGCTGGGCAGATCAGCAGCGAGGGCGGCCAGTGCCGCGTTGCGCGCGATGCGAACTCGGATACCGTGCCCGTTGAGCTCCAACCTGGCCATCTGTTTCTCCGACAGTCGGGGCCGACCAGGCGATCCCTTCGACGCCACCCCAGCCAAGCCCTCCTCGCGCCACTGACGCCGCCAGCGTTCCACCGACCGGTCCGAGACCCGCAACGCGGCAGCGATCTCCCGGTTCTTCCCGCCGGCCTCGAAGCCAGTCACAGCCTGAAGCCGGACCCGCTCTCGCGCGGCCCTCTCGGCGTCGGTCAAGCCACCACCCTGCGGATATCTCACCTCACCAGGACTACCGAAGCCACCCGCACGCTGTCCGGCGAACAGCCCGACATCACCAGATCAAGTTCAGTAATCTCGCGGTGACGCCCGAAGAACCTGTCACCCTGCGCCGTTCAGCGCCACCAATGCCTTCTCCCGGGATACATGCCTGCGCGAGGTTCCGCGCGGCACCCAAGCTGTTTCCTCAATTTCTCCTCAAAGAATGATCTTGCTCTGTACCGCGGTCTGCGGATGTGCGAGAAATATGGGGAGACCGCCCCCGATCGGGGGCGGCAGGGGGAAAGGATGCCTCGTGGGCATCGTAAGAAACGGGCTGTTCACTTCCGCCCTCGCGCTCACCGTGATGTGTGGTGCGGCTGCGGCACCTTCTGCGGCAAGTGCGCCGACAGCGGTCACGGCTGATGAGCCGACGACCGTGAACACCGCTCCGCCTGAGGAGCCCGAGGAGACCGACCTGGTGGAGAATCCGGCACCCGATCCGGATCCCACGTTCAAGCCGGAAAAGCCTCCGGTCGACACACCCGATGCTGAGTACTGCTCCCCGCGGAATGTCTACATTCCCAAGACCAAGGGGAAGCAGTACCACAAGGGTGTCGGGCCGACGAACTCCAACTACAACGGCACCTCGCGCACCGCACGCTCGACCTTCGTCTCCGAAGTCACCGGAGAAGTAGGAGTCAGCGTGACTGCGGGCCTCTCGGGCAGCGTCTCCGCCATGATCGCGGAGATCGAGGCCAAGTACGAGGTCAACCTGAGCGCGAAACTGACCGCGAAGCTCGGCAACAGCATCTCAGTCGACACCCCGGCGAAGAAGACGACCAATGCCAAGTACGGCGTCTACCGCCTGAAGAACACCGGCACCAGTTACAAGATCTACAGCAACTGCCAGACCTCTGCGAAGAAGACCATCACCAGCTACACGCCGATCAAGGTCGGCTGGTACCTGTGGGAAGACTAGGCGGCTCTCTGCCGCAGCGTGCTCACCTGGTCCTCGCGCCACTGGTGTGTGCGCTGGCGCTCAGCGCAACCGGATGCAGCGACGGCGGGAACAGCCCGTCGAAAGCCGCAAGCTCCCGCCCCGCCGAGCCGACCACGACTGACACGCACAGAGCAGAGCACATCGAGGGCGAGTCCGTCTCGACCGCACCGAAACCGGTCGGCGACGGAGTAGTGCTGCTCTCCGCAGCCTCCCAGAAGGGCAACGCGCAACTTCCCCTGACCGAGGACATCGGCGCCGGCAGGCTGGCAATCCAAGTGAACTGCCAGGGCCAGGGAAAGATCCAGGTCTCCATCGACCCGACAGGGATTTCCTTCCCTCTCGACTGCGTGGAGAGGGAAGTGAGCAGCACCTACAACGAGGTCCACCTCAAGCGGGAACGCGAGAAGGGAACCGTACGAGTGACAGCACCAGCGGGGATCCGCTGGGCCTTGACAGTCGAGCAGTAAGCCAGCCGTCTGACAGAACCGCCGCAGATGAGCCGCGACGGACCAAGAGACGGCCGAAGCCCCGGCGCGGGCGGGAAGTCCGTATCGCCGCAGCCGTACCGCAGGAGCCTGCTCGGGCTATGGGAGCGCCACAGCGCTCCCATAGCCCGAGCAGGCTGTCCGGCGTCCCGTCAGACCGTGGAGGCAGGGGCCCGAGCCGCACTCCGGGGGACCCGGGGCTTTCCCGCTCGCCGGAGCCGGCTCCACTCACCCGCCTGGGTCACCCACGAGGAGCGACCGTCGCTGCCGCCTCGGACGAAGTATTGCGAGTGACTGGCTCATACGAGACGGCGTACGCCTTGGCGTCTGACACCAAAAGTGACTCTCCCTCACAGGCATTCCGGTCGCTGCTCCGGCTGGCCGCAGAAAGTGATGGTGCTGGCCATGCGGACCGATGCACAGTTCTGGGACTCGCTGGTGTTCGACGGTATCGACGAGGTGGAGGTCGAGGCGCCTACGGTCGAGGTGGTAGCAAGAAGCCGCGCGTCCGTGGCGGCGTGTCCGGACTGCGACCTGTCTGGCTTCGTAGGCGGCAACGGAGAACGTTTGTCGTGGAGTTCCGGCAGCAGTGGGTGATCAACTGGCTGCGGGATGTTGGTGAGAATCAGTAACACCCACCTCGGCGCCGTGTGTGTCGGCGGGCTAAGGGATGATACTTCTGTTCGAATCCGGTGGGAGGGGCTGTGGTGGAAGACGATCTGGGCGAGCTGATCTATCTGGCCGATCCGCCGGGGACGAGCGGTCACGTTGTCTCGCTGCGGGTGCTGGCGCGGCCGGCCCCAGGCGGGGATGTCTTGGACTGTGAGTTCGTCGTGGAGACCGAGACAGTCAAGGGCAGCTTCCCTGTCTATGTGACGTCCGATGACCTCGATGACTGGGAAGAGGCTCTGGGGGCGCTTGCGGGGAATCGGTTCGTGTCGTGGCTGAACTCGGGACGGACCGTGCAGTTCAAGATCAAGCCGGTGAGTCCTGGTGTGATCGCGGTGTCGGTCCATGATGGTCCGTCGTCACAGGTGACGGTCCGCGTGCCCCTCTTTCCGGCGACTGGCTGGATCGATGATCAGCGTGCGCGTCTCGAAAGGGTGCGGCGGTTGTTCTCTGGCTGACCGTCCCGTGTGGTGCTGCTCGGCGTGTTTGTCAGCCGGCTGCCTGCTGTTCGGCGCGTGCTCGGGTGGTGGCGAGTCGGTAGGAGTCGGTGCCGGTTTCGATGATGTTGCCGCCGAAGGGTGGTCGACGATGGCCGCGCAGAGGCGGGGGTCGGTGAAGGTCTTGGTCCAGCCGGAGAAGGACTCGTTGGAGGCGATGGCGACGCTGTTCTTCTCTTCGCGTTCGGTCAGGGCCTGGACGAGGAGTTCGGCGCCGTGGCGGTCGAGTTCCATGTAGCCGAGTTCGTCGATGCAGAGCTGGTCGACGCGGCCGTAGCGGGCGATGGTCTTGGTCAGCTCCTTCTCGTCGGCGGCTTCGACCAGCTCGTTGACCAGCTTCGTCGCCAGGACGTACTTGACCCGGTAGCCGGCCATCGCGGCCTCGGTGCCCAGTGCGATCAGCAGGTGTGACTTGCCGGTGTCGGAGTCCCCGATGAGGCAGAGGGGCAGGCCCTTCTTGATCCATTCGCACTTGGCGAGGGTGTGGATCCTTGCTGCGTCGATGTTGGGGTTCGCGTCGAAGTCGAACCTGCGCAGAGACTTGTCGCGGGGGGAACCCGGCGGCCTTGATGCGGCGCTCGGAGCGGCGGCGGGCCCGGTCGTCGCACTCCGCCAGGAGGAGCTCGGCGAGGAAGCCGAGACAGGACATCTGCTCGCGTTCAGCGGTCTCGGCCACATCCGAGAACTGGGACCGGATGGTGGGCAGGCGGAGCATGCGGCATGCCTGGACGACGCCGGTGGTGGCGGCCTGCTCGGTGAGTCCTCGCTGGCGGGGAAGGGACACGGTGATCTCCTCTATGACTGGGTGGGGCGGTCGGGTGGGCGGAGTCGTAGAAGCAGGTCGTAGTGGGCGACAGACGGGAGGGGCCGCTTGTCCGGCGGCAGATGAGCCCGGACGGCTGCTGGCAGCTGGGCCATGCCGGTCTGACGGCCGAGCGCGGCCGACGACGGAGCCTGCTCGGGATCGTTTTCGGCATCTGCCGCCTTGCGCGCTTCCAGGGCGACGGCATCCGCGGTCAGGGCACCGCTCTTCAAGGCCGCTGCGAGCCCCGCGACGAGTTGATCGTGCAGCAGATGGCAGCTGAGCAGGAGGACCTCGATCAGGGCCCGGGTGCCCTCGCGTTCGCCGTGTGCTTTGACCGCGGCTGCTCACCAGGCGTCGTGGATCGGCGTGAACCGGCCGACAGCCCTGGCCTGATCGAGGGCTGTGGCACCGGGCAAGGCGCCGGGCTTGCGGATCAGGGCTTCCAGGCAGTGGTCGAGATCGAGGCGGGATTCGTTGCGGGCGATAAGCCGCTCGTGCCGGGCAACCTCCTCGCGGCCGTCGTAGACCACCAGCTCGGAGGCGTGGAGCATGACGCGGACAGTGCGCCCGATCAGCCGGACCGGGACCGAGTAGCGGTTCATCCGGACGCAGATCTGGCTGTAGCGGTCGACTCGTGGTGTCGACAGCCTGCCTGTCTCGAACGGTTCTTCCGGCAGCGGCGCCAAGAGCGGCTGCTCGGCCGCGAAGTACTCACCGATCGTGTGAGGGCGGGAGCGGATCCGGCGGGCGTCATCCTGCTGGTCCCACCGGTCGATCATCTCGTTGAGTTCGGCGAGGGTGGCCACTTCGGGGACGGGGACCAGGTGGTTGCGGCGGAACCAGCCGATCTGGCCCTCGACTCCGCCCTTCTCATGGGCGCCGCGGATGCCGGGCTGGCAGTAGAGCGCATCCAGGCCGTAGTGGGAGCGGAAGGCAGTCCAGCCTTCGGCTTCGATGCGGCGGCGTGAGAGGCCCAGCACCTGGGCGACGGCGGCTCTATGTTTGTCGTAGCGGACCTTCCCGGTCGGCACTCCGCCCAGCAAGTTGAGAGCGTGGACGTGGCCTTCGAAGAACGCCTCCTGCCCTGCCGAGGCGAAGATGCGGTGGACGGCCTTGCCCGAGTACGACAGCCGGAAGGCAAACAGGTAGCAGGTCACCAGCTTGCCGGCCAACTTGATGGTGACGTCTCCGAAGTCGACCTCGGCCTCGGCTCCGGGCCGGTGGGTCTGCGGGGCGAACGCGTCAACCACCCCTTGTCGGCCTGGAGACGGATTTCCCCACGGCGTTCGGCGACGTTGGTACGGACCATCTGGTAGGAGATGTCGACGGCGTCGTGCTCGTCGAGAAGCCGGTCGTAGAGTCGCTTGACCGTGTGCCGCTGCTTCCGCGGCGCGGTCAGGTCCGCCTTCAAGATCGCGTCGATCACCGGCTTGTAGGGATCCAGGCGCGTCGCGCGCGGCCTCATCTTCCTGCGCGGCTCCGGCAGGGCCGACACCAGAGCCCGCTGCACGGTCTCGTAGCCGACGCCGTACTTCCGCATGAGCGCCCGCGTCGCCATGCCCGTCCTGGCGTCACGGCGGATCGCCGCGTACAGATCGACCTTGGACTTCGGCTACACCCGGGCCCCCTCGTCGTGCAAAGCACATCCATGGTCCCGAAGCAAGCACCGAGGTTTCTCCAGAACTCAGCGACATCACTCTCCCCTGGAACCGGGTGTTCCCGCCGCTGAGCATCAGACGTTCCTGCAACTCACCTACAGAGCCAGCCTGTCCTCGGACCGGGGCCATGACCGCTACCGGCGCAGGCTGAAGGACCTTCCGCTCGCCGAGCAGGGCTTTGTGATCCGGCTGACGGTCCCGCGATCCATCTGTGGGGCGGCGGACTGCCCGCGCCGGACGTTCGCCGAGCAGTTCTCCCGGCTGGCCGCGCCGTACGCGCGGTTCACCACGCTGCTGACCCGCGCCCTGCAGCGGGTGGGGCTCGCACTGGCGGGACGGGCCGACGCTCGGCCGGCTGCCCAGCTTGCCTCCGGTGCGGGACGGATGACCTTGTTACGCGGGGTCATGGCGCTGCCCGATCCGAGGTCCGTCTCCCCCACCTGGTTGCGCCAGCCCCGCGGCCGGGCCAGGAACACATCGTGCGCGCGCCACCCGCTCCCCACCTGTGAGCCCCGCCCGCTCCCCGGGCATCAGATCACGACGGATCGCCCGGTGCAGTGTCGTCAACGACGGTGCGTCGCCAGGCGGAAACTGCCGGGCCGCGCGGAGAACCAGTTCTCGATGGGCCGCCCGCCCGTTCCCCATTCCACAGCGCCAACAGCCCACGGACTTCAGACGTCATCGTGAACCTCGTACCGGCCCGGAACCATGCGCCAGGGGCGGCGGCTGCGGCCTCATCGTTTCTCAGCTGCGGCCAGCCAGCGCCGCACTGTGCGCTCCGACACCCCAGCGCGTTCACAGCCACGCGAACAGGACCGGCTGACAGCTCTTTCCCCGCCCGCAGGGCGAGCAGCCGCCGCACCGCAGAACCGCGCAGTGCCGTCCTCGACGCCGCAGGCAGTCCGCCGCCTGCACGGACGGCCTTCATCCTGCATGCCAGTTCTCCTCGCTCGGTGAGACGTTGTGTATTTGCCGAGGCTGAAAGCATGCGAGCGCCCCGACCGTTGCAGGAGCGCCCCGTTCACCATCGCGGCGCGACCCGCTTCCACAGCCGCCATAGCAAGAGCCCGGTCGACGGATGCATCAGCGGTGGTGAGCGGTGCGTTCTGCAGGTGCGTAGTCAAAGCGGCCCACGTACGGAACGTGCCGCGCGTGAATGACTGGTCGATCCACTTCAGATCCGGGGCCGGGACGGTACGCCACAGCAGATGAAGGCCCGTCACCACAGTCGCCACTTCCGCTCCGGCCAGGCGTGGAACCACCTGCCACGCGTCCATCCGCCCTACCAGATGCGGCAGCCGGGTCAGCGCCCGCTCACTGCCCGGACCGAGCAGCACCAGCCTGATGCGCGTGCCGGGGTGGTGCCACAGGCTCTGCGGATACTCCAGGCACGGCACAGGAAGGCGCTGCGCCTCATCGGCCACCAGCACCCGCGCGACCGTGGCACCGGCTCGCGCCGATGTGTGCGGTAACCGGCCCGGCAGCGGCAGAACGTCGAACACCGCACGCCGCACGTCGGCCACCGACGGCCGAACCGGCACCGGCACCCACGTCACCTTCCAGCCTGCGGGCACCTCATTGAGCACCAGCCGCACGGCCACGGTCTTGCCCCGGCCCGGTTCGCCGAACACACACCGCCCCCTGAGCCGCCATCGTCTGCCCGACCGCCCCGGCAACCGGCCTCACCGACGACGTCCGCACCAGCTGCACTCCCCCAGGCAACACCACACCCGCAACTGCGCCGCTCTCCTCCCGCCGCCGGGCCCGCAGCCGCTGACGCGGGGTGCGGCGGCCGGCGCGCAGCCACCTTCGCCGCGCTGTCCTCACGCGGCCCGGCCAGGGCAAAGTCAGCCAGCGCCTTACTTGTTCGCTTGCCGCCAACACTGCACAGAGCGGACGCTGCCCCGAAGGTCCCTGGCGATCACCGAACTCGCCTCGCCCCGGGCGAGCCTCTCGGGCAGCCTTCCTCCGTAACTCTTCGCGCAACTGCTGCCGTTCGGCCGTCGGCCCGCCTCCTCGCGGATACCGCATGCCCGGTGATACCGCAGCCGACGGCCTGCCGTCGGCCCCTACGGCACCACGAGTTCAACCTCAGAATCAGCCGGCTCGCCGTGCCAGGTGCAACCAGCCACCGACTACGCGTCGATCACATCACCGGCACCGACGAAACCTGATGGATCTGAACACGGCAGCACCGCGGCACAACCCAAGCGGCTACCGCCAGGCCCCATCGGGACCCTCCGGACAGGGCCTCGTCCTGCCCCAACGGCATGAGCCCTCGCCCGCTGCCAACGCATTCTCCTTCTACATGCAGGACACGTGCTGAAGAGGCGGAGTCCCTGACCCCGGGCACAGAGCCCCCTGGCACAGGGCCCCCTGGCACAGAGCCCCCTGGAAAGCCGTCTCGCTCAAGACTCTGTGCCGCAGGTGAACATCCCGCAACGTCACGGAGAGCTCACAAGCGCGGCCGAGCCCGCGTCCTCGGGGCGCGGGCTCGGCCGCGTCAGTCGTCGGGGAGCCAGCCGCGTTCGCTCAGCTCCGCGACGAATCGACCGTAGGCCTCCTCCAGAGTTGGGCGTTCCGCCCGCACCGGCTCGATGAGGGTGCCGCTGCGCACCATCGCGGCGGCGCTCGCGGCGAGGTCCTCGTGGAGCGTACCGGCCGCCGCGAGCAGTGCGGCGCCGAACGCCGTCTCCGCGCGATCGACGACCCTCACCGGGCGGTCCAGGACCGTGGCCCTGATCGCCGTCCAGACGGCGCTGCGGCTTCCCCCGCCGGCCGCGTGGAGCGGGCCGAGCACCGGGATGCCCGCACGCTGGATCCGCTCCAGGGCGAGCCGTTCCAGGAAGGCGACTCCTTCCAGCGCGGCGCGGTGGGCGTCCGCCTCGTCGCGCGGGCCGCCCAGTGCGAAGCCGCGCGCCGCACCGGAGACGAAGGGGAAGCGTTCACCGTCACGGCACAGGGGGTAGCGCACGTACGACGCCGGCCCCCGGGCCGCCGCGGCGGCGTCCAGTTCGGGCAGGCGGGCCGGGGCGACCCCGGCCAGGCACTCCCCTCCCGTGTTGGAGGCACCGCCGGGGAGCCACCAGCCGTCGGGGTGGCGATGGCTGTAGAACGCCCCGGCCGCATCGCGGACCAGGTGCTCGGACACCCCCTTGAGGACGTACGTCGTCCCCACGACCCCCACGAAGCGGCCCGGCTCGACCGCGCCGGTGGCAATCTGGCCCGCGCAGCCGTCCGTCATCCCCAGACGTACGGAGCACCCTTCGGGCAGCCCCGTCGCCGCGGCGCCCTCCGGGCCGACGACCCCCACCTCGGTACCGGGGGCGCCCACGGGCGGGAGCAGTCCGAGCGGGAATCCGAGGGCGTCGAACACCTCGTGCGCCCACTGCTGCGCGCGGGCGTCGTAGCCGGACTTCAGCGCGTGGCTCCAGTCCGTCGCCACCGGGTGCCCCGTCAGCTCGCGGCCGATGAACTCCGGGGTGTGCAGAACCTGGCGCAGAGCGGAACCGTACGTGCGCAGACACCACACAGCCCGGCCGAGCGCAGCGGTGGGACCCACCGACAGGCCGAGCTCCTCCCACCGGACGCTGCCCGCCCGCTGGGCCTGGGCGTTGATGCCGGCGGCCCGCCGGTCGTCGTACATCAGAGCCGGGCCGAGCGGCTCACCACGAGTCCCGGTGGGCACGATGGTGCCGGATGTGGCGGACACGGCCGCCGCGATCACCTCCCGTCCCCGGCGGGGCAGGGCTCCCGTGGTGCGGCGCAGGGCCGACCGCACGGCCGGCCACCACGACCGGGCGTCCTGCTCGCTCGTGCCTGCGCCGGCCCGTGCGGGGGGTGGGAGATCGGCCCGCGCCCCCGCCAGGACGCGGCCCTGTTCGTCCACACCCAGCACCCGCACGGACGCGGTCGCCACGTCGATGCCGATCACCACCGGAGAGGCCGGAGAGGATGACAGGGGCGGGGAGGGTGGCGGGGGCGGAGAGGATGACGGGGGCGGAGTCGGGCTGTGGGAATCAAGGCTCATACGCTCTGTGTCCTTCCCCGGACGTTCACGGGTGCGGGCCGGTCACCGGACGGAGGCCGGCCGTCGCCGTGGTGGCCCGAAGGCGAAGTCGGCGGGTGTTCCGGCGCGGTGGGAGCGACGAGGGCCCGGGTCACGGTCCGACGGCCGCAACCGTGACCCGGGTCCGTTCGCGGAGTCCGACCAGCAGTTCGGCGTCAGTTCCGTCGTCCACGACGAGATGGTCGAGGTCATCGACGGGACCCACCCGGTGCAGCGCGGTGCGGGCGAGTTTGGTGTGGTCCATGAGCATCACCTTCGTTGCCGCCGACGTGAGCATCGCCCGTTTGACGAGCACCACGTCCTGCTCCTGGTGATAGGCCGCCCTGGCGTCGAGAGCGGACGTGGAGACCGCGACGAGGTCCACGGAGAGCGCCTCCACCGCCTCGACGCAGGGCATACCGAGGAAGGAGTCATGAGTGCGCGAGTACTCGCCGCCCAGCGCGATCAGACGGATGCCCTCGCATCCGGCGAAGACGTCCAGCACCCGCCGGGCGTTGGTGACGACGGTGAGCGGGGCCCGTTCGACCAGCAGACCCGCCATGACCAGCACCGTGGTGGAGTCGTCGAGCATCACCGACATGCCGGGCTCCACCAGCGCGGCGGCGGCCCGCGCGACGGCTTCCTTCTCCGCCGTGTTGACACCGAGCCGGTAGTCGAGGCTCGACTCGAACACCGTGGAGGGCAGGGCGGACGCCCCGCCGCGGAAGCGTCGCAGCACCCCCTGGCGTGCCAGGTCGTCCAGGTCCCGGTGGACGGTCATCAGGCTCACGCCCGTGAGCCGGGTGAGGGCGGCGCCCGTGGCCGTGCCCTGCTCGATCACATGGTCGGCGATGAGCCGCCGGCGCTCTTCGGCGGATCTCTTGGTCATGGGTGCCGGTCTCCCGCAGGGCTCGGACCCGGCGCAGGGGCGAGGGCGGGGAACGGCGCCGGAGGGACGTTGAGCGACCGCAGCGCCGTCTGTGTGCCGCCGATCTCGATCTCCGTGACGGCGCCGTTGTCCAGCCGGGGAAAGATCCGCCGGTAGCGCCCCAGAGGCAGTCCGAGAAGTCCGCACAGGGCGATACGCAGCAGCGTGTTGTGGGCGACGACGAGCACCCGCTGTCCCTGGTGCCGGTCCGCGAGGGCGCGCAGGGAAGCGGTCGACCGGGCCGCTGCCCGGTGGACGGGTTCCGAGCCGGGGAAGGCGCCGGAGTCGGCGTCCTCACGGAACCGCCGTACGGCTTCGGGGTCCTCATCGGCCATCTCCTGGATCGTGCGGCCCTCGCCCCATCCGAAGTCCACCTCCCGCAGCCCTTCCTGGACCTCCAGCTCCAGGCCCAGCGCGGCCGCCGCGGGGCCCGCCGTCAGGCGGGCGCGGCTGAGCGGCGAGCAGGCGACCGCGTCCACGCCGCTGCGCACGGCCCAGGCCCGGAGGTCCTGGGCCTGGGCCACGCCTCGCGATGTCAGGGCGACGTCGGTGACGCCGGCGTACCGGTTCTCCGCGTGCCACTCGGTCTCGCCGTGCCGTACGAGCAGGAGACGCGTGGTCATGAGGAGAGCCCCTTCCGGGTCGGGCCGGGGCGCGGCGGCGGGCGCGGGGCCGCCGTTGTCCGCGGCGGCAAGGCGCATTGCCGGTTAACGGCAGCGCTGTTAAATTTAACAGACATTTCACAACCCGGGCCGGTCTCCCCCGGCTCGGACCACGCCCCGGCCAGGCCCGCGTCAAGCCCGGATCAACCTGCCGGCCTGCTCGGCATCCACCTCAGCGGCCCTCCTCGCAGAAGGCATCCGACGTCATGCGCATCCTCGCCGCAGGCGACCACTTCGTCCGTCCCGCGTCGATTCGCGCGGCGGTGGGTCAGGAACTGTCCCGCACGGGAGAGAAGCTCCCGGAGTTCACCGAGCTGACGCTGCCCTGGCCCCATGAGCCCTTCGGTCCGGTCGCGGAGGTCCGGGAGGCGAGCGGCACGGAGGACGAGATCGTGGAGGCGCTGGACGGGGCGTCCGTCTGTGTGACGCAGATGGCCCCGTTCACCGAGCGGGTGTTCGCCGCATCGCCCGGGTTGCGGCTCGTCGCCGTCTCGCGGGGCGGGCCGGTCAACGTGGACCTGGCCGCGGCCACCCGCCACGGGGTGCGGGTCAGTTTCGCCCCCGGCCGCAACGCCCCCGCCGCCGCGGAGTTCGCGGTGGGGCTGACGCTGGCCGCGATGCGGCACATCGCCGCTGCCGACGCGGAGCTGAAGCGGGGCGTCTGGCGGGGCGATCTCTACGCGTACGAGGAGACCGGCGGCGAGCTCGGCGGGGCCACGGTCGGGCTGGTGGGCTACGGGGCCGTCGGCCGCATCGTGGCGCGGGTGATGCGCGCCTTTGGGGCGCATGTGCTCGCGGCCGACCCGTACGCCGCCCCGGAGGCGGTCGCGGCGGACGGTGTCGAACCCGTCGGACTGGACGACCTTCTGACCAGGAGTTCGGTGGTGAGCCTGCACGCCCGCCTGACCGAGGAGACCCATCACCTGCTCGACGCCCGCCGCCTCGGGCTGCTGCCCGCCGGTGCGGTCCTGGTCAACTCCGCCCGCGGCGGGCTTCTCGACCACGCGCCGCTGCCGGAGCTGCTGCGCAGCGGCGCACTGGGGGCTCTCGCCCTCGACGTGTACGACATCGAGCCGATCCCCGCCGGCTGGCCCCTGCACGACGTACCGAACGTGATCACCACGCCCCATCTCGCGGGCGCGACCCGGCAGACCGCACACCGTGCGGCGGCCGTCACCGCCGCCGAGGTCGGCCGCTTCGTACGGGGAGAGGAACTGCGGCATCTCGCGAACGGAGACGTCCTGGGGGACGGCGGGCCCTGAGGGCCGGCGCCCCAGCACCCCGGCCCCTCGGCCCCCATCGGCTCGCACAGGAGGCAGCAGGCTTGAGCACGATCATCGGCGTGGACATCGGGACATCGGTCACCAAAGCGGTGGCGTTCGGCGAGGACGGCACGGCCCTGGCCTCCGCGAGCCAACGCTCACACCTGGAGATGCTGCCCGGCGGTCGCGTCGAGCAGGACCTCGACGACGTCGTGTCCGGTGTCGGCGGCGTCGTGCGGGAGGTCACCGCGAAGCTCGGCCGGCTGCCGGACGCCGTGGCGCTCACCGGCCAGGGAGACGGGCTGTGGCTGCGGGACCGGGACGGCCGCCCGGTGCGGCCCGCGATCTCCTGGATGGACGCGCGGGCCTCGGACCTGGTGGCCCGCTGGCTGACGGACGGCACGATCGGCACGGCTTACGCGCACACCGGCTCCGGCATGTTCCCGGGGTGCCACGGCCCGCTGCTGAACTGGCTCCAGGAGCACGAGCCGCGATCGCTGGACCGGGCAGCCGTCGCGGGATACTGCGTCGACGCCGTCGCCCAGCGCCTCACCGGCCGAGTCTGCCTGGACGCATCCGACGCCACACTGCCGTTCCTCGACCCCCGTACCCGTCGCTACGCGCCCGAGGCGCTGGCGGCGTGCGGTATCGCCGAGCGGGCGGGGCTGCTGCCGCCTCCCGCCGCCCCGGGCACGGTGCTCGCCCTCCACGGTCCCGGCGCCGGACTGCTGGGCCTGCCCGAGGGGCTCCCGGTCGTGGCGGGGCCGTACGACCTGCCGGCCTGCGCGATCGGCAGCGGGGTCCGTGAGGCGGGAGACGGAGTCCTCATCCTCGGCACGACCCTCGCGAGCCAGGTGCTGACCGACCGGGTCGCCCTCGATCCGCTCGCCGAGCCCGCCGGCATGTGGCTGTGCACGCCCGCCCCCGACCGGTGGCTGCGTGCCATGCCCGCGATGGTGGGGACGGCGGCGCTGGAGTGGGTGCTCTGTCTCGTCGGCGCGACCACGGCCGACGTGGACTGCCTGCTCGCCGACAGCCCGCCCGGCGCACGCGGTGTCCGCGCCTTCCCCTTCCTGTCCGAAGCGGGCGAACGGGCCCCGTTCGTCGACCCGTCGGCGCAGGGCAGACTCGACGGCCTCAGCCTGGCGACCGGCCGGGCGGACGCCGTCCGGGCCGTCTGCGAGGCCATCGGCTACGCGGCCCGGCACTGCCTGGAGGCGGCGGGACTGAACGGCACCCTGGCCCTGTGCGGCGGCGGCACGCGGTCGCTGACGTGGGCCCGGCTGATCGCCGACATCCTCGGCCGGCCCGTTCGCATCCCGGGGGAGGAACAGGTGGGGGCACTCGGCGTGGTGTCCGTCGCCAGGGCCTCGCTGTACCCCGGGTACGCGGTGTCGCCGGGGCGCCATCGGGTGATCGAACCACGTGATGACGTACGGGCGCTGTACGAGGACGGATACGGGCGGTACCGCGCGGAGTTGGGAACGGCCCGGGCCGCATGGGGAACCCACCCTCGGCCGCCGGGACACCCCGGAAACCTCTGAGCGCTCCGGACCGCCCGATACTGACGACGTTCCTCCTGGCTCTCAGCTCCTTCCGCGTGCACGTGACGCGAAGGAGGCTCCGCGCCTGACGACCGGGAGATTCCTGCCGAGCACCCTTGGACCGGATCGCGATCCGCACCCCCTGTCGGCATTCCCGGCGATGTCCGTCCGGCGGCCCTCCGGCCCGACCTGGACGGCAGGAACCGCCGGGGCGACCGGCACGACATCACTGACGCCGACGGGCCCGCATCGCCACCCTCTCGTGACCTGTGTCACACCCGCGGTCTGTCAGCAATCGCCGGGCTGTCCCGTTCAAGGGGTACGCGAACGAGACAGGAGCCCGTCATGACGCTCATGAAGCACCGCATCGTCGTACTCGGCGCTGGATACGCCGGGGCCTTCGCCGCCGGAAGTCTGGCCCGGAGGCTCTCCCCCGCCGACACCGAGATCTCCGTCGTCAACGCCGCGCCCGACTTCGTCGAGCGGATGCGTCTCCACCAGGTGGCGGCCGGACAGGACATCGCGCGCCGCAAGCTCGCCGACGTGTTCGCGGGCACCGGGGTGCGGCTGCGCCTGGCCCGGGTGACCGGACTCGACCTGGACCGCAGGGTGGTCTTCCTGACCGGCGCGAACGGCCCCGGGGAACTGCCCTACGACACCCTGCTCTACGCCCTCGGCAGCTCCGCGGCCCACCACGGCGTCCCCGGCGTGGCCGAGTTCGCCTGCGACGTGACCGGTCTGGGTCCGGCCCTGCGCCTGCGCGAACGTCTGGACCACCTCCCCGAGGGCGGATCCGTCCTGGTCGTCGGCGAGGGGCTGACCGGTATCGAGACCGCGACCGAGCTGGCGGAATCCCGGCCCGGTCTCTCGGTCGCGCTCGCCGCCCGCGGTCAGCTGGGCGCCTGGCTCTCCCCCGGGGCCCGGCGTCATCTGCAGGACGCGTTCGACCAGCTCGGTGTCACCGTGCACGAGCACACCGCCGTATCCGCCGTCGAGGAGGCCCGGGCGATCACCGCCGACGGTTCGGTCCTTCCGGCCGAGGTGACCGTGTGGTCGGCGGGATTCGCCGTAGCCCCCATCGCGGCCGCCGCCGGCCTTGAGGTCGCCGCCACCGGGCAGATCGTCGTCGACGGGTCCATGCGCTCCATCTCGCACCCGGATGTCTACGCCGCCGGCGACTGCGCCTACGCGATCGGGAAGAACGGCCGGCCCCTGCCGATGTCCTGCGCCTCGGCCGGGCTCACCAACATGCAGGCGACCAGCGCGATCATCGCGCGTCTGACGGGCGGCGACGTCCCGGCCACCGGACTGAAGTACTTCGGCAACCACATCAGTCTCGGCCGCCGGGACGCCATCTTCCAGATGGTGGGCGACGACGTCCGGTCGAAGCCCTGGTACCTCGGCGGCCGGACGGCCGCGCGGCTCAAGTCGGGAGTGCTCAAGGGGGCCGCATGGGGCATCGCCCATCCGACCTTCGGCCTTCCCAAGCGCCGGCGGCGTCCGGCGCCGGCGCCGGACGGGGCCGCGGTGCGGGCCGCCGCCTAGAGTGCCGCGCATGGACAGCTCAGCCGTCGACACGTTCGAGGCCGGCCGGGGCAGGCTGGCCTCACTCGCGTACCGCCTGCTCGGATCGGCGGCCGATGCCGAGGACGCCGTGCAGGACACCTTCCTGCGCTGGCAGTCCGCGGACCGCGAACGGATCGAGGTGCCGGAGGCATGGCTGACGAAGGTCGCCACCAACATCTGCCTCGACCGGCTCCGCTCGGCGCGGGCGCGCCACGAGCGGACGGCCGGTGCGTGGCTGCCCGAACCACTGCTCGACGGTGACCCGATGCTCGGCCCCGCCGACACCTTCGAGCAGCGGGAGTCGGTGTCCCTGGCCGTGCTCACCCTCGTCGAACGCCTCTCGCCGAACGAGCGGGCCGTCTACGTCCTGCGGGAGGCGTTCGCGTACAGCCACACCGAGATCGCCGCGATCCTCGACATCACGGTGGCGGCGAGCCAGCAGCACGCCCACCGGGCCCGGACCCGGCTCGCGGACGCACGTCGTGGCACCGGCGGTGCGGCCGACCCCGCGGCGGCGCGCCGGGTGGTCGAGGAGTTCCTCGTCGCCGCCACGTCGGGGAGCACCGACCGGCTGGTGGCGCTGCTCACCGACGACGTGACGGCGGTCTCGGACGGCGCGGGACTGGCCAGGCGGCTGCTGCGGCACCGGACGCCGGAGCGGGTCGCCTCGTTCGTCAGGGCGGGGTTCAGGTCGACCCCGGCGAAGCGCCGCCTGGCCGGTGGCCCCACGGCGATGTATCTCGCGCGGGTCAACGGCTCACCGGCCGTGATCGCCGTGGCCGGGGGCCGGGTCGTGGGGGCCGTGGCGTTCGACGTCGGCGACGGCAAGGTCTCGGCGCTGTACGGCATCGCCGCCGCGCACCGGCTCACGCGCCTGGACGCGGCTTGGCGGCGGCACGACCCGGGTGTTCCGGTCGTCGACGCCCGGTGACCGGGGTCGTGCCGCCGGAACCCGCCGAGGCGGGCGGCGCCGGGCCCGCGCCGCACGGTCGCTCCCGGTGGTGGCCCCTGCCGGAGTCACGTGGTCGACGGCTCCGGGCCTCGCGGCCGGTTCGGCTCAACCCGGCCTTCTCCGTTCCGTGTTGATCCGTGCGACTCCGCTCATCCACGCATGGGCGTGCGATAGGTTCCCCGTCATGACGCAGCCCGCATCGTTCTCCTGGCCACCGGCCCCGGTCACGACGGCACGGCTCGTGCTCCGTGAGTCCGAGGCCCGGGACCGTGCGGCCTTCGTCGAGTTGTTCGCGTCGCCGGAGGTGCGTGCCCACCTTGGTGGCCCCCATTCCCGGGACGAACTCGAACGCGCTGTCCCCCTGGTCCCGGGGCGGCGGCCCGGACTCTTCGTCGTCGAGCTGGAGGGAGCGATGATCGGCACGGTCACCCTCCAGGAGCGGACCCCCGAGCGTCCGGGGCGGCTTGGTCCGGACGGCGGCTGCACCGAACTCGGCTACATGTTCCTGCCGGAGGCGTGGGGATCGGGGTACGCCACCGAGGCATGCACCGCCGCGCTCGACTGGTTCAGCACCGTACTCCCCGGTGAGCCGGTGGCACTCTGCACCCGGATCGACAATGCTCCTTCCCTGCGCCTCGCGCTGAAGCTGGGGTTCACCGAGGTGTCGCGGTTCGAGGAGTTCGGCGCGGAGCAGTGGTTCGGCGCCCGGCGCCCGGTCGCGGCACACCGGCGGTGAGATCTCAGGCGGCCGGACGGGCGTGCACGCTCACCGCGTAACCGCCGCCGTCGTTGTAGGGGTCACCGCTCCAGGTCGCGTAGCGCCGCCGCAGGACGAGTCCGGCCCGGGTGGTCCACCCGTCGAACTCGGCGAGGGTCATCGGTGCTTCCTCCAGCGGCAGGTGGGCGGCGTCCAGTCCCATGCCGGTGACCAGGAGGCCGCCGGGGCGCAGTACGGCGGCCAGTTGTCCGACGACGGCCGCTCCGGTGCCGGGGGCCAGGAGGGGGATGACGTTGCCGGCGGCGAGCACCAGGTCGAAGTCCGTGGCCAGACCGAGGGTGTCCAGCCGGGCCAGGTCACCGAGCAGCCAGTCCTGTGCGGGCGCATCGCGACGTGCGACGGCCAGCATCGAGGAGTCGACGTCCACACCGGTGCAGTGGTGGCCCAGTTCGGCGAGCCGGATCGCGATGCGGCCGGTGCCGCAGCCCGCGTCGAGCACGCGAGCCCCGGGCCTCAGGAGCGCGGTGCAGAAGGTGGCTTCGCCGTGGACGTCGTGGCCCGATGCGGCGAGCCGGGCGAATCGCCGCGCGTACTCCTCCCCGGCCTGCCCACCGGTCAGTTCCGCCCAACGGTCGCGTTGCCCTGTCATGTTTCCGCATGCCTTCCGGTCGGCTCTCTCCCCAGCGGGAGCATAGGCGAGCCGCCCACCACGGGGGCGGCCCGGGCCGCCGGTCCGGGGAAACGGGGGCCGAGGGCAGCCCGTGCGGTCAGCCGACGGGGCCTTGGGGCTTTCGCCCCCACGCCGTGAGCATTCCGGCCGACAGCGCGGCGCATGCGTCGCTCTCCAGGTACCGCACCGCGTCGTCGATGCCCGCGGCGTCGATCAGGCTGGTGGAGAGCATGGCTTGCCCGCTGCGCCGCCAGGTGTCGGCCCAGAAGCGGCTGATGGCGCTGCCCGGCTCCAGCGGTGGGACGTGGATCTCCGCCGCCACCTGGTCGAGCCCCGCTTCGCGCAGCAGACGCGGGTACGACGTGACCGTGGAGACGTCGGTGCCGATGGTGTCCCGCAGCCCCCGCCACATCGCCCGCATCGCCGTGGTGTACGGGGTGTCCGGTGTCCGCTCGCCCGTCACGTCGACCGCGTCGCTGAGCACCAGCACACCGCCGGGCACCAGGAGTTCGGCGAGCCTGCCGACCAGGCGGTCCCGTTCGGGCAGGTGCATCAGCACGAACCGCGCGTGGACGAGCCGGAAGAGGCCGGGGGCGAAGTCGGGGGCGGTGGCATCGGCCTGGAGCGCCCGGAGGCCGGGGGCGGGGCGTGCGTCGAGGAACCGCACGTCGCGGTCCACGGCGAGCACGCTCGCCACCCCGGCCTCGCCCAGCAGGCGGCGTGCGACGGTGCCCGTTCCGGCTCCGATGTCGAGGCAGCACCATCCCGGCCCGGCGCCGAGCGCCCGCAGCCGGGCCATCGTGATGGCGTCGTAGGCGAGCGCACCGAAGTCGATGCGCTCCGCCTCCCCCGCTCGGTCGGGGCGGAAGGCCGCCTCGCCGTAGCGGCCCTCGCCCGGCACGCCTCCGGGCGGAGCGGAGGTCACGCCGTCACCGGTACGGCACCGGGCCGGTCGTCCCGGTGGCTGCGTGGCGCCCGGCCGTCGGCAGGGTGCGGCGGCAGGTCGTCGAGCAGTTCCATGGCCGGGCCTCTCCACGCGACAGGGGTGGTATGGGCGGGTGGCCCCGGTCCGGGGCCGCCCGCGGTCATCCTTCACCGGCCGTCCTCCGCGCGGCCGAGGCTCGCCGTGGCTGGGGCCGATCGGTGCACGCGGGGGCACCCGCCGGAGCCCGCACGGTGCCGGGCCGGGGCTCGGGGCTGGATCGGCGTGGGCCGGTGGGAGGGCGGGGGGACGGACCGGGCGCGAGCCGGTCGGCCGGGACGACGGATCGCCTCGCCCCGGCCGGTGAGGGGAGGCATCAGGTGGCCGGTCGGGCTTCAGGTTCTCTTCAGTCCGGGCTGCTAAAGTGCGGTTCTTCGGCAGTAATTCGCCGAGCGGCTTCGGCAGTTCAGCATGCGGCCGATTCGACCGGGACGAGGAGCGTCGGAATGCGCTACAGGGAGATGCTGTCCCGCTACGCCGGTATCGCCGTGCTCCTGCTGATGTCCGCGTTCGCCCCGGGATTCTCCTCCCAGGCCCTGGCGGCCGTCGACGCGGCAGCGCACGCCCCGGCCCGTGCCGTCTCCTCGGTCGACGCACCGGGGGCGCAAGTTCCGCTGGACGGTACGGAGGGGGACGTCACGCTCCAGCAGCGCCACAAAGCCGGAAGCGCGACGGCGTCGTCCCCCGTGCAGTCGGGCGTTCTTTCCCCGGCGCCGGATCTGTATGCCTGTCCGGCGGGCATCGCCCGGCACGATGTTCCGCCTTCGGGATCGCGGAGCCCCGCCCAGGCCCGGATCCTTCGCTGCTGAGTGGGCCGTCCGATCACCCGGTGACCGTCCGGCCGCCCCAGCGCTGATCTCCCGCTGGCCGCCCTGGCCATCGCGTCCCGTCTCACACGCGTCGCGCACAAGGATTCAGTCTTTCGCCTTTCGTGTTTGCGATCCCTTTTCTCACCCGTGGGCCACGGAATTCCTGCGCGATACGGCCGTACGGGATCTCCGGAACCCCTGACTCTTCCAGGAGCAGACGTACATGTACCACTTCCCCCTCGCCTCGGAACCGACGAGCGGGATCGCGGGGTGGGCGACCGGCCTCGTCGACACCCTGGGCGGCCCGGGGGCCGGGCTCGCGATCGCCCTGGAGAACCTCTTCCCTCCGCTTCCGAGCGAGATCATTCTTCCGCTGACGGGCTTCGCGGCGGGGCAGGGGGTGATCAGCCTGTTCTCCGCCCTCTTCTGGACGACGCTGGGATCGGCGGTGGGCGCGGTCGCGCTCTACCGGATCGGGGCCCTCTTCGGCCGGGAGCGCATGTACGCCTTGTGGGACAGGCTCCCCCTGGTCAAGGTGTCCGACCTGGAGAAGACCGAGAAGTGGTTCCTCAAGCACGGCAGGAAGGCCATCTTCTTCGGCCGGATGGTTCCCATTTTCCGCAGCCTGATCAGCATCCCGGCAGGCGTCGAACGGATGCCCCTGCCGACCTTCGTGCTCTTCACCGTTCTCGGCAGCTTCATCTGGAACTTCGTCCTCGTGATGGCCGGTTATCTGCTGGGTGACCGGTGGGAGCTCGTGGAGCGCTACGTCGGGGTGCTCTCCAAGGTGGTGCTCGTGCTCGTCGTCGCGGCGCTGGTCGTGGCGGTCACTCGCCGGGTGCGTACCCGGCGCAACGAGCGGCGGGCCCACCGCGTGTGACCGTTTTCCGGCAATGAACGTCACGAGGCCGCGCGCAGTGTGCGGCCATCGATCCGATCGACAAGGAGGCAGGAATGGCCATGTGGGATCGCATCAAGGACCAGGCCAAGGGGCTGCAGCAGCAGGCGCAGGGCGCGAGGGGCCCCGCCGGTCAGCGGCAGCCGGGGACAGGGGGCTCGGGGCACGCGGGGGGTTCGAAGGAGAAGCTGGTCGGGCTGCTCAAGTCGCAGCTCGGCTCCCTGAAGACGGAGCTCAAGAGCGGGGCCTACCGGGACGCCAGTATGGCGATGTGCGCGCTGGTGGCGGCCGCCGACGGTTCCGTCGACCCCGCCGAGCGGCACCATGTGGAGAACCTGATCCTGCAGAACGACGTCCTGCAGAACTTCCCGCCCGAGCAGCTGCGGCAGCGGTTCAACAAGCATGTCGACCAGCTGATGTTCAACTTCCAGCAGGGCAGGGCCGAGGCCATGCAGGAGATCGCCAAGGCGGCGAAGAAGCCGGTGGAGGCCAAGGCGGTCGTCCAGACCGGCTTCGTGATCGCCGGCGCGGACGGGTATGTCGCCCCGGCCGAGGCACAGGTTCTGCGGGAGGCGTGCACGGCGCTCGGCGTCTCCCCTCAGGAGTTCGGTCTCTGAGCCGTACGGTGACACCTCGCCCCGGACTCTCGTTGCGGGGCGGCGGGCCCGCCTGACGGGGCATCGGAGTGGTCAGGTCTCTGCTCCGACGCCCCGTCCGATTCGGGCGAGGCGCAGCACAACCCTGGGTGTTCCTTGATCGTCAAACGACTGCCGGGGCATCCCACGCCCCGGCAGGAGTGCATCGTGCCCAGTCACTGGAGAACCATGAGACCCGTCTCCGCCCGTCCGTTCGTCCGCTTCGGCGCCGGTGCCGTCGCGGCCGCCGGAATCCTTCTGGCCGGTCTGTCCGTACCGGCGTCGGCCGCCGAGTCCGACCAGCTGTGGATCGCCGCGCCGTACGAGATGAACCTGCAGACAGGCGCCGGGGCCGCTGCCCCGGTCGAGGTCGGTCTGTATCACGACAACGACACCTTCACCGTCACGGACGGCCGCCTGACCGTCGACGCCTCCGGGCTCGCCGGGGTGGCCGACGTGACCTGGCCCGGGAACTGCGCGGTCACCGGGACGACCGCCGTGTGCACCGTCGCCGAGGTACCCGTGATCGGCCCCGACTACAGCCCGCAGGTGCTGCTGGAGGTCCGGGCGGCCGACGGCGCCGAGGCGGGAGCGCAGGGGCGGATCACCTACGCGGCGACCGCGACCGGCGGCCCGGACGGGACGCTGGAGGCCCCGCTGGACTCCTTCGAGACGACACTCACCCTGTCCTCCGGACCCGACCTCGTCCTGGAGGGGCTCGACCCGGTCGAGGGCGCCACCCCGGGGACGGTGCACACGGCGGCGCTCACGGTGAGCAACGAGGGGCAGGAGCCCGCCCGGGGCTTCACCCTCGGGATGACGGCGACGTACGGCCTCGGCTTCGACTCGCGGTACGACGCGTGCACGTACACGCAGACGGGCGGCGACTACGCGCCCATGTCCCGCGCCGAGTGCGCCTTCGACCGGGTGCTCCAGCCCGGTGAGAGCTTCACCCTGCCGCAGCCGCTGCGCATCGCCCTGGCGGACCACGCGCTCCGGGAGCGCCTCGACGTCGATGTGCAGCCCGTCGGCGGGGTCGTGGATCTCGATGACGGGAACAACTACAGGAGCCTCGAAGTGGACGCGGTCAACACGGCCGACTTCGCGGTGCGCGGTTCCCGGGTCGGCGGCGCCGTCGGCGAGACCGTGAAGGCCTCGCTCACCTTCCGCAACAAGGGGCCGGGCTGGGTCGGGAACCTCGGTTCGGGCGACTCGGTGGCCCTGGTCGACTTCACGGTTCCCGAAGGGGTCACCGTCACCCGCGCACCCGCCGCGTGCGACCCCCGTACGTCGGCCGGCGGCAGCTACCAGCAGGGGCGTCTGGGCGCTCCGCGCTATCTGTGCGAGATGCCGTACTGGGTGCTGGAGGACACCGTGCGCACCTTCCGCTTCGACCTCCGTATCGACACCGTCGTGCCCGACGCGAGGGGGCAGGTGGCCCTGCGTCCGGTGATCACGGGTGCCGGCTTCCCGCACGACCCGAAGCCCGGCAACAACACGGCCTGGGTGACGGTCAACCCGACCCCCGTCGCGTAGTGGCCGAGGCCCGGCGGGGGTGGGTCCCCACTCCCCGCCGGGTCCGGCCCGGACCGGACCCGGTGTCCCGGCCCGTCGCCGTCCTCGGCTGTCGGATTTCAGTCGTCGGTGAGGGCGACCGCCCCGACCGGGCAGGCGCGTGCGGCTTCCCGTACCAACGGGTGGTTCCGCGTCACCCCCGGGCGGCCGGGAAGGAGTTCGCTGAACCCGTCGTCGTCCTGTGTGAACACGTCCGGCGCGGTCAGCGCGCACATCCCGGCGCCCACGCAGCGTTCCCTGTCGACCCGGATGTCCATGCCCCTCACCAGGCCACGGGCAGTTCGAGCAGGCCCTGGATGGTGTCGCCGGGTTTGTGCCGGATCTCGTCCGCGGGTACCGCCAGCCGGAGGGCGGGCAGACGTTCGAACAGGGTGCGCAGGGCGATGTCGAGCTCGGTCCTGGCCAGGTTCTGGCCCAGACACTGATGGACGCCGAAGCCGAAGGCGAGATGGTGCCGGGCGGACCGGTCCCAGTCCAGCGTCTCCGGATGCTCGAACACCTCGGCGTCGCGGTTGATGAGCGAGGTCGAGAAGAAGACGCCCTCGCCCTTGCGGATCGTCGTCCCGTCCACCTCGATGTCCTCGGCCGCCAGCCGTTGCAGGCCTTCGGCGATGGAGAGGAAGCGCAGCAGTTCCTCGACCATCACCGCCGTCGTCGTCCTGCCGGACCGCAGCGCCGCCAGCTGGCCGGGATGGCGCAGCAGTGTGAACGTGCCGAGCGAGATCATGTTCGCCGTCGTCTCGTGTCCGGCGACGAGCAGGATCAGGGCGAGGGAGACGAGGTCCTCGCGGCCGACGGGCCCGTCCGGGTGGTCTTGGTGGATCAGTTCGTCCAGCAGTCCCTCCGCCGGTTCCGCGCGCTTGCGGTCGATCAACGCGCCCAGGTACTCCTCCAGTTCGATCCGCGCGCCGTCCACGTCGCTCGCGGCAGGGCCGCGCAGAAGGCGGCGCGAGCAGTCCTCGAAGAAGGTGTGGTCGGCGTAGGGCACGCCGAGGAGTGCGCAGATCACCATGGACGGCACCGGCAGCGCGAAGTCGGCGACCAGTTCGGAGGGAGGTCCCTGCCGCTCCATCGCGTCCAGCAGCCCGTCCACCGTCTCCTGGATCCGGGGGCGCAGCGCGGCGATGCGCTTCACGGAGAAGCTCGGGATGAGCTTCCTGCGCTGGGCGTTGTGCTCGGGATCGTCGACGCCCAGGAGCGCCAAGCGCCGCTGCCGCGTCTGCGTGAAACGCTCGGCCGGAATCGGGAAGCCGGGGTGGGTGCGGTCGGTGGAGAGCCGGGGATCCGCCAGGAGGCGACGGGCCAGCGCGTGTCCGGTGACGGCCCAGACCGGGCGTCCGTCGAAGAGGGTGACCCGGCTCAGCGGGCCCTGTGCGCGCAGCGGTTCGTAGCCGGTGGGCGGGTGGTAGGGGCACTCACGGTCCTGCGGGAACGGGGGCGCGGGGGTGGGTCCGGTGTCGGTGCCGGCGAAGGCACGGTCCTGGCGGGCCGGTTCCGTCGTGGAGTCCGTCATGGGAGCGGTCGCCTCGCAGTGCTCGGTGGACGGTGCGGAGCGGGTCGCTCCGCACCTCACCGTCAATTGGATGCCTCAGGCACCCATGTGGTCCACGCAAGGACCGGCCACATTGCGGAGCTTCGGATCTGGCCGGTGCCGTTCGCACATGATCGAACATCTCCGCATCCCCTCGGTCCAGGATCGATCCGCAGGCGGGATGTGGACGAAGTGGCTGGAAAAGCGGGGCCCGATTACCTCCACCGGACTGTCCGGAACCATGCGGTCCGGGCCGCTCCGGGTCTGCGGAGCGGCTGCGGTCACGCCGTCACCCTGGCGATGAAGGCGGCGAGATTCGTCACGGTGCGGTGGATCTGCTCCTCCAGGGTGAGGGACTCGCGCAGTCGCCCGCCGACCCCGGCGTCCTTCTTCCCTCGTACGTAGAGGGAGCAGGCGAGGTCGCCGCACATGTAGGCGCCGACGGAGTTGCCCTGCTTGCCCGCCTTCCCCGGCTTGGGCGCCACCAGCAGACGGACGCCTCCGGTGTGGACGGTCACGCACATCGAGCACATGCTGCGGCGGGTCTGCGAGGAGCCGGCGTCGGAGGAGCGCAACTGGACCCCGACGTGACCCTCACCGGACGGCATCACGAGGTAGGCCCGGTCGGGGGCCTGGGGGTCGCGCCACCCCAGGAAGTCCAGGTCGCCCCACGGCCGGTCGGCCAGGTCACGGGGGACGTGGAGGCGCTTGGCCTCTCCCTTGGTGCAGTTCACAAAGGCGCTGCGGATCTCTCGCTCGGTCACGGGGTTCATGAGATCCACGCTAATTTGCCTAAATCTATTAGGCAAACCTATATTTTCTTTAGGCGATCACGAGTGAGCATTCGGAGAGTGGCATGGCACGAGCGGGACTGGCCGCAGAGCGCGTGGTGAGGGCGGGCGCCGAGCTCGCGGACGAGATCGGCTTCGATCGGGTGACTCCGTCGGAGCTCGCCCGGAAGCTGGGCATCAAGACCGCGAGCCTGTATTCGCACGTCAAGAACGCCCACGACCTCAAGACCAGGATCGCCCTGCTGGCCCTGGAGGAACTCGCCGACCAGGCCTCGGCGGCCATCGCGGGGCGGGCGGGCCGGGACGCGCTCGGCGCCTTCGCCGACACCTACCGGGACTATGCCTTCCAGCACCCCGGCCGCTTCGCCGCGGCGCGGTTCCGCCTTGATACGAAAACGGCGGCCGCGAGCGCGGCGGTGCGCCACTCCCGGATGACCCGGGCGATCCTGCGCGGCTACGACCTGCCCGAACGACAGGAGACGCACGCGGTGCGGCTGCTGGGCAGCGTCTTCAACGGCTATGTGGAACTGGAGATGGCGGGCGGTTTCAGCCACAGCTCCCCCTCCTCCGAGGAGAGCTGGACGGAGATCATCGACGCCCTCGACTCCCTGCTGCGCAACTGGCCCGCTTCTCCCTGACCCGGATGCCCCTCCCCCACCCCCGCCCCTTGCCCCTTGCCCCTTGCCCCTTGCCCCTTGCGACGAACGAAGAGAGCGAGAACATGACCACCCGGCACGGCTGGACGGCCACCCCCATCAGCGCCGACATCCTGCGCGGCGCGCTCGACCTGGAGCAGACCGAGCGCGGAGTGCTGCCGCACCGGCTGCCCGCCCGGGCGCGGCAGCAGATCACCGACGGCCAGCTGGCCATGGCCGAGTCGCAGCCCTCCGGAGTCCGGCTGGCGTTCCGCACCCGGGCCAGCGCCGTCGAACTGGACGTGGTGGCCACCAAGCGTGTCTACGCCGGGGCGCCGGCACGCCCCGACGGGGTGTACGAACTCCTCGTGGACGGCCGCCTCGTGGACCGGTCAGCCGCCCCCGCCGGCGACACGCTCACCATCGACCTGTCCACGGGGACGGCGCAGACCCGGCCGGGGCCGGTGGAGACGCTCCGGTTCACCGGTCTGCCGGACGTCGAGAAGGACGTCGAGATCTGGCTGCCGCACGACGAGACGACGCTCCTGGTCGCCCTGCGCACCGACGCTCCGGTCCGCAGTCCCCGGCCGAGCGGCCGGCCGGTCTGGCTGCACCACGGCAGTTCCATCAGCCACGGCTCCAACGCCACCACCCCGACCGGGACCTGGCCCGCCCTGGCGGCGGCCTCCGGCGGTGCCGAACTGGTCAACATGGGCTTCGGCGGCGGCGCCCTGCTCGACCCGTTCACCGCCCGCGCCATGCGCGACACCCCCGCGGACCTGCTCAGCGTCAAGATCGGCATCAACATCGTCAACGCCGACCTGATGCGGCTGCGCGCGTTCGGCCCGGCCGTCCACGGCTTCCTCGACACGCTGCGCGAAGGGCATCCCACCACACCGCTGCTGGTGATCTCGCCGATCTACTGCCCCCTCCACGAGAACACCCCGGGGCCGCTGGCCCCCGACCTGACGGCGATGCGCGAGGGGCGAGTGGGGTTCCAGGCCACAGGCGATCCCGCGGAGGTCCCCGCGGGGAAGCTCACACTGACCGTGATCCGGGACGAACTGGCTCGGATTGTCAGGGAGCGCGCGGCCGCCGACCCCCATCTGCACCACCTCGACGGGCTGGAGCTCTACGGTGCGGACGATCACGCCGAGCTTCCCTTGCCCGACGGTCTGCACCCGGATCCCGCCGCCCACCGGCGTATCGCGGAACGCTTCGCCCGGCACGCCTTCGGCCGCGGCGGTCCCTTCGCCCCGCAGGACCGGTGACCCGGAGCGTCCGGATCACCGGCCGACTCCCCGCCGAGCGCGCCCCTGGCAGGTCGGCGGGGAGCCGGTTCGAAACGAGGCCCGCTCCCCGCCTCCGCCGTGCGGCCGATTACGGGGCGTCCACGAGGATGCGGCCGTCGGCCGGGACGCGGGAGGCGAGGCCGCCCGCGTAGGCGTACTCCACCCGGGACCGCTCGGCCGCGTTCGGAACCGCGTTCGTGCAGCTCGTACCGGCGCTGGAACCCGACATCAGCTGGGAGCAGGGGCCGGGCTTGGTGTCCGGCAGGCCCAGGCTGTGGCCGAGTTCATGAGCGGCGATACGGGTCTTGTCATGGCCCTGGGTGACCGCCTGACTGCCCAGCTCCACCCAGGCCCGGCCGCCGGGGCGGACCGGGCCGAGTGTGGCCTGCGGCCAGCCGCTGGTGGCCACGATCTGTATCTCGGCGCGTGTACCGGGGGCGGCCTCGACGAGTTTGACGTTGCGGACGTTCGCGTTCCATGAGGCGACTCCTGCGGCGATCGCTGCCTCCCAGCCGCCGGCCCGGCTGTCGTCGTAGCGGAGCGTCACGACGGCTGCCGTGCTCTTCGCAGCCAGGTCCGGCGCGGGGGCGGCCTGTGCCGCCGTGACCGAGGCCAGGGTGAGCGCCGCGGCGACACCGACCGCCTTGAACCATCTGGAATCCAGCATTGTTCGTCCCTTCACTCATGGGGGGCCCGGCTCCGCTCGGAGCCGGGCGAGTGGGAGAACGGCCGGTTCGCGGGGAACCGGACGGCCTCGACGGCCGGTTTGCCGTGCCTCCCGGGCCGCATGACCTATGCCGCGATCGCTCCTTGGTCATGCCCCTGTCACAAAATGAGGCCGGAAACCGCCCCTGCCCCGTGGCGGCACGGGTCCGGCGACGCCGGGGCCCGTTCCGTACCCTGGAGGACATGCGCATGCGCCCCACCCTGAGCTGGACCTCCTCCGAGGAGCTGCCGCCGGGCACGACGGACCTGGAGCCGGTCGCCGAGGCGCTGCGCGGTGGCGGTGTCCTGATCCTGAGCGGGGCGGGCATCTCCACCGAGTCGGGCATCCCGGACTACCGGGGCGAGGGCGGGAGCCTGAGCCGTCACACGCCCATGACCTACCAGGACTTCACGGCCGACGCCGGGGCCCGTCGCCGCTACTGGGCCCGCAGCCATCTCGGCTGGCGTACGTTCGGCCGCGCCCGGCCCAACGCCGGGCACCGCGCCGTGGCCGCGTTCGGGCGGCAGGGCCTGCTCTCCGGCGTGATCACGCAGAACGTCGACGGGCTGCACCAGGCGGCCGGCAGTGAGGACACCGTGGACCTGCACGGACGCCTGGACCGGGTCGTCTGCCTGTCCTGCGGCGCCTTCAGCCCGCGCCGCGAGCTCGCACACCGGCTGGAGGCGGCCAACGAGGGTTTCGCGCCGGTGGCCTCCTCGATGAACCCGGACGGCGACGCGGACCTCACCGACGAACAGGTCGGAGACTTCCGGGTGGCGCCCTGCGCCGTGTGCGGGGGCGTCCTCAAGCCGGACGTGGTGTTCTTCGGCGAGGCGGTTCCCCCGCAGCGGGTCGAGCACTGCCGCGCACTGGTCCGCGAGGCGCGCACCCTGCTGGTCCTGGGCTCGTCGCTGACCGTGATGTCGGGGCTCCGCTTCGTCCGCCAGGCCGCCGCCGCCGGCACGCCGGTGCTGATCGTCAACCGGGATGCCACCAGGGGCGACCGGCACGCGGTGACCCGCGTCGCCGTTCCGCTGGGGTCGGCCCTCACCGCTGCGGCGGGCCGGCTGGGCATCCCCGTCCCCGCCGACGCCCCGGCGGGCACCGCGTAGCGACGCGGCAGGCGCGCCTCACGGCGTAGCGGCGCGGCAGGCACGCCTCCGCCACTCTGCGCGCACGGAGTATTACCGATATAGATGCTTTTGGGCAGTTTTCCGCCCAGGGAGTCGGGTACGCCACTGTGGGGCGGCTGTCCGCCTCGTCCCTTACGTCCCTCACACCGCCTTCCGAGGCCGTCGACAGAGCAAGGAGCAACCGTGCCTTCAGTACCGTCCGTCCCCCTCAACAACGGTGTGACGATCCCCCAGCTCGGCTTCGGGACCTTTCAGATCCCGCCGGACGAGACCTGCGAGACCACCGTCGCCGCTCTGGACGCCGGCTACCGGCACATCGACACGGCGCAGATGTACGGAAACGAGAAGGAGGTCGGCCAGGCGGTCCGGGAATCCGGGCTCGACCGTGCCGACGTCTTCGTCACGAGCAAGCTCGACAACGGCGCGCACGCACCCGACGAGGCGCTCCGGGCGTTCGACCGTTCCCTGGAGGAGCTGGGCTTCGACTACCTGGACCTCTTCCTCATCCACTGGCCCCTGCCCGGTGGTCCGGGCGACTACGTGGAGACGTGGAAGACCCTGGAGGAGATCTACCGGTCCGGGCGGGCCAAGGCGATCGGGGTCTCCAACTTCCAGGAGAACCATCTGCGCAGGCTGCTGGACAGCAGCACGGTGGTGCCCGCCGTCAACCAGATCGAGGTGCACCCGTACCTCACCCAGGAGCCCCTGCGGGCCTTCGGGGCGGAGCACGACATCGCCACGGAGGCGTGGTCGCCCATCGCCCAGGGCAAGGTGCTCTCCGACCCGGCGATCACGCGGATCGCCGAGCGGGTGGGCCGGACACCCGCGCAGGTGGTGCTGCGCTGGCATCTGCAGCGCGGGGACATCGTCTTCCCCAAGTCCGTGACGCTCAAGCGCATCCAGGACAACATCGCGGTCTTCGACTTCGAGCTCAGCGAGGGCGACATCGGCGAGATCGCCGCCCTCAACCGTGACGAGCGCACCGGGCCCGACCCGGACACGTTCAACGGCTGACCCGCGGGGGAGCACGGCGGGCCCGGCACCGGCGAGCATCTCCGGCGCCGGGCCCGCCCTGCGTGCGTACGCGGTGCTCCCCCCTGTACGCGCGCGATGACCGCTACCGCGCGAACGCCCTCAGGTCCTTCGCGAGGGCGCTGATGGCCGCCGGATTGCGCGGGCTCTCCACGAGGTCCACGTAGTCGAGGACGACGATCCGGTCGTTCTTGATCGCCGAAACCCCGGCGAGCGGCTCGTAGGACTTCAGGAACTTCCGCTTCTCGTCGGCGCCGGTTTCACCGTAGTTGTTGATGACGATGACCTCGGGATCGCGGTCGACGACCGTCTCCCAGCCCACCGTGGTCCAGCTGTCCTTGAGGTCCTTCATGATGTGGTCGCCGCCGGCCTTGGTGATGATGTCGTGCGGTCCGGCGTACGCGCCCGAGGTGAACGGCTTGTCCTTCCCGTCGTCGTACAGGAAGACGCGCAGGCGGTCGTCGCCCGTGGCCGCCCGGGACCGCGCGTCGGCGACCTCCTTCCGGAAGGAGGTGACGAGGGCGTTCGCCCGCTCCTCGATGTCGAAGATCTTCCCGAGGTTCCGCAGGTCGGTGTAGAGCGCTTCGAGCGGGGGCATGACGCCGCGGGCCTTGCCCCGCCCGTTGCGGCACGACTCGCTGAGCAGGTAGGAGTCGACGCCGACGCGCCGCAGTGCGGCGGGGGTGAAGCCCTCGCCCTCGTTGAATCCGTAGTTCCAGCCGGCGAAGACCAGGTCGGCCCGGGCATCGAGGACCAGTTCCTTGTTGATGCGCTCCTTGGAGAGCCACTTGGTCTTCTGGTAGCCGTCCTTCCAGGGGACCGACGTCATGTCGCCCTTGTCGTCGGGCATGACGTATCCGGCCATGTGGTCCTCGAGCCCGAGGGCGAACATGATCTCGGTGATGCCGACGTCGTTGGTGACGACGCGCTGCGGGGCCTTGTCGTAGCGCTTCTTCTCACCGCAGTTCTCCACGGTCACCGGGTAGTGGCGGTCGGCCTGTGCGGCGCTGTCCTTGCCGTCGGCCTCCGGCGTGACGTCGGCTCCGCAGCCGGTGAGGGCCAGGGCAGCGGCGAGGACGAGGGCCGCGGGGCGCAGGGGGTGGAGCATGGGTGCGGGACTCCTTCAGGAGGCGGAACGGGCCGGGTGGAGATCGAAGAGCAGTTGCAGCGCGCCGGTCTCGGGGTGCGTGACGCGGTGTGCCCGCACGCCGAAGACGTCGGCCAGCAGTTCGGTGGTCAGGACGTCGTGCGGCGGTCCGGAGGCGACGATCCGGCCGCCGTCGATGACGTGGACGACGTCGCAGTGCAGCGCGGCGAGGTTCAGGTCGTGCAGGGCGGTCAGCACGGTCAGGCCGCTGCCGCCGACGAGGGCGAGGACTTCCAACTGATGGGCGATGTCGAGGTGGTTGGTGGGCTCGTCCAGCACCAGGACGCGGGGCTGCTGGGCGAGCGCGCGGGCGATCAGGACGCGCTGCCGCTCGCCGCCGGAGAGGCTGAGGAAGCCGCGTCCGGCGAGGTGTCCCGCCCCGACTCCTTCCAGCGCCTCGTCACAGCGGCGGCGGTCCTCGTCGGTCGTCCGGGCCATCGGCCCCTGGTGCGGCAGACGGCCCATGGCGACGATCTCGGCGACGGTGAAGTCGAAATCGGCGACCGCGTCCTGCGGAAGTGCGGCCAGACGTCGGGCACCCTCCCGGGTGGTGAGGGCGTGAAGATCCTCACCGCCGATCCTGACCGCGCCGGCGGACGGGCGGAGCGCGCGGTAGACGCAGCGCAACAAGCTGGACTTCCCGCTGCCGTTGGGGCCGACCAGACCGACGAACTGCCCGTCGGCCGCGGCCAGGGTGACCTGGTCCACCAGGCGCGCGCCGGCGGTCTCGACGGTGAGCGCGTCGATGTCGATCCGCATCAGATGCCCCCGAAGGAATAGGCGCGCCGGCGCATGAGAAGGAGGAAGCAGGGAACGCCGATGACCGCGGTGAGGACACCCACCGGCAGTTCGGCCGGGGCGAGCACCACACGCGAGAGGATGTCGACCCAGACCATCAGGACGGCTCCCACGAGGGGTGCGGCGGCCAGGAGCCTCCGGTGGTCAGCGCCGACCAGCATCCGGGTGGCGTGCGGAACCATCAAACCGACGAAGCCGATGGCGCCGCTGACCGCGACGACCGCCCCGGTGACCGCCGCGGAGACGAGGAAGAGCTCCTTGCGCAGTCTCCCGGGATCGACGCCGAGCGCGGCGGCGGTCTCGTCACCCATGGCGAGGGCGTTCAGCCGCCGCGCCGACCAGCCGAGGTGCGCGAGGCCGAGGAGCACCGCCCCGGCGGCGATCGGCACCGCGGCCCAGTTGGCCCCGCTCAGGCTGCCGAGCAGCCACATCATCGCGGAGCGGGCCGCCTCGCCGCGCTCGGCCGCGAACACCATGAACGTGGTAACGGCCGAGAAGCCGTAGTACATCGCGGTCCCCGTCAGCACGAGCCGGAGCGGGGTGAGACCGCGTTCGGTCCGGGCGACCGCGTACACGAGCAGCATGGCGAGGAGCGCGGAGCCGAACGCCGCCGTGGACAGGGCCCAGATGCCCAGCGCGCCCAGGGCCCCGAAGATGAGTACGGCGTTGGCGCCGACCGCGGCGCCCGAGGAGATGCCGAGCACGAACGGGTCGGCGAGCGCGTTGCGCACCATGGCCTGGACGGCGACGCCGATGGCCGACAGGCCGGCGCCCACCACAGCGGCCAGAACCGCTCGCGGCAGGCGGAGTTCCCAGACGATGGTGTAGGCCGGGACCTCGTGGGAGCCGATGGCTCCGCCGGTCAGCCCTGCCCACAGGTAGCGCGTCACCTCGGCCCAGGAGAGCCCGGACGCCCCGAGTGCCGCCCCGCAGACGAGCGAGAGGGGAAGGGCGAGGCCCAGGCCGGTCAGGAGCAGCGGCAGGGGGACGCGCCGTGGCGGGGGCGGTCCGGAGCCGGCGCGCGCGGGGCGTGGCGGCCTGGCGGGTATGCGGTCGAGGGACGTGGCCACGGGCGGGTCGCTTTCGCCTCGGGCCGTGCGTCGCGCAAGGAGGAGCGTCACCGGACGGCGGCCGTCCCGCGCAGCGCCCTTTTCGCAGTCCACGGCGAATGGTCAGGAGCGTTCTGTGCCGCGGGTGATCGGGCTCACGGACCGGGGGTCCGCCTACCGTTGCGGGTCAGCGCCGGACTTCGACCGGACTTCCCCCGTGGCGGTTCAGCAGCCTAGCGCGTCCGCCGCCCCGGCCGCCGGGAGGGCAGCGGACAGCGGGAGGCGAGACGGCGCCGCCGGGGCTGTCCCCGCGGACGGGCGCAGGAGGCGGGAGGTGCGCCATCACCGTGTGCGGGAGCCGCGATCGTCGCGGTGACCCGGGTGCCGTGCCGCCGCGTACGGTGCCGACCGCCCCGGGTTCTTCCGCGCCCGCGCCCACGACGGGGCCCTCGCGCTCCCGCCACGCACCGGCTGCGGCTGCGGCTGCGGCTGCGGCTGCGTGTCACGGTGGAACTCTCCTCCGCCGCCGGGAGGGGGACGGGAGACCCACACGGACGCTTCCCTCCCCCTGGAGCGACGGGGCCCGGACCTCGTGCGGCAGGATGGTGCCATGAGCGTAGTCAAGATCAATGTGCTGACCGTCCCCCAGGAACAGCGCGAGACGCTGGAGAAGCGCTTCGCGTCCCGCGCCCATGCCGTGGAGAGCTCCGACGGATTCGAGTGGTTCGAACTGCTCAGGCCCTTCGAGGGCACGGACGACTACCTCGTCTACACGCGCTGGCGTGACGAGGCCTCCTTCCAGGCGTGGATGGAGGGTCCGATGAAGTCGGCCCACCAGGGCGGCGACGCCTCCGGCGGCGAGCGCCCCAAGCCTGCGGCGAGCGGGTCCACGGTGTGGTCCTTCGAGGTCGTGCAGCAGGCGGCGCCGAAGGAGGCGTAGGCGAGCACGCACCGAAGTGTGCCCTGCCCGGCCGGTACCGACCGGCCGGGCAGGGCTCTTCGTGCTGTCCGTCGAGCGGGCGACGTCGCCGGGGCCGGTCCCGGGTGCGTCCGCGGCCGGACTCCCCCGCCGTGTCACTCCCAGGGTGCACACCGCCTCCTCCCGGCGGTTGATTCCCCCGGGCCCGCGCGTTTTTAAGATCATTCTTCGGAGAACATCCGGGAACTTCGGAGAAATCGCGCGGAACGGATCGATCGGCCGGTGGAGCACCCCATGACACTGCTGGATGTACTGCTGGACGCGGTCCGTGAGGCCCCCGGGCAGACCGTCGTGCACGTCCGTGGCGACGGAAGCGAGCTGACGGTCACGCTCAGCGGGCTGCTGGACGAGTCCCTGCGGGTGGCCGGCGGCCTCCGGGAGGCGGGCGTCGCGCCCGGGACCTGTGTGCCGTTGCTCGCCGATCGCAGCGAGGACTTCCAGCCGATGTTCTGGGGCGCGGTGGCGGCCGGTCTCGTTCCCGTTCCGCTGGCCGCCGACACCCGGCGGGTCCTGCCGGTCTGGGAGCACCTGGGCCGGCCGCCCCTCGTGGTGGACGCCTCGACCGCGACGCTGGTCGGTGAGCTTCCCGACGGTGCACGCGCCCTGAACCTCGACGCCCTGCGCGCGGGGCCGTTGCTGCGGGAACCCGTACCCGGCGGCTGCGACGACGTGGCGTTCCTGCAGTTCTCCTCGGGAAGCACCGGTGCACCCAAGGGGGTGGAGGTGACGCATCGTGCGGTGCTGGCCAATCTGGAGCAGATACGGGCCGCATCGGCGCTGAGCGCCGACGACGTGGTGGTCAGCTGGATGCCGTACTTCCACGACATGGGGCTCATCGGTACGCATCTCGCTCCGCTGGCCGCCCGGGCCCGGCAGGTCAAGATCGGTCCGCTGTCGTTCGCGAAGCGGCCCCGCCTGTGGTTCGAGGTCGCGGCCCGGCACCGGGCCACGGTCCTCTCGGCGGCCAACTTCGCCCTGGCGCTCGCCGTACGGCGCGTTCCCGCGGACGTCCTGGCCCGGCTGGACCTCTCGGCCGTGCGGCTGCTCCTGGTCGGGGCGGAGCCGATCGCACCCGCGGTGTGGCGTGCGTTCACCGACAGGACGCGACCCGCGGGGCTGGATCCGGCGGCGGCCCAGCCCGTCTACGGCCTGGCGGAGGCAACGCTCGCGGTGACCTTCCCGCCGGCGGGGGAAGTGGCCGAGCCACTGGTCCTGGACCGGGCGTCGCTGAGCGAAGGCGTGGCCGTGGACACCGAACAGGGTCTGGAGGCCGTCGAGTTGATGGACGTCGGCCGGCCGGTGGCCGGATGCGCCGTGCGCATCGTCGATGACAACGGCGGCGTCCTCGGGGAGCGGCGGGTCGGGCACATCATGGTGCGCGGTCCTCAACTGGCCCGTGGCTACCACGGTCTTCCCGGCGTGAGCGCGCAGACGTTCACGGACGGGTGGCTGCGCACCGGTGACCTCGGGTTCCTGCGGGAGGGCCGGCTGTGCGTCACGGGCCGGCACAAGGACATCCTGTTCCTCAACGGCCGCACCTTCCACGCGACGGACCTGGAGGAGGTCGCGGCGGCGACACCCGGGCTGCCTCCCGGGGCCCCGGCGGTGGTCGGTTCGACCGACCCGGTCACCGGTGCGGAGCGCGTCATGGTCTTCGTCCCCTGGGCGCGGCCCCCGCGCCACGCGGCGGAGGTGCTCGAACGCGTCGCGGCCCGGGTGCGGGAGGCGCTGCTGCACGACGATGTGCGGGTGCTGGCCCTGCCGCCCGCGGGGTTTCCCCGTACGACCAGCGGCAAGCTGCAGCGGCGACGGCTGCGGGAGCGTTTCGAGGCCGGTGGGTTCGGGGCTGACGCGTTCGCGACGGGCGAGCGGGCGGCGGGCGGCGGCGGTGCTCCGGCCTCGGCTCCCGGCACGGACGTGCCCCCGGCCGCAGTGCCGTCGGCGGAGGCGCCCCGGGCGCGGGGCCGGACCGTCGAGGCCGTCCGGGAGGTGTGGGCGCGGGTGCTGGAGCGGCCCGCCGATTCGATCGGTGTGCAGGAGCCGTTCGGGAGTCTCGGGGGGACGTCGCTCAAGGCGATGGAGGTCCTGGTAGCACTGGAGGACGCCTTCGGGGTGACGCTCCCGCCGGCGGTCATCCGCGACCACGGCACGGTGGCTGCGCTCGCCGGTCACCTTCTGACCGTGGTGCCCGGCCTCCCGGCGCCCGGGGCCGGGGCCGGGGCCGACAGGACCGCAGGAGGCGGGGACGCCGTCGCCGCCGTCATCGGGATGGCGTGCCGGTTCCCCGGCGCCGACACCCCCGAGGACTTCTGGGACCTCCTCATCGACGGGCACGACGCCATCACCCCCGTACCGTACGGTCGCTGGGACGACGACGTCCGCGACCACCGGGCCGCTCCCCGGCAGCGCTGGGCGGGGCTCCTGAAGGACCCGGCCGCCTTCGACGCGGATCACTTCGGCATCGGCGAGGAGGAGGCGCGCGCGATCGACCCGCAGGCGCGTCTCTTCCTGGAACTCGCGCACGAGGCACTCGAACGCGCCGGATACGCGGGACCCCGGCGGCGCGGTCGCCGGGTCGGCGTGTTCGCGTCGGTGGGCGACAGCGGCTACCGCGAGATCCTGGACCGGGCCTCGGACGACGGCGCTCCGCTGCCCACCGTGCTCACCGGCAGTCTGCCCGCCCTGACAGCCGCCCGGGTCGCGCAGAGCCTCGACCTCGACGGTCCCGCGCTCGCGGTGGACACCGCCTGCTCGTCGGGGCTGGTCGCCCTGCATCTGGCCCGGCGCAGCCTGCTGGACGGCGAGTGCGACCTCGCCGTGGTCGGCGGGGTCAACCTCCATCTGACCTCGACCCCGCACCGGCTCCTGGAAGCGGCGCAGGCCCTGTCCCCCACCGGGCGCAGCCGTGCCTTCAGCGCCGACGCGGACGGCTTCGTCCCCGGCGAGGGCGGGGCGGCGATCGTCCTCACCCGTCTCGACGCGGCCCGGCTCGCGGACGACGAGGTGCTCGCGGTGGTCCGGGGGACGGCCGTCAACAACGACGGCCGGTCGATGAGCCTGATGGCGCCCAATCCGCTGCGGCAGCGCGAGGTCATCACCCGGGCGTACGAGGCGGCGGGCGTCGATCCCGCTTCGGTGAGCTATGTGGAGGCCCATGGCACGGGTACGGCCGTGGGCGATCCGATCGAGCTGCGGTCGCTGGCCCACGCGTTTCCCGTACGGCCGGACGGCGAGCCGCGGTTGCTGGGCTCGGTGAAGACGAACATCGGGCATCTGCTGAACGCCGCCGCGCTGCCCGCGCTGGTGAAGGTCGTGCTGGCTCTGGGCCACCGTCGCCTGCCGCCGTCGCTGCACCACGCCCCGCCCGCGCCGGGCCTGGCCTCTGCGGGCTTCGCCGTGGTCTCCGCGGCTCGGGACTGGACGTCCGCCGGGCCTCTCGTCGCGGGGATCAACGCGTTCGGCTTCGGTGGCACCAACGCCCATGCCGTTCTCGAAGAGGCCCCGCTCCCGCCGACGTCAGCCGGATCTGCCGCGTCGTCGCCGGGTGCCGTGCGTGAAGTCACCGCCGACGGGCCTCATCTGCTGACCCTGTCCGCACGGAGTGCGGGTGCGCTCCGGGACGCGGCGGAAAGGCTCGCGGCGCATCTGGAAGGCCGTCCGCGACTGCGCGAGGGCGACGTCTGCCGGACCGCGAGTACGGCCTGGGACGAAGGGCCCCACCGGCTCGCCCTCGTCGCCGACGGTGATCTGCGGGAGCGTCTCGCCGCCTTCGCCGCCGGGACCGGCGGAGCGGCCGGGGGCGCGGGAGAGAGCGGGACGGTTAGTGGTGCCGGGGCCGGCGGAGCGGGCGGACCCGCTTTGAGGGGCGCGACCGGTGTGCCCGCCGCGCACGTCGTCCGTTCCCGCCCGCGCGTCGCCTTCCTGTTTCCCGGGCAGGGCGCCCAGGCCCCGGGCCGGGACCGGGCGCTGTACCGGACTGCGCCGGTGTTCCGGGACACGTTCGACGAGGCGTCCGCGCTCCTCGGCCCGGTCCTCGGGCGGACCCTGCTGGACTGGGGGCTGGACCCGGAGGTGGATCCGGCCGCGCAGGCCGTGACGGAGGTGGCCCAGCCGCTCCTCGTCGCCTCCGGGGTGGCGCTGGCGCGCCAGCTCCGTACCTGGGGTGCGGAGCCGGACGCGGTCGCCGGGCACAGCGTCGGGGAAATCACCGCCGCCTGTGTCAGCGGGATGCTGACGCTCCGGGAGGCGGTGGGGTTCGCGGCCGAACGCGGGCGTCTCATGGGGGCGTTCACCGATCCCGGCGCCATGCTCGCCGTTCGCGGGGGTGAGGAGGCTGTCGCGGCGGCGGTGGCGGACTCCGGCGGGACCCTCACCGTGGCCGCGTACAACGGCCCCGGACTCCAGGTCCTGTCCGGGACGGTCTCCGGCATTGAGCACGCCGCACTCGCCCTCGACGCCCGGGGCGTCCCCACGCGCCGTCTGCGGGTCTCGCGAGCCTTCCACTCACCGCTGATGCGGCCGGTGGCCGACCGGCTCGCCGACGCGGCCCGCGCGTTGGCTCCGCGCATCCCGTCCGTCCCTCTCATGAGCACGGTCACCGCCGCCTGGCAGCCGGTTCTCGATGCGCGGTACCTGCGCGACCACGCCGAGCGCCCGGTGCTGTTCGGGCCGGCCGTGGAGCGCCTGGCCAGAGAGGGATACGACACCTTCGTCGAGATCGGGCACGGCCCGGTGCTGTCGGACGCGGTCCGGGCGGCGACAAGGACGTACGCGCCCGGTGAGCCGGGCGCGGCCATCACGGTGATGAGTGCCCTGCCCGGGCGTTCCGCCGGGCGGGCGGATGAGGCGCCCACGCCCGATGACCGGCACGGCGGGCGCGGAGATCTTCTGGCGACCGTCGGACGGCTCTGGTCGCTCGGCGCGCCGCTGGAGCGGACCGCGCTCGACGCGGGCCACCACCGCGTCCCCCTGCCCACCTACCCCTTCCAGCGCCGCCGCCACTGGGCCGGGCCGCCCGCAGGTCCGCTCCTGCATCGGGTCCGGTGGGAGGACGACCCCCTGCCCGCGAAGGCGGCGGAGACGGCGGGCTCCGTGCGCTCGGTGCTGCTGACCGGACCCGACCCCGCGTCCGTCGACCGGCTCGCCTCGCACCTGTCGACCGCGGGCGTACGTCGCCACGCAGCGGATGACGACGGGCCTCCCGATGCCGTGGTCCTGGTGGCCGGGCCTGCTCCCGCCCAGGACACCGGCGAGGACCTCGGCCGGGCCCACGATGCCGTGTCCGCGGCCTTCGACGAGGCCCTCGCACGGTTCGACGAGACGCGCGCGCACCGGCTCCTGGTGGTGACCGAGGACGTGCATGCCACGGGCACCGTGCGGGAAAGGCCACGGCCCGCCCATGCCGTTCTCGGCGGATTTCTGCTGGCGCTGCCGCAGGAGACTCCGCGTGCCGCGGCCACCGCCCTCGACCTCTGCTCGCTGGACACCCCGTCCCAGCGTCTGGCGGCCGTGCTGGCCGAGCTGGAGTCCGGTGGTGTCCCGGGCAGCACGACCGTCGTCGCCTGGCGTGCGGGACGACGGCTCACCCGCCGTTTCGTGCCGACGGCGGCCGACGCCCCGGCACCGGGCGGGCCGGCCCGGTCTCCGCTGCCGGCCGACGGCACCTTCCTCATCACCGGGGGCGGCGGCGGGGTCGGCGCCGCTCTCGCCCGTGACCTCGCGGGCCGCGGCCGGCCCACCCTCGTCCTCACCGGGCGCTCCCCCGCGCTTCCCGAGGGGCTGGCCGACGAACTCCGTAGGCTGGGCGCCACCGTCCACTACCGCGTGGCCGACGTCTCGGCGGAGCGGGATGTCGACGCGCTCCTGGCCGGGCTGCCCCGCCTGGACGCCCTCTTCCACGCGGCGGGGGTCGTACGCCCGGGCACCCTGCGGAACAGGCTCCCGGAGGAGACGGCGCACGCGCTGGCCGCCAAGACCCGGGGCACCCTGCTGCTCTCGCTGGCCCTGCGCCGGCACGGGCTCGACCCGGCGGTCCGCGTCGCCCTCTCCTCCGTGAGCGCCGTGCTCCCCGGGCTGGCGGGCGCGCTGGGCGACTACGCCGGGGCCAACGCCTTCCTCGACGCGTTCGCCGCGTCGGAACGGCACGCGGGCAGGCCCTGGCAGTCCGTGAATCTCGCCGCCCTGGACGGTACGGGCATGGCGGCGGTGCTCGGCACCGGGACGGGAGCCGGCTCCCCCACCGTACGGAGCGCCGGAGGACGGCCCGTTGCCCTCGCTGCCGCGTCGGCGGCGCTCCGCGCGGCATGCGGCGTCGACGCGGCGCAGCTGCTGTTCGCCGATCCGACACCGTCTGCGCCGCCTGCGGGCCCGCCGTCCCCGGAGCCCCCGGCCCCGGCGGTCGAAGGCGCGCGAACGGCATCAGGGCCGGCATCGGCATCGGCATCGGCATCAGGATCGGCGGCCTCGGCGCGGAGGCCCGGCGAGGGCACCGGCACCCGAGCGCTGCTCCGCCGCCTGCTCGCCTCGGCGCTGCGGCTGCCTGCCTCCGAGGTTCCGGACGACGAACCGTTCCTCGCTCTCGGCCTCGACTCGCTCGCCGCCGTCGACCTCGTCAGGCAGCTCGAACGGGAACGGGGCACGGCCCTGCCCGCCACGCTGTTCTTCGAGTACCGGACCGTCGCGGAACTGGCCGCGCACCTGGACAGCACACCGGCCCTCGCCTCCCCCACCCTCCCCCGTACACCGGCCCCCGTTCCGGAGGGGGCCCCGTTCCCGCTCACCCCGGTCCAGCTGGCCCTGCACACCGGCAGCCGGCTCCACCCGGAGGTCCCGGCGCACGGCTACGTGCGCCAGACCGTCCGGGGTCCGCTGGACAGCCGGCTCCTGGGCCGGGCGCTCCGTGCACTCGCCGACCGGCACACCATGCTGCGGATCCGCATCACCGACGCCGGGGGCGGCACGGGGTCCGCGTCACCGGTGCAGTACGTCGCCCCGCCGTCCGACCTGTCCACCTGGTACGAGGTCCACGAGGCGCCCGGTCGTATCGAGGAGCTCGAAACGGCCCTGTGCAACCGGCCGTTCGATCTCTCCGCCGAGCCTCCCGTGCGGGCGGTCCTCGCCCGGGAGAGCGCGGAGCTGTCCCATCTGGTGCTGGTCATCCACCACACGGCCGGTGACGGATACAGCCTCAACGTCCTCGCCGGGGAACTCTGGTCGCTCTACACCGCCTTCGCCCACGGAGAGACACCGGCGCTGCCCCCGCTCGGCACCGACTTCGCGCGGTACGCGACCGCTGCCGCCGACGAGCGGTCCTCCACGGACGGCGGGGAAGTGCTCGCCGCCGACCGGCGGTACTGGGCGGACCGGCTGGCATCCCGCGGCGAGCCGCTGCGCCTGCCGTACGACGGTGATCCACGGGCCCTTCCCTCGGCTCCCCTGACCACGCATCAGAGCAGTCTCGATCCGGCGCTGAGCGCCGCGCTGGAGAAGCGGGCCGCCGATGCGGAAGTGAGCCTGTTCCATCTGCTGCTCGCCGTGCAGGTGCGCTGTCTGGCCCGGTGGAGCGGGCAGCGGGAGATCGCGGTGAACGTCGCCCGTGCCCGTCGAGACGGCCGGACGACGGGCCTGGACCGGCTCGTGGGGCCGCTCGCCGACACCCTCCCCCTGCTGTGCTCGACGGACCCGGACGAGCCGGTCGGGGCCCTGGCCGGGCGACTGGCCCGGATCTGGCTGGAGAGCGAGCGGCATGCCGGCCTCACCGGCCTGGACCTGGCCCGGCTGCTGCCGGCGGACCCGGCCGCGCCCGGCCCGCGGACGGCCGGCCCGGCCGGCTTCAGCTTCTCTCGCTTCCCCGCCGCACTCGACGAGCGGTGTCCGGTGAGCGTGCGGCCGACCGCCGCGGGCACCGCCACCGCCGCGACCCGGCTGAGCCTGCTGTGCTGGCAGGACGAGACCGTCCTGCGCTTCTCGTGGAACTTCCCCGTCCGGCTCTTCGCCCCGGAGACGGTGGCCCGCCTGGACCGTGACTTCCACGACGAGTTGGCCGCGGCAGCCCTCACGGCCACCGCCGCCACGCCCCTCCCGGCCTCCGGGTCCGCCACGCCCCTCCCTGCCTCCGGGTCCGCCACGCCCCTCGCGGCCACCGGGTCCGCCACGCTCGTGCGCCGGCTCGTCGAGCGATTCCGCGCCACCCCGGACGCGGTCGCCGTCGACACCGGCGCCGCCACCTTGACGTACGGCGAACTCGACCGTGCCTCGCAGGCTCTCGCAGGCTCCCTGCTCGCCCACGGCGTCACCCCGGGCAGCCTCGTCGGGCTGCTCACCGAACCGGGCGCGGACACCGTCGTCGCCGTCGTCGCGGCCCTGCGCGCCGGTGCGGGCTGGGTTCCGCTGGACGCCGGGCACCCGACCGCGCGCCTGGCCGACCAGCTCACGCGCTCCGGGGCCCGTACGGTGCTCTGTCACACCGCGACCCGCGCGGCGGGGGAAGCGCTCGGCGACGTGACCCTGGTGCCCGTCGACGTACCGCCGCCGCTCTCGCGGAACTCCGTGCGGTACCCGGGCGAGGCAGCCGGGCCCGGCGCCGTGGCCCACACCGACGCCGACGGCATCGCGTACGTGATCTTCACCTCCGGTTCCACCGGACGGCCCAAGGCCGTGCCCATCACCCACCGGTCCATGGAGAACTACCTCGGCTGGGCGATCGACACCTTCGGCTACGACGCGCACGACCGGCTCGCCCAGACCGCGTCGCCCTGTTTCGACGCCTCGGTCCGCCAGCTCCTCGCCCCGCTGCTGGTCGGCGCCACCGTGGTCACGGTCGACCGGGACCTGTTGCGCGACCCCGACCGGCTGCTGACCCACGTCGAGCGCCACCGCATCACCGTCTGGAGCTCCGTACCCACGCTCTGGGAACAGCTTCTCAGCGCCGCCGAGGCACGGGTGAGCCGGGGCGAACCCCTGCCGGACCTGTCCGCCCTCCGGTGGGTCCATGTCGGCGGCGAGGCCCTGTCACCCGCGCACGTACGCCGCTGGTTCGACCTCTTCGGCGACGGCCGGCGCATCGCCAACCTGTACGGCCCCACCGAGGCCACGATCAACACGAGCTGCCACATCATCAGCGAGCGGCCCGGCGACCATGTGCGGCGACTGCCCATCGGGCGACCGGTGTCGGGTACGGAGGTGGAGGTCGTCGGTCCCGACGGGGAGGCGGCGCGGCCCGGCGATGCCGGTGAGCTCCTCATCGCCGGAACCGGTCTCACCCCGGGGTACCTCGGCGAACCGGACCTCACCGAGGCCGCGTTCACTGTGCGGCGCGGACGGCGCTGGTACCGCAGCGGCGACCGGGTGCGGTGCTCCGAGGACGGCACTCTGGAGTTCCTCGGGCGGCTGGACGACCAGGTGAAGATCCGGGGCAACCGGGTCGAGCCGGGCGAGATCGAGGCGGTGCTCCAGACGCATCCCGACGTCGCTCACGCCGTCGTGCTAGCTCAGGACGGGCGCCTCACCGCCTTCGTGACGCCCGGGCCAGGAGCGTCCGTCCCGTCCGGGGACGATGCCGCGGAACTGCGGCGTCACCTGGCGCAGTCCCTGCCCGCCTACATGATTCCGCACCGGATCACCCGTGTCGGGACGATGCCGCTCACGGGCACGGGCAAAATCGACCGCCGTGCGCTGCCGGCCCTCGGGGAGACCCCACCCCGTTCACCCTCCCCCACGGCGACCACCCGTACCGCGCCCCGGACACCGACCGAGATCCGCCTCGCCGCCATCTGGGCCGCGCTGCTCCAGACCGACGACGTGTGCCGCGAGGACGACTTCTTCGCCCTGGGCGGTGACTCGCTGCTCGTGCTGGAGGTGTTCGCCCGGCTGGAGAAGCGGGGCGGGGGGCCGCTTCCCCGGCCGACCGTCGTCTACCGCGACCGCACGCTCGCGGCCCTGGCATCGGCCGTGGACGCGGCGACCGACGAAGCCCCCGACAACACCGAGGAGACCTCCGCTCACACCGCCACCGACAGCACGGTGGAGGCCTCCGCTGACACCGCCGTCGGCACCGGGGCGCCTCCGTCCTTCCCTCTCACCCCCACCCAACGGGGATTCCTGCTGGCCGAAGCCATCGCACCGGGTACCACCTCGTCCTGGCTCACCCGGTTCCGCTTGCGCGGCCGCCTCGACACCGCCCGGTTCCAGAGTGCCGTGGACACGCTCGTCGGACGCCACCCGATGCTGCGCACCGTCTTCCCCGCCGGAGCTCGCCCGGCCGTCCAGCAGGAGCTGCCGCCCTCGCTGCGCCTGCCGGTCGACTTCGAGACCCTCAGCGACCCGGTGCAGGTGGAGGAACGGGTCGCCTCCGAGCGGGCACGCCGTTTCGAAACCTGGGCCTGGCCTCTGCTGCGCCTGCGGGTGCTCACCGTCGCACCCGACGAACACCTCCTGGTGGCACACGCCCACCACATCATCGGCGACGGCTACAGCGCCGCGCTTCTGGTAAGGGAGCTGATGAGCGCGTACGACGCCCTGTCCCGGGGTGACGCGGCGGCTCCGGCGCCCCCGCTCAGCACCTTCCGCGACCACGCCGTCCGCCTCGCGGAACGTACGGCGGCCGCCGCGGCGGAGCCCGGTGCCCCGGCCGGCGAGGACCGGCGGGCCCGGCTGAGCGCTCCCTACCGGCCGCCCGTGCTCTCCCCCGGCCCGGACACCTCCGCTCCGCCGGACGCCGCGGCGAACCCGCTCTTCCACACGCACGGGTTCACGGTCGGCGCCGAGCACACCCGAGCACTGCGCGAGCTGGCCACGCGTCACGGATCCACCCTCCACGCCCCTGTGCTCACCGCCTACTACCGGGCGCTCGCGGCCACCACCGGGCGGACGGATCTGGTGCTCGGTCTCGCGGTGAGCGGCCGGGACGACGGCCTGCCGGACGCGCACCGGGTGTTCGGCCCCTTCGCCACGGCCGTTCCGCTCCGGCCCGCGGGTCCGGCGTCGGGGCGGAGGGAGACCGCGGGGTTCGAGGACGATCTGCGGCGCCTGGCCGCTGAGTCCGCCGAGGCTCGGACGTACGAGGGGGCCGTGCCTGCGCTGCCCAACGGGCTGCCCCTGGCCTCGCAGTTCTTCTTCACTTATCTGGACTTCACCGCTCTGGGCCCGCTGGGCGGCGAGGCCCTGACGGTCACCCGGGAGGACGGCGACAGCGTGTACACGCCGCCTCCGACCGGTACGGACGTGTTCCTGTCCGCCGGTCCGGAGGGCGGGCGGCTGCGGGTCACCGTCCGCGCGGCGGCCACGGCGTTCACCCCCGAGGCGCTGGCCGTGTTCGCGGACGCGGTACGCGACACTCTGGCGCACGCGGCGGACTCGGCCGTGCCCGGGATCCCTGACGGCAAGGGTGTGCACGGGCTCGACCGGTCGGGTCGTCCCGGCCGGCTCGCCGAGCCGGACCCCACCGGCCGGGACGAGCCGGTGGACGCCGCGCTCGTCGGCTATCTGCCGTCCCCGGACGACCTGGCCCGGCTGGCCGGTCTGCCGGAGGCGGCGTTGCCGCGCGAGGAACTGCGGACCCTGCTGTTCCCCGACGGACGGCCGCGGCTCCTGGAGACGCTGTGTACCCCGCTGGGCCGTTCGGGCTTCGTGTGCGTCCCGCTCTTCGCGGACGAACTCGCTCCCGGCGACGCCCTGCTCGGGCACACCACGCGCGGGGTGGAGCTCGCCTCGTCCCTGGGGGCGCGGGCCGTGTCCCTGGCCGGAATGATCCCGTCGCTCACCGGCTACGGCTTCGACGTCCTGCGCGCCGTCGGGACGACGGGCTCCGCCCCTGCCGTCACCACCGGGCACGCGGCGACCGTCGTGTCCGTCGTCAGGACCGTGCACGCCGCGCTCGACGCGACGCGGCAGCGGCTGGGCTCCCTGACCGTCGCGTTCGTGGGGCTCGGCTCGATCGGCTCCTCCTCGCTGGAGCTGCTGCTCACCCTGGCCGAGGAGCCGCCCGCCAGGCTGCTGCTCTGTGACGTAGCGGGCAGCGGGCCGCGCCTGAAGGAACTGGCCGACAGCCTTCTGGAACGCGGCCTCGCCGAGGCCGTGGAGGTGCTCGGGACGGACCAGGGGCTGCCCGACGCCGTGTACGGGGCACGTCTGATCGTCGCGGCGGTCAGCGGGGGCGGCACGCTCCTGGACGTCGACGCGCTCGCCCCGGGCACGACGGTGGTCGACGACTCGTTCCCGCACTGCTTCGACACGTCACGCGCCCTCGGGCGGATGGAACGGGCGAAGGACGTCCTGGTCGTCGGCGGCGGGCTGCTGAGTGCCGGGTCCGCCGAGCGGCAGGTGGCCGCGGGGCTGCCGGCCGCCGCGGTGGCCGGATACCTGGCGCAGCCGATGGTGGCGGACGGCATCGCGTCGTGCCGCCTGGAGTCGCTGCTCCACGCCTCGGGCGCGGCCGTGCCACTCGTCCACGGTCCGGTCGACGCGGCGACCGGGCTGGCGTACTGGGAGGCGGCCGGGGCGGCGGGCATCCGCCCGGCGCCCCTGCACCTCCTCACCCGCACCATCGGCCCGGGGACGATCGACGGCGTCGCGTCGGCCGGTGGCCACGTCACGACCACCGAGACCTGAGGATCAGCATCAATGTCAGTGGTCGGGACTAGGTTCGTTGATGTCCCGCCGAGAAGGCGTGGACGTCCCCTTTCGCATGCATGGGAGTTGACGCGTTGTCGGTCTGGGAGCAGTCGAGTACCGCGCGGGTGATGGCGCCCGCGCGCCCGCGGAAGCTGGCCAAGGTGCCGTTCGTCGAACTGGCCGACGGGCGGTTGCAGGGGGTCGTCTCCAGCGGCTCGGACATCGGGCGGGTGTACGTGTCGTCGGTGGCGGCGCGGACGTACGCGTTCGCGTGCAGCACCAACAACAACCGGCCCTGCGGCGGTGCGCGCGGCATGTTCTGCAAGCACATCCAGGCGCTCGTCGCCGAGGCGGTGCTGCAGTACGGCGCCGGGCGCGTGGCCCGCTATCTCGCGGTGGAGCGCCCGGACGGGGAGCCTGACGCGCAGTCGCTCACCGCCGCCATGACCGCGACGCGGCCGGTGAAGGACGACTCCTCGGCGGCCGCCCAGGTGTTCAGCCGGTTCCTGCGGCACCTCACCTATCTCGAACTGGCTCCGGTCACCGCGCCGTTGCCCGAGATGCAGTGGTTCCCGCCGACGCGGGCGGTGGCCTGATGCGCGGCGATCTGCTGGCCGATCCGGTCGAGGGGCTCGACGAGGTGCTCGCCGCCGTGGACGCGTTCGACGAGGCGCTGGTGGCCGGTCTGCTGCGGCCAGGTGCCGCGCAGGCGGCCGCGGTTGCCGGGCTCGCCGGGGCCGTCGCCGGGACGCCGTTGGCCACCCGGGTGGCGGAGGCGGCCGACCGTGCGGGGGCCGGGGCCGCCGGGGAGGACCACTTCGTGGCGCTCGCCGCCGCCCGCAGCGCGCTGCTGGGCTCCGTGTACGACGCGCTGGCGCTGCGCATCGACGAGGCTGTGAGCAGGCCCGCCTGCGAGGAGGAGCCCGCCGCGCCCGTCGCCGGACCGGAGACCGGGGTGAACCTCCTGGCGGCGGCGCGCAGTTGGCTGTGCGACCTCGCGCGCAGCGGCTGGCGGGGCATCGACCACGAGCTCGTCGCCGGGGCCGCCCCGGTGGTCTCCGCGATGCTCCCCGATCCGGGGATGCGCCGCCGGGCGACGCTGCTCGACGGGTTCGCCGCCGAGCTCGCCGCGTCCTGCCCGGGGGCGACACTGGAGCGCGTTCCGGTGCGCCGCTTGGCCGATCTGTGGTCGCGTGCCCTGCTGTTGACGGTGCCGGGCTCGGCCGGGGAGCGGTCCTGCGGCTCGGTGACCGGTCGGCTGCTGCCGCTCGGCGTCGATGTGCAGGAGCATGCGACGGCGGTGCAGGCCCAGGTCCACGCCGTGTTCGAGCCGGCGGACGGGAGCGCGCCCCGTCTGGTACGTGCCGGCGTGTCGGCGCCGAAGCCCGACACGGTCGTCGGGGCGGGGCTGTGGCAACTGCTGCGTCCGCGGATGTCGTTGCTCGCCGCGGTGAGCGAAGGACGCTCGATGGAGCTGGACGCCATGCCGGTGACCGCCGAAGGGGATCTGCTCTGGGACGACGAGCGGGCCCGTGCGGGTGAGCCGGCCGATCCCTTCGCCACGGCGCGGGTCAGGTTGTCCGCCGCGACGGCGGCTCGTGTCGCTCCGCTGGACCGGCATCCCGTGCGGATCGCCGTGCCGGTGCTGCTGGAGGGGTATGCCACGCACAGCGAGGAGGGCCGCCTCACGTTCGATCTCGCCGGGCAGCTCCTGGCCGTGGACACCGACCGGATGCCCGCCGCCGGTCCGCTGACGCCCGAGGCGGTCGCCGCCTCCCACGCCTGTGTCGGGCTGCTGCGCTGGGATGCCGGGGAGTTCCTCCTCCAGCCGCTCGCGGTCGAGACGACCGTCCGGAAGAAGGCCGTCGCCGTGCACGCCGGGGCGTGGGCGGGCGGCACCACCGACAAGGCAGGTGTCCGGGCGGAGAAGGCCGCCACCGATGCCGTCGCCGTGCTGCGCGAACGCGCCGGAAGGCTGTTGCGGACATGACCGAGGACCTCACCGGGCAGTCGCCCGGCCCCGTCGCCGGACCGTCCCCGGCCGCGCCCGACCCGTACGAGAACCGCCGTCAGGTGCTGTACTGGCGGCTCCTGGCCCGTCTCCTCGACGGTGAGGAGCAGCCCGCCCTGGAGTCGGCGAGCCTGGGGGTGGTCGAGGACATCGGTCTGCCGTCCGCGCTGCTGGATCCCGGAGCGTCGCTCGACTCGCTCGTGCAGCGCCATCCGGAGCTGGCAGCCGAGTTCGACGGGCTGATGACGCCGGAGGATGCCACGGACGGATCCCGTGACCGGGCGGCGGAGGTGCGGCGTGCCGCGCTGGTGTCGAAGGTGCTGCTCAATGTCTTCGCGACCGGTTCGAGCGCGGTGAGCGCCGAGCAGTTGGCGCGCTGGCAGTCCGACGCCGGGTGGCTGGAGCGTGCGCTGGGCTGTCCGCCGGGCGAGCTTCGCGGCGGGCGCACCGGAGGCGCGGGCCTGGACGGCGGCAGTCTCGGGCCGGAGCTGGCGGCGATCGAGGCGGACCTCGTGGGGCGCATGCGGTTGCGGGAGGTGCTGGCCGATCCGGCGCTGGCCGCGCGGCTGATGCCCAGCATGTCGCTGATCGAGCAGTTGCTGCGGGACAAGGGAAATCTGTCGGGTGTGGCCCTGGCCAACGCGAAGTCACTCATCCGCCGGTACGTCGACGAGGTGGCCGAGGTGCTGCGTACCCAGGTGGACAAGGCCACCGTGGGCGAGCTGGACCGTTCGGTGCCGCCCAAGCGCGTCTTCCGCAACCTCGACCTGGACCGCACCGTCTGGAAGAACCTCACCAACTGGAGTCCGGAGGAGCAGCGGCTGTATGTGGACCGCCTCTACTACCGGCACACCGTGCGCAGGACGGCGCCGCAGCGGTTGATCGTCGTGGTGGACCAGTCCGGCTCGATGGTCGACTCGATGGTGAACTGCACGATTCTCGCCTCCATCTTCGCCGGGCTGCCGAAGGTGGACGTCCATCTCATCGCCTACGACACCCGCTCGATCGACCTGACGCCGTGGGTGCACGACCCGTTCGACGTGCTGCTGCGCACGAATCTCGGCGGGGGGAACGACGGCCCCGTCGCGATGGCGATGGCGCGCCCGAAGATAGCCGAGCCCAAGAACACCGTCATGGTGTGGATCTCGGACTTCTACGAGTTCGACCGCTCCCAGCCGCTGTTCGAAGGCATCGAGGCCGTGCACCGCTCCGGGGTGAAGTTCATCCCCGTCGGCTCGGTGACCAGCTCCGGGCGGCAGGAGGTCAACCCGTGGTTCCGGGAGCGGTTCAAGGCCCTGGGCACACCCGTGGTCTCCGGGCACATCAACAAGCTCGTGCACGAACTCAAGACGTTCCTCACCTGAGGCCCTGCGGGGTGTGACCGCCGCCCGTCATCGCGTGCGCTCCCCCCGCCGTGTCCCTCTCTTCTTCTCACACTTTTCTCGCCCGTTCAGAAAGGCCTTCCGATGTCCGACGTGTTGCGTGCCCCCGCCGAGACCAAGTACGCCGAGGAGCTCGACTGGCTGGAGTCGATCGACGACAGCCCCAAGCCGTTCTCCTGGCGGCTCTCCCCGAAGATGGTCCGGCTGTTCGTCCTGGGCTCCGAACGCGCCGACGGCCTGGACCGGGAGATCCCACAGAAGTGGTTCGGCGACCGGAGCTTCGTGGAACGCTCGATCGTCACCCTCGCCTCCGACCGGGGCCTGCTCCTGATAGGGGACCCCGGCACCGGGAAGAGCTGGCTGGCCGAGCTGCTGTCCGCCGCGATCTCCCGCAACTCCACGCTGGTGGTGCAGGGCACGGCCGGCACCACCGAGGACCACATCAAGTACGCATGGAACGTGTCCATGGTCATCGCCAAGGGGCAGTCGCGTGAGTCGATGATCCCGTCGCCGATCATGACCGCGATGGAGACGGGTGCCATCGGCCGCTTCGAGGAACTGACCCGTTCCACCAGCGACGTCCAGGACGCGCTGATCTCGATCCTCTCGGAGAAGTACATCTCGGTCCCCGAGTTGCAGGGCGACGGCACGGACACGGGCGACAACATCGTCTTCGCCAAGCCCGGCTTCTCGATCATCGCGACCGCCAACAGCCGCGACCGGGGTGTGAACGACCTGTCGTCCGCGCTGAAGCGCCGCTTCAACTTCGTGCGCATCCCGGTCGTGACGAACAAGAAGAGCGAGGCGGAGATCGTCCGCTTCCGCACCGAGGAACTGCTGCGGCGGCACGCGATCGACCTGGACGTGCCGCCGACGCTCCTGGACGTCCTGCTCCAGAGCTTCGCCGATCTGCGGGCCTCGGCCGTGGCCGCGGGCAGCGACGACGAGAAGCTGGAGTCCTCGCTGTCGACGGCGGAGCAGATCGGTGTGCTGGAGGACGCCGTCCTGCACAGCAACTTCTTCGGCGAGCGCACGCTGACCGCCCGGACCCTCGCCTCCTCGCTCGTCGGCTCCCTCGCCCGGCGCGACCCCGAGGACCTGGCCATCTTCAACAAGTACCTGCACGGTGTCGTCGAGCCGCGCAGCAAGCAGGAGGGCGGCTCCTGGCCGGAGTTCCTGGACGGCGGCCGCGACACGATCGCCACGCTGTCATGACCGGGTCTCCTCAGAACGCGCCCGGCCGGGCACCTTCCGCCAACGGGTCCGCCCCCGCGTCGACCAGCGCCGGGCAGGCGTCCTTCGCGGCGCTGCGCGAGCAGTTGCACGAGGCCGCGACCGCCTTCGCCGACGGTCCCGGCGCCCTGGAGGGCATCCTCCTCGGCATGGTCGACGACGTGGACCGGGCGGTGCGCGAGCCGCTGGAGATCTTCCCGGTCTGTCATCACTCACCCGCCTCCGCGCTCGCCATGGCCCGCCGACTGCGCGAGAAGCAGCCCAAGGTCGTGTATCTGGAGCTGTGCGAGGACATGGCGCCGCTCCTGGGCGAGCTGCGCAACTGCCGCCTTCCGGTGGCGGTCCAGGCCTTCGCGAGCGACGTCGACGGGTTCCCCGCCGAGTGGGCGCCGCTGTCGGTCGTCGCCCCGGTCACCGAGGCGTCCGCCGAGTACCAGGCCATCGCGTACGCGCTGGACACCCCCGGTGTCGAGCTGGTCCTCGTCGACCGGTCCTCGGACCATGTCTTCCAGTGGGACGGCCGCCACGGCGAGCGCGCTTCGCAGGAGGCGTCCGCCGCGGCGGACGGGGGGCCGGAGCCCGAAGCCGAGCTGCACGGTGAGGCGGTCGGCGTGGGGATCGGCGACCTGCGGCCCCGCTTCGCCGAGCTGGAGGAGCATCTGCTGCGCCACGGCAAGGTGCGGCACTGGTCGGAGTGGTGGCACCAGTACGTCGAGGTGCCGCTCGGCGACAGCGATCATGAGGCCTACCGCCAGGTGATGTTCCTCGTCGGCAGCCTGTTCCGGCGGCTCGCCCCCGGCGACGGGGACCGGGTCCGGGTGGACGAGGACCGTGAACGGTACATGTGGACCCGGATCCGCGAGCATCTGGCGGCCGGGGAGGCGGACCCGGAGGACTGCCTGTATGTGTGCGGCGCCTTCCACGCGGCGAGCCGGGTCGAGGAGTTCGGGGTGGCGGGCGGAGGAACGTTCACCATCTCCCCCCGGTCCGCCACCACCTGGCAGCACGGGCTGATCCCGTCCAGCCACGCGGCGATCGAGGCGCAGTTCGGGCTGGCCCCGGGATCGGTGTCGATCGCCGCGACGCAGTGGGCGAAGAACCTCAAGCGCACCCGGGTACAGCCCTACCGGCTGGCCGGGCAGGACGGCGCGAAGAAGCCCCGCGCGACGAAGAAGGCCGCCCCCGCCGTGGCCGCTCCCCCGCCGGAGGCGGCCGACGACCGGCTCTCCGGGTTCCTGCGGCGGCCACCGGTCCTCGACACGCTGGACGAGGCCGAACTGCTGGGCTGGTCGGTCGACATCGTGCGCGCGGCACGGCGCAGCGGCTATCAGGCGTCGACCGCCGACGCCATCGCGGTGTTCGAGACGTCGATCCTGCTCGCCGGGATGCGGGACCGGGCCAGACCCACCCCGTACGACTTCCAGGACGCGGCGGTCACCTGCATCGAGAAGGACGCGGTGCCGGGCCGGCGCGATGTGCGGCGCCTCGTCGAGATCATGATGGGCGGCGACCGGACCGGCCGGGTCGGTTACGACGCGCTGCCGCCGCTGGCCCGCGATGTGCACGACCGGCTCGCCCCGCTGGAGCTGAAGCTCCAGCAGCGGGGAGTGCGGCGTGCCCTGCTGGACCTGAACTCCCGCCCGGAGCTGGCGGCCTGCTCGGACGTGCTGTGGATGCTGCGCCGGCTGATGCCGCACGGCGCGGCACGGCCGATCATGGGTGAGCGCCGGCTCGGCGAGCGGTCGCTCCAGGAGTCGTGGGACCTGGCGCTGGGCACTCATCAGCGGGCACTCATCGAGCTCGGGTACGAGGGCGTGAGCATCGAGCAGGTCCTCGAACAGCGGCTGCGCCGCGATGCGTACGGGCCGCGGGCGACGACGGCGGGCGTCCTCGCCGCCGTCGAGGACGCCACGCTGTATGTCGGCGGCCGGCGGCTCGCCGACGAGCTGGGCGCCCGTGCCCTGGAGGTCCTCGCCGCCGAGCGGACGGTGGACGGAGCCCCGGAGGTGCTGCGCCGGGTGCGGGCGCTGCTGGCGTACTACCGGACCGCCGAGCCGGTGCTGCCGCCGTGGGTGGAGTCGTTCGTCAAGGCCGGCTACGCGCACTACTGCACCTTGCTGCCGACCGCGTTCACCGACGAGGACGCGACCGTGGGACAGGTGGCGGCGATGCTGGGCTTCCTGTTCAGCATGGAGGGTCTCGCGTTGTCCCTGGGCTGCGACCGGGCCCAGCTGGAGCTGGCCGTCGCCCAGTCCCGCCCCACGGACCCGGAGCGGACCGCGCTCCTGTGGGCGGCGCAGGTGCAGCTCGGCGCCCTGTCGCGGGCCGGTCTGCGGGAGCGCTGCGGCGCGTTGCTGGCCAACCCGCTGGTGGTGCCCGCCTATCCGCGCTATCTGAGCGGCTTCGTGCACGCGTTGGTGCCGGTGCCGGGGCTGTCGGACGTGGTGGTGGAGGCCGTGTCCAACGCGTTCGGGCGGCTGCCGGACCCGGTTCTGCTGCCGTGGCTGCCGAGTCTGATCACGACCCTGCGTGCCGGAGCCGCGGATCTGGCCCCGGTGCTGATCCGGGAAGCGGGGCGCGTCTTCCCGGCCCGGCTCGCGGCACTGGACACGTGGGTGCCGCCGTGGCGGGAGGCGCCGGAGGGGGACGCGCCGGACGGCGGGGTACGGGCGGCCGGCGCCGGGGGCCGTGGCGCCGCTCTGCTCTTCGCACACCCGGGGACGCTGGACGCGGTCGCGGAGCTGCTGGGCTGCGACGGCACGTGGGCCGATCCCGACGGGGACCCCTCGGGCCCGGCCGGTGCGGCGCTGACGTCGCGTCACCCTGATTCCGCGATCGCGTGGGAGTCGCTGCTCCCGGGCGCGTGAGGGCGGTGCGCGGTGCCGGGGCGGTCGAAGCCGCCCCGGCACCGGCCGGTCCGCCGTCTCAGAGCCCGATGCCGCCCGTGGCGTCGATGCTCTGTCCGGTGACCCAGCGGGAGTCCTCCGAGGCGAGGAAGGCCACGACGTCGGCGATGTCGGACGGCTGGCCCAGGCGGCCGAAAACGGAGTGCGCGGCCAGAACCGCCGCGGCCTCCGGCGTCTCACGTCGCCGGGCGTTCATGTCGGTCTCCACGAAGCCGGGCACCACGGTGTTCGCCGTGATGCCGCGCTCCGCCACTTCCTTTGCCACCGCAAGCGTCAGCGTCTCCAGCGCCCCCTTGGTCATGGCGTAGGTCACGGACTCCGGAAAGGAGCGGTGGGCGGCGGCCGACGAGATGTTGATGATCCGGCCTCGGTCACGCATCAGGGCCAGACCCTGCTGGATGAGGAAGAGCGGCGCTTTCACGTTCACCGCGAACAGGCGGTCGAAGACTTCCGGCGAGGCGTCGCCTATGCGCCCCGATCCGCTCACACCGGCGTTGTTGACCAGAATGTCCAGCGCCGGTTCCTCTCCCCGGTCCGCCATTCCCGCCCGGAACGCCTCGTACAGGGTTTCGACGTCTCCCGGCACCCCCAGCAGGGATCCCACCGCGAAAGCCCGTCCGCCCGTGTGCGTGATCCCCGCGACCACTTCCCGGGCCGCCTCCGCCCGCATGCCGTAGTGAACGGCGACCAAGGCGCCGTCGCGTGCGAGCCGCCGGGCGATCGCCCGGCCGATTCCCCGGCTGGCGCCCGTGACCAGGGCGACTTTTCCCGTCAGCGAACCCATGAATCGTTCTCCCTGGCTCGACCCTTCCGCAGCTGTCGCGAAACGCCACCACCCTACCCATCCGCCGGGACCGAATGCGCGATCGCGAAGTGGCACCCATCTCACGATCGCCGGTGGGGACCGGCCCTCGCCGGATCCCGCAGGCCGGGCGGGGCGGCCGCGCCGGACGTGCGGACCTGACGCGCATCTGCTTGATAATGCTTGAAACGCGCGCTTAATATGCAGCTTCGAGCATCGATCGCCGCGATCAGGGAGCACAGATGACGCACGTGGCTCAGGAGCTGGCCAGCCAGCCCGACTGCTGGCAGGTCGCCGCCGGTATGGCGGACGGACTGGCCCACCGGCTTCCGGCCGCGGGCGAGCGCATCGCCGTGGTCGGCTGCGGGACCTCGTTCTTCATGGCCCAGGCCTACGCCGCCCTTCGGGAGGGCAGCGGCCAGGGCGAGACCGACGCCTTCGCCGCCTCGGAGTTCCCGGCCGGACGGCCCTACGACCGGGTGGTGGCCCTGAGCCGCTCCGGCACCACGACGGAGGTGATCGGACTCCTGGGCCGGATCGGTGACACGACCCGTCGCACGGTGGTCATCGGCGACCCCGACACCCCGATGGCCGCGCTGGCCGACGACACGATCGTGCTCGAGTTCGCCGACGAGAAGTCCGTCGTGCAGACCCGCTTCGCGACATCCGCGCTGACCCTCCTCCGGGCCCATCTGGGTCTGCACAGCGACGCGGTCGTCGAGGACGCCCAGGTCGCGCTCGCCGAGCCGCTGCCCGCCGGTCTGGTGGAGTGCAGCCAGTTCACCTTCCTCGGGCAGGGGTGGAGCGTGGGGCTCGCCAACGAGGCGGCGCTGAAGATGCGCGAGGCCGCGCTCGCCTGGACCGAGGCGTACCCGGCGATGGAGTACCGGCACGGTCCGATCAGCATCTCCACCCGCTCCACCGCGACCTGGATGCTCGGTCAGGCCCCCTCCGGGCTGATGGACGAGGTGCACGCGACCGGCGCCCGCTGGGTGGCCGGGGGCCTCGACCCGCTGGCGGAGCTGGTCCGGGTGCAGCGGCTGGCACTAGCCGTCGCGAACGCGCGCGGCCTCGACCCGGACCGGCCGCGCCACCTCACCCGCTCGGTCATCCTCAGCAGCACGGCCTGAGCCGGCAGCACGGCCCGACGCACCGGGCCGCCCCCTCCCCCGCCCACCGGTCCTCAGTCCCCATCACGGAGTCGACATGTCCCTCGCAGCCACCGGCGATCTGATCGCCGAGGCCGCCGCACAGCACCGTGCGGTCGCCGCGTTCAACGTCATCACCCTGGAGCACGCGGAGGCCATCGCCGAGGGGGCGGAGACGGCGGGATCGCCGGTGATCCTGCAGATCAGCGAGAACGCCGTCGCCTATCACCGGGGCCGGCCGCGGCCGATCGCGCGCGCCGCGGCGGAGATCGCGGACCAGGCAGCCGTCCCCGTCTCCCTGCACCTCGACCATGTGCAGTCGCCGGAGCTGCTGCACCGGGCGGCGGACTGCGGGTTCAGTTCGGCGATGTTCGACGCGGCGCGGCTGCCGTACACGGAGAATCTGGCGGCCACCCGCGCCGCCGTCGTCTGGGCGCACGAGCGGGGCCTGTGGCTGGAGGCCGAGCTCGGTCAGGTCGGCGGGAAGAACGGGGAGCCGCCCCTGAACGCCCATGCGCCCGGGGCCCGTACGGATCCCGACGAGGCGCGGTCGTTCGTCGAGGCCACCGGGGTCGACGCGCTGGCGGTGGCGGTCGGCACCTCGCACGCCATGACGTCGCGGGACGCCGTCATCGACCACGGCCTGCTGGGCGGCCTGCGTGCGGCGGTGCCGGTTCCGCTGGTGCTGCACGGTTCGTCCGGGGCCTCCGACGAGGAGCTGGCGCGCGCCGTGGCGGGCGGGATCCGCAAGGTGAACATCGGGACAGCGCTGAACATCGCGATGACCGGAGCGATACGGGAGCGGCTGGCCCAGGACGACCGGGGCGTGGACCCGCGCCGGTATCTGGCGGACGGCCGGGACGCGATGGCCCGCACGGTGGCCCGGCTGATGGCGGTGCTGGCCACGGGGCGGGCGCACGCCGCGTGACCACGAGGACGCCGGGGCCGGGCGGGCGCGCCGCCCAGCGGCCCCGGCGTCCTGATGTCGTCACGTCACCCCGGCCGCTCCGGCCCCCCTTCCCGTAGCAGGGCCGTGAGGGAGCGCGCCGCGCGGCACCGTCGGTATCCGGCGGCCGTCGAGCGTCCAGTGCGCGTCGGGCGTACGGTCCAGGGCCGCGTACACCTGGGCGGCGACGTCCTCGTGCCGGACGGGGCGGGCGGGGCGCGCGCCGGCGGTGGTGTCCGGGCCCGCGCAGGCGAGCCAGGCGGTGCGTTCGGCCGGGCTGCCGCCGCCGTGGCCTCCCTCGTCCCGGTGCCCGTGGTCGGTGACGACGAGGACGGTCCAGGCCTCGTCCTCATGGCGGGGCCGGGCGCGCAGGGCCGCGAGAAGGCCGCCCAGGCGCCGGTCGGCCGCCTCGACCGATGCCTCGTACGCGTCGCCGCAGCCCAGGTGGTGGGCGGTCTCGTCGGGGGCGCCGAGGTAGATGAAGGACGCCTCGGGGTCCTCGTGGGTGAGGACGGCCACGGCGTCCCGCACGGTCGCGGCGTCGGCCTCCTCCCAGGCGGCAGGTGTGTCGGCGGCCGGTGCGTGGTGGGTGAGCCGGGTGGGGCGGCGGAACATCGGGCCGCCGTCGGCGACGGTGACCAGCGGTTGCCAGGCGGCGGCGACATAGGTGCGACGGCCGTCCTGGCGGGCCAGGCGAGTGGCGAAGTCCGGGAAGACGCCGAGGCGGTGGCCGCGGAAGTCGTTGCCCCACACCGCGTGCTTGGTGACGCGGACGCCGGTGACGACGGTGGCCCAGCACGGGCCCGACATGGTGGGGGTGTCCTCCCCCACGGTCACCGGGGCCAGGAACCCGGCGTCGGCCACCGCGTCGAGGTGCGGGGTGGACGCCCGGCGCAGGGTGTCGAGGCGCACTCCGTCGATGCCGACGAGGAGCACACGGCGGGCTCGGGACATGGCAGGCCTTCCGGAGAGGTACGGGGACGGGGTCAGGCCTGCTGGTGCAGGGTGCGGGGGTCCACCGCATGGGCGAAGGGCAGGCCGTGCGCGTACCGTTCGAGTTCGTCGACGGCGGCGTCGGCCAGCCGGTGGAGCTCGCCGCCCTGCGAGCCGGCGATGTGCGGCGTGAGCAGGACGTTCGGCAGGTCGTACAGGGGCGAGTCGGCGGGCAGGACCTCTGGTTCCGTATGGTCGAGTACGGCGTGCAGGCGTCCGGTGACCACTTCCTTCACCAGCGCATCGGTGTCCACCAGGGAGCCGCGGGCGGTGTTGACGAGAGTCGCCCCGTCCCGCATCAGCGCGAGGCGCGAGGCGTCGAACAGGTGTCGGGTGGCAGGGAGTTCGGGCGCGTGGATGGTGACGACGTCGCTCCCGGCCGCCAGCGCGTCGAGTCCGGCGCGCTCCACGCCAAGGGCGCGGGCGTCGGCATCGTCGAGGTACGGGTCGTGCACCAGGACGCGCAGGTCGTAGGGGCGCAGCAGTTCGATGACGCGGCGGCCGATGCGGGAGGCGCCGACGATGCCGACAGTGCGGCGGTAGTTGCCGGCGCCGGGGAACCGCCTGAGGACGTTCACCCGGGAGCGTGCTTCGCGGTAGACGCGGGCGCTCTCCAGGATGTTCTTGTTGGCGAAGAGGATCGCGGCGACCGTGTACTCGGCGACCGGGAAGGCGTTGGCCGCCGCGGCGGTGCTCACGGTGATGCCCCGGTCCCATACGTCCTGGGTGATGTGGTGCTTGACGGAGCCGGCGGCATGGACGACCGCGCGCAGCCGGGGCATGGCGCGCAGGGCGGCCGGGTCGAGCCGGGGGCAGCCCCAGCCGGTGAACAGGACCTCGGCCTCGTGGAGTGTGGTGCGCTGGGCGGGGTCGTCGGCGCCGAAATCGGTGACGAGGAGTGCGGGATCGAGGTCGGCGACGCGCACGAGCCGGTCCAGGGCCGCGGGGGCGAGGACCGCGGCCCGGGTCTCGCCGCTCATCGCGAGGACGGTGCGGGGGCGGGTCACCCGGGGCGTGGCGGAGGGGGTCACTTGACGGCTCCTGCGGTGAGGCCCGAGCGCCAGAAGCGCTGGAGGCAGAGGAAGGCGACGATCAGGGGGACGACGGCGACGAGGGAGCCGATGATGACCAGGGGGTAGAGCTCCGGCTGCTGGTAGACGTTCTGGTTCCACATGAACAGGCCCAGGTTGACCGGGTAGAGCCGGTCGTCGTTGAGCATCATGAGCGCGCCGTAGAAGTTGTTCCAGCTCGCGGTGAAGGAGAACAGGAAGATGGTCACGAAGCCGGGCGCGAGCATCGGCAGGGCGACCTTGGCGAAGGTCTGTATCTCCCCGGCTCCGTCGACCCGGGCGGCTTCGAGGACCTCGCCCGGCACGTACCCCTCGGAGAAGACGCGGGCCAGGTAGACGCCGAAGGGGTTGACGAGGCCGGGGATGAGGACGGCCCAGTAGGTGTTGACGAGGCCCAGTTCGGAGGCCATCAGGTAGAGCGGGAGCTGGACGACGGTCGAGGGGATGAGGACGCCGACGAGGACGACCCCGAACCACTTCTCCCGGCCGCGGAAGGCGTACTTGTCGAAGGCGTATCCGCAGGCGACGGAGATCAGGGTGGAGAGGAGGGAGGCGACGACGGTGTAGAGGAGGCTGTTGAGCATCCAGCGGACGAAGATGCCGTCGTTGTGGTCGATCAGGGCGTTCAGGTTGGCCAGGAGGTGGAAGTCGCCGACGCTGAACGGGTTGGTGGCGAACAGGTCCCGGTAGCTCTTGGTGGAGGCGATGAGGAGCCAGGTCAGCGGCATCAGCGTGTAGACGGCCACGACGGCGAGCACGGCGTTCACCGCCACCCGGGAGGTGAGGCCGCCGGTACGGCTCCGGCGCGTGGGCGGCCGGGGTGCGGTGCGGCGCGCGGTCCCGTAGCCCCGGGCGGCGGCGGTCGGTGCCCCGCGGTTGGCTGTCTGGATGCTCATGAGGCCTTCCACCGGTTGCCGAGCTTGGTGACGACGAAGGACAGCAGGCCGGCGACGAGGGCGAGCAGCAGGGAGCTCGCGGCGGCCAGGCCGTAGTCGTGGCCCTTGAAGGCCACGGTGTAGATGAACATGGTCGGCGACCAGTCCTCGCCCATGGTGTTGGCGCGGAGCTGGACGAGCTTGGGGGCGTCGAAGAGCTGGATGGCGCCGACACAGGTGAACAGCAGGGTCAGCACGACGGTCGGCCGGATCATCGGGACCTTGACCTGGAGGGCGGTGCGCAGGGCGCCGGCTCCGTCGACGGTCGCGGCTTCCAGGACCTCACGGGGGACGGCCTGGAGGCCCGCGTAGAAGATGATCATGTTGTAGCCGGTCCACTGCCACGCGGAGATGTTGACGACGGAGAGGACCGCCTCGTCCTCGCCGAAGAAGTTCCACTGCGCGCCGAGCGCGTCGAGGGCGTCGGTGACGGGGCTGAGGCCCGGTGTGTAGAGGTAGAGCCAGATCAGCGAGGCGATCAGGCCGGGCACCGCGTGCGGCAGGAAGTAGGCGATCTGGAAGAAGCGCTTGGCCCGGGCCAGGGACGAGTCGACGAGCAGGGCCAGGACGAGGGCGCCGCCGACCATCGCGGGGATGTAGAGGGCGCAGTAGAGGGCGATGTTCCCGAAGGAGCGCAGGAACGCCTCGTCGCCGAGGGCTTCGGTGAAGTTGCCGAATCCGGCGAAGACGCGCTCGGTGCCCCCGAATCCCAGGCCGGAGGATTCCTCACGGTAGAGGCTCATCCAGGCCGCGTAGATCATCGGCAGGACGGTGACGGCGGCGAAGAGCGCGAAGAACGGGACGGTGAACAGGGCGACGGCCCGGCGCTGTCCGCGTCGTGCGCCGGGGCCGCCGGGCGCGCCGTGCTTTCCCGGCCCGGCGGAACCGGCAGGTCCGGCGGGCGGCGGCACGGCCGGTGGTGCCGGGGTCTTGGCCGGCCGGGCGAGTGGGGCTGCCACCTGGTGCTCCTTCGGCGGGGTGGGGACGGTACGGGGACGGGGCGGCCCGGCGCGGCGGGCGCCGGGCCGCCGTGGGGCTACTTGTCGAGCTTCAGCCCGCGGTCGGTGACGGCGCTCTCGCCCTTCGCCTGTCCGGTGCTCAGCATCTTGGTGTGGTCGGCGCCCGCGGCCATCTGTACCGAGGTGACCTGCTGCTGGACCGGGCCCCAGGTCCAGCCGGGCACGATGGTGGCGGCGGCCTCACCGGCCAGGGCGTAGACGTCCTGGTCCCCGAAGTAGGAGTTGTCGAACTGCTTCGCCGCGGCGGCGCGCATGCCCTCGTTGGCGGGCAGGGCGCTGCTGGGGGCCTTGAGGGAGCTGAGGCGGGCGGTCATGGCCTCCGGGTCGGTGGTGACCCACTTGATGAACTCGGCTGCGGCCTCGATGTGTTCGCTGCCCTTGGGCACGATGTAGGAGGTTCCGCCGTACATTCCGGTGCTCGCCTCGCCGTCCCAGGTGGGCAGGGGGGCTATGCCCCACTTGCCGCGGGAGTCGGGGTAGCTGACGGGGAAGTTCCCGGCGCTCCAGGCGGCGCCGATGATGGTGGCGACCTTGCCGGTGGCGCGCTCCTTGTTCTCGCCCTCGCCCCAGAGCGGGGTCCTGGAGGCGAGACCGTCGGCGAGGAGGCCGTCCCAGTAGGCGGCGACCTTGCGGGAGGCCGGGTCGTCGATGTCGACCTTCCAGGCGTCGCCGTTGGTGCCGTACCACCGGGCGCCGGCCTGCCAGGCGAGGCCGGAGAGCAGGGCGGGATCGCCACCGCCGAAGTTGGTGATGGTGACGTCGGGGTCGCCGGCGTGGATCTTCTCGGCGGCCGTACGGTACGCGGCCCAGGTCGTCGGCACGTCCACGCCGTGCTTCGCGAACAGGTCCTTGCGGTAGAAGAGCTGGATCGGTGTCACGTCGAAGGGGACGGCCCAGGTGGAGCCGCCGAGGTTGACCAGGGACTGGACGGCCTCGGGGAACTCCTTCTCGACGAGGTCGCCGGAGCTGGGGGTGAGGTTCTCCAGGTTGCCCTCGCTGGCGTACTCGGGCAGGGCGGAGTAGTCCATCGTCGCCACGTCGGGGGCGTTGCCGCCCTTGACCGCGTTGGACAGTTTCGTGACGCCCTCGGGGCCGGCGGGCACCATGGAGAACTTCACCTTGATGTCGGTACGCGTCTTGTTGAAGGCGTCGGCGGTCTCCTTGGCGCCCGCGGTGGCCGACCAGAAGGTGAGAGTGACGGGCTTGCCGTCCCCGGCGCCCGAGGCGTCCGAGCCCGAGCCGCCGCAGGCGGTGACCAGCAGGGCGAGTGAGGCGGCGGACGCCGCGAGGGCGAGGCGGGACGTGCGGGCGGTACAGGGCATGGGCCGGCTCCTACGAAACCTCGGGCTGCGGGAGATGAGGTGAACGGCACACATCTTTTTGCGCAGAACCGATCGCAGTCAAGAGCGAATGAGCAATTCAATCAAATCGATCACTCATCGGTCCGGAGCTCGGGCACGGCGCCGATCGGCCCCGGCACCGCGAAAAGCTCTGCCGCCAGGACCTGCTGACCCGCGGCGCGGTCCGCGCGGCGCGGCGCCCTCCGCGTCAGGGAGCAGCGGCGGCCCCGCAGGAGACCCGGACCCGCAGGGTGGGCAGGATGTCCAGATGCCGACGGGCGCCGGCGTACGGGCCCGTCGCGTCCGCCGCGCCGCGGCGGTCGGCGCCGAGGCGGGACAGCAGGAGGCGGGCCGCGGCGGCGCCCACGGCATGCTTGTCGGGGGCCACCGCGGTGAGCGGCAGATCGGCGAGCGAGGCGACCTCGTCGTCGTACGCGATCACCGCGAGGTCCTCGGGCACCCGCACTCCCCTGGCCTGGAGCCGGGGGATGAGGACGATCGCGTCGGCATCGCTGTGCACGATCGCGGCGGTCACGTTGCCGCTCGCCACGCCCTGGCACAGGTACTCCAGGGTCCGCTCGAACCGATCGGCCTCGGACTGCGGCAGGGCCTCGTCCAGCGGCGAGGACGACACCGGGGTCAGGCCCAGCGCGTCCACGGCTGCCCGGTAGCCGACCCGGAGCCGGGGAGCGGTCGGGCTGTCCTGCACAGCGAGCGCGATCGCCCGGTGTCCGAGCCCGGCCAGGTGGGCCACCGCTTCGGCGGCCCCGTGCGCGTGGTCCGAGCGCACCCGGTCCAGGCGCGCCGCCGGATGGCCGAGGGGAGCCGAGCGTTCCACCAGGACGACCGGGATGTCCTGCTCCGCCGCCCATACCCCCTCGCCCTGCTCGGGACAGCCGCGCTCCCAGCTCGGGGTGAGCAGCAGTCCGTCGGCGCCGGTGGACAGCAGCCGCCGGGCCTGGGCGGCGTCCTCGTCGGGGAGGTAGCGGGAGAGCCCGATCGTCAGCCGGGCGCCAGCGGCCTCGACGGCCTGCCGGGCGCCGCGCACCACGTCCGCGTAGTAGTACTCGGTGGTCGGCACCACCATGCCCACCACCAGCCCCTCGGCGGACGGCGCGGAGGCCGGGGCGGGCCGGGACTGCCCCGCCGGCCACACCACCGCACCGTGCAGCCGCTCCACGAGCCCCTGGGCCGCCAGCGCCTCGACGTCCCGGCGCAGGGTGACGGCGGACATACCGAGCTCCTCGGCGAGTTCGGCGACGCGCAGGCTGCCGCGCTCGCGGACGAGTTCGAGCACCCGCTCGTGGCGCTGGTCGACGTGCAGTCGCATGGATCCCCCTGGACTCGGAGACGGCTGGGCTCTGGAAACGGCGCACCGGTGGCGGAAGCGCGGGGATTGCGGACCCCGGGGCGACCGCCGTCCGGCCTGGCTCAACCATATCGATCGCATCCGCTCGAAACGATCCGAGCGGTGGTTTGCACGGAAGCACGGAGTGCGCGCCGATTCCGCCGTGGAGAGGTCCCGCACAAGCCATGGAGCGATCGATACGATCAATTCAGCCAAAGTCATTGAGCGTGTCGTCTGGTGGCTGCTAGAAAGTGCCCGCCCGCTCAGAACAGTCGGATCCCGGGACTGTGCGGCATCCGCCTCTCCGGTGCCCACCGCCCACCGGGTTCCCGCCGGAGACACGTCACCGACCCGGAGCTCTCCCATGACTTCTGCCTGGTCCCGCCGTACCTTCCTGGCCACCTCCGCGGCGCTCACCGCCGCGAGCGGGGGCGCGCTGATGCTCGCCGCGCCCCAAGCCGCCTCCGCCGCACCCGCGGACGATCCGTTCGCCGCGCTCCGCACCACGTGGAGCACGCTGATCCTCGGCGAGGGGTTCAGCCCGACCGCGGAGCCCTTCAGGAGCCGGCTGGCCGCTCTCGGCGAGGAGGCGTCGCAGTGGCTGGAGACGATGGCCCCGGCGGAGGGCTCGCTGTGGCCCGACGCCGTCTTCGCGGATCCGGACCCGGACACGGACCCCGAGTCGTACGTCTTCTCGGGGCGGATGGCCACCAGCTTCATCCGCCTCGCCACCCTGGCTCAGGCCTACCGCCGGCCGGGAACCGGGCTGACCGGGGACAGCGCCCTGCGCGACGCGGTGCTCACCGGCCTGGAGCACCTCAACACCCAGGTCTACAACGACGGGCAGACCCGGTACGGCAACTGGTACAGCTGGCAGATCGGTGCGCCCCAGGCCCTGCTGGACGTGTGCGTCCTGATGTACGACGCGATCACCCCGGAGGCACGCGCACGCTACTGCGCCGCCGTCGACCATTTCGTACCGGACTCAGCCGTCGCCTCGTACACGGGGACCAGCACCGGGGCGAACCGCGTCGACCTGTGCCGGGTACTGGCCCTGCGCGGGGTGGTCGGCGGGACCGCGGCGAAGATCGCGCTGGCCCGCGACGCGCTCTCCCCGGTCTTCCCGCTGGTGACGAAGGGCGACGGGCTCTACGCCGACGGCTCGTTCATCCAGCACACCACCGTGCCCTACACCGGGAGCTACGGGTCGGTGATGCTCGGCGGGCTCGGGCTGCTGTTCGCGCTGCTGAAGGGGACCGCCTGGGAGGTCACCGACCCGCAACGGCAGGTGGTGTTCGACGCGGTGGAGAACGCCTGGGCCCCGTTCCTCTACAACGGCCTGGTCATGGACTCCGTGGCGGGGCGCGCGATCAGCCGGGGCGGGCTCGACGACCACCGGCGCGGGCACCCCGTCATGGCCTCGATCCTGCTGCTGGGGCAGGGCGCGTCGGCCGCGGAGAACGCCCGGTGGCGGGCGCTCGTCAAAGGCTGGGCACAACGCGACTACTACAGCCCCCCGTTGAGCAACCCGTTGCTCGGGCTCACCGCGCTGGCCCGGATCAAGAACGTCCTGGACGACACCTCGCTCACCCCGATCGCCGAACCGACGGGCCACCGGCTCTTCCCCGACATGGCGCGGGGCACCCACCGCCGTCCGGGCTGGGCGGCGTCGCTGAGCATGGCCGACCGGCGGATCACCTACTACGAGACCGGCAACGGCGAGAACCTGCGCGGCTGGCACACCGGAAGCGGGATGCTCTACTGGTGGGGCGACACCTTCGCCAACGGCCAGTACAGCGACGCGTTCTGGCCCACCGTCGATCCGTACCGGCTGCCCGGCACCACGGTCTCGCGCACGGTGCTCGCCGACGGGGCGGGCGGTGACTGGGGCGTCGCGCTCCCCGATGTGAACTGGGTCGGCGGGGTCACCGACAGCAAGCGCGCCGCCGTGGGGCAGTACCTCAAGGGTCTGTCCAGCACGCTGATGGCGAAGAAGTCGTGGTTCTTCCTCGACGACACGGTGGTGTGTCTGGGCGCGGGCATCCACGGCCGCGACGGCGCGCCCGTGGAGACCACGGTCGACAACCGCAATCTGGGGCCGACGGGCAACGCCCCGTTCACCGTCGACGGCTCGGCGAAACCGGTCGCCGCCCCCTGGTCCGCGACGCTGTCCGGCGTGTCCTGGGCGCACCTGGCCGGGCACGGGGGTTACGTGTTCCCTGGCGGGTCCACCGTGAAGGCGCTGCGGGAGAACCGGACGGGGCGCTGGCGCGACATCAACCGGGCGGGCTCCACCGATCCGCTCACCCGGAAGTACCTCACTCTCTGGTTCGACCACGGCACGGATCCGTCGGACGCCGGTTACGCGTACCAGCTCCTGCCCGGCGCGTCCGAACAGCGCACGGCGGCGCGGGCGGCGGACGGCGGCTGGCTGCGCGTGCTCGCCAACACGGACGACCAGCAGGGGGTGGCGGTGCCTTCGCTCGGGCTGACGGCGGTCAACTTCTGGTTCGGCGGGAGCGTCGGGCCGCTGGTGGCGGACGCCCCGTGCTCGGTGATGGTGACCGAGCACGCCGACGGCACGGCGACGGTGTGCGTGAGCGACCCCATGCGGATGCGCACCGGCCTCGCCCTCACCTGGAACCGGGCTGTCACCTCGGTCGTGTCGAAACCGGCGACGGTGACATCGGCGGCCACGGGAGCGTCGCTGCGCCTCGTCTTCGGCGATCTGTCCGGGACACGCGGGGCGACACAGACGGTCAGGGTGCGACTGACCTGAGCGAACGCCGTCACGCAGGGGTGTTCGGCCGCCCCTCGGTCCGGCGGACACCGAAGTCCACGGCCCGGACGGCCTCGAACAGCCAGCTCCGGGGTGCCCCGGGCAGCGGCGCCCGTCCGCCGGGGGCACGGAAACCCGGCTGCCCGCAGAACGCGGGGCGGACATACTGGCGGCCGGCACCACGGAACCGGGGAAGACGAACATGACGAGTGACGACCGGGTCGAGCCTCCACTCCTGGGCGGTGAGCGCGAGACGCTGCGGGCCTTTCTGGACCACCACCGCGAGACCCTGGCCAGGAAGTGCGCCGGGCTGAGCGACGAGCAGTTGCGCGAGCGGTCGATGGAGCCGTCCACCCTGTCCCTGCTGGCTCTGGTACGGCACCTGGCGGAGGTGGAACGCGCCTGGTTCCGCCGGGTGTTCGAGGACGAGGCAGCTCCGATGGTGTGGTCGCGGAAGCCCTTCGACTTCCAGGCGGCGTACGACGCGGACGCCTCGACCGGGGCTGAGGCGTTCGCGGCCTGGGAGGCGGAGGTGGAGACCTCGCGCCGGATCGAACGGGAGGCGGCTTCCCTGGACCTGGTGGGGCGTCAGCCGCGCTGGGAGAAGGACGTCTCGCTGCGGATGGTCATGGTGCACGTCCTGCTCGAGTACGGCCGCCACAACGGTCACGCGGACCTGCTGCGGGAGGGGGTGGACGGGACGGTGGGGGCCTGAGTACGCCGGAAAGGGCGTGCCCCTGCGGCGGGGCCCGAGGCGTCGCAGGCCCCGGGCCGGTCCCGTGCGCACGTCGCCCGCCGTGGGCACCCTCATAGACTCGGCACCATGACGCAGCAGCCGACATCCTCAGCCCTGATCTCCGCGTTCGCGCCCGACGGCACCCTGCGCGCCTCGATCAACCTCGGCAACCCGATCCTGGCCCACCGGGATCCGGCGAGCGGCAAGCCGGCCGGGGTCTCGGTGGACCTGGCCCGGGAATTCGGACGGCGGCTCGGGGTCCCCGTGGAGCTGACTTCCTTCGAGCGGGCCGCGCTGTCGGTCGAAGCGGTGCGGGCCGGGCGGGCGGACATCGGGTTCTTCGCCCTCGACCCGGCCCGGGGCGAGGGGCTGCGGTTCACCGCACCGTACGTCCTCATCGAGGGCGGCTACCTGGTGCCGGAGCACGCTTCCCTGACCGGGAACGACCAGGTGGACCGCGAGAGTACGCGGATCTCGGTCGGGTCCGGTTCGGCGTACGACCTCTTCCTCACCCGCGAAATCCGCCGCGCCGAGATCGTCCGGCTGGAGGGCGCCCCGCGCGCGCTCGCGGCCCTGCGCGCGGGTGAGGTCGAGGTGGCGGCCGGAATCCGGCAGTTGCTGGAGGCCGAAGCCGCGCGGGAGGCGGGCGTGCGGGTGCTGCCGGGACGGTTCATGGTGATCCAGCAGGCCATGGGGGTGCCGGCCGGACGAGGGGCGGCGGCGCAAGAGCTGCTGGCGTCGTTCGTGGAGGAGATGAAGGCGGACGGCTTCGTCGCCGACGCCCTCGAGCGCCATGGCGTCGACGGCGCGTCGGTGGCCCCCGCGGCCTGAACTCCCCTCCGGACGAACGGCGGAGGGGCAGCGGGTGGCCGGGCAGTCGGTACTCCTCCGCACGACAGACCTTGCCGCAGGCGCGGGCGGCCCTATCGGCCGGGGTCGGGTGCGGGCTCCTCGCGGAGCAGGCGCAGGGCCTTCGCCCGCAGCCGTCGGCGGTGCTCGGGATCGGTCGCCCGGTCGGCGGCGCGGCCCAGTTCCTCGGCGCGTTCCCGGGTGCGGCGGGCTCGCTCCTCCGGGCTGTCGTACAGGTTCATGGGGGTGTCCTCCGTCGTGGGTCCTCCGTCGGCGACCGGCGGTGCGTGCGCGTCCGGAGCCCCAGCGTCACCGGAGTCGGTGCGGTCCGCATCTCCTGCGGCTACGTTCGGTGACGACGCCGGGTGATCCCGATCCGGCGACGGCGCGGCCCCACCACCGGTCGCACCGGTGGTGGGGCCGCGCGGGAGCGGTTCAGCGTCGGCGCGAGCCGCCGATCCGGGTGCCCGCGCCCACGCCCGCGACATGCAGGGCGAGGAGCATGAGGCCGAGCAGCATCACGTTGGTCGAGGCGAACACGTCGTTGGTGGAGATGTCGGCCGCGTTGATCAGGAACGCGATGAAGAACAGGACTGCGGCAGCTATACCGAGCATGGGGAGCTCCTTCCGAGCGGTGCCCTCCGTGTGCCCGGGATCGCGGGGCGTACGCCGGGGTGCGTCTGCCTCGGCGGTCGGCCGGACGCCGGACCGAGCGGAGACCGGCCGGCCGGGGACGGTCAGTCGGCGGTGTGGTCCGGATGTCCCTCGGTCCGCCGCGCCGCCTTCATCTCGGCCTCGTAGAGATGGTCGCGGCCCTCGGCGAGGTCCTGTCTGATCTCCCGTTCGACCGTGCGGAACACCTCGTAGTAGGTGGAGTTGTACTCCTCGACGATCTGGAACGTCCAGTGCCCGGGGATGACGTTGCGGCCGAGGATCTCCCGTTCGACCTGGTCGGCCCGGTGCCCGTGCCCCGCGGCCCGGAGCAACCGTACGGCGTCGTCGAGGGCCAGGTCGGCGCTCCCGGTGAGCTGGTGGAAGTCGTAGAGGGCGCCGCGGGCCCGCTCAGCGGTCTCCAGCGCCTTCGACAGCGCCCCCAGCGCCTCGACGGTCGTGTCGGTGACGCCTTCGGGCCGCCGGTGCCGCCGGTCGGGAGGTGGAGGTGCGGAGGTCATGCGGCTCCTTGTGCGCGGCGGCGGGGGTTCGCTCCCTCCTTCCTACCCGGAATCCGCCGCTCCCGCCGGACCCGACCGGCGAGACGGCCGAGCGTCCGGCCAGGGGCGGACGCTCGGCCGGGGCGGGAAACAGGGCCCGGGCCGGCCGGGGCGGAGAGGGACCGGCCTCCTCCGCCCCGGGGCTCCCTCGGGTCAGCCCTCGTCCTCGCCCTCCTCCTCGTCGCCCTCCTCGTCCTCGAAGGCGTCACCGATCTCGTCGACGACCTCGGCCGCCACCATGCCGCCGACCACGCCGACGGCCACACCCGCCGCGACCCCGGCCACAACCGCGCCCGTGCCGGGTCCCGACCGGTGCCGGTCGCCGTGGCCGTCGCCGTACGGGGGCGGCGCGGCATGGGCCTCGTGGCCGGCGATGACCTCCTTCAGCCAGGCGTCGACCTGGGCGTTCCAGTCGGTCTGGGAGGCCGCGTGGTGGGACGCGGTGAAGCGGTGCACCGTGTCGTGGCCCTCGGTGAACAGCCCGGCGCGCTTGTCCGCCTCGATGACGACCTCCAGACCGCCCGGTGCGGCGATAAAGGTCACCTCGATCTCGTTCACGGCGTGCGCGTGCCCGGCCGGCGGGAGGATCTCGATCTCCTGGTAGCAGGGCAGCTGCTGACCGGTGCCGCGGATGTGGCCGAGCTCCAGGTCCGCGGACCTGAACACGTAACCGAGCTGGCCGAAGGCCTCCAGGATCGCTTCCTGGGCGGGCAGCGGCCCGACCGCGAGCGCGTCGAGGTCGCCCTTGTCGCGGGCCCCCGCGATCTCCAGCTCCGTCCGGATGCCGAGCACGGGGCCGAGGTGCTGGCCGTGGAGATGAGTGACCGGCGTCTCCCACGGCAGGGTGACGGTGAAGGGCACCGTGTGGTCGGCCTCCTCCGCCAGCCGGAAGCCGCCGCCGACGGTGAACCGTTCGAGGACGACCGTCGCCTCGTCCTCTTCCTCCTGGCCCTCCCTCTCGACCCGGGCGACGAGGAGAAGGGAGATCCGGTCGACCGTCGCGTCCGACCCGCCGCCCCGGAGGCGGACCTCCCCGGAGAGGGGGCCACCGGGCAGGGCCGGGCCGGGGTGCAGAACGGTATCGACGGAGGGTCCACCGACCCCGAGGGCTCCGAGCAACTTCTTGAACACCATGTGCGGCGTCCGCTCCTTCTGTGGATGGGCGATCGAGGGGCGTGAGCCGCCTCGCCGGGCAGAAGCTCCCGGGAGGTAAAGGATTTCCCAAGCTCGCGAACGCTACGCACAGTTCCGGCCATCAAGATCGCGGGCGACCGCCCCGCGCCCGCACCCCGTCACCCACCGCGAGCACCCTTCCCCGAACGGCACCCTGTGTGACACCCGCCACTCCCCATTGCTTTGCGCTCCCTTTACTATCTATCAGACGGGTTTCACACCCGGCCCCCATCGTCGATCCCGACGACCCGAACAGAGAAGGAGCTGCGGCACCGCAATGGGTGAGCCTCCCAGTACGAACCGTGTCATCCCCGACCCCACGCACCAGGGGACGGAGGTGACACGGTGAGCGAAGTGGTCCTTCTTCTCCTCGCCCTCGCGCTGACACTGGCCTGTGCGGTGTTCGTCGCGGCGGAGTTCTCGCTCACGACCATCGAGCGGAGCGAGCTCGAACGCGCCGCGAAGGCCGGCGAGCGCGGCGCCGAGAGCGCCCTCAAGGCGGCCAAGCGTCTCACCTTCCAGCTCTCCGGCGCGCAGCTCGGCATCACCGTGACCTCCCTGGTCATCGGCATGCTGGCCGAGCCGTCCCTCGCGGTGCTGCTGCGCGGCCCGCTGGAGGCCGTCGGTCTGCCGTCCGGCGCCGTGTCCTCGGTCGCCACGCTCCTCGGCGTGGCCGTCTCCACCGTGGTCCTCATGGTCGTCGGCGAGCTGGTCCCGAAGAACTGGGCGATCTCCAGCCCGCTCACGGTCGCCAAGGTCGTCTCGACCCCGCAGCGGGCGTTCACGGCTGCTTTCGGGCCGCTGATCCGGCATCTCAACAACACCGCGAACCGGTTCGTACGGCGACTGGGCCTGGAGCCGGCCGAGGAGCTGGCCTCCGCCCGTACGCCGCAGGAGCTGGTGGCGCTCGCCGAGCACTCCGCCCGGGAGGGCGCCATCGAGCAGGACTCGGCCGAGCTCTTCGTCCGTACCCTGCACCTGGCCGAGCTGTCCGCCGAGAACGTCATGACGCCGCGCGTCGACGTCCGGGCGCTGGAGGCGCACGCCACCGCGGCCGACGCCGCCAACCTCACGCTGGCCACCGGCCTCTCCCGCTTCCCGGTCTACCGGGACAGCCTGGACGAGGTCATCGGCACGGTCCACATCCGCGACGTCCTCGCGCTGGACGAGGCGGAGCGGCCCCGGACGCCCGTGACGGCGCTCGCCACCGAGCCGCTCCTCGTCCCCGACTCGCTCCCCGTCGACCGGCTGCTGGCGCAGTTGCGCAAGCACCGGACGATGGCCGTGGTGATCGACGAGTACGGCGGTACGGCGGGGGTCGCCACCGTCGAGGACATCGTGGAGGAGGTCGTGGGCGAGGTCCGCGACGAGCACGACCCCCATGAGCGCCCCGACCTCGCACCGGCCGAGCCGCTCGGCGACGGCCGCCAGGTGTGGGCGGCCGAGGGCAGCATCCGGCTCGACCAGCTCGACCGGATCGGGTTCACCGCGCCGGAAGGGCCCTACGAGACGCTCGCCGGTCTGCTCGCCAACCAGCTGGCCCGCATCCCCGTCCGCGCGGACCGGGTGGAGATCGGCGGCTGGCAGTTCGACGTGCTCGACATCGAGCACCACCGGGCCGACCGGGTCCGGATCACCGCGCCTGTGCCGGCGCTCGCCCTCGTGGAGGAGGACGCCCGATGACCACGATCCAGCTCGCCATCGGCGCGCTCACCCTCCTGACCAACGCGTTCTTCGTGGGCGCGGAGTTCGCGCTCATCTCGGTCCGCCGCAGCCAGATCGAGCCCCAGGCCGTCCGGGGCAGCCGCCGTGCCCGGAGCACGCTGTGGGGTCTGGAACACCTGTCGGCCGCGATGGCCACCGCGCAGCTCGGCATCACCATCTCCTCGCTGGTGCTGGGCGCCGTCGCGGAACCCGCCATCGCCCATCTGCTGGAGCCGCCGTTCGACGCGGCCGGTGTGCCCGACGCGCTGGTCCACCCGATCGCCTTCGTGATCGCGCTGACGCTGGCGACGTATCTGCACATGCTCATCGGCGAGATGATCCCGAAGAACATCGCGCTGGCCGCCCCCGTCGCCACCGCCCTGGCGCTCGGACCGTCCCTGGTGGCCCTGACCCGGGCGCTGCGGCCGGTCATCTTCGGCATCAACGCCTTCGCCAACATGCTGCTGCGGCTGCTCAAGGTGGAGCCCAAGGACGAGGTCGCCTCGGTGTTCACCGACGACGAGCTCGTGCGGCTGGTGAAGGACTCCAGCGAGGCCGGGCTGCTGGCCCCGGCCGACGGGGAGCGCCTGCGGGACGCCCTGGAGCTCGGGACCCGGCCGGTCGGTGAGGTGATGGTGCCGCTGAACCGGACCGTCACCGTCGACCTCGGCATCACCCCGCAGGGTCTGGAGCGGGCGGCGGTCGCGTCGGGCTTCTCGCGGCTGCCGGTCACCGGCCCCGACGACGGGCTGCTGGGCTACTTCCACATCAAGGACGCCCTCGGCGTCGCGGAGCGCACCGAGGCGCTGCCGACGAGCGCCCTCCACCCGGTCATCCGGGTCGAGATCGACACCCCGCTCGACGACACCCTCACCGCGATGCGCGCCGCCGGTACGCACCTCGCCGCCGTCACCGGAGGCAAGGGCACCGTCATCGGCTTCGTGACCATGGAGGACGTCCTGGACGAGCTGGTGGGGGCCGCCGCGGTCTGACCGGCCCGCCGGCGCCCACCGGCGTACGAAGCGGAAGGAGAGGCGGTCCGTCGTGCGACGGGCCGCCTCTCACGCTTCCGTGCACAGGGCTCTCCCGGCCCCGCCCGAGCGCGTAAGCTCGGCGGATGGCCAAGTACTTCGACGTGCACCCCGCAAACCCCCAGCCCCGCACCATCGGCACGGTGGTCGACAGCATCCGGTCCGGTGCGCTCGTCGCGTACCCCACCGACTCGTGCTACGCCCTGGGCTGCCAGTTGGGCAACCGCGACGCCATCGACCGGATCAGGACGATCCGGAACCTCGACGACCGGCACCACTTCACGCTGGTGTGCCACGACTTCGCGCAGCTGGCACAGTTCGTCCGCGTGGACAACGACGTGTTCCGCGCGGTCAAGGCGGCGACACCCGGCAGCTACACCTTCATCCTTCCCGCGACGAAGGAGGTTCCCCGCCAGCTGCTGCACCCGAAGAAGAAGACGGTCGGCGTCCGCATCCCCGACCACGTCGTCACCCAGGCGCTGGTCTCCGAGCTCGGCGAGCCCCTGCTCTCCAGCACCCTGCTGCTGCCGGACGAGGAGGAACCGCTGACGCAGGGCTGGGAGATCAAGGAGCGGCTCGACCACGAGGTGGACGCCGTCCTCGACTCGGGCGACTGCGGCACCGAGCCGACCACGGTCATCGACTTCTCCGGCGACGAGCCCGAGATCGTACGCCGCGGAGCCGGGGACACGTCCCGCTTCGAGTGATCCGGGCCGGTGTCGGGGCAGACTGGCCGTCGTGACGGATGAACGACTGCGGTTCGACGGGTGGATCGCCGGTGTGGGGACCGCCTCGGGGACCCGGCTGGTGGTCGGGCACTGGCCGGGTTCGCCCTTCGGGCCCTTCAGCGACGTGATGGTCGAGCATCCGGACGGCGAACGGATCCTGCTGGCCCCCTCGCGGCGGATCGCGGACTTCGTCGCCGCCACGTACCGCTTCGACCGGGTCGAGGTGGTGCCAGTGTCCGTCACCGCCGTCGCCCCGGACGGGGGATCCGCCTGGCTGGTGGAGGCGGGGCCGCTGCGCCTGCGGCTGCGTACCGGGCGCCGGACGGCCCTCGGTCTGCTGCTGTCCGCCGTGCCGGCCCCGTTCGCCCGCAGCCCGGTCTGGGCCACGCTGTGCGACGTACCGGCCCGGTTGCTGATGCCCGGCGTACGTACTCTGGGCCGCGCGGGCCCGGGGCGGCGGGAGTGGTACGGGGCGCGGGGGCTGCGGCAGGTCGTGGCGGCCGACGCCGTGCTGGACGGGGTGAGCCTGGGCGCGCTCGCCCCGCTCGATCCGCCGGTCGCCTTCGGGTTCGGCTCCGCCCCGCGCAGCCCCTCGCTCGTCCGCGTCACCACAACGGTGGAATTCGCGTCCGCCGGGCGGTGAGGACTCCGTCGGCCCCCGGGTGCGGTGCGGGGGCCTTTGCCGAGCGGTCTTCGCACGGCGCGCGTCGAGGTCCGGCCGGGGATGCGAGGGTGCGGGGCGCGTCGCAGGGTGGACCCATGGCGAATCCTCCGATCGTCATCCACCGGCCGACCCCCTCGGGCGGCCGCCGGGTGACCGTTCACTACGAAGGCCGGGACGAGATACTCGGGCTGGCCCACAGCGACCACGACGTGATCGTGTTCCTGAGCGAGGCCGGCCTCGAAGAAGCGGACCGGATCCTCGACAACCCGGTCTGGGTGGAGTGGCGGGGCGGGCGGGCCCACAGCTACGAGGCGGCCTGAGAGCCGGCCGCCACCCGCACCGCCCCCGCCCCTCCGTGTCACCCCGCCGCGGCCCGCGTCCGGCGGCTCACCCGCGCAATCCGTCGAGGATGGCCGAAACCGTCTCCTCGGGCGTCTGGCCGGAGGTGTCCAGCCACCGCCCGATCCGGGGCGTCCCGCTGCGCAGATACGCGTCGAACGCCTCGACCGTCCACGCCCCGGACCCGGTCTTGCCCCGTCCCTCCTCCCGCTCGCGCACGGATTCCGGTGAGGGGGCGAGCACGACGACGTGCACCGGACGGGTACGGACCCGGTCGACGTAACCCGGCAGATCCTCGCCGAGCACGATGTCCTGGACGACGGCCGTCCATCCGTCGTCCGCGTAGGCGTCGGCCACCTGCGCGGAGATCGGCTGACGCAGGTCGAGCCGGCGCCGCGCCTCCTCGGCCTCATCGGGTGCCGGCTCCGCGCGGCCGGAGACGATCATGCGGCGGAAGACGTCGCCGCACACAGGGACCGCTGGCGGCAGGCTCTCCGCCAGGAGCTGGGCCACGGTGGACGTGCCCGCGGCCATCACCCCGGTGATCTGGACGACACAGGGGCCCAGGCCGACGCCCGTCATGCCGTGCCCGCCCGCGTGGATTCCGCGCTCCCGAACAGTTCACGGATCTCGTCGGCGTCGGTCTCCCGCAGCTCGTCGTCCAGGAGGATCCACCGGGTGATGCCCACGGATTCCAGGAACGGCAGGTCGTGGCCGGCGACGAGGAGCGCGCCCTCGTAGGACTCCAGGGCGCTCGTCAGCTGGCGCACGCCGGCCAGGTCGAGGTTGTTCGTCGGCTCGTCCAGCAGGAGCAGCTGCGGGGCCGGGGCGGCGAGCATCGTCGCCGCGAGCGCCGCCCGGAAGCGTTCGCCGCCCGAGAGCGTGCCGGCCGGCTGCTCCGCGCGGGCGCCCTTGAAGAGGAACCGGGCGAGCTGGGAGCGGATCTGGTTGTCGGTGGTGCCGGGGGCGGAGCGGGCGACGTTGTCGGCGACGCTCAGCCCGTCGTCGAGGACGTCGAGCCGCTGCGGGAGGAACCTCAGCGGCACCGCCGCCGCGGCCTCTCCGGTTCGCGGCGCCAGCTCCCCGGCGAGGGTGCGCAGCAAGGTGGTCTTACCGGCCCCGTTGCGGCCGATCAGGGCGATGCGCTCGGGTCCCCGCACATGGAGGCTGCCTTCGCGCAGCCGACCGTAGGGGAGGCTCAGGTCCCGTACGGTCAGGACGGTGCGGCCCGCGGGCACCGCGGTATGGGGCAGGCTCACCTTGATCTCGGCGTCGCGGCGGATGGCCTCGGCGGCTTCCTGCCTGCGCTCGCGGGCCTCGTCGAGGCGGTCCTCGTGCAGTCCGCGCAGCCGGTCCCCCGACTCCTGGGCGGAGCGTTTCCGCTCCCCCGCGACGATGCGCGGGGCCTTCCGCCGGCCGTCCAGCTTCTTGTCGTGGCGCTGACGGCGGGCCACCTTGATCCGGGTCTCCTCCAGCTCGCGCTGCTGACGGCGTACGTCGGCGTCGGCGGCGCGCAGCATCCGCCCGGCGGCCTCCTGCTGGGTGGCGAGGGCCTCCTGGTAGGCGGACCAGCCGCCGCCGTACCAGCTCACCGAGCCCGAGCGGAGTTCGGCGATGCGGTCGACGCGCTCCAGCAGGTCCCGGTCGTGGCTGACGACGATCAGGATGCCGGTGCGCCAGGAGTCGACGGCGTCGTAGAGCCTGCGGCGGGCGAACAGGTCCAGGTTGTTGGTCGGTTCGTCGAGGAGGAGGACGTCCGGGCGTTCCAGGAGCAGCGCGGCCAGGCGCAGCAGGACGGTCTCCCCACCGGACAACTGCCCGACGGTGCGGTCCAGTTCGACGGCGCCGAGTCCGAGGGAGCCAAGGGTGGCCAGGGCACGTTCCTCGACGTCCCAGTCGTCGCCGACGGTTTCGAAGTGCTCCTCCCGTACGTCGCCGGACTCGATGGCGCGCAGGGCGGCCCGCCGCTCGGCGATGCCGAGGGCGGCGTCGACGCGGAGGCCGGTGTCCAGGGTGATGTTCTGGGGCAGGTGGGCGAGGTTTCCGCCGACGGCGACGGACCCCGACGCGGGACGCAGAAGTCCCGCGAACAGGCGCAGGAGGGTCGACTTCCCGGCGCCGTTGGCCCCGGCCAGACCGGTGCGGCCCGGGGGGACGGTGAGGGAGAGCCCGTCGAAGAGGTTGGTGCCGTCGGGCCACTGGAAGGTGAGGTGGGAGGCGGCGACGGAGGCGCCGGGCGCGGTGGGATGGCTCATGCCAGTTCTCGCAGTCGGAAGCGGAGGAACAAGGGGGCTTCGTATGCGAACAGCACGCGGCGACCCGGCCGGGGGCCGGAGAGGGGTGGGGAGAACAGTCCTGCGAAGGTGAGGGACGGCTCAGCACCGAGGTCGCATCCACGCGGACGTCACGGGCGGCAGAAGTGCCGACAACGTCGTGACCGTGTACGGGTGATGACCGTACCGCGCGATGATCGCGGACCTCAGATGCGCAACGTCCACCTCTATCGGAGACAACAGGACCCGGCCAGCGTAACGGAGGATCTTGTGGAGCGTCGAGGGGTTTTGTCTACGGCGCGTTCTGAGGCGCCGGGGAGGAAGCCGGGGAATCGGCGGACGCGGGGGTGTCCGGGCTCTGCGTCGCGTCCTCGGGGCTGCGCCGGCGGGGCAGCCGGACGCCGGGCGGGACGACGGGGGTCCGGCGGATCGCGAGGGCTCCGAGGACGACGGTGAGACCGGCGAGGGCGAACCCGTAGGGCGGGGTGGCCCCCATGGGGTGCGTCTCGTACACCAGGGCCGCCGAGAGCACGATCAGGACGGCGGAGAGGCGACCGTACGGTGCGGTCGCGGCGACGACGGCCATGCCCCAGAGGAGGTACCAGGGCTGGACCATGGGTGAGAGGGCGACCAGCGCGAGCAGCGAGAGGCCGAGCGCGTGACCGGGGGTCACGGTGCCGCGCATCGCGCGGCGGCCCAGGACGAGGATCAGGCCGAGCGCGATCACCAGGCCCAGCGTCTGGACGGCGGACTTGACCGGCTCCGCGTCGACGTCCAGCAGCAGGTGTGCCAGCTCCCCCAGGCCGAGGCCGAGGTCGCTGGTGACGGAGAGCGCGGTGTGGATGTTCGCGGCGACGCCCTGCGTGGTGAGCCAGCCGAAGCCCGTACCGCTGATCAACGTAGCCCCTCCGGCGACTGCGCAGGCGATCAGGCCGGGGGCGAGGAGCCCCTTGGCCCAGCGGCGCCACTGGGGGCCCGTGGCGGCGGCGTGTACGAGGACCCCGATGAAGAGCAGCGACACGGCCGCCGGTGACTTCACCATCATGGCGAGTCCGACCAGTGCGCTGCCGGCGATCCACCGTCCGCGCAGGGCGAGGACGAACCCGGCGAGCATCAGGCCGATCATCACCCCGTCGTTGTGCACGCCGCCCACCACATGGATCAGCAGCAGCGGGTTGAGGGCCCCGAGCCACAGGGCGCGGCTCTCGCCGCGGCCGTGTTCGCGCGCCAGGCGGCGCAGGGACCAGACGATCAGGGCGAGCGAAGCGAGTGCGACGAGCCGCATCGCCAGGACGGCGGGGACGATCGTGCCGCCGGTGGTCCAGGCGACGGCGGCGGAGATCAGCAGGAAGAGCGGACCGTAGGGGGCGGGGGTGTCAAGCCAGTGGTTGCCGACACTCGCGGCCGCGTCGCCGCCGATTCCGCCGGGATCCAGGGCGGAGGGACCGGCGGAGTAGACGTCGTTCCCTTCGACGACCATCGCGCCCTGGGCGATGTAGCTGTAGACGTCGGCGCTGTAGAGCGGGGGCGCGAGCAGGAAGGGAGCCGTCCACCAGGCGAGGGTGACCAGGGTGTCCCGGACGGTGGAGGCGGTCTTGCCGTACTGCCACCAGGCCACGACGAGAACGGTCAGTCCGACGTAGGCGACGGCGGCGGCCACGGCCTTCGTGGCGGAGCCGTGGTCGGTCCACACGCCCCAGGGGTCATGAACCGGGAGCTTTCCGGCGAACCAGCCGCCGCCGACGATCGCCAGGCATCCCACCGCACCCAGCCGCCGGTAACCGGCCGCGCTCAAAGCCCACATGACCGGCCAACCTATCGGACCGCCCGGACCGGCCTCGAGGCCTCCCCCGGTCTGCCGGGGCCCGGAGAGGTCCTTACGTCTGTGGGCGCCCCGACACCGCGCCGGTCCGCGCCCCGTGGTGCCTTCCGGACCGCGTGCGGGAGGCGGCACCCGCGTACCCGTCGGCGCGAGCCCGGGGCGTGCCGGCTGCCGCCCGGCCCCGTGGGCATGGCTCAGCGGCGGGGGTGGCCGTCTCCCCAACCGTGGCTCGCGGGTCCGCTTCCCGCCGCCCCGGCCATCACCACCCGGTTCTCGTCACCGCACGTCACCACGCCAGTCCCACTGGTGGCTGTCCGGCGACCGCGGTCCGTACTCCGCACGCCCGCCGGGCCCGTAGGCGCCGATCTCGGTCACCAGTCCGACCCCGTCGCGCAGGTCCGCCTCGTCCCAGCCGGTGACGTCGAGCAGCAGCCCGTCGAGCGGGCCGCCGACCAGCTCGCGGTAGTCGTGCCCCGGCCCCGGTCCCGGGCGGGGGTCGTCGTGGTCGGTGCCGTACACCCGTCGCTGCCTCATCAGCTCGTCCATGCGGGCAGCATCCCACCGGGCACTGACAACGGCTCGGTACGAGCGTCCATTGGGCCATCGTCCGTCCACCGGCCGCCCGCCGGTCCCGTGGGCGGCCGGGGAAATCGGCGCGCGCCCGCCACTCGGCTGTGGCACGCTCCCCCGGTGACCATCCCACCGCGCCTGAGCCCCCTGCTGGAGCAGTTCGACTTCGCCTGCGAGCGACTCCTCGCCCGCCTGGCCGGTCCCGTCATGGACAGCGGCAACGGCGTCGACATCGGCGTCACCCCGCTCGGCGACGAGGAGTACCTCTGGGAGCCCGTGCCCGACTGCTGGTCCGTGCGCCGTCGCCGTGACGGGCCCGGGGCGCGGGCGACCGCTCTGGCCGGGGCCGGTGAGTGGGGACGGGACACCGCGGACTTCCCGCATCCGTTTCCCCCGCCGTTCACCACCATCGCGTGGCGCCTGAGCCACCTCTGCGAGATGCTCGCCCTCCGCGCCGACCACACCCGTGGCGGCAGGACGCTCACCCGCGAGGACCACCGCACTCCGGGGGACGCCGCCGGGGCGGTGGCCGCCTTCGAGACCGCGTCCGCCGCCTGGCGTGAGGCGCTGCTCACCGCGGACGACACGGCCCTGGACACCGTCGGCCACAGCACGTATCCGAACGGCAGCGACGCCGAGGATCTCTTCGTCGACGTGGTCTGGTGGGTCAACCAGGAGGTGCTGCACCACGGTGCGGAGATCGCCCTGCTCCGCGATCTGCACCGCGCGCGTCCGTCCTGAACGGCGCGCCGCCCCGACCGCCGGTACGCGGTCGGAGGCGGCGGTCGCCGCAGTCGCCGCCCGAGGGGGCCCGCCATATGATGCAGGGACTTAACGCACCGCGGAGCGGCACATGAACCGGCGTCGGACTCCCCGCTCAGGCAGCGCCGAGGATCTGCTCAACACCTTGCAGGACCTCACCGCGCGCGCCCGGCGCGAGGTGGAGTTCCACCAGGCCAGGGTGGAACTCGCCCAGGCCCTCCAGCGCGACATGCTGCCGGCCGCCCTTCCCGCGCTTCCCGGTCTGCAGTCCGCCGCCCGCTACGCACCGGCCCGCCACGGCCTGGACATCGGCGGCGACTGGTACGACGGCTTCCCGCTCGCGGACGGGGCGCTCGGCTTCGCCATCGGCGACGTACAGGGTCATGACGTCGAGGCGGCCGCCTTCATGGGCCAGGTCCGGATCGCGATGCGGGCCATCGCGGGCACGGCGTCCGACCCCGGCGAGATTCTCGGCCGGACGAACGATCTGCTGGTCTCCGTGGACACGGGGCTCTTCGCGACCTGTACGTTCCTACGGCTGGACCCGGCGACCTGGGAGCTGCACAGCGCCCGAGCCGGGCACGTGGCGTCCGTCTGGGCCACCACGGGGGGCCGGTCCGGCGTCACGGAGGACCCGGGCGGTCTGCCGCTGGGCATCGAACCCGGCGAGCGGTATCCGGTCACCCGGCACACCCTCGACTGCGACGGGGCAATCGTGCTGCTCACCGACGGGGTCGTCGAGGGACCCTCCCTGCTCATCGAGGAGGGTCTGGAGCGGGTCCGGCAGCTGGTGGCCGCGCACGCCGGGGCGAGAGCGGCGCAGCTGGCCGACGAGGTCCTGGGCGCGACCGAGATGACGGGCCACGAGGACGACGCCGCCGTCCTGGTCCTGCGGCACGCCGCCGCCCGACGCGGAGCCCGGTGACACCGGGCCGTACCGCGCGTGTCACCGGCTCGCCGCCACCGCGCTCGGTGTCTGATGAGAGGTGTGATCCGCAGCGAGGAAGCCAGACGTCGGGCCGTTTACGTGGCGCAGGTCCTCGGCGTGGCCGGCGCCTACTACCTGGCGGGGCGCCTCGGGCTGATGCGCCAGGTCGTGATCGACGGTGCGGTCGTCACTCCCCTGTGGCCGCCCACCGGCATCGCCCTGGCCGCGCTGCTGTGCCTGGGCGCCCGCGTCTGGCCGGGCATCGCGCTGGGGACGCTGGTGACGGTCTCCGAGATCGGCGACGCGTTCACGGTGAGCCGTCTGGCCATCATGCTCGGCAACACGGTGGCCCCCCTGACCGCGTACGCCCTGCTACGGAGGGTGGGCTTCCGCACCGAGCTGGCGCGGCTGCGGGACGGGGTCTGCCTGGTCTTCCTCGGCGCGTTCGCGGGGATGCTGATCAGCGCCACCGTCGGGAGTTTCACGCTGCTGCTCGACGACAAGGTGCCGCCGGGACGGTTCTGGCTGGTCTGGTCGTCCTGGTGGGCGGGGGACGCGATGGGCGTCCTCGTGGTCACCCCCGTCCTTCTGGTCCTGCGCAGGGCACGGTGGCCCCGCCGGGGCGACCGCTGGCTGGAGGCGTCGGTTCTCGCGGTGGTCGTGATCGTGGTGGCGTCGATCGCCACACGCAGCTCGATGTCGATGATCTACGTGGTGTTCCCGGTGATCATCTGGTCGGCCCTGCGCTTCCAGCTGCCCGGCAGCGCGCCGTGCGCGCTGGTCGTCTCGGTGCTCGCCATTCTCGCCGGTACGGACGGACTCGGGCCGTTCGCCGGACACAGCCTGATGCAGATCATGGCCAATCTGTCGCTGCTGAACGGCTGCGTCGCGCTCACCGCGCTGCTGCTCGGGGCCATCGTCGCGGAGCACAGGAACATCCGCCGGGAGACGGAGTACGCCGTCGAGGAGCTGGAGGCTCTGGTGGAGCAGCTCGCACCGCTGTCGGGGCCGGAGCCGGGACGCTACGAGGACAGGCCGCGACGGCACGGACCCCTCGACGGCGGCCCACACCCGGACGACCGCTGAGGCGGACCCTCGACCCGTGACGCGCACGGCCGGTCCCTGACGGCGTCGGACTCCCTGTCACCCGCACGGGCGCACGGCCCGCCCGCAGAGGTCCGGGGCCGGGTCAGTACGGCAGGGGGCGGCCGGACGGGGTGCGCAGGTCCAGCGGCGGCGGCCCCGATGGGGGCGGGGGACGACGGACGACGACGCGGATGCGGCCCAACGCCACCACCTCCTCCTGGTCACCCGGTATCTGCCCAGTCGGCGCGGCTTCACACGTCCCGCGCCCGCCGGGTACGGCGGCCCGGGTCCTCGCCGTGTTCCGGCGCGGATGCGGGCCGGGCCCGGTGCGGTGACCCTGGACCCGTGGGGGCGCACAGTCGACGAGGAGGACGTATGTCCGCGATGGACAAGATCAAGAAGATGTTCAAGGGCCACGAGGACCAGGCCGGCAAGGGCGTCGACAGGGCAGGTGACATGGTCGACGACCGTACGCAGGGCAAGTACAAGGACCACGTCGACACCGCCCAGGACAAGCTCAAGCAGCAGCTGGGCACCGACCGCGACCAGGACGGGCCGCCCCGCGCCTGAGCCGGTCCGTCGGCGGCCGGGCGGCGGAAGCCCGGCCGCCCGGTTGTCCGCGCACCGGTCCGTGCGGCACATCACTCGACGTGCCACGGACCGGTGCGCGCAGCGTGCCGGGGCCGCTGCGCAGGATGACGCCTCCCGGCCCCGCGGGGCCGGGAGGCGAAGTTCACGGCGGAGGATTCCGGGTTGCCCGCCGGATTCTTGTTATCGTCCCGCCCTCACCCCATCTCCCGAGTGTGGGAAGTGACAGCACCGGACCCCGGAAAAGTGAGCACAGCATGGGCAAGGATCACCCGACGGTCTTGATCGCGGCCGCGCAGAGCGGCGACCAGCAGGCCAAGGACCGGCTCGTCTCGGCGTACCTGCCGCTGCTGTACAACGTCGTCGGACGTGCGCTGGACGGTCATGCGGACGTGGACGACGTGGTGCAGGAGACGGTGCTGCGCATGCTCCGGGGCCTGCCCGAACTGCGCGACCCGGAGCGCTTCCGTTCCTGGCTGGTGGCGATCGCCATGAACGAGATACGGACGCACTGGCGCGAGAAGCAGGCGGGCGGGATACCGGCGGACCGGCTGGACGCCGCGTACGACCTGCCGGATCCCCGCGCGGATTTCGTCGAGGTGACGATCCTGGAGCTCGGCCTGACCGGCCAGCGGCGGCAGGTCGCGGAGGCGACGCGCTGGCTGGACGAGGACGACCGCGCCCTGCTGTCGCTGTGGTGGCTGGAGACCGCAGGGCATCTGTCCCGGGCCGAGGTCGCCGCCGCTCTCGAACTCACCCCGCAGCACACCGCCGTACGGGTGCAGCGGATGAAGGCCCAGCTGGAGGCGGCGCGGGTCGTCGTGGGCGCGCTGGCCGCCGAGCCGCCGTGCGTCCTGCTGGAGGACATCACCGCAGGCTGGGACGGCGTCCCCTCCGCCCTGTGGCGCAAGCGCCTGGCCCGGCATGCCCGCGAGTGCACGGTGTGCTCGGGCCACGGCTCGGGACTGGTGCCCGCCGAGGGGCTGCTGGTGGGGCTCGCGCTCGTCCCGGTGGCCGCGGCGGCGGGAGCGGGGGCCGCTCCCGACCTGCTCACCACGGCGGCGCACCTTGAGGCACCGGCCCCGGGCGCGGACGGTTCCGGGGCGGGGCGCGCCGAGCGCAGGCGGGTGCAGGCCCGGCGGCGCCGTCGCAACTCGGCCATCGCCGCCGTCGTCGCGGTCGCGGCACTGGGCACGGGCGGCGCGGCGGTGCACCTCTACACCGACGGCGACGACCGGGACGCGACGACCCTCACGGCCGACGCTCCGGCCCCTCGCACCCAGGCGCCCACGTCGGCCGCCCCGACGTCGTCCCCCTCCCCCTCGGCGTCCGCGTCTCCCAGCGCCTCGAAGTCCCCGAGCCCCTCGCGTACGCCCAAGCCGAAGCCCAAGCCGAAGAAGAGCACGACGCCGCCGCCCGCGCCCAGCTCCGCCGCTCCGGTTCCCAAGCCGGAGCCGCCCGCGCCCGCGCCGCCGGCCCCGTCGGGCATGGCCGAGCAGGTCGCCGAGCTGGTCAACGCCGAGCGTTCCAAGGAAGGCTGCGGTCCGGTGACCGTCAACGGCCTGCTCAACACGGCCGCGCAGCGGCACTCAGCCGACATGGCGGCCCAGGACTACTTCTCCCACACCTCGCAGGACGGCAGGGACCCGGGCGACCGGATCACCGCGGCCGGATACCGGTGGTCGACGTACGGCGAGAACATCGCCAAGGGGCAGCGGAAACCGGCCGACGTGATGCGGTCCTGGATGGACAGCCCGGGGCACCGTGCGAACATCCTCAACTGCTCGTTCAAGGAGATCGGCATGGGGAAGCAGGATTCCGGCGGCGGCCCGGTGTGGACGCAGGTGTTCGGGGCGCGCTGAGCCCGCACGGCGCACGCGGCGGATGCCTACGATGCGGTCATGATCGCTGAACTGGAGTGCGTGGTCCTGGACTGCCCGGACCCGAGGGAACTGGCCGGCTTCTACGCGTCGCTGCTGGGAGGCGAGGTCGACCGTCCCGACCGGCGGTGGGAGTGCGACGCCGAGTGGTCCACGCTGCACACGCCCGGCGGTCTCGTCCTCGCCTTTCAGCGGGTGGCGGGCTACCGGGCGCCGCACTGGCCCGGTCAGGAAGTGCCCCAGCAGTTCCACCTGGACTTCGGCGTCAGCGACCAGGAACGGGCGCACGAGGACGTCCTGGCGGCCGGGGCCTCGCTCCTCGACGCCGGCGACGAGGAGCGGGGCTGGCGTGTGTACGCCGACCCGGCCGGGCATCCCTTCTGCCTGGTACGCCACTGACCGTGCCCGTCCCCATTCCTGCGCCCCGGAGTTCCCCGGTGCGGCCGGCCGCACCGGGGAACTCCGGGACCGAGGGGCCTCCGCGAGATCAGCGCAGGGCCAGGGTGACCGCCGTACCGAGGCAGGTCACCGCGCCCACCGCGCCGACCGAGACAGCGAGGCAGCGGGCCCGGAGCCGCGTGTAGCGCCCGGTGTACTCCTCGCGCAGTTCTTCCGCGCGGTCGCGGATCCGGATGAGCGACTCGCGCGACACAGCGACGCGTTCGGTGACGAACACCCGCTCGACGTCCTCACGCTGCGCCGTGGTCAGCCAGGGCAGTTGGTCGGCGAACCGGCCTGCCTGCCGTCGCGCCCGTTCGACCTCGGCGTTCCACAGCAGAAACCCCTCCAGCTGTGCCAGGCCCCTGGCGCTGTCCTTGTCGGGCGTCACGCGTCCTCCTCTCCGTCACACCGTCGGTTCCGGGCCGCCGTCACGGCTCGTGCCGGTCCCCGGGGGCGACGATCCTGGAGTCCTCGGGGTGGTTGAGGGCCTCATCCATGGAGCGGACCGCAGGGTGGTGCAGGTCGAACGCCGGGGACTCGGAACGGATCCGCGGCAGCGTGACGAAGTTGTGCCGCGGCGGCGGGCAGGAGGTCGCCCACTCCAGCGAACGGCCGTAGCCCCACGGGTCGTCGACCTCGATCTTCTGGCCGTACCTGGCGGTCTTCCAGACGTTGTAGAGGAACGGCAGGATCGACAGTCCGAGCAGGAACGAGGACATGGTGGAGACGGTGTTGAGCGCGGTGAAGCCGTCGGCGTCGAGGTAGTCCGCGTAACGGCGTGGCATACCCTCCGCGCCCAGCCAGTGCTGAACGAGGAACGTGCCGTGGAAACCGACGAAGAGCGTCCAGAACGTCACCTTCCCGAGCCGCTCGTCCAGCATCTTTCCGGTGAACTTCGGCCACCAGAAATGGAATCCGGCGAACATCGCGAAGACCACGGTGCCGAACACCACGTAGTGGAAGTGGGCGACGACGAAGTACGAGTCGGAGACGTGGAAGTCCAGGGGCGGGGAGGCCAGGATGATTCCGGTCAGACCGCCGAAGAGGAACGTGACCAGGAAGCCGACGGACCACAGCATCGGTGTCTCGATCGACAGAGACCCTTTCCACATCGTGCCGATCCAGTTGAAGAACTTCACCCCGGTCGGCACGGCGATCAGGAACGTCATGAACGAGAAGAACGGCAACAGCACCGCGCCCGTGACGAACATGTGGTGGGCCCACACCGTCACGGACAGCCCCGCGATGGCGATGGTGGCCGCGACCAGTCCGATGTAGCCGAAAACCGGTTTGCGGCTGAAGACCGGGAAGATCTCGGTGACGATGCCGAAGAACGGCAAAGCGATGATGTAGACCTCGGGGTGGCCGAAGAACCAGAACAGGTGCTGCCACAGCAGTGCGCCGCCGTTGGCCGCGTCGAAGACATGGGCGCCGAACTTGCGGTCGGCCTCCAGCGCCAGCAGGGCCGCTGCCAGGACCGGGAAGGCCATGAGGACCAGAACACCGGTCAGCAGGACGTTCCAGGTGAAGATCGGCATGCGGAACATCGTCATGCCGGGGGCGCGCAGACAGATGATCGTGGTGATGAAGTTGACCGAGCCGAGGATCGTACCGAAGCCGGAGAAGGCCAGACCCATGATCCACATGTCGGCGCCGATACTCGGCGAACGGACCGCGTCGTTGAGCGGGGCGTAGGCGAACCAGCCGAAGTCCGCCGCGCCCTGCGGGGTGAGAAAGCCCGCCACCACGATGAGCGAGCCGAAGAGATACAGCCAGTACGCGAACATGTTCAGCCGCGGGAACGCCACGTCGGGCGCGCCGATCTGCAGCGGCATGATCCAGTTGGCGAATCCGGCGAACAGCGGCGTCGCGAACATCAGCAGCATGATCGTGCCGTGCATCGTGAACGCCTGATTGAACTGCTCGTTCGAAATCAACTGGATACCGGGACGGGCCAGCTCGGCCCGCATCACCAGGGCCAGGATTCCTCCCACGCAGAAGAACGCGAAGGAGGTGACGAGGTAGAGCGTACCGATCGTCTTGTGATCCGTCGTGGTCATCCACTTGACGACCATGTTGCCGGGCTCTCCGCTCCGTACCGGCATTTCGTCCTCGTCGGCGGTATCGGTCTCCACCGGTTGCGAGATGCCCCTCGTCGTCACTCAGACGCTCCTTCGGTCGACGGCCCGTGTGGACCCGGCGACCAGAATGGACCCGCGGCGATCGGTGCGGTGGGACATCCTTCCCCGTCCGGCGCGAGCGGCCGACAAGGACACTCATATGGCCTACCGCGCGGGCTCGGCCCCCGGTCGGCGCAACGCGAAACGCGCATCAACACCCGGGGGCCGATCGGATATTCCTTCGCCGGAATCGGAATAGGCCCTCCGGAGCGGGAGTTGGTGAAGCGGCAGAACCCACTCCTGTCCGCTCGGACGGCTACGGAAGGTCTGATCCATGAAAATCGGCATCATCGGCGCGGGCAACATCGGCGGCAATCTGACGCGGCGCCTGACGGCCCTCGGGCACGAGGTCGCCGTCGCCAACTCCCGCGGCCCGCAGACGCTCACCGCCCTGGCCGAGGAGACGGGGGCGAAGCCGGTGACCGCGCCGGAGGCGGCGCAGGGCGCCCGGGTGGTGGTGGTCGCCGTACCGCTGAAGGCCGTGCCCCACCTGCCTGCCGGCTTCCTCGACGGGGCGGCGGAGAATGCCGCGGTCGTCGACACGGGCAACTACTACCCGCAGCGCGACGGCCGCATCGCCGCCATCGAGGACGGGCTGACCGAGAGCCGGTGGACGGAGGAGCAGATCGGTCACCCCGTGATCAAGGCGTTCAACGGCACCTATGCCCAGGACATCCTGGACCGGGCCCGCCCGCAGGGAGCAGCGGACCGTCTGGTGCTGCCGGTGGCGGGCGACGACCCGGCGGCCAAGCAGGTGGTGCGTGACCTCATCGACGCGTTGGGCTTCGACACGGTCGACGGGGGCGGGCTGGACGATTCGTGGCGTCAGCAGCCCGGCACCCCGGTGTACGGGAACCGGGGCGACGCCGACGCCGTCACGAAGGCCCTCTCGGAGGCGTCGCCGGAGCGCACGGCGGAGTTCCGCGCCTGACACCGGCGCGCCCCCACACCTGACAGCACGCGCCAGGCGTGCGGGAGCCGGGTGAAGACTCCGGCCGGGCGGGAAACGGGGGTGTCCGCCCGGCCGGATCTCCGGTTACCCCCGGACGGCACCCTGACGGCGAGAACCTACCCATGGGTAAGGTGTCGGCTCCGGGATACCGGCTCCACGGTCCGTCCGGCCCCGGGCGTGGTCCCTCGACGGCCGTGGGCAAGGAGTCGCCTCATGTCCCGCACCATGTCCGTGTCCGACAGCATCGTCATCGACGCCTCACCGGCGGTCGTCTACGCACGGCTCAGCGACCCCACGGCGATGGGGCGTTGGAGCCCCGAGAACCGGGGCGCGACCGTGCGGGGCGAGCGGCGCGACGCGTACGTCGGCATGGTCTTCGAGGGCCGCAACAAGCGCGGCGCGGCACGCTGGACGACCCGGTGCACGGTGACGGCGGCCGATCCCGGCGAGCGCTTCGCCTTCCGGGTGCACGCGATCGGTCTGCGGCGCCCCTTGCTCCCGGGCCCGATCGCCACCTGGGAGTACCGTTTCGAGGCGGCGGGCGGAGCGACCCGGGTCACGGAGACCTGGACCGACGACCGCCGTCGCTGGCCGGATTTCCTCGCCAACGCCTTCGACCGTGTGGCGACGGGCGGCAAGACCTTCGCGCAGTTCCAGGCCGGCAACATCCGTACGACGTTGAAGCGCCTCAAGGCGGCGCTGGAGGCGGACGCACAGGAAAGCGCGGCCTGACGGACGCCGCCCTCAGGTTCCTGCTGGTGCGAGCATGGCACCAGGAGGCTGCGGAGCAAGGGGAGGCGGACGCATGGGCACCGAGGAGAGCACCGGATTCGAGCCGGCGACCGGTGACGGACCGCCGCTGTCCGAACCCCCGGCGGCGCGGGCCGCTTCGGTGCGGACCGCGTTCGAGGGACTGCTGCAGATCCGCCGCCTCACCGGGACAGGGCAGCCGGACCCCGAGTCCGCGCCGGCGCCGTGGGAACGGAACCGACCGGTGAGGGCGGTCGCGTTGGCGCTGGAGCGGTCGGGGGCCACGCCGTCCGCCGTCGACCCGTCGGGGCGCCGCGTTTCGGCCGGATACCGGGTGAGCGACGGGGAGTCGGCGGGGTCGGTCAGGGTCGAGTGGACCGGGCCACCCGGCAGCGGCGCCGCCCACGACGAGGAGGAGGCCCTGGCCGGCTGCGCTTCGGCCCTGCGGGACGTGGGCTGGACGGTGCTGCTGTATCGGGGGCCACGCAGACGGCGCTACCTGGAGGTGGAGCCGCCGAGCGGGTTGTCAGGCGGGCACGCCCGGTCCTGAGGCCGCGTTGTCAGACCCGTGAGAGATGCTTGACGGTCCGACAGCCCTGAGGAGGAGATGCTGAGATGGACAGCGACGAACTCGCCGCGGCGCAGGCGTACGTCCGCCTGCTGGAGGCCACCCGGGCGGCGCTCGCGGACCCCGACGACGCGCCGGTCTACCTGCCGTTGCTGACCTCCCCGATGCGCGAGGCCGATCAGGCCCTGCACAGCGCGGGGCTGACGGGCAACGAGGACCGGCTGTTCGCTCTCGTCCGGGCCCTGCAGCCGAGCCTGTCGGGCAGCGACAGATAGCGCGGGCGGGCACTCCCTGGGGTCGGTCGTCACACTGCCGCCGTCGCCCGGAGGGCGGCCACGCGGCGTCTGGTGCGTGCGATCGCAAGGCGCGGGAATGGTCTCGTAGCGGAGCTACTTGGCCCTTTCGGCAACGCCGCGAGCGTGCGTGCCGGACGCCGCGCGGCAGGCGGCAGTGTGACGACAGGCCCTAGCTGCCCGCCCCTTCCTGGCCTCCGCGCGCGGAGGTGGCCGCGGGCCCCGGAGCGAGGCCGAGTTCCTGTTGGCCGGGGCTGAGGGGTGCGAAGAACCGGGCCACCTCCTGGTCGTCGACCTCGGCGAGGGTGCCCGGCTTCCACTGGGGCGCGTTGTCCTTGTCGATGATCCGGGCGCGAATGCCTTCGACGAAATCCGGGTGCTCGAACGCCCGGCTGGACACCCGGAACTCCTGGTCGAGTACGGCTTCCAGGCTGTCGAGCCGGGCGGCGCCGCGGACTGCGGCCAGTGTGACCTTGAGGGCGAGGGGCGACTTGGTCAGCAGTTCGTCCGCCGCCGCCCGCGCGGCGGGAACACTGCTCTCGCGCAGCTTCCGGACAATCTCCTCGACGCTGTTGGCCGCGTAGCAGGCATCGATCCAGCCGCGTTGCGCGGCGAGGTCGCCGGCCGGCGGCCGGGTGGCGAACTCCTGGACGACGTCCGCGACGGACCTGCCCGGACGGGGTGGCTCACCGAGTGCCTCGGTCAGGGCCGGCAGGAGGCGGGCCGGTACGTGGTGGTCGGCGAGGCCGCAGAGGACGGCGTCGGCGGCTCCGGCGGAGCGGCCGGTGAGCGCCAGATGGGTGCCCAGCTCACCGGGGGCGGCGGCCAGCAGGCGGGTGCCCCCGACATCCGGCACGAAGCCGATGGCGGTCTCGGGCATGGCGACGCGCGAGCGTTCGGTGACGACACGGATGCCGGCGTGGGCCGACACCCCGACCCCGCCGCCCATCACGATGCCGTCCATCAGGGCAACGTACGGCTTGGGGAACCGGGCGATGCGGGCGTTGAGGCGGTACTCGTCACGCCAGAAGTCCAGCGACGCGCCTCCCGAGGCCCGGGCGTCGTCGTGCAGGGCGCGGATGTCGCCCCCGGCGCACAGGCCCCGGTCGCCCGCCCCGGACAGCAGCACCGAGTGGATCGCTTCGTCCCGCTCGGCTCGGGCCAGGGCCTCGTCGAGCAGCCGCACCATGGTGTGGCTGAGCGCGTTCAGGGCCCTGGGGCGGTTCAGTGTGAGGTGCATGCAGGTGCCCCTCGTCTCCACCAGGACGGGCCGGTCGTCGTTCATGCGTGCGCTCCGCTCGCTGGGCTCATGGACACGTCGGACGCCTCCATGGTCGCGGACGGCCCTCGACCGCCATTCCCCGGCCCCCCGACCGGCCGCTGTGGCACTCCGATGGATGCGGCTCGACAATTGAGGCCTGCGGGACGCGCCGACGCCCGGCCCCGCCGGACGACCTCCGGAGCAGGAATGACCGACGACGAACGGCGGCAGGACGCCGAAGCCCCTCCGCTCCGCCGGATCGACCGGAAGAACAACGGTGAGATCCGGCCGACGGAGCGCCTCGCCATGAACCGGACCGGCAGCTTCGACTGGGACCTGGATACCCGGACCTTGGACATCGACGAGGCCGGGCTGACGGTGTTCGGGGTGGACCCGGCGAGGTTCGACGGACGCCCGGGCACCCTGTCGGAACACCTGGAGCCGGCGGAGCGGGCCCGGCTCGACGTGTCGATCGACGAGGCCATCACCGGGGGAGGAAGTTCCTTCAGCGTCCACTTCCGCGTGCCTCTGGACGACGGGACGACCCAGTGGACCCATGCCCAGGCCCGGATTCTTCGCTCGAAGGACGGAATGGCCCACCGGATCGTGGGGATCGTCCGGGACGCGACGGCGGAGGTCACCCATTCGGCCTTCGTGCTCGATCTGGAAAAACGCCGCCAGCGCCAGACCAATATCGTTGAGCGAACAACCAGTGCCATGTCCCGTGCCGTGACCGTGGACGATGTGACGGCCGCTCTCACCGGACCCGGCGGGCTCGCCCGCCTGGGCGCGGACGGCCTCGCCCTGGGCCTCGTGGAGAACTCCGCGCTGAACATCGTCGCGCTGAGCGGGGAGTCGCTGGAAGTGCTCGACGGGCTCGGCTCCGGTGACCTCGACCGGAACCTTCCCCTCGCGGACACCATCCGCAGCGGGCGCCCCAGGTTCATCACCTCGCTGGCGGCCCTGGCCCGTCGCTACCCGGAGCTGGAGCCGCACCTCGGCCGGCTCGGGTTCCGGGCGGCGGCGTATCTCCCGCTGGTGGCCCAGGCGCGGTCGCTCGGGGGTCTGGCGCTGTTCTACCGCGAGCGCACGGTCTTCAACGCGGACGAGCGCATTCTGTGCCTGGGGCTCGCCGCAATCGTGGCCCAGTCCCTGCAGCGGGCGATGCTCTTCGACGAGGAGCGGGAGTTCGCCACCCAGTTGCAGTCCGCGATGCTGCCGCCCCGGATACAGGACGTCGAGGGCGGTGAGATCGCGGTCCGCTACCACGCCGCGTGGAGCGGGCGGCAGGTGGGCGGCGACTGGTACGACGTGATCACTCTGCCGAAGAACCGGTACGGGCTGGTCGTGGGGGACGTCCAGGGGCACGACACGCACGCGGCCGCGATCATGGGCCAGCTGCGCATCGCCCTGCGCGCCTACGCCTCCGAGGGGCACCCCCCGGCCACCGTGCTGGCACGGGCCTCGCGCTTCCTCGCGGAACTGGACACGGACCGCTTCGCCACCTGCACGTACGCGCAGGTCGACCTGGCGTCCGGCACGGTGAAGGTCGTGCGGGCCGGGCATCTCGGTCCCCTGATCCGACACGCCGACGGGCGGGTCGGCAGCCCGCAGGTACGCGGCGGGCTGCCGCTGGGCACCTCCACGGACCTCCTGGACGAGGAGTATCCGGAGACCCGGCTCGATCTGGTCCCCGGTGAGACGTTTGTGCTGTACACGGACGGGCTCGTGGAGGAGCCCGGGGCCGACCTCGACTCCGGCATCGACGCGCTGCGCAGCGAGGTGAGCGCCGGGCCCGCGGGGGCCGAGGCGCTGGCCGATCATCTGTCGGAGCGACTGTGGGAACGGTGGGGCTCGGGGGACGATGTGGCCCTCCTGGTGCTGCGTCGCAGCCCCGATGTGGGGTCGTCGCATGCGCCACGGCTCCACCAGTACATCCATCAGGCGGACCCGGAAGGGCTCTCGGACGCCCGCGCGATCGTCCGCCAGGCCCTCGCCGACTGGGACATGGCCGAGTTCGCCGACGATGCGGAGCTCGTCACGGGCGAGCTGCTGGTGAACGTGCTCCTGCACACGGAGGGCGGGGCGGTCCTGACCCTGGAAGTGCTGCCGGAACCGGTGCGGCGGATCCGGTTGTCCGTCCAGGACCGGTCCAGCGCCTGGCCCCGTCGGCGTACACCGGGCGAGACGTCCACCTCCGGCCGGGGTCTGCTCCTGCTCGACGCGGTCTCCACACGGTGGGGCATCGAGCCGCGCGGCGAGGGCAAGGCCGTCTGGTGCGAGATCGGACCCGCTCCCCCGGCGGCCACCGCCTCGCCGTCTTTCCCGGCGGAGTGACGGGCGACAGGAGAGACGGGCCGAGGGAGCGTGATGCGCGAAGGGGGGTGTCCCGCACACCGTGATGATGCGAGACGCCACCGGCCAGGGCTCTTACGGTCCGCGCCGCGGCTCGCGCGGGATGTCAGTCCTGGACGGTGCGTCTCTTGCGGACGGCCCAGAGGATGCCGCCCCCTGCCAGCAGCACGGCGACAGCGGCAGCGACGAGGACCGGCGTCGACGGCGACGAACCGGTCTCGGCCAGGTCCGGCGCGCTCGGGCTCGAGGCGGGCACGGCGGACGCGGACTCCGAGGGCTCGTCGCCCGGCGTGGCGCTCGGCTCGGGCGTACCGGAGGGCGGCGTCCGGGACGGGGCCGGCTCGGTCGCCGTCTGGCTGGGCTCCTCCTCGCACACCTCGGCCGTCTTCGTCCGGTCGATGGAGTGCTTGCCCTCGCCGTCGGCGTCCTTGACGACCAGTCGGACGGTCACCGGCTCGTCGTGGTCCAGAAGCGCCAGCTTCTTGTGGAACTCACGGCCGAACGTCTCGGTGGGGAGCAGGTCCTTGCCGTCCACCGACACAGTCACCGTGTTGGGGACGTCGCTCGTGTAGTCGGTGAGGTCGACGGTCACCTCGGAGCAGGTCACGGCCCAGGTGGGGGTGTGACCAACGGCCGGACCGGCAAAGACGGCTCCTCCGGTCAGACCGGCGACCGCAGCGACCACGAGGGCTCCCGCGCCACGCCACGATCTCCTGGGTATGGTCATGAATTCTTCCTCCAGATGCTCCCCACCGCCTGAATGGCGGTGGGGCGCACAGTACTGCCATCGGCACCGTGCGACGCAGTCGCCCCGGGCGTAACCCGCAACATCAACTCCGGTCATATCCGGGCCACTTCCGGCAATGCGGGCAGGCCCTCGACAGGCTGTCCTCAGGGCGTGGCCGAATGAGAAGGTGGGATGTGCATCTATGTGCCGCCACCTTGACGTCCGACCCTGGGAGCGTGACCCGTTCCATGCGATTGCTGCTGATCCGTCACGGCCAGACGCCGTCCAACCTCGGCCATTTCCTCGACACCGCGCGGCCCGGACCGGGGCTCACCGACCTCGGTCTGCGGCAGGCGGCGGCCCTGCCCCGCGCGCTCGCCGGGGAGGACATCGCCGCGTTGTACGCCTCCACGCTGACGCGTACGCAGCTCACGGCCGCGCCCCTGGCTGCGGAGCGGGGCATCGAGGTCCGGGTCCGTGACGGGATCCGTGAACTGTCCGCGGGTGACCTGGAGATGCGGGCCGACGAGGAGGCGGTCCGACAGTACCTGACAACCGTGTTCGCCTGGCCTGCCGGGGACGTCGCCCGCCGACTGCCGGGCGGCGAGGACGGGACCGAGGCGCTGGCCCGCTTCGACGCCGTGGTGGCCGAAGCAGCGGAGGCCGAGGAGCACGGGACGGTGGCGCTCGTCAGCCACGGCGCCGCCATCCGCGTATGGACGGCCTCCCGCGCGCGGAACGTCACCGTCGAATTCGCCACCCGGCACGGCCTGGACAACACGGGTGTGGTGGTGGTCGAGGGCTCGCCGGGTTCGGGGTGGACGGCCCTCTCCTGGGCCGGGACGGTCGTCCCGGCCGTCACCGCGAGCGGCGTGGCGGACGGCGGCCCCGCGGGCCGCACCGTGCCGGCCCCTCAGCCGGGGCCGACGACGGACCACCCCACCGTCTGATCGCCGCTTCCGCCGCTCCGGAGCTACAGCTCCTGTTCCTGCCGAGGGGATGGACCTGCGGGCTGTGCCAGGACCTGTGCCAAGGGTCGGTCGTCACAGGGCCTTGTGCATGATGTGCATCCCCACATAGCCCTCGGTCGGGTGGTGGAAGCCCTCGGGAAGGGTGCCGATCACATCGAAGCCGATCGACTGATAGAGCTTGACCGCATGCGTGTTGGTCTCGACCACAGCGTTGAACTGCATGGCTCGATACCCTTCCGCGCGGGCCCAGTCGACCGAGTACCGGCACAGTGCTCGCCCTACGCCCCGGCCGGAATGAGCGGGGTCGACCAGGTAGGTGGCGCTGGCGATATGGGACCCGTTTCCCATGTGGTTGCGGTTCATCTTCGCGGTGCCCAGCACCGTACCGGCCTCGTCGACAGCGACGACCACCCGACTCGGCGCCGGGACGAACCACCACCCCTCGGCGTCCTCCTTGCCGAGGTCGAGCGGATAGGTGAGCGTCTCGCCCGCGGAGACGATTTCGTGGAAGAACGGCCAGATGGCGGCCCAGTCCTCGGAGGTTGCTTCCCTGATCAACATGCGGACAGGATGGCGTATCCGCGCACTCGACGCGAAACCTTATCGGGCACCGCGGCCACAGCGCCCCAGTATGGCGAACAGCCCCTTCCTCGCCGTTCGGGACACCACGGCGGGACGTTGCGCCCCGGTGCAGACGGGCGGGGCCGCCGGCTCGGCGGCAGGCGCCGGGCAAAGGGCCCGAGGCCGGTCTCCGGTCCGGGCGGGCGGTGTCGCCCGGGCTGCTCCGCCGTCCCCGGGGCGCGGGGCGGGCCGGTCCTCGCGGGCACTGTCCAGCGCCAGCGTCAGGTTGACCCGCCGCCAGAGGATTTCGTCGGGGTCATCGGCCGACGTCAACTCCGCCATCGCTTCCCTCGCCGCCATGGACGCCGGGCGTCCGAAGACCGGCTCCGGCCTGACCCGTACGAGATAGGCGCGTTCGTAGGGATCGTCCACCACTTCCGCCAACTGCACCGGGTCCAGGGCCGATGCCTGGACAGCCGCTCGCGCCCAGGGGTCACTCGTGCGGTCCAGCAACCGGTCGATGCGCTGTGCACGCCAGTTGCGCGCCCGCCAGTCGGCGCCCGACTCCAGCATCGTTCGCATCGCCGCGGGCGTCCGTCCGGTGAGCAGTTCGGGCTGCCGCGCCGCGAACGCGACAAGCTCGTCCGCGAGATAGAGCCAGACCACCGCGCGATACCGGTTCAGACAGAACGTGGCCGGGGAGACGCAGCCCGCCCGTGCCAGCCGGGTGAAACGCGCCGGTGCGATGTCCAGCAGGGCCGCTCCTCGCGCCGTACCGACCGTGCGGATTCGCTCCGTCAGCGCATCGGGGAAATCCGGCTGCTCGCGCAGGCGCGCGATCTCCTCCGCACGCACCCGTGGTCGCCCGCCGCCCGGTGCCCCGACGACGGCGATCAGCCCCAGGTGCACAGCCAGCTCGAACTCCGCACGACGGATACCCAGTTTCCGGGACGCTCGCCCGGCCGCGACCGTCGCCGCAGGGGCGGCGGACGAAGGCTGCCCGCCCTCGCTCTGTGGCGTGGTGCTCGCGCTCGCGCTCCTGTGGGCCGCGGTGTGCGCCCGGAGCACTTCCCTGATCGTCATGGCTCTTCTCCCCCGTCGTCTCGAATACTCTCCGTGATCACGGTAACGCGAGGGAGCCCTCACCCGTCAGCCCTGTGGATAACTCTTCAGCCCTGACGAAAGGCGCAGGTCAGAAAGGTTCGGTGGGGTCGGGGCCGCCCTGCCGGACCGAGACTCCGAGGTGTTCACCGACTCGGTTGACGAGCAGGGTCATCTCGTAGGCGACCTGGCCGACGTCGGCCTCGGCCGCGGTCAGCACACACAGGCAACTGCCGTCGCCCGCGGCCGTGACGAAGAGCAGCGCCTCGTCGAACTCGACCATGGTCTGGCGGGCCCGGCCGGCCCGGAAGTGGCGTCCCGATCCGCGTGCCAGGCTCTGCAGGCCCGACGAGACGGCCGCCAGGTGCTCCGCGTCCTCGCGTGCGAGGCCGGTGCTGGCCCCGGTGACCAGCCCGTCGTTCGACAGGACCAACGCGTGCCGTATGTACTGCACCCTGCTGGTGAGATCGTCAAGGAGCCAGTCAAGTCCCCGGTCAAGCGGCATGTGCTCGTCCTCCCCGTACCTTCGTTCCCCGTTCCCCCGCTACGCGCGTAAGCCTCGCGCAACGGTCCCGTGGGGGCAAGCGCCCCTCACCGCCCGGGGTGCCGCTTCGCGCCACGCCGTGTTCGGCCTCAGGATGGGTTCATGGCACACCACATGACCGATGAAGAATGGCGGGCCTTCCTGTCGGAGGGAACCCGCACGGCGAAGGTTTCGACGGTGCGGGCCGACGGCAGTCCGCACATCGCCCCCGTCTGGTTCCTTCTCGACGGTGACTCGGTGGTCTTCAACACCGGCAAGGAGAGTGTGAAGGGACGCAACCTCGCACGTGAGGGGCGGGTCGCCCTGTGCGTCGACGACGAGCGGCCTCCGTACGCGTTCGCGGTGGTGCAGGGACGTGCCGAGCTGAGCGAGGATCCGGAGGACCTTCTGCGGTGGGCGACGCGGATCGCGGGCCGCTACGTGGGGCCCGAGGCCGCCGAGGAGTTCGGCCGGCGCAACGGGGTACCCGGCGAACTCGTCGTGCGGGTGCGGATCGACACAGTGGTGGCGATGGCTGACATGGCCGACTGACGGAGCGGGCGCGGGCCGTCAGCCGACGGCGGCGAGGAGCCGGGCGGTGTGCATCCGCCCGGCGTACTCCACCGTACGGATCAGGACTTCCTTTCCCGAGGCCCGGTCGCGGGCGTCGCACGGCACGACCGGCGTGCCGCCGTCGAGGTCGAGCGCCTGCGCGACATCGTGCTCCGTGTGGGCGGGAGCGCCGGGGAAGCGGTTGACGGCTACGACGAACGGGATCCGCCCGCGCTCGAAGTGGTCGACGGCGGCGAAGCAGTCCTCCAGACACCGGGTGTCGGCGAGCACGACGGCGGCGAGAGCGCCTTCGCACAGCTCCTCCCAGAGAAACCGGAAGCGGTCCTGACCGGGCATGCCGAACAGATGGAGCGACAGACCGGAGTGGAGGGTGATACGGCCGAAATCCATCGCCACGGTCGTACTGGTCTTCCGCTCCACTCCGTCGGCGGCTCCCCGGCCCGGCCGTTTCCCGAACGCCCCGTCGCTCCCGCTCCCGCTCCCGGTCCCGGTCAGCGTCTCCTCCGAATACAGCGGGCGGATCTCACTGACGGAGCCGATCAGGGTCGATTTCCCGGCACCGAAGCCGCCCGCCACGACGATCTTCAGCGTGAGCTCGATGTCCTCTCCGATCATGGTCCTGCCGACGTTCGCGGCGGTGCGGTGGGCGGTACGGGCGTTCTCGTCGCTGTTGACGGGGTCGGAGGGCATGCGTCCCCTCTCTTCACAGCTCGGGGCTGGCTCCGCGGGGCTCTTCCGGGCCTCGGGAACCGAGTAGGGCGGACAGCATGGCAACCGTTCGGCTCCGTTCGAGCGGGTTGACCGCTCTTGCCCGATGAGGTCTCGCATCCGTCGTTCCTTGGCGTATCCCGACCTCATTGCTCCGCGTTTTCGCAACGCGTCGCCTCCCCGGCGGTGCCCTCCACGCCGGTGGAGCCCGTCGTAGAGCCGCCCCTCCTCGCGCGGGCCACGGGTGGCGACCGCCCCCCTCGGTTCAGCTACGCGTCACGATGGTCGCGGAACCACCGCACCACCTCGTCGGCATGGGTGTCCGGTGGGAAGGCGGGGTAGAAGACGTGCTCGATCGTGGCACCGCGCAGCACGAGCGTGAGGCGCCGGTAGAGCGTCTGGCCGTCGGCCTCGAACGTGGGGAGCCGCAGCTCGTCCGCGAGCGTGAGCCGGGGGTCGGAGAGCATCGGATAGGGCAGATGCAGGCGCTCCACGAGCGCCTGTTGGTAGTCGGCTCGGTCGGAGGACAGAGCGAGCACCCGGTCGACTCCTTCCGCCCGCAGTGCGTCGAGGTTGTCGCGGAAGCCGCAGGCTTCCTGGCTGCAGCCGCGAGCTCCGGGGATGTCGTTCCAGCCGTCCGGGATGTCGGCGGACGGGTCCCCGGTGAGCGGGTAGAGGAAGAGCACCCAGCGGCCCTCGGTGACAGCCTCCAGACGAATGTCGCTGCCGTCCGTGCCGGTGAACGACAGGGCAGGGAGTGTCCGGCCCGGCAGGTGGTCGGCGCCACCGTCGTCGACGGGGGCGGGCAGGTCGGTGGGCAGGGGGTCGGCCTTGGGCAGCATGTCGTCAGGCTCCTTCGATGGTTCGGTGGCGGAGGGGAAACCTCGCCGGGCCGCCGCGTCCCGGCGGCGCACGAGCTGGTCCCGGCTGTGTGTCAGCCGGGCGACGAGCAGGTCGATCGCCTGGATCTTCCGCTGGTAGGCCGCCAGGGACTCCGCGCAGTGGTCGCCCGAATCGTGTCCGGCGCGCAGGCAGGCAAGAAAGGGCCCGGTCTCCTTGGGCGTGAGCCCGAAGGCGCCCAGGCTGCGGATCTCCTCTGCCAGCCGGACGTCCTCCGCGGTGTAGTCGCGGTAGCCGTTGGCCGTCCGGCCGGGGCTGAGCAGCCCGCAGTCCTCGTAGTAGCGCAGCGCCTTGATCGTCACGCCGGCAGCCGCGGCCGCCTCACCTGCACGCATGTGGCCTCCTCGTCGTCCAGAACGCTAAACCCGGACCTTGGGGGACGGGTCAAGCCGGTGGTCGGCTGAGCGCCTGGCGCCCGTCGCGCCTCGCGCACGAGGCGCGGGTGTCCGACTCGCCGCGCAGTCCACCGGGCCGGTGCCGGGGGAGCCGGGGCCGCCCGTACGTCAGACCGCGGTTCCTCTCCGCAGTGACAGGGCGAAGGCGCAGCTGGTGACGGTGAGGACCACGATCGGCGGGACGGGCAGCAGCAGGAGCGCCGTCCCGAGGGCGGCCAGGGAGGCCACCAGGGGCACCCGCCCGAAAGCGGTGCGCCGCCGGACGAGGTCAGGGGCGTGCCGGACGGCGGTGAGCAGGAGCAGACCGCAGACGATGGCGAAGAGGGCCATGGCGATACTCATGCCGTGGGTGACGTCGAAGGTGGTGCGTTCCAGGCCGAGCAGGGTGAAGGCCGACTCCCGCATCGCCGTGTCGGCCGCACGCTGCTCGGGGGTCGGCGTGCCCGAGGCCGCGGCGGTGGAAAGGGCGAGGTGGCCTGCTCCGAGGACGACGAATCCGTAGGCGCCGGCCTTGAAGGGCCGTACGGGGTCGGCTCCGGGGGAGGTACGGGCGGTGGATGTCGCAGTGGTCATGACCGGTGCTCCTCGATGTCGGCGGACGGCTGAGGTGTCGGGGACGTGGCCGGGACCGGCCCGGGACCCGGGCCGGATTCCGAGGCCGGGCTCGCCGTCGTAACAGGTGCCGGGGACGGGGCCGGCGCGGGCGTGGCCGGACCGGACTCCGGGGACGGGGCCGGCGCGGGCTGACCGGACTCCGGGGCCGGAGCGCGTTCGTGGACCGGGGCCGGTTCCGGGGCCGGGGCTGGGGCGCGTTCGTGGGCCGTTTCCCGAGCCGGTTCCGAGGCCGCGGCCGGGCCGGGCGGGGGCCGCCAGTCCAGGAGCGGGTCGAGCCCTCGCGTGGTGACCGCCGACGGGGTGGCCCGTACGGCGAGGTTCCGGACGGCGACGGCCAGGGGATGGGAGAGCCGGGCCAGGTCCCCGATCCGCCGGGAGCGGCGGCTGATGCGGGTGGTGCGCCCGAGCCGGGCCGCCGTGTACGCGGCGAGCGCGGCCGGTACGTCGGTGTCGCCCGCGAGGAGGTGCGCCAGGACGACCGCGTCCTCGATGGCCTGGCAGCCGCCCTGGCCCAGGTTGGGGGTCATCGCATGGGCGGCGTCACCGAGCAGGGCCACCCGGCCGGCGTGGAACCGGGGCAGGGGCGCGGCGAGCTCGTGGAAGTCGTGGTGGAGGATGCCCGCGGAGTCGGGTCCGTCCAGCCGGTCCAGCAGCGCCGGGATCGGATCGTGCCAGGCGCCGAAACGCCGGATCAGCTCCGTGAGGTGGTCGGCCGGGCGCGTACCGGGTCCGGTGACGGCGGTCGCGTACACATAGACCCGGCCGTCGACGAGGGGGACGATCCCGAACCGTTGGCCACTCCCCCACGTCTCGGCCGCCGGCAGCGTGGGGAGGCCGGCGCCGGACAGCACCGCCCGCCAGCCGGTCTCACCGGAGTAGCGCGGACCGGGGTGCCCGGGGAAGAGCTGTCCCCGGAGCACGCTGCGCAGTCCGTCGGCCGCCACGACGGCATCCGCACGCAGCTCCCCCGCCGGCGTACGCACCACCACCGCGTCGCCGGCGTCGTCCACCCCGCTCACCGGGACGCCGAGGCGCAGGGCGCCGGGCGGCAGGGCGGCGGCGAGGCTGTCGATCAGAAGGCCGCGGTGAACGGCGCGGGCCAGGAGCCCGTAGCGGGAGGCCGGGGGGCCGGTCCGGGTCAGCCACGCGCCGTCGGGGGTGCGGAGCCCCAGCGCACGGCTCAGGGGATCACCGTCCGGCACCGCGGGGCCCAGGCCGATCGAGTCCAGGGCGCGCAGGGCGTTGGGGGCGAGCACGATGCCCGCACCGATCCCCATGAGGGCGGGAGCCCTCTCGCACACGGTCACCCGCCACCCGCGGCGGCTCAGCGCCACCGCAGCCGTCAGACCCCCGATGCCGCCTCCGGCCACGACAGCATGACGCACACCCATGAGGAACGCCTCCCCTCGCACGCCCTCTACATCTGTAGAGGATCACGGGTCCGCACTCTACACCTATAGAGTGCGGATCATGCCTGCTCCCCTCCCCGACCGCCGGGACCTGATCGCCGACACCGCCATCGCCACCGTGGCCGCCTCGGGCCTGCGGGGCCTGACCCATCGAGCGGTCGACACGGCGGCGGGGCTGCCCGCCGGCAGCACGTCGTACTACTTCCGCACGCGATCCGCCCTGATCAGCGCCTGCTACCACCGCCTGGCCGCACTGACGGTCACCGATGTGGACCGCTGGGAGAAGGAGCACGGCCCCCCGGACCCGGACTCGGCCGCCGAGGCCCTCGCCGCACTGCTGCACCACTGGCTGACCACGGGACGCGACCGCCAACTGGCCCGCTTCGAACTGAGCCTGGAGGCGACCCGCCGTCCTGAACTCCGCGCCGACCTCGAGGCCGCCGGCCGCGCCGCGCGCGCCAGGGCCGCCGCGCTCCTGGAGTCGCTCGGCGCCCCTGACCCGGCGCAGGCGGCCGACCTGCTCGTCGCCTGGACCGACGGCCTGCTGTACGACCGCCTCGCAGGCGCCCCGGCGACACTCCGTCCGGCACCTGACCCGGCCGAACTGGCCAGGGTCGTCCGGCGGATACTGACCGCTCTGCTCGTCGCCTGAGAGCGGGACAGCGGGGCCCGGCAGGGGCCTTGCCGCTCCGCGCGTTCGGGCCGAAGCCGGTTTCGTCCCGGGCGAGGTGTGGGACCTGCGCCGCCATGGGATGCGTGCGGAGAATCCGCAGCCCGGCGATCCGGCAGCGGACCACGCGGCACCGGACAGCCGTGGCGGACGCCGCCTGCGGTGCAAAACAGGGCCCGGGTCACAGCCGTGTCACCGGCGTGCAGGGCGCCCGGTTCGGTCTCGGAGCTCTTCACCGGACAGGGCATCTCCTGGACTGGACCGCCGACCGAGGTCGCGCCGAAGCCCGGGCCGCCCTGACGGAGCCTGGACCGCCCTGCCCGGGTAACGTGCGGACCGCCTGCGACCGATCAGACGGATCCCTTCCTGGGGCACTCGCGGGCCTACACTGGTCCTTTCGGCCGTCCTGGACGGGCAGCGGTGTCGGATCCATGCCGACGGCGGCCCGGGGACGAGGGGATGCGAGCGTGTCGATGGGGTCCGACGGCGGTTTCCAGGATCCGCCCGCGGAGGTGCTGGCGGAGGCGGCTGCGGCGTTCGGGCTCCTGGCGACACCCGCGCGGCTCCACATCGTGTGGGCTCTGGCCCAGGGCGAGAGCGATGTGACGGGGCTCGCCGAACGGGTGGGCGGGACGCTGCCCTCGGTCAGCCAGCATCTGACGAAGCTGAAGCTGGCCGGTCTCGTCCGGTCGCGCCGTGAAGGCCGGCGGCAGGTCTACCTGGTCGACGATGCCGACGTGGTGACGGTCGTCCGGCTGATGGTCGGCCAGTTGTCCGCACGCGCCGGGCACCGCTCCCACACCCCGGTCCGCCTGCGTGAACTCGGTGCCTGACAGCGGTCCAGCCGCGCACCCCGGGCGCGTCACCACCGGCGCTCCGACAGCCGCCGGACCGTCCCTCCACGCCCTGCCCACCTCTCTCCAGACGCTGCGTGCCCTCGGCAGCGGACCGCGCGGGCTGCCGGAGGCGGAGGCGGAGGACCGGCTCGCCCGGACGGGCGGGAACGTGCTGCCCGCCCGGCGGCCCGTGTCCCGGTCCCGCCGCTTCCTGCGCAGCCTCCGGGACCCCTTCACCTCCGTACTCCTCTGCCTCGGTCTGGTGTCGGCCCTGGTCACCGCTTGGGGCACCGCCTGCGTCATCCTGGCCCTCGTTGCCGTCAGCTGTCTGCTGCGTACCGCCGAGGAGCACCGCGCCGACCGGTCGACCGCGGCGCTGCGCGAACTGGTGGCGACCACGGCGACCGTGGTGCGCCGCACCTCGGCCGACTCCCCGCCCCGGGCACGGGAGGTGCCGGTCGCCGATCTGGTGCCGGGGGACGTGATCCGGCTGCGGCCGGGCGATCTCGTGCCCGCCGATGTGCGGTTGCTGCGCGCCGACGGCCTCACCGTGCATCAGTCGGCCCTGACCGGGGAGTCGGCTCCGGTGGCCAAGCGCGCGCACGACCTCGCCGACCCGGCGCTGTCCGGGGCAGGACCGTTCGCCCAGCCGCAGTGGTGCTTCCAGGGCAGCAGTGTCACCTCGGGCAGCGCTACGGCGGTGATCGTGGCCACCGGTGGGGAGACCCGGTTCGCCGCCGCCCATCACGGGCGGGCCGGACGGCGGGGTGCGAGCGCCTTCGACCGTTCGGTCCGCGGGATCTCCTGGACCCTCATCCGTTTCATGCTCCTGACCCCGCCGCTGGTGCTGATGGCCAATGCGGCGCTGCGCGGACGGGGTCTGGAGACGTTGCCCTTCGCCGTGGCGGTCGCGGTGGGACTCACCCCGGAGATGCTGCCGGTCATCGTCACGACCGCCCTCGCACGCGGCGCGGCGCGGCTGGCGCGGAGCGGTGGAGTGATCGTCAAACGGCTTGAGGCGCTGCACGATCTGGGAGCGGTCGATGTGCTGTGCCTGGACAAGACGGGCACGCTGACCGAGGACCGGCCGGTCGTCGCGGCGGCGACCGACGCCAGGGACCGGCCCGATCCCGACGTACTGCGGTGGGCTGCGGTCAACGCGCTGTGGACCCTCCAACTGGCGGAGCTGCCTGCCGCCGATGCCCTCGACGAAGCGGTGCTGGACGCCGCCGACGCGCTCGACGGGCCGGAACCGGGGGCAGCCGACGCGGTCGACAAGAGCGTGCCGGGGAGGGCCGACGGGTCCGGCGCGGCCGCTCCGGGCGCCGTCGGCAGGGGCGGTCCGTCCGCCGCCGGGGCCGCGGATCCGGACGCGTGCGAGGGCGTCGCCGTGCTGCCCTTCGATCCGGTGCGCCGTGTCGCGACCGCCGTGGTCAGGCAGCCCGGCCGCCTCGGCGTGCACACCCTGGTCACCAAGGGTGCCGTCGAGGCCGTGCTCGAACGGTGTGCCATGGAGGGGCAGGAACGTGACCGGCTGCTCGCCCTGGCGGACCGGAAGGCCGCGTCCGGGCTGCGTCTGCTGGGCGTGGCGCGGGCCGACCGGGCGTCCCGGGCGGGCGCGTACACCGCTGCGGACGAGCGGGGACTGACCTTCCTGGGCCTGGTGGCTCTGCGGGACGTTCCGGCTCCGAGCGCCGCCGACGCGCTCGGAGTGCTGGCACGGCGGGGTGTGCGCGTCAAGGTGCTCACCGGCGACCATCCGGGCACGGCGGCCCGGGTGTGCGCGGACCTCGGCCTGCGCCCGGAGAGCCGGTCGGGTCCCGGCGACGTGGTGACCGCCGAACGGGTCGATACGCTGTCCGACGCGGAACTGGTCGACGTGGCGGACCGGGCCGTGGTCTTCGCTCGCTGCACCCCCGAGCACAAGGCACGGATCGTCTCCGCCCTGCGCGCGGGCGGTCGCACGGTCGGCTTCCTCGGCGACGGCGTCAACGACCTGCCCGCCCTGCACGCCGCCGATGTCGGCATCTGCCCCGGCAACGCCGTCGAGGTGGCCCGGGAGGCGGCCGATGTCGTCCTGGCGGAGAAGGAGCTCACCGCGATCGACCGCGCGGTGCTGGCGGGGCGACGCAGCAGCGGGAACATCGCCGCCCACCTGCGGATCACTCTCTCGTCGAACCTCGGCAACGTCATCGCGATGCTGACGGCCGGTCTGATGCTGCCCTTCCTCCCGATGCTCCCGGCGCAGGTCCTGGTGCAGAACCTCTGCTTCGACGCGGCGCAGCTGGCGTTCGCGTTCGACCGTCCGCCGGCGTCGGTCCTGCGCCGCCCCACCGCGCTGCGTCCACGTCACTTCCTGCGCTTCATCACGGGTTTCGGTCTGCTGAACGCGGCCGCCGACCTCGCCACCTTCGGGGTCCTCGCGCTCACCCTTCGCAGCGCGTCCGGGGACGGTGGGGAAGCGGCGTTCCACGCCGGATGGTTCACGGAGAACCTGCTCACCCAGGCCCTCGTGATGGTCCTGCTGCGGACCGGCCGCAGTACCGCCGAACGCAGGGCGGGCGGGCCTCTGCGGGCCGCCGCGGCAGGTCTCGCCTCGGTCGGGGTGGCCCTTCCCCTGACCCCGCTCGGGCCGCTGCTGGGCATGGGCGCCCTGCCGCCCCTCTACTACGTGTTGCTCGGCTCGGTCCTGGGGCTGTACGCGGTCGGGCTCACGGCGGCCCGCCGCCGCTACGAGCGCCGTCACCCGGGCGACGTGCCCGGTGCCGCGGGAGAGCGCACCGGAGCGTCGAGGGCCGCACGGTCCGACCACGCACACTAGTTGTACAGTTGCGCAATGCGGCAACTGTCGTTGCCCGTGGAGAGATCTGTACGGAGAGAAAGGCGGGGCCGCAATGCTGCGCAATGGCCTGGAACCCTGGCACCTGCTGGTCCTGGCGGTCGTCGTGATCGCCGTCTTCGGCTCGAAGAAGCTGCCGGACACGGCCCGCGCGCTGGGCAAGTCCCTGCGGATCCTCAAGAGCGAGGCCAGGGCGATGAAGAACGAAAGCACGTCCTGACGCTCCGGGAACCGCGGGTGGCGCGCCGAGCGTTCGTTACGGGTGACGGCCGGCAGAAGTGACAAGCGACAGCAGAACGGTTCCGGTCACCGGACCCGGGTGCGGAGGCGGTGAAGCCGCGGATTCCGGATCACCGGTGCGGACCGACCCAGGACTGGAGGAAATCATGGGTGTGACCCTGGCCAAGGGCGGCAATGTCTCCCTGTCGAAGGAAGCTCCCGGCCTCACCGCCGTGACGGTCGGACTCGGCTGGGACGTACGGACGACGACCGGAGCCGATCACGACCTGGATGCCAGTGCGCTGCTGTGTTCCGCGGCGGGCAAGGTCCTCTCCGACAGCCACTTCGTCTTCTACAACAACCTCAACAGCCCCGACGGTTCCGTCCGCCACACCGGTGACAACCTGACGGGTGAGGGCGAGGGCGACGACGAGTCGGTCGAGGTCGATCTGTCGTCGGTGCCCGCCGAGGTCGCGAAGATCGTGTTCCCGGTCTCGATCCATGAGGCCCAGAGCCGCGGCCAGAGCTTCGGTCAGGTGCGCAACGCGTTCATCCGCGTGGTGAACCGGGCCAACGGTGCCGAGCTCGCCCGTTACGACCTCAGCGAGGACGCCTCCACCGAGACGGCGATGGTCTTCGGCGAGCTGTACCGGCACGGTGCAGAGTGGAAGTTCCGAGCCGTCGGTCAGGGGTACGCCTCCGGCCTGGCCGGCATCGCCTCGGACTACGGGGTCAACGTCTGACCGGGCGGGGCGGGGTGAGGCGCTCGCACGCCCGCGCCGGTTGCGCGAGCATGAGCCCATGACCGACGACCACACCCACACCGATGTCCTGGACTTCTTCACCCCGCGTGCGGCCGGCTGGGACAGTCGGTTTCCCGACGACGGACCCGCCTATGCGGCGGCGGCCGGGATGCTCGGACTGCGCCCCGGCGACGCCGTGCTCGACGCGGGCTGCGGGACGGGGCGTGCGCTGCCCGCGCTGCGCGCAGCGGTCGGGCCCGAGGGCACGGTGCTGGGGGCGGACCTGACCCCGGCCATGCTGGAGGCTGCTGTGCGGGCGGGGCGTGAAGTCAGCGGGGCACTCGTGCGGGCCGATGTCGGGCGGCTGCCCCTGCGCGACGGTGTTCTCGACGCGGTGTTCGGCGCCGGGCTGATCTCGCATCTGGCCCGGCCCGAGGCAGATATGGCGGAACTGGCGCGCGTGGTCCGGCCGGGCGGGGTCCTCGCGCTGTTCCACCCGATCGGCCGGGCCGCCCTCGCCGCACGGCAGGGGCGACCCATCACCGACGACGATCCGCGGGCCGAGGCCGGGCTGCGTGAGCTGCTGGCCGGTGCGGGGTGGCGGCTGGAGTCCTACACGGACGAGGACGACCGCTTCCTCGCGCTCGCCGTCAAGCGGGGCTGAGGTACGGGGTCCGGCTTCCTTCCGGTCCGGCGGCCCGGCGCCGGACCGATGACGTACCGGCCGGGGCAGTCGTGTCAGTCGGTGGACGTCCGGCCGGTGCGGTAGCCGTCAGTCGGTGGACGTCCGGGCGGGGCGGTGACCGGGGACCGGGCAGCCGCGGACCCCCGGAGTGGGGAACGTACCGAGCCCCGCGATCGCGTACCCGTCCGGATATCCCTTGATCTCGGGATTCTGGCGCGCATAGTGGGGCTTTCGCCTCGGTGGCAGGAGCCTGACGGCGCGGGCCCGCAGTCGCAGTGCGCCCCGGGTGAGTCCGCGCGCCACCGGCCCCGGACGACGGTAGCGGAACGCCTTGAGCAGCGCGTCGTCCAGGAGCGCGAGGCTGGCGCCGCGTACCACCGGGGCGAGGGGCGCCGGATACCAGGAACCCATCAGGGCCAAGGTCGCGTCGGAGACCCGTCGGGCTCCTTCGTCCCAGCCGAAATGCCGGTCTTCATAGGTGTCGAGGGCCCGCTCGAAGTCCTCGTAGGACTCCGGAATGTCCTTGATGCCCATCCGTGCGCCGAGCGTGCGGTAGTAGGCGGCGAAGGCGGCCAGCTCATGGCAGCAGAGGCGTCGCCAGCCGAAGTCGTCCAGCCAGCGCTTCGGAGTGACGACGAATGTGCACAGAACGTAGCGCATGTCGTCGTTGCTGATGTCGTAGCTGCGGTGCATCTGGTTGATCCGCCGGACGGCCGTGCGGCCTTCGTCGGTGTCGAAGCCGTGCTCCACCACCGTGTCGAGGAGCAGGGCGGTGTCGTCGTAGCGCTTCTGTGAACGCTCCGTCAACTCCGCCGTCTCGTCGAGGAGCCGGCCGATGCTGGGCACGGCATAGGTTCGGTACAGGGCCAGTTCGAGGGCGCGGGTGACGTCCCAGGGGAACTCGTAACAGACGCTCAGGCGGTAGATCTCCAGGAAGTCCCGCTGGGGGTCCAGTCGCTGAATCTCTTTCAGCCGGTCGTAGCGCGTCACCCTGCTGTCCCCTCCGTTCGGCCGGATGCCCAACCTTACGCGGAGGCCCCCCGCGCGCCCCCGCTCTTCTGCTCTCCGTAGCCGGACGGGACGGATCTGCTCCCCTGAGACCCTTGCCCGTCAGACCCTCGACGAGAAGGTTACCGAGTAGTTAGGGTGCGCCGACGGGCGAAGAACGACGGTCCGGAGAGGGACCGATCCGGATTCGGCAGGTCCGGGAACGACGGAGCGGGAAGCGCGGGAAACGGCGATGGGCGGGCAGGCGATGAGCGATGGGGAGGGCACCATGGCCGGTGCGGATGAGGCGGTCGCCGACGACGCGCTGCTGGTGCTGACCGCGATGCTGCTGACGCCCTCGCGGTTTCCCAGTGTCCTGGGGGACGACTACGTCGCCGCGTGCGGTGCGCTCGCGCTCGAACCGTACGAGGAGGGCTACGGCCTGGTCCTCGGGCAGGACGGTGCGGGCGCGCGGTGGACGGTCGTCGTCGAGGACGCTTCCCGGGTGGCCGTCGCCATCGCCGCCTGGGACTGCGGCATGGAGCACGATCTCTCCCCCGACGAGCGGTCCATGGTCTGCGCCCTGCCGGGCTGGCCGATGGATCTGGCCGTCTCGGTGCCCGGCGTCCCGGATCCGCACGATCCGGACACGGGCGGCGAGGGACCGGCGCCACTCACCCCGCCCGACGCGGATGCCTGGGGCCCGGCGCAGCGGCGGCTCGGCGCGGACGAGATCGCCGCGCAGTGGCCGGCCTGGCGCGAGCAGATCGACGACTCGCAGTTCCCGCAGCCCGGCGCCGCCGGGGAGCCGCGGAACGGCGCCGACGCCGAGAGGGGAAGCGACACCCAGGCGGATGCGGCGAGGGACACCGGCGAGAATCCGGAGAGGAGCACCGAGGAGAATCGCGAGAACGGTACCTCCCGGTCTCCCCGGCACCCCGGCGTCCGCAGGGCCCTGTCGGAGGCGGCCGCCTATACGACGAATCCGCCGCCTCCCGGACGGATCCGCTCCTCCTACGCCTCGGCCGGCGCACGGACCCTGCGCGTCGACGGCCCGGGGTGGTCGATGGTGGCCCGGACCGACGACATCGCCCTCTTCCTCCTCGACGAGGAGCCGGGCACCGTCATTCCCGTAGGCCGTGGAACCTCACTGCCCGGCCTGCTCACGGCCCTGGACGGGCTGGCCCTTCACGACATGTGATGTCCCCCCATTACCTTTTTCGTGGCCCCGCAACGGGGCTCCCGGCCTCCGGGCCCGGCATGACTTCCCCCCCTTGTTAACCATGATCCGGGGGGGGTGGTGTCACCGGGCCCGGAGGCACTGACTGACCGCTGATCAGGGGCATGACCACCGGCCTGTCCAGCAGGCCGGGAGGCTCTTCGTAATGTGGATGTGGCGGATCGGTGCCGTGGGTGAGGCCGGGCAGGGCACGACCAAAGGACGCACATGATCGACACCGGTGACATCGACGTCTATCTCGGCCTGGACGTCGGCAAGGGTGAACACCACGCCACCGCCGTCACACCGGCCGGGAAGAAGGCGTTCGACAAGCGACTGCCCAACACCGAACCCACGCTCCGGGAGTTGTTCGCGAAACTCCAGGCCAAGCACGGGACCGTGCTGGTGGTGGTCGACCAGCCGGCCTCGATCGGCGCCCTGCCGCTGGCGGTGGCCCGGGACATGGGCTGCCCGGTCGCCTACCTGCCGGGCCTGACGATGCGGCGGATCGCCGACCTCTACCCCGGCGAGGCCAAGACCGACGCGAAGGACGCGTTCATCATCGCCGACGACGCCCGCGCGATGCCACACACCTTGCGCTCGGTCGACGTCGAAGACGAGACGATCGCCGAGCTGGAGATGATCGTCGGATTCGACGACGACCTGACGGGCGAGGCCACCCGGGTCGCGAACCGACTCCACGGCCTGCTGACCCAAATCCACCCGTCCCTGGAACGGGTCCTGGGCCCGCGGTTGCAGCACCCGGCCGTCCTGGCCCTGCTGGAACGGTTCGGGTCACCGGCCCAGATCCGCAAGGCCGGCCGGCGCCGACTGGTCACGCTGCTGCGGCCGAAGGCCCCGCGCATGGCCGAACGGCTGGCCGAGGACATATTCACCGCGCTGGACGAGCAGATCCTGGTGGTCCCCGGCACCGAAGCGGCCGCGCTGATCGTCCCGAGCCTGGCCGCCTCGCTCACCGCCGTCCTCGACCAGCGAAAGCTCCTGGCCGGACGGATCGAGGAACTGCTGGAGGCCCACCCTCTTTCGAAGGTCCTGATCTCGATGCCGGGAGTCCGTATCGGGACCGGAGCAAGGATCCTCATCGAGGTCGGCGACGGCAGCAGTTTCCCTTCCGCCGCCCACCTCGCCGCCTACGCCGGACTCGCCCCGACGACCCGCAACTCGGGCTCGTCGATCCGAGGCGAACAGCCCTCCCGGCGGGGGAACAAACAGCTCAAACGAGCCTTCTCCCTCTCCGCGTTCGCTGCCCTCGGCGACCCGGCCTCCCGGGCCTATGACGACAAGAAAATCAGCCAGGGCAAGCACCACACCCAGGCCCTGCTCTGCCTCGCCCGACGCCGGGCCGACGTCCTCTTCGCCATGCTCCGCGACGCCACCTTCTACGAAGCCCGGCCAGCCACAGCGACATGAACCATCTACGGATCCTCGCCAGTCGCTCAGGGCCGGGCCAGACCGACCACGACGCTCACAATCGAAGCGATGGCCAGAACACCACAGGTGAACCTGACCATCGCCGGTGTCAGAAGCCGATTGACCCCCACCGTGTTCGCCATGAAGCCATGGATCCGCCACGCAACATCGCGACAGTTGAACGCCACCATCAAAGTGGCAGCACCAAAGACCACACCCCACCCAACCTCTGCCCACGCATTCATCGGTTCCCCCCACAGAGACAGTCGATGCCCAGTATCGATCCTGGGCGCTTGACCAAACCCATAGGGGCCCCCGAGACGTCCCGGCTCAGCGGCCGATCTCCTTGCGGTTGATCCTGCGGAGCCGGCGCCGCTGGGACGGGTCCAGCAGCAGATAGCCCGCCACCGGGACGCCGATCACCACCAGCAGCGCCCACCAGAATCCGATCAGCGGCCACAGGATGGCTGCCGCGAGGACAGCCCCGACAGCGACCTTCGCACCGTTCGACATGGTCCACGCCTCCTTCGCGGCCGGCGCCGCTCCTGTGGTGAGAACGCCTCCGCGCTCGCTCGGGTTCCCCGGCTCCCGCGCTACCGCAGCGGTTCCCCGACCTCGTGCATGTGCGCCAGCGCCTGACGGTAGGACTCGATCAGTCCGGTCTCCGTGTACGGCATGCCGATGCCGACGCAGTGCGCCCTGACCAGGGGCTGGGCGAGCCGCAGATGGGGGCGGGGCATGCTCGGGAAGAGGTGGTGCTCTATCTGGTAGTTCAGACCGCCGAGGAACCAGTCGGTCAGGACTCCGCCGCGCACGTTGCGCGACGTCAGGACCTGCCGCTGGAGATGGCCCCAGCGCTCACCGTCCGGATCGGGCATCTCCATCCCCTTGTGGTTGGGCGCGAAGGCGAGGCCCAGGTGCAGTCCGAACAGTGCGTGCAGCGTCAGGGCGAAGACGACCGCCTTGCCCGGCGACACCGTGCTGAACAGCAGCGTCACGCCGAGGGCGACGTGCGCGGTGAGCAGCAGCGCCGAGACGGCTCGCTCCCGGAAGGGCTGCCGGCGCAGGAACCGGAATCCGTAGATCTTCAGCGCGACGCCTTCGAGCAGCAGCATCGGGAAGAACAGCCGGGCCTGGTTCCTGGTCAGCCGACGGGCGAATCCCTTGCGCCGCTCCGCCTGCCTCTGGGTCCAGACCAGGGCGCCGACGCCCACATCGGGGTCCTTGTCGATGTGGTTGGGGTTGGCGTGGTGGCGTACGTGCTTGTCGTTCCACCACGCCTCGTTCATGCCGAGGAGAAGATTGGCGTGCACGAGCGCGATCAGTCTGCTCGTCCTGCGGTCCGCGGATATCTGCGCATGCCCCGCGTCATGGGCGACGAAGGCCGTGCGGGTCCACAGGACCGCCAGCGGCGGGGCGAGGAGCAGGCTCCACCAGGTGTCGCCCAGCAGGACGAAGCCGGTGATCAGCGCACCCAGCGCCGTGAGATTGGCGACGATGTCGAGCACGTATCGGTCCGTGCGGCGCTCCAGCAGGCCTTGGTCCCGCACGGCGCGCAGCAGCGGCGCGAAGTTGCTCATGGCCGCCTCGGCGCGTACGCCGGTCCGGCGGTCCGGGCTGCTTTCGTCGGCGGGATCAGCAACAGTGCCTGTCGCCTGGGGCATGGACGTCTCCGGTCTCTGGAACCTCTGGGGCGCTGACCTCATCGAACGTACGGACCGAAGGCCGTCGGGAGCCATGGCGCCACCACCCCGCTTCCCCCGGGGGCAACCCCCGCGTCCGACGGTGGGGCTGGCTGCACCATCGAGACCCGGCCATCCGGAGGTGTGACGCACACCACACCAGTGAGCGGCACAGCTCAGGGCGCAGTGGAGTACCCTCGGCGACTCTGCCAACTAGTCAAGTTTGAGGAATCAGCCATTCCTGTGCACAGGCACCCTGCGGCAAAACCCTCCGAGATCGCCGAACTCTCCCGCTGCTCCGCCGTCTTCATTCCTGCGGATCCGGCGCGGACCAGCATGATCGCGTTCTGGAACCCGGACGGCAGCACCCTCTGCGCCCCTTACCGGGCGCTGTCGGAGCTGACCGTCATCGACGCCGACCTGCGGCCCCGGACGGTTCCGGCGCTGTTCCTCCCTGTACGGGACGCCCTTCCGGTACTGACCCGGGCACGCGCCAGCGCACAGCCCTCCCCCGCCACCGCCTTCTGGGGTGCCGGCGCGCTCCTCGCCCTCCAGTTCGTCGCCCGCGGTCTGCTGCTGCCGGGGCTGAGCACCGCCGATCACGATGCCTGGCGGATCGGGCCGCTGAGCGCCGAGGATCTCGAACGCGTCCGGGGGCTGGCGGCATCGATGCCGCCGACCGCGCACGCGACCCCGGTCCCGGACGCGACGGCGAACGACGGCGACGGCGACGGCGACGGCGACGGCGACGGCGACGGCGACGGCGACGGCGACGGCGACGGCGACGGCGACGGCGACGGCGAACACTTGCTGCCCGAGCCGGAGCACCTGCTGCGTGCGTTCCTCGACGCCGTGGCCGACGTGATGCCCCGGACCCCGGCCGCGGGATTCGCCGCCGGCCCGGCGTTCAGCGCACAGCGGCCCCAGCACCTGCCCGAGGCACGGGCCTGGGCGGCCGATGTGGCGGCCGGTCACGACGCGGGCGTACGACTGTCGTTGCGCATCGAGGTCACGGGCCTCGCGTCGCGGCAGAACGACACGAAAGGGACTCACGAGAACGCCCCGGACACGGAAGGCGCGCCGCCCGGTACGGACGCGGGCGCACCGTCGTTCCGCGCCGTGCTCCAGATCCACAGCGTCAGCGATCCCTCCCTGGTCGCCGATGCGGCGGAGCTGTGGACGGGCGGTTCGCGGACCGCTGCCGCGTTCGGGCCGCGGGCCCGGATGGACGCTCTGCTCACGCTGCGGCGGGCTGCCCGCGCCTGGCCCCCGCTGGCCCCGTTGCTCTCCGCCGCGGTGCCGGACTCGGTGGAACCGGCCGACGAGGAGGTCGCCGAGCTGCTGGGTTCCGCGGCACGCGCTCTGGCCGCCTCCGGCGTTCAGGTGCACTGGCCCAAGGAGCTGGCCAGGAAGCTCACCGCACGCGCCGTGATCGGCCCGTCCGGCCGGGAAGCCACCCGCCCGGACGGCACGGGCCCGGACTTCACGGACCCGGAGGACGATGAGCAGGGGAGCGTCGGGCCACGGGGACGTACGGTCGTGGACGCGCCCTCGTTCCTCTCCGCCGACGCGCTGCTGTCGTTCGACTGGCGGTTCGCCCTGGGCGACCGGAAACTGACCCGCGCGGAGCTGGACCGGCTCGCCGAGTCGTCCAGGCCCATCGTGCGGCTGCGTGACCAGTGGGTGCTCATCGACCCCGAGGAAGCCCGGCGGGCCCGCCGGGCCCAGGACCGCAAGGTCACCCCGATCGACGCATTGAGCGCGGTACTCACCGGTTCGACGGAGGTGGACGGCCGGCGTGTCGAGGTCACGGCGACCGGCAGGCTCCGGGAGCTGCGGGACCGGCTCGCCGATCCGGAATCCGCCGCTCAGCAGTCGATCGGGCAGCCCGAGGCACTCACCGCGACCCTGCGCGACTATCAGTTGCGCGGGCTGAACTGGCTGAACACCATGACGTCCCTGGGTCTGGGGGGCTGTCTCGCGGACGACATGGGCCTCGGCAAGACGATCACGCTCATCGCCCTGCATCTCCACCGGCAGGCCGACCGGGACACCGCCGGGCCGACGCTGGTGGTGTGTCCGACCTCGCTGATGGGCAACTGGCAGCGGGAGATCGAGAAGTTCGCCCCCGGCACCCCCGTCCGCCGCTTCCACGGGGCATCGCGCTCCCTGGAGGATCTGGTGGACGGCACGTTCGTGCTGACGACGTACGGCACGATGCGCCTGGACGCGTCCCGGCTCGCCGCCGCTTCCTGGGGCATGGTCGTCATCGACGAGGCCCAGCACGTCAAGAACCCGCACTCGGCGACGGCCAAGCAGTTGCGGACGATCGGCGCGCGGGCCCGGGTCGCGCTCACCGGCACCCCCGTGGAGAACAACCTCTCCGAACTGTGGGCGATCCTGGACTGGACGACGCCCGGTCTGCTCGGCCGGCTGGGCGCCTTCCGTACGCGGTACGCCGCCGCGGTCGAGGGCGGCAGCGACCCGGCCGCCGCGGAGCGACTCGCCGCGCTGGTGCGGCCGTTCCTGCTCCGCCGCCGGAAGACCGACCCGGGCGTCGCGCCCGAGCTGCCGCCGAAGACCGAGACCGACCGGGCGGTGTCCCTGACGCCGGAACAGACCGGTCTGTACGAGGCGGTGGTCCGCGAGACCCTGGCGGAGATCTCCGCCGCCGACGGCTTCGAGCGGCGGGGGCTCGTGATGAAACTGCTGACGTCGCTCAAGCAGATCTGCAATCACCCGGCGCAGTTCCTCAAGGAGGAGCAGCCACGGATCGCGGACCGGTCGGGGAAGGTCGATCTGCTGGACGAACTTCTGGACACGATCCTGGCCGAGCGGGGCTCGGTGCTGGTCTTCACGCAGTACGTGCGGATGGCCCGGTTGCTGGAGGAACATCTGGCCGCGCGCGGGGTGGGCACGCAATTCCTGCACGGCGGTACGCCGATGGCCCGGCGGGAGGAGATGGTGGCCCGCTTCCAGGCGGGTGACGCTCCGGTGTTCCTGCTGTCGCTCAAGGCGGCGGGGACCGGGCTCAACCTCACGCGCGCCGGTCATGTCGTGCACTTCGACCGCTGGTGGAATCCGGCGGTCGAGGCGCAGGCGACGGACCGGGCGTACCGGATCGGCCAGACGCAGCCGGTACAGGTCCACCGGTTGATCGCCGAGGGAACGATCGAGGACCGGATCGCCGGCATGCTCGCCCGCAAGCAGGACCTCGCGGACGCGGTGCTCGGCTCGGGCGAGGCGGCACTGACCGAACTGACCGACGCGGAACTGGCCGACCTGGTCGAGCTGCGAGGGGGCGCACGATGAGCGACGACTACGGGTACGACGACGCGGACGACTCGCCCTACGACGTGGACAGTGCGTACGGGGCAGACGACACGGACGCGCCGGGCGGGGACGACGGAGCCGGGGCGCCGCGGGACGGCGGGCGCGGACCGGAGCGTACGTTCGCGGCGCTTCCCCCCGCGCAGGGCCGGGGTTTCGCCACGTCCTGGTGGGGCCGGGCGTGGCTCCAGGCCCTGGAGGACACGGCGCTGGACGGCCGGCAGCTGAAGGAGGGCCGCCGGCTGGCCAGAAAGGGCGGGGTCGGGGCGGTGTCCGTACGGCCGGGGCGGATCACGGCGATGGTGCGGGACCACGACGGCACGGCCTACCGCAGCGACATCCTGCTCCAGCAGCTCGGTGCGAGCGCCTGGGACCGGTTCCTCGACATGGCCGTGGACCGGGCCGGGCACATCGCGGCGCTGCTGGACCGCGAGATGCCGCCGCATCTGGTGGAGGACGCGGCCGACGCCGGGGCCGAACTGCTGCCGGGCATCGGCGACCTGGAGCCGGAGTGCACCTGCGGGGCCTGGGACCACTGCCCGCATTCGGGTGCCCTCTGCTACCAGGTGGCGCGGCTGCTGGACGAGGACCCGTTCGTCCTGCTGCTGGCGCGGGGGCGCGACGAGCGGCGGCTGCTGCACGAGCTCCAGGTGCGCAGCGCCGCCCGTGCGGTGGGGGCGGGGAGCACCGGTGCGGCAGCGGCCACCAGCGACACGGGACAGGTGATGCGCGGGATACCGGCCGGGGAAGCGTTCGCGGCGGCCGGCATCCTTCCGCCGCTTCCCGCTCCCCCGCCGGTCCCGGACACGCCGGGGCTCGGGCCGTCCTTGGACACGGAGACGCCGCCCGCTCCCGGCATCGACCCGGCGGCGCTGGAGGTGCTGGCGGCCGACAGCGCGGTGCGGGCTCACCGGATGCTGCTGGGCGCCCTGGCCCCGGGGCACGAGCAGCAGCCGCTCCCGGTCGAGCTGACCCAGCGGCGCGGACGCCCGACCGGACGTGCGGGACGGGCCCGCCCGTGATCGGCGGGGCGGTGGCGCCGGGGTACGGCGGGGCCGCGGCGCTCGCCGTGCTCGACGAGGAGTGGGAGCCGGACCCGGCGGACCTGGGGCGGGCCCGTGACCGGCTCGACGGGGCGTGGGAGGCCGGTGAGCGCCCGGCTCTGCGGGCGGGCGGGCGGGCCCGCTGGACCGTGGCGGGCGCCGGTCTCCAGCTGCGGCTCGACCGGGACGGGCGGTGGTGGCCCTACCGCAAGGAGCGTGGGCGCTGGGTGCCTGCCGGACCTGCGGACGACGACCCGGCGGGCGCACTGGCGGGTGCCGAGGAGGGTGGGTCGGCGGACGGGACGAGCGGGGCGGACGCCGCGGGCTGACCCGGCGGTTCCCGGAAGGCCCGGGGCCGGGTGCCCGAGTCCCGGGTGCCTGGGTCCCGGGGACCGGGGACCGGGGACCGGGGAGCGGGGACCGGGGACGGGGGACCGGGGAAGGCTGTGGTGTTGTCCGGATGCGCGGGAGTCGCACCCGAGTCCGGAAACGCCCGGTGGGGAACCGCACATCCGGTGCGCTCGTCATGTGCTGCGACAGGGGTGATCGGCCGACCGGGAGCCCACCGCCCCAGCCCAGGAGCACTGTTGCACCGCAGAAGGATCATCCGGTACGCCGCCGCCACGTTGGGTGCGGCGGCGGTCCTGCCGTCGTCGGTCCGGGCCGTGGCCGCACCCCAGGGCCCCACCGACTACGCCACGGCCCTGTGGGTTCCGGCCGCTCCCGCGAACTACACCGTCCCCTCCCGTCCTTCCGAGCGCAGGATCGACCGTGTCGTCATCCATGTGGCCCAGCAGTTGTTCACGCCGACCACACGTATCTTCGGCGCCCCCTCCAAGCAGGTCTCGGCGCACTACGTGGTGCGGTCCGGCGACGGCCATGTCGCCCAGTGCGTACGGGAGAAGGACATTGCCTGGCACGCGGGCAACTGGAACTGGAACACCCGGAGCATCGGGATCGAGCACGAAGGGTGGGTGGACCGCCAGGAGTTCTTCACGGACATCATGTACCTGCGGTCCGCCGTGCTCACCGCCGACATCTGCGACCGCCACGGCATCCCCAGGGACCGGGAGCACATCGTCGGCCACCACGAGGTGCCGGGCAGCGACCACACCGACCCCGGCGTCCACTGGGACTGGGAGCGCTACCTCCGGCTCGTCCGCGGCGCCGCCTGAGCCCCCCTCCCCCCGCCACCACGAGTCGTGTCGATGACTCTCCGCAGCGAGGTTGTCGCACAGGCCGACGGCGACGACGATGGGAGAGGCTGACGGCCCTGAACGGAGGGTGAGTTGACGGATCCCTGGGTGGCCCTGGCGGCGGACGCCGATCCCGGTGAACAGAGCGGTGCGCTGCGCCGGGCCCACGATGTGTTCACCTCGGCGGGGAGGCTGGAGCGGCCGGTGCGACCGGTGGTCGGCGCGTCCTGGCGGCGCTCGGCGCGGGCGAGGGTCAGCCCGGACGAGGCCCCCGTCGTGGAGCTCGGCCCGGACGAGCTGGGCCCCTACCGGGCGGCTCACCCGCTGGCCCGGGCGATGCCTGTGATCCGTGAACTGATGGGTGCGTACGCCACGGACGGGGAACATCTGCTGGCCGTGTGCGACGCCCACGGCCGCCTCCTGTGGGTCGAGGGCCACACGGCGGCGCGCCGGGCGGCCGGCCTGATGAACTTCGTGGAGGGCGCCCGCTGGGCCGAGTCCGTGGCGGGGACGAACGCGCCGGGGACGGCCATCGCACTGGACCGCCCGGTCCAGGTCTTCGCGGCCGAGCACTTCCTGCGGCCGGTCCAGCAGTGGACCTGTGCGGCGGCGCCCTTGCACGATCCCCGTACGGGCCGGGTGCTGGGAGCCGTGGACATCACCGGCGGGGACCGGCTCGCCCATCCGCACAGTCTGGCCTTCGTCCAGGCGGTGGCCCGGGCCGCCGAGTCCCACCTCGCGCTGCTGACGCCGTCACCCGGGTCCGACGCCGACACGGTTCGGCTGAGTGCGCTGGGCCGGGACGAGGCGCTGTTGGCGGGGCGCGGGCGGCACCTGCGGCTCAGTCGGCGGCACAGCGAGATCCTGGTCGCCCTGGCCCGTAGACCGGAGGGGCTGAGCGGGGAGGAGCTGCTGGTCGAGCTGTACGAGGACGAGTCGGTGACCCCGGTGACCCTGCGGGCGGAGCTCTCCCGGCTCCGGCGGTTGCTGGGACCCGATCTGCTGGACTCACGCCCGTACCGGCTGGCGGTCGCGGTGGACGCCGATTTCGACACGGTGACGCGTCGGCTGGGTTCGGGCGCGGTGGCGGCGGCGCTGGACGCGTACGCGGGGCCGCTGCTGCCGGGTTCCGCGGCCCCCGCGGTCGTCCGCCTGCGGCGGCGGATCGAGGAGCAGTTGCGGGCCGCGCTGATCGCCCGGGGCGATCCGGGGCTGCTCGCCGACTGGGCGTACCGCCCGTGGGGCGAGGAGGACCTGCCGGTATGGCGCGCGCTGGCCGGGGCGGTTCCGGCGAGCCAGCGGCCGGCGTTGCAGGCCAGGGTCCGGGCGCTCGACGCCGAGCAGCGCGGCTGACGCCCTCCCTCGTGCAACGCGCTCGCAACGTCCGCGTTCCTAGCCTCGCGCCGAGGGCCGTCCAACGGCGGGCGGCACCGGATCCGGGAGGCCACAGAGATGACCCGTTACGCTGCGCCGGGCACCGAGGGCGCGATCGTCACGTACGCGTCCCGCTACGACCACTGGATCGGCGGGGAGTACGTGCCGCCGGCCCGGGGCCGGTACTTCGAGAACCCGAGCCCCGTCAACGGCCGCCCGTTCACCGAGATCGCGCGCGGCACGTCCGAGGACGTCGAACGGGCCCTGGACGCGGCCCATGCGGCGGCCCCGGCCTGGGGCGCCACGTCCGCCGGGGACCGGGCGGCGGTGCTGAACAGGATCGCCGACCGGATGGAGGCCCATCTGGAGGAGCTGGCGGTCGCCGAGAGCTGGGAGAACGGCAAACCCGTGCGGGAGACCCTGGCGGCCGACATCCCGCTCGCCATCGACCACTTCCGCTACTTCGCGGGAGCGCTGCGCGCCCAGGAGGGTTCGCTCAGCGAGATCGACGACGACACCGTCGCGTACCACTTCCACGAACCGCTGGGCGTGGTCGGACAGATCATCCCGTGGAACTTCCCCCTGCTGATGGCCACCTGGAAGCTCGCCCCGGCGCTGGCCGCGGGCAACGCGGTGGTCCTCAAGCCGGCCGAGCAGACGCCGGCCTCGATCCACTACTGGCTGAGCCTGGTGGCGGAGCTGCTGCCGCCGGGCGTCGTCAACGTCGTCAACGGCTTCGGAGCGGAGGCCGGCAAGCCCCTCGCCTCCAGCCCGCGCGTCGCGAAGATCGCCTTCACGGGTGAGACCACGACGGGGCGGCTGATCATGCAGTACGCCTCCGAGAACATCAAGCCGGTGACGCTGGAGCTCGGCGGCAAGTCGCCGAACATCTTCTTCGACGACGTCTCGCGCGCCGACGACGATTTCCTCGACAAGGCCCTCGAAGGGTTCACGATGTTCGCCCTCAACCAGGGCGAGGTGTGCACCTGTCCGTCGCGCGCCCTCATCCAGCGCGGCCACTACGGCGCGTTCCTGGAGGCGGCCGTCGCCCGTACCGAGCAGATCGTCCCGGGCCACCCGCTGGACACCGACACCATGATCGGCGCCCAGGCCTCCAACGACCAGTTGCAGAAGATCCTCTCGTACCTGGACATCGGCCAGCAGGAGGGTGCGAAGATCCTGACCGGCGGTCAGCGCATCGAGCACGGCGGTGAGCTGGAGGGCGGCTACTACGTGCAGCCGACGATTTTCGAAGGCGACAACCGGATGCGGGTCTTCCAGGAGGAGATCTTCGGCCCGGTCGTGGCCGTGACGTCCTTCACCGACTTCGACGACGCCATCAGCACGGCGAACGACACCCTGTACGGGCTGGGCGCCGGAGTCTGGACCCGCGACGTCAACACGGCCTACCGGGCGGGGCGCGGGATCAAGGCGGGCAGGGTCTGGACGAACTGCTACCACGCGTACCCGGCCCACGCCGCGTTCGGCGGCTACAAGCAGTCGGGCATCGGCAGGGAGAACCACAAGATGATGCTGGAGCACTACCAGCAGACGAAGAACGTTCTCGTTTCATACAGTCCGAAGAAGCTCGGGTTCTTCTAGAACCTGAAGTCGGTTGCCTGGAGACGCCGTAGCGCTCCAGGCAGTCCGGCACCGGAGTCACTCCGGGTAGACAACAGACTGCCTCAAGTCGATGGTCGACCTGCACGAGCACAGCCTCCGGACCAGTCCCGGACCAGACTCCCCTCCGGGGTGAGGCAGGCGACAACCCTCTGACACCTGTGGTGGCACGGCATAGCGAGGCCGCGCGGGTCTGCAGCACGATCCACGGGCGTGGGAAGGGCAAGCTCCGCGGAAGCCCCGAGTGCCGCGCACTGCGGTCGGCCGCTTCCGTGAGCCAGTTCGCTATCCCGTTCGAGGAAGCCGTCCAGCGGCTCTGTACGAACTGCGGGTGGGCTCTCCTCACGGACAGCCCTGTCCTTCCGCTCGGCGCGGCGGTGATCGACGTGGACTCTCTCAGCATCTGGCTCGACAGGGACCCCGACGACGAGGACTGCATCAAGGTCGAGGGTGACGCGATCGTCGCCCTCTCCCCCGGCGACTACCCGCACCGCACCCATGACGTCGGCGACGGGGAGGACAGAGAGGCACACGACGTTCGTGGCGGACGGTGGATCTTGTCGCGCACTGTTCGCCGTTCGCCAGAGGCTTCGCCCCTCCGTTGATCCGCCCGGCACGCAACCCGAGCCATCAGGTCGAGAAAGCACTCCACCATTTCTGGCTGATGCAGGTTCCCCGACCACTCTCTGGTAACAGCGGAATGCCCGACCAGGAAGCTCGGTGCTTCGGGCCGGGCCGAGGCCATCGCTCGCCACTTCGGCAGCCCACCCCGGCCTCGCAGATAGAGCGCCCCGCACGGCGACCGAGAAGCAGGCCGGGCCTCCCACCCCGTACCTGGCCGACGTCGCCCACCGCGTCGGCTGGACCACCGCCCAGACCGCGCCCGCCGTCCAGCTCGCCGCAGACGACCACGTCGTCGCCGTCCTCCTTCGGCGCCGGAGCGGGCCGACTGCCCGTCCAGTGGGACCGTTGTCACAGGGGGCGGCTACCTTGCAGCTCAGCACAGAACCAAGGCGGGTTGTGGGAAGAGGAGCGGCGATGGTCGTCGAGGTGGGGTACGCGCGGGCATGGGACCTGGAGGCTTGTGCGCCATGGTGGCCGATATCCGCCGCAAGGGCCCGGGAGCGGGATGCCGCCGGGCTTCCGTACGTGGCGGTGTACCGGGAGCCGGGCCGGGAGGCTCCGCTGGAGGTACGACTGGTTTCCTGGCGGGACCACTACGTCGGGTTGTGGGTCTACGACGCCCTCGGCCGCCGCACCTACGACCTGGACATGCGGCTGCTGGACGACCCGTCGCGGCTGCTGCGTCGGTACTCCGTCGGCTGGTACTACACAGGACCGGGGATGGCGGAGTTCGACAAGACGTGCCCACGCATCACCGTGGACCTCTACCCCGACGGCAAGGGCCGACGGACGGAGGAGCGGCAGGGGCAGGGCGGGGGCTCCTCCATCACCTCGCCCGGACTCCGGGACGACGAGCGCTGGATGGACCGCCCCGCCTTCGGGGAGTGGCCGCTGCTCTCGGCCCAGGTACACGGGCTCAGCGAGCCGCCCGCCTTGGAAACGGCTGAGGTGGCCGAGGCAGCGGAGCCAGGTGAGGGAGACACCCCCGCTACCTGCTGGCGCCCGCCGCGCCCCGCACAGCCCGGGCCGATCAACGAGCTGTTCCGGCCCGGGGTGCGTGTGACCGACGGGTACCACCCCGAGATGACCGTCGTGGAGCCGCGCCGGGTCGGCACCCTGCGCGTACCCAGCGGGCTGCTGGCCGTCTCCGGCCCTGACATCCGCCACGGCGACGGGCTGCCGTGCATCACGGTCCCTGTGCGGCCCGGGGAGTACGTACTCGACGAGGCGCGGACCCGCTTCAGCTACCACTGCGAGTGGCGGGACGCCGAGGTCACGACCACGGAAGCCACGGCCGTGCGCCTGCTCGTCCACGAGACCCCCGCCGCGACCTGGGAGATGGCCCTCGGTCCGGACGACGATCCCCGGCTGTTCATCGAGCAGCAGATAGCCGGCTTCGACACCGACGGCGCCACCGGCTGCTTCGCCGACGCCGGGGCCTGGGAGCCACTCATCGCGCTCTTCGAACGGGGGCTGATCCAGGGGGAGTCCGACCTGGACGGGTACGAGGACATCGACGACGGTTCCATGTTCACGCAGCGCACCCGCGACGAGGCTTCCGGCGGCGAGCTCACGGCTTTCGCGACGACCGGTGACGGCACCTACCCGGTGTGGGTCGGCCGTTCCGAGGACGGTGAGGTTGTCGGCGTCGTGGTGCTGGTGGAGGGGATGCCCGAGCTGCTTCCGGAGCAGGACGGGACCCCCACCCACGCGGCTGCGTAGGCAGGCTCCTGCCTCCGGGTGCCCTTCGTGACGTTCTCGGCAGCCCGGTTGCCCATCAGGTCGCGGGTGCCTCCCGAACTCATGAACATGGACTTGGCCTCCGTCGGGGCGCCTCCCGCCTTCATCGTCAAGAGACTCCCGCTTCTTGTGGGCAGAGCCGGCCGGCTCTGTCCACAAGAAGCGGTTCCGGCACGACGTTCGTGAAGCTGTCACGATGCGTGACCACTGGGTGTTCCGAGTGCTTGGAGGGTCCGTCGGACCTCCTGGTGCCACTGGTCGGCGTCGGCGCTGACCACCCAGCCGGTTGCCCTTTCCGACCCGTCCTGGAGGACCCGGTCCAGTGCGGGTCTCGCGGATGAGCGAAGGGAGCCTGGCAGTTTGGGTAGCGGTTCCCCGGGGCCGTCATTCCATCAGTCGCTGTTCACGGAGGACCGGCTTGTCGAAGCGGACGTGGGGATCAGGCTTCGCCGGCCTTGGCCGGGCTTCCCGTCGGTGGCGGGTCATCACACTCGGCGTCGGCGCCCTCCTGGGGTCGGCCGGCCACCGAGGCGCCCTGATCGTTCGTCGCCTTCCGCGTGTGCCGTTCCGCCGTACGCGTGAAGCTGTTCGGGGCGAGGAACAGCGCGAGTGTGGGGACGAGATAGAGCGTCCACACGATGACCTGCAGCAGGGTCGGATCGGCCTGGAAGTTGAAGATGCCCTTGAGCAGGGTGCCGTACCAGCTGTCCGGTGGAACGGCGCTCGTGACATCGAATGCCTTGGTGTGCAGACCGCCGAGGAACCGGGCTTCCTGGAGGTCGTGGACTCCGTAGGCGAGCACTCCGGCCGCCACGATCACGAGCAGGCCACCCGTCCAGGTGAAGAACCTGGCCAGGTTGATCCGCAGGGCGCCCCGATAGAACAGCCAGCCCAGGACGATCGCGGTCGCGATGCCCAGCAGGACGCCGATCAGCGGGGACGAGGAGCCCTCGCCGCTCGCCCGCACCGAGGCCCACACGAACAGCGCGGTCTCCAGGCCCTCACGGCCCACGGCCAGGAAGGCGGTGGCGACCAGGGCACCGGTTCCCATGGCCAGGGCCGCGTCGAGTTTCCCGTGGAGTTCCTTCTTCAGATGGCGCGCGGTACGCCGCATCCAGAAGACCATCCAGGTCACCAGCGCGACGGCGATGATCGACAGGGTGCCTCCGAGCATTTCCTGCGCCTCGAACGTCAGCTCCTGTGAGCCGAATTCGAGTGCGGCTCCGAAGGCCAGGGAAATGGCGCAGGCGATACCGATACCGCTCCACACCGGGCGGAGCGCGTCCCGGCGGCCGGTCTTGACCAGATACGCGATGAGGATGCAGACAACCAGGCTTGCCTCGAGACCCTCGCGCAGGCCGATCAGGTAGTTGCCGAACATGCCGGTCCTTCCACGGTGTCGTTCATGAGAGCAGTGCCCGGCCCCACCAGTCGTCGGTGTCGCGGACGCCCGGCGGGACGGCGAAGACCGCCGAACCCACGTGCTGGATGTACTCGTTGAGTGCGTCGGAGGCCGCGAGACTACGCTGCACCGGTATGAAACCCTTGCGGACGTCCCGCTGGTAGGCCAGGAAGAACAGTCCCGCGTCGAGCCTGCCCAGGCCGTCCGTTCCGTCGGTGAAGGAGTAGCCGCGGCGCAGGATCGTCGCACCGTTGTTGGTGTCGGGGTGGGCCAGCCGCACATGGGCGGTCGGCAGCATCGCCTTCAGGAACGGCTCGTCGCGCTCCTTGGCCTTGCCGACCGGCGCCCCCTCGCCCTTGTCGCGGCCGAAGATGTCCTCCTGCTCCCGCAGGGGCGCCCTGTCCCAGGTCTCGATGTGCATCCGGATGCGCCGGGCGACCAGGTACGAGCCCCCGGCCATCCACGCCGCGCCGTCCTTCTCGTCGGCCCACACGTGTTCGGCCAGTGCGGCCGTGTCCGTACCCGAAATGTTCCGGGTGCCGTCCTTGAATCCCATCATGTTGCGCGGGGTCTGGGAGTCCGGCGTCGTCGAGGACGTCTTGCCGAACCCCAGCTGCGACCAGCGGATCGCGGTCCGCCCCATGCCGATCCTGGCGAGGTTGCGGATGGCGTGCACGGCGACCTGCGGGTCGTCGGCGCACGCCTGCACACACAGGTCGCCGCCGCTGCGGGCCGCGTCGAGGTTGTCGCCGGGAAACGTGGGGAGGTCCACCAGCGCTTCGGGCCGCTGATTCTCGAGCCCGAACCTGCCTTTCGCGAACAGGGACGGCCCGAAACCGATGGTGAGGGTCAGCCGGGACGGCTTGAGTCCGAGCGCCTCGCCCGTGTCGTCCGGCGGAGCCTCGGCCAAGCCCCCGTAGGCGCCGTCGCCGACGCTCTGCCCGGCCGTCATCCGCTCGGCGGCGCGGGTCCACTCCTTGAGCAGCGTGACGAGTTCGGCCCGGTCCTTCGTCGTCACGTCGAACGCCGCGAAGTGCAGCCGGTCCTGGACGGGGGTGGCGACACCCGCCTGATGCGCGCCGTGGAAGGGTACCGCCGCGCCGCTGTCCGCCTGCTCCGGGCCGGGTGTGCGCACCGCGGCAACCGCACCGCCCGCGGTCACGGCGCCGAGCGCCAGCCCGGCTCCGCCCCAGCCGAGCAGAGCGCGCCGCGAGGGTGCCGTGGGGCCGCTGCCCGGCGCCCCTGTTCGCTTCTGTGCCGACTCCTCGGGACCGGGCATCACTTGGTCACCGCGGCAGCCAGCTTGGACAGCGGCTCGGCCAGCGCGTTGACCGCGTCGGACAGCTTCTTGCGGTCCGCCGGGCCGACCTTGTCGTACGCGACGAACGCGTAGCCGGTCCGGTCCGCGCGGAAGGTGTCCAGGAGCGTGTTGAGCTCCGCGAACCGCTTGTCGAGCGTACCGGTCAGCGTCGCGTCGTTCTTCGAGGCGATCGGCCTGAGCAGGGTGTACGACTTCTCCGCGCCCTCGACGTTGGCCTTGAAGTCCACGAGGTCGGTGTGACTGTAACGTTCCTCCTCACCCGTGACCTTGCCGGTGGCGACCTCGTCGAGGAGTTCCTTGGCGCCGTTCGCCATCGAGGTCGGGGTGATCTCGGCCTTGCCGACCCTCTTCTGCCAGTCGGTCAAGTCCTCGTGGAGGAGGCGTGCGAGCGCCTTCTCCTCGGCCCCCAGCTTCTTGTCCTGCCAGAGGGCCTTCTCCAGACGGTGCCATCCGGTCCACTTCTGACCGTCCTCCAGGCCGTCCTCACGGATGTCGACCTTCGGGTCGATGTCGCCGAAGGACTCCGCGACGGGCTCGGTCCGCTCCCAGCCGATGCGGGACTCGGCATACGCCTTCTTGGCCGCCTCGACGTCTCCCGCCTCGACCGCGTCGGTGAACACCTTGACCTTGGGCAGCGTCTCGTCGGCCTGCGCCTGCACGTACGCCCGATAGCCGGCCACGGCCGCGTCCATCTCGGGGCTGCGTCGGGCCGCCGTGCCGCCGGAGACCTCGACGGTCTGGCGGATTCCGTCACCCTTCATACCCGGTTTGCAGGCGATCTCGTACGTACCGGGCTTGATCTCCGCTGTGATCTTCGCCTTGGTGCCGGGGCCTATGTTCTCCCGCTCGGTGACGATGCGGTCGTCGGGGAACAGAACATAGACCTCGGTGACCTTGGAGCCCTTGTTCTCCACAGCGATCTCGACGTGGCCCGCAGGGATCTCCGTGGTGGACACCTCGCAGGCGTCGTCCTTCGCGACGACCCTGACGACCGAGTCGTCCGCGCCGCCGCCTTTCTCGGCACAGCCGGTTACCACGGTCAATGCGGCCAGAGCGGCGGCAGCGGTGACGGCGGGTCGAACGGGTCGCATACGGGCTCCACTGGAGATGAGAGAGCGAATGATGGTGCGGTCATGGACGGTGAGGCGGACCTAACTTAACCGAGCCTTACCTCGCCCGAACCCACTCGGACAGTGATTCACCTCTCCCCCGGGGACGTGGGGCGCGATCCGGTCACAAGCCACCCATGGGACACCCAAGGAAAGGTCAAGCGCGGGTCAATCGCCCTTCGGTGGGCTGACGCGGCACCGCGAAACCTCCGGTACGAACGGGTCGGAGACCGGGGCCGGGCGCCTCTCGCAGTTCAGGATCAGAGCCGGATCGCGGCTCAGCCCCCGGGGCCGCTGTCCTCGCCGCGCCGACTCTTCCAGAGGGCCGGCCGGGACCACCTGAACCTCACCGTAACGGCGCACTCGGACCGTGGGGACGAGCGTCCGGCGCACTGCTTCGGCGCTGCGCTCGGCACGGCTTTCCCGCAGGTAGCCGATGGCGGCGTCGATGAGCAGGACGACGGTGATGACGAGAGCGTCCTTGGCCTCACCGACAGCCCTGGCGACGACTGCGGAGGCAGATTCGGATTCGGAGGCGGATGCGGATGCGGATGCGGATGCGAGCAGGACGCCGATCAGCCGGCCGCGGAACCGGTCCGGCAGACCGAGCCGCTGGGGCCGGCGGACCGGTTCGGCCAGTTCGTCGTTGCCCCGGGTGTCGGCCGGTCGTCGGGCGTCCGCGGTCGTCCGGCCCCGTGCCGGAACCACGGCGAGCGAGGCGGCCACGTCGGCGGCGTCGCGTCGGTGGGCATCCGGCTGCGGGTCCCCGGTACCGGCAGAGCGCTGCTCCCGGTCGTGATCTGCTGAGGCGCGGTCATTCCTCGCCGCGGACCACGGTGACGGGGCAGTGGGCGTGGTGCAGCAGGGCCTGGCTGACGGAGCCGAGCAGCAGGCCGGTGAACCCCCCGCGTCCCCGGGCGCCGACGACGACCAGTTGGGCGTCGCGGCTGGCGTCGATCAGGGCCGGGCGGATCCGGGCACGCTCCAGCCGCCGCTCCACCGTGACGTGCGGGAAGACCTTCTGCCAGGGGGCGACCGTCTCGTCCAACAGGCGTTGCTCGGCCTCTCGGAGCCGTTCGGTATCGACGACCATGGCGCTGAGGGGGTCGCCGGGGCCTTCGTAGGCGCGCTCGCTCCAGGTGTTCCAGACGTGCAGGGCCACGAGCGGGGCCCCGCGCAGAGCGGCCTCGGCGAACGCGAACTCCACCGCGGCCCCGCCGGCGTCGGAGCCGTCGACGGCCAGCAGCACCGCTCCGGACGGATCAGCACTGCCTCGCACCACCATCAGCGGGCAACGGCCGTGCGCGGCCAGATGCACCGCCGTCGAGCCCAGCAGCAGCCCCGAGAACCCGCTCAGCCCCCGGCTGCCGACGACGGCCAAGGACGCCGACCTCGATTCGATCTCCATCACCTCCACCGTCTCCCCCGCCACCACCGACCGGGTCACGGCCACGCCCGGTGCCGCCGCGTGGGCCCGGCCCTCGGCATCGGCCAGCACTCCCCGGGCCATCGGCTCCAGACCGTCGTCGGCCGGGCTCCACGGCGGTACGCCGGACGGCCGGTGCCCGGGCGCATGGCCGAACGCATGCACGATCCGCAACGGGGCATCGCGCAGGCGCGCCTCACGCGCCGCCACGTCGACCGCCTCGAGGCTGGAAGCCGAACCATCCACCCCTACGATCACCGGATCAGTCATTGCAGTCTCCCGTCCCCGGACGCCGCCGATGCGCGGCTCCTTGATCCTCATCCTCGTCTCAGCCAAGCCAGTGCGCCCGGGGACCAACGGACTGCCTGCAGGACCATGCGGTCCTCACGACAGCCCTGATGCCGTCGCGACCGGGCAGGGCACCCGCTTGCGCGATGCCGTGCGACGCCGTGCGGTGCGATCACCGTCTGCCGGCAGTCCCCGTCCGCCCCCGGAACGCGTCGGCCGGCCCGCGCCGGGGCGTGTTCAGTGCCGCGCGTCCGCAGCCCGCACCACGGCGACCGGGCAGTGGGCATGGTGCAGCACGGCCTGGCTGACCGAGCCGAGCAGCAGTCCGGCGAACCCGCCGCGCCCTCGAGCCCCGACCACCATCAGCTGTGCGGAGCGGCTCGCGTCGATCAACGCCTCCCGGGTTGGGCCGTGCACCACCCGGTGCTCCACCACCACATCCGGATACCGTGCCCGGTGGCCCGCGAGTGCCTCGGACAGCAGCGTCTTTTCTTCCTCGGCGAGAGCCCCGGGCGGATTGGCGTACGGAGCGGACGCGTCCTGCGGGGCAGGCAGCGGCGCGTTCCACGTTGTCCAGGCGTGCAGCGCCACCAGGGGGGCCTTCCGCCGCTCCGCCGTGGCGAAGGCGAAGTCCACCGCCGGCTCACCCGCGACGGAGCCGTCGACGCCCAGCACGACCGGACCGTCCGCGCCCGACTGTTCGCGGACCACCAGCACAGGACACCGCCCGTGTGCCACCAGGTGCACCGCCGTAGACCCGGCCAGCAGCCCGGTGAACGCGCCCAGCCCCCGGGACCCCACCACGACGAGCTCGGCCGTACGGGACTCCGCCTCCAGAACGGTCAGGGGCTCACCGGCCACCACGGCATGGCTGACCTCGACATCCGGCGCCACCGCCCGCGCACGCCCGACCGCCTCGGCCACCAGCCCCTCTGCCATCTCCCGGAGCCTGGCCTCGGACAGGTCCATCGGCGGCGGCCCCAACGGCGACGTGCCCCCTGGGAAAGGGCGCGGAAGCGTGTACGTCACCGGCCAGACCAGCGCGTGCACCACCCGCAGCCCGGTCCCGCGCGCCTGTGCCTCCCGAACCGCCACCTCCACCGCGGCGAAACCTGACTCCGATCCATCCGCACCCACGACCACCAGACCGCTCACCATGCCTCCTTCGTCCGGACCGCCTGACTCCGTTACCCCCAGCCCACCCCACCCGTGCTCCTCCCGCCATGGGGCGTGTGGGCCACGGTCAGGGGGCCGAACGTCCCGACCCGCTCGTCCGACACGGCCACTGCCTCCATCCGGCCGGATCCAGTGGCCGCAGGGAGCCCGTCCGGCCCTCCGTACGGGGCCCTTCGGGCCCTGCCGCCCCACCCGCAGCGCGAGGAAGAGTGAGCCGTGGGCCTCCGCACCCCAGGCCAAAGCTTGAGGTGCCGTCCTCGGATGCCGAACACCCATGGCACGACGGTCTCGACAGACAGCCGCACGACAACGCCTTCACGGCAGACGGGATGAGCACGGGTGGACGTCAACGAAGTACTGCTGCCGGGTGTAGGACTGCTCTACGAGTTCGTCAATCTGGAGGGCGACAAGGTCGGCGTGGTCGCACGGCGCTCCGGCGACTTCGAACTGGCGGTCTACGGAGAAGGCGACCCGGACCAGGCACGGGCTGTGCTCCGGCTGACCCGCGAGGAAGCCGACGTCCTCGCCGACATCCTGGGCGCGCCGCGCATCGCCGAGCGATTCGCGGATCTGACCAGAGAGGTGCCCGGCCTCAGTTCCGGGCAGGTGGAGGTGCTGGCCGGTACCCCGTACGTCGGGCGCCCGCTGGGGGAATCCAGGGCCCGGACACGCACCGGTGCGTCGATCGTGGCGATCGTCCGCGGTGAGGAGGTCATCCCCTCCCCCGGGCCGGAGAAGGTCCTCAGTGCCGGTGACGTCCTGGTGGTGATCGGGACCCGCGAGGGAATCGCCGCGGTGGAACAGCTCGTCCGGGGCTGAGCTGATGCACATCTCGGTCGCCCTGCTGCTGGAACTGGGCATCATCCTCGCCTTCCTGAGTCTGCTGGGCACACTGGCGCGACGCTTCGCGCTGTCCCCCGTCCCGCTGTATCTCCTGGCCGGCCTGGCGCTGGGCGAAGGAGGCATCGCTCCGGTCCCCGCAGCCGGTTCCTTCGTGGAGACCGGCGCGGGTATCGGCGTCGTGCTCCTGCTGCTGGTGCTCGGTCTTGAGTTCACCGTGCCGGAGTTCACGGTCAGCCTGCGCCGCCACCTGCCCTCGGCATGGGTCGATCTCGTGCTGAACGCGACGCCCGGTGCGGTGGCGGGATGGCTGCTCGGGCTGGACGCCGGAGGAATCCTGGCGCTCGCCGGAGTGACCTACATCTCCTCCTCGGGCATCATCGCCCGGCTCCTGGGCGACCTGCGGAGGATGAGCAACCGGGAGACCCCCGCGATCCTGTCCGTGCTGGTGCTGGAGGACTTCGCGATGGCCGCGTACCTTCCGCTGCTGGCCGTCGTGGCCGCGGGCGGCACGTGGCGGCAGGCCCTGCTGGGAGTGCTGCTCGCCCTGGGCACCGTCGCGGCGGCGCTCACCCTGTCCTACTGGTGGGGGCATCACCTGGGGCGGCTGCTGTCGCACCCCGACGCGGAGCAGCTGCTGTTGCGCGTCCTGGGCGTGACACTGGTCGTGGCGGCCCTGGCGGAGGCCGTCCACGTCTCGGCGGCGGTCGGCGCCTTCCTGGTCGGGCTCTCCCTCACGGGCGAGGCAGCCGACCGGGCGCGGAAGGTACTGAGCCCGCTGCGAGACCTGTTCGCCGCGGTGTTCTTTCTCGCCATCGGCCTGTCCATCCCACCGGACTCGCTGCTACCGGTCCTTCCGGCCGCCCTGCTCCTGGCCGCGGTCACCGCCGCGACGAAGGTGGCGTCCGGTTGGTACGCGGCACGGCGGGAAGGAGTGGGCCGCCGAGGGCGCCTCCGGGCGGGGACCGCGCTCATCGCCCGGGGGGAGTTCTCCATCGTCGTCATCGGCCTCATGGGCACCGGCCACGACCGGCTCGGCGCCCTGGTCGCCGCCTATGTCCTCCTGCTCGCCGTGGCCGGCCCCGTCATCACCCGGTTCACCGGACCGCGCCCCTCCGATGCGAGCCGCTCACCGTGCCGCAGCCCGTCCGTGCCCTGATCCGCCGGACGGCACCACGCCTCCCCATGGGGGCGGCGTCGACACCCGAAGGGCCACGGTCTGAGCCGGCGACAGCACGGGAACCCGGGCCGGGAGCCCGGCCCTGCGCAGCGGCCCGCCGCACCGGCGCATCCCGCACGTCTCCCGCGTCCGGCGCTCCTCCCGGGGCGCGGCGGTCCCCGTACACCCATCTCCGCACCGTCGCCGTCGACGACGAAGCCGCCGAGAGCCCGTGGAACGAGAACGCCGTCGTCGTCCATGGCATCGGGCAAGAGCAAGGGCACGGACGACACCGTCCCCAGGCCCCAGCGACCTCGATCCCCCTGCCTTCCGAGGCCGCCGCCCCTGCCCCTGCGGACCGCGCGCAATGGCGTCCGCGGGAGCGGTCGCCGAGGGAAGGGGCGGCACACAAGACAGCGCCACGGTGGTGGGCAGGCCGACGCCGTCGGCCTGCCCACCACCGTCGCCGCGGGTCCACTCTGCCTGCGTCGGGTCAGCCGCCGCCTGGGCTGACCGGCCCGCATGGCCGGCCTTCGGCCCCGTGGCCACCGCAGCGTCTATGCCGCCACGGCCTCGTACACGGAGCGCGGGGTCACCAGGCGCTGGGCGGCCTCGTCGGCCGCCCGGCCCACGGCCCGCCGGCTGGGCTCGGAGCCGTCGACACCGACGACCGGGGGCAGGTTCATCGCCCTCCGCCTCCCTCGCCAAGGTCGAAGACGATGCGGGCCTTGACCTGCCCGTTCAGGACCTCGTCGATCGATTCGTTGACGGCGGTGAGCGGGCGGGTCTCGTGGATGACTCTCGTCCGGCCGGCGGCGTGGAGCTGGAAGACCTCCGCGAGGTCCTGGCGGGTACCGACGATGGAGCCGATCACCGAGGTGCCGTTGAGCACGGTGTCGAAGATCGGCACCTGGATGGTGCCGTGCGCCGGCAGGGCCACCATGACGAGCTTCCCACCGCGGCGCAGGCCCGAGTTCACGGCTTCGAACGCGGCCGGGCTGACGGCGAGGGCGAGGGCCGCGTGGGCGCCGCCGTGCCGCTTCAGCTCCGCCCCGACATCCTGGGTACGGGCGTCGATGAGGACGTCCGCGCCCAGCTCACGGGCGAGTTCGAGCTTCTCGTCGGTGACGTCGATGGCGGCGACGGTGGCACCGGCGATCTTCGCGTACTGCACCGCCAGATGACCGAGACCGCCCACGCCGGAGACGGCGACCAGCTGTGCGGGCCGGACGCCGGCCACCTTCAGGGCCTTGTACGTGGTGACACCCGCGCAGGTCAGCGGGGCCGCGTCGACGGCGCTGACGCCCTCGGGCACCAGCTGGGCGAAGTCGGCCCGGGCCAGCATCTTCTCGGCGTATGCGCCGTCGCAGCCGTAGCCGGTGTTGACCTGGCTCTCGCACAGCGTCTCCCAGCCCGACAGACAGTGCTCGCAGCGCCCGCACGCGCTGCCGAGCCACGGCACGGCGACCCGTTGACCGACGGCGAGATGGGTGACTCCCTCGCCGAGCTTCTCGACCAGTCCGACCCCTTCGTGGCCGGGCACGAAGGGTGGGGTGGGCTTGACGGGCCAGTCGCCGTTCGCGGCGTGGATGTCGGTGTGGCACAGCCCGGACGCCTCGACACGGACGCGGACCTGTCCGGGGCCGGGCTCGGGATCGGGGCGCTCCTCGATGACGAGGGGCTGACCGAATTCCCGTACGACCGCTGCCTTCATGATGTCCTCGTTCTCTTGTGTGCGGATGCGCGTCAGTCGTGTGCGACGACGGCGACGGGTGCGGCGGAGTGGTGGAGCACCGCGTGGGTCACGGCACCGATGTGGATGCCGAAGGGGTTGCGGCGCACACGCCGGCCGACGACGACGAGGGAGGCGTCATGGGAGGTATCGACCAGGAGGGCGGCGGCGCTGCCCGGGCGGGATATCTCGACGACCTCGACGTCCGGGTACTTCTGCCGCCACGGGCGCAGGGTCTCGGCGAGTGCGTCGGCCCTCTGGCGGGAGAAGTCCTCGTGGTGCTCGAAGCCCGGCCCGACGGTGTAGACGGCGTAGGGCCACGAGTCCCAGGCCCGGACAGCGTACAAAGCGGTCTCGCGACGCTTCGCCTCCTCGAAGGCGAAGGCGATGACGGCGTCGTCGGGGTTGTCGAGGCCGAGGACGACGGGCCGGAAGGCGGTGGCGGCGGACGGGATTCCGGCGGGGTCCATGACGTGTTCGTCGGCGGCCTGTTCCCCGGCGCGTACCAGGACCACGGGCACCTGGGTCCGGGCGATCACGGCCTGTCCGACGGAACCCACGAGGAAGCCGCCGAGCCCGCTCAGCGCCCGGGATCCGAGGACCAGCAGCTCCGCGTCGCGGGCGACCTCCACAAGAACCTCGGTCGGTGTCCCGCTACGCGGCTCGGTGCTCACCTCGACCCCCGGGTGGCGCAGCCTGAGCCCTTCGGCGGCCTCGCGCGGGACCCGCTCGGTCCAGTGCTGGTGGGTTTCTGCTCCCAGGAGCGGAGCCTGGGCCATCGGTTCCGGCACCGGCATCCACACGTGGACCAGGCGTACCGGCAGGCCACGCAGCTTCGCCTCGCGGGCCGCCCACTCGGCAGCGGCTCCGCTTTCGGCCGATCCGTCGAGTCCTACGGTGATCGTGCGGGCCATGACCGTCTCCTTGAGGTGTCGGATGCTCTGGTTCCAGCGTCGCTGTCCGGCAGGTTCCCGGGGAGGGGCCGCTGGTCCCCCGATGGGGCCGACCGGCCCCATCGGGGCGGGGGTGCGGCGGTTCGAGGCGCCGGATGGTCTTCGCCGTCCAGCTCCTGGCCACGCTCGCGCACGTTCGACGTCCCACCACCTACCGTGCACGAAGTCGTCGGCGGCGGCCCGCCCAGGCCGCTCCGGCCGACGCGGGAGGGTCGGCATCGCCTTCGTCTTTGCCCGCACCGTGAGGAGATACGGGCGGCGGTCCTATTCCGGGGGACAGTCGTGAGGCACGACCGCCACGGGGGCTGTGGCGTGGTGCAGAACGGCGTGGGTGACCGGGCCGAGACGCCGCAGGACCGCCTCGTGGCTGCGCCGCCCGACGACCACGAGGCAGGCGTCGGCGCTGCTGGACAGCAGAACCTCGGATGCGGAGCCGATCTCGACCTGCTCGACGACCTCGACCTGCGGATACTTGCCGCGCCACGGCTTGAGGGTCTCGGCCAGCTCCTCCCTGTTGATCCGCTCCAGACCGTTCGCCTCGTCGACCAGATACAGCGAACCCGGGCTCCACGCGGGGGCCGTCGGGACGCTCCAGGCGTGTACGGCGCGCAGGGCCGCTCCGCGTTCGGCCGCGGCTGAGAAAGCGAACTCCAGGACCGCGTCACCGATCTGCCCGGGTTCCACGCCGACCACCACCTCCGAGGCGTGCCGGGGCGTGCCGGAATGCGGCTTCCCGACCATGACGACCGGCCCGGCCGCACGGCGCAACACCTTCATCGAGACGGAACCGATCAGGTAGCCGGCCAGGGTGCCGTAACCGCGCGACCCCAGCACCAGCATCTCGGCGCGTTCAGCTTCGGCCAGCAGAGTGGGCACCGGGTCGTCGACGACCAGCCCCGTCGTGACGTCCAGGGCCGGGTGCTCCCTGGCGACGCGGGACCGGGCCTCGTCGAGCATGTTCCGCACCCAACGCTCCTCGGCCGCCCGGTCTCCGACGTACGCCACGTCGGTGGGGCGCCAGACCCAGGCGTGCACGAGTCGCAGGGCCGACCGCCGGCGCTCCGCCTCCTGGGCGGCCCAGTCCGCCGCCGCCGCAGCGTGGTCGGTCCCGTCCAGTCCTACGGTGATGGTCCCGGACATGTTGCCTCCTGATGCTGCGGCCGCGAGCGCAAGACTCCAGCGGATGCGATGACGATGGTGTGATGGTGTGAGCCTCACACGGGGCCGACGGATGGTGTCGGGGCCGATCGTCCCCGGTGTGGGCCCGAACGGCCCTGATCCTGCTGTCCGACGGGGCCTCGCACCGGTTCCGGGCCGCACCACGAACCGGGCGCTCGGCACATGCGATGACGGACATGGCCGCCGATCCGGCCAGGAGTCCGCTGGGGACACCGAGCCCTCGCGACCCCGTCACCAGACCTCCGCCGGCTGCGTCGGTTACGTCGGCTCCGTCGCGGAGAGCAGCACCTCCGCGGGGTGCCCGATCCTCTCTGTTCGACGCCGGCGTCGAGGTCGGGAGGCCTCTCCCCCAGCCGGTCGGCCGTCTCAGGAAGGCCGCGCTCCGCCCCGTGCCGGGTCGTGGTAGCTCCATGGGGTGCGGTGCCCCTGCCTCCCCCGGCAGGCGGAACCGACGAACGGCGTACGGTCCCTGCCGGCTGGAGGAGGCGCAGGGGCAGACCGCGCAGGCGGGCCTCTTGGGCGGCCCACGCCGCTGCGGCGAGCGACTGGGCCGGGCTACCGCCCCCAGCGGCCCTGCGAAAGGCCCACAGCGGCCCTGGGAAAGGAGCGGAAGCTCCGTTCAGGCGCTGAAGCCGCACTTCACGAGGCGGGCCGGTCACCCTCCGCAGGCTTCGAGGACTGCGGCAGGGGAGCGTGCCACACGAGCCGCGCTCCCTTTCCCTCCGGACTCTCCAGCACCATGTCGCCACCGAGCGCCCGTGCGCGTTCCGCCATGTTCGCCAGGCCGCTGCGACGGCCTCCGGCCGGGATGCCGACGCCGTTGTCCGTGACCGTCAGGCGGACCTGCTTGCCGTCGGTGTCCAGCACCACGTCGGCGCGGTCGGCGCGGGCGTGCCGGGCGATGTTGGTCAGGGACTCGGTGAGGACGGCCATGACATGGTCGGCGATCCGGCCGGGCACGTGTGTGTCGAGCAGGCCTTCCATACGGACACTGGGGGCGAAGCCCAGAAGGGGAGCCGCGTCACCGATCGCGCGTACCGCACGGGAGCGCAGGCCGGGCGCCGCGTCGTCGTCGCGGGAGCGCAGGCCGAAGATCGTCGACCTGATGATCTTGATGGTCTCGTCGAGGTCGTCCACCGCCCGCAGGATCCGCTCGGAAGCCACATCGTCCTGGACACGCCGCCCGGCGCTCTGCAGCGTCATGCCGGTGGCGAAAAGCCGTTGAATCGCCAGGTCGTGCAGGTCGCGTGCGATCCGGTCGCGGTCCTCCAGCAGGGTGATCTGCTCGGCGTCCTGACGGCGTTCCGCCAGCTCCATCGCGACAGCGGCCTGCGCGGCGAAGACCTGGAGCGACTCGGTCTCCTTCCCGGTGAACTCCCGGCCACCCGACTGCCGGACCAGCAGGACCACGCCCTGAGCCTCGTCGTGCGAGCCGATGGGCACGGCGACGGCCGGTCCCAGCCCGTCGGAGCGCGGCGCGCCGACCGAGAGCGGGGTGTCACGTGAGAGGTCAGCGGTGCTGACAGGAGCCCGGCGAACGAACGCCTGTCCGACGAGCGTCCCTTCCACCGGCAGGACGACTCCCCGCCAGACGTCGGCCTCCTGACCTACGGCGAGTTCCACGGCGAGTGTGTCCGTCCCGCTCACGGGCATGGCCACCACGCTCAGCGCCGAAGCGGTGATCTCCCTGGCCCGCTCCGCGATCAACGGCAGCACCCCACCATGGTCGGCGCCGGACATCAGCGTGTGGGTGATCTCCGCGTTCGCCTCCAGCCAGCGCTCGCGCAGCCGGGACTCCTCGTAGAGGCGGGCGTTGTCGATCGCCACGCCGGCCGCTACGGCCAGCGTGGCGAGCACCGACTCGTCGTCGACGTCGAACTGCTGCCCGCCGCGCTTCTCCGTCAGGTAGAGGTTGCCGAAGACGTGGTCACGCACCCGGATGGGGACGCCGAGGAAGGTGTTCATCGGCGGGTGATGAGCCGGGAAGCCGTAGGAGGCCGGGTGTTCGGAGAGGCTGGGCAGCCGCAATGGCTCGGGGTGGCGGATCAGCTCGCCCAGGATGCCGTGGCCTTCCGGGTAGGGTCCGATCCTCGCGATCTGCTCCTCGTCCACACCCACCGTGTGGAAGGCCGACAGCCGTTCGCCGTCCGGGCCGATCACCCCGAGCGCCGCGTACTCGGCGTCCACCAGTGCCGCCGCGGCCTCCACGATGCTGCGCAGCGCCTGTTCGAGGTCCAGCTCGCGACCGACCGACAGCACGGCCTCCAGCAGACTGTGCACCCGGTCCCGGGTCCCGCGCGCCGCGTCCAGCCGAGCCTGGAGCTCCTCCAGCAGCTCGTCCAGTCGCAGCTGTGGCAGCCGCACCCGCGCCTCGCCGACCCCCTCGGCGTTCTCCACCCGCTGCTCCTCCAACGCCACACCGCCCGTCGGCGACCGTCCCGATCATCACCACAGTAACGGCTCGAACAGGAGCGGCGGACGAGACCGACGCAGCCGTGCGGAGGCGCCGGCGGGCCTCTGGTCCTCAGCGTCCGTCAGGTCGCATACGGTCGCGGGCCTGGGTGGCGATGACCGCGGCCTGGATGCGGCGCTCCACGCCGAGCTTGGCGAGCAGGCGGGAGATGTGGTTCTTCACCGTCTTCTCCGCGAGGTAGAGCCGCTGCCCGATCTGCCGGTTGGTCAGCCCTTCACCGATCAGGTCGAGGATCTCGCGTTCGCGGTCGGTCAGCCCCGGCAGCGTCTCCGGCTTCTCGGCCGGCTGCTGTCCGCTGCGCAGCCGCGCCATGAGCTTGGTGGTGGCGCTCGCGTCCAGCAGCGACTGACCACGGGCCACCGTCCGTACGGCCGTGACCAGGTCCGATCCCCGGATCTGCTTCAGGACGTACCCGGCGGCTCCGGCCATGATCGAGTCCAGCAGTGCTTCCTCGTCGTCGAAGGACGTGAGCATCAGGCAGGCCAGGTCCGGCATCACCGAGCGGAGCTCACGGCAGACGGTCACCCCGTCACCGTCGGGCAGACGCACGTCGAGGACGGCCACGTCGGGTCGCAGGGCGGGGAGCCTCACCCATGCCTGCTCGGCCGTCGCCGCTTCCCCGACGACCGTGATGTCCGGTTCGTCCTCCAGCAGGTCGTGCACCCCTCGGCGTACCACTTCGTGGTCGTCCAGGAGGAACACCCTGATCGGGCCTCCCATGCTGCCGTCCTGCTCGCTGTGCGTCATCCACCGCTCCTCGTGCGCCTCGTGCTGTCCCGGCATCCTCATCCTGTCGGACGGCCCAGGACCAGGGCCGGTCGGCCCCACTTCCCTCCGTGTCGGTGGACGGCGGGCCCGCGCTCGCGGAGCGGGCCGCGGAGCCGGTCCACGAGCGCCTGGCCGGGCATCGGCGTGTCACCCAGCGGAAAGGAGATGCCCAGGAGTGGGACCGCTGCGCGGACTGCGGCGGAGGCAGTGCGGGATGCCCCGGCCGCGGTGAGGAGCGAGCCCGTCGTCGCCGGTCACCGGTCTGCTCGACGAGCCGTCTGCGGAAGCCCTTCTGCTGAGCGCGCCCGCAGTCCGCGTCCGGTGTCGCTCCGGGTTCTGCTCGTCGGTCCCGCCCCGCCCCCTGCATCAAGCGGACCTCGTTTCGGGTGGCCGCAGTTGCTGATCCGGTGCGGGTACGGCCCCGAGGGCGGTCGCGCCCCGCGCGCGGGGCGCACGCCGCAGCGTGCCCAACGCCGGAGCGGCGGTTCCCGGAGAGCGGACCGCCCCTTCGGGTCGGCCGTGTCCGGCCGGCACCGCCGACCGGAGGCACCGATGCCGAAGCGTTCGCTCATCCGGGGGCGCGTGTGCCCATGGTCGCGCGTCCCGTGACCAGATCGGACTCGATACGCACGAAGACCCCGTCGCGTACGGGCATCCAGGAATGTGGGCCGGACCGCGAGAGCCGTTCGTGGTCGGCGGGCTCGGCCACCACGTCGGCCCGACCGGTGACGACCACGCTCCAGCCCGACCGGGTCGCCGCGCTGAACTCGTCCGCCTCGAAAGCGACCACGGCACCGTCGATGGCCTGCACGAGGTCGGAGACCGCCGAGGTGTAGAGCACCACGGAGTCGTCCTCGTCCAGGACGAAGTTCACCGGGAGGACCGCGGGCAGCGCCTGCCGGGTGTACACGACCCGGCCGAGCGGCACTTCGGCCAGCAGACGAAGGCATTCCAGCCGGTCGAGAATGCGGATGGCGTCGTTCTCGAGCATCCCACCATCCTCCGCGCCTCACCGGGACGCCGGGTAGGGCCGGTCGGCCCCTGTCTGCGGGTCCCGGCAGCCGACGGCCGCATCCGCCGCTGCGAGCGAGTCGTGTGACCGAGCCGCGGCGCCCTTCCGGAGGGGCCGACCGGATTCGGTGGAGAGCCGTCAGGCTCGCGGCAGGGCCCCTTGACCCGTGCCGCCCCGGGCCCCAACGTCCCGGGGCACCAGCGTCCCGGCGTTCCGAGAGCGACAGTGACCGGGGCCCGGCCGACGCCGCCTTCGCTTGCACGAGGACGCCGAACGCCTTCTCCCCGATGCCACCTCAGGGTCGAGGACGCGAGGCGGCGGCCTCCTCTCCCTCCAACCGGACTGAACCGTCTCTTGGCCGCCGTTCCAGGCTCCGGAGGCACGTCCGGGGGCCGATCAGGCCGCCCCGGAGGCACCGGAGGCACCGGAGGCACCGGAGGCACCGGAGGCACCGAGGCACCGGAGGCACCGAGCGGAGCAGACAGCAGCAGGGCACGGCCCCCTCGGCCCTGTGGTCAGGGCCGAGGGGGCCCTCCCCACCAGGACCGGCCGCCCCTGGTCCGTGACTGCCGAGCGCTGCAGTCTTGGGACGTGGCGGCCCGACACAGACAGCGGAGCGACGGATCACGCGGCAGCTCGGTGCCCGTGAGATCTCCCCCACCCTGCACGCGGTCAGGGACGGCACCGAACGGACTCACCACGGCGGCGCCGGTCGGGCGATCGCGCAGTCGCCGTGGCGGAACGGCTCGCAGAAGTCGGCGTCACGCGGCACCTGCCAGGTCCGGCGGGCACCGGGGGCGGCCGCCGGCTCCCGCTCTGTTCGCCCCTGCTCGTGAAGGAGGATGCATCATGCCAACGCGCACGGTCGGTGAGGTCATGGCCCGGGACGTCGTGCAGGCCGGTCCGACGACATCGTTCAAAGAGGTCGTGCGACTGCTCGACCACCACCGGATCAACGGACTGCCGGTGGTCGACACCGACGACAAGGTCCTCGGTGTGCTGTCCGGAAGCGACCTGGTGTGCGCCCAGGCCTGTCGGGAAGGCTCCGCTCCGCCCCTGGCCGTGACGGCGCAGGACATGATGTCCAGCCCTGCCATCACCGTGCACCCGGAGCAGAGCGTGGCGGACGCCGCTCGGATCATGGAGCGCCGCGGTGTCGAGCGGCTGCCCGTGGTGGACGAGGCCGATCGCCTCATCGGCATCGCCACCCGCCGCGACCTTCTCCGGGTCTTCCTGCGTGCGGACGAGGACATCCGCCGGGAGGTGACCGAGGAGATCGGGGGCGGAGCGGCGGAACTCCCGTCCGAGAGGGTCCTCGTCTCCGTTCGCGACGGTGTCGTCACTCTCGAGGGCCGGGTGCGACTGCGTTCCCGGGTACGGGAGATCGTCCACGCCGCCTGGCGCCTTGAAGGGGTGGTCGGCGTGGTGAACGGTCTGGGCTTCCGCATCGACGACGGTGGGGAACCGGCCGGGCCCGCTCGTACCGGACGTGCGTGAGCGCCCGGCGAGCAGGGTCGGCCGACAGCTCGGGCGGCCCGGGCTGGTGCCGGGTGTTGCGTGACGGTGGCGGACCCGTCGGACCGCCGTCCGGCGGCTCGAACGTCATCCTGACGACTGACCCGGCCGTCCCCCGAAACGTCCCGGAGGTCGATGCGGCCGGACGCCTCCTTCCACATCCGCGGGCCGCCGCCGACCACCCCGCAGCGGCGATACCGGTGCGTCGTCTCCGGAGAGGGCGGCGCGGTCCTCGCGGCCTCGCACCACGGACGCGGGGCCGCGGCACCCTCCCCCGGAGTCCGCCCGGACCCTTGTGCACGGCCGTCACGCGCGGGATCGGGGAGGCGCCCGCGTGGCCGCCAGGAAGTCAACGAAGCGACTCGGCCAGCGATCTGGCGAGGAAGCGCTCTCGGGGGCTGCGCACCCGCCCCTAGGGTGGTGACGACCGCTTCGGAACGTCACGGGGGACGCCGCATGGCCCTGGTGGAGCAGGCACGGAACAGTCACCCTTCGGAGACCAGATCCTTCCGGCCGGACGGGCGAAGGATCGGAGCCGTGGGCCTGGGCTGCGCCGGTCTCAGCCCCTGGATGTACGCCCGGCCGGACCTGGACGACCGGGCCTGGGCTTCGCTGCTGAACGCGGTGGTCGACCTCGGCATCACCCTGCTGGACACCGCCGACGTCTACGGCGAGGGCCACAACGAGCAGTTGATCGGGCGGGCCCTCGGCCACCGCCGCTCCGAGGTCCTCGTCGCGACCAAGGTCGGCATGGTGGTGGACGACCTGGCGACCTTGACCTGGCACTGCGACGGCAGGCCGGCGCACCTCCGTGCGGCGGTGGAGGCAAGCCTGCGCCGCCTGGGGACCGACAGCGTGGATCTCTGCTATCTGCACCGGGTCGACCCGGCCGTCCCCCTGGAGGAGAGCTGGGGTGCGCTCGCCTCGATGGTGAAGGACGGAAGGATCCGCCACATCGGCCTCTCCGACGTGGACGTCCGGGAAGCCGAGCGCGCGCACCGCATCCACCCCGTCGCCGCCATCCAGTCCGAGCTCTCGCTCTGGTCCCGGGCAGCCCTCGGCGGCCGGCGGGACGGTGAGGACGTCGTCGGCTGGTGCGCCCGCAACGGCGCCCTGTTCGTACCCTTCTCCCCCTTGGGGCGGGGGTTCCTCACCGGCACGATCACCCCGGACACCTCCTTCGCACCGGGGGACCTCCGCACCCGTCACCCCCGGTTCACCTCCGCCGCTCGCGCCGAGAACCGCCGGATCCTCACCCCGTTGCGCAAGGTCGCCGAACGGCACGACGCCCCCGAGTCGCAGGTAGCCCTGGCCTGGTTGCTCGCCCAGGGCGAACACGTCGTCCCGATCCCCGGCACGACGCGCCTGGCGTACGCACGCTCCAACATCCGGGCGGCGAATCTGGCCCTCACACCGCAAGACCTCTTCGAGCTCGACAACATGCCTCCGCCCGCGGAGGACCGGCCCTGAAGGTCACGGGGCATCAGCGCCGAGGAGAACCGGACAGCGTACGAAGAGCGTGAGCAGACACCTGCGTTGCCGTGGCACGGGCCGGCGGGATCGGCCTGCCCGACAACGTGGCGAGGGAACTCGGCACGCCGGCGTCAACAGGCGCTGCCCCGACGGCGAACCGTCGAGGGCAGCGCTCAGGGCGAATCGGTGGGGCATCGGCCGTGAAAGGCAAGGGGACGGCGGAAACTGGCCTGCGGAGCGCGACGGCGGCCTATCGCCTTCGGTCACGGTCCGAGGTGCGGACCGATCTCGGTACGGGAGGACACCCCCAGCTTCCGCAGAGCGCGCGCCACATGGTGCTCGACCGTCCGGTGCGAGAGGACCAACTCGCGCGCGATCTCACGGTTCGACAGGCCGAGCGCGGCGAGCTGGGCCACCGCTCGCTCCCGGGGCGAGAGGTGATCGCCGTACCCCAGAGCGCCGGGTCTGCGAACGGTGGTCTGGCCGTGTTCCCGCAGTTCGCGCTGACACCGCAGCACATCCCATACGGCGTCGATGTCCTGGTAGGCCGCGATCGCCTCGTGCAGTACCGTCCGCCCGCCCGCGACGCCCGAGGCCAGCAGGTGCAGACCCCGGGCCTCCTTCACGTACGCGGCTTCGTACGGTCTCCGCAACCGCGTCCAGGCGTCCACCGCCGACGCGTACAGCGCGGCGGACGACGCACCCGCGGACCGCGGATCGTCCATGGCGGTGAGCAGGGCCCGGCCGGTCAGCAGGGCGGCCCGGGCCGCCGGCGCGTCCCGGTGGGCGATGCCTCCGGCCAGCTCCGCCACCAGGCGACGGGCCTCGACGGGGCGGCCGTCCCGGATGAGCGCCTGGACCGCCGGCGCCACGAGGGCGGTCGCCCACACCCAGGCCCCCGTACGCCGGATGTGGTGCAGCGCCTCGTCCACCGCCTGGACAGCCTGCGACGGCCGCCCGGCCGCCAGATGGACCCGGGCCACGGCAGCCGCGGCGGCGGTCAGCACCACGCCGGTGTCCAGCGCCGTCGTGCGTACGGCCCGCTCCAGGAGACGCCGCGCCACCTGCGTCTGCCCCTTGGCGTGCAGCCGCAGCAGTCCGCAGACCAGCAGGGCCTCCGCGTGGAAGTCGGGCACGTCCCGGTACTGCGCCTCGGCACGCTCGGCACGTCCCAGGAGCCCATTCCACCGGCCCCCGGTGAAGGCCGTGACCACGTCCGTCGTCTCGACGAAGGCTTCCAGATAGGGCGCGTGGTGCGTCCGCACCTCCTGCCACGCCCGGGTCTGGAAGGCACGGGCACGCTCCGGGTGGCCCAGCAAGTTCGCGGCGCCCGCCAGATTGGCGTACACCCGCGCCGCCGCCTCTCCGGTCAGCCCCTCGGGCAGGTCCGCCACCGCTTCCCACGCCGACCGGTCACCCATCAGGGCAAGGGCCGTGGCACGGTTGGCCAGCACGGCGGAGCGCAGGTCCTCCTCCTCGACGCCGGGCAGCAGGCGCTCCGCCTCGGCCAGCAGACGGCGGTGCTCGTCGACCGGCCAGCCTTTGAGGGAGGGGATGGCCGTGATCGCCAGCGCGCGTGCGGCCTGGCCGGTCGAGACGACGAGGAGGTCCGGGACCGCTCGCGCTATCTCCTCCAGTGCCTCCAGCCCCGAACCCGACTGGTTGCGCAGCAACAGGCCCAGGAGCAGCCGGATCTCCCCGCTCGGCCCGGGGCCCAGGGAGCGCTGGTCGAGCACGTGCCGCAGCGCGGCGGGCACCTGGGGGCCGGGCCGGGCGTTCAGCGCGACGCGCGCCAGCTTCAGCGCGACCCGGTCGCGGACCACGGCCGGGGCCCGCCGCGCAGGGCGCCGAGGTAGCGCGCCGCGGCCGTGCCGGCGTTCCTCGCCGCGCCGCACGGTCCGCGGCCGCCTCCAGGCAGCGTGTCGCCTCCGCGGGGCGGCCGGCGCGCCGATAGTGCTCGGCCATACCCGCCAGCGGGACGGGGCTCGTGTGCCGGGCCAGGGCGCGTGCCGCACGCAGGTGCAGCACAGGGCGTTCCGGTTCGGCGACCGCCTCGTACGCGGCCCGGCGCGCCAGGTCGTAGGGGAAGGCGTAAGTGGCGTCGTGGCGGGACGCGCCGTCACCGTCGCCGTCGACGTCGACGGGGATGTCGGCCTCGTCGGCGTGGGCACAGGTGCCGGCGTGGCGGGAGGTGCCGTCGCCATCGCCATCGTCGCGGCTGTCAGCCCCGTAGGGGCAGGCGTGAGCGCCGTCGTGGCGAGAGGTGCGGGTGCCGTCGCCGAGGAGGTCGGCCTCGTGGGGGAAGGGTCGGGGGGCGGTCCCGGCGCCGCCCGTCCGCCGCAGGACGCCCTCCCTCAGCGCTGCCGCGACCGCTCGACGCGTCTCCGTATCGCCCAGTCCCGCGACGGAACGCAGCAGTTCGACGGGCGCGGGGGCGCCGAGGACCGCCGCCGCGGCGATCACCTGGCGCGCCGCCGGCGGAAGGTGGCGCACCCGCTCCACGACCACGCGGCGCACGGACGCGGGCAGGGGCGGCTCCCCCGCCAGGTCGGTGGGGATCTCCCCGGAGCCGTGCCGTCCGCGCAGTACTTCCTCGACCACGTGGGGCAGGCCGCCCGTCCACCGGTGCAGACGGTCGGCGAACGCGTCCGGGACGGCCGGCACGCCGAGCAGTCCGGCGGCCAGCGCGCCCGTCTCCGCTGCGGACAACGGCGCGAGGTGCCGCTCGACCACCGTTGCGTGGGCCGGTGTGCGCAACGGGAACGGAAGCCCGTCGCTTCCTTCGGCATCGGTGTACGGAGCGGTGGGGCTGCGCGCGGTGAGGACGAGCGCCAGCCGAGGCGGCGGGTCGGCGACGACCGCGCGGAGGAAGGCATGGGTCGACGCGTCGGCCCGGGGGACGTCCTCGACGACCAGGACGGCCTCCCCCAGCGACGCCGTGTACGCGTGCAGGGCGCGCAGGACGCGGTGGTGTTCGGCGTTCGGGTCGCCCAGGGGAGGCGGCGCGGGCGGGAGCCGGTCCGCGAGGTCGGGCAGCAGCGCGTGGAGGGCCCCGGTCACGGGCGGCAGGTCCGCCGGGAGCGGCCCGGGGCGGGAGCGGTTCAGTGCCTCGACGAGCGGGGCGAACGGCAGGGGCGTGTCCCCCTCGTGGCAGCGGGCGACCAGGGTGACGCCGTCCGGTGGCGTGGTCCGCCGCAGGAGTTCACGGACGAACCTGCTCTTGCCCGCCCCTGCCTCCCCGGTGATCACCACGACGGCGGGCCGGCGGGCGAACTGCGAGCACACGTCGTCCAGGAGGGCGGAGCGCCCGGTCGGGGGGCCGGGGGCGGAGGGGGGCGGCGGCTCGGCGTTCACGGCTTCCTTCCGCGCTCCTGGGCGGCATCGGCGGGACGGATCTGCGGGCCGGCGATGCGACCGCGCCGCCGGAACGGGCTCATGATGGCCCGTTCCGGCGGCGCTGCACAGAGGAGCGGCGTCCGCGGCGCGGGTGCGGGCGCCGGGGACGCCCCCGGTCCCGGGCCGGTGAGGTTCGCGGAGAGGCTCACCGGCCCGGGGGCGGCGGACTGATCAGAACTGGAGGGACCAGGAGTTGATGTAGCCGGTGTCGTTGACCCAGTTGTCGGTGACGCGGAGCTTCCAGACGCCGTTGGCGGGGCTGCTGGAGGCGTTGACCGTGAACGTGCCCTGGACGTTGTCGGCGCTGTCGTAGGAGTTGAAGTTCTTCAGGACGGCGGCGCCGCCGCCCGGCGGCAGGAGTTCGACCTTGAGGTCACCGCGGAAGGTGTGGCGGATGTCGAGGGTGACCGACAGGTCGGTGGGGGCGTTGCCGTCGATGCCGGTCACGGTGATGGGGGACTCGACGGTGGTGTTGTCCCGGATCTGGACCTGTGCGGTGCTCTCGAACTTCTTGCCGGGCGGGTCGGTGGGGTCCTCGCCGCCGCCGGTGCCGGTGTACAGCAGGCGGTTGGGCGAGCCGGTGCGGGCGTCGCTGATCTTGTCCGGGGTGGCGTCGGCGACCAGCTTGTCCCGGACCTGGGCGGGGGTGAGCGACGGGTCGGCCGCCAGGAGCAGGGCGGCGGCACCGGCCGTGTGCGGGGATGCCATGGAGGTGCCGCTCATGGACTGGCTGGCGCTGTCGCCCGCGTTGGACGCGGAGTTGATGCGGTCGCCGGGGGCGAAGATGTCGAGGCAGGTGCCGTAGTTGGAGGCCTGGCCGTTGTTCCACCCGGTGGCACGGGCGTCCGAGCTGTTCGTGGCGCCGACCGTGATCGCCGCCGGGGTGGACGAGGGCGAGTACTGGCAGGAGTCGGCGTTGTTGTTCCCCGCAGCGACGACCCAGGTGATGCCGGAGGCGATGGAGTTGCTGATCGCGTCGTTGATGGACTGGGTCTTGCCGCCGCCCACGCTCATGTTGACCACGGCCGGCTTCTTGGCGTTCTTGGTGACCCAGTCGATACCGCGCAGGACCGGGTCCCAGGTGGTGCCGGAATTGCCCTGACAGTTCAGCACACGGACGCTGACGATCTTGGCGCCCTTGGCGACCCCGTAGGAGCTGCCCGCGGCGGTCCCGGCGACGTGAGTGCCATGCCCATGACAATCCGAGGCGTTGGAGTCGTTGTCGATGAAGTCGTACCCGCTGGTGACCCGGCCGCCGAAGTCGCTGTGGCTCATACGGACACCGGAGTCGACGACGTACACCGTGACGCCGGAGGCGTCGCTCGGGTAGGTGAAGCTCCTGTCCAGCGGCAGGTTGCGCTGGTCGATGCGGTCCAGGCCGTAACTGGGCGGATTGGGCTGGGTTCCGGTGGCGTACGCCGCGCCGTCGGCCTCCACCCGGGCGACCGCGGGGTCGGCGGCCAGGCGCTCGGCCTTCTCCTCGCTCATCTTCACCGAGAAGCCGCGCAGGGCGGTGGTGTAGGTGCTCCTGACCTGGCCCGCGTGGCGCTGCGACAGGGACCGCGCGACGGAGGGTATCTCCGAACGGGCCACGGAGTCCTTCAGGGTGACGATGTAGGAGCCTTCGACCGCGTCGGGGCGGTCCGCACCGACGATGCGGCCTTCGCCACCGCCCGGCGGTACGGGCGAGGCCGTGGCCCCGGCGGTCGAGGCGGCGCCGACGAGCAGGGCGGCACCGGCCCCGACGGCGAGCAGTCTCCGCAGGGTGCGAACTGGACGATCCACAGCTACTCCTCTTGATGCGCTGCAGGCCCTGCCGGGCCTGGTGGGGGTGGACCGCCCGGAGCGGGCACCACGAAGGAGCCGTGATGACGGGAGATCGGGCCGGGCGGCCGCGGGGATGACCTGTGATGCGCTTTGCCGCCCAGAGTCTGCGGCGCTCGGACGGCGCCTATCAATACGTAGCCCTACCTAAAGGAACGGCGGTGCGGCGGCTGCGGCACCGGGCGGGGCGCGGTGCGGGGCCGCGTCGCGCCCGGAATCCCCCCGCCCGCGAACCGTCCGCGAACTCCCGCCGCACCAGGGCCGCGACGCCCGCACGGCTGCGCACCGTCCTGCCGCGACGGCCGGGAGGGGCGCGGGCCGGCCCCCTGAAGCGGACCCCGCGTTCCGCGAGAGAATCCGGCCATGAGGCCGAAGCAGAAGCAGGACACCGGCGGCGTCCGCCCCGGCAGAACCCCGGGAGGGCGAGCGTGACCGAGACCGGAGACACCCGATCCGCGGACGGCGCGGCAGGCGGCGCGGAGCGGGAAGCACCGCCGGGCCGGCTCCAGCGCCTGATGCGCTTCGTCCCCCTGCTCGCCCCCGTCCTGCTGTGGGCCGTGCCGTGCTGGATCCTCCTGCACACCGGTCAGCGCTGGCCGCTGCCCGTCGCACCGGCCGGCACCGCGCTGTTCGTCCTCGGCATGGCCGGTATGCCGTTCGCGATGGCACGGGGGCACGGCAGGCGTCAGCAGGACGGGGCCGCGATCGTCGGGGACACGCTGCTCGGCGTCATATGGGTCCTGTTCACCTGGTCCGTACTGCTCGGCGTCCTGCTGCGGCTCACCCTGACCGTGGCCGGCGTCGGGGAGGGGCAGGACCGGGCGCGGATCGTCACCTGGGCCGTCCTCGGCGTCTCCGCCGCGCTGCTCGCCCGGGGGTACGCCGAGGCCCGGCGCGTGCCGCGCGTCCGCCGGCTCGACGTGGAACTGCCCCGCCTGGGAACCGGGCTGGACGGCACCCGCGTCGTCCTGATCACCGACACCCACTACGGTCCGCTCGACCGCGCCCGCTGGTCCGCCCGCGTCTGCGAGACGGTGAACACCCTGGAGGCCGACCTCGTCTGCCACACCGGCGACATCGCGGACGGCACGGCAGAACGCCGCCGGGCCCAGGCCGCTCCCCTCGGCACGGTGCGGGCCACCCGGGCCCGGGTCTACGTCACCGGCAACCACGAGTACTACAGCGAGGCCCAGGGCTGGGTCGATCTGATGGACGAACTGGGGTGGGAGCCACTGCGCAACCGCCATCTGCTGCTCGAACGCGGTGGTGACACCCTCGTGGTCGCCGGCGTCGACGACGTCACCGCCGAGTCCTCCGGGCTGGCGGGCCACCGCACCGACCTGACGGAAGCCCTCGACGGCGCCGATCCCGCCCTGCCCGTCCTGCTCCTCGCCCATCAGCCCAAGTTCATCGACCGCGCGGCGGCCCACGGCATCGACCTCCAACTGTCCGGCCACACCCACGGCGGCCAGATCTGGCCCTTCCACCACCTGGTCCGCGTCGACCAGCCGGCCGTCGCGGGGCTCAGCCGCCACGGTGCGCGGACCTTGCTCTACACCAGCCGCGGCACGGGCTTCTGGGGGCCGCCCTTCCGGGTCTTCGCCCCCAGCGAGATCACCCTGCTCGTCCTCCGGTCCCCCCGGGAGGCCGCCCCGTCCTGAAACGGACAGCGGACAGGCCATGGCCGGAACCTCTGAATGATGGTTCACTTCTTTCATGGCCTACCGCAAGACCGCCGCCGAGCTCCACCGGCTCGAAGCCGCCCGCGACCATCTCGTCCTCCGCGCCACCGAGGTGGTGGCCGAGGTCGGCTGGGCGCAGGCGTCCGTGACCGCGGTGGCCGACGCGGCCGGCATCGCCGCCGGCTCCGTCTACCAGCACTTCTCGTCCAAGTCCGCGCTGGCCGTCGAGGTCTTCCGGCGCGCCGCCGAGCGCGAGGTGGACGTGCTGGGCGAGGTCCTGCGGGGCGACGGCGACCCGGCCGACCGGGTGCGGCGGGGAGTGGAGGTGTTCGCCCGCCGCGCCCTGGAGAACCAGGGTCTGGCGTACGCGCTCCTCGCGGCGCCCGCCGAGCCGGCGGTCGGCGCGGAACGCCTGGCGTTCCGTCGCCGCTACCGGGCGCTGTTCGCCTCGGTGATCGACGAGGGAATCGCCGAAGACCGGTTTCCCGGCCAGGACGCGGAGATCACCGCCGCCGCGCTCACCGGCGCGATCGGCGAGGTCCTCGTCCACCCGCTGAGCACCCCGGCCGCGCAGGACGCGGACCTGCTCGTCGCCGGACTGACCGCCGTGGCCCTGCGCTGCGTCGGCGCGGCCCCCTGAACCGGTCCGCACCTCGCCCGGCCCCGCACCCGGTGCGCCCCGCCCCGCCGTCCCGCCTTCCGGAGGAGATCCGATGTCCGTGCCCACCGCACCGCGCAGCAACCCGACCGCAGTGACGCACGAGGTGACCAACCAGGCGCCACCGCTCACCGGCCACGACGCGGCCGACGACGCGGTGCTGCTCGAAGGAGTGCGCCGCGAGGGCGCCGCCTGGCACCTGGAGGAGCTGCACCGCTTCGGGCGGTACGTCGGCGGCGAGGAGGCGCAGCACTGGGCCGACCAGGCCAACCGGCACGAGCCGGAGCTGCGCACCCACGACCGTTTCGGCCGCCGGATCGACGAGGTCGAGTTCCACCCGGCGTACCACGCGCTGATGGCCGCCTCGGTGGGGGCGGGGCTGGCGGGCGCCGCCTGGGCCGACGAGCGCCCCGGGGCCCATGTCGCCCGCGCGGGCGGCTTCATGCTGGCCACGATGCTGGAGCAGGGGCATCTGTGCCCGGTCTCGATGACGTACGCCGTCGTCCCGGCGCTGCGCCGCTCCCCCGGTCTGGCGAAGACGTACGAGCCGCTGCTGACCAGCCGGGTGTACGAGCCCGGGCTGAGCACCCCCACGGCCAAGCGCGGCCTGCTCGCCGGGATGGGGATGACGGAGAAGCAGGGCGGCACCGATGTGCGCGCCAACACCACGGCCGCCGTCGAACAGGCCGACGGGACCTGGCGGCTGCGCGGGCACAAGTGGTTCACGAGTGCGCCGATGAACGACCTCTTCCTGGTCCTGGCCCAGTCGCCCGGCGGTCTGTCGTGCTTCCTGGTGCCGCGGGTGCTGCCGGACGGGAGCCGGAACACCTTCCGCATCCAGCGGCTCAAGGACAAGCTCGGCAACCGGTCCAACGCCTCCAGCGAGCCGGAGTTCGACGACACGGTGGCCTGGCTCGTCGGTGACGAGGGCAAGGGCGTGCGCACGATCATCGACATGGTGACGATGACCCGGCTCGACTGCGTACTCGGGTCCGCCGCCGGCACACGTGCCGCGCTCGCGCAGGCGGCCCACCACGCCCGCCACCGCTCGGTGTTCGGCGTCGAGCTGATCGACCAGCCCCTGATGCGCAACGTCCTGGCGGACCTGTCCCTGGAGTCCGAGGCCGCCACCACCCTGGCCCTGCGCCTGGCGGGGGCCGCCGACCGCGCCCACCGGGGCGACGCCGGGGAGCGCGCCTTCCTCCGGCTCGCCACCGCCGTCGGCAAGTACTGGGTGTGCAAGCGGCAGCCCGTCGCGGTCGCGGAGGCCCTGGAGTGCCTCGGGGGCAACGGGTACGACGAGGCGTCCGGGATGCCCCGGCTGTACCGCGAGGCCCCGCTCAACGGCATCTGGGAGGGCTCCGGCAACGTCAACGCCCTGGACATGCTGCGGGCGTTGACGCGGGAGCCCGAGTCCCTGGAGGCATTGAGCGCCGAGATCGGGGCGGCCGCCGGGGCGGACGCGCGGCTCGACACGGCCTGGCGGGAGCTGCGGGCGGAGCTGGCCGACCCGCAGGACGCGCAGCTCCGGGCCCGCCGGGTCGTCGAACGGGCGGCTCTCGTCCTGCAGGGCTCGCTGCTGGTGCGCCATGCTCCGGCGGCGGTGGCGGACGCGTTCTGTGCGTCGCGCCTGGCCGGGGACCAGGGGCTCGCGTTCGGCACCCTTCCGGCGGGCACGGACTTCGCGGGCCTGCTGGGGCGGCTGCCGGCCTGACCGGTCCGCTCAGGCGCCGTTCGGCCGGTGCGGGCTCAGCGCCCGTACCGGCCCTTCACGTTCGCGGAGATAGCCGTCCAGCTCAGCGGCCCCGGCCAGCAGGGCGCGCCCGCGGGCCGTCAGCCGTGCGTGCCAGTCGCGCAGGGTGGCGGCGAGCGGCTCCGGACCGCCGGCCGCCCGCACGCGGGCGATGAGGGGGGGCGATCTGCGCCAGGCCGTGGCCGCCCCGCCGGAGCTGGTGAGCCAGCGCGGCGTCCCGTACGTCGGCCGCGTCGTACACCCGGTATCCGGTCCGCGGGTCCCGGCGCGGGGTCACCAGCCCGGCCCGCTCCCACGTGCGCAGCGTGGCGGGCACGATGCCCAGCTTCGCCGCGAGCGGTCCGACGAACATCGCGCCGGGACCCGCCCCGTCGTCGGGTGCGGGCACGGCCGGCGACCCCAGGTCCCGCAGGGCTCCTTCCACGGCGTCCAGGGTCCGGCGGTCCTCCAGGAGCTGGGCGTGGCTCCCGTCGACGAGGCCGAACGCCTCCGCCGGTGCGTCGCTGTTCACCGCCCGCATGATCGCGGTCGCGGTCGCGTGCCCGTGGCCGGGGACCAGGGCGAGGAACGTTCCCAGGGCGACCGCGTGCAGCGGGGTGTAGGTGCGGTAGCCGTGGGCGGTGCGCCCGGCGGGCGGGAGGATTCCCGCCGCTTCGTAGTTCCTCACCGCCTGGGTCGACACTCCGTGGCGACGGGCCAGGTCGACCGGGCGCAGGCGACCCGCTGTTTGAAGGTTCTTCGCCATGCTCCCGAGGATATCTCGCAGAAGTTTCCACCGAAGGTTCAACGATACGGTTGATGTCATGGTCAACGACATCGAGGACATCGCCCATGCCGTCGAAGCAGCCTCCGCCATGGGGCTGTTCGCCTCGCCGCCCCGGATCCTGGCCCTGGGTGAGCCCACCCACGGTGTGGACACCCCGCTCCGCCTGCGCAACGGCCTCTTCCGGCAGCTGGTCGAGCAGGAGGGGTACCGGACCATCGCCGTCGAGAGCGACTGCGTGGCCGGGCTCCTCGTGGACGCCTACGTGACGACGGGCGCGGGCGCCCTGGACGACGTGCTGGAGCACGGGTTCAGCCACGGTCTCGGAGTGTCCGCGGCGCAGCGTGAACTGGTCTGCTGGATGCGCGCGTTCAACGACGGCCGGCCGGCGTCCGACCAGGTCCGGTTCGCCGGCTTCGACGGTCCGCTGGAGATGGCCTGGGCCGCGAGTCCCCGCGCCACCCTCACGGCGCTGCACCGCACGCTCACCGACCACGTCGGCCCGGGGCTCGTCCCCTGCACCGCCGAGACGCTCGATCGTCTGCTCGGCCCCGACGACCGGTGGACCGACCCCGAGGCGATGCTGAACCCGACCGCGTCCTTCGGCCGGTCGGCCGAGGCCCGGGAACTGCGGCTGCTCGCCGATGACCTGGAGGCGCTGCTCCACTCCTGGGCGCCGCACCTGATCGCGGCGACCTCACGGGAGGCGTTCGACCGGGCGCGGCTTCGGGCGCGGACCGCTTCGGGGCTTCTGCGCTACCACCGCAAGATGGCCGACGCCTCAGCGGACCGGCTGGCGCGGCTGTCGGGCCTGCGGGACGAGATGATGGCCGGCAACCTCCTCGCGCTCGCGGAGCGGGGGCCGCTTCTCGTCCACGCGCACAACAGCCATCTCCAGCGCGACCTCAGCTCGGTGCGGATGGGCGGGCAGCGGCTGGAGTGGTGGAGCGCGGGCGCCCTCGTGCACAGCCGCCTGGGAGAGGAGTACGGCTTCCTGGCCACCGCCTTCGGCACACTGCGGCACCAGGGCGTGGACGTCCCGCCGCCGGACACCGTCGAAGGAGCCCTGTACGCGCTCCCGGCCCCGACCTTCCTGGTGAGCGGCCCCGAGGCGGCCTCCGTCCTCTCCGCCACGGGCCCCGTACGGCGGACGTCCCCCTACTTCGGCTATGCGCCCCTCGACCCCGCGCACCTGGCCCGTGTCGACGGGGTCGTGTTCATGAAGGACGTCCCCGAGGGCTGAGGCAACCCGTCCCGGTCGGCGGCACCGGGCCCGCACATCCGGCGGGTGAATGACCGTTCGGCCAGGAATAGCCGGGCCGGACCGTTGTTGATCACATCATGACTTCTGAGATGGCGGGAACGGGCAGCGCTTTCGGACGCGTGGGGATCTGGAGCGGCGCCCTGCACCTGTCACGCGTGGACGACACGGGCGGAAAGGCAGCCGCCGAGGCGCTCGCCGAACTCGAGGAGCTGGGGTACGGCACCGTCTGGATCGGGGGCAGTCCGACGCCCGGGGACGCCGCCGCCGTCGTGGCCGCCACCCGGTCGATCACCGTGGCCACCGGCATCCTGAGCATCTGGAACCACACGGCGGAGGAGGTGGCGGCCGCGGTGTCGGCTATCGATCCCGGCGCGCGCCGCCGCTTCGTCCTCGGACTGGGCGTCAGCCACGGCCCGATGGCGCCCCGGTACGCGAAGCCGTACAGCGCGATGACGGCCTACCTCGACGCGCTCGACGCCGCCGAACCGTCCGTGGGATCCGGTCATCGGGTCCTGGCGGCTCTCGGGCCGAAGATGCTGGAGCTCGCGGCGGACCGGTCGCTGGGGGCGCACCCCTATCTCGTCACCACCGAGCACACCGCCCGGGCCCGTGCGGCGCTCGGCCCCGACGCGCTGCTCGCCCCGGAGCTGACCGCGGTGCTGGACACCGACCTCGACCGGGCCCGGAGCACCGCGCGGGCGATGCTGGGCAGGTATCTCCAGCTGCCCAACTACACCGCCAACCTGCTGCGCCTCGGGTTCACGGAAGGCGACTTCGAGGGCGGCGGCAGCGTCCGGCTCCTCCACGCGCTCTTCGCGCTGGGGGACGCGGAGGAGGTGAAGCGCCGGACGCGGGAGTACCTCGACGCGGGCGCGGACCATGTCGCGCTGCAGGTGCTCACCGCCGACGAGGGCGGCGCCGGCCTGCCGCGCGCCGAATGGCGCGAGCTGGCACAGGCGTTCGGCTCCGGCCTCTGACAGCCGGCGCGACACCCCCGTCCCGCGATTCGGGCGCCATTCGGGCGGCGAACACGTGAAAGCGGGCGGCCCGGACGGCCGACACGGCGGCCGTCCGGGCCTGACCTGCGCTGTCGCACCCGGAAAACGGGCACGAACGGGCCGAGGGGATTCGGTGAAGCGGCTGGTCGTGGCCCCTGGACTGCTTGTACAAACGACACATGAGCCCGAACGGACCATCGGGCTCCGCCCGAAACGGGCGCAGCAGCGACCAGGGAAGTGCACCGTGGACACCGAGGAACGCCGCCGGGGAATTCTGGACACGGCCCGGCGGGAGGGATCGGTCGGCGTGAACGCCCTCGCGGACCTGTTCCAGGTGGCCAAGGAGACCGTCCGCCGCGATCTGCACGTCCTGGAGGAGCACGGGCTCGTCCGCCGGACCCACGGGGGCGCCTACCCGGTGGAGTCGGCCGGCTTCGAGACCACGCTCGCCGTCCGCACCACCCGTAACGTTCCGCAGAAGTCGCGCATCGCGGCCGCCGCGGCCGATCTGCTCGGTGACGCCGAGACGGTCTTCGTCGACGAGGGCTTCACCCCGCAGCTCGTCGCCGAGGCGCTGCCCCAGGACCGGCCGCTGACCGTGGTCACCGCGTCCCTGGCCGTCGCCACCTCCCTCGCCGGGGTCGAGAAGACCTCGGTGCTGCTGCTGGGCGGCCGGGTCCGGGGTTCGACCATGGCGACCGTCGACCACTGGGCCTCCCGGATGCTCTCCGAGTTCGTCATCGACCTGGCCTACCTCGGGGCCAACGGCATCTCCCGCGAGTACGGTCTGACCACCCCCGATCCCGCTGTCGCCGAGGTCAAGGCGCAGGCGTTGCGCAGTTCGCGGCGGAGGGTCTTCGCCGGGATCCACAGCAAGTTCGGGGCGGTGAGCTTCTGCCGGTTCGCGGGGGTCGGTGACTTCGAGGCGATCGTCACCGACGCCGGTCTCCCCTCGGCCGAGGCCCAGCGCTACTCCCTGCTCGGCCCCCAGGTCATCCGCGTCTGACCGTCCCCACCGCCCGTGTCCCCGTCCGCGGGACGCACCTTTCACCGCTCCGCTCCCCCACCCGCCGGGGCGTGGCTCGCCATGCCCTTGTCCACCCGATCGCCGAGCCGCTACGACTGATCAGGAGCCCCCATGCCTCATCCCGGACGCCGCCGACCACGTATGCGGGGGCGGACGTGTGCCGTGACCGCCGCACTGGCCCTGCTCGCCACCGGCTGCGCCGGAGCGGGCGGGACCTCCTTCGGGGGCGGCGACGCGCTGAACGTCCTGATGGTGAACAACCCGCAGATGGTCGAACTGCAGAAGCTGACCGCGAAGCACTTCACGGAGGAGACCGGCATCAAGGTCCACTTCACGGTGCTGCCCGAGAACGACGTGCGCGACAAGATCAGCCAGGACTTCTCCAACCAGGCCGGACAGTACGACATCGCCACCATCAGCAACTTCGAGCTGCCGTTCTTCGCGAAGAACGGCTGGCTGCACCCTCTCGACGACTACGCCGCGGCCGACACCGCCTTCGACCAGGACGACATCCTGGAGCCGCTGCGGCAGTCGCTGACCGCCGAGGACGGCAGGCTCTACGCCCAGCCGTTCTACGGCGAGTCGTCCTTCCTGATGTACCGCAAGGACGTCTTCGAGAAGCAGGGCCTCACCATGCCCGAGAAGCCGACCTGGGAGCAGGTGGCGCAGCTCGCCGAGCGGACGGACGGGGCGGAGCGCGGGATGAAGGGCATCTGTCTGCGCGGGCTGCCCGGCTGGGGTGAGGTCATCGCCCCGCTGACCACCGTCGTCAACACGATGGGCGGCACCTGGTTCACCGAGGACTGGGAACCGCGCCTGACCGCACCGGAGTTCAAGAAGGCGACGAAGTTCTACGTCGATCTCGTGCGTGAGCACGGGGAGCTGGGCGCCCCGCAGTCGGGGTACGCGGAGTGTCTGAACAACATGACACAGGGCAAGACCGCCATGTGGTACGACGCCACGGCGGGCGCCGGTTCCCTGGAGGCAGAGGGCTCTCCGGTCAAGGGGAAGATCGGGTACGTCCCCGCCCCGGTGGAGCGGACCGAGAGCTCGGGCTGGCTCTACACGTGGGCCTGGGGCCTGCAGAAGGCGTCCAGGAAGGCCGACGACGCGTGGAAGTTCGTCTCCTGGGCCTCCGGCAAGGAGTACGAGGAGCTCGTCGGCGCCACCAGCGGCTGGTCCAACGTCCCCGCGGGCAAACGGGCTTCCACCTACGCCAACCCCGACTACCGGGCGGAGGCGGGGGCGTTCGCCGACGTCACCGAGCGGGCCATATCCGAGGCCGACCCGAAGAACCCGGGTACCCAGCCCCGCCCGACGGCGGGCATCCAGTTCGTCGGCGTACCGGAGTTCACCGATCTGGGCACCCGGGTGGCGCAGGAGATCAGCGCCGCCATCGCGGGCCGCCAGTCGGTGGACGCCGCGCTCGCCGCGTCCCAGAAGCTGGCCGAGAAGGTAGCGGAGGAGTACCGATGACCGTCACCGCGACCAGAGAGCCCACGGCTTCCGCGCAGGCTCCGGTACCGAAGCCGGGCGGCGGTGGCCGGCGGCGCGCCTGGGCGACCCGCGCGCCCCTGCTGCCCGCACTGATCTTCCTGATCGCCGTCACCCAGCTGCCGTTCGTGGCGACCCTGGTGATCTCGCTCTTCGACTGGAACTCCCTGAAGCCGGAGAAGCGGCACTTCACCGGTCTGTCCAACTACGCCTCCGTCTTCACCGACGAGGCGTTGCGCGAATCGGTCGTGACGACCGTCGTCCTGACCGCGACGGTCGTGATCGTCAGCGTCGTGCTGGGGCTGGTCTTCGCGCTGCTCCTGGACCGCGCGTTCTTCGGCCGGGGGTTCGTGCGCACCCTGCTGATCACCCCGTTCCTGCTCGTGCCGGTCTCCGCCGCGCTGCTGTGGAAGCACGCGCTCTACAACCCCGAGTACGGGCTGTTCAACGGCGTACTCACCTGGTTCGGGGAGCTGTTCGGCATCGAGTCGGTCGCGCAGCCGGAGTGGACGTCCGAGATGCCGCTGATCGCCGTCGAGGCGTCGCTCGTGTGGCAGTGGACGCCGTTCATGATGCTGATCCTGCTGGCCGGGCTGCAGAGCCGGCCGGCCGAGATCATCGAGGCCGCGCGGCTGGACGGGGCCGGGCCCTGGCAGATCTTCCGCCATCTGACCCTGCCGCATCTGCGCCGCTACCTCGAACTCGGCATCCTGCTGGGGTCGGTGTACATCGTGCAGAACTTCGACGCGGTGTTCACGATCACCTCCGGCGGTCTGGGCACCGCCAATCTCCCGTACACCGTCTACGAGACCTTCTACCGGGCCCATGAGTACGGGCTGGCGTCGGCGGCGGGGGTGGTCGTGGTGATCGGCACGATCATCATCGCCACCTTCGCGCTCCGGGTGGTCTCCTCCCTCTTCCGTGAGGAGGCGAGCCGCGCATGAGCGCCTCGACCGCGACGTCCCCGTCCGTCCCCTCGTCCGCCGGCGGGCTCGAACGCACGGCCCGCCGCCGTTCCGCGGCCCTGGGCGTGGTCGCCTGGGTGGTGGGCATCGGCTTCTGCCTGCCCGCCCTGTGGATGCTGCTGACGTCCTTCCACGCGGAGGCCGACGCGGCGACCAACCCGCCCTCGCTCGCCGCCGCCCTGACCCTGGACGGCTACCGCACGTTCTTCGGCGGCGGGGGCGGACCGACCCCGTGGCCCCCGCTGGTCAACTCCCTGGGCGCCTCGTTCTTCTCGACCGTGCTGGTGCTGCTGCTCGCGCTGCCCGCCGCGTACGCGCTGTCCATCCGGCGGGTACGCAAGTGGACGGACGTGATGTTCTTCTTCCTGTCCACCAAGATGCTCCTGGTGGTCGCCGGGCTGCTCCCGGTGTACCTGTTCGCGAAGAACACCGGGCTGCTGGACAACATCTGGCTGCTGGTCCTGCTCTACACCTCGATGAACCTGCCGATCGCGGTGTGGATGATGCAGTCCTTCCTCGCGGACGTGCCCGTCTCCATCATCGAGGCGGCGCAGGTCGACGGGGCCCGGCTGCCGACGGTGCTGCGCCAAGTCGTCGCGCCGGTCGCCGGTCCCGGGATCGCCGCGACCGCCCTGATCTGCTTCATCTTCAGCTGGAACGAGCTGTTGTTCGCACGGGTGCTGACCGGTGTGGTCGCCGGGACCGCCCCCGTCCATCTGACCACCTTCGTCACCAGCCAGGGCCTCTTCCTGGCCCAGCTGTGCGCGGCGTCCGTGGTCGTGTCCCTGCCGGTGCTCGTCGCCGGCTACGCCGCCCAGGACAAACTCGTCCAGGGCCTCTCGCTGGGAGCAGTCAAATGAGGGCAGCCATCGTCGAAGCCGTCGGCAAGGTCTCCGTGACCACCGTCCCGGACCCCGCGCCCGGACCGCGTGACGTGGTCGTCGAGGTGGCGTCGTGCGGGCTGTGCGGCACCGATCTCCACATCCTCCAGGGTGAGTTCGCCCCGACGCTGCCGATCGTGCCGGGGCACGAGTTCGCCGGGGAGGTCGTGGCCCTCGGTGCGGACGTCACCGAGCTGACCGTCGGCGACAAGGTGGCCGTGGACCCCTCCTTGCACTGCCACGAGTGCCGCTACTGCCGTTCGGGCCGGGGCAACCTCTGCGACAACTGGGCGGCGATCGGCGTCACCGTGCCCGGGGGCGCGGCCGAGTTCGCGGTGGCGCCCGTGGCCAACTGCGTACGCCTGCCGGACCACATCGACGTCCGGGACGCGGCGCTGATCGAGCCGCTGTCCTGCGCGGTGCGCGGCTACGACGTGCTGAACGGCAATCTCGGGGCCCAGGTGCTGATCTACGGGTCCGGGACCATGGGTCTGATGATGCTGGAGCTGGCCAAGCGCACCGGCGCCGCTTCGGTGGACGTGCTGGACGTCAATCCCCAGCGCCTCGCCACCGCTTCGACGCTCGGCTGCACCGGGGCGGCGGCCCGCGCCGAGGAACTGGACCGTCCGGGCGGCTGGGACGTCGTCATCGACGCCACCGGCAACGCCGCCGCGATCCAGGACGGGCTGGGGAGGGTCGCCAAGGGCGGTACGTTCCTGCAGTTCGGGGTCTCGGACTACGCTACGACGGCGGTGATCGAGCCGTACAGGATCTACAACCAGGAGATCACCATCACCGGGTCGATGGCGGTTCTGCACAGCTACGAGCGGGCCGCCGCGCTCTTCGCGAGCGGGGTGCTGGACGCTTCGGTGTTCATCAGCGACCGCCTGCCGCTGGAGCAGTACCCGCAGGCCATCGAGCGCTTCCAGGCGGGGATCGGCCGCAAGATCGTGGTGCAGCCGTGAGCGACGCCTCGCCCCCGGGCCCCGGCGCGGTCCCCGGCTCCGTCCTCGTGCTGGGCGAGGCGCTGGTGGATCTGGTTCCGGCCGGGGACGACGCCGCGGTCCGGGTCGCCCAGCCGGGCGGTGCTCCGGCGAACGTGGCGGTGGGCCTGGCCCGGCTGGGCGGGCGGCCGTCCTTCGCGGGCGGGCTCGGCGACGACGCTTTCGGGGGCCGCATTGAGGCGTGGCTGGCCGGGGCGGGCGTCGACCTCTCACTGAGCGCCCGCCCGCCGCGGCCGACGGCGCTCGCGGTGGCCGACCCGGGTGACCGGAACACCTACCACTTCCATCTCGGGGACACGGCGACCTTCGCCCTGCCCGACCGCTCGGCGGAGGTGCCGCGATTCAGCGCGGTGTACGCGGGCGGGCTCGCCGCGGTCGTCGATCCGGCGGCGGAGGTGGTGGCCGCCACCGCGCGGGCGGCTGCCGCCGACTCCGTGCTCGCGGTGGACCCCAACGTGCGCGAGGACCGCACCCTGGACCCCGTACGGAGCCTGGAGCGACTGCGCGGGTTGTGCGCCCTCGCACGGGTCGTGAAGGCGAGCGACGAGGATCTGGGGCGGCTGTGGCCGGACGCGGAGCCGGAGGCAAGCTGCCGGAGGCTCGCCGGGCAGGGGCGGCTGGTGGTGCTGACGCGAGGTTCGCGGGGCGCCACCGCGTACCTTCCCGACGGCCCGCCGGTCTCCGTCCCCGCCCGTCCGGTGCGGGTGGTGAACACCATCGGCGCGGGTGACGCGTTCATGGCGGGGATGCTGACCTGGCTCGGGGCGGAGAGCGGGTGGCGGACCGGGCTGTCCGGCGAAGAGGCGCGGGCGATGCTGGAGTACGCGGCCGCGACAGCCGCTTCGGTCTGCGCCCGGGCGGGAACGGAACCCACGGCCCCGCCCGGGGTGTGAACCGGCCGCCCGCCGGGCATCAGGAGGTCGACCCGAGTTCCGCACGGCCCTCCCCCGGCCCACGGAAACCGCCGCGGCCCCGCCGGACTCGGAGTCCGGCGGGGCCGCGGCGTGGCCTCAGCTCTGGGGCCGCCTGCCGTGGTTCGCGGCGTTCTTGCGGCGGGCCTTCTTCTTGCGACGTCGCTTCGAGGACATCGAACCCTCCTAATCTGCTCGGTGCTCCGTTGCGGACGGTCCAACGGGCGGGGCCGCCCGGTGATCACCGGGCCGCCTACCCACCCACACCGTGGCAAACACCGGGTGCGTGTGCAACCTGCGGTGCGGCACGGGGCGGGGGTGGACTGATGTGCGGAGAGAGCCGCTCAGGGCCGGTGGCGCAGCGGATGGTCCCCGGGCACCTCGACGACGGCGATCCGCACGCCGTCGGGATCCTCGATCCACATCTCGACCAGCCCCCAGGGCTCGCGTTGCGGCGGTCTCAGGACGGTGACCCCCTTCGCCCGCAGTTCCTCGTGCGCGGCCGCGGCGTCGTCGACCTGAAGCCAGATCCGCACGGCCGACGAGGGCGGCTCCTCGCCCCGGCCGGAGAGCTCCAGGAAGCCGCCGCCGAGGAAGTAGACCGTGCCGCGCTCGGGGCCCGTTCCGAATTCCCGGTAGACGGCGAGGCCCAGGGCCTCGCCGTAGAAGGCGCGGGAACGTTCGGGGTCGGCGGGGTGGAGCAGGATCCTGCTGCCCAGTACATGCACCATGGTCCCGAGCGTACGCCGCCGCCCGGCGGGGCGGCGGTTCCTCCGGGGACCGTCAGCTGCTCAGGCCGTCGATGAAGTCCTCCATGCACCGGTCCTCCGCCGCCTGCCCGTTGGCCCGTTCCACACAGTTCTCGAGGTCCTTGAACTCCTGGGAGTCGAACACGGAGACGGCCACCACGAGGACGATCACCGACCCGATGAGCCCGAGCGCGCCGAACGCGGCGCCGACTATGGCCATCACGCGGCGCGGGGCGCGGCCCTGACGGGTGCGGAGGGCGGCGATGACACCGAAGACGACGGCGAGCAGGCCGAGGAGCAGTCCGCCGACCACGGTCCAGAAGAACAGGCAGGCGAGGAGGCCGAGCACCAGCGCGGCGACGGCGAAGCCGTTCGTCCGGGCGGGCGGCTGACCGCCATAGGGATCGTGGCCCGCCGCGGGCGGCGCCGAGTACGGGGAATCCGGGTACGAGGGAAGGGACATCGGGAAGGTGCTCCTGTTCTCCTGGCTTTCCGTCCACCTGCCCAGCGCCCCCGTCGCCATGCCGGCGGCCAGGTCACACTCCGGCAACCAACAGGTCTCTGACCAGCGGCGCGGATCAGCGGTCGGCGTCAGCCGCGGCGCATCGCACGGCGCGGGATCGTCCGCGTACCGTACGGTCGGCAGGGCGTCGCGGCAACGCCGCCGAGGTGCCGTGCCGTGCGTCGTCCGCCCTCGCCCGCCGTGTCAGAGGCCTGCGCCCCGGCCGGGCGCCGTCCGGCGGAGCCGGGCCGACAGGTGGTGCTGGAGCGGCCGGCCCACCGCGGCAAGGTCGTGGACGAAGGCCAGCGTGTCCGGATCCGTCAGGGTGTAACGACGGCGGGTGGCGTCGACCTCTTTGGCGGTGGAGGTGCGGGAGACCTGTTCGGTGGCGAGGTCGACGGCGCCGTCGCGGGCGTGACCGGACAGGATCTCCGCGATGCCGGTCGGCTGGGTGATCAGGGCTTCCACGCGGCCGTCCGGCTGCAGCCGCCACCAGCCGGCCTCCCGGGCGGACGGGCGCAGGGGATTCCCGTCCGCGTCCAGCAGCCAGGCCCGCGCCTCGTACGCCAGGAAGGGCCGCCCGTCATGACTGAACGTGACCTCCTGCGCGTAGGTGAAGTCCGCCTCCAGCGTCGGATACCCGCCGCTCCCGGTACCCCGCCAGGTACCGAGGAATCCGGTCACCGGGGCGAGCAGGGGGTGGGGCGCGGGCAAGGCGTCGGTGCTCGGCGCGTCGGGGAAGGGGACGTCACGGACGGGGTGGTTCATGCGGGGTGCGCTCCTGAATCCGTCGGGGCCGGTGCCGGCCGCAGCCGAGGACGTCTCCGGCCGGTCATGGTGGTGGGCGTCGCGCATGACGCCCGGATGAGCATCATCCCGGAGTTCTTCGTGGCGCCGGACGACCCGTCAGCGAGCCCGGTCCTCCCGCACGGGGTGCGCCGCCGGCCGCTCCCCCGCCGGGCCCCCGTAACGGCGGTTCGGGGAACGCCTACGCGGAATCGGCGGCTGTGCTCTCCACCAGGCTCCTGGGCCGCAGGTCGGTCCAGTTCCGCTCGACGTAGTCCAGGCAGGCCTGGCGGGTGTCCTCCGCGTGGGCGACGGTCCACCCGGCGGGCACCTCGGCGAAGGCGGGCCACAAGGAGTGCTGTCCCTCGTCGTTGACGAGCACCAGGTAGGTGCCGTCCTCGTCCTCGAACGGATTGGCCATCGCATCCTCCGTGATGTCAGGTAAGGCTACCTTTACTCGAACGGCGGCAACTCTACCCATCCATCGGGCGGTTGACTCACCGATACCGCAACCGGCCCCCGTCCCGCACCTTCGCCGCACCGGCGGTGAGCGGTGCACGCGGACCCGGGGAGCACGGCTGCGGAGGCGTCAGAGTCCGAGGTCGCTCAGGCGGGCCTCGTAGCGGATGGTGAGGTCCTCGGAATCGCCGGCCGGGTTGTCCCAGAGGGCCTCCAACTCGGAGCGCACCGCGTCGGGCAGGGCCTCGTACCGCTCGGACCAGGTGTCGGAGTTCGGTATCCAGTAGCCGACGACCTTGAAGCGCTCGGCCGGGAGCCCCAGCTCGCGCCGGAGGTAGCGGCGCACCGCGCGCAGGGCGTTGGTCTCCCCGGCCACCCACACGTACCCGCCCGCGAGGTCCGTGCCGGGCGGCACGGCGGCGGCGACCAGATCGGCGAGACGGCTCGGCCCGTGGCCGTTCCCGCCGTAGGTCCAGGTCACCTTGGAGTCGGACGCTTCACGCAGCGGCAGCACGGCCGAGGGGTCGGGCGCCTCCAGGACCACCCGGGTCCGGACCCGCTCCGGGGTGTTCTCCAGCAACCGGGCGGCGGCGGGCAGACCGGTCTGGTCGGCTACCAGCACCTGCCAGGACAGATCCTCCGGGGGGCTGTAGAGCCCGGTGGGGTCGTTGACGCCCACCACGTCACCGGGGCGCGCCCCGGCGGCCCAGCCGGACGCCACCCCGCCCTCGTGGAGCACGAAGTCGATGTCGACCTCGCCCGCCTCCGGGCGCACGGCACGGATCGTGTACGTGCGCATCGGCGCGACGGGCCGCCCCTCGGGGGTCTCCCAGCCGCCCTGCTCGGTGGTCCGGGGCAGCGAGACGTCGGTGCGGTCCGGGCCGTGCGGGAGGAAGATCCGCACGTACTCGTCGCCGACCCCGGTGGTCCGGAAACCCGCCAGGCCCTCTCCGTGGAGGGTGACACGGGTCATGCTCGCGGTGAGCGGCCGCACTCGGGCGACGACGGCTCGGTGGATCGTCATGGACACTGCCCCTTCGTACGCGTGGTCGGCCTGAGCAACTCGCCCGCGGGACGAGAGAACCGAACTGACTTAGGTCAGCCTAACCTTCCCCGCGCCGAGGTTCGAGACCGCGTCGTCCGGGGGCCGCCTGCCGATGACGCACGCCCGGTTCCCGCGCCGTCCGGCGGGGGAGCCCGACGGCGCGGGCGGTTGTGCCAAGATCCCACGCATGTCTGTTCGATACCCACGCCCCCTGTGTCCCGGTGACCGCGTCGGAGTCACCTCCCCTTCGAGTGGAGTGCCCGAGGAGCTGCGTGAGCGGCTCGCCGTCGCCGTACGCGATGTGGAGGCGCGCGGGTACGAGGTCGTGACGGGCCGTTGCATGGACGGCTCCGGGCACGTCAGCGGGCCCGCGGCCGAGCGGGCGGCCGAGCTGACGGCGATGCTGACGGATCCCGGCATCCGGGCCGTGGTGCCGCCGTGGGGCGGGGAGACCGCCATCGACCTGCTGCCGCTGATCGACTGGGAAGCAGTGCGGGCGGCGGAGCCGACCTGGGTGGTGGGCTACTCGGACATGTCGACCGTGATGACGCCGCTGACCCTGCTCACCGGGGTGGCGACCGTGCACGGGAACAACCTCATGGACACCCCGTACCGGACTCCGAAGGGGCTGCTGTCCTGGTTCGACGTCGTCGCCGCCCCGCCGGGCCACCGGTTCACCCAGGTCCCGCCGGAACGGCACCGGGCCTCGGGCTGGGACGACTGGGCGGCACACCCCGACGCCCGTACCCTCACGCTCGACATCCCGGGCCGGTGGACCCGGCTCGACGGCAGCGGCGACGTGGACGTCGAGGGGCGGCTGATCGGCGGCTGCGTCGAGACGCTGTGCAACCTCACCGGAACGCCCTACCTCGACACCTCGGCGTTCGCCCGGACGCACGCCCCGGAGGGCCTTCTCGTATACGTGGAGGCCGCCGGCGACGACGCGCTCGCCATCTGCCGCTCTCTGCACGGGATGCGCATGGCCGGATTCTTCGAGGCCGCGAACGCCGTGCTCGTCGGCCGGACGGCGGCCCCGGACACCGCCTCGCTCACCCAGCACCAGGCCGTGATGGACGCGCTCGGACCGCTGAACGTGCCGATCGTCGCCGACGTCGAATGCGGCCATGTGCCGCCGTATCTGCCGCTCGTCAACGGGGCGCGGTGCCGGATCGTGCACACCGCCACGCGCAGCGAGGTGACGCAGACGCTGGACTGAGCGCCGGAACCATCGCGTCCGGCGTCAGCAGATGCGGGGCAGTTGCTCACCCAGCGGCATGTCCACCACGCGTGTGCCGCCCAGGCCCGTGGCCGCCACCACCATGCCGGGGTGCTCCTCCACGCAGGTGCCGATGCGGACCGACTCCTTGCCCAGCGGGTGGGCGCGCATCGCCTCCAGGACCGCGTCGGCGTGGTCCGGGGGCACGAAGGCGACGAGCTTGCCCTCGTTGGCGACGTACAGGGGGTCGAGGCCGAGGAAGGAGCAGGCGTTGGCGACGGTCTCGGGGACCGGGAGGGCGCCCTCGTCCAGGGTGATGCCGGTGCCCGCGGCCGAGGCGATCTCGTTGAGGGAGGTGGCCAGGCCGCCCCGCGTCGGGTCGCGCAGGACGTGGAGGTCCGGGCAGACGGCGAGCATGTCGCCGACCAGGCCGGCCAGGGACGCGGTGTCGCTCTGGATCTCGACACCGAACTCCAGGCCCTCGCGGACGCTCATGATGGCGACGCCGTGCACCCCGATCTGCCCACTGACCAGGACCGCGTCGCCGGCCGCCGCGCGCTGCGGGCGGATGTCGACGCCGTCGGGGACCAGGCCGATCCCGGCGGTGTTGATGAAGATCCCGTCGCCGTGGCCGGCGTCGACGACCTTCGTGTCGCCGGTCGCGACGGTCACGCCCGCCGTGCGGGCCGCGTCGCCGAGGGCCTGCGCCACCCGGCCCACCACCGACAGTTCGATGCCCTCCTCCAGGATGAAGCCGCAGGAGAGGTAGGCGGGCACGGCGCCCGCCATGGCCAGGTCGTTGACGGTGCCGTTGACCGCGAGGTCGCCGATGCTGCCTCCGGGGAAGAACAGCGGCCGCACGACGAAGGAGTCGGTGGAGAAGGCCAGCCTCGCGCCGCCCATCGTCACGTGCGCGGAGTCGCCGAGCTCGGCGAGGACGTCGCTGCCGAAGGCGGGCGCGAAGAGGTGCTCCACGAGTTCGGCGGAGAGCGTTCCGCCGCCGCCGTGGCCCATCACGACGCGTTCGTGGTCGCGCAGCGGGGCGGGGCAGGTCCAGCCGGAGAAGTCGGCGGGGGCCGGGGCGGTGTCAGCCAACGGAACTCGCCTCCTTGGTCGGGGCGTTCGCCTTCGGAGCCTCCAGCCGCCGGTACAGGTAGTACGCGGCGCAGGCGCCCTCGCTGGAGACCATGGTCGCGCCGAGCGGGTTGCGCGGGGTGCACTCCTTGCCGAACGCGGCGCACTCGTGCGGCTTGATCAGACCCTGGAGGACTTCGCCGCTGCGGCAGACCGTGGACTCCTCGGTCTCGATGCCGCCGACGGAGAAGCGGTGCTCGGCGTCGTACTCGCGGTACTTGGGCGACAGCCGCCAGCCGCTCTGCGGGATCATCCCGATGCCGCGCCAGGACCGGTCGGTGACCTCGAAGACGTCGTCGAGCATCTTCTGGGCCGCCGGGCTGCCCTGCTCGTTGACCGCGCGCGGGTAGGCGTTCTCGACGGTGTGCTCCCCCGCCTCCAGCTGCCGTACGGCACGCCGGATGCCTTCGAGGATGTCCAGGGGTTCGAATCCGGTGACGACGATGGGGACCTCGTGCTCGGCGGCGAGGGCCGGGTACTCCTTGGTGCCCATGACCGTGCAGACGTGTCCGGCCGCGAGGAACGCCTGGACCTGACAGTCCGGCGAGTTCATGATCGCGCCGATCGCCGGGGGCACCCGGACGTGGGAGACCAGCAGGCTGAAGTTGGGGATGGCGAGCTTCTTCGCCTGGTAGACCGTCATCGCGTTGGGCGGGGCGGTGGTCTCGAAGCCGATGCCGAAGAAGACGACCTCCTTGTCCGGGTTCTCCTGGGCGATCCGCAGGGCGTCGAGCGGGGAGTAGACCACCCGCACGTCCGCGCCCTCGCTCTTGACCTGGAACAGGTCGCGTCCGCTGCCCGGGACGCGGAGCATGTCACCGAACGAGCAGAAGACCACGTCCGGCCGGGAGGCGATCTCCAGGGCCTTGTCGATGATCTCCAGCGGGGTGACGCAGACGGGGCAGCCGGGGCCGTGGATCAACCGGATCTCGTCGGGGAGCAGCTGGTCGATGCCGTGGCGGATGATCGAGTGCGTCTGCCCGCCGCAGACCTCCATGAGGGCCCACGGTTTCGTGGTGAGGGCCCGGATGTCGTCGAAGAGCCGTCGGGCGAGGACCGGGTCGCTGAACTCGTCCAGATACTTCATGACCGCGCCTCCTTCTCACTTCCGCGGGCGGGCGGCCCTGCCTCTCCCGGGAGCTCGGTCCCTGCCGGGCGTTCGGCGCCCGCGTCCTTCGCCGCCTTGCCCCAGTGGTCGCCGAACTCCTCCTCCAGCACGCCGAGGTTCTCGAAGAGTTCCAGGGTCTGGCGCGCGGATTCCTCGTCGAGCCGTTGCAGGGCGAATCCGACGTGGACGATGGCGTAGTCGCCGACCCGCATGTCGGGAACGTACTCCAGGCACACGTCCTTGACGACGCCGCCGAAGTCGACCTTGGCCATCCGCGTGGCGTCGCGTTCCTCGATCTCCAGCACTCGGCCGGGTACGGCCAGACACATGGCGCTCTCCTCCCTCACTCCTTCGTCCGGGCGGCGACGATCAGTTGACCGAGGGCGAGTCCGCCGTCGTTGGGGGGCACCTTGCGGTGCCTCAGTACGGTGAAGCCGTCCGCCTCCAGCTCCCTGCAACAGCCCTCGGTGAGCAGGGCGTTGCAGAAGACACCGCCGGTCAGGGCCACGGTGGCGATGCCCGTGCGCCGACGGGCCGCCGCACACACCTCCCGTACGAGGACGGTCACCGCGCGGTGGAAGCGGCGGGCCACGGCGGCGGCCGGGACGCCGGCCAGGACGTCCGCCGCGGCGGCGGCGAGAACCGGTCGCGGATCGGCGGTCAGCGGGGCCGCGGGCGCGTCCGGCTCTGCTCCCAGGATGAACCTGTACGGGGACTTCCGCCCGTCGTCACCACCGCGGCCGGTACCGGCATCGCCCCCGCCCCCGTCCGTACCGGTCAGCGCCGCGTTCTCCAGGCGCATCGCGGCCTCCGCCTCGTACTCCACCCGGTGGCAGACACCGGCGAGGGAGGACACCGCGTCGAAGAGGCGCCCCATGCTGGAGGTGGGTACGCAGTTCACGCCACGCTCCAACTGCCTCTCCAAAAGGTGCCGTTCGCCGGGCGGCGCGATGGCGGCGCAGGGCAGGGCGTCGGACCACGGCACCCCTGCCGCGCGCAGGTGGGACAGCGCCATCCGGTACGGGTTGCGGACCGCCGCGTCGCCACCGGGCAGCGGGACGTAGCGGAGGTGGGCGAAGCGTTCGAAGCCGTCGTAGTCCGCGATCAGGATCTCGCCGCCCCAGACCGCGCCGTCGTCGCCGTAGCCGGTGCCGTCGAAGGCGACGCCGATGACGGGGGAGGCGCCGTCGAGGCCGTGCTCGGCCATCGTGGAGGCGACGTGCGCGTGGTGGTGCTGGACCTGCCGCAACGGGACACCGCGGGCCTCGGCGGTCCGGCGGGCCCACTGGGTGGACCGGTAGCCGGGGTGCCGGTCGGCGACCAGGAGGCGCGGGGCGACGGCGGTGAGGCCGGTGAGGTGTCCGGTGGCCCGTTCGAAGGCGGTGAGGGTGGCGAGGTCGTCCATGTCGCCGACGTGGGCCGAGAGCCAGGCGTACCGGTCGTCGGCGGCGCAGAAGGTGTTCTTCAGGTCGCCGCCGACCGCGAGGGCCGGGACGACCGGCAGGGGCAGGGCGAGCGGCAGCGGGGCGTAGCCGCGCGAGCGGCGGACGGGGAGTTCCGCACCGGCGCAGATCCGGACCACGGAGTCGTCGCACGGCACGTGGATGGGCCGGTCGTGCCCGAGCCAGGCGTCCGCGAGCCCTGCGAGCCGGGTCAGGGCTTCGGTGTCGTCCGTGACGATCGGCTCGCCGGAACGGTTTCCGCTGGTCATGACGAGGACGGGCGGTCCCGGCGGATCACCGGGCAGGCCGAGGAGGAGACGGTGCAGGGGGGTGTACGGCAGCATCACGCCGAGGTCGGGGCTGCCGGGGGCGACGCCGTCCGCCACGTCGCCCGACGTGAGGGTGCGGCGGCGCAGCAGGACGATCGGCTTGCGGGTGCCGGTGAGCAGGGCGCGTTCGGCGTCGTCGACCCGGGCGAGTGCCTCGGCCGCCGCCAGGGAGCCGGCCAGCACCGCGAACGGCTTGTCGCCCCGGTTCTTGCGTTTGCGCAGGGTCCGCACGGCGGTGGGATCGCCCGCGTCGCAGGCCAGGTGGTAGCCGCCGAGCCCCTTCACGGCGAGGACGGCCCCCTCCGCGAGCAGCCTGCGGGCCTCGACGAGCGCCTCGGCGTCGCGGAGCGTGCCGGGGTCGCCGGGCCCCCGGCACAGGCTGAGGCGGGGGCCGCAGCGCGGACAGGCGATCGGCTGGGCGTGGAAGCGGCGGTCGGCCGGATCGGCGTACTCCCGGGCGCAGTCGGCGCACAGCGGGAAGCCGGCCATGGTGGTCAGCGGCCGGTCGTAGGGCAGGCCGGTGACCACGGTGAACCGGGGCCCGCAGTGCGTACAGGTGATGAACGGGTGCCGGTACCGCCGGTCGGCCGGGTCGGCGAGCTCCGCCAGGCAGGCGTCGCAGGTTGCCGTGTCCGGGGGGATCAGGGTGCGGCCGGGGCCGGAGGCCGAGGGGCGGATGGTGAAGCCTCCGCCGTCGTGGGTGACGGGGACGGCGCGGTGCTCGACGGATTCGACGACGGCGAGCGGTGGTGCGCGGGTGCCGATGGCGTCGGTGAAGGCGTCCACGTCGGCCGCCGGGCCCTCGACCTCGGTCCGCACGCCGTCGGCGTCGTTGGTGACCCAGCCGGTGAGGCCGTGCTCCTCCGCCAGGGTGTAGACGAACGGGCGGAAGCCCACGCCCTGGACCGCGCCGCGCACGGTGAGGTGGCGGCGCACCCGGTGCGGGGCCGTCGCGGGCGGGGGCTTCCGGGGGCTCATCGCGGGCTACCCGCCGGTGCGTGGGGCGCTGCGGGGCCGTGCGGTGGGTGTGCGGCGGCCTTGTCCGGCGCCCCATGGGCGGGTGTCCGGTCCCGGTCGCGCTCGGGACCGTCCTCGTCGTGGTGGTGGTGCAGGTGCTTCTCGTGCCGTTGCGCGAGGACCGGCGTGTGCGGCTCCAGGCCGTCGGCGGCGCGCAGGACGCGGGCGAGCAGATCGTCGACGCCCTCGCCCGTACGGGCGGACGTCTCGATCACGGGCACGCCCGGATTCACCTGCTGGACGCCCGCCAGGAAGGCGTCCCGGTCGAACTCCAGCGCATCGGCCAGGTCGCGCTTGGTGACGACCACGAGATGGGCGAGTCCGAAGGCCGCCGGGTACTTCACCGGTTTGTCCTCGCCCTCGGTCACCGAGGCCAGCGCGACGCGCAGGGTCTCGCCGAGGTCGTAGGAGGCCGGGCAGACGAGATTGCCGACGTTCTCGACGAACAGCAGCCGGGTCCCCCCGGGCAGCCAGCCGTCCAGCACTCCGCCCAGCATCCCGGCCTCCAGGTGGCACAGCCCGTCGGTGAGGATCTGCCGGACGGGGGCTCCCGAACGGGCCAGGCGGGTCGCGTCGTTCTCGGTGGCGAGGTCGGCGGTGACGGCGGCGGCCGGGACGCCGCCCGCGACGGCCCTGGTGAGGAGCAGCTCCAGCAGGGCCGTCTTGCCGCTGCCCGGGCTCGACATCAGGTTGACCGCCGTGGTGCCCCGCTCGTCCAGGGTGCGGCGCAGCTCCACGGCGTGGGTGTCGTTCTTCGCCAGCACGGCCTGATGCAGGTCAACGGTGCGGCACATGGCTCGCCTCCGGTACGTCGCCCCCGGGTCGGCTCTCCGGGTCCTCGAGGACGACCCGGACGATCTCCAGTTCCCGCCCGCCGGTCAGGCTCATCGGCCGGGAGCAGACGCCGCACCACAGGTCGGGGGGCATCCCGGTCGCGACGTCCCGGCCGCACTCCTCGCAGCGGGCCCTCCCCTCAACAGTCTCGATCAGCAGCCGGGCGTCCGCCAGCACAGTGCCCTGGGCCGCCACGGCGAAGGAGAAGTCGAGCGCCTCGGGCACCACGCCGGACAGCCGGCCGACCTTCAGGGTCAGCGACCCGACCCGGGTGTCCCCGGCGTCGGCTCCCTGCTCGCGGACCGCGCTCTCGACCTGGTCGACGACGGCCATCGCGATGGACAGCTCATGCACGTCGCTCACCCCCTGGCTACCCTGGGAGGACCATGGCTGGTCACGAGACCGAACGGCGGGCGCTGCTCACCCCGGTCCTGCTCCTGCTCCTGGCCGAACGTCGCGATCACGGCTACGAGCTGGTGCAGCGCCTGGGCGCGTTCGGCTGGGAGGAAGCCGAGTCGGCCCACGTGTACCGGCTGCTGCGGGGGATGGAGAAGTGCGGCGAGGTGACCTCGCAGTGGTGCGCGTCCGGCTCCGGCCCGGCGCGCCGCGTGTACGCCATCACTCCGCAGGGGGCGATGGATCTCGCCCTCTGGTTCGTCCGGCTGGGAGAACTGCACAGCACCCTCCATCTCTTTCTCGAGCGATATGTCCAGCTGGAGGACGTCGGGGGCGGGGACGAGCCTCCGCGCCTCCGGGGACACGGCGACTACATCCGGCGCATGCGCAGGTAGCGCCGCACGTCGGGCAGGTTCCTGGCGACTCCGTACAGGGCCGCGAGGCCCGCGGCGAAGCCGATCCACATCCAGTGCATGCTGGCCTCCAAGGTCGTGGTCTCAGCTGTTCGTGGTCTCCGTCGTCCGTGGACCCGGTCGTCCGTGGTCCCCGTCGTGCCGCGGTACGGAATCGGCCGCGGGGGCGGGGCGGCGGGACAACAGGCCGAGGACCCGCTCCACCGCGGGCTCCACCGCCGCCTCGACGGGGTCGCTGAGCCCCATGCCGTCCGCCGTGTCCAGGGGTTCGCAGCCCACGACGTACACCTCGTCGGGCAGGGTGCCGCCCGCTCCGGCGTGCAGGTCGTGCAGCAGGCCGAGGACGGTGGCGGGGTCCATGGCGTGGGTGTCCAGCGGGCCGGGTGCGGGGCGGGTGTCCGGCGGCTCGGGCCCGACGTCGATCGTGTACAGCGTGCCGGGCGCACCTCCCCGGCCGACGACGTCGACCAGGACGAGGGTCCGGTAGCCCTCCAGCAGTTTGTACGCGAGGTGGACGCCCCGGATCCCGGCGTCCATCAGCTCGGTGCCGGGCGGCAGGCGGGAGGGCTCCAGGCGGCCGAGCCGCCGGACGGTCTCCACGCCGAAGCCGTCGTCCGAGAGGAAGATGTTGCCGACCCCGGCGACGAGGGTGCGGACGGGCGTCTGCGCGGTGCTCATGGCTCCTCCTCCCGCAGCGGGGTCACCTCGTCGGGTCTGAAGTAGAGGAACCGGCCCTGCTGGCGGCGGAGGTCGCCGCCCGGGTCGTCGTCCAGGACGACCGCGAGGTGCACCTCCCCGTCCAGGTCGGCGACGACGGCTTCGACGGTGGCCCGGCAGCCCCGCAGGAACGCGTCCTGGGCGTCCGTGCGGCGGAGGCCGGGGGCGAGGAGGACGCGGCTTCCCGCGCCGACCGGCTCCCCGCCGACGGGAACGGTGGAGGGGGCGTCGGCCGCTTCGGGGTCCTGCTGCGGATCCCACCAGGGATGTCCGGACCCCTCGGGGAGGGCCTGCCCGGCGGGGGGTGCGGACGTACCGGCCGGGTCCGGCGCTCCCCGGGGTCCCGGGCCCAGAGGTCCCGGTCCCGGAGGTCCGGGTCCGGCGGCCCCGTCCTCCTCCCCCGTGGCCTCGCGCAGCCCCCGGATGGCCCCGTGCAGCCGTTCCCGTACCGCTTCGGGCATGGTGTCGACGAGATCGATGACCTCGGCGGCGCGGGCGTCGGTGCCGCGTGCCTCGCGCTTCTCGTGGTCGGTGAGGGCGGCCGTGCGCAGCGAGAGGATCTCGTCGATCTCGGTGGCGTCGTAGAGGGGGCCGGGGCTCTCGTCGGCGAGGGCGGGGTGGTCCTCCAGGATGATCGGCGAGGAGAGCACGACGTCCGCCCGGTCCGCCGGGCCGGCCAGGACCGGCCAGGTGTTCTCGTTGCGCAGCCCGGCCACGGCGGGGCGGGCCCACTCGGGCGGGTCGGTCATCGACAGGAACCGGCCGCCCTCCACCGCGAGCAGCAGATGGGCACCGATCATGCTGTGCGGGAGGGCGTCGTCGCGGCTGCCGCCCCGGGCCGGCGGGGGCGCTTCGACGGTGTTGCGGACGGTGACGGTGAGGCGGGAGAGCCGGTAGGGGCCGGGGAGCTGCTCGACGTACGGGCGGATCTCCCCGGAGAGGCGGCCGCGTCGGCGTACCAGCCGGCCCAGGGTGCGACCGTCCTCGCCCACCACCGGTTCGTGTTCGGTGCCGGGCGGCAGGTCGAACGTGACGGCGCGGGTGTGGGCCCGCTCCCCCGTGATGTCGTCGAGGGGGGCGTGGAGCCGGACGCGTTCCTCGTGGCCCTCGTCCCAGGGGACCAGGACCCGGTCGGGCAGCTCCAGTTCGGGGACCTCGGTGTAGGACCCGTCGGCTTCGAGGCGCTCGACGGTCCGCCGCCGCACGTGCAGGAAGCGCAGTTCGGCGTGGAGCCGGTCGCCGGAGCGCGGCTCCAGGAGGATGTCGGTGCGCTGCTCGGCGTGTTCGCCGTGGTCGGCGGTGCAGGCGGGCGGCACCAGGACGCCGAACTGCCAGCGCATCCGGTTCTTGGCCGAGGAGGCGCGGTACGGGTAGAGGACGTAGCCCTCGAAGAGGACGGCGTCGGCGACGGCGCGGGCGTGGTCGAGTGCTCCGTCGACGGGAGCCGCGGGGTGCGGGGCGGTCATCTCACTCGGCCCCCTCGGGATGGGTGGGTTCGGCGGCGCCGTCGGCTCCGGCGGCGGCGAGGAGGTCTTCGACGACGCGTTCCCAGGAGGGCAGTGCGTGCGCGGACCGGTAGCGGCGCAGGTCCTCCAGGCAGTCCTTGCGCAGGCGCAGCCAGCCGGTGTTGGGGAAGTAGGCCTCGATCAGCTCCCGCCAGACCGCCACCGGCATCAGGCAGGACGCCTCCTTGTGCCAGGGGATCGGCTCGGCGCGGAAGCGGTCGTGGCCGGTGAAGACCGTGCCGGAGAAGAGCATCAGCAGCGGGATCTCGCCGCGGGCCAGCGCCCGGAAGTAGGAGGCGGAGGCGACCTCGGTGTCGTAGGTGCAGGGCACCGGGAGATCGACGTGGGTGGTGCCGCTGAAGGCGGGCACGGTGATGGAGGCGTGGGCGAACTGGAGTGGTTTGAGGGTGCTGCTCCAGCGGTCGGGTTCTCCGAACAGGTCGCCGAGCATGTCGACCTCGTCCGGGTCGTAGGTGCGCTTGGCGGGTTCGATGCGGAGCTGGCAGCGCAGGGCGACGGCGTGGACGGGCAGGTGGTCGCGTTCCTCGATGCGCAGGCCGAACAGGAGCGTGGGGCTCGCGCCGAAGGGCTCGGGCCGGACGCCGGTGCAGCGGAAGTCGAGTTCGGTCACGGGGCGCCTCCCGGGCTTCCGCCGCCCGCCGCGTCGGCGGGCAGGGGCCGGGCGCGGGACGCGACGTGGTCGAAGAACTCCGTGAGGGCCGCGCGGGCCTCGGCTCCGCCGTCGAAGCCCTTCCAGTGAAGCCGCATCCGGCCGACGAGTTCGTAGGCGGCGTCGATCGGTACGAGCGTGCAGGTGGCGGGCTCCGCGTGCTCGGCGCGCAGCAGCAGCGCCTCCACGTCGTCCTCCAGAAGCCCGGCCAGGCGGGTACCGCCGATGACGGCGTCCCAGGTCGCGGGGTCGAGTTCGCTCTCGGTGGCTCCGGCGGGGCTCGGGTAGAACGCGGCGAGCCGGCCGAGTGCGGAGTTGCGGAAGAAGAAGGCGAGCCCGACGGGGATCTGGAGGCGGTCCCAGCCGTCGCCGTCGGGGGCGAAGCCGGGGTCGGTGAGGTAGCGGTCGGGGACGGCCCGGAAGCGGCCCTGTCCCGCGCCGGGCCGGGTGAAGAGGAGGTGGCAGGGCGGGCAGGAGCACTTGAGGGTGCGGCGGGTGGTGTCCACGAGATGCCGGTGCTCGTCCGGCAGCGGCTCCCCGCACAGTTCGCACCGCTCCCCCGGCGGTGGTGGCCGCCGGGTGAACTGGGCCAGCACACCGGCCGGGTTGGTGCTCACGGCCCGGCTCCCAGCAGTTCGGGCAGCGCGACCCGGACGGCCCCGTCCTCCTCCAGGAGCGGCAGCGGTTCCAGGTGGGCGCCCTCGCCGCGCCCCGCGTGCCGTACGTCGAACCGGGCGGCGCACGTGGCGCAGCGGAGGAACTCGCCGTCGAGGGGGGCGGTGCGCAGGTCGGCTCCGCAGCCGGGACAGCGGTCGCGGTAGGCGTAGAGGTTGCCGGGGAGCCGGACCAGCAGGAGGGCGTTGCCGTCGATGTCGGCGACGCGGGTGGTGCGGTCGTGGGCGGGCAGGGCGGGGGCGGCGAGGGTGTGCCAGTGGGGCGGCTCGGGTGCGGCGGACGGGGTCGGTGGGGCCGGGGCGCCGTCGGGCGGCCGTGGCTGGATCTGGAGGAGGGGCTGCTCGGCCGGAGCGGCCTCGGTGACGCCTTCGACCTCGATGTGCGCGATCTCCGGGGCGAGGCGGGCGACGGCTTCCTCGATCGTCCAGCGCACGGTCTGGGTGGAGGACGGGCAGCCGTCGCAGCTGCCGCGCAACCGCAGGCGCAGCGTGGGCCCTTCGGCGGCGTCCGGGTCGAGTCCGGCGACCTCGACGTCCCCGGCGTGGGAGCCGAGGTAGGGGCGGACCTTGTCGAGGGCGCGGCCGACCCGGGTCATGGTGCCGTCGGGGTGCAGGTCGTGCAGGATCAGCAGGTCCCCGACGAGTTCGTCGGCGGTGAGCACGGCGAGCGGGTCGGAGCCGGGTGGGGCGGAGCGCAGCAGCCGGACGGTGCGGGCGAGCCCCTCGCCGTAGAACTCGACGACGCCGCGCACGAGTTCGTCGGCGGTCTCGCGGGCCCGCGGGCCCGCCTCGCGTCCCAGTCGGTCCAGCAGTTCACCGATGTGTGCGCCGGGATCGGCTCCCGCCATGGTGGGCCCCTTTCCGGAGTACGCGCCCCAGGTGGTGGGGTCAGCCGCCCGCCAGTCCGCTCAGTCCGGTCGGCATGTGGGTCTGCTCGACGGTCCGGCCGCCGCCGACGTACATGTGCACACCGCACGGCAGGCAGGGGTCGAAGCTGCGGACGGCCCGCATGATGTCGATGCCCTTGAAGTTCTCGGGAGGGTTCTCCTCGAAGATGGGCGTGTTCTGGACGGCGTCCTCGTAGGGTCCGGGGGTGCCGTAGGTGTCACGGACGCTGCCGTTCCACGGGGTCGGCGGGTAGGGATGGTAGTTGGCGATCTTCCCGTCCCGGATGACCATGTGGTGGGAGAGGACGCCGCGGACGGCTTCGGTGAAGCCGCAGCCGATCGACTCGTCGGGAACGTCGAACTGCTCCCAGGTCTGGGTGCGTCCGGCGCGGACCTCCTCCATCGCCTGCTCGGCGAAGTGGAGGGCGGCGGCGGCCGCGTACGCCTGGAAGTAGGTGCGGGCCCGGTTGCGTTCGATGGCGTTGGACCACGGGGGGATCTTCCACTCCAGCGCCATCTCGGGCTTGGTCATGGTGCGCGGGAGGTTGATCTGCACGCTGTGGCCGGTGGCCTTGATGTAGCCGATGTCGACGAGTCCGGACAGCGCCGTGGACCAGAGCCGGGCGATGGGCCCGCCGCCGGTGTCCAGGGCGAGGTGGTCGGTCCCGTCGAACCAGCGCGGGGACATGACCCAGCTGTACTTGTCGTCGAAGTCCCGCTTCTGCGGGGCCGGGATGGTGTGCTGGTTCCAGGGGTGGCGTTCGTCGATCTCGTTGCCGAGGGGGTCGCGCTCGACGAACTTGCCCATGCCCGCCCAGTCCTCGTAGTAGGAGCTGCCGAGCAGGATGCGCAGGCCGAGGTTGATGTCGACGAGGCTGTTGGTGACGAGCTCGCCGTCGACGACCACACCGGGGGTGACGAACATCCTGCGGCCCCAGTCGGCCATGTTGGCGTAGGTGAAGTCGCAGTACGCCGGGTCGTTGAGCGCGCCCCAGCAGCCGAGCAGGACGCGCCGGCGGCCGACCTCCTCGTACCCGGGCAGCGCCTCGTAGAAGAAGTCGAAGAGGTCGTCGTGGAGCGGGACGACCCGCTTCATGAACTCCACGTAGCGGGTGAGGCGGGTCAGGTAGTCGGTGAAGAGCTGGATCGTGGCGACGGTGCCGACACCGCCCGGGTAGAGCGTGGAGGGGTGCACGTGGCGGCCCTCCATCAGGCAGAACATCTCGCGGGTGTACCGGCTGACCTGGAGGGCCTCGCGGTAGAACTCGCCCTCCAGCGGGTTCAGCGAGCGCATGATGTCGGCGATGGTGCGGTAGCCGTGGTCGGCGGCGTGCGGGGCCTCCGTGCGTTCCGCCAGTTCGAGGACGCCGGGGTTGGTCTCGCGGACCATCCGCTCGCAGTAGTCCACGCCGACCAGGTTCTCCTGGAAGATGTTGTGGTCGAACATGTACTCGGCGGCCTCACCGAGGTTGATGATCCACTCGCCGAGGTGCGGGGGCGCGACCCCGTACGCCATGTTCTGCGCGTAGACGGAGCAGGTCGCGTGGTTGTCGCCGCAGATGCCGCAGATGCGGCTGGTGATGAAGTGGGCGTCGCGCGGGTCCTTGCCCTTCATGAAGACGCTGTAGCCGCGGAAGATCGAGGAGGTGCTGTAGCACTCCGCGACCCGCTTCGCGGCGAAGTCGATCTTCGTGTGGATGCCGAGGCTGCCGACGATGCGCGTGATCGGGTCCCACGACATCTCCATGAGGCCGTCAGCGTCGACGGCGGGTTTGCCGGTCGCAGTCGCCATGGTCCCGCGCCGCCTTCCTGGTAGGGGTCGTGCTGCTCGCCCTGGCTCTTCGGCCCTCCGGGGTGTCCGGGGGCTCGGGTCACCAGGGCGGCCGGTAGCCGGTCTTGATGGTCTCGGTCTTCGTCCGCCACTTCGGTTCCTTGTCGGCCGTCTTCTCGGTGAAGTGGCGCAGCCGCCGCACGACGGAGCCGTAGACGCCGCTCGCCGCCGCCGATACGTGGCCGCCGGGGGGCTCGTCCATGAACGGCATGAACTTGTCCGGGAAGCCGGGCATGGTGCAGCCGATGCAGATGCCGCCGACGTTCGGGCAGCCGCCGACGCCGTTGATCCAGCCGCGCTTGGGTACGTTGCACTTGACGACCGGGCCCCAGCAGCCCAGCTTGACCAGGCACTGCGGGGAGCCGTACGCGTCGGCGAACTGGCCCTGCTCGTAGTAGCCGGCCCGGTCGCATCCCTCGTGGACGGTGGCGCCGAACAGCCAGGTGGGCCGCAGCTCCTCGTCCAGCGGGATCATGGGCGCGGCGCCGGCGGCCTGGTAGAGCAGGTACAGCAGGGTCTCGGAGGCGTTGTCGGGGTGGACGGGGCAGCCGGGGATGCAGACGATCGGGATGCCCGCCTTGGACTTCCACTCCCAGCCGAGGTAGTCCGGTACGCCCATCGCTCCGGTGGGGTTGCCCGCCATGGCGTGGATGCCGCCGTACGTGGCGCAGGTGCCGATGGCGACGACGGCGAGGGCCTTGGGGGTGAGCCGGTCGAGCCATTCGCTGGTGGTGATGGGCTGGCCGGTCTCGGGGTCGTCGCCGAAGCCGCACCAGTAGCCCTCGGGCTTGATGCGTTCGTTGGGGATGGAGCCCTCGACCACCAGGACGAAAGGTTCCAGTTCCCCCCGGTCGGCCTTGAAGAACCACTCGACGAAGTTGTCGGCGCCCTCGACGGGCCCGCACTCGTAGTCGATCAGCGGCCAGTGGACGGCGACCTTGGGCAGTCCCGGCAGAGCGCCGAGCGCGAGTTCCTCGATGCTCGGCTGGGTGGCGGCGGTGAGCGAGACGGAGTCCCCGTCGCAACTCAGCCCCGCGTTGATCCACAGAATGTGCACGGTCGGGTCGTCCGGAGGGGCGTCGGTCACGTCCGCGTCGGCCGTGGTGGCGGTCGGGGGGTTCATGGGCCCTCCTCGGGTCGGCCCGCTTCAGGATCTCTGGCCAGCAGCCTGATTCCTGGATACCCCGAGCACGTCCCGGCCGGTAAGTGCGGTCCGGCCCTATCGCCCGCGCGCACCTGTGGGGCGCTCGCCCGGGTCCCGGCGAGCGCCGGGGCCCGGGCACAAGGCCGTCGGTGCCTCAGGCCTCGGCGAGCACCGCGTCGATCTCACCGAGGAAGTCCTCCAGGTCTCCGGGGTTCCGTGAGGTGATCAGCGGCCAGTCCTCGGCGTCGTCGCGGACCACCGGCTTGTCGACCCAGGTGCCGCCCGCGTTGGTGATGTCGGTCCGCAGCGAGGCGTACGAGGTCAGCGTCTTGCCGCGGACGTAGCCGCCCTCGACCAGCGCCCACGGCCCGTGGCAGATGGCGGCCACCGGCCGGCCGGAAGCGGCGAACGAACTGACGATCCGGGTGGTGGCGTCCTGCAGGCGCAGCGAGTCGGCGTTCAGTGTGCCGCCCGGGACCAGGAGGAGGTCGTAGGCGGCGGGGTCGACGTCGTCGAGGGTGAGGTCGGGCCGCACGGTCTCGCCCGGATCGCGGTCTCCGACGAGGGTGCGGATCTCGTCGGCGGAGACCGCCGCCACGCTGACCTGCGCCCCGTGGTCGCGCAGGTGCTTCACGGGGACGACGAGCTCGTCCTGCTCGACGCCGTAGTTGGTGACGACGGCCAGGATCCGGCGGTCGTCGAGAGCGGTGGTGGACATGGACTGCTCCGTTCCTGTGGGGTCGGGTGTGGGGCTGTTCGTGCGGACCTCCCGCCGGGGCGGGCCCGGCGGTGGATCATCCGGCCGTGATGCGGACGCATGCGGCCACGGTGTCGCGCAGGCTCCCGGTCCGGGCCAGGGTCTCGCGCTGGACTTGTGCCCCGTTCCCGCGCCGGACCACGGTGGACAGGGCCTCTTCGGCGGCTTCCAGGTCGCCGCTGTCCTCCAGGGCGTCCCGCACGTGGTCCAGGAGGGCCCGCAGGACCTCGGGCGCGGGCTCCGGCCGCCAGGTCAGGGGGTGGACCAGCCGGTCCTCCAGGCCCGAGCGGCCCGCCTGCCAGGAGGCCGCACGCAGCAGGGACGTACCGGCCCCCGGCGGGGCCTCACCGGCCCGCCACTGGCGGGCGGCCGTCTCCACCAGGCCTCGGACGAGCGTGGCCAGCAGCACGGTGTCGGCCGGGTCCAGGCAGACGTCCGCGATCCTGACCTCCACCGTGGGGTAGCGGTGCGAGAGGCGCGCGTCGAAGTAGACCATTCCCTCGTCCCGGAGGACTCCGGTGTCTACCAGGGACCGCACTCCGGCGTGGTAGGCCTCGGCGGAGCCGTGGACGTCCACCGGGCCGGCCGAGGGCCACCGCCCCCAGACCTGGCTGCGGTAGCTGCTGTACCGGCTGTCCTGGCCCTGCCAGAACGGTGAGTTGGCGCTCAGGGCGAGCAGGACGGGCAGCCAGCAGCGGATCCGGTCGAGGACGGCGACGCCCTCCTCGTCCGAGTCCACCGAGACATGGACGTGGCAGCCGCAGGTCAGCTGCTCCTGGGCGGTCAGCCCGAAGCGCTCCGCCATCCAGCGGTACCGCTCCCCCGTGCCGATCTTCGGGCTGACCGGCAGCGGAGAGGTCGCCAGTGCCACCACCGACGCCCCGGCGTCGGCGGCGTGCCGGACCGCCCGCGCCCGCCACCGGCGGACCGAGTCGGCGAGCTCCTCGATGTCCGCGCAGGGCTGGGTGGAGAACTCCAGTTGCTGGCGATGCAGCTCCTCCTCGAAGGGCGACTCCCCGGCCGTGTCCTTCTCGGCGATCGCCAGGACCGCTGATGACAGCGCCCGGGCCTCTCCGCTGTCCTCGTCGACCAGCAACAGCTCTTCCTCTACTCCCACCGTGCGGACCACGGGGCCTCCCCTTCGACGCTCGACAGCGGCCGGGGCGACGTGCGCCCGATCGGATCGACGCGACGGGTACCCGCGCTCCGGCGAGCCACACTCCCGGGTGGCACCCGCGCCGCCTGCCGCGCTGCGCGCTCCGGGGCGGTGACCCGGGGCTCCCAATATCGCCGGACGCCACAGGCCCCGCATCTTGTTCCCTCCCCGTCCGGAGCAGGGTGCGACAGGCGCGTCGCCGGCGTCCCCGGCATCATCGGTTCCAGGGACTGCTTCGCCCGGCAGCGGGTACGCACCTGGGCGCATCACTCGTCCCCGGTCGCACCGGGGCCGCAAGGAAGGAAGCTCTCATGACCGACCGCAGGCCGGAAGGCACCGCCTACACCGGGGCTTCCGGCAGCCCGCCCCCCGTACCGGCGGACATGCCGGACCAGCAGAACCAGGAGGGCGAGGACGCTCTCGACATACCGGTGCCGGACCGGGTGGCCCGCCAGAACGACGACGGACCCGAGCTGGACGAGGCGGGCGCCGGCCGGAAGGCGCCGCGCAACGCGGGCGCGCACCCCGAGGATCACCCCGCCCCGGACGAGGCGACGGACTGAAGGCGCCCGGAACGCCCTGGAGCCCCGGAGCGCGACGCGCTCCGGGGCTCCAGGGTCGGTCAAACCTGGATCAGGCGGTGGTGATGTTCTCCGCCTGCGGGCCCTTCTGGCCCTGGGTGATGTCGAAGGTCACCGCCTGGCCTTCCTGGAGCTCACGGAAGCCGGTGGAGTTGATGTTGGAGTAGTGCGCGAAGACGTCGGGGCCGCCGCCGTCCTGCGCGATGAAGCCGAAGCCCTTTTCCGAGTTGAACCACTTGACGGTTCCGCTGGCCATGCCTGTACCTCTCAGCAGTAAACGGATCCGCACCGTGCGGACCCGGAGGTGATCGCCCTGGTTCTCAGGCACTGCACAGCAAAACGCCCGCGCCAGGCGCGGGCAGGTACTGCGAACCACGACATCTGTCGGCGACGCTACACGGCGAGGTCACTCCTCACCAGAGAGCAACGCCATTTGGTGTCGATCATCTTCCGAGCCACCGCTCCGCGCCCTGCCGGTCACAGACCCTTCAGGTGCGCTCGGCGTCCCTGGCAACCTCCCGTGCCCACAGGACCAGCGGCACCTGGACGGGCAGCCGGGCCCAGGCCGCGACCCGCAGCGGCCGGGGCCGGTGGCGCCAGTCGACGGCCATCTGAACATTGGCCGGAAACACCCCGACGAACAGGCCCGCGGTCATCCGGGCGGCAGCCGCCCGGGTCCGGGGGTGGGCAAGACCGGCGGCCAGGGCGAGTTCGACCGCGCCGCTGCCGTAGGTCCAGGTGCGGGGCGCTCCGGGCAGGACGCGGGGCACCATGGAGTCGAAGGCCTTCGGTACGGCGAAGTGGAGCACGCCCGCCCCGCCCAGGAACCCGGCGAGCAGGACGGCGGAACGCTTCGGTCGGGACATGCTTCTCCTTCGACGGCGGGACTTACTTGCGAGTAAGCTACGGGTACCCGGCACGTCGCGCACCCCTCAGGGCGCCAGCAGCCGCCAGAGCAGGAGCAGTCCGACGGCGCAGACGAGAAGTCCGGCGGCCAGGGCCAGCGCTCCCCGGCGTACGTTGTCGGGCTGGAAGCCGCCGAGCACGCTGAAGCACAGCCGTGCCCCGTGGCCCAGAGCCAGCGCCCCGCACAGGGTGACGGCGACGCCGACGGCGATGGCGTCCCACTGGCTCTCGAACGCTCTCTGGTACGGCCCTGACTCCCGCGTGGCCAGGACGTATCCGGCCGAGGTGAACAGGGCGGCGGGGAAGGCCACCAGTCCGAAGAGGACGGTCAGGCGTCGGATCACCGCAGCGATCCCCCTTCCACGGGGAAGCGGGAGAGGCGTTCGCGGACCGACCGCCTCAGCCGCTCCTCCCACCGGTCCCGCTCGGCGACATGGGTGAACAGCTCCCGCATCCGGTTCACCTCCTCGATCATGGCGTGCTCTTCCACCGCCATCCGGCGGTTCAGCGGCCGCTCGATCAGCAGCAGGAGAGCGACGCAGGCCGCGAGCGAGAGCACCGCCACGGTCAGGCCGACGGCCAGGAGCACGCCGCCGGGGCCGTCGCCCGTGGCGGCGGCCGACACCAGCACCGCCGGGATCAGCACCGCCAGCGCCGCTGAGGCGATGCGGGGCCGGCGGACCCGTCGCCGGCGCGCGGCCAGGGCCTGGAGCCCGGCCAGCCGTCGTTCGGTGGCCGTCAGCAGGCGCAGGAACGCCGCTCCGTCGTCGATCGCGCCCATGTCAGTCCCCGTTCCGCTGCGTGATGAGCGCCTGGAGTTCCTGGCCGAGGTGGGCGCGCAGCGCGCCGATCTGTGCGTCGTCGAGCTGGGAGGTCCGCGCGGGCAGCCCGGGAAGGAACTGGTGGCGGATCAGCCGCGAGGCCATCGGAAGGACGGACAGGCGCAGGGACGTCTCGTTCTCCAGATCCCGCAGGAGGGCTGCGAACGGGGACTCCCGGCGGGACCCGCCGGGGACGTAGTGGTCGCGCGCCTCGTCGAGCCGGTCCCAGTACAGATCGCTCTTGGACACCGCGACCATCAGCCAGCGCAGCCGTGTGGCCAGCTGCCCGTCGATGATCGCGTCGACCAGAAGCCGGAAGTCGGCCGCCTCCTTGCGCAGGTGCCAGGTGCGGACGGCTTCCTGGTCGACCACTCCGTCGGCGGCGAGCGCGTCGTGGACGTCGCGCTGGGAGCCTCGCTGCCAGATCCTGTTGTGCCCCCAGCACACGACGTGCACGATGCCGTGCGGCGAGGCATCGCCCCGCATGGTGTCGTGCAGGGCCCGTTCGCGCTGGGTGGACAGCTGCCCCGGGATGACGGTGACGGCGGCCCGGACGCGGCGGTTTCCGGAGCGCAGGACCGTGGCGTGCTTCTCGATGTCCGGGCTGCGGGAGCTGTCGCTGTCGCCCGTACGGATCGACTGCGTCAGCGCGTCGTACAGAACGCTCTTGCCCGCCCCCGCCTCGCCGGTGACGGCTATGGGGTTGACCGAGAGGCCGAGGCGTCCGTGCAGCGTGGCCGCACCCGCCGCGGCCCCCGGGCCGCCGCCGTCGACGGCGTGCCGCACGCTCTCCCACCGCGATCGAGTGTTCTCCCAGACGTCGGGCACGCGCGCGACTCCCCCCGGGTAGGCCGATGGGGAGATGCTAGCGATCAACTGAACCCGACACACCGGGACTTGCGAGATTCATGGGCGGCCGGGAACCGGGGCTGCTACTGGATGAACCGGGGCAGCCAGCGCGCCTGGTAGTCGGGGTGCCCCGCGTACTCGGCGGCGAGCTGCCGGACGGCGAAGCCCAGGCCCACCGCCCGGCCGGAGCGGAAGTCCTCGGCCGGGCGGTCGGTGTCCAGGTCGGCGACCTCGACGTACTCGCCGAGCATGACGCGGTGCGTCTCGATGCGCTCCAGGGTCCGCGCGGGGTTCTGGAGGGCGATGTGCTGGTCGAAGCCCCGGCCCCGCACCGTGAACGCCACTCCGCCGGTGCGGTCGTGGACCTCGCCCGGCACGTCGGCCGGGCACCGCCATCGGTCCCCGCCGGCGGCCAGTGCGACGTGTTCCTCGTCGGCGAGCCGCGCCCGGACGAAGGCCACCATCTCTGCGTTGCCGCCCATGTGGATGCCGCTCCCTCTTGCGCTGTTCGATCTCTGCACGCGATACGGGGAGCATTCTGGTGGACCGGACGCGGCGCGATCCACCTTCGCTTCCGGTTCACCCCACCGTGTCCCCCGCCTTCGCCCCGTTCCCGGCGGCCTGGTCGGCGAGGAACGCGTGGAGGGGTTCGGTCTTCCGGCGGCGGTACTCCTGCACCGCCCAGCCGTTGCCGTCCGGGTCGGTGAAGTACATGAAGGTCGCGCCGTCGTCGGGGGTGTACCGCTGCGGCTCGGAGACCTCGACGCCCCGGCCGACGAGTTCGGCGTGCGCGGCGTCGATGTCGGCGACGCAGAGCTGGAGGCCGTGGTACGTGCCCGGCTGCGGGCTTCCCGTCGGGCTGGGCAGGCCGTCGGTGAGGGCGATCGAACAGCCGGAGCCGGGCGGCGTCAGCTGCACCACGCGGGCGCCCGCCATCACCTCGGCGTCGATGTCGACGTGGAAGCCGAGCTTGTCCCGGTAGAAGTCCCGGGCCCGGTCGATGTCGGTCACGGGGAGCACGATCACTTCGAGGGTCCAGTCCATGGGTCAGCGCCCTTTCGCGGGTCGGTCGGTGTCCGGGCCGGGTGACGGCCCGTCGGGGCCGGGTGGCGGTGCGTCCGATCCGGGTGATGGTACGTCCGGGCCGGGCCCCGCCGCCTCCGGTCCGGGTGCCGGCTCCTTTGCCTCACCGCCGTCGGCCGCTCCCGCCTCGCCGCCGTCGGCCGCTCCCGCCTCGCCGCTGTCGGCTGCTCCCTCCGCGGCGAGCGGCGTCGCGCCGCCCTGGAGACGGGCCAGGTCGGCGGGCCGGACCTGGATGACGAACAGGGCGACCAGGGCGGCGAGCACGGCGAAGCAGGCCGCGACGACGAAGGCGCTGGAGACACCCGAGGTGAGGACCTCGTCGCCCCAGGGGGGCGGCAGCTCGCCGGTCCTGCGGAACTCCAGAAGCTGGGCGGGCGTGCCCTCCCGGAGGAACTGCGGCACCTGGTCGCTCGCCTCGTTGCGGCTGGCCGTACCGAACGTCGTCACCAGGATCGACAGCCCCAGCGAGCCGCCCACCTGCTGGGTGGCGTTGAGGATGCCGGAGGCGGCGCCCGCCTCCTTCGGGGCGACGCCCGAGACCGCCATCAGCGTCAGCGACACGAACTGCATGCCCATGCCGAAGCCGAACACGAGCATCGGGCCGAGGATCGAGCCGAGGTAGGAACTGTGGACGTCGGTCAGCGTCAGCCAGCCGAGCCCGGCGGCGGCCAGCAGCGCGCCGGTCACCATGAAGGGCTTGGGGCCCCACCTGGGCAGGAGCTGGGAGGCGAGGCCCGCGCTGACCGCGATGACGGCGCTGACCGGGAGGAAGGCGAGGCCGGCCCGCAGCGGGCTGAAGTCGAGCACGTTCTGCACGAAGAGGGTCAGGAAGAAGAACATCCCGAACAGCGCGGCCGCGAGGCTCAGCATCATCGCGTACGACCCGGCGCGGTTGCGGTCGCGGAACATCCACAGCGGCGTGATGGGCTGCTTCGAGCCGCGTTCGATCAGGATGAAGACCGTCAGGAGCACCACGGCCACCGCGAACGACCCGAGGGTCAGCGCGTCGGTCCAGCCGTCCTCGGAGGCGCGGATGAAGCCGTAGACGAGCAGCACCATGCCGACCGTCGAGGTCAGCGCGCCGACGATGTCGAAGTGGCCGGGACGGCGCTCGGACTCGGGGATGAAGCGAGGGGTCGCGATGGCGATGAGCAGGCCGATCGGGACGTTGACGAACAGGACCCAGCGCCAGTCCAGCCACTCCACGAGCAGCCCGCCGGCGAGCAGCCCGATCGCGCTGCCGCCAGCGGAGACGGCCGCGAAGACCCCGAACGCGCGGTTGCGTTCGGGGCCCTCGCGGAAGGTGGTGGTGATCAGCGACAGGGCGGTCGGCGAGGCGATCGCGCCGCCGACGCCCTGGAGGGAGCGGGCGGCCAGCAACTGCCAGCCCTCCTGGGACAGCCCGCCGAGCAGCGAGGCGAAGACGAAGAGCAGCACGCCGAAGATGAAGACTCTGCGGCGGCCGAGGATGTCGCCGAGGCGTCCGCCGAGCAGCAGCAGTCCGCCGAAGGTCAACGTGTACGCGTTGACGACCCAGGAGAGGTTCTCGGTGGAGAATCCCAGGTCCTTCTGCATGTGTGGCAGCGCGATGTTGACGATGGTGACGTCCAGCACCACCATCAGCTGGCACGAGGCGATGACCAGCAGCGCCAGTCCGCTCCGGTGCCGGTCGTGGGCGGTGGCCGTGGGCGTGGGTGTCGCGCGGGAGCCCGTCATGGTGGAGGTCGTCTCTCGTGCCGAGGGCAGTGCCCCGCGTGGGCGCGGGCGTTCACCCGACCGACGTTAAGCCGGAACCGGGGGCCCCGCCATTCGAGCGAGCGGCCCGCCGCGCACGCCGCCGCGCCCTCACTGGAGCGCGCGGACCGCGGTGCGGAAGACGGCGGGGGCCCGGTGGGCCGCGGCGACGATCAGCCGGCCCGAGGCCGGGTGGCCCGCCGCGCTCAGCAGGGCCCTGGTGAGCAGGCGGTAGCGCCGGGTGGCCCGCGCCCAGTGGCGGGGGTAGTCCTCGGGCCGTCCGGCGCTCAGGCAGTCGGCTGCGGCCGTCGCGGTGGCGACCGCGAGGGCGATGCCCTCCCCGGTGAGGGCGTCGACGTACCCGGCGGCGTCGCCGACCAGCAGGACGCGCCCGGCCCGCCGGCCCAGCGCCCGCTGGCGCAGGGGGCCGGCTCCGCGTACGGGAGTGGCCCCCCGGCTGTCCGTGAGCCGGGCCGCGAGGGCGGGGAAGGCGGCCAGATGCCGGTCGTAGGGGCGGCGGTCGCGGCTCAGGACGGCCACGCCGACCAGGCGCTCGCCGACCGGGGTCACGTACGCCTCGCCGTGCCGGGACCAGTGCACCTCGACGTGATCCGTCCACGGGGCGATCGGGTAGTGGCGGCGCAGCCCGTAGCGTCCGGGCCCGGGGACCGGGTGGTCCAGGCCCAGGGCTCGGCGCAGCGGCGAGTGGAGCCCGTCGGCGGCGATGAGCCAGCGCGCGGTGAGTCCGGCTGCGGTGACGGTGCGCTCGTCCTGCCGCACCTCCCCCACCTTGGCGGCGACGACGCGGACCCCGAGGACGGCGGCCCGCTCGTGCAGAGCCGTGTGGAGCTCGGTGCGGCGGACACCCGCGCCCGGGCCGCCCCGGAAGGCCGCTTCCGCGCTGCGCCGGCCGTCCGTGTAGCGGATGCCGCGCAGTGCGTGGCCCCCGAGCCGGACGCCGAGGTCGCGCAGGGCCGCGACGCCGCCGGGCATGATGCCCTCGCCGCACGCCTTGTCGACAGGGGTGGTGCGCGGCTCGACCACCACCGTCTCCAGGCCCGCGGCGGCGGCCCGGATCGCGGCGGCCAGTCCGGCCGGCCCGCCGCCCGCGACCAGGACGTCGATCACGCGGGTGCGTCCGCGGCCGGGAGGCGGGCCAGCGCCCCGTCCTCGCAGCGGATCCGGACGGCCATGAGCGCGGCGTTGAGGGCGGTGAACACCAGGGCGGTCACCCACGCCCCGTGGACCAGGGGCAGCGCGAGTCCTTCGGCGGCGACGGCGACGTAGTTGGGGTGGCTCAGCCACCGGTAGGGGCCACCGGTGATCCGGGGCAGGCCGGGGACGACGATGACGCGGGTGTTCCAGCGGGGGCCGAGCGTACGGATGCACCACCAGCGGAGCGCTTGGGCGGCCACGACGACGGCGACCATCACCCAGCCGAGGACCGGCGGGAAGGGACGTTCGGCGAACCGGACCTCCGCCAGGCAGCCGGCCAGGAGCGCGGTGTGGAGCGCGACCATCCCCGGATAGTGCCCCCGGCCCGATTCGACGCCGCCCCGGGCGAGGCTCCAGCGGGTGTTGCGGCGGGCCACCACGAGTTCGGCCAGGCGCTCGGCCGCGACGGCGAGCACGAGGACGGTGTACCAGGTCATGGACCGTTCCTTCCTACCAGCGCAGCAGCACCAGTTCGCAGCAGAATCCCGGGCCCATGGCCAGCAGCAGTCCGGGGGTGCCCGGCTCGGGCCGGCGCTGCTCGATGGTGTCCCGCAGGACGTGCAGGACCGAGGACGAGGACAGGTTGCCGATGTCGGCCAGCGAGCGCCAGGTGACGTCGAGGGCTCCGTCGCGCAGGTCGAGGACCTCGGTGACGGCCTCCAGGACCTTGGGGCCGCCCGGATGGCAGACCCAGCGGGCGATGTCCTTCGGCTTGAGGCCGTGTTCACCGAGGAACTCCGTCACGTCGTCGGCGAGATGGCGGCGTACGACCTCGGGCACTCCCGGGTCGAGAACGACACGGAATCCGGTGGACCCGATGTCCCAGCCCATGACGTGCTCGGTGTCCGGGTACATCCGGCTGCGGGTGGCGACGATCTCGGGTCCGGCGGCGGAGCGGCGGCCGCCGAGGGCGACCACGGCCGCCGCGCCGTCCCCGAACAGCCCTGTCGCCACGAGATTGGCGGGCGAGACGTCGTGGCGCTGGAAGGTGAGGGAGCAGAGTTCGACCGACAGGAGCACGGCCACGTCGTCGGGGCGGCCGAGGAGGTAGTCGTGCAGCCGGGCCGTTCCGGCGGCTCCGGCGACGCAGCCGAGTCCGAAGACGGGCAGCCGTTTGACGTCGGACCGCATCCCGAGGCGGGTCACGAGCCGGGCGTCCACCGAGGGGGCGGCGATCCCGGTGACGGACGTGAACATCAGCAGGTCGACGTCGGTGGGGCGCAGGCCCGCCGTCCGCAGCGCACCGCGTACGGCCTGGGCTCCGAGGTCGACGGCCGACCGGATGAACACGTCGTTGGCCGGGCCGAAGCCGTCGAGGTCGCGGTAGCCGTCCAGCGGCAGCACGGTGTGCCTGCTGCGGACCCGCGCGTTCTCGTGGAGCCGGTCGAGAACACGCCGGTCGGCGCCTGGCGGCAAGCACGTCCGCGCCACCATGTCGGTGACCTCGCGCTGGGTGTGACGGTGTGGCGGCAGTGCCCCGTGCACCGCGGCGATGCGGGTCATCCTGCCTCCTGCTTCGGTGGCGTCATGCCCCCATCCTGCCCACAATGCCGGTCGAATCGCCGCAAAAGACCCGCCCTGTCGCCTCATTGACGGGGTGCCATCCCCTTACGATCGCCCGATGGACGCCACGGAGAGGATGAGCCCGGCGGGGCCCCTTCCGGCGGATTCCCTTCCGGCGGGTTCCCTTCCGGCGGGTTCCCTTCCGGCGGGTGCGGATCCGGCTGACGCGAGTCCGACCGGTCAGGATCCGGCCGAAGCGGACTGGGCCGACCAGGATCCGACCGACGCGGATCCGACCGACCGGGATCCGGCCGAAGCGGATCCGGCCGACGACGGGCGCCGGGGCGGCCGGCTCGTGGGGCTCGCGCTCGCAGGCCACCCCGGTCCCGCGCTCGCGGTGACCGCGCTGGCCTGCGCCCTCTCCTTCGGCTCCGGGCTCGGCGGCCCCCGCTCCGCCCTGGTCACGGCGGCCGTGCTGACCGGCCAGCTCTCGGTGGGCTGGTGCAACGACGCATACGACGCGCGACGTGACGCCCGGGCCGGACGCCGGGGGAAGCCGGCCTCCGACGGCACGGTCGGGACGGGTGCGGTGTGGACGGCGGCGGCGACCGCGCTCGCCGGGTGCGTACCGCTCTCGCTGGCCTGCGGCACTCTCGCCGGTACGGTGCACCTCGCCGCGGTCGCGGCCGCCTGGCTCTACAACCTGAGGCTCAAGGCGACCGCTCTGTCCTGGCTGCCGTACGTGGCCGGCTTCGCCGCCCTGCCCGCCGTCGTCGCCCTCGCCCTGCCCGGCGGGCCGGCACCCCGGTGGTGGACGGTGGCGGCCGGGGCGCTGCTCGGATTCGCGGCGCACCTGGCCGACACGCTGCCGGACATCGCGGCGGACCGGGCTGCCGGGATCCGGGGTCTTCCGCACCGGCTGGGCGACCGGGGGACCCGGCTGCTGCTGCCGCTGCCGCTCCTCGCCGCGACGGCGGTACTGGCGCTCGGCCCCCCGGAGCCGCTGGACGCCGGGGGTGCGGCGGCGCTGGCCTGGGCCGGAGCAGCGGCCCTCACGGGCCCGGCACTCGGCCGCCGGTGGCGCAAGGCCGCCCTGGCCGCCGCGGTGGCCGTCGCGGCGGTGGATCTGGCACTGCTGCTGGTCCGGGGCGTTGCGGCGGGCTGAGCAGGACCGCCCGGCATCCTCCTGACGCAGCGTCACATAGCACCCCAGGATGACATGACCATGCGAACACCGTTGACAAATTCGAAACAGCGCAGAAATCTGTGAACCTCTGGCCGCAAAAGATTGACTTGTGGACTCAAATATTGTGGAAGCAGAGGACATCATGAGATGGAAGCGACTCACCGGACGGACGGTCGCCGGGCTGCTGACAGCCGGGCTGATCTCCGCCGGGCTCCTGCCCGTCACCGCGAGCGCGGCTGAGGCCACGGACCTCGCACGGGGCAAGACCGTCACCGCCAGCGGATCGCACGGCCTGTACCCGGCGGCGAACGCCAACGACGGGCGGATCGACAGCTACTGGGAGTCCAACGGGCTCCCCGCCGACCTCACGGTGAAGCTCGGCGCGGACGCGGACCTGCAGTCCGTGGTGGTCAAGCTCAACCCCGACCCGATCTGGGCGAGGCGGACACAGGACATCCAGGTGCTCGGCCGGACGCAGGACGGAACCACGTTCTCATCGCTGCGGGCCCGCGCCGGCTATGTGTTCAACCCCGCCACCAACCAGAACACCGTGACCATCCCGGTGGACGGCCGGGTCGCCGACCTCCAGCTGAAGTTCTTCGCCAACACCGAGGCGCCCGGCGCGCAGATCGCCGAGATCCAGGTGCTCGGAACGGCCGCGCCCAACCCGGACCTGACGGTGAGCGCGCTGTCCTGGAGCCCCTCGTCACCGTCCGAGACGGACGACATCACCGTCGAGGGCACCGTCCGCAACACCGGCTCGGCCGCCTCCCCCGCGACCACCGTCGACGTGAGTCTGGGCGGCGTGGTCGTGGGCAGCGCGCCGGTGGGCCCGCTGGCGGCGGGAGCGTCCGCCCCGGTCTCGGTGGAGGCCGGCCGGCGGCCGCAGGGGTCGTACACCGTCTCGGCCCTGGTGGACCCCACCGACACGGTCGTCGAGTCGGACGACACCAACAACAGCCGGACCACCGCCTCCCCGCTGGTGGTCGGCCAGAGCCCCGGCCCCGACCTGGAGGTCCGCTCCATCTCCTCCGACCCGGCCAGCCCGGCCGTCGGCGCGACGGTCACCTTCACCGTCGCGGTGCACAACCGCGGCACCAGCGCGGTGGGCGCGGGCACGGTCACCCGGCTGACCGTCGGTTCCACCACGCTCAACGGCACCGCCCCGGCCATCGCCGCGGGCGCGACCGCGAACGTCACCCTCGGCGGCAGCTGGAAGGCGACGAACGGCGGCGCGACCCTGACCGCCACCGCCGACGCCACGAACCTGGTCGCGGAGACCAGCGAGACCAACAACACCTTCGCCCGGTCCATCGTGGTCGGACGCGGCGCGGCCGTCCCGTACACCGAGCTGGAGGCGGAGAAGGCCGACTACCGGGGCACGCTCCTGCGGTCCGACGCCGAGCGCACCTTCGGCCACACGAACTTCGCCACCGAGTCCTCCGGCCGCGCGTCGGTGCGGCTCAACTCCACGGGTGAGTACGTGGAGTTCACCTCGACCGCCCCGGCGAACTCGATCGTCGTCCGCAACTCCATCCCGGACGCGCCCGGCGGCGGCGGCCGCGAGGCGACCATCAGCCTGTACGCCGACGGCGCGTTCGTCCGCAAGCTCGACCTCTCCTCGAAGCACAGCTGGCTGTACGGGAACACCGACAGCCCCGAGGGGCTCACCAACACACCGGGCGGCGACGCGCGACGGCTGTTCGACGAGTCCCACGCCCTGCTCACCGAGACCTACCCGGCGGGAACGAAGTTCCGTCTCCAGCGGGACGCGAGCGACGACGCCGCTTTCTACATCATCGACCTGATCGACCTGGAGCAGGTCGCGGCGCCCTCCTCGCAGCCGTCCGGCTGCGTCTCCATCACTACGTACGGCGCGGTGGCGAACGACGGGATCGACGACACGACGGCCATCCAGCGCGCGGTGACGGCCAACCAGAACGGCGAGATCGACTGCGTATGGATCCCGGCCGGCCAGTGGCGCCAGGAGCAGAAGATCCTCACCGACGACCCGCTCGACCGGGGCCAGTGGAACCAGGTCGGCATCCGGGACGTCACGATCCGGGGCGCGGGCATGTGGCACTCCCAGCTCTACACCCTGACCCCGCCGCACGAGGCGGGCGGCATCAACCACCCGCACGAGGGCAACTTCGGCTTCGACATCGACGAGAACACGCACATCTCCGACATCGCCATCTTCGGCTCGGGCACGATCCGCGGCGGTGACGGCAACCACGAGGGCGGCGTCGCGCTCAACGGCCGGTTCGGCAAGGACACGAAGATCAGCAACGTCTGGATCGAGCACGCCAACGTGGGCGTCTGGGCCGGCCGCGACTTCGACAACATCCAGGAGCTGTGGAACCCGGGCGACGGCGTCGAGTTCACCGGTATGCGGATCCGCAACACGTACGCGGACGGCATCAACTTCGCCAACGGCACCCGGAACTCCACGGTCTACAACTCGTCGTTCCGCAACACCGGCGACGACGCTCTCGCCGTCTGGTCCAGCAAGTACGTCAAGGACCAGTCCGTCGACATCGGCCACGACAACAGCTTCCGCAACAACACCATCCAGCTCCCGTGGCGCGCCAACGGCATCGCGATCTACGGCGGGTACGACAACAGGATCGAGAACAACCTGATCTCCGACACCATGAACTACCCGGGCATCATGCTGGCGACCGACCACGACCCGCTGCCCTTCTCCGGGCAGACGCTGATCGCCAACAACGGCCTGCACCGCACCGGCGGAGCCTTCTGGAACGAGGACCAGGAGTTCGGCGCGATCACCCTCTTCCCGCAGAACCTGCCGATCCCCGGGGTCACGATCCGCGACACGGACATCGTCGACTCCACCTACGACGGCATCCAGTTCAAGACGGGCGGCGGCCTGATGCCGGACGTGAAGATCCAGAACGTGCGGATCGACCAGTCCAACCACGGCTCCGGCATCCTCGCGATGGGCGGCGCGCGCGGCAACGCGACGCTCACCGACGTGACGGTCACCGACTCGCGCGACGGCCACGTGCTGATCGAGCCGGGTTCGCAGTTCACCATCTCCGGCACCCCGAACGGCGCCCGCGCCAAACGCTGATCGCACGGAACGGGTCCCGGGCCGGCGGAGAAGTCCGCCGGCCCGGGTACAGCCCTTTCCCGCACGGATCTGATGCCGTCACGACTCTGGGAAGTACACGGACCCGGAGCTACCCTCCGCGCATGATTCCCACGGTTGTCTGGGGTACCGGCAACGTCGGCCGCGCGGCGATCCGCGCCGTCGACGCCCATCCGGCACTGGCACTCGCCGCCGTCCTCGTGCACGATCCCGCCAAGGCCGGCCGCGACGCGGGCGAACTCGGCGGCCTCGGACGCACGCTCGGGGTCGCGGCCACCGAGGACATCGCCGCCGTTCTGGCCGCCCGCCCCCGCGCGGTGGTCTACGCGGCGTCCGGCGACATCCGTCCCGATGACGCGCTGGCCGACATCGGCCGGGCGGTCCGGGCCGGCGCGGTGGTCGTGACGCCCTCCCTCTATCCGCTCTACGACCAGCGCAACGCCCCGCCCGAGCTGCGGGAGCCGGTCCTGGCCGCCGTCGCCGAGGGGGGCGGCTCCCTCTTCGTCTCCGGTGTCGACCCCGGCTGGGGCAACGACGTCCTGCCGCTCCTGATCAGCGGCCTCGGGACCGAGGTGGACGTCATCCGCTGCCAGGAGATCTTCGACTACTCCACGTACGAGCAGGAGGACGCGGTACGGCATCTGATCGGGATGGGCCACCCGATGGACTACCAGCCGCTGATGCTGGCGGAGGGCGTTCCGACGATGGTGTGGGGCGGCCAGATCCGGCTGATGGCACGGGCCCTGGGCGTCGAACTGGACGAGATCCGCGAGACCCTGGACCGCCGGGCGCTGGAGGCGGCGGTGACCACGCGCACGATGGGCGCGTTCGCGGCGGGCACCCAGGGCGCGGTCCGCTTCGAGGTCCAGGGCGTCGTGGCCGGCGAGCCCCGGCTCGTCATCGAGCACGTCACCCGGATCCACGCCTCGTGCGCGCCGGACTGGCCGTCCCCGCCCGACGGGGTGGGCGCACACCGCGTGGTGATCGAGGGGCGGCCCCGGATCGAGGTGACGGTCGAGGCCTCCGACGAGGGCGAGAACCGGTCGGCGGGCGGGAACGCCACCGCGGTCGGACGGCTCGTCTCGGCGATCGACTTGCTGGTGGACGCGGAGCCGGGGCTGTACGACGCACTCGATGTCCCGCTGCGGCCTGCGGTGGGCAGGCTGGGAAGGAGACCGGCATGATCATCGATGTTCCGGAGGGCCAGGAGCCCATCGGTTACGTGTGGGGGGAGATGGTCCCCGGCATCGGCGCGGCCGCCGCCGCGTTCTCGATGTCCGTCTACGAGCACACGACTCTGGGGCTGCGCGAGTTCGAGGCGGCCCGGCTGCGGGTGGCGCAGATCAACGGGTGCCTGTTCTGTCTGGACTGGCGGACCGAGCGGGACGGGACGAAGGTCGAGGAGGAGTTCGCGGCCGCGGTGACCGAGTGGCGTACGACCGGGGCCTTCGACGAGCGGACCCGGCTCGCGGCGGAGTACGCCGAGCGGTACACGCTCGACCATCACGGCCTGGACGACGCCTTCTGGCAGCGGATGACCGCGCACTACAGCCAGAGGGAGATCGTGGAGCTGACGATGAGCATCGGCTCGTGGCTGGCGTTCGGGCGGCTCAACCATGTGCTGGGCATCGACGCGGTGTGCGTTCTGCCCGGTCACTGACGGAGTCCGGGGCCGCCGGGTTGGCACTCCCGGCCCCGGGCTCTTCGCGGGCTCCCGACGGCGACGGCTCGCCTACAGATCGGTCGCGATGATCCGTTCGATGTTGCGCTCGGCGAGCGCGGTGATGGTGACGAACGGATTGACGCTGGTGTTGCCGGGGATCAGCGCCCCGTCGATGACGTACAGACCGGAGTAGCCGTGCAGCCGGCCGTGGTTGTCGGTGGCCTTGTCCAGGACCGCGCCGCCCAGCGGGTGGTAGGTGAGGTGGTCGCCCCAGATCTTGTAGGTGCCGAAGAGGTCCGTGCGGTAGATCGTCCCCTCCTTGCGGTTGATCTTGTCGAAGATGGTCTTCGCGGCGTCGATGGACGGCTGCTTCCACGCCGTCTGCCAGTCCAGTTCCGCCTTCGCCGCCGCCGCGTTCCAGGTGAAGCGGGCGCGGTGGGGGTTCTTGGTGATGGAGAGGTAGAACGACGCCCAGGTCTCGATGCCGGTGGGCAGCGGAGCGATCTCGGCGAACGCTCCCCCGGCGTCCCAGTTGTCGATGCCGCCGGTGGGGATGGACGACTGGACCTTCCCGGTGGGGTCCCAGAGGTGGTTGGCGCGGCCGCACATGACGTTGCCGTTGTCGCCCCAGCCCCGGCCGATCTCGTCGTTGAGGAGGGGCAGCGCTCCGGTGGCCTTGAGGCCGACGAGCAGTTTGCTGGTGCCGACGCTGCCCGCGGCGAAGAACACCTTGTCCGCGGTGACGGTCTTGGTGACGGTGGTCTGTCCGCCGGTGTTCAGCTGGTCGATGAGCACGGTGTAGCCGCCGCCCGGGGCCGGGGTGACCGTGGTGACCTTGTGCAGCGGGGAGATGGTGACCCGGCCGGTGGCTCTGATCCGTTCGATGTAGGTCTTCTGGAGCGACTTCTTGCCGTGGTTGTTGCCGTAGAGGATCTCCCCGTCCAGGGCTGACCTGGGGACGGTCCCGGCCGCCTCCTGCTTCATGTAGTCCCAGTCGTAGACGGCGGGGACGAAGAGGAACGGGAAGCCGGAGCGCTGGGCGTGTTTCCGGCCGACCCTGGCGTACTGGTAGCAGTCGGCGCTGTCGAACCAGGCGGGGTCGATGGTGCCGACACCGAGCCCGCTGTTGGCTCGCGGGTAGTAGGTGGCGTACATCTCCGCGGCGTTCACCGTCGGGAGGATCGCGCCGAAGTTCTCCCGGCGCGGTGTGACGGCCATGCCGCCGTTGACCAGGGATCCGCCGCCGACGCCCCGGCCCTGGTAGACCGTGATGCCGCCGAACTCCTCGGCGTCGAGGATGCCGGTGCGGCAGTTGACGTTCTTGTCGAGGGGGAAGCCGAGGAAGTTGCTCAGCGGCTGCTTGGTCCGGGTCCGCAGCCAGAAGGAACGGTCGTCCGGCCTGGTGGTGTTGGCGAAGATCTTCCCGTCCGCGCCGGGGGTGTCCCAGGCCATGCCCATCTCGACCATATGGACGTCCACGCCTGCCTCGGCTAGGCGGAGGGCTGCCACGGAGCCGCCGTATCCGGTGCCGATGACGAGGGCCGGCACGTGGGCCCCGGATCCGATCGGCGCCGCCGCCGCACGGACTCCGGCCCATGCCCGAGGAGCGTGCCCGACGATGGCCGCGGCCCCCAGAAGAGAACCTGTTCCCGTGATGAATCTTCGCCGCGAGACCCCCTTGGTCTCACTTTCCTGCATGGTAGCGTCGCTCATGTGACCCTCCTCACTCTCGACAGAGTGGAACAGGTTCTACTGCCGTTCGCGTGGTAAGTCACGGGAAACTTGGGGGTAACTTCCCGGCGACACCCCCCGTACGACACAGGAGCCCCGGACCGTGCGGTCCGGGGCTCCATGTGCTGCTCGGTCGCGCGATCAGTAGGCGCCGAAGACGTTGTCGATCGAGCCGTAGCGGTCCGCGGCGTAGTTGCACGCGGCGGTGATGTTGGCGACCGGGTCGTAGCTGTCGGTCGAGGTGCCGGGCACGTGGTAGGCCTGGAAGGTCGGGTCGATGACCTGGAGCAGACCCTTGGACGGAGTGCCCTTGGCCGCGTTGGAGTCCCAGTTGTTGATGGCGGCCGGGTTGCCGGAGGACTCGCGCATGATGTTGCGGTGGATGCCCTCGTAGGTGCCGGGGATGCCGTGCTCGGCCATGACCGCCAGCGACTCCCGGATCCAGCCGTCGAGGTCGTTCGTGTACGTGACGGCCTTCTGCTCGGCGGCCTGCGCGACGGGGGCGGCGTTGATGCGCTCGGAACGGTCGGCGCGGTCCGTCGAAGTACCGCGCTCGGCGGACGGGGAAGCCTTGGCCGCCTTGTCGTCCGACGAGGCGGCGATGACCAGCTTGATGCCCGGGTGAATGAGGTCGGGATTCGATCCGACGATCTTCCGGTTGCCTTCGTACAGCTTCTTCCAGCCGCCACTGACGGAATACTCGCGGGCGATCTTGGAAAGGGTCTCACCCGCCACCACGGAATGCTTGGCGGGGGCGGCCTTCGCAACGGAATTCACCGGTGCGGCCACCGCGGCGGGAGCCACGGCCTGCGGCGCGGCGGCAGCGGCGGGAGCAGCGAACGCGCTGGTGGCGCCGATCACCGGAAGGGCGAGAACGGCCCCTCCGGCGGTCACGGCGGCGAGGGTGCGGCCGAGCGAGGTGGACGGGGAACGGCGGTGCTTACCCTGTGCGGGCATGGGGGATTTCCTCTCCGGCGCCTGCGAGGTGAGCTGTCGGGTTCAGACGGGAGATGTCTGGCCGCATCGATGTGCGACTTCACCCCAAGCCGTTCCGGTTACGGATCGGCGACTTACCTGGGTCCCCCGCTCCTGCCGTACGTGAGTGGGTTTCGGATTCCCGGACGGCGGCAGGATTCGGCGTTCCATCCGGATTGACGGTGACCGTAGGCGAGAAACACCGGACGGAACAAGCCCCGCATTCCGGATTCCCTTTTCCCCGCATGATCGAATAGCGGAATTCCCGCATCGGGCCGCGCCGTCGCGGCGTCAACTTTCTTCGCACAGAAGGGAACCGATGCGTCCACTTCGGCGTCCGCCCCCGCGGACGTGACGCTCACCACTCCCTCGCGCCGATGGCGAAATCGAGACTGAGCAAAAGTCTCAGAATCCCCGATAAGCCCTTTATGGACCAGGAGACGTATAGAGGTCAAAACGGTCATAGCGGGATAATGAATCGGGTTAATCGGGCACCCTGGCCGGGGGTGACCGAAGGGCTCGCGCGGCGATCGCTTACGGTGTGGGGTGGAGACTAGTAAGCCAAGCCTTACCTCCGACGTACGCTGTACCTGCCCGCGTTCGCCCGCCCCGAAGGATCACCACGCCATGACACGCCCCGTCCGCGTCGCCATTGTCGGAGCCGGCCCCGCCGGTATCTACGCTGCGGACGCGCTGCTCAAATCCGAGGTCTGCCAGGACCCGGGGGTCTCCATCGACCTCTTCGAGCGCATGCCCGCGCCCTTCGGCCTCATCCGCTACGGCGTGGCACCCGACCACCCTCGGATCAAGGGCATCGTCAAGGCTCTGCACCAGGTGCTGGACAAGCCCCAGATCCGGCTCTTCGGGAACGTCAGCTACCCGCACGACATCGGCCTGGACGACCTGCGGTCGTTCTACGACGCGGTGATCTTCTCGACGGGCGCCGAGGCCGACCGCGCGCTGGACATCCCCGGCATCGAGCTGGACGGCTCCTACGGCGCGGCCGAGTTCGTCTCCTGGTACGACGGGCACCCCGAGGTCCCGCGCACCTGGCCGCTCACCGCGGAGAAGGTCGCCGTGCTCGGCGTCGGAAACGTGGCCCTGGACGTGGCCCGGGTCCTGGCCAAGACGGCCGACGAACTGCTGCCCACCGAGATCCCGGACAACGTCTACCAGGGCCTCCGGCAGAACAAGGCTCTGGAGGTGCACGTGTTCGGCCGGCGTGGCCCGGCACAGGCCAAGTTCAGCCCGATGGAACTGCGAGAGCTGGACCACTCCCCCAACATCGAGGTCATCGTCAACCCCGAGGACATCGACTACGACGAGGGCTCCATCGCGACCCGCCGCGAGAACAAGCAGGCCAACATGGTCGCGCAGACCCTCGAGAACTGGGCGATCCGCGACGTCGGCGACCGCCCGCACAAGCTGTTCCTGCACTTCTTCGAGTCCCCGGTCGAGATCCTCGGCGAGGACGGCAAGGTCACCGCGCTGCGCACCGAGCGCACCGAGCTGGACGGCACCGGCAACGTCCGGGGCACCGGCCGGTTCACCGACTGGGACATGCAGAGCGTCTACCGTGCCGTCGGCTACTACTCCGAGGAGCTGCCCAAGCTCCCCTTCGACGTCACCTCCGGCACCGTCCCGCACGAGGCGGGCCGTGTCATCGCCGGGGACGAGCACATGACCTCGGTCTACGTCACCGGCTGGATCAAGCGCGGCCCGATCGGCCTGATCGGGCACACCAAGGGCGACGCCAACGAGACGGTCGCCTGCGTCCTGGAGGACCGCGCCGCCGGCCGACTGCCCGAGCCGGCCACGCCCGCGCCGGAGGCGGTCGAGGCGTTCCTGGACGACCGGGGCGTCCGCTACACGACCTGGGAGGGCTGGCACAAGCTGGACGCCCACGAGCAGGCGCTGGGAGAGGCCCAGGGCCGTGAGCGGATCAAGGTCGTCGAGCGCGAGGGCATGCTGGACGCCTCCGGCGCCTGATCGGCAGGACGCTTTCCGGCCACCGTCTAGGAGGCCGGATCCGGGGCGCCCGTCGTACGCCCCGGGTCCGGTCTCCTGAACGTGCGCCACAGATCGGGCCCCGGCTCCCGCGCCGTCCGGGCCCGTCGGCTGCGAGGGGCGTCGGCCCAGCGGGCGGCGAGCAGGAGCGCGATGTCGTCGGGGCGGTCGGTGGCCGCCCTGGCCTCTCCGATGACCTGGTCGGCCGTGTCGGCCAGCGGGACGGCGCCGATGCGTTCGACGGTGGCGCGCAACCGCTCGATGCCCTCGTCGATGTCCGTCCCCGGGCGCTCGATCAGCCCGTCCGTGAACAGGGCCAGCATCGCCCCCGGTTCGAGCCGTATCTCCGTGACCGGGTAGACCGCGTCCCCGTCGATCCCGAGCACGATGCCGCCGGGCAGGTCCAGCACCTCCGTCCGGCCGTCGGGCCGCCGCAGCACGGGCTGCGGATGCCCCGCCCGTACGGCACGGGCCACGCCGGTCGCCGGGTCGAGGGCGATGTAGCAGCAACTGGCGAACTGCCCCGGGTCCAGATCGATGAGCAGCCGGTTCGTGCCGCTCACCACCTCCTGGGGATCGTGCTTGCTCAGCGCGAAGGCCCGCACCGCACTGCGCAGTTGGCCCATGGTCGCGGCCGCGGCGACGCCGTGTCCCTGCACGTCCCCGATGACCAGCGCGAGTTCGTGGCCGGTCTCGATGACGTCGTACCAGTCACCGCCCACGTCCATGCCCTGGGTGCCGGAGAGATAGCGCCCCAGCGTGTCCACCCCGTCCGCCTCGGGCAACCGGTGGGGCAGCAGGGCGTCCTGGAGACCGCGGGCGAGGGCCGACTCGCTGTCGTAGCGCTGGGCGCGCTGCAGGGCCTGCGCGATCAGCCCGGCCAGGGCCGTCAGGACCGTACGCTCCTCCGGGCTGAAGCCGCGCGGCCGGTCGAAGCCGAGGATGCAGGAACCGACGGGCCGTCCCGAGGCGATCAGCGGGAGGAACGCCCGCGCCCCGACGTCCGCGTCGATCGGGATGCCCGGATAGGCCTCGGCCAGGTGCTGCATGGACTCGAAGAAGATCGGGCGGCCCGTGGTGAGGGTCTCCACCCCGGGAATGCTCACGTCGAGCCCGACCCCGTCGAAGCGGTCGAGGAAGCCCTTGGGGAACCCCGTCTCCCAGGCGAGATGGAGATGGCGCTCGTTCAGCAGGTAGATCGCGAGCTGACGGCCGCCGAACGCGGGCAGCAGCTCGTCCGTGACCACCGAGGAGACCTGACGTGCCGTCACCGCCTCGGTCAGGGCGATGGCGAGGGCCACCGGTCGGTACAGCGCGGAGGAACGGTCGGCGGTCGAGCCGATGCCCAGCCCCGGCGCGGTGACGGAGCCGGGGGCGTAGGCGGGCTGATCGGTCGCCTGGAGGACGACGCTCAGCCCGTCGTGGCCGGGGTACAGCGACACCGACAGCCAGAGTGCGGGCGGGCGCCGGGCGAGGAAGTGGACGGGCTCGTCCGCGATCAGGGCCGCCCGGTAGTGGTCCTCGTAGGCCCCGTGCCCGAACCACGGCAGGGCCTGCCACACCGGTTGGCCCACGAGCTCGGTGCGGGGGTGGCCCAGCAGTTCCTCGGCGAGGCCGTTGGCGTACGTGATCCGGCCCAGCCGGTCCAGGGAGAGGATTCCCCGGGGCAGCCGGTCGGCGGCCTCCGGGACGACGGGCCCGGCACCCAGGTCGACCAGGAAGCCGGTCAGATGGCTGGCGGAGACGTCGCCGTCCGGGTGCGTCCAGCGGCCGGACAGCTCCAGCAGATGGGACCGGCCGTCCGGGCCGCGCAGCCGCATCCGGCGGACGACCGGTTCGGCGGACTCCACCGTCTGCCGGGCCAGCGCCCACAGCCCGTACACGTCCTCGGGGACCAGCCGTTCGGCGAGCGCGTCGACGGTGCCCGGGAAGGCGGCGGGCTCGAAGCCGAGAATCGCGCAGAGCTCGTCGTCGGCGGCGACCTGCCCGGAATGCAGATCCCAGTCGAAACGGCCCACCCGCACCGGGGGCGTGGTGGCGGCGGGCAGTTGCACGGGGACCGGCTCGCTCTCCCAGACGCAGTCGACGCCCCGTCGCTCCAGATCGGTGAGCGCGGCGCCGAGCCGGCGGCCCAGGCGGTGGAGACGTTCCCCGTCGGCGCGGGCGACGGGCTCCCCCGGTGTGGAGGCCCGCAGGACCGCCAGCACACCCATGCTTCCCCGGGGCCCGGTGATCGGCACCCACAGGGAACCGAAGGGGAACGGCAGCCCGGCCATCAGCTGCGGGAAGCGGCGCATGGCCTCCTCCGCGTCGGAGAGCAGCACGGGCCGCCCCGAGCGGTAGGCCTCGGACACCGGGAACGGGCGGTTCACATGCATCCGCCACCAGGGCCGGAACAGCGGGCCCGGCAGTCCGGCGAGCACCGCGAGCCGGAGCAGTCCCGGCGTCCGGCTGCGCAGGTAGACGCCGCCCGCGTACCCGTCGCTCGACTCGACGGCGCTGACGAGGGCCTGGGCGAGGACGAGGGACAGTTCGTCGGGCACCCGGCCAGCGTCGGCCGCCCCGGCGACGGTCCCGTGTCCGGCGGGCGGGGAAGACCGGGGCGTATCGTGCCGGGTCACACAGCCAGCATGCTCCCGATGCGGGGTGCCCCGCACCTCCGGCGACCGGCCGCCCCCCGTCGGCCGGTCGCCGTCCGCCGGGTCAGTACAGCTTCGCGACGGCGGTGCGGGTGGTCTTCCGGAACCCCTTGAGCGGAGCGTCGTCCAGCTCTCCCATCTGCCCCCACTCGACGACGGTGACGGTCCGGCCGTCGCGGCCCACGGAGAACAGCCCGATGTCGGTGGCGCCGACCTCCGGGTAGGACGTGTCGATGCTGTAGAGGTGCGCGCCTTCCTCGACGTCGATCCGGCCGTGGTAGAGCGCCTCCCCCTCCAGGCCGGGGTCCTGCTCCTTCAGCCGGTCGAGGCAGGTCTCCAGGGAGCTCCGCAGCTCGGCGGCGAGCTTCTTGGCCCGGGCGGTGGTGGGGGCGACGGTGATGGTCTGGCGGGCGTTGGTGTCCAGCTCGGTGCGGAAGTCACGGTGGCGGCTGCCGGCCGCCGGAGCGATCCCGGTGGTGCACACGGATCCTTCCGCGGGCACTCCCTCGCGTACCGGACCGGCCGTCCAGGGAGTGTGGGAGGCGGGCAGCTGGTCCGCGCTGAGGAACTTCGGCCGGGCGGGCTCGGAGGCCGGGGCCGCGGCGGCGGGCACCTGGGCCAGGGCGGTGACGGCGAGGCCCGTGGCCATGAGGGTCAGCAGGGCGGAGCGGAGGTTGCGCATGGTGAGGTTTCCCCGATTCGGATGGTGCGGTCGGATGATGCGTGCCGTGCGGCCGTACGTACGGCGTCGCGCCGAGGCGTACGAAGCCGGGTGGCGCTGTACGAAGCCCGATGGCGCTGTACGGCGGCGGTACGGAACGGGCACCAGAGTGGGCCGACGCTCCGGATCCGGACAAGCGCGAGGGGACTTCCCGCCGGGCTGGAACCGTCCCACCCCTGGTGACGTGGGTGTTCTCCGGGGGCTGGAACGCCCTGGAACGGCGGAAGGGGAGGTCGAGCGTGTCGGGTGACGCCGAGGGCGCCGCGCGGACGGTGCTGGCGGAGCGGCTGAGCGCGCTGCGGGAGGGGTCGGGCCGGACGTACGCGTCGCTGGCCCGCCGCATCGGGGTCAGCGGCTCGACGCTGCACCGGTACTGCACGGGCCGGACGGTGCCGGTGGAGTTCGCCCCGGTGGAGCGGCTGGCCCGGCTGTGCGGCGCACCGGCCGACGAGCGGGAGGCGCTGCACCGCCTGTGGCTCCTGGCGGACGACGAACGCCTCGACCGGCAGGGAGCGACGGAAGGGCAGGAGCACGTGGGGGCGCGGAAGGGCGGGGCGCCACCGAAGGGCGCCGCGGCCTCGCCGCCCGCGCCAGGGGCCCTGTCCGGGTCCGCCGGACGGCCCGGCGAAGAGGCGTCCGAAGCGGTGGGATCTCCCGCCTCCACCCCAACCTCCGGCACCGACTCAGGCTCAGACTCCGACTCAGGCTCAGACTCCGGCCCCGGCCCCGGCCCCGGCCCCGGCCCCGGCCCCGGCCCCGGCCCCGGCCCCGGCCCCGGCCCCGGCCCCGGCTCCGGCTCCGGCTCCGGGCAGTCCGGCACGATCGGGGGACGCCCGTCACGGACATCGGCACGCCGGCCGCGTCGCATCCACCGCTACGGGCAGGGGCTCGGCGTCCTCGCCGCGGCGGTCCTCGTCCTCGCTCTGGTCGCGGCCTTCGGACGGCCGTGGTCGTCGGGGCCCGACGGCCCCTCGCCGGCGGCCCACACGCCGGGCGGGCCTGCGGTGAACACTCCGGAGTCCCCCTCCCCCGGCTCCCCGCGCCCCGAGAAGCCGCGGGGCACGGCGAGCGGGTCCGCGCGGAGCACGCCGTCCGGCAGCCCCACGCCGGCCGAGCCACCCGGTGCCGGGCAACGGAGCGGGAGCGTCCCTGAGTCCTCCGCTTCCCCGTCCGGCCCGGAAGCCGGGCGGGTGCCCTTCACCTGGACCGGCGACGACCATGTCTGGAAGAACGGCTGCGACCACGCCTACCTCCTCGACCGGGCGCCCGACGCCGTCCCGCCCCCGCCCGCGGAGGCCGACGCGGCGTCCTGGGCGGGGGCGCTGGGCGCGGTGCACGCGGGCGAGACCGGTGTCCGGATCACCTTGCAGGGGCGGGACGAGCGGGCCGTGCTCCTGGAGTCCCTGCGCGTCCGGGTCGTCGAGCGCCGCTCACCGGACCCGGGCCGGGTGTACCGGATGAGTTCCGGCTGCGGCGGGTCCCTCACCCCGAGGATGTTCGACGTGGACCTCGACGCCCCCCGCCCCGTGGCCCGCCCGCTCGCGGGAAACGACTCCGGCGAACGCATCGAGGCGGTCGCCTTCCCGTACCGCGTCTCGGTCACCGACCCCGAGGTCTTCCTGATCACCGGCCGCACGGTCGGCTGCGACTGCTCCTGGGTCGCGGAGCTCACCTGGAGCAGCGGCGGCCGGTCGGGCACGGTGCGCATCGACGACGGCGGGCGGCCGTTCCGTACGAACGGGGTACGGGGGCGCCCCGTACTCGACTACGACACGTCCGCCGGCCGCTGGGTGCCCGTGGCGGACGCCGCCGAGTCCGGTGAGACGGCCGGGGCCGCGTCCTGAGCCGATGACCGCCGCGCGGAGGCGTGCGGGGCCGGGGGCGCTCATGCTGGTGGGGCGTGCCCGGCGGACCGGCGTCGGCAGCGGAGGCTTCCGGTGGAGGTGCCGATGGACCCCGTCACCGCCCTGCGGCGGATCGCGTTCCTGCTGGAACGCTCGCAGGCCGACACCTACCGGGTGAAGGCCTTCCGTACGGCCGCCGCCGCCGTGGACGCCATGCCCGCCGGGGAGGCGGCCGAGCGGGTCGCCGCGACGTCCTTGGAGCGGGTCCCCGGCATCGGGCCGCGGACGGCCGAGGTGATCCGTGAGGCCGTGGCCGGGCGGACGCCCGGGTATCTGGATCGGCTGGAGCGGGAGGTGGCGGCGGAGCCGCCCGCCGAGGCGGGTCAGGACCTCTTCGCGCGGCTGACGGGCGACTGCCACACGCACTCGGACTGGTCGGACGGGGGCAGCCCGATCGAGGAGATGGGCCGGACCGCCGCGGAGCTGGGCCACGCGTGGGCCGTTCTCACCGACCACTCGCCCCGGCTGAAGGTGGCGCGCGGTCTGTCCCCGGAACGGCTGCGGGAGCAGCTGGAGGTGGTGGCACGGCTCAACGGAACGTGGGCCCCGTTCCGGCTGCTGACGGGGATCGAGTGCGACATCCTGCCGGACGGCTCCCTCGACCAGGAGGACGAGCTGCTGGAGCGGCTCGACGTGGTGGTGGTCTCCGTCCACTCCGAGCTGCGGATGGATCCGGCTCCGATGACACGGCGGCTGGAGGCGGCCGTGCGCCATCCGCGGGCCCATGTGCTCGGCCACTGCACAGGACGCCTGCTCGGCGGGCGCGGCCGCCCCGAGTCGCGGTTCGACGCGGACCGGGTCTTCGCCGCGTGCGCCGAGGCCGGGACGGCGGTGGAGATCAACTGCCGGCCGGAGCGGCAGGACCCGCCCCTGCGGCTGCTGCGCAGCGCCGTCGCGGCGGGGACGCTGTTCGCGATCGACACGGACGCGCACGCCCCGGGCCAGCTCGACTGGCAGCGGCCGGGGTGTGCCCGTGCCGAGGAGTGCGGGGTGCCTGCGGACCGGGTGGTGACTACCTGGAGCGCCGAACGGCTCCTGGAGTGGGCCGCCTGACCCCGCACCCCCGCCCGGAGCTGACCGCCCCCTCGGGACGAACACGCGCCCGCCGCCGCAGGTCACACAGGACCTGCGGCGGCGGGCGCGTGCGCCGGCGGGGCTACTTCTGCGGGTAGATGTCCCCGGCCTCCATGGCGCTCTGCTGTTCGCTCCGGTCCCGGATCGTCCGGGACTTCCTCTCCAGCCGCTCACGTTCCTGCGGGTCGCTCGCGCGCTCCGCGGCCTCGTGGAGCTGCTGGGCCTTGTCACGCATCTGCCGAGCCAGGTCGGCCGGTTCGTCCGAACCGCTCATCACCACTCCTTGGACGCCGGGTACGGGATCTCTGCCCCCAGCGAACCAGCGACCGGCCGCCTCCGCATCCCGCGCGGCCCGGCCCCGGCCTGCTCCGCATCCCGCGCGGCCCGGCCGCCGGGAGCGGCGGTGCCGCCGCGTCACGGGCGGTCAGGCGGGCTGCCGGCCGAGACGCCGCAGGAGCACGCGCAGCCGGGGGTGGCGCGCGTGTGCCTCCTCCGAGCGGCGGTTCAGCTCCTCGCCGAGCCGTCGGGTGCGCTCCTCGGTGTCGAGTTCGGCCAGCACCCGGTCGATCTCGGCGAGCAGGGCGCCGTGCAGCTGCCACTGGCGCGGGTGCTCCTGGACGTCCTCCAGCAGCAGGTCGGCCACCCGGTCGCGGGTGGCGCGGCTGCGGACGAGCGCCTCGGCGAGCCGCTCCTCGGCCGCCTCCGCGTCGGCCGCGAGCTGCGTGGTGACCAGGACGGCGAAGCTCTCGATCGCCTCGGCGATGCGGCCGAACAGTTCCTGGAGCAGCTCCGACACATCGGACGGGAAGAGCGACTCCTCGGTACGGGCCTTCGCCAGGTCGGTGAGGGTACGGGAGAGGACACGCAGGACGACGGCGCAGATCTCCAGGGTGTCGAGCCCGGTCCGCAGGACGACCCGGTGCAGCAGCCCCTGCCTCACCCTGGGGTTGAGGGTGAGACTCTCCTCCGCCTGGCGCAGCGAGGCGTCGACCTCCACGATGTCGTGGTCGAGCCTGCGGGCCTCGTGCAGCCGGGCGGCGGCCCGGGGTACGGGGTTGTTCCCCACCACCTCCTCGCCCATGCTGCGCAGCATCGTGCCCATGCGGGCGGCGAGGGACTCGATGGACGAACCGGCCGAGGCGACCCAGACGGGCGGGGCGAGGAGCAGATTGAACAGGAGGCCGACCACGGCGCCGATCAGCGTCTCCCACACCCGGTCCCAGGCGGTGTCGGCGACCCGGGAGACGCCGAGGACGAGCATGGCGCTGATCGCCACCTCGGGCACGAACTCGTTGACCCGCACCAGCCGTCCGATCAGCAGCGAGGTGAAGATGGTGAGGCCGAGGCTCCACCAGCTCAGCCCCACCAGAGAGCTGAAGCCGATGGCGATGAGGACGCCGACGACGACCGAGTTCACCCGGCGGATGCCGGTGGTGAGCGTCGAGTAGAGGGTGACCTGGACGACCAGGAGCGCGGTGAGGGGAGCGGTGAGCGGGGCCGGTTCGGGCAGCAGCCAGACGGCCACGGAGTAGGCGATGACAGCGGCGGCCGTCGAGCGCAGCGTCTGCACCCCGGCGGGTTCGGTGGTGCGCTGCACGAGCTTGACGACGGGGGCGGAGACTCGGGGCATCTCTTGACGGTGCCCGGATTCGTCCCGCCGCAGCGCTCCCCGGGGCAGGGCTCCGCCGTACGGCCGCGTATCGGGACGGAAACCCGCACGGCGTGCGCGGAGCCGCGGCCGGAGAGACCCTGGAGGCATGGCTGTACTAGTGAATCCCCCAGGAGAGACACCCCCGGCCGAGGGTTCCATCGGCGAGGCCCATGAGGAACGCGCCGACGGCGGGCTGTGGGAGCACCCGGGTGCCTGGACCGCCCTGATCGTGCTGGGGGCGCTCATGGTCGCCGGGTTCTTCCTCGCCCGGATCTTCGGTTACGGGTGACCGGCGGGACGTCCCCGTCGGCGCGCCGGATCACCGACGTGCTCCTCGAGGAGTACGGACGGACCTACGCGGCGGAGGCGGGGATCAGGCTGGGCAACACCCCGCAGCCGCTCTACCAGCTCCTCGTGCTGAGTGACCTGCTGAGCGCCCGGATCCGCGCCCCGGTCGCGGTGGCCGCGGCGCGGGCGTTGTTCGGGCACGGTTTGCGCACCCCACGCCGGATGGCGGACGCGACCTGGCAGCAGCGCGTGGACGCGTTGGGCGAGGGCGGCTACCGCCGCTACGACGAGCGGACCTCCACCCAGCTCGGAGAAGGCGCCCGCCTCGTTCTCGACGTCTGGAAGGGCGACCTGCGCCGACTGCGCGCGGAAGCGGACGGCGACACGGAGGCGTTGCGGGCGGGTCTCCGGCGCGTCCCGGGGATCGGCCCGGCGGGTGCCGACATCTTCGTACGCGAGGTCCAGGCCGTATGGCCCGAGACCGGGTTCTGGGTCGGTGCGAAGGGGATCCAGGGGGCCGAACGGCTCGGCCTACCGGCTTCTACCGGCCGGCTGTCCCGGCTGGCGCGCGATGAGGACCGCGCCGCTTTCGCCGCGGCGCTGGTCAGGGCGGCTCTCGACCGGAAGACCGCCGAGGCGGTCCGGGAGACGGCCCTCGCACGGAAGTGAGCCCGGCCCGGTCGTGCGGTTCCGGGCGGGGGCTCTGGAGACCCGGCGCGGGCCACGGGGGCCCATGGACCGGGCCCCGCGTGGGCACATCAGTCGAGCCACGTAAGCCGACGCACGTCGGCAAAGGCGCGGCGGCCCAGACATACCAGCGCAGGCGCATCGGCGAAGGCACGTCGGCGCAGGGCCGCCGGCACAACGGCGAAGGCGCCCGGACCGTACGGTGACGGCTCGGGCGCCTCGCTCCCCCTCAGCGGTCGGCGGCGGACCGCGACGCGCGTGCCAGGGCCTCCTCGTGGCGGGCCTCGGACTGTTCCCTCCTGCCCTCGGCCTTCAGCCGCTCGTTCCCGAGGGCGATGCCGTCCGACTCCTTGATCATGCCTCTGAGCCGCCGCGCCTTGGCGCGGGCTATCCCGGTGCTCTTGCCCACAGCTGCCTCCGTGCCGCGAGGGAGATACGCGCTTCCTCCCTCCACTATGCCTACCCGCGCGGTGAGACGCCGGGTCTACAGCAGCGGTTCGTCGTCGTCCGGTCCGCCGCCCTCGACCCGCAGCGCCAGGTCCTGGAGGACGTCGGCCGACGACACGTCGGTCTGCCCGGAGTCGTGGACCTGGGCGAGCATCGTGAAGGCGAGGGTGAAGGCGCTCACGAGCTGTTCGACCGCACCGCCGACCTCGCGCCCCACGACGGCCACCACCTCCTCGACGGAGAAGTCGTCGGGGATGGCGATGTGCGGCATCGTCTCGTTCAGCAGGGCGGTGACGGCACCCGCTCCCGCGTCCAGATCTTCCCGTTCGAGGTCCGCCTCCAGCAGACGCTGCATTTCGCGCGCCTCTGTGAGGATGCCGATCACGCGCTTCACGACTTCCCGTTGCTCCATGGGCGCGAGCATAGGGTGTGCAACCCGGTCGCAACGTCCGGTCGAGTTGACTCGCGTCCGGTTGTCGCGGCGCCGCCACGGCCGGAAAGGGGCAGGTCCATGGAGTGTGACCCGGTATCACCCGCCGTCGAGCTGACCCCCGCCGCGGCCGTTCTGCTGCGGCGGCTGCGGGCGGACCACGGCCCGTTGATGTTCCATCAGTCCGGCGGCTGCTGCGACGGCAGCGCGCCGATGTGCTATCCGGCGGGTGAGTTCCGCACCGGGGACGCCGATGTGCTGCTGGCGGAACTCGCCGTCGAAGGAATGTCCGAAAGCGTGCCTTTCTGGATGTCACGGAGCCAGTACGCGGTGTGGGCCCACACCCGGCTGATCGTGGATGTGGTGGAGGGCCGGGGCAGCGGCTTCTCGCTGGAGGCCCCGGAAGGGGTGCGCTTCCTCATCCGTTCGCGGCTGGCGGGCGGATGAGGCGACGCACGGCCCTGCCGTCGACACCGCCCGCCGGTCGACGCCACGCACGGCGAGGCCGTCGCGGCGGATGATCTCCCCCTCCGTGGAGCAGCGTCGCGGCAGCTCGCCCACCACTCCGTCGCGGCAGCCCCGGGTCCGCTCAGGGCTGGGGGCGCTTCGGGCGGGAGCGGTTCTCCCGCATGGCCCGGCGGATCTCCGCGGCGGTGGTGCGTGCGTGCTCCGTGGTCGCCGTGTGGTCGGCGACCGAGGTGACGAAGCGGTGCAGCGGCTGCCGGCAGTGGGCGCAGGGGGCGTCGGTCATGAGGTGGTGGCCGTCCTCGCAGAGCGGGTCGGTGCAGGAGCCGGGGCGCAGGAGCTGCTCGGCGATGTCCTGGGCGCTCCACCGGCGGCGGCCGTCCTCGTCCAGCTCGCCCAGCGCGTGGCCCCACCGCAGGTTCCAGCGCCGCTCGATGCGCTCGCGGAGCTGGGCGGCGCTGCGGACGGCGATCTCCTGGTGGATGAGGTCGTGGACGGTGCTGGGCACCCTGCCTCCGAGGGCCTGGAGGAGCTGGTGCGGCAGGGCCTGGAGGACATAGCCGCGGGGGTTGCTCCGGGCGTTCTCCCGCCAGCGGTCGCAGGAACAGGAACCGTCGGGACGCCGGGGGGTGTGGCAGCGGCCGCACAGCCCGCGGCACTCGGCGCACAGCCCGCCGTCGAGCCCGTCCAGATGGGGCGCGGGGGCACGGCCGCACTCGTGGCAGCAGGCCGCGCACGGACCGCAGAGCCGTTCACTGCCCGCCTTGGTCGTCCAGGTCCGCATCTGGCACCGGCAGCACAGGGCGGTGTTGCAGTACTCGTGGTGGGCGGCGCCCGAGTGCCGGCCGGAGGGCGGAAGAGACATCTGCCCATTGTGCGCGATGCCCGGCGCGGATGCGGACGGTCCCCCGCGCCCTGACTCGTACGGGATCAGCGGTGGAGCCGTACGGGACCCGGCGGCGGGGAGCCTGTCAGGGGTGCAGGCTGCTGACCAGGTCGGCGGTGGCCCCGACGCCGTCGTGGATGGTGGGCGCCATGCTCGTACCCGCCAGGAAGAAGCCCAGCAGGAGGCAGACCAGGGCGTGCGAGATCTTCAGTCCGCCGTTGCGCAGAAAGATCACCGCCAGGATCACCAGGAGCAGCACCAGTGAGATCGAGATGGCCATGCCCTACCTCCTCCGCCGCGCCCGATGTGCGGCTTTTCGGCCGCCAGTGTGGCGCAGCGGAGGCGCCGTTCGGCGCACTGGCGTGTCCGCCGAACGGGTACTTCCGGAAGGCCGCGCGTTACGGCGTCGAGGAGGCATCCCGCCGGGCCCGCAGGAACCGTTCGAGCCCCGCCAGGTCGTCGGTGTTGAGGTGGTCGACCCCGGCGGCGAGCAGTTCCGCCCAGACCGCATCGCGTTCGGGGCCCGCCGCGTCCGGGGTGGCCCAGAAGCGGATGCGGCGGCCCTCGCGATGGGCGGTGGCGACGAGGGCGCGGAGCCGGTCGCGCTCGGCCCGGGGGAAGGGGCCCGCGCCGAGCCAGCTGAAGCTCTGGGTCCAGTTGGCGCTGACGAGCGGGGCGAAGGAGGCGGGGGCCGGAGTGCCGAGGTCGTCGAGGCGGCCGTCGTAGAAGGCGAGGCGGGTGCGCTGCGCCTCCATGGGGGCGCGGGCGGCACGGTCGCCGGAGATGACGGCGGTGACGGCCTTGGGGACGACGCGGCCGTGCTGGTGGCGGGTGAGCATGCGGTGGTGTCGGCGCAGTTGCCGGTCCAGCTCGTGGTAGGCGGCGACGCCGTCGGCCTTGATGTCGATGAGGAGTTGCAGCGGTTCCCGGTGGTACGGGTGGACGCTGCCGTGCCCGGCGCGGACCAGGGCGGCGAGCGGGTCGAGGTAGAGCGCGGCGAGCGTGCGGGTGGGGTCGAGAGTGGCGGGCTCGTGGGCGACGAGCAGTTCCCCGTCGACGAGGAACACGTCCGCCTCCACGCTGGTGAACCCGTGGGCGAGCGCGTCGTGCAGCGGGCGCGGGTGCAGGTAGTCGTTGTGCGCGTGCGCGTGGCGTAACGGGCGCGGGCGGACGGGTGCGGCGACCGCGGTCGCGGTGGGGACGGCGACGCCCGCGGCGGCGGTGGCGAGGGCGACGGTGAGCGCGCGGCGACGGGTGAGGTGGGCCATGGGGACTCCCTGAGCGGCGGACGGGGTCGCGTCGAGTATGGGGGCGCGAGAACCAGTTCCGTCAGGTACCTGACAGGTGTTCGGCGATGTTTCACGCCGTGGCCACCTCAGCGGTCCCCCGCCCGCCGGACGCGGCCGGCGGGAGGCCCCTGAAGCCGTCCGGACTCCTACAGCTGTCTCAGGTGGTCGCGCAGGCGCCGGGCGGCTTCGGCCATCAGCCCGTCGACGCCCGGCTGCGCGCCCGCCGGGACCGACGATTCGGTCAGCACGGCGACGGCGAAGGTCTGTCCGTCGGCGTGCTCCACGACACCGATCTCGTGTCTCAGGTTCAGCAGGGTGCCCGTCTTGGCGGACCACCGGCTCGCGTCGGAGCTGAAGTCCGGGGTCAGCCGGTGGCGCAGCACGTTGTGGGCCATGAGGTCGCGGAGCCGTTCGGCCACGTCCGGATGGATCTTCGACGGGGTCCACAGGGCCTGGAGGAGGTCGACGAAGGAGCGGGCGCTGCCGGTGTTGGCGCGGGTCGTGTCGAGCTGCGGCACCCGGTGGCCGCGGCCGCTGGTGCCCGCGTCGATGGCCAGCGCGTGGGCGAGGTGCACCTGGTCGGCGTCGAAACGCTCCACGGGCGTGTCGAACAGCTCCTCCGTGCGGTGCCGGACCGTGATGCCGCGCAGGTCGGCCTCCCGCAGGAGACCGGCGACCCGCGCGGGCGGCGTGAGGTCGAACAGCGCGTCGGCGGCCGTCCCGTCGCTCAGGCAGGTGCTGAGGTACAGCAGGTCGTCGACGGCGATCCTGGCGGGGTGCCGGAAGCGGCTGAGGCCGGTGGGGCCCGGCGTGGTCACGCGGCCGGGCGCCACGTCCAGCAGGGCCGCGCCGTCCAGCTCACCGCGCCGGATGCGTTCGAGCGTGGCGAGCGCGAGCGGGACCTTGACCAGGGAGGCCGACGGCAGGTGCGTGTCCGGATCGATGCCCAGCTCCTCCCCCGTGTCCAGGTCCCGTACCAGCAGGCACGCGCGCAGACCGCCCTCGGACAGCCGGGTACGCACGTCCCGCACCAGGGCCTCGGTGTTCATGCCGCCTTCCCTTCCCCGGCGCCGGCCGGGTCGTCCCCGCCCAGGCAGCGGGCGACGGCCTCGCCCAGCCGTGCTTCCACGGGCAGGGGGCTGCCGTCCGCCGCGACCGTGAGGGCGTAGCCCCGGCGCGGGGTCGTCTCCCCGATGGGTCGCCAGACCAGGGCGAGTTCCGCGGCCTGGGCCCGGGAGCACAGCAGCAGGTCGTCGGAGCAGAGGACCTCGGCCGCGGCGGCCGTCAGGTCCGGTGCGACGAGGACCTGCGCGGGTCGCAGGCCCACCGCGTCCCGCAGCCGCGTCAGAGGATCACGGACATGCGGTACGTCGTCCTCCGGCTGGATCCAGACACGGCGGGCCGGCCCCGGCTCGCCCCGCCCGAGGCGCAGCGTCTCGACGTAGATCCGCCGCACCCCCTCGTCGCGTGCCCCGGCCAGCCCCAGGGGCACGGACCAGGACGCCCCCTCCGCGGGTACGGCGAGCAGCGCGGCACGCACCTGCCGGGCCTGGAGCAGCTCCCTGCGCAGCGCCGGTCCGGCGGCCCGGAGGTCCAGCCGGACGCCGTGGCCCCGTGCCTCGGCGACCAGACGTGCCAGGGCGGACGCGGGGCAGACGGCGGGAACGGCCAGTCGCCAGGGCTTGTGCTTGACGGCTTCGGCCTCCTCCAGCAGGACGTCGGCGGCCCGGACGAGTCGCCGGGCGGCGGCCAGCATGTCGCGCCCGAACGGGGTGAGCACCGCCCGCCGCGACGTCCGCTCGAACAACTGCCCGCCGAAACGCTCCTCCAGGGCCGCGACCCGTCGGCTCGCCACCGACTGGGACATCCCCGCGGCGGCCGCCCCGTCGGTGAAGCCCCCGTACTCACCGACGCTCACGAACGCCCGACACGCTCCGACCAGATCCACACCCCGAGCCTATGCGGTTTCGGCATGGAAACCCCCATGAGCGTATTGGACCGCATGACGGGACGGGGACGAAAGTGACTCCGGCAGGCATGATCACGCAGCGGGCCGGGCCGTGCGGCCCCGTCCCCGATGCGCTCCGGACCGGAGCGCCAGGAGGTTTCGCCGATGCATCACCCCCGCGTCAGGACCGCGGTCGCCGGTCTGGTCGCCGCGCTGTCGCTCGTACCGCTGGCGGCCTGCGGGCAGGGCGGCTCCACCGCGCCGCCCTCCTCCGCCGGGCCCGCCGCGAGCGCGTCGGCCTCCACCGCCGCGAAGCCGTACACCGGCGACTTCGAGGAGCTGGAGCGGACGTTCGACGCGCGGCTGGGCGTATACGCCGTCGACACCGGCACCGGGCGCGAGGTGACCCACAACGACCGGGCGCGCTTCGCCTACAACTCGACCTTCAAGGCGCTCCAGGCCGCCGTCGTGCTCCAGACCTACTCGCTGGACGGACTGGACAAGCGGGTGACGTACACCCGCGAGGACCTGGTCGCCAACTCTCCGGTGACGGAGAAGCACGTGGACACGGGCATGACGCTGAAGGAGTTGTGCGACGCCTCCGTGCGCTACAGCGACAACGCCGCGGCCAACCTGCTCTTCGACCACGTCGGCGGTCCCGAGGGCCTGGACGCATCGCTGGAGAAGCTCGGCGACGACGTCACGCGGATGGACCGGGAGGAGCCGGAGCTGAGCCGCTGGGTCCCCGGTGAACAGCGGGACACCTCCACGCCCCGGGCGCTGGCCGGGGATCTGCGCGCGTTCGTCCTGGGCAAGGCCCTGCGCGCACCCGAGCGGGCGCAGCTGACGACGTGGCTGCGGACCAACACCACGGGTGACGCGGTGATCAGGGCGGGTGTGCCCGAGGGATGGGTCGTGGGTGACAAGACCGGGACCGGCAGCTACTACGGGGCGCGCAACGACATCGCCGTGGTGTGGCCGCCGGACTCGGCACCCATCGTGATCGCCATCCTGTCGCACCGCGGCACGAAGGACGCGGAGCCGGAGGACCGGCTGATCGCCGAAGCGGCCTCCGTGGTCGTCGACACGCTGTCCTCCTGAAGAGGCGTACGGCGTGCCGGTGCCCCCGGACGCCGCTCGCGCTCCCGGCGACGCGGCCTACGGATGCCGGGGAGCGGGAGTGCCCGGCACCGTACGGCGGACGGCGAGCAGGGTGGCGTCGTCCCTGAGATGGCCCGCCGTGTGGCCGGCCAGAGCCTGCATCAACGCGTTGAGCAGCGTGTCCGGTTTCGCGCTCCGGCCTCCGCCGGTACCGAGGAAGGACTGGGCCCAGGGGACGAGGGGGAAGAAGGCGCCGCTCCGGTCGCGGGCTTCGGTGACTCCGTCGGTGACCAGGAGCACGGTCTCCTCCGGGTCCAGTGGCACGCGGTTGATCTGCGTCCGCCGCGCGCCGGTGAGTTCGGCCAGGCCGAGCGGGGGGTTCTGTTCCTCGGGCAGGCGGCGGACCCCCCGAGGGCCGAGGACGAGGGGTCCTTCGTGGCCGAAGTTGACGAAGTCGACGTGTGTGCCGTCGGCGCGGAAGGCGATGACGACCGCCGTCGCCAGGCGCGGCTCGTGCCCGGGATCGGCGGCGGCCAGCAGAGCGTTGTGGCGGCGGAGCCCGTCCTCCATCCGAGCCGCCACGACGGCCATGTCCTGCTCGTGGTACCCGGCTTCCCGGAACGCACCCACCACGGCGCCGGCCGTCGACAGCGCGGCCAGCCCCTTGCCCTGTACGTCGCCCAGGGTCACGCGCGCCCCGTACGGGGTGGACAGCACGTCGAAGAAGTCGCCGCCCATCCGGGATCCGGCGTCGGCGGGCACATAGGCCGCCGAGGAGTCCACCCCGCCCCATCCGGGCGGAATGGGCCGGACCACCACCTCCCGGGCCGTGAGCAGTGCGTTCTGCAGACGCGCCAGGTCGGACAGGTTCCTCGATCGCAGGAAGGAGACCACCACCGCCAGGAGAATCACACTGACCCCCAGAGCGAGTCTCTCCAGCCGCAGGTTCGGCCCCGGCTCCGCCATGATGAAGAGCCGGCTCGCCACCAGGGCGAGGCCGCCGAAGACCGCTGTCGCCCAGGGCGAACACAGCGCCGCCGCCAACAGCGGAACCATCAGCAGCCAGTCCTCACCGCTGCCCGGCACGTCCCTCCAGTACCGCACAGCCACCACCACCACGAGAAAGACGGTGGGGACCAGCCATCCCCACCGGTCCCCCCGCAGCAGACGGAGCCTCGACGCGTGACGGCCGGTCAGCCAGCGGAAGGCACTCCGTTCGCCCGGGGCACCCGCAGAAGATCCACTCATGGCGCCCAGTCTCGCCACCGGCGGGCCGCGCACCGTGCCGCCGCGCCCTGCCCGGGTCAGCCGTACCGGGATGCCCGGCTCGCTGCACCCCTCTCTCACTTCACCCCGGAGAGCCGACGCCTCGCGTCAGGAGTCCCCGGCGGCCGCGTCCGGCGTGGCTGCCGGGGACGGGCCCGGCCCGGCGGCACCGCACCATCTCCCCTCCATCAATCGCTTGATTGATGGAGGGGAGATGGCTAGCCTCCCCGCCATGTCCCCATCACCACCCGCCTCGCAAGCCGCCGAAGCCAGCCGGGAACGCATCATCGCCGTGGCCACGGAACTCTTCGCCGACCACGGATACGACGGCACCTCCACCCGGCGCATCGCCGCCGGGGCCGGACTGAACATGGCGACCGTCGCCTACCACGTCGGCGGCAAGCCGGACCTGTACCGCGAGGTCATGCTCCGTGCCCACCTCGCCGAGCGGCGTCTCCTGGAGGACGCGCTGTCGGTCTTCCGCACGCAGTCGTCCGGGGATCCGGTCGCGGCGGTCACCGGACTCGTCGACCGCTACCTCGACTTCTGCCTCGAACAGCCGCACGTACCCGCCCTGTGGATGCGCCGGTGGCTCGACGACGCCGCGGAGTTCGGGGATCTGGAGGCGTCCTACACCCGTCCCCTCGTCAACGCGGTCCGCGACACCGTGGGCGAGGCGCTCGCCGGACCGCCCGACCGGGCCGACGTCGAGATGGCGGTGTGGACCGTGCTCTGGAGCACGCACGGCTTCTGCCGCTCCCCCGTCCGCACCGAGGTGCCCCGCTTCCGGGCCCACCTGCGCGGCCTCGCCCTGCGCGAACTCGGACTCGACAGCGCGACGGGCCGCCGGGAAGCCGGATGACGACCGCGGCGCGCCCGGCGGACCTCACCGACGAGGTCTCGCGCAGCCGCCTTGTGGTCTACGGACTCGGATCGGTGGGCACCGGCCTGTTCTCCACCGTTCCCGGACTCCTGCTGCTGTATTTCATGACCGACGCGCTCGGCGTTCCCGCCGGGGTCGCCGGCCTGGTCGTCACCCTGCCCAAGGCGTGGGACGTGCTCGTCAATCCCTGGGTCGGCGCCGCCAGCGACCGGGAGGCCGTCCGCACCGGCGGACGTACCCGGCTGCTCGTCGCCGGAGCCCTCGCCCTGCCCGCGGCGTTCGCGGCCATGTTCCTGTCACCCATGACCGGTACGGGCGCGGCGATCTGGGTGGCCGTCACCTTCGTGCTGGCGGCCGGCGCCTACTCCCTCTTCCAGGTCCCCTACGTGGCCCTGCCCACGGAGATGTCCGGTGACCCCGCGGTCCGCACCTGCATCACGGTGTGGCGGATCGTCTTCCTGACGCTGGGCATCCTGGTCGCGGGCGGTGTCGCTCCCGCCCTGGTCGGCGCCGCGGGGAACGGCCGGACCGGTTACGCGGTGATGGCGGTGACCGTGGGGGCGGTCATCGCGGTCGTCCTGCTCGTACCGGCGCTCGGCACCCGCTGGGTGCGCTCGCGCCCGGGACCGGAGCCTCTCGGTCTCGTACCGGCGTTCCGCACCGCGCGCGGCAACCGCCCCTTCTTCGCTCTCCTGGCGTCGTTCGTCCTGCAGGCCGCGGCCGTCGCGATCATGCTCGCCGCCGCACCGTACGTCGCCACCCACCGGCTCGGCGACTACAGCCTCACCTCGGTGCTCTTCCTCTGTCTGGTCGCGCCGAGCGCGTTCGCCGTCCCCCTGTGGGCCAGGGGTGCGGCACGCTGGGGACGGCTGCGCTGCCTCACGTTCGCGACGTGCGGCTACGCCCTCGGCGCGGCGGCCCTCCTCCCGGCCGCCGGCATCACGAGCGGCACCGCGTCCGTCGTGGCCACGCTCGCCCTGTGCGCGCTGCTCGGCGTCTGCTTCGCGGCCCTTCAGGTCCTGCCGCTCGCCCTGCTTCCGGACACCGTGCACGAGGACAGTGCCCGGACCGGACGGATCCAGTCCGGCGCGTTCACCGGACTCTGGACGGCCGGTGAGACCTTCGGCCTGGCGGCCGGCCCCGGCGCGTACGCCCTCGCCCTGGCCGCGACCGGTTTCACTTCCTCGACCCCGGGCCACCCGGTCGCCCAGACCGCCACCGCGCAGACCGGCATCCTGCTCGGCTTCAGCGTGGTCCCCGCCCTGCTCATGCTGCTCTCCCTGCCGGCCCTGCACGTCTACGGCCGCCGCCGCGCCCCGCAAGAAACGGAGTCTCCTCGATGACGAGCCACCAGCAAGCCGCCGCCGCTCCGCCCGTGCACCACCCGGGTCTGCCCGAAAGGGGCCGCGCCGGTGTCGGCCTCCTCGGCGAACTCGCGGCTCACACCGACGCCGACCTGCCGACCCGGGGCGGCCGGACCACCGCGTACGTCTACGACAGCGGCCGAGCCGACGTACGGGACACCACCGAACGGGCCTACGTCGCGATGATGGAGGTCAACGGGCTCGACCCGACGGCGTTCCCGAGCATCGTCACCCTGGAGCGCCAGGTGGTCGGCGCGACGGCCACCCGGCTCGGCGGCGACGACACCACACCGGGAATCTTCACCAGCGGCGGCACCGAGTCCATCATGCTCGCGGTGAAGGCGGCCCGGGACGCCCGCCCCGACGTCCTCGCGCCGGAGATCGTCGTCCCCGTCACGGCCCACGCGGCCTTCCACAAGGCGGGCGCCTATCTGCGGGTCACCGTGCGCAGCGCACCCGTCGACCCGACGTCCTACCGCGCCGATCCCGCCGCGGTCGCCGACCTGTGCAACGAGAACACCGTCCTCGTCGTCGCCTCCGCCCCCTCCTACGCCCACGGTGTCGTCGACCCGGTCACGGAGATGGCCGCCGATGCCGCGGCCCGGGGCATCCCCTGTCATGTCGACGCCTGCGTCGGCGGCTGGCTGCTGCCCTGGCTCGCCGACGCCGGGGCGCCCGTACCCGCCTTCGACCTGTCCGTTCCCGGCGTCACCTCGCTCTCGTGCGACCTGCACAAGTTCGGCTACGCGCCGAAGGGCGCCTCGGTGCTGCTCTTCCGGGACGAGGCCATGCGGCTGCGCGCCTACTACGCCTGTGCCGCCTGGCCCGGGTACATCGTCGTCAACTCCACCGTGCAGAGCAGCAAAGGGGCCGGGCCGCTCGCCGGAGCCTGGGCCACGCTGCAGGCACTCGGCGCCGACGGTTACCGGGAACTGGGGCGCGCCGCCCTGTCCGCGACCCGTCGCCTGATGTCCGGAGTCGAGGCCATCGACGGCCTCGTCGTCCTCGGCGAGCCGGATTCCACCCTCGTGGCCATCGGCGCCGATCCCGCCGCCGCACGCCCGCTCGACCTGTTCGCCCTCGCCGACGAGGCCCGCGCCAAAGGCTACTTCCTCCAGCCCCAGCTCAGCCTCGACAGCATCCCGGCCAGCCTGCACCTGACGCTCACCGGCGTCAGCGGTTCGGGCGTCGACGGCCTCCTCGCCGTGCTGCGCGAGTGCGTCGAAGCGGTCCGTCCGCTTGGCCCTCCGACGCCGCCCGCCGACGTCGTCGAGCTGCTGCGTCAGGTGGACCTGTCCGAGCTGGACAACGCCTCCTTCGCCGCGCTCCTGCCCGCTGCGGGCATCGACCTCACCCCGGGCGACGACGTGACGACGGCCCCGGTCAACCGTCTGCTGGACGCCCTCGCACCGAGCACCCGGGAGGCCGTCGCGGCCCGCTTCCTGTCCGCGCTCTACAGCCCCTGCCTGGGCGGGTGAACGCCGCTGGGAGACCGCCTCAGCACCCGCTCGGCCGCCACGGGCCGCGGCCGGAACCGTGCCCTGAAGCGGTACGGCAGGCGCGGTGAGGCACGGCGGGTCGGTGGACGGTGATCACGCGGCCGGCGCCTCGGCGGTGCCGCGCTCCTCCCAGCGGACCGTACGGTCGCACCAGCGCTCCAGCAGCACCCGGTCGTGGCCGACGGCCAGCAGGGCCGCCCCGGACTCCGCGCGGTAGCGCTCGACGACGGCGACCAGGGCGGCCGTGGTGGACGCGTCGAGCATCGCGGTCATCTCGTCGCAGATCAGCAGCCGGGGCCGCAGCACCAGGGCGCGGGCCAGGCAGGCCCGCTGGAGCTGCCCGTCGCTCACCGCGTGCGGCCGGCGCTCCAGCAGCTCGTCGGAGAGGCCGACCAGCGGGGCCAGTTCCGCCACCCGCTCGGGGACGTCCCGGCGGCGGCCGGTGGACCGCAGCGGCTGGGCGATCAGTTCGCGCAGGCTGAGCCGGGGGTCGGCGGAGAGCCGGGGCTGCTGGAAGACGACGCCGACGGCGGTGCGCCGCTCACGCGGGGCGCGGTGCCGCCAGCCGCGTACCACCGTGCCGTCGAGGGTCATGGTTCCACCGTCGGGGCGGTGCAGGAGGGCGGCGACCTTGGCCAGGGTGGACTTGCCGCAGCCGCTGGGGCCCAGCAGCCCGACCGCCTCGCCCGCTCCGACGCGCAGGGACACGTCGCGGACGACGGGGTCGCGGCGGTCGTACCCCGCGGTGATCCGGGTCAGCTCAAGCACCGGCGGACTCCTTCGTCGGGGAGGACGCCCGGCCGGTGGGCCCGTGGTGGCAGGCCAGCCCCGCCGTGAAGAGCGGGCGCTCGCCGGTGCAGCGGGCGTCGGCGTAGGCGCAGCGGTCGGCGAAGGCGCAGCCCTCGGGCAGTGCGCCCAGCTCCGGCGGCATCCCGGGGATCGGGGTGAATGCCCGCTCCGGCAGTGCGTCCAGCAGGCCCCTGGCGTACGGGTGGCGGGGGCCGGGGGCGCCGAAGAAGGTCCCGGCGTCCGCGATCTCCACGATGCGGCCCGCGTACATGACGGCGACCCGGTCGGCGATGCGTTCGGCGGCGGCCAGGTCGTGGGTGATGATCAGGAGCGCCCGGCCCTCGTCGGTGTGGCGGCGCAGTTCGTCCACGGTCCGCTCGACGAGGTCCCGGTCGAGTCCGGTGGTTGGTTCGTCGGCGAGCAGCAGCGGGGCGTCGCCGATGAGGGCGAGGGCGGTCGCGGCGCGCTGGGCGAGACCGCCGGAGAGCTCGTGCGGGTAGCGGTCGAGATGGCCCTCGGGGAACGAGGCGCGGGCGGCTGCCGCCACGACGGCCTTCGGCAGTTCACCGCCCCGCGCCCCGGTCAGCTCGCGCAGGCTCTCCTCCAGCTGCGCCCGGACGGTGCGCACGGGGGTCAGATGGGCGGCGGGGCTCTGCGGTACGAGGCCGATGCGCCGCCCCCGTACGGTGCGGGCGAGGGTGCGCTCGCCGGCGGTGAGCAGGTCCGTGTCGCCGCCGAGCACCGCGCTGCCGGTGGTCCGCGCGTTGGCGGGGAGCAGCCCGAGCAGGGCGGAGGCCAGCACGGACTTGCCGCAGCCGCTCTCGCCGACCAGGGCGAGGCACTCCCCCGGCGCGACGGCGAAGCGGGCACCGGTCACGGCGGCGATGTCCCGGCCGCCGCGCATACGGAAGCGGACGGAGAGGTCGCGGACGTCCAGGACGGGAACGTCACGGCCTGCCGAGGCGGTGTGCTGGTCGGCGGTCACAGCATCAGCTCCGATTTCCGGCGCGGGTTGATCCGGTCGCGCCAGGCTCCGGCGAGTCCCGCGAGCGCGAGGGTCGGGATGATCAGGAAGAGGCCCGGGAAGAGGGTGGGCCACCAGTCCCCCGCGAGCAGCGAGCCGCGCGCGGACTGGACGAGGTTGCCGAGGCTCGCCTGGTGGGACGGGAGGCCCAGCCCGAGGAAGGACAGCGCGGACTCGTGCCACATGGCGTGCGGCACCATCAGCACGGCCGCGAGGCCCGCCTGCGGCAGCACGCCGGGCAGCAGGTGGCGCACGATGACCCGGGTGCGGGACGCGCCGCCGGAGACGGCCGCGTCGATGAAGGGGCGCGAGCGCAGCGAGAGCACCTCGGAGCGGACGATCCGGGCGGTGGAGATCCAGTGCGTCAGGGCGACCGAGACGATCACCGGCCAGACGCCGGGCCGGAACATCGCGACGATGAAGATGCCGAGCAGCAGGTGCGGGATGGAGGACAGGGCGTCCACGACGCGCATCACGACCCGGTCGGTCCAGCCGCCGAACGCCCCGGCGAGCGCACCGATCGCGGTGCCGATGACGGTGGCGGTGAGGGCGGCGACCAGGCCGACGAGCAGGGAGACGCGCAGCCCATAGACGCAGCGCAGCAGGAGGTCGCGGCCGACGTCGTCGGTGCCGAAGGGGTGGGCGAGGGACGGCGCCACGAGCTTGTTGGCCAGGTCGACGGCCTGCTGGTCGAGCTGGGCCAGCGGCGGGACGACGAGGACGGCGAGCGCGACGGAGATGACGATCACCGCCGAGGTGACGACCCGGACGCGGCGGGTGGTGCGTCCGGGCCGGGCGAGTGCGGTCTCAGCCATCGAAGGCCACCCGGGGGTCGGCGAGTCCGTAGAGGAGGTCGGAGAGGAGGTTGCCGAGCAGGACGGCCGCGGTGGCGAGCACGGTGAGCGCGGCGAGCAGGGAGAAGTCCACCGAGGTGGCGGCCTGGACGGTGGCGGCGGCGATGCCCGGCCAGCTGAAGACCGTCTCGACGAGCAGGGCGCCGGTGATGAGTTCGGGGACGCGGGAGCCGATCAGGGTGAGCATGGGCAGCATCCCGGAGCGCAGGGCGTGGCCGAGGAGGACGGTGCGCTCGCTCAGTCCCCGGGCGCGGGCGCCGCGGACGGGGTCCTCGTCCAGCGCGTCGGCGACCCCTTGGCGGACGTACAGGAAGAACCACGGCAGCTGGGAGATGCCGAGGACCGCCGCGGGCAGCACCAGGTGGGTGGCGACCTGGCCGAAGGTGACGACGTCGCTGGCGGCGTCGGTGAGCCCGCCGGCGGGGAGGACGTCGAGCTTCAGGGCGAAGAACCAGATGGCCAGCAGCCCGAGCCAGAAGGCGGGGGCGGCTTCCAGGGTGTACGCGACGGAGCTGACGCACCGGTCGAGCCAGCCTCCGGGCCTGCGGGCGGCGAGGACGCCGAGGCCGGTGCCGAGCAGGATCGCGACGAGGAAGGCGGTGGCGGCGAGCAGGACGGACCAGCCCATGCGTTCGGCGATGACGTCGGCGACGGGCCGGCGCATCACGCTGGAGTCGCCGAGGTCGCCCCGGAGGGCGGAGGTCAGCCAGTCCCACCAGCGGGCCACCAGCGGCTGGTCGACGCCGAGGTTGGCCCGCAGCTGGTCGAGGTTCTCCTGCGATGCGGTGAGCCCGGCCGTGCCCGCGTAGGCCTTGACCGGGTCGAAGGGGGACGCGGCCGCGACGGCGAAGACGCCGAAGGTGACGACGCCGAGGACGGGGACGGCGAACAGGGCCCGCCGTCCCGCCATCCGTGCCATCGGCCCCCAGGGGAGGCGACGGCTCACTTCTCCGAGCCCCCGGTGCTCTTGGCGGACCACTTCTCGACGTTCCACCAGGGGCCGGAGGCCAGCCCGTGGTCGTGCGGCTCGACCTGGGTGGTGAGGGGGCCGAAGCGGTCGTCGACGACGTAGAGGTGGTCGATGTGGGTGAGGAAGGTGTAGCCCGGGTTCTTCACCAGCTCGCGCTGGACGGTGTCGTAGGCCTTCTTCCGCTCGGCCTTGTCCCCGCTCCTGCGCCCGGCCTCGATCGCGGCGTCGACGGCCTTGTTGTCGTACCAGGCCATGTTGTTGAAGCCGTCGCCCGCGAGGGACGACTTGAGCAGGGTGTACTGGTCGAAGTCGGGGTCGGCCGGGGAGCCGCCGCCCGCGAGCACGGCGTCGTGCTTCATGCGGGGCTCGATGACCTCCCAGGTGCCGGCCTCTGTGCGGATGTCGATGCCCGCCTTCTTGGCGTCGGAGGCGTAGGCCAGCGCGTGCTCCTGGCGGAGCTTGTCACCGCTGAGGTACCAGAGGGGGAAGGTGGCGCGCACGCCGTCCTTGACGCGGACGCCGTCCTCGCCGGGCTTCCATCCGGCCTCGTCCAGGATCTTCTTCGCGGCGGCGAGGTCGTGCTCGCGCTCGGTGCCCTTCGTGAACCACTCGCTGTCGGTGGGGACGGGGCCGTAGGCGGGCTTGCCGCTGCCGTTGAGGATGGCGTCGACCATCGCCTGCCGGTCGACCGCCACGTCCAGGGCGCGGCGCACGGCGGTGTCGCCCGCGACCTTGTTGTTGGTGGGGAGCGTCACCGTGCGGTAGTCGTAGCTGTTCGCCGCGTAGGTCTTCTTGCCCTGGTCGTCGGCGAAGCCCTTGGCGAGGTTGGGCGGCAGGATCGCGCCGTCGAGGTCGCCGGAGCGCAGCCGGGTGGCGCGCACGTCGTCGTCCTTGATGACCGCCATGGTGAACTTCTTCACCTCGGGTGCGCCGCCCCAGTAGTCGGGGTTGGCGGTGAAGCTGAGCTTCTCGCCCTTGGACCACTTGGTGAGGACGTAGGGCCCGGTGCCGATCGGCTTGGTGGTGAAGGCCCCGGTGTTGACGTCCTGCTTGCCCGCGACGTGCTCGGGGGCGATGGGCAGGACGGTCCGCTGGGCGAACGGCGCGTAGGGGTACTTGAGCGTGAAGACGACCGTGTCCTCGCCCTTCGCCGTGACGTCCTTGACGGCGTCCAGCTCGGTGCGGGAGGGGTTGTTGGTCTTCTCGTCGAGGATGGTGCGGTAGGTGAAGACGACGTCCTCGGCGCCGAACGCCTTGCCGTCGCTGAACTTCACGCCCTGGCGCAGCTTGTACGTGTACGTCAGGCCGTCGGCGCTGATCTCGGGGAGTTCCACGGCGAGGGCGGGGCGGAGCTTCATGTCCGCGTCCAGGGCGAGCAGCCCGTCGAAGATCTTGGAGTTGCCGTCCTTGCCGTAGCCGAGCAGCGGGCTCAGGCTGTCGGGCTCGTAGGCGATGCCGACGACGGCCGAGGTGGAGCCGGACCCGGATTCGTTCGTGGGGCTGTCCGGGTTCGAGCAGGCCGCCGCGGTCAGGGACAGGGCGGTCGCCAGTGTGGCGGCGACCGCCACCCGTATCGATCGGGCCGTCATATCGGTGCACATCCCTGTTGAAGATCGGCTGCTATTGCGAACAGCATGCAATTAAACAGCACGCGAAAGGCCCTGGTACACCCCGCCTCGACAGGGCGGGACGGGGTGTACCAGGGCCGATGCACCGGAAGGCCTTCTCAGGGCGCCGGAAGCTCCGCCAGCTCCGCGACGGACCGACGGTGGCTGCCCGCGGTGCCGTGGGCGAGGGAGTCCGCCTTGGCGCGCTTGAGGTAGAGGTGCGCGGGGTGCTCCCAGGTCATGCCGATCCCGCCGTGCAGCTGGACGCACTCCTCGGCGGCGTGCACGGCGACGCCCGAGCAGTACGCCTGGGCCACCGCGACGGCCAGCGGGGCGTCGGGGCTGCCGGTGGCCAGCGCGTCGGCTGCGTTGCGGGCGGCGGCGCGGGCCGAGACGACCTCCAGCCAGAGCTGCGCCATCCGGTGCTTGAGCGCCTGGAACGATCCGACCGGCCGGTCGAACTGGTGGCGTTCGCGGGTGTGGCGGACGGTCTCGGTCAGACACCACTCGGCGATCCCGAGCTGCTCGGAGGCGAGCAGTCCGGCCCCGGCGAGCAGTCCGCGTCGCACGGCGGTGGCGCCGGTGTCCGCGTCGGCGAGCCGGATCCCGGTCGCCCCGGCCAGGGTGACGGCGGCCAGCGGGCGGGTCAGGTCGAGCGGGACGAGCGCCTCGACGGCGACGCCCGGGCCCGCCGTGTCGACGGCGTACAGCCCCTCGGCGGTCGGGACCAGCAGGACGTCGGCGGCGGCCGCGTCCGCGATGCCCCGGACCGTGCCGTCGAGCGCGGCGAGGACCGGACCCGCCGCGGCGGGCGCGGTCGCGAAGGGCACGGCGAGCACGGCCGTACGGGCGCCGGAGGCCAGTTCACCGAGGAGCACCGCGGCCGGTCCGTCCGCGCCGGCCAGCGCGAGCAGGGTCTCGGTGGCCACGACGGAGCTGGTCAGGAAGGGGGCGGGGGCGACACTGCGGCCCAGTTCCTCCAGGACCACGGCGGCCTCCCGGTGGGACGCGCCCTGGCCGCCGAGCTCCTCGGGGACGAGGAGTCCGGCCGCGCCGATGTCGCCGGCCAGCGAGGACCACAGCAGGGGGTCGTACGGCGTGTCGGACTCGGTGGCGGCGATCACCGTCGGCGCGTCGGCCCGGTCGGCGAGGAGGGCGCGCACGGCGGAGCGGAGGTCCTCCTCGTCCTGCGAGTAGAGCAGGTCGGGGGTGGCGGGGGGCTGGGTGGGCGCGGTCATCGGCTCAGGTCCTTCCAGGCGACGTCCTTGTCGTTGCGGGGCTCGGCGGGCAGCCCGAGGACGCGTTCGGCCACGATGTTCAGCAGGACCTCGCTGGTGCCGCCCTCGATGGAGTTGCCCTTCGAGCGCAGGTAGCGGTAGCCGGCGTCCCGTCCGGTGAAGTCGACCAGCTCCGGGCGGACCATGGTCCAGTCGCCGTACAGCAGGCCCTCGTCACCGAGGAGTTCGACCTCCAGGCCGCTGATCTGCTGGTTGAGGCGGGCGAAGGCGAGCTTCATGCCCGAGCCCTCGGGTCCGGGCTGTCCCGCGACGAGTTGCTGGCGGAGCCGCTCGCCGGTGAGCCGGGCGACCTCGGCCTCGACCCAGAGGGTCAGCAGCCGCTGGTGGGTGTCGGGGGTGCGCAGCTCGGGGCGTTCGCGCCAGGTCCTCGCGACCGGGCCGATCATGCCGCCCTCGCGGGGGATGCGGGAGCCGCCGATGGAGACGCGCTCGTTCATCAGGGTGGTCCGGGCGACCTTCCACCCGTCGCCGACCGGACCGAGCCGGTGGCTGTCGGGGATGCGTACGCCGGTGAGGAAGACCTCGTTGAACTCGGCCTCGCCGGTGATCTGGCGCAGCGGCCTGACCTCGACGCCGGGGTCGGTCATGTCGCAGATGAAGTAGCTGATGCCCCGGTGCTTGGGGACGTCCGGGTCGGTGCGGGCGATGAGGATGGCCCAGCGGGCGAGGTGGGCGCTGGACGTCCAGACCTTCTGGCCGTCGACGATCCAGTCGCCGGTCTCGTCCCGCACGGCCCGGGTCGCCAGGGCGGCGAGGTCCGATCCGGCGCCCGGCTCGCTGAACAGCTGGCACCAGACCTCCTCACCGACCCACAGCGGGCGCAGGAAGCGGCGCTTCTGCTCGTCGGTGCCGAAGCCGAGGAGGGTGGGCGCGGCCATGCCGAGGCCGATGCCGATGCGGCGCGGGTCGTTGTCGGGCGCGTCGGCGGCGGCGAGTTCGGCGTCGGCGACCTGCTGGAGGGAGCGGGGCGCGTCGAGCCCGCCCAGGCCCACCGGGTAGTGGACCCAGGCGAGTCCTGCGTCGAAGCGGGCCTTCAGGAAGTCGGTGCGGCCGGTGGTGGCCGGCGGGTGCGCGGCGAGCAGCTCGCGGGTGCGGCGGCGGACGTCCGCGGCGTCCACGGCGGGGCTCATCGGGCGCCTCCGGGCAGGACGACGATGCGGCCGGTGCTGGTGCCGTCGGCGACGCGCTGGACGGCTTCGGCGGCGTCGGCCATCGCGACACGCTCACTGACCAGGGGTTTCACGATGCCCTGCGCGGCGAGCTCGGTCAGTTCCTCGTGGCAGGTGCGGACCGCGGCCGGGTCCTTGGTGGTGTAGAGGCCCCAGTGCAGTCCGACGACCGAGTAGTTCTTCACCAGGGCGTGGTTGAGAGCCGGGGTGGGGATGACGCCGCTGGCGAAGCCGACGACGAGGATCCGCCCCTCGAAGGCGACGCACTTGGTGGACTTGGCGTACGCGTCACCGCCGACCGGGTCGTAGACGACGTCCGCGCCGCGCCCGCCGGTGGCCTCCTTCACGGCGGCGACGATGTCCTCGCTCCGCCGGTCGATGACCAGGTCGCAGCCGAGCGCGCGGGCGACGGCCGCCTTGTCGGGGCCGCCGACGACGCCGATGACCTTGGCGCCCGCGGCCCTGCCCAGCTGGACGGCGGCGCTGCCGACGCCGCCGGCCGCCGCGTGGACGAGGAGGGTCTCGCCGGGCTGGAGGCGGGCGCGGCGGTGCAGGCCGAACCAGCCGGTCTGGTAGCCGATGTGCAGGGCGGCCGCTTCGGCGTCGTCCAGGGCGTCGGGGGCGGGCAGCAGGGCCGCCTCGTCCGCGACCACGTGGCCGGCGAAGCCTCCGTGGGGCAGGGCCGGGGTGGCGAGGACCCGCCGCCCGTCCTCGGTGGTGCCGCAGACCTCGACGCCCGGGGTGAACGGCAGCGGCGGCCGCACCTGGTACTGCCCCCGGCAGAGCAGGGCGTCGGGGAAGTTGACGTTCGCCGCGCGGACCTCGACGAGCACCTGCCCGTCGCCGGGCGTGGGCCGGTCCGTCTCCTCCAGCCGCATCACCTCGCCCGGCTCGCCGTTCCGGTGCACTCGCCATGCCTGCATGAGGGGCCTCCACAACACTGTCGGCTCCAACCGCCCGAGCGGTCGGCATTACCACTGCCGCGCCGCATACTAAGCGGTCGCTTGCCGATCTGGGAACACCCCGTCCCGGCCCCCGGGGACGCCGCGTGCTCAGCCGCGCCTGGGCTTCGCCCGTACGTGCATGCGCTCGCCCTGCGGACCGAAGAGGCTGAGAAACTCCACCCGCTCGTCCCCGGCCGCCCCGAACCAGTGCGGCAGCCGGGTGTCGAACTCGGCCGCCTCCCCCGGCTCCAGCACCAGATCGTGTTCGGCCAGCAGCAGCCGCAGCTTCCCGGAGAGCACGAACAGCCACTCGTAGCCCTCGTGGGTGCGCTGCTCCGGCGGCCCGCCGCTGCCCGGCTCCTGGATCAGCTTGTACGCCTGGAGGCCGCCCGGCCGGGCGGTCAGCGGCAGCATGGTCCGGCCGTGCTGCACGATCGGCTTCGCCCGCACCCGGGGGTCGCCGACCGGCGTCGCACCCACGAGGTCGTCGAGCGGCACCTCGTGGGCACGGGCGATCGGCAGCATCAGTTCGAGGCTGGGGCGACGGCCGCCGGACTCCAGCCTGGAGAGGGTGGAGACGGAGATGCCGGTGGCGGCCGACAGGGCGGCGAGGGTGACTCCGCGGTCCTTGCGCAGTCGGCGCAGTCGGGGGCCGACGCCGGAGAGGACGGACTCCAGTTCCGGATCGTCCCGGTCGTGTTCCTTCATCGGCCCATTGCAGAATCGGCAAGCGGCTTTGTCAACCGGTCAACTCCGGACAGCCGAGCCACGCCTCTCCCGCCCGGCCCGTCCTCGCCCGTCGGGTGACAGCTCGACGTCAGGTCCTAGCGGGCGAAGACCTCGAAGGCGACCGCGGGCCGGCCGCCGAAGTGCTCGGCGGCGGCCTCGGCCATGCCCGTGAGGAAGGTCCGGCAGTACCGCTCCGGGTCCTCCCGGGTCAGCGCCTCGATGTACGTACGGTGTTCCAGGAGCGACCGGACCGAACGTTCGAGGCCGGCGGTCGCGTCGACCGCGTGGGTGGGCCGGTCGCTGCCCGCCACGGCGGTCCAGCGCACCCCGTCCCACGGCTGGAGCCCCTGTTCGCCGAGTTCCGGGAAGATCCACCGGTTGCCCGCGTCGGCGACGGCGTCCAGGGTGGCCCGCCCGACCGCGCGGTGGTCGGGGGTGTTCCAAGCGGTGCCGCCCCAGGTGTCCCGGTGGTTGAGGGTGACGACCAGTTCAGGGCGGTGGCGGCGGATGGCCGCCGCGATGTCGCGGCGCAGTCCGGTGCCGTACTCGATGACGCCGTCACGGTGGTCGAGGAACTCCACGGTGCGGACGCCGACGACGGCCGCGCTCGCCCGCTGCTCCCGCTCGCGCACCGGTGCGCACTCCTCGGGCGGCAGGGTGTCGATCCCGGCCTCGCCGCGGCTGGCGAGGAGGTAGACGACCTCGCGGCCGCCGTCGGTCCACTCGGCCACGGCGGCGGCCGCCCCGTACTCCAGGTCGTCGGGGTGGGCGACCACGGCCAGGGCGCGCTGCCAGTCGCCGGGCATGGGTTCGATTCGCTGCGGCGTCATAACGGCAGGCTACCTCCGGCTCCGGCGGCGGGCGTGCGAGGCTGGAGTCCGGCGAACGAAAGGACCTGCCTCGTGCCCACCCCCGCATCCCTCTCGCCCGCCCAGGCCGCGGCCCGTCTGGAGGAGTTCACCGTCATCGACGTACGGGCTCCGGGCGAGTACGCCGCCGGGCACGTGCCCGGCGCCCTGAACATCCCGCTCGACAAGCTGCCGGACACGCTGCCCGCGCTCAAATCCGCCTCCGCGCGCGGTTCGCTCCTGGTGGTGTGCGCCTCCGGGGTCCGGTCCACGCGGGCCTGCGAGATCCTCGCGGGCGCGGACATCGAGGCCGTGACGCTGAGCGGCGGCACGTCGGCCTGGGAAGGCGACGGGCGTGGCCTGGACCGCCCCGCGGGCGCGCGCACCCCGTGGGCCATGGAGCGCCAGGTGCGCCTCGCGGCGGGCTCGCTGGTGGTGGCGGGGCTGCTGGCGGGTATCCGCTACCCGGCGGCGCGGTGGCTCTCGGCGGGCGTCGGTGTGGGGCTGGTCTGTTCGGCACTGAGCGGCACCTGCGGAATGACCGCGGTCCTCGCCAAGCTGCCGCACAACCGGGCCCCCCGCTCCGCCGGCGACCTGGACGCCACGCTGGCGGAGCTCCAGCGCTGATCCGGCGGGGCCGGCCGGTCCGCGACCGGCCGGCCCCGGGGGCTGCGCCTCTCCAGCGGGACCACGAAGGACGGGACGCGGCGGGCCGGGTCAGGCCTCGTCGCGGACCAGGGACAGCAGCCGGTCCAGGACCCGGGGACCGCCCGCGCGGACCCCGTCGTGCTCGTACTCGTTCGTCACCCAGGTCCGCAGCCCCCGGATCGCCGCCGCCGTGCGCAGGGAGTCGGCCGTGTCGACGTACATGTCGTCGTGGTAGACGGCCGCCGCGACCGGGACCTCGTTGGCGGCGAGCCGCTCGGGGTCGTACAGCACCGGCCAGTCGGTGCGCCGGGCGAGGAGTTCGGCGGTCTCGCGCAGCGGACGCAGCGCGGGGTCGACGTCGAAGTGCCAGGGGTGGATGGTCTCGCCGGTGAAGAGGAGCGGCCCGTCGCCCTTCAGCGCGGTCGCCGCGTCGAACTGCGGGAACTCCCCCCGCACGCGCTCGGCGGCCCAGCCCGTGGCGCGCTCGCCCTGCCCGTAGATGGCCTCGTGCAGCAGGGCGTAGAGCGGGTGCCCGGCGAAGGAGCCGGCGGTGCGCATCGCTTCCTGGAAGGTGTCGGAGAGTTCGGTGCCGTGCGGGGTGCGGACGAAGGCGTTCTCCAGCAGGTGGTGGAGCTGGTGGCTGCCGTTGCCGGAGCCCAGCATGATGCCGAGCGCCTGGAAGCCCTCGGGGGTCAGCCGGTGTCCGGCGCTCTCGGGCCGGTGCTCGGCGAGGTGGGCGGCGATGGCGCGGGCGCGTTCGACGTCCTGCGGGTAGCGGGCGTAGTGGGCGGCCACCTTCCGCTCGATGCGGGGGTACGCGGCCCGGTAGACGTCGTCGGCGTGCGCGTCCAGCGAGGGCAGCCCGCCGGTGATCAGGACCTCCTTCAGCCCTTCCGGGGCGGCGGAGAGATAGCGCACGGCGCAGAAGCCGCCGAAGGACTGGCCGAGGACGGTCCAGGGCGCTCCACCGGTGAGCTGCGGCCGGATCAGCTCGCAGTCGCGGACGATGGAGTCGGAGCGGAAGTGGGCGAGGTAGTCGGCCTGCTCGCGCGGGCCGCCGCGCAGCGGCAGGGTCTGCCGGTTGGCCGGGGTGGAGAGGCCGGTCCCCCGCTGGTCGAGGAGGAGCACCCGGAACTCCCGCAGGGCACGGCCGAGCCATGCCTCCGTACCGACGAACCGCCGTGCGCCGAATCCGGGTCCCCCCTCCAGGTAGACGAGCCAGGGCAGTTCCTCGTCGGCCCGGGAGGCTGCGACCGCTTCCCGGCCGTAGACCTCGATCCGCTCCCCGCCGGGGTCGTCGTGGTCGAGGGGCACGGTGAAGCGGCGGTCCGTGAGGACGACGCCGGGCTGCCGGTAACTGCTCACGAGAACTCCTGAATCCGAGGTGCCGGCCGATCCGGGCGAAAGCGCCAGTCCAGCACATGGCCGCATCGGTCCGGCGCAGGGGCATGCCCGGAGAGCGGACGCCTGCCGGAACACCTGGCCCGGACCCTGCCCGCCTCTGTCCTGCCCGCCTCTGTCCTTCCCCCGCCGCGCGCCCGCCCCCGTGTTCCTCCGCTTCCGCGTTGACAGGGATGAGGGACTCGGGTTCTCATGCTTTCTGTGCGGCGTGACGTCGGCCAAGGAGATCTGGGCCGGCCGGCGATCAAGCAAGCACCTTCTTCCAGGGATGACGCCATGAGCTCCTTCATCGCCCCCTGCCTCTGAGCAGCAGCGCCTTGTCGCGCACCTCGCCCTGAGAGCTCCTGGGCGTGAGCGATCCCGTCGGTGAACGCTCCCGCCCCGGGCTCCTCGCGGCCGCACTCCGCCCCACCGGGCCTTCGGCTGCCCGCTTTTCCTCCGGGAGACCCAGAACCTCCATGCACCAGACCTTTCAGCAGTCCGTCATCGACGAGTTCCGCGCCAACGCGGGCACGGTCGGCGGCCCCTTCGAGGGCACCGACCTCATCCTCCTCACGACCACCGGCGCCCGCTCGGGGAAGCCGCACACCACGCCGCTCGGCTACGTCCGCGACGGCCGGCGGCTCCTCGTCGTGGCCTCCGGCCTCGGCGCGCCGCTCCATCCCGACTGGTACCGCAACCTCCTCGCCCACCCCGCCGTGCGCGTCGAGTTGGGCGGTGGGACGTACGACTGCCTCGCCGTACCCGCCGAAGGAGCCCGACGCGACGAGCTCTTCGCCCGGGTCGTCGCCGAAGCGCCCGGATACGCCGACCAACAGGAATCCACCGACCGGGTGCTGCCGGTCGTCGTGCTGGAACTCCCCGGTCCCGACCCGGCGGCTCCCCCGGTCCGCTCGCTCGCCGACAAGCTGGTGGAGGTGCACACCTGGCTGCGCGGCCAACTCCGCCACGTGCACGACGAGACCGAGGCGCACTTCGCGGCGCGGGCCGGCCGCACGGGCGGCGGCGGCGAACCGCCTTCCCCCGGCCTCGGGCTCCAGATCCGGCAGCGGTGTCTGGCGTTCTGCCAGGCGCTGGAGTTCCACCACACGGCCGAGGACGGGCACATGTTCCCCGCCATGGAGGACCACCACCCCCACCTGCGGGACGTCTTCGACCGGCTGCGCCACGAGCACCGCGCCATCGGGGCCGTCCAGTCGGCCCTCGCCGCCCTGCTGGCCGACGCGGCCGTCGCGGAACCGGACCGGTTCCGCTCCGAACTGGCCCGGATGACCGACAAGCTGACCGCCCACCTCGACTACGAGGAGGAACATCTCCTGCCGCTCCTGGCCGAGGTTCCCTGGCCTCCTGCGGCGCCCGGCGCCAGGACCGCCTGAGCACGCCCCGTTCGAGGGGGGTGAGCGAGGGTTCACCCCCCTCCGGCAGCGGTTCGGGCGACGAACGGGCGGCGGCGACCTGCCGGTACGGCGCCGCCAGCGGGTGGCCCGTCACCGCGACCGGGGCCGCGATGTGCGCAAGAAGGTGCACGGAGGGGCGTAACGGGACAGGGGCGAGGCGGCCCGGAACGGTCTGGGCCACCCGAGCAACCCTCCGCACCCGCCTGCCGTCTTGATCGACGACAGGACGGTACGCCGCTCATGAAGAGCGGCGCCCCACCCCCACACATCCGGGCCTGCACGACCGGCCGACTATACCTTCCGTGTATACGCAATGGGTATAGCCGTCCGGCTCCGGGCCCGGCACCGCGCGGAAGGCACCCATGCAGACCAAGGCACTGGCGCCCGAGTACCAGGGAGCTCTCACCAAGATGTCGGTGAACGCCTCTCTCACCGACGTACTGGCCGAGGGCGTACGCCACTTGAGGCAGGCCGAGTCGTCCGGATCGCAGGAGGACGTGGCGCGCTCCGGCCTCGCCGTGGCCGAGGCGCACCGCAGGCTCGGCCAGGTCGCGGAGGCCGACCGGGCCTGGAAGGCCAGCTACCGGGCGGCGCGGTCGGCCGGGAACACCGGGGCCATGGCCTGGGCACTGTGGAGCGGCGGCACGCTGGCACGTCAACGCGGGGCGCTGCGCCTCGCGTTCCGGCTGCTCGGCCTCGCCGCGGAGCTGGGGAAGCGGGGCGGCGACGTGGTCGCCCGCGGCTACTCCCTGGCCGGGCTCGCCGAGACGGGGCGGATCCAGGGCGACTACGCGACCGTCGCCACGCTGCACGAACAGCTGCTGGCCGAGGCCCGCGCCCGGGGCGAGGCCCGGCACACCGTCTGGGCGCTGGAAGGCATCGCGCAGATCCACCGCAACACGGGTTCGCTGGACACCGCTCTGGAGATGTTCGAGGAGGCGGCGGCCCTGGCGGGCGACGCGGACGACCGCCGGGGCCGGGCCTGGGCGCTGCGCGGCATCGCCGACATCGTTTCCCTCCGGGACGGGGCGACCGGGCGGGCGCTGGACCTGCTCGCCGAGGGCGAGGTCACCTGCCGCGAGATGAACCTCTCCAGCGCCCTGGCCTACAACCACAAGATGCGGGCCAACGTACTGTTCCGCGCCGGGCGGTACGAGGAAGCGCGCACGGTGTACGAGCAGGCGCTCGGGGAGTTCCGCGCGATGGGCGAGCCGCGGGGCGAGGCACTGGCCTCCCTCGGCCTGGTGAAGGCACGGGCCAGGCTCGGCCGCGACCGCGACGCCACCGCCGCCGACCTGGACCGGCTGCGGGGCAGGCTGAGCCGGATCGGGCTGCTCAACGCCCGGGAGATGGTCGAGAAGGCGTACGCCGAGCTCGGCGTGGAGCCCCGCGTCGAGGGCGCGGAGGTCACGGGCACGGACGTCACAGGCACAGACGTCACAGGCACGGACGTCACAGGCACGGACGTCACGAGCGCACCCGCGACGGGCTTCGACGTCACGGGCGGCGGAGAACCGCCGGCCACGGGCGGGCGGGACGAGCGCCGATGACGCCCTCCACGACCCGCCGTGCGAGCGCGCCGCAGATACTGGACCGGTGCCGCGACCTGGTGCGCCCGGCCCTGGTCGAGTCGGTGGGACGGCTGCACCCCTGGCACGCGGAGACGGCGGCGTTCTCGCTCGGCTGGCGCGGCACCGGCGGCGAGCCGCTGCCCGGATCGCAGGGCAAGGGCGTGCGCCAGGCGCTCGCGGTGCTCGGCGCGGAGGCCGCGGGCGGCAGCGCGGCCGACGCGGTGCCGGGGGCGGTGGCCGTCGAGCTGATCCACACCTTCTCACTGATCCACGACGACATCATGGACGGCGACGAGACCCGCCGCCGCCGGCCGGCGCTGTGGAAGGCGTACGGGACGGGCCCGGCCGTCCTCGCGGGGGACGCCCTGTTCGCGCTCGCCGTGTCCACGCTGGCGGAGGCACCCGGGCCGGGCGGCCCCGCGGCGGTGCGGCAACTGGCGGGCGCGCTGGGCGACCTGGTGCACGGTCAGGCCCAGGACCTGCTCTTCGAGTCCCGGCCGTGGTCGGGTCCGGGGGCCGTCCTGCCGCACGAGTACCGGGCGATGGCCACCCACAAGACCGGATCCCTGCTCGGTTGCGCGGCGGCCTCGGGCGCGCTGCTGGCCGGTGCTCCCCCGTCGACCGCCGAGGCGCTGGACCGGGCCGGGCGGCATGTCGGGGTGGCGTTCCAGGCGGTGGACGACCTGCTCGGGATCTGGGGCGATCCGCAGGTCACGGGGAAGCCCGTGCACAGCGATCTGCGGCGGCTCAAGAAGACGTACCCGGTGCTGGCGGCGCTGTCCGCCGACCGTCCGGCGGCCGGCCGCCTCGACGCGCTGCTCACGTCCGCCGGGCCGCTCGACGACGTGGCGGCGCGGCGTGCGGCGGAGCTGACCGAGGAGGCGGGCGGGCGAGAGGCGACGATCACCGAGGCGCGCGAGCACCTGGCCGCCGCCCGCGCGTGCCTCGACCGGGTGCCGCTGGCCGAGGGGGCCCGAGGGGACCTGCTCACGCTGATCCCGTACCTGGCGGACCGCACCCGCTGACACCCCTGCCTCCTCGGCCCGCTCCGGCCGCCCCGTCGCCCGGAGTGCCCCGGACCCCGTCCGGGGCACTCCGGGCTTGTCGCCGGCGGCACGGGAACGGACATGCCGGACGGTGGATGGTGCCGCCATCCGATGCGGCGTTCGGCGGTGTGGGCTTTCCCGGAAAAGGATGACGGTATAACCGGCGGGCATCGCACCGAACACCCGGTCCGCCCCCGCGCCCCACGCCCCGAACGCCCTTCCGCCGCTTGCCCGCGAAGGCACCCGGGCCTGCGCCGGTCCGCCGCGCGGCCACTCCGACGGCCTACTCGGACGGGCAATCCCCATGTGGTCGTATGAGCGAGTCACGCGCACGATATCGCCACATATCTGCCAAAGTGCACCTCGGCTTTACTCACCGTATTGAGCGAAGAGAGCCGTGCGTGCTGCACATGCGTCGTACTGAAGAAAGACAACTGACGGTCCTTCATCTGGTTCAGCCCGTGGACGGCGGAGTAGCCCGGGTCGTCACCGATCTCGTCAGGGCCCAGGCCGGAGCCGGGCTGCGCCCGGTGGTGGCCTGTCCCCCCGGCAGCCCGCTGGCGCTCGGGGCGGCGGCAGCGGGTGCTGAGGTCCACGGCTGGTCCGCCACCCGTGCCCCCGGACCGCGGCTGGCCGGTGAGGTCACGGCCGCGCGCCGGATCGTCCGGGCGAGCCGCCCGCACGTGCTGCACGCCCACAGCGCCAAGGCGGGCCTCGCGGGCCGGATCGCCGTACGCGGCCGGATCCCCACGGTGTTCCAGCCGCACGCCTGGTCGTTCGAGGCCGTCGGCGGGCGCACCGCCGAGTTCGCGCTGGGCTGGGAACGGTTCGGCGCACGCTGGGCCGATCACATCCTGTGCGTCAGCGAGTCGGAGCGCCGCACCGGGCAGGAGGCGGGCATCGCCGCCCGCTGGTCGGTCATCCACAACGGCATCGACCTCGACCGGTTCCGCCCCGGCGACCACGCAATCCGGGCGCAGGCCCGCGCCGCCCTCCCCTGGCCGGAGGGCACGGACCGGGAGGCTCCGCTGGTCGTCTGCGTCGGCCGCCTGACCCGGCAGAAGGGCCAGGACATCCTGCTGCGGGCCTGGAGCCGGATGGCGGTGCCGGAGGCGCGGCTGGCCCTGGTGGGCGACGGACCCGACCGGGGCGCTCTGGAGTCGTCGGCCCCGCCGGGCGTGCTGTTCACCGGGGCCTGCGAGGACGTACGGCCCTGGATCCACGCGGCGGACGTCCTCGTCCTGCCCTCCCGCTGGGAGGGCATGGCCCTGGCCCCGCTGGAGGCGATGGCCTGCGGACGCGCCGTCGTGCTCACCGATGTGAACGGCGCGCGGGAGAGCCTGCCGCCCGGTGGTGAGGACCACTGTCTCGTACCACCGGAGGATCCGGCGGCGCTGGCCGCGGCGCTCACCGCCCTGCTCACCGACCCGGACCTGCGCGCGGCGGTCTCCCGCCGGGCCCTGCGCCACACCCGGAGGACGTTCGACGTCCGGCGGACCGCGGGCGCGGTCGCCGGTCTCTACCAGGAACTTGTCGGCATGTCCGGCACCACGACGAGGAAGCGCACCGAGCGATGACGATGGAGAGTGCACCGGTTCCCGGAGCCGGCCAGGCAACAGCCGTGCAGGCTCACACGGTTCATCCGCCACGAAGAAGCGGCGGTGGTGCGCAGGCGCGGCCGGGTGAGCGCCGGGCCGTACGGTACGGCCGTCCCCTTCCGCTCCTGTGCGTGGACGCCCTCGCTCCGGCCGTGACGTTCGCCCTCGTGGTCCCGGTCGCGTGGCCCTGGCTGCTGGTGGCCGTCCAGCCGGTGGCGCAGGTGCTGCTCTTCGCCTGGCGCGGCCTGTACCGGATGCGGTTGTCCCCCTCGGTCCTCACCGATCTGCCCGCGCTCCTCGGCCTCACCCTCCTCCAGTGGTACGCGACCATGGAGGTACTGGACGCCTGGGACCCGCAGCAGGGGTTCGGCTGGACGGTGCTGGCGTACGGGGCCGGTACGCAGACCGCGCTGACCTGTGCCGGACGTGCGGCGGTCCACCGGGCGCGGCGGCGGGCCGCCGTCCGCCGCCCGCAGTCCACGCTCGTCGTGGGCCAGGGGCCGTCGGCCCGTCAGGTGACGGCCGCGCTGTACGACCACCCCGCGTACGGCCTGCGGCCGGTCGGTCTGGTGGCAGCCCCGGCGGCCGGGGACGAGCAGCGGGAGACAGGGGCCGACGCCGCGCCGCTGCCGGTCCTGGCCTCACCCCAGGAGGTGGGGCGGGCCGTGGTCCAGAACAGCGTGCGGCACGCGGTGTTCACCGCCCCGCCCGAGGCCGTCCCGGACGGGGACGCTCTCCTCGCGCTGCTCGCCGGACAGGGGTGCCGGGTGTGGCTGATCACCGGCCCCGGCACCGTCGCGGGGGCTCCGGCGGGCGGGCGGCCCGACCATCTGTGGGGATTCACCGCCCGGCCGCTGCGCGACGGGACGGACCGCCCGCTCGGCCACGCGGTGAAGCGGGCCGTGGACGCCGCCCTGGCCGCGGCCGGGCTGGTGCTGGCGGCCCCGGTCATGGCGGCCTGCGCCCTGGCCGTGCGGCTGTCCGACGGACCGGGTGTGATCTTCCGGCAGGAGCGCGTCGGCCGGCACGGACGCCCCTTCGTCCTGCTGAAGTTCCGCACCCTGCGCCCCGCCGACGTCCAGGAGTCTGCGACCCGCTGGAACGTCGCGTCCGACGGGCGGCTGAGCCGGGTCGGCCGGCTGCTGCGCCGGACGTCTCTCGACGAGCTGCCGCAGCTGTGGAACGTCCTGCGCGGCGACATGAGCATGGTCGGCCCCCGCCCCGAGCGCCCCTTCTTCGTGGCGCAGTTCAGCCGCGCCCACCCCGGCTACCAGGCCCGCCACAGGATGCCCGTGGGCATCACGGGACTGGCCCAGGTGAACGGGCTGCGCGGCGACACCTCCATCGAGGAGCGGGCCCGCTTCGACAACCACTACATCGAGACCTGGTCGCTGTGGCAGGACGCCTGCGTGCTGGCGCGGACGGCGGGTTCGGTGTTCCGGCTCGGAGGCAGCTGACCATGACCGCTGTCCTGACCCCGCCCGCGCCGTCACCGGCGGCCGAGGCGCGGGCCGTCCCCCGCTCCCCGTGGGGCGGCCTGCGGTGGCGCTGGCCGCTGCTGCCCCTCGTCGCGACCGTCCTGCTGCCCGCCCTCCCGTACGGGACCTCCGGCGGGGGCGGCCCGGCCGACGTGGCCTCGGGGATCGCCGTACTCGTGTGCGTGGGGCGGGTGCTGTACCTGCGGCAGCGGCCGCTGAGCGCCACCGCCGCGCTGGTCCTGGGGCTGCCCGCGGTGGCCTTCGCGGTGGCCACGGTCACGGCGGCGGACCCGGCGGCGGCCCTGCCGGGGCTCGTGCGCTACCTCCAGGTCTTCGTCCTCGTGCCGGCCGCGGTGTTCCTTCTGCTCAGGGACGCGTACGGGTTCCGGGTGGTGGCCGGTTCGCTGGTCCTCCTGGCCGTCGTCCAGGGCGTCACGGGCGTCCATCAGTACGTCACCGGGACCGGGGCGTCCTACATGGGCGAGGACATCCGGGCGGTCGGCACCTTCGGGCCCAGCGACATCATGGGCATGGCGACCGTGGTCGCCTACGGGCTGCTCGCGGCGGCGGCCTGCGCCCTGCGCACGCCCCGGAGCGCCCCGGCCTGGCTCCGGCCGTGCGCCGCCGTTCTCGCCGTCGCGCTGATCGTGCCCCTGACGCTGTCGTTCAGCCGGGGTGTGTGGATCGCCACGGCCGCCGCGGCGCTCGTCGCCCTGGCGCTCAGCGGGCGGCGGCAGGCGCTGACGTCGCTGGCCGTGCTGGGCGCGGCGGGCGTGGTGCTGGTCGGCGGGTTCGGCATCGGCTCCGAGATGATCGCGGACCGGGCCGCCAGCGTGACCCGGGTGACCAGCACCCCGGACCGGTCCGTCAGCGACCGCTACGCGATGTGGAGCGCGGCGGGCGCGATGTGGAGCGAGCAGCCGGTCACCGGGGTCGGTCTCAAGGGCTTCCCCGACCACCGCGACGCGCACGCCTCGATCGGGCTCTCGTCGGGCAGCGACACCGCCGGGGCGGGCCAGGACTTCCGCCGGCAGGCCCTCCTGTCCCCGCACAACATGTATCTCCTCGTCCTCGGCGAGCAGGGCCTCGTCGGACTGACCGCGCTCGTCGGCAGCTGGGCGGCGATCCTGGCCGGCGCGGTCCGGCGGCTGTGGCTCGCCCGCTCGCGCGGCGACGCGGCCCTGGACTGCGGTCTGGTGGCGGTCGCCCTGATGACCTGGCAGAGCGTCAACTTCCTGTACGCGGACATCGGCGGGCCCACCACGGTGCTCAGCGGCGTCGTGCTGGGGCTGGCGGCCTGGTGGGCGCTGGCCGAGCCGGACCGGGTGAGGGCCGCATGAGCGAGTCCGGTACGGGCACGGAGGCCGGAGCGCGGCCGGCGGACGCGGCGGCGAACCCGGCTCCGCCGCTCCTCCCGGCGCCGGGGGCGGGTCCGGAGGGGACCGGCGCGGCGGAGAGGGAGAGCGGCGAGGCGCCCCGGCTGGGGGCCTTCCTCGCGCGGGCGGCGGCGGGCACGGCGGTGCTGACCGTGCTGGGGGCCGTCCTGGGTCTGGTGCGGGACCAGGCCATCGCCCGGTACTTCGGGGCGAGTGACGCGAGTGACGCGTTCCTGATCGCCTGGACGGTGCCCGAGATGGCGGCGACGCTGCTGATCGAGGACGGGATGGCGCTCCTCCTCGTCCCGGCGTTCAGTCTCGCCCTCACCCGTCGCGCCCGCGGCGGGGCGGAGGAGGGAGCCGACCCCGTACGGGACCTGGTGGCGGCCACGCTCCCCCGGCTGTTCCTGCTGCTCTCCGGGGGCGCGGCGCTGCTCATCGCCGGAGCGCCGTGGGTCGTGGGCGTGCTCGCCCCGGGGCTCGCCGATCCCCGGCTCGCGGTGGACTGCACCCGGCTGACCGCGGTCACCGTGCTGACCTTCGGGATCACCGGCTACTTCAGCGCCGCGCTGCGCGCGCACCGCAGCTTCCTGCCGCCCGCCGGGGTCTACGTCGCGTACAACCTCGGCATCATCGGGATGACGCTGGCCCTGCACGCGGCCTGGGGGGTGCGGGCGGCCGCCGCGGGTGTCGCGGTGGGCAGTGCGCTCATGATCCTCACCCAGCTCCCCGTGTTCCTGCGGCTGGTACCGCTCGCCCGGCCGCGGCTGCCACGCCGGGGACGGCCGAGGCGGCGGGCGGTGCGCGGCGCTCCGCTGCTGGGTTTCGCGGTGCTGGCCCCGGTGGTCCTGTTCGTGGTGAGCCGTCAGTCCCAGGTGCTGGTGGAGCGGTTCCTGGCCTCCACCCTGCCCGCCGGGGCGATCTCGCATCTGAACTACGCGCAGAAGGTCGCGCAGATGCCGATGGTGCTGTCGCTGATGATCTGCACGGTCACCTTTCCGGTCGTCGCCCAGGCCATGGCCGCCGGGGAGCACGAGAAGGCCCGGCGGCGGGTCGAACGGGACCTCGGTCTCGCCGGACTGGTGGTGCTGCTCGGCACGGCGGTCGTGCTCGGCTACGCGCCCCAGATCATCGACGTGCTCTTCCAGCGCGGCGCGTTCGACGCCGCGGACACCGCGTCGACCGCCCAGGTCATGCGGGTCTACGCACTGGGCCTGCTCGGGCACTGCCTGGTCGGCGCGCTGAGCCGGCCGTTCTTCTCGTCCGGGCGGCCCACCTGGTTCCCGGCGTTCGCGATGGGGACCGGACTGCTGGTCACGATGGGGGCCGGCTACGCGCTGACGTACCGCTTCGGCGTGGACGGCATCGCGACCGCCAACGCGCTGGGGATCAGCGCCACGGCCCTGCTGCTCCTGATGGGCCTCGGCACCCGCGTGGTGCCGATCAGGGCCCGGGACGTGACGCTCTCGCTGAGCCGGCTCGCCGGGGCGTCGCTGGCGGCGGGCGCGGCGGGCTGGGCGTGCGCCCCGCTCGTGTCCGAGCCGGTGCTGAGCCTGGCCGCCGGCTGTCTCCTCGTCCCCGCCGTGTTCTTCCTGACCGGCCTCGCCCTGCGCTCGCCCGAGGTCGTCTCCCTGCTGGCACTCACCCGACGGAGGTTCCTCGATGGCCGCTGAGTCCTCGGCACACCGCGCCGACGCCCCCTCGTCCCGGCTCCGCCCGCACACCCGCCGTCCGCCGTGGATCCTCACCTACCACTCGGTGACGGACCCGAGCGACGATCCGTACGGCATCACGGTCTCCCCCCAGCGCCTCGACGAGCAGTTGTCCTGGCTGCGCAGCAGGCGGCTGACGGGGGTGGGCGTGTCGGAGCTGCTGCGCGCGGGGGCGGCGGGGCGGCGCGGCCTGGTGGGCCTGACCTTCGACGACGGGTACGCGGACTTCCTCGACGAGGCGCTGCCCGTGCTGCGCAAGCACGGCTGCCGGGCGACGGTCTTCGTCCTGCCGGGCCGGCCCGGCGGGGTCAACGAGTGGGACCCGCTCGGCCCGCGCAAGCCGCTGCTCACCCACGACGACGTCCGGCGGGTCGCCGCCGCGGGCATGGAGGTCGGCTCGCACGGGCTGTACCACCAGGACCTGACGGAGCTCTGCGACGAGGAACTGCGGCGCGAGACCGCTCGGAGCAGGGAGCTGATCGGCGAGCTCACCGGCACGCTCCCGGAAGGCTTCTGCTACCCGTACGGCTTCCTCGACCGCCGGGTCACGGACGCCGCGCGCCGGGCGGGCTACGGCTACGCGTGTGCGCTGACCCCCGGTCCGCTGCTCAGCCGGTTCGCCCTGCCCCGGACCCACATCAGCCAGGCGGACCGGGGGGTGCGGCTGTGGGCGAAGGACCTGCGGCACGGACTGCGGCAGGTGGCGGTGCCGGGCACGGGCGCGCGGACCGCCGGGCCGGCGCGGGCGGGCGGTCCCCGGTGAGGGCGCTGCACGTCATCACCGGTCTCGGGGTCGGCGGCGCCGAGCGGCAGTTGCGCCTGCTGCTGCGCCATCTGCCCGTGGAGTGCGATGTGGTGACGCTCACCAACCCGGGGGCGGTCGCGGCGGAGCTGCGGTCCGACGGGATCCGGGTGGCGCACCTCGGGATGCGCGGGAACCGGGACCTGTCGGCCGTCGGACGCCTCGCCCGGCTCATCCGGGACGGCCGCTACGACCTGGTCCACACGCATCTCTACCGGGCCTGTGTGTACGGCAGGATCGCGGCCCGCCTGGCCGGGACGCGGGCCGCCGTGGCGACCGAGCACTCCTTGGGGCGGGCCGAGATCGAGGGCCGGCCGCTCACCCGGTCCATCCGCGCCCTCTACCTCTCCACCGAGCGGCTCGGCGCGGCGACGGTCGCCGTCTCCTCCACCGTGGCCGGCCGACTGCGGGACTGGGGGGTGCCCGCCGACCGGATCCGGCTGGTGCCCAACGGCATCGACGCGGACCGGTTCCGCTTCGACGCGCGGCGGCGGGCGGAGGTCCGGGGCGCGCTGGACCTCCCCGAGGACGCGTTCGTGGTCGGCGGGGTGGGGCGGCTGGTGCCGGGCAAGCGGTTCGACGTGCTGATCCGCGCGGTCGCCGCCCTGCCGGAGGCCCGGCTGCTGCTGGCCGGGGACGGGCCCGAGGCCGGTGCGCTGCGGTCACTGGCCCTGCGTCTGGGAGCGGTGGACCGGATCCGGTTCCTCGGGGAGTGCGACGAGGACGGGACGGGGCCGGTACCGGGGGTTCCGGCCCTGCTGAGCGCTCTGGACGCCTTCGTCTCGACGTCCCGCGAGGAGTCCTTCGGGCTGGCCGCGGTGGAGGCCCTCGCCGCCGGACTGCCCGTCCTCCACGACGCCTGCCCGGCCATCGACGACCTGCCCGCCGCCCACGCCCCGGGCGCGACCCGGATCGCCGGGAGCCCCGAGGAACTGACGGCCCGGCTGCGGCAGCTGATACAGGCCGCACCGGACCGCCGGCCGCCGCCCCGGGCCGTCGGCCACTACGACATCCGGCGCAGCAGCGAGCGCCTGATGGACGTGTACGCGTACGCCCTCGACACCGCCCCACCGAACCGGAGAGCCCTCTCATGACCGACTCACCCGAGCCGCAGCGACACGTCGTCGTCGTCCGTCGGCTGCGTACCGCCCTCACCCGGCTGCCGCACTGGTGGCCGCTGCCCGTCAGCGTGCTGATCGGCACCGCGTCCGGGCTCGCGTACGGCGCTCTCGCCACTCCGCAGTACGAGGCCACCAGCTATGCGATGGCGGTCGCGGAGGGCGAGACGGACCCCTCGGCAGCGCTGGGATACGCCCAGTCGTACGGGCGGCTGACGACGAGCGACGCGACCCTCTCGTACGCGCAGGGCGCGGCGGGCGAGACGGTGCGCGAACTGCGGTCCCACGTGACGTCGGAGACCTCCCCCGACTCGCCGATGATCTCCGTGACGGGCACGTCCTCGGACCGTCACAAGGCGGCCGACATCGCCAACGCGGTGATCGAGGCCGTCATCGTGAGCAGCGGTCATGTCTCCAAGGACACCGGGGTGAAGCTGATCAAGTTCACCCATGCGATGACGCCGGACCGGCCCGTCTCGCCGTCGGTGCCGCTGGGCGCCGCGGTGGGAGCGGCGGCGGGCGGCCTGCTGGGCGGTCTCGTCCTGCTGGTGCGGCCCCGCCGGGAGGGCTGGAGCGTCGCGGCCCAGGTGCCCGGTCCGGCGGCCGGGGAAGCCGGCGCCGACCAGGACGAGCGGGAGCTCGTCCGATGACGGCGCGACGGGCGGGCAGCCTGACCGTGACGCTGTGCCGGGACTTCCGGGAGTTCGGCGCGCTCGCCGGCGAGTGGGACGCGCTGCACCGCCGCTGCGCCACGCCCACCCCGTTCCAGAGCCACGCCTGGCTGCACTCGTGGTGGATGTCCTACGGCCAGGAGGGCCGGCTGCGGGTGCTGCTGGTCCGCCGGGCGGGGCGGCTGATCGGGGCGGCGCCGCTGATGCTGGTGCACCGTCCGATGCCGCTGCTCGTCCCGATGGGCGGAGCCGTCTCCGACTTCTTCGACATCCTCCTCGACCAGGAGGAGGCCGGGTACGCCGTGGGGGCCCTGGGGCGCGGTCTGGACCGGGCGGCCCGGCACACCGTGGTGGATCTGCGGGAGGTCCGGCCGGACGCGTCGGCGCAACTGCTGTTCGGACGGTGGCCGGGGGCCCGCAGCCGGCTCACGGACTCGACGTGCATGGAGCTGCCCGCCGAGCCGCTGGACGACCGCGTGGCGCGGCTGACGGGCTCGCGGGGCCAGCGGCTGCGCTCCAAGCTGCGCAAGGTCGACGCCCTGGGCATCGAGGCGCATCGCGTTCCGCGGGACGCGGTGCCCGCCGCGATCGGCACACTGCTGCGGCTGCACGAGCGTCAGTGGGAGGGCCGGACGGTCAACCCCGAACACCTCCGGGCGCGGTTCTCGGACCATCTGATCCGGTCGGTGGGACGGATGGTGGGGGACGGCACGGCGGCCCTGACCGAGTTCCGGCTGGAGGGCGAGGTGGTGGCGTCCAACCTGTCGTTGCAGTCGGGGCCGCTGACGGGCGGCTATCTGTACGGTGCGGATCCGGTGCTGCGCGCGCGGAAGGTCGACGTGTCGACGATGCTGCTGCGCGAGGTCTCCCAGCAGGCTGCGGACGGCGGGCGTACGGTGCTGAGCCTGCTGCGCGGTGCGGAGAGCTACAAGAACCACTGGGGGCCGGTGCCGGTGGTCAATCAGCGGCTGCTGCTGGCCCGGCCCGGTCTGGAGCCGCTGCTGCGGCTGCGCGAGTCGCAGGTGGCGGTGCGGGAGCGGGCGGCGGAGACCGTCAAGGCCAGGTTCCCCGCGGCGCGGGACTGGCACGAGCGGCTGTCGGGACTGCCCCTGGTCGGACGGTGACACGCGGGGTGTACGCCGGACGGCGGCGTCGGAGGTACCACCTGTGAGCAGATCCGTTACCGACCGGCGTCTTCCGCGTTGTCAGGGGGTGCGGACCTCGTGTCCGCAGCACAACCCCCTTCTTTACAAGGAGTTCTCCATGTCTCGTATGACGAAGGTCGCCGCTGTCATGGCCGGCACCGGCGCCCTCATCGCCGGCGGCGCCGGCATGGCGTCCGCGGACGCCGGTGCGCAGGCCCTCGCCGCCGGCTCCCCCGGGGTCGGTTCGGGCAACGCCGTCCAGGTTCCCGTGCACGTCCCGGTGAACGTCTGCGGCAACACGATCAACGTGATCGGTCTGCTGAACCCGACCTTCGGAAACACCTGCGCCAACGTCTCCGAGGGCCACCACGACACCGGCGGCGACTACGGCTACGGCCGCTGATCTCCCTGCGGTTACCGAACGGCCGGCTCCCTCCGTGCGGAGGGAGCCGGCCGTTCCGTCGTCCGGTCTCAGGCGTAGCGGTAGATCTTGCCGTGGTCGAGGAGCTTCCTCGGGGTCACGCCCCACGGGGGCATCGCCTCGTCGAGGCCGAAGACGTAGTCCCGCTCGGGGCCGGGTGAGGCGGGTTTGCGGCCCGGGAGATAGGCGGACCGGGGGTGCGCCGTGCGCCAGCGGTCCCAGAGCAGGTCGATGAAGGAGTGGTGGAGCCAGAACACCGGGTCCTCGGGGGAGGCCGCGCCCGCCATCGGCCCGCCGACCCACTGGTGGACCCGGTTGTGGAGGCCCACCGCGCGCACGCCCCGGATGCCCCATCCCTCGACCCGGTTGCGGAAGCCCTCGGTGCTGACGCTGTTCCAGGGCTCGGTGTCGTAGACGGGGTCCTTCAGTGCCCGTGCCACGTCGTCCCCGGTGGGCAGGGAGACCGGGTCCCTTCCGGGCCTGCCGAAGTTGCGGGTGAGGTAGTGCTCGTCGGTGACGCCCCTGCCGACGCTCCAGTTGCCCGTCGCGTAGGCGAAGGGACCGGTGGTGACCCGGCGGTCGCCCGGCCTCCCGTCGCCGCCGAGGAAGTCCTCCGCCCAGAGCGACGAGGTCGGTTCGTTGTCCTGGGTCCAGTCCCAGTAGGGGACGCTCACGCCCGCGTCGACGCGCTGGAGGGCCTTCTCGAACTCCAGCAGGTACTGGCGGTGCCAGGGGAAGAACGAGGAGGTCATGTGCGCCGGGCGCGGCCGGTGTTCGGTGTCCATGACGTAGTACTCCCGGTGCATGACGACGAAGTCGTCGTAGCGGCCCGAGCGCTTCAGTTTCAGGATCGCGTCGATGAGCCGGCGCTTCTCGGTGCGCGTGAGGTCGCGCTGGTTCTTGCGGGTGTACACCGGTGCTGGTCCTCCTGGTTCACATGTGGTGCGCGGCGGGCGGTGCGAGCCGGGCGGAGCCGAGTTCGTCGACGGCGGCGCGGGCCGTCTCCAGCAGCGTCGGATACGACTCGTAGTGCCGGACGTCGCTCAGATAGGTGCCGTCCGCCCGCCTCATGACGTGCAGCGGCCTGCCGTCGATACGGATCTCGGCGACCGGCTCGGCGGCGCCCGCGATCCGGTCGCCGCCCGGGGCCTCCGCGGGGAGGACGGCGGTCGCCGTCCCCCGGATCTCCCGGCCCCGGTACATCTCGGTGAACTCCTCCGTGGTGGCCCGGGAGCCGGATCCGGCGCCGGGTCCGGGCGCGGGCCGGGCGGCGCCGGCCGGTTCGTGGCGGAGCAGCGGGTACAGGGCGCCGGCGGTACCCGTGACGACGGCGGCGGTGAAGGCTCCGCGCAGGACGGTCCGGCGGGAGGGGATGGGGGCGCCGCCCGGTTTCGCGGGGGTGGGGCTCATGAGGTGACTGCCTGCCTCTCGTTAACTCGTCCGAGGTGCTTCTGATGGCGATGTTGACAACGAGGCGGTGGCGAAACAGTTCTCGTGCGTGCGGCGTACGGGCGCACCGGCGGCGGCCTCGTTCCGGCAAACGCGTGAGGGTGCGGGGCGTTCGGCGGTGACGGGCCGCGTCGTGGGAGCTGCGGTGGCCGGCCGGCCGGACCATGGCTTGGCGAATCGTGGAGGTGGTGGGCATGACCGTTCCGTACCAGTCGTCCGGGGATCCCGTGCTGCGCGCGGCGGACGTCGATCTGGCCGACCCGGCGTTCTGGCGGCTGCCGCGCCCCCAGCGGCTCCGGGCCTTCGCCCTGCTGCGGGAGCTGGACGCGCCGGTGCTGTTCACGCCCCGGCCCGGTACGGCGCGTACCGCCGGGAAGCCGTTCCACGCGTTGGTGCGCCATGCCGACGTGCGGACGGCGAGCCGTACGCCCGGGGTGTTCGCCAGCGCGCCCGGGGTGACCACCCCGGAGCCGGCCGGCTGGGCGAAGGCGCTGTTCGGGAACTCGATGGTGAACATGGACGGGCAGGAGCACGCGGCGCTGCGCCGGATCGTCTCCCGGCGGTTCACCCCGCGCCTGCTGGCGGGCGTCGAGGAGAACGTCGGGCGGCTCGCGGAGCGGCTGGTGGACGAGCTGATCGCCGAGCGGCCGCGGGACTTCGTGCTGTCGGCGGCCTCGCGGCTGCCCCTGGAGGTGATCTGCGACCTGATGGGCATCCCGCGGGCCCACCGGGCGCGGATCGCCGAGCAGATCGACCACGCCTCGGAGCATGTCGGCGTGGAGCGGCGAGGGCGGGCCCGGATCCGGATCCCGGGGCGCGGGCTGGCCTCCCTGGCCCGGATGCAGTGGGTGATGGGGAGGCTCGCCGCACAGCGCCGCCGTCACCCCGGGGACGACCTCGTCTCGGCGCTCGTGTGTGCGGACATCGACGGCGAGGCGCTGTCGGGGCGGCAGTTGGGCGCCTTCTTCTCGCTGCTGCTGGTGGCCGGGGTGGAGACCACCCGCAACGCCATCGCGCACGGGCTGTTCCTGCTCGACCGGCATCCGGAGCAGCGGGAGCTGCTGCGGTCCGACTTCGACCGGTACATCGGCGGGGCCGTCGACGAGATCGTGCGGCATTCGACTCCGATCATCCAGTTCCGCAGGACGGTCACCGCCGAATTCGCCCTGGGCGGTCGCACATTCCTGCCGGGCGAGAAAGTCGCACTCATCCACGCGTCCGCCAACCGCGATGAGGCTGTTTTCACCCATCCGGATCGCTTCGACATCACCCGCTCGCCCAATCCTCATCTGGGATATGGCGGCGGGGGTCCGCACCACTGCCTGGGTGCGCATCTGGCCCGCCTCGAAATGACCGCGCTGTTCCGGGAACTGATCGACCGACGCCCCGTCATGGGCGGTCTGGGCGACCCGGGACTGGTCGATTCGAATTTCGACAACCGGGTCGGCTCGTTACCGTTCACCTTCGGCCCAACATTCACCTGAACGGCACGTCCGCAACGCCGAATACGATAAATGGACTCCCCCCGCATGCCTCCGGGGCATGATGATGAAACGCTCTCCCCACCGGGCCGAACGGACCGGAATTCATCACAGCCAGGAGGAGCAATGCCGGCCAAGCGCCGACTCTTCGTTTCGTGTATCGCGGCGCTTGCTCTCAGCCTGCTGGCGGGCGGCGGCATCGCGGGCCAGTCGCCACCGGGCACCGATTCCGTCGACGGCGCGGCCCCCGGGGGGCCGCGGAGGGTGAGCGGTACGGCGCACGGGGCGTACCTGGACTACGGGCCCGCCGGGATCCGCAGGATGGCCGAGTTCTCCCGCTGGCTGGGCGGGGCGGAGCTGCGGGTGGGGCACACGTATCTGCCGGGCGATCTGTGGGTGAACATCGAGGGTTCCCCCGACTTCCTCGACACCTGGGCGGACTGGAAACGCGCGGACCCGGACCGGATGTTCGTCCTGAACGTCCCGATGCTGGAACGCAACGAGGCCGGGGTCCCGGACAACGAGGTCCGTCGCCTGCTCCGGGCCGGAGCGGCGGGCACCTTCGACCAGCACTTCACCCGGCTCGCCGAGCGCCTCGTGGATCTGGGTGTACCGGACACCGTGATCGTGCTCGGCTGGGAGATGAACGGCACGACGTACACGCACCGGTGCGGTCCCGACCCCACGTCCTGGAAGGCGTACTGGGAGCGGATCGTCACGGCGATGCGCGCGGCGCCCGGTCAGGAGTTCCGCTTCGACTTCACGCCGAGCCGGGGGCGGGACGCGGTGCCGTGGACCGAGTGCTACCCGGGCGACGACGTCGTCGACATCATCGGGATGGACTCCTACGACCAGCCTCCCGGTGAGACCTTCGACGACCAGGTCACCGACCCGTACGGACTCCAGAAGCACGTCGACTTCGCCGCGGAGCGCGGCAAGCCCATCTCGTTCCCGGAGTGGGGGCTCTTCCGCAACGGCGACAACCCCGAGTACATGCGGCGGATGCTGGAGTGGATCGACCGGCACGAGCCGCTCTACCAGACGGTCACGGACTACTGCCCGCACGGTGTCTGGCGGTGCGGGAGCAATCCGCGGTCCTCGAAGGTGTTCCGGACGATGATGACCGAGATGGCCGCGCCCGGGAAGCCCGCGCCCGACCCGTCGCCGACCCCGACCCCGACCCCGACCCCGACCCCGACGGACGTTCCCACGGACCCGAGTCCGTCGCCGACCGTTCCGCCGTCCGCGCAGCCGTCCCCGCCCACGGCTCCCTCGCCCTCGCCCACGCCGCCGGGGCCCGGCACTCCGCCCGACCGCACGTGGTGCATCACCCTGCCGTCCGCCGAATGGCTGGGGCCGTGGCTGCCGGAGCGCGAGATCTGCTTCCGCTTCTGACCCCGGGCAGGAGAGCGGCTCCGGTCCTCCCGTCGGAGGCCGGAGCCGACCACCCGCACGGGTCCAGCGGGGGACGAGCCCCCAGGCGGCCATGTCCCGCCCGTCACGCCGCCGAACGGGAACCGCGCCCGGACCGCGCACGCGGCACCGGGCGCGGTCCGGGGCGACGCGCGACCATGGAAACCTACAGAGGGTGGTGAGGTGCAATGGCATCCGCCGATGAGGGCTTCCCGGCGGAGCCCGGCCCGCTGCCCTCCGGGGACGGCCGGGGACCGGCGCGGAGGGCCGACGACGCGGCCGCCGTGATCGCCGGGGACGGCACGGTCATCGGCTGGACCCGCGGGGCCGAGGCCCTGCTCGGGTATCCGGCGGCCGAGGTGGTCGGCCGGTCCGCCGCCCTCCTGCTGACCGGCTCGCCGGACCCCCTCCGGACGGCCGCGGTGGCCGCGCGCTGCCGCGCCGGTTCGGCGTGGAGCGGGCTCGTCGCCCTGCGGGGCGGGGACGGCCGGTCCCTGGACGTCGACGTGCGGGTCACCGCCTCCTTCCGGATCGCCGGGCAGGAGGTCTTCCTGGTGTCCGGGCGGGAGCTGACCCCGCACTGGACGATGAGCGGGTCCGTGCTGGACGACTTCATGGCCCGGTCCCCGGTCGGGATGGCCGTGCTCGACCCCGGCCTGCGCTATCTCTGGCTCAACGACACCCTGGAGCGGTTCGGCGGCGTACCGCGCGAGCAGCGTCTGGGGCGCAGGCCCGGCGATGTTCTGCCCGCGGCCCTGGCGGCCCCCATCGAGCGGTTGATGCGGCAGGTCCTGTCGACCGGGGAGGCGGTCACGGACTACGAGTACCTGGGCTGGAGCTGGGCCGATCCGCACCGCCGACGGGCGTACGCGAGCTCGTTCTTCCCGCTGGCCGACGCGCAGGACCGGCGGATCGGCATCGGCTACATGGTCCGTGACGTCACCGACCGGTGGAACGCGCGTCGGCTGCTCGCGCTGGTCAACGAGGCCGGGGCGAGCATCGGCTCGACCCTGGACGTCCAGCGTACGGCGCAGGAACTCGCCGACTTCGCGGTGCCCCGGTTCGCGGACTTCGTCTTCGTGGACCTGCTGGAGAACCCGTTCGGCGGGGAGCGGCCCGGGTCGGCCACACCCGCCGAGGGCGAGCGGCCCGCCATGCGCCGGGCGGGCATGAGCTCGGTGCGCGAGGGCTGTCCGGAGGCGGTCGTCCGGATCGGGGAGGCCGTCGACTTCGTGCCGCCGCCGCACGACGCGCACTTCCTGCTGGCGGGCGCCCCGGTGCTGCTGCCGGCGCTCGACCCGGACAGCCACGGGTGGGCGCAGGAGCACCCGGCGCGGGCCGCCCGCATCCGGGAGTTCGGGCTGCATTCGCTGATCTGCGTCCCCATGCGGGCCCGCGACACCGTGCTGGGGCTGACCACCTTCATGCGTTCGCAGAACCCGGTGCCGTTCGACGAGGACGACGTGGCGCCCGCCCGGGAGCTGGTGGCACGGGCCGCCGTGTGCGTGGACAACGCCCGCCGCTACACCCGGGAGCACACCGCGGCCCTGGTCCTCCAGCGGAGCCTGTTGCCGCAGACGCTCCGCGGCGGGACGGCGCTGGACGTGGCGTGGTCCTACCTCCCGGCGGACGCGAAGGACGGGGTCGGCGGCGACTGGTTCGACGTGATCCCGCTGTCCGGGGCCCGGGTGGGCCTGGTCATCGGCGATGTCGTCGGGCACGGCATCGGGGCGGCCGCGACCATGGGGCGGCTGCGTACCGCCGTACAGACGCTGGCCGACATGGACCTGCCGCCGGACGAGCTGCTGGCCCGCCTGGACGATCTCGTCCTGCGGCTCAGCGAGGAGGAGCGTGCCGGAGGTCCTGCGGAGCGGGGCGGCTCGACGGTGGTCGGGGCGACCTGTCTGTACGCCGTCTACGACCCGACCAACGGCGCCTGCACGATGGCGCGGGCAGGCCACCCTCCGCCGGTGGTCGTCGCCCCGGACGGGGCCGTCTCCTTTCCCGACCTTCCCCCGGGGCCGCCGCTCGGTCTCGGCGGGCTGCCCTTCGAGTCGCTGGAGATCCTCCTGCCCGAAGGGAGCCTGCTCGGGCTCTACACCGACGGGCTCATCGAGGGGACCGACAGGGACGTCGAGGGCGGCATGGAGCGGCTGAGCCGGGAGGTGTCCCGGGGCGGCCTGCCGCTGGAGGACCTGTGTCCGGCGGTGGTCAAGGAGCTGCTCCCGGTACCGCAGCCGGACGACATCGCGCTGCTCCTCGCCCGGACGCACGTCCTGAGCCCGGAGCATCTGGTGTCGTGGGACGTGCCCGTGGACCCGGCGGCGGTCGGCGAGATCCGGGCGAAGGTGTCCCGCCGGCTGGAGGCGTGGGGGCTGGAGGAACTGTCGATGACGACGGAGCTGATCGTCAGCGAGCTGGTGACGAACGCGATCCGGTACGCCTCCGGTCCGGTCCGGCTGCGGCTGTTGTTCCAGTCGGCGCTGACCTGCGAGGTGTCCGACGCCAGCAACACCTCACCGCGGCTGCGGCACGCCAGGACGACGGACGAGGGAGGGCGCGGCCTGTTCCTCGTCGCGCAGCTCGCCCACCGGTGGGGCACGCGCTACACGCCCCGGGGGAAGATCATCTGGGCGGAGCAGCCGGTTCCCTGAGCACCGCGTCGCTCGCGGACCGGGGGGCGGGCCCCGATTCCTGGTCGGGTGCCGTCCGGTGGCGGGGTGCCTCAGGGTCCGGGGCCGCCATCCGCTCGCGGGCGAAGAGGCGGGTCAGGGCGCCGCCGGCCCGGATCAGCTCGTCCCAGGTGCCCTCCTCGACGATGCGCCCGCCGTCCAGGACCGCGATCCGGTCGGCTCTGCGGACGGTGGCCGGGCGGTGGGCGATCACCAGGGTCGCCCGGGTGGCGGAGCCGGCCGCGAGGGCCAGGGCCAGTTCCGCGTCGCCCCGGTGGTCCAGATGGGCGGTCGTCTCGTCCAGGACGAGGACGCGCGGGCCGCTCAGCAGGCCGCGGGCCAGGGCCACCCGGGCACGCTGGCCGCCGGAGAGGGTCGCGCCGCGCTCGCCGACGGGGGTGTCGAGGCCGTCGGGCAGGGCGTCGGCGACGGTGTCGACGCCGCAGATCCGGACCACCGCGTCGAGTTCGTCCGCCGTCGCCCCGGGGGCGCCCAGACGGAGGTTCTCGGCGAGCGTGCCGTGGAAGAGCGGGGCCTCCTGCCCCACCACGGACACAGCGGCACGCAGGTCGTCCTCAGCGAGGTCCCGCAGGCCGACGGGGTGGGCCGGGGCGGGGGGCACGAGTTCCACGGCGCCTTCGGCCGGGTCCCAGTAGCGGGCCACGAGATGGGCGCAGGTCGACTTGCCGGCCCCGGACGCTCCGACGAGGGCCACCGTCTCACCCGGCCGGACGGTGAGGTCGACGCCGTCCAGTACGGTCCCTCCCCCGTACCCGAACCGTACGCCGCGCAGCCGCAGGCCGAGCGGGCCCGGTGGGAGGGGGCGGGGGTCGGTGGCGGCAGGCGCTCCGCGGGGCGTGGACGGCGGACCGGACCCGGGCCGCGGCGGCGCGCAGGCCACCCGCCCGGCCGAGCGCGGCCGCCGATTCCGCGACCGGGGCCAGGGCGCCGAGGGCGAGCGCCATGGCGGCCGGGGCCCACGCCCCGTCGAGGCGCTGGTCGGAGGCGGCGTGGGCGGCGGCGGACACGACCCCGATGACGGCGGTCACGACCAGCAGGTCGCGGGCCGCGCCCGCGCCGGTCTCCCACGACTGTTCGGCGCGCTGGGCGCGGGCGAGCCGCCGCCCGGCGGACCGGAGCCGGGCCCGCCTGCGGTTCAGCGAACCGGTCATCAGGAGCTCGCGCAGCCCGTCGACGCTCTCCACGGTCTCCGACGACAACTCGGCGAGCGCGCCGCGGGTGCGGTGCCCGCGTTCGGCCCGGCCGCGCGCTTCGACCAGGGGCGACCAGATCAGGAGCAGGGCGGCCGGTACGACGGCGAGCAGCAGCCAGGGCCCCAGAGCCGCGAGCACGGCCGCCGCCACCACGAAGACCGCACCGGAGGCGAGCAGTTGGGCGATGGCGTGGGCGTAGAAGAACTCCAGTGCCTCGACGTCCCCGAGGGCGGTGGCCGCGAGGTCGCCGCTGCGCCGGCCCGCGATCCGGGCGGGGGCACTGCGCGCCAGCCCGTCGAAGACCCGGACGCGCAGTTCGGCCAGGACCCGGTAGGCGAGGTCGTGCGAGAGGTCCATCTCACGCCAGGTGGCCAGGGCCCGGAGCAGGACGAGCCCGATCAGGAGGGCGACGGTCCCGGGGGCGGGTGGCTGGTGCCGGGTGACGGCTGTGCCGACCGTGTACGCGGCGAGGGTGACCAGGGCCACCAGGGCGGCCTGGTCGACGAGGGCGGCCAGGCAGGTACGGAGCACGGTGGCGCGGTGCGCGCCGAGGACCGGGAGAAGCGAGCGCAGGGCGCCGGCCGGGGGCCGGGTCGGGTTCGGGTTCATGCGGCGCGCTCCTCCTGTGCGGTGCGTCCGGCCGCGACGAGCGAGGCGTACACGCCGCCGCCCGCGAGCAGGGTGGTGTGGTCGCCCGCGGCGGCCACACGGCCCCCGTCGAGGACGACGATGTGGTCGGCGTGGCGGACGGCGTCGAGCCGGTGGGCGACGACGATGCAGGTGCGGCCCCGGCCGGCCGCCGCCAGCTCCCGGACGATGCGCGCCTGGCCGCGTTCGTCGACCGCGCTGGTGGCCTCGTCGAGGACCAGGACCGGGGCGTCGGACAGCAACGCCCGCGCCAGGGCGATCCGTTGGCGCTGTCCACCGGAAAGCGTGGCACCGCGTTCACCGACGAGGGTGGCGTAACCGTCCGGGAGCCGGGCGATCTCCTCGTCGATCCCGGCGGTGCGCGCGGCGGTGCGCAGTTGCTCGTCCGTGGCGGCCGGGCGGGCGATGCGCAGGTTCTCCGCGATCGTGGCGTGGAAGAGGTAGGTCTCCTGGGAGACCACGGCGATGCCCCGGCGCAGCGAGGCGAGGGTGTACGCGGCGGTGTCCGTCCCCGACACGGTCACGCGTCCGCCGTCCGGGTCCCGTTGCCGCAGCAGGAGGCTCAGCACGGTCGACTTGCCCGCGCCGGACGGGCCGACGAGGGCGGTGGTGCGCCCGGGCGCGGCGGTGAAGGACACGCCGTCGAGGGCGGGCCGGGCGCCCCCCGGGTGGGTGAAGTGCACGTCCTCGAAACGGATGCCGGGAGCTGTCTCCCAGGCGGCGGCCACGGTGCCCCGGTCCGGGACGGCGGCTTCGGCGGTGCGCAGGCCGGCGATGCGGTCGGCCGCCGACACCCCGAGGTAGCCCGCGTGCCACTCACGGGAGAGGTCGCGGACGGGGCGGAAGCATTCGGAGGCGAGCAGGAGCAGGAGGTAGGTGCCGGTGGCGGCGGTACGCCCGGAGGCGGCCGAGGCGCACGCCACGAGGACGGCGGCGGCGGTGCCGCCCTGGACGGCCAGATCGGTGAGGCCGGTGTCGACGAGCGAGACCCGGAGTTTGGCGACGGTGCTGCGGTGCAGGGCCGCCGAGCGCCGCTCCAGCCGCTCCCGTACGCGGCCGACGGCACCGGTGCTGCGCAGCGTCGGCATCCCCTGGAGCGCCTCCAGGTAGTCGGCGGCGAGGGCTTCGTAGGAGTCCCAGTGCTCCTTTCCGCGCCGCGCCAGCAGCCGGTCCCACAGGCGCGGCCCGAAGAGGGCGAGGAGCAGGGCGGGCCCGAGGGCGAGAGCGGCGTACGGCTCGACGAGCGCGACGGCGACGAGGAGCAGCGGCGGTGCGGCGGCGGTGACGAGGAGTTGCGGCAGGTAGCGCGAGATGTACGCGTCGACGCCTTCGACCCCGTCGACCAGCGTGGCCCGTACGGCTCCGGCCCGCGCACCGGTGATCGCGGTGGGGCCGAGCGCGCCGAGCCGCTCCAGCAGGGTGTCGCGCAGCCTCACCCGCACGGTGGCGCCGGCCGTGACGGCGGTCAGGCGCTGGGCGCGTCCGAGGGCGGCGCGGAGCAGCACGATGCCGGTCACGGCCGTGAGCAGGGGTGCGAGGTGGTCCGTCCTCCCCTGCGCGATCCGGGAGAGCACGAGGGCGAGGAGGACGGCCTGGGCGAGGTGGGTGGCGGTGACCGCCGCGAGCAGTGCGGTGGCGAGGCCGAGCGGGCGGCGCGCGGTGCGCGCGGCGCGCAGGAGTTCGGGGTGGAGCATCATGGGCGTTCTTCCTCGCCTGACGGGGCCGCCGGGGCGGCGGGTGCGGGGGTGGGCGGCGTCAGGGCCGACGCGGTCGCGGCGGGGGCGGTCGCCGTCGGCGCGGGTGCGCCCAGTGCGAGACCGTGCACGATCGGGTCGCGCCCCGGGGGGCCGCCGAGCGCCGCGCCCAGGTCGGCCTGCTGCCAGGAGCCGATGGGGCGTGAGCGCAGGCCCAGGGCGGTGGCGTGCGCCTGGGCCGCGCCGGCCGCGTATCCGGCGACGAGGTGGCCGGCCCGGACGGTGGCCCGCGGGGCGTCGTCGGGGCAGCCGTGGGCGAGCAGTACCGCCCCGGCAGTGCCGATCCACCGCTGGCCCGAGGCCCAGCGGGCGAGGGTGGGGCGCGCGTCGCCCACGGCACGGACGCCGAGGCCCGGCCCGCCGGGAACCGCTGTGTACAGGGCCGGGGTGGCACCGCCCACGGCGAGCGTCCAGGCGGGCCCTTCCGGCCGCACGCTCCGGGCGGCGGCCAGGATCCGGGCGAGCGGCTCCTTCCCGGGCGGGCGGTTCAGGTCCTCGGGCGGGGCACTGCGGCGCGCCGCCAGCACCTCGTCGGTCACCTGCCCGGGACGCCGGGCCGGATGCCAGGTGCCACCGGGTCGCCCCGGTGCTCCGGCGATGTGGTGCAACAGGTGCCGTGCGTGGGCGAGTTCACGGGGCGGTGCGGTGTCCGCCCCGGGCCGCGGCGCCGGGGCCGAGGCGCGGGGCAGAGCAGCCCAGGCGCGCAGCGCCGACGCGGACCCGAGGGGCCCGCCCTGGGCCGTCAACCGTACGGCCGCGAGCGGGAGTTCCGGCTCCGTGCCGGGCCAGACGTCCTGCCAGTCCGGGGCGCCGGGGAGTCCGGCGGCGGCGGACAGGAGCGCGCCGTCCGCGTCGAGGGAGACCAGCACATCGGCGGTGGCGGCCCCGGCCAGCGCGAGGGCCGCGACGGCATGGCCCGTGTCGAGGAGCAGCAGCGGCCAGGCCCGGTGGCCGTAGTGGGCGACGGTGCGGGACGCGGCCGCGGTGAGGACGACGAGTGCGCCCGGGGGTGCCCCGTCGGGGGCCGGGCCGCGCCGGTGGGCGCGGTGGGTACGCGGGTCGTAGGCGTAGCGCCCGGACGGCAGCGAACACCCCGGCCCGAGCAGCAGATGGGCGCGCACCGGGTGCAGCGCGCCCGCCGAGGGAACGGGGCGCAGCCGCCCCGGTGTGCCGGCGGGGGCGGCCAGGGAGAGCCGCAGGACTCGGTCCAGGTCGATCCCGGGCCCCGGCTCACCGGCGTTCGCGGCGACGGGGCCGATCCAGGGGGACGGGCGCTCCGGAACGTACGGGGACAGTCGCGGAACGCGCGGCGACCGGGCGTCCGCGAGCGCGGTGCGCAGGAGGTCCGGTGCGGCGGGCAGGACGGCGCCCGCCCCGCGAACGGCCGCGGCAGCTCGGTCCGGCGTGTCGGTCATGGTGGCGCGCTCCATCACATGTGCGGCGGCGGGGCGAGGGTGAAGTCCTCCGGTGCCGCGGGCGGCCGGGTGCGCCAGCCCCGGGCGAGCGCCGCCTCCGCGAGACGGGGGCAGCCGAAGTAGCCGAAGGCGGCCGGGGCGTTGGGGATCAGCCCGGAGACCAGGACCCGGGCGACGCGCAGCGTGGTCTCGGCGACGTCCTCCGTGGTGAGGTCCGCGGTGATGACCCGGTGGCCTCCGGCGGCGAGCGCCGCGTCGAGTGCGGTGCGGCTGCCGGGTGCGATCGCGGTGACCGGGACGGTGCCCAGGGCGGGTTCGGTGAAGCGGCGGGCGAGCGGGGCCATCCGCTCGTCCAGCCACACCTGGACATGGGCGCCGAGGTCCCGGACGGCGGCGAACTCGGGCCCGCAGGCGTCGAGATAGCGCCGGTCGGCCCGGTGGTCGAGATAGAGGCCGCGGGCGAGCATCCCGGCCTCGATCGCCTCGTACACCCATCCGTCGGCCTCCACGGCGCCCTGGGTGAACACCCAGGTGTGCACGGCCTCCAGGACCGCCTTCCGGGCCGCTTCCGCCGGGTCGTACCGGCAGGCGAACCCCGCCGCGTACATGCCGCGCCCGGGGTCGTGCACCAGGGCGGCGACGCAGGGGGCGAACTCGGAGGGCAGTTCCACGATGTGCACCTCCAGCCCGCACCCGGCCAGGTCCTCGGTGAGCCCGGGGACGCTCGCCGGGTCGATGCCACGGGTGAGTCCGTCCAGGTGCCACCAGAGTTCCAGCGCGTCGCGCTCGACGACTTCCAGGAGGCCGCGCTCGACGGCGTCGTCGAGGCCCTGGCCGGTGGCGATGCCCGCGTAGTTGAGGTGGTGGGTGCGGGGCAGTGAACGCAGCTCACCCTGGCGCCAGTTGAGGTGGGTCAGGGCTACGGGGGCCCAGCACGGTTCGCCCGTCTCCACGGCCCGGGTCCACAGCGCCGGTGTGTCGTGGGTGAGTTCGGCGTACGGGAAGCCGGGGCGTCCGTACTGCCAGGGTGCGTACGCGGGCAGCGCGCCGGGCCCGTAGATGCGGGCGCCCTCCGCGGTCAGCTCGGCCGCGGTCGCCCGCCGGGGCTCCTGGGGGTGGCCGGGCGGCGGGAGGCGGTTGCCGCAGTACCGTTCCACGGCCTCGGCCACCGCGGCGATCCAGGCGCCCCGGGGGTCGCCGAACGTGGTGCCGAGTGACACCCGGTCGGCGGGCCAGGCGCCGAGGCGGCGGGCGTCGGCGACGTCGGCGGTCATCGCGGTGTAGCGGGGCGGCGCTCCGGCGGGGTGTTCGACGGGGGCGACGGCCCGGACGATCCCGCTGACGGGGTCGACGAGGGCTTCGAGGGGCAGGGCGCTGGTCAACGGCATATCTCCGGTACGGGCTCGACGTAGCGGCGTCGGGCGACGACGGGCAGGTCAAGGGCGCTGCCCCGGGGGTTCACGGTGCGCCGGGACGGGACGAGCCGGGTGGCCGCGACCGGGTCGTCGCCGGTGTGCGGGTTGCGGGCGTGGGCGGGGAAGTGGTGTCCGGCGATCTCGGCCCGCAGCCGGGTCCCGGCGGGCAGCCTGCGGCCGAGGATGCCGAGCGGCACGGTGATGTCCGCGGGCTCGCCGGGCGGGCCGGTGCGCCGGACGATGCCGAGGGCGAGCGGGTCGGCCCGGCCGGACGGGTCGAGCGCGGTCAGGCGTACGGCCCAGTCGGCCGAGGGGGTGTCGGCGGTGGCGTTGATCCGGGCGACGGCGGCGCCCGCCAGGTCGAGGGGGCGGGGCAGCGGCGGCGAGAGCAGCAGACAGCGGTCGGCGTGATCGCCGCCGGCCGGGACGGCGAGGCTGTCCGAGCGCACGGGGCGCTCCGGATCCGCACGGAACTCGGCCCCGTGGAGCAGCCGTAGACCGGTGGACGAGCCGAAGGGCCAGCGGCGCTCGCCCCCGGAAGGGGGCGCCGCACGGTGGGTGTTGTGCCAACGCCCGCTGTCGCCCAGGGCGATGGCCCCGTGACGCGTCGGCTCCAGGCGCCCGGCGAGCGCGGCGCGGGCCCACCGCACGTACAGCGCACCGAGGTTGAGGCGGGCACGGGGCGGCAGGGACCGGTCGGCGGTGAGGCGGTGTCCCCAGGGCCCGAGCAGCAGGCGCGCCGGCCCTCCCCAGCCGCGCCAGAGGGCCACGGTGTCCTCGGCGAAGGGGTCGCGGGTGCCGCCGACGGCGAGCAGGGGAAGACGGGCGGTGGCGCCGAGCGACACGAGGCGGCCGCGTTCCCGGTCGTCCCAGAGGCCGGACCAGGACGGCAGTTCGCGCCCGAGGCCGGTGGCCAGCCGCTCCGCCAGGCGGGCGACAGGGAGGTGTTCGAGCAGCCGGGGGTCGTCGGCGAGCGCACGCTCCAGCGCGTCCGGGTCGGAGTCGTGGCGGTCGCCGTGGGCCGCCCACCAGCCGGCCCGGGCCCACAGCCGTTCGGGCCCGCCGGGCTCGCGCGCGGTGTCGGCGAGCCCGAGCGCGGGAACGGCGGCGATGACGGCGTCGGGGACTCCCTCGACGTGCGCCGCACCGGGGTCCGTGTCGGGGACGTCGAGTGCGGTGACGAGGGCGCAGTACGCGGCGTAGGAGGCGCCGGCGGCGACGACTTCCCCGTTGCTCCACGCCTGGGCGCGGATCCAGGAGACCGTGGCCGCACCGTCCGCCCGCTCGTGGCCCCGGTACGGGTGCCACTCCCCCGGTGATCCGTGGCGGCCGCGTACGTCCTGGGCGAGGGCCGCGAATCCGTGCGCCGCCCAGCCGCGCAGCTCGGCGCGGTGGGCCTCGCGCCCGTACGGGGTGCGGATCAGGACGGCGCGGCGGAGGCGGCTCCCGTCCGGGAGGCAGACGTCGGTGGCGAGCGGAGTGCCGTCCGGCGCGGGCACGGACACGGTACGGATGTTCACGGGCGGACCCCGGGGGCGCTCGCACCGGTGCGCGTCCTGGACGGGGCCGGCGCGGGCAGCGGCGCGACGTCCGGGACGGGGAGCACCGGGTGTTCGGTGAAGGTGAGATCGCGCAGGTCGATCCGGCGCAGCCGACGTCGGGCCGGGAGACCCGTCGGCCGCTGCCCCGCGCCGTCCACACGCATGCCCGCGCCCGCGCCTGCAGGCCCGGCTTCGGCTTCCGCTTCGGCTCCGGCTCCGGCTTCGGCTTCGGCTTCGGCTTCGGCTTCGGCTTCGGCTTCGGCTTCGGCTTCGGCCCAGGCGATCAGATCGGCGGTGAGCAGCGCGGCGATCAGCGCGGCGGACGCCTCGGTGGGGTGCGGGCCGGTGTCGGGGGTGCGGTGCCCGGCCCAGTACGCGGCGAGTTCGCGGTGGGCGGGGGTGGCCGCGAGCCTGCGGAGACGGACATGCCGGGAGGTGACGTCCCCCGGGGCCGCGGCGAGGGGCTCGATCCAGCTGTGGGAGCCCTCCCGGTGGCAGCGCAGCCAGGCGATCCGTCGGTGCGGCAGCCGGTCCGCCCTGTCCCAGAGTCCGTCGGGCACGGGCGAGTCCAGACACCACACCACGGCGGGACGCGCTTCGGGGCGGTCGCCCGGGGCCGCCCGGGCGAGTTCCGCCACCTGGTCCGGGGTGATCGGCCGGACCTCGGCCCCTTCCGCCCCGGCACAGCGCGCCACCGGCCCGGTCAGCACGGGGTCGCCGAGGAGGTGGACGGTACGGCCGGCGAGCGGAGCCCGGGGCGGGGCGGACACCGCGTGCCCGGCGGCCTCGAACGCCTCGACGAGCCGGTCCAGTTCGGCGGTGCGCGGTTCCCGGGCCGGCGCTTCCCCGTCCGGCGCGTTCTCGCCCGCCAGCCGGCGCACCAGGGCCTGTCCGGTGACGCCGCCGGTGTCGATGCGCAGGAACTCTCCTCCGGAGGTCCGGAGCACGGGTGCGGCTCCGGGAACGGTGACGATCCCGGTGCCGGGAGCGAGTCGACTGCGGGTCACGGAATCCTCCGGGTCGGTGAGGGGAAGTGCGGGGGCGAAAGTCCGGGGGCCGAACGGGGCGGGCCCGCCCGGGTTCTCACCGGGCGGGCCCGCCCCCGCGCCACGCGGGAGATCTGCCGTCAGCGGCAGGAGTCGCTTACTTCTCGGCCGCGGTGTCGGCCTCGACGGCGTCGTCGAAGGGGTTCTCGACGAGGGCGTTCGAGTGGGTGGCGGAGAGGTGGGCGAGCTGGCCCTGGTCGGCGATCGGGCTGAACACCTTGTTCTGCTCCATGAGTTGGAGCCTCCATTCGGATCGTTCGGATACGGGTCGCGGCGTTGGTGCGTGCCGCAGCACAGACACTAATGAATATGATTTTCATTCCGCAATAGCCGGAGCGGATCGAGAGGGTGATCTGGGTAACACACGGGCCAGCCACCCTCGTCGTCGATCCCCACCCGGCCGTCCACACCGAGGACTTCGGCCAGCAGGCGCCGGGTGACCACATCGCCGGGGGGCCCGTCGGCGGCGATGCGGCCTTCCCGGAGCGCGACGATCCGGTCGGCGAACCGGGCGGCGTGATTGAGGTCGTGCAGGACCATGACCACCGTCAGCCGGCGTTCCGCGCGCAGCCGTACGACCGTCTGGAGCACCTCCAACTGGTGCCGCAGGTCGAGATACGTGGTCGGCTCGTCGAGGAACAGCACGGGGGCGTCCTGGGCCAGCGCCATGGCCAGCCGGACACGCTGGCGTTCGCCTCCGGACAACGCGTCCACGGGCCGGTCGGCCCAGGCGGTGACACCGACGTCCGCGAGCGCCCGGGACGTCACCTCGTCATCACCCTCCCGCAGCATTCCCAGTGGCCCCCGCGCCGCATAGCGCCCCTGGCGTACGAGCTGACGCACGCTCAGCCCCGGTACGGAGGGCGCCGACTGATGGAGCAGCGCCACGCGCCGGGCGGCGGTACGGCGGGGCAGCCGCGCCGCGTCGCCGCCGTCGAGCAGGACGCGCCCACCGCTCGGGGTGAGCAGCCCGGCGGCGAGCTTGAGGAAGGTGCTCTTGCCGCATCCGTTCAGCCCGATCAGGGCGACCAGCTCACCGGCCCGGATACTCAGGTCCACCCCGCGCAGCACCGGGCGTCCGGGGTATCCGAAGGCCAGTTGCTCCGCCCGGACGGCCTCCGGGACCTTCGGTGTGGCACGCGGCACCACGCTCTTCTCCACTGTTCCCTCCCTCACTCTCTGCCTCATCTCTCGTCCGCCCGTCGCCGTGCCACGGCCATCAGCAGGCCGGCCCCCACGCAGGTGGTCAGGGCGCCGACCGGAAGGGTCAGCCGGTCCGCGTCGAGTGCGGTGGCCAGGAGCCGGGACAACACCTGGGCCGCCGCGTCCGCTCCGCACACCACCGCGGCACCCAACAGCGCGGCGCCCGGAAGCGTGACGCGCAGATCGGCGCCGAAGAGGGCCAGCGCCAGATGGGGCACCAGCAGCCCGACGAATCCGAGGGCGCCCACCGCCGACACGGCGCCGGCCGTCAGCGCCACCGCGCACACGAGCGCCGCGCCCCGGCCCCGGCCGGTGGCCAGACCGGCGGCGGCTGCCTGTTCGTCGCCGCAGCGCAGCAGGGTCAGCGGCCCGGCGAGCAGCCAGGCCGCCGCACCCCAGCAGGCGGCCCACGGCCAGAGCAGGTTCCAGTGCTGCCAGACCCGGCCTTCGGTGGAGCCGATCAGCCATTGGACGACGCTGCCGAGTTCGCCGGGGGCCACCAGGAGAACGACCGCGGTGAGTCCGGCGAGCACCGCCGAGACGAGGACCCCGTACACGGCGGTCTGCTCCGGGTCGCCGCGATCCCTCCCGGTGAGCAGCCACAGCAGCCCCGCCCCGGCGAAGCCGCCGAGGCAGGCGGCGACGACCACGGCCGTCGGGGACTCCCAGCCCGCGAGGCCGAGGCCGGTCGCGGTCACGGCACCGAGCACCGCGCCGGGCGTGACGCCGGTGACCTCGGGGCCGGCCAGCGGATTGCGCAGGGCGGACTGGAGGACGAGTCCGGCCACCCCGAGGCAGGCTCCGGCGACCAGCGCCACCAGCACGCGGGGCAGACGGAGTCGGAGCACGATGTGCTCGGCGGTGGGATCGTCGCCCACCCCGAGCAGCACCGCCCGCACACCCTCGGGGGTGACGCCCCGGCCGGTGAAGAGTCCGGCGCAGGCGACGACGGCGACGAGCAGCGCCAGGCCGCCCATCCGGACGCCCGGTGCGCGCAGGGCCCGGCGGGCCAGCCCGGGCGCGGTGTCCGTCAAGGTCATCGTTCCGCCTTCCGCAGTACGGGAACGGGGGCGTCCGGAGCCGCCGGTGCGGGCGGGGGCAGGGGTCCCCAGCCCCGGGCGGGCCGCCGTCCCCGTTTCAGCAGCACGACCCCGACCGGCACGCCGACCAGCGCGGTCCAGGCGCCGACGGGCGTCTCGACCGGGGCGAGTGCGAGCCGGGCCGGCTGGTCGGCGCAGAGCACGACGATCGCGCCGCACCCGGCGGACCGGACGAGCCACCCCGCCGCGCCGCCGTCCGGGTGGAGGCGGCGGGCGAGGTGCGGGGCGAGAAACCCGACCCAGGCCACCGGCCCGCAGACCGCGACGACCGGGGCGATGAGGACGACGGCGATGCCCAGCGCGGCCACCCGCGCCCGCTCCACCCGTACACCCAGCGCGCGGGCGTCGTCGTCACCGAGCCGCAGCACCCCGAGGACCGGCACGCACAGCACGAGCGCCGGCACGGCCACGGCGAGCCAGGGCAGCAGGCCGGTGACGTCGTCCCACGTGCGCGCGGACAGACTGCCCAGCAGATAGCGGTAGATGAGCTGGAGGTCGAGCTGGTCGGCCATGACCATGAGCACCAGCAGGGCGGCCTGGAGCGCTGCGGCGACCGCGGCCCCGGTCAGCAGGACCGCCGAGGGGCTCCGCCCGAATCCGGCGGCGATGAGGGTGAGCAGACCGCCGAGCGCCGCCCCGCCCAGCGCCAGGAACGGCTGCACCCCCAGCGGCACGGCCAGGGACAGGACGAGCGGTGCGGCGACGCCCAGAGCGGCCCCGGAGGAGACCCCCAGCATCTCGGGCACGGCCAGCGGGTTGCGCAGGGCCTCCTGGAGGACGAGCCCCGCGGCCCCCAGGCAGGCGCCCGCGATCAGCGCCAGCACCATGCGGGGCAGCCGCAGTTCGGTGACGACGAGCCCCGCGAGCCCGTCGGATCCCAGGGTCGCCGGGATCCGGGCGGGCGGGACGTACGGTGTGCCGAGAGCGAGCGCGCAGACCGCGCTCGCCACGGCCGCCGTACCCAGGCAGAGCAGCGCCACGGGCGGGCGCCTCACCGCAGCGCGGCCGTCGCCTCGTCGAGGACGAGCCCCAGGGAGCGGGTGCCGCGCCCCTTGGCCCACACCTCGGAGTCGACCTCGATGACCTTGCCGTTCCGCACGGCCGGGATGCGGGACCAGAGCGGGTTCTTCGCCAGTTTGTCGGAGAGCTTCCCGTCGGGCGCGCCGAAGGACAGGGTCTCCACGAACAGGACGTCGACGTCCCGGGCGAGGATCTCCTCCAGGCTGTAACTGCCGTCGACACCCCGGCTCTTCCAGGGGTAGTGGGAGATCTTCGGGAACAGCCCGGCCGCCACGTCGGTCGTGGGGGTGGCCACGCCGAAGTTCTCGTCGCTGCCGTAGATGATCAGCGCGGTCCTGTCGCTCTTCTGCTGCTCCGCCTTCGCCAGGCGGGTGCGGAACGCCTTCTCCGCCTGCTCGCCCCGCTCGGTGCGGCCGGTGAGGGCGGCGAGGTCGCGGAGGTAGCCGACGCTGTCCTGCCAGGATCCGGGCTGGAGCGGCCAGAACACCGTGGCGCCCTTCAACGCGGGGGCGAGCTTGCCGTGCGTGTCCTCCAGGCCGATGACCAGGTCGGGCTGGTGGGCGAGGATCGCCTCGGCCTCGGGGCTGAGGAAGCCGCCGGGCACGACCGGTATCTCCGCCGCCTTCTCCTCGCCGAGGAACTCGGGGTGCGCCAGCACCTGGGAGTTGGTGGCGGTGGGGGTCATGCCCAACTCGACGAGGATGTCGTCGCAGAGGGCTACCAGGCAGACGATCTTCTCCGGCGGCTTCGGCAGGGAGACCGTGACGCCCCTGGCGTCGGTGATCCGGGTGGCGGCCTCGATGGGCCGGACCTCCGTGGACGTACGGGCCTCGGCGCCGGCCGCCGAGGCCGGATCCCCGGTGTCGGTGTTCTCGGTGCCGCAGCCGGCCAGCAGGCCTCCCAGTACGGCGATCGCGGCCCAGCGGCGGACTCTCAGCGCGGTTCGTGGCATCGGCGGTTCCCTCGACGTTCCTGTGCGGTCCCGGGGATGCGGCAGAGCGGGCGGCGGAGCCCCGGGAGCGATCCCCGCCACAAGCCGAAACCTTACACATGATTATCATTTCCAATAAAGTTGGCGGGGTTTCCCACCGGGATCCACCGGCCTCCGCCCCGCCCCGTCACCCCGGCCACCCCCACCGGCCCTGCCTGCCCCAGGAGTTCGCCATGCCAGCCGCACCGCACACCGGCCCCCACGCCCCGTCCACGCCGCCGCGCCTGCTGGTCTCCGACCAGGTCGCGGGGCGGGTCAGCCTGCTCGACCTGCCGGACGGCACGGAGCGGGCGGAAGTGTGCCACCGTCACCTCGCCGAGCACGCGGGCTTCCTCGCGCTGCCCGGCGGCCTCGTCGCCTGTGTCGACGACCGGGCGGGCGAGCTGCTGGTACTCGATCCGAACGGGCCGGACGCCGGGCGGCCGCTGGTCCGGCGGCGGATACCGGTCGCGGTCCCCGCCGAGCATCTGGCGGCGGACCCGGACGGTCGCCGCCTCGCGGTGACCACCGGCCTCGGCCGCAACGAGGAGGCGTGGACCGGGCTACTGACGGCCGTCGACCTCGACGCACCGGACGGCGCCGTCGCCGTACGCGTACGGGGGCGGACCGGTGAGCCGGGGGTCACGGTCCTCGGCGGATCCTCCCCGCTCGTGGTGGTGCGCCACCGCGAGCCGGGCGAACTGCTGGTCCACCGGCACCGCGAGCTCATGCGGTCGGCCCCCTCCTGCCCGCCGGCGGCTCCGGTCCGGCGGATCACCCTGCCCGACGACGACGGGCACGGCGACGCCCACGACCCGCTCACCGGGCGGCTGTTCGCCGCGGCGGGCTCGGGCGTCCACCGCGCACGGCGGGAAGGGGACGACCTGATCCCCGAGTCACCCCTCCCCTGGTCCGCCGACGGGCGCTCCGGCGGGCGCGGCTACTACCTGCGGCTCGATCCCGTACGGCGGATGCTCTGGTCGTGCGTTCGGGGCGGGCCGGGCGATCCCGGACAGTGGCCGGACTGGTCCAACGACGCCTGGTGGCACCAGCTGGACACCGGCGAGACGGGAAGGCTGGACCTGGGCCCCGGACTGGTCTTCCGGCTCGCGGTCACGGCCCGTCACATCGCGTTCACCCGCATCCATCCGGACGGCGACGAGCTGGTCCTCCTCGACGCTCCCCCGGCCGCCGGATCCCGCCCGGAGGTGGGCGCACGACTGCCCCTGCCCGCCATGTCCGGTGCGCCCCGGCGGGGCGGCACCCCCTGGGACGGTGTTCAGCGGCGGGCCGTCGCCGCCTCCCCCGGCGGGAACCTGGTCGCGGTCAGCCGGGGCGGCCATGGCGAGGTCCACGTCTTCGACGCGGACAAGGCCGCGGCGGTCTCGACCCTGACCGTCCCGACACCCCTGGACGACGGGGGCCATCTCGCCCTCGTGACACCCGGGGACGGAGCACACACCGACCCGGTCGGCCGCTGAGACCGGCATCCGGCGCGGTGACGCGGCGAGCCCCGTCGCGCGGCGGCGGGACCGAGCCCTGCGCGGGCGGTGGCGAGCCTCGCCGTACCGCCGGGACCTGTGCCTTGGCACGGTGGCCCACCGGACCTCACCACCCGGCCGGGACCGGGACCGGAGCCGGTGGGCGGTGGGCGGCGGGCGGCGGGCCATGAGCGGTGGCGCAGCGGACCTCGCAGCGCCACGGCCCGCGGGCCGGCCCGGCCCGTTCAGCCCGGCGCCGACGGGCGGTCGGCCGCTGTCACCAGGAGGACTTGGTCACTCCGGGCAGGAAGCCCGCGTGGGCCTGCTCACGCATCCGGACCCGGGAGAGGCCGAACTTGCGCAGGTACCCCCTCGGCCTGCCGTCGACACTGTCCCGGTTGCGGACCCGGGTGGCACTGGCGTCACGCGGCTGGCGCCGCAGCTCCTCCACCGCGGCGAGACGCTCGCGCTCCGGGGTGCCGGGCCGGCGGATGATCTCCTTCAGCTCGGCCCTGCGGGCCGCGTACCGCTCGACGGTGGCCCGGCGGCTGTCGTTCCGCGCGATCTTGCTCTTCTTCGCCATCAGACCTTCTCCCCTCGCGCACGGATGCGCGCGACCGCTGCCTCGATGCCGATGCTGTCGACGGTCCTGATCGCGCGGGCGCTCAGGGTGAGGCGCACGTAGCGCCCCTCACCGGGCAGCCAGTACCGCTTGCGCTGGACATTCGGGTCGAACCGGCGGGACGTCCGGTGGTGCGAGTGGGAGATCTTGTTGCCGAATCCCGGCTTGGAGCCGGTCAGTTGGCAGTGGGCGGACATGAAAGGTACCTGCCTCTCCTTCGATGCATCCATTATTGAAAATGGAAACCATTGCCATATAGTAGCGCCCATGGCTCGCAACGAAGTACGCCCGGTCATCAAGCTCCGCTCCACCGCGGGGACCGGCTACACCTACGTCACCCGCAAGAACCGGCGGAACGACCCCGACCGGATGGTGCTGCGCAAGTACGACCCGGTGGCCCGCCGCCATGTCGACTTCCGCGAGGACCGCTGAGGCCCCCGGCCCCGGCCGCCCGGAACCCCGCAACGCCCCTTCACACCCCACCCGAGGACCCCGTCATGAAGCCCGGAATCCACCCCGCCTACGGGCCTGTCGTCTTCCGCGACAAGGCCGCCGACTTCGCGTTCCTGACCCGCTCGACCATGACCAGCGACCGCACCGTCACCTGGGAGGACGGGAACACGTACCCGGTGGTCGACGTGGAGATCTCCTCCGCGAGCCACCCCTTCCACACCGGCACGGCCCGCGTCCTGGACACCGCCGGACGCGTCGAGCGCTTCGAGCGCCGCTACGGACGCGGTGAGGCCCGATGAGCGGGCGCCGCGCGAAACTGCCCGTCGTCATCGTCTGCGGCCTGCACTCCGAGGCACGCGGCGACGTCGTGGAAGGGCTGCTGCGGGACGTCACCCACAGCGTCGCCCTGCACCACGACCTGTCGACGGCCGCCGGCGGCACGGTCCGCCGCTCCCTGCGGGACGCCGGCGGCGAGCTGGCCTCCGGAGAAGCACCGCTGGTGAACGCATGCGCCTGCTGCGCGCTGCGCGAGGACCTCGTCCCGGAGCTCGAACGGCTCGCGGGGGACGGGGTGACCCGGCTCGCCGTCCTGGAGCTCTGGGACTCCGTCGAGCCGAAGTCGATGGCCGAGGTGATCGCCGCGCACACCGACGCCGCCGAGGTCACCAACGTGTTCACGGCGATCGACCCCACGCTCGTGCTGCCCTGCCTCTCCAACGGCGACGATCTGGCCGAGGCCGGTCTCGCGGCGGCGCCGGCCGACCGGCGGACCATCGGCGACACCTGGGCCCGGCAGGTGGAGTACGCCCCCGTCCTGGCGGTGGCGCCGAACCCGGCGGCCGACGACGAGGACCGCGCGCTGATCCGGCAGCTGAACCCGACGGCCCGTCAGGCAGAGGCCGGGTCGGCGGAGCTGGCCCGGCTGGCGTTCGCGGGCTTCGACGTGGAGGCGGCGGCAGCGGGCCAGCACCCGGCCTGCGCGCTGCTCCCGCAGGAAGCGGAGGAGGCCGGGGTGGGCACGTTCGTGTGGCGGCGGCACCGCCCCTTCCACCCGGAGCGTCTCCTCGACGCGCTGGAGGACCTGAGCTGCGCCGCGGCCCGCAGCCGGGGCCGGTTCTGGCTCGCGGACCGTCCCGACACCCTGCTCTCCTGGGACGCGGCGGGCGGCGCGCTCTGCGTGGAGGACACCGGCCCCTGGCTCGCCTCGCTCCCGGACGCGGCCTGGTCCATGGTGCCGCCCTACCGGCAGGCGGCCGCGGCGCTGGACTGGCACCCCGAGCACGGCGACTGCTGCCAGCACCTCGTCTTCGTCTCGCCCGGCCTCGACCGCGAGGGGCTGACCGGCCTGCTGGACTCCTGCCTCCTCACGGACGAGGAGTACGGGTCGGGCCGGGAGGCGTGGAAGAGCCTGCCCGCCGCGTTCGACGCGCTCCTCGACCCGGTGCACTGAGACCGGCCGCCCCACGCCCGTAGCTCCGCGCCTCGCATCCACCGACCGCACCACCGGCCCCATCGACCGCAAGGAAACCCCATGGCACGTCAGCAGAACCCCCGCAAGCCGCTCAAGAACCGGCCGAACCCCCTGGACGCCGCCGGGATCACGTACATCGACTACAAGGACACCGATCTGCTGCGGCGGTTCATCTCCGACCGGGGGAAGATCCGCAGCCGCCGCGTCACCCGGATCAGCGCGCAGCAGCAGCGCCAGGTGGCCGCGGCCGTGAAGAACGCCCGTGAGATGGCTCTGCTGCCGTACTCCGGGACCTCGGCGACATAGCGCACGACGCCCCTCCCCTGCGCCGGGGGCGTGTCAACGGTCCCCGGGATGCAGCACGGCGGCAGCCCGGGGACCATGGACGCATGGGCAGTGACATCCCGGAGGAGGCAGCCCCGCGTCCGGGGCCGTCGGGTCCGGGAACGTCGGGCCGGCGGGGCGCTCCGCCGCACCAGGGCCTCGCGCTCGCGGCCATGCTGTTCGCCGTGTCGATGACGTTCATCGACCAGACCATCGTCGCGATCGCCGCCCCGGACATCATCCACGAACTCGGTCTCACCTCCTCGCAGATGCAGTGGGTGGTCAACGCCTACCTGCTCACACTGGCCGCCTTCTTCGCCCTGGGCGGGCGGTTGTCCGACATCTTCGGGCACCGCCAGGTGATGCTCATCGGCACGCTGGTCTTCGTCATCGCCTCCGCCCTGTGCGGCGCGGTGCCCGACGGGGACTTCGCGCAGGCCTGGCTGATCGGCTTCCGGGCCGTCCAGGGCATCGGCGCGGCCCTGATGTTCCCCGCCGCGCTCGCCGTCGTCATCGCCGTGTTCCCGGTCGAGCGACGCGGGCGGGCGCTGGCCCTCTTCTTCGGCATCTCCGGGGCGCTCACCGCGATCGGGCCGCTGCTCGGCGGCTGGCTCACCGCGTGGACCTGGCGGGCGGTCTTCTGGGTCAACGTGCCCGTCGCCGTCATCGCGATCGTCCTGGCCCTGCTGGCCCGGATCCCGGAACACTCCCGCCGCGAACCGCTGGACCTGCCCGGGGCGGCGCTGGTCGCCGTCGGCATGGGGCTGACCGTGCTGGGGCTGCAGCAGTCGTCCACCTGGGGCTGGGACTCCGTCGCCACCTGGGCCTGTATCGCGGTCGGTCTGGTGGTGCTGGCGGTCTTCTGCCGGTTCGAACTGCGCACCCGCTTCCCGCTGATCAGACTACGGGTCTTCCGCGATCAGGCGTTCAGCGTCGACAACGCCGTGCTGTTCTTCGCCATGGTGGCCTTCGTCCCGGTGTTCTTCTTCGCCTCCGTGTACGCGCAGGTCTCGCTCAGCGCGTCGCCGAACCAGGCCGCGCTGTATCTCCTGTACTTCTTCATCGGCTTCGGGCTGGCCTCCCAGTGGGGCGGTCGGATCCTCGACAAGCGCGGCGCCCGCCCCGCGATGAAGCTCGGTACGGCGCTCGGAGCGGTCGGGTTCGCCCTGTGGGCGGGGAAACTGACGACCCTTTCGATGCACGACCAGTGGCCGTACGCGGCCATGGCGGGGGCGGGGATCGGCCTGCTGCTGGCGCCGGCCTCGACGGACGCGGTGAACCGGGCCATCGACGCCAGTTACGGCGAGGTCACCGGCATCACGCAGACCGTGCGCAACTTCGCGGCCAGCATCGGACTGGCCGTCTACGGCACTCTGCTGACACATACGACGATCAGCAATGTGGACGAGACCCTGCGGGCCAAGGGCGTGCCGAGTGGTGAGTCGCGCGGCATCGCCGAGTCCGTCGCGCAGTCGGTGACCGGCCAGGGGGACTCCCGTGGGCCGTCCGGTTCGGGGCCGGTGGCCGAGGCCGTGCGGGATTCGATGCCGGCGATCCGGATGGACTTCGCCGAGGCGAACCAGTGGGTGTTCTCCGGGATGGCCATCGCGCTCGGCATCGCGTTCCTGATCTCGCTGCGCCATCCGGGAACCCGGGTGACGCGGGAGGAGCCGTCCGGCCCGTGAGCGGGCCGAGGGGTTCGTGACCCGTCGACCGGGGCGGATCGCTGCCCGGCCGCGGCGGAAACGGCTGGGGCGACCGCAGGCTCCCGGTCGTCGTGGACGGGGGGCGTGTGCGGGGCACGCCGGGCGGGGCGGGAGGCCGGACGGGGCGGGCGGGACGGCGCGGTGCTCCGTCAGCCCGGTGTCGGCACGCCCCGGCGGATCAGAAGGCGAAGACGGCGTTGTCGTTCATGCTGCCCGCCATCTCGCAGGCGTTGCCGTACGTGGTGCTGAACCGGACGGGCTTGCCCTGCCAGACGCCGTGGGCGGTGGCCACGACCGGGTCCCACTGACGGGTGCAGGTGCGGTTCGACGGGCCGGCGGCGAGTTCGGCGAACTCGCCCCGCACCGAAGCCAGTTCCTTGCAGGCCGCGGCGGGGTCAGGGTGGCTCCCCCGGGCGGTGGGGGCGCAGTCGAGCGTCACGGCGCGCTCGACGGTCGCGGTCATCGGGTCCTCGCCGCGGGCGACGGTGAGGACGAGCGCCGAGGGCGCGTAGAGGCTCTCCGTCTTCGTCGGCGCGGCCTGCGCGGTGGCGGTCGCGAAGCCACCGAGCAGAAGCGTGCTCGCCGTGATGGTTGCGAAGATGGTGTGAGGGTTGCGTCGCATGAGTGAAAACTCCTTGGTCGGATGCCTGACTGCGGTCAGGAGTCTTGCGTATGCGCACAGTAGGCGCACATCGACGACCAGCTTCCAGCCGTATACGGACACCCGAGCCGACCGAATGGTCATTCGGGCAGCTCAGGGGCCCCACACCAAACGTCCAGCATGTGGACGGGCTGCGGCGGTTCAATCCAAAACGACCACTTGACCTGCGAAGACGCCGAAACCCCCTCGTGCGTCAATCCGTCGCTTCGGCCGGAAAGTACCGCCATCCGGGGGCCGTGAGACCACCGAACCCCCTCCGGTCACACCTCGACGGCACCCGCGGACCGGCGCCCGAGCACCGGCGGGTCACACGGAGGACACGATTCCGAATCCCCCTTGACCGAGGCAATTTAGGTTAGGCTAACCTCACGCTCGTGATCGTTCCTGCCCTCGACCGAGAAGACCCGACGCCGCGGCGCTCCGCGCCCGGCGCCACCGCCCCGCCCGCCGGCGCCGTGGGCCTCGAAGCCCACGGCATGACGGTCGCGTACGACCGCACGGATGTCGTGCACGGCGCCGACCTCCGGCTGCCGCGCGGCCGTGTCACCGCGCTCATCGGGCCGAACGGCAGTGGGAAGTCCACCCTGTTGCGGGCCGTGGCCCGGCTGCACAAGGCCCGTACCGGCAGGGTGACCGTGGCGGCCGGGGCCGGCGACGCCGCGCCCGTGGACGCCCTCGCCCTGTCGCGCTCCGCTTTCGCCCGCCGCGTCACCCTGCTCGCGCAGAGCCGCAACGCGCCGGCCGGGCTCAGCGTGCGCGACGTGGTCGGATTCGGCCGACACCCCTACAGGGGCCGGATCCGGGGAGCGGACCCGGACGGAGCCCGGGTGGTCGAGCACGCGCTGGCCGTCACGAACCTCACCGAGTTCGCCGACCGCGGGGTGGAGAGCCTCTCCGGCGGGCAGTTGCAGCGCGTCTGGTTCGCCTGCTGCCTGGCCCAGGACACCGACGTGCTCCTGCTCGACGAACCCACCACCTATCTCGACCTGCGCTACCAGGTGGAGATCCTCGACCTCGTCCGCGATCTCGCCGACACCCACGGTGTCACCGTCGGGGTCGTGCTCCACGACCTGGACCAGGCCGCCGCCGTGGCCGACCAGGTCGTCCTCCTCTCGTCCGGGCGGATCGTCGCAGCGGGAACACCCGCCGAGGTGTACGCGCCCGAGCGGCTCACCGACGCCTACGGCATCCGTATCGACGTCGAACTCGACTCCCCCACCGGCATCCCGCGCACCCGCGCGGTCGGCCGTCACCACCTCCGTACCGAAAGGCCCTGAACACCCTCATGAAGAACCAGCACCTGACGTGGCCCGCCCTCGCCGCCGCGGCCGCACTCTCCCTGACGGCGTGCGGCACCACCGAGGCGCCGGAGAAGGAGGCGGCCGGGGACAGCGCGGTGACGGTCACCGACTCCCGCGGTGAGAAGATCACGCTCGACGGACCGGCCAAGCGCGTCGTCGGCACCGAGTGGAACGTCGTCGAGACCCTGGTGACCCTGGGGGTGCAGCCGGTCGGTGTCGCCGACGTCAAGGGCTACACCGCCTACGACACGGCCGCCCCGCTCACCGAGGGCGTCAAGGACATAGGCACCCGGGGCGAGCCCAGCGTCGCCACCGTGGCCGGCCTGAAGCCCGACCTCATCGTCGCCACCACCGACCTGTCCGACTCGGCCATCGCGCAGTTGTCGAAGGCCGCCCCGGTCGCCGTGGTCCGCTCCGCCGACGCGAGCCGGCAGATCGACCAGATGGTCGACAACGTCAACGTCATCGCGCGGGCCACCGGCACCGAGGACAAGGCCGAGGCGGAGATCGCCTCCTTCCGCAAGGCGGTCGCGGACGGCCGGAAGGAGCTGGCGGACGCCGGTCTCGACGGTGAGAAGGTCGCCTTCGCCGACGGCTGGCAGGAGGGCAACCAGGTCTCGGTGCGCCCGTACGTCAAGGGCTCGCTGCTCGCCGACGTCAACACCGAACTCGGCCTCGTCGACCCGTGGAAGCTGGAGGGCGACAAGGCGTACGGTCTCGCCGCGACCGACGTCGAGGGCCTCACGAAGATCGGTGACGCCCGGTTCGCCTACATCGCCAACAACTCCGACGGCGGCGACCCGTTCGCCGAAGGACTCAAGGACAACGCGGTGTGGAAGTCCCTCCCCTTCGTCAAGAACGACGAGGTCCACCGGCTGCCCGACGGCATCTGGATGTTCGGCGGCACCGCGTCGATGCGCGCGTACATCGACGCCCTCGTCGGCGCGCTGACCGCCTGACGATGAGCACCCGCACCACGAGCGCCCCGCCCGCCCCCGTGAGGACGGCGGCGGGCGCGGCCGGTCCGGCCGGGGCCGCGATCCCGGTGGCGGCCGGCCCGCCCGCCCGCCGCGGCCGGATGCTCCTCCTCGCCCTCGCGGGGCTCCTCGCCCTGGCCGCCCTCGCGCTCACGCACGTGAGCCAGGGCACCGCCGCCGTCGACCTGCACACACTCTGGCAACTGGCCACCGGCGCGTCGTCCGACCGGAGCGCGCACGAGCAGACGGCCGCGGTGGTCCTGGACTCCCGGCTGCCCCGGCTCGCCGCGGGGCTGCTGGTCGGCTGTGCGCTCGGCGCGGCAGGCGCGGCCCTCCAGTCGGTGTCGCGGAACATGCTGGCGTCCCCCGACACGCTCGCCGTGAACGCGGGCGCGTACCTCGCGGTGGTCACCGTCGCCGCGTTCGGCATCTCCCTGCCCGCGCTGCCCGCCGGCGGCACCGCCTTCCTCGGCGGGCTCCTCGCGGCGGCCGTCGTGCTCGGTCTGTCCCGCGCGGGGGCCGGGCCGATCCGGCTGGTGCTGGCGGGATCCGCGCTGACCCTCGCACTGTCCGGGCTGAGCGGGATGCTGCTGCTCCTGCGCTCCCAGCAGACGACCGGGCTGTTCGCCTGGGGCAACGGTGCGCTGGCCCAGATCGGCATGCAGTCCATCGACCGGCTCGCCCCGGTCGCCCTCGTGGCGTTCACCGGGCTCATGCTGCTGGGCCGGCGCCTCGACATCCTCGCCCTCGGCGACGACGGTGCGGCGGTCGTGGGGGTGAGCCCCCGGCTGACGCGCAGCATCGCCGTGATCCTCGCGGTGCTGCTGGCCGCGGTGTCGGTGGCGGTCGCGGGGCCCGTCGGCTTCGTCGGCCTGTGCGCGCCCGCGATGGTCCGGCTGCTCGGCACGTGGATCCCGGGCCTGGTCCGCCACCGCGCGTTCATCCCCGCGTCGGCGCTCGCGGGCGTGCTCGTGGTGCTCGGCGCGGATGTGCTGCTGCGCGCGGTGTTCGGCGCCCAGGCGGGGGCCGAGGTGCCGACCGGCATCGTGACGACCTGCTTCGGTGCGCTCGTCCTCATCGTCCTGGCCCACCGGTCACGGGACATGGGCACGGACAGCGGCTCGACGGCGTTCGCCCGGCTGCGCAGCCGGCGCGCGTTCGTGGTGACCCTGGTGGTGACAGCGGCCGGGCTGCTCGGCGCGGTGGTGGCGGCGACGCTCCTCGGCGACGCGACGCTGCTGTTGGGCGACGTGGGCAACTGGCTCGCGGGCCGGTCGGGGCAGTTCGTCGGCTACGTCCTGGACACCCGGGTCCCCAGGGTCGCCGCCGCTCTGCTGGCCGGGGCGGCGCTGGCGGTAGCCGGAGCCGTCGTCCAGGCGGTGTCGCGCAACCCGCTCGCGGAGCCGGGCGTCCTCGGCGTCGTCAGTGGCGCGGGGGTGGGGGCGGTCGCCGCGCTCACCGTCGTACCGCTGGCGAGCTTCTGGCTGATCGGCGGCTCCGCGCTGGCCGGTGCGGCGGCGGCCGCGGCGCTGGTGTTCGGGCTCGCCGCACGGCGTGGTCTGGAGCAGAACCGCCTGGTGCTCATCGGTATCGGGGTCCAGGCGGGTGCGGGCGCGTTCGTGAGTCTGCTGATCGTGCTCACCGACCCGTACAACCAGACGAAGGCGCTGGCGTGGCTGGGCGGATCGACGTACGGGCGGACGTTCCCCGAGCTGATTCCGGTGCTGGTGGCGCTGGTCGTCGCGCTGCCCGTGCTGGCGGTGATGCGCCGTGAACTGGACCTGATCGGGCTGGACAACGAGACGCCCGCCCTGCTCGGCGTGCGGCTCGGCCCCACCCGGCTGGGTCTGCTGAGCCTCGCCGTCCTCCTGACGGCGGGGGCCGTGGCGGCGGTCGGCGTCATCGGGTTCGTCGGACTCGTCGCCCCGCACGCGGCACGCGCCCTGGTGGGCCGCCGGCACACGCGGGTCCTGCCGGTCAGCGCACTGCTCGGCGCGCTGCTGGTGGTCGTGTCCGACACGGTCGGCCGGACGGTCATCGCCCCGGCGCAGATCCCGGTCGGCCTGCTCACAGCCGTGATCGGCGCCCCGTACTTCATCTGGCTGCTCTGGCGGTCGAGGCGCGAGGGCTGACGGACTCTGTTCACTCCCCCACCGGGCCCGTCCCGGTTCAGAGGTGGGCGAGGAGTCCGTCAAGCGGGCGGGGCAGGCGGCTGAGGTCCACAGCTTCGGTCAGCGCACGGGCGTAGTGCTCCTTGCGTCCCCCGATGGTGCCCATGAAGCGCCGCAGTTGCGCCTCGACCGGACGCTCCCGCTGTGCGGGCTGCCGCTGGAAGAGCCGGAAGGTCCGCAGGTCGCCCTGGTCGTCGATGACCTGTTGTACGCCGTCGGTGCCGAGCGCCCGGATCAGCTCGTCCTCCAGGTCGGCGTGGCAGGTGAAGAAGCCCAGCGCCTCCAGGTCGTCAGGGGTGAGGCCGGTGCCGAAGCCGGTGCGCTCCAGTCCCTGGAGGAAGAAGCGCTGCTCAGCCGCGTCGCAGAGACCTGCGGGCCGGACACCGAGGCCACCGGGTCCCAGGAGGCGCAGGAACCGGGTGATGCTGGTGGCACCCCCGAGCGGCACCACCACGACGCCCTCGGCGGTCAGGGTGCGGCCCTGGCGTTCGGCGAGCGCCTCCACCGCCGCACGGTCGCTGACGCCCTCGACGAGGACCACCGTGCGCAGGCCCAGCTCCGCCGCCAGCTCGTCGGCGGCCCCGGCGGACACCGGCGTGCCGCTGTCGTCCGCGGCCCAGGAGATGACCGCCTGCCTCAAGCGCGTCGCTGTGTCCACCGGGCCAGTCTCGCACCGTGATCGGCGGGTACGACAAGGGATTTCCCGTACGCCGCCGGGGCGGCACCCGGCGCGGTCCGCAGGGGGCGGTCCTCCGTCACCGGGGCGCGGGAGGCCGGCGGGCCAGATAGAGGCCGACGCCCAGAGCGAGGGCCAGCACACAGCCGGAGAAGGCCAGTCCGGCGTTCCGCAGTCCGATGCCGAGGGTGAGGGCGCCGACGCCGACGACGGGCAGGGAGATGCCCAGGTAGGCGACGACGAAGAACGCGGAGACGGTCGCCGCCCGGTGCTCGGGCGGGGCCGCCGCGCTGATCGCCGCCACGGCGCCCCGGAACGCCAGCCCCTGGCCCAGGCCTCCGCACAGGGCCCCGGCGACCAGCAGGGGCAGCGAGGTCAACAGCAGCGTCGAGCCGACGAGGACGAGGCCGGCGACCAGGACGAAGCAGCCGCCCGGCAGGGCCCGGCGCTCCCCGACCCGCGCCATGAGCGCCTGCCCGGCCGTCGAGGCGAGGAAGACGGAGAAGACGACGAGCCCGGTCAGGGCCAGGTTGTGCACGTCGAGCGTCTCGGCGACGAACGCGGGGGCGACCGCCGTGAAGAGACCGAGCAGGGAGAACCCGGCGAAGGCGGCGAGCGCGGAGGTGGCGAACACACCGCGCATCGCCGGCGGGACGACCAGGCCCCGGGGCCGCAGGCGCAGGCCCCGTACGCGGGCGGAAGCGACCGTCTCGGGAAGGAACCAGGTGAGCACAGCGGCCACGGCAACCAGGGCCAGGTGAGCGAGGAACGGGAGCCGCAGGGGCCAGGGGGCGTACTCGGCGAGCAGCCCCGACAGGAGCGGCCCGCACCCCAGACCGCCCATGTTGGCGGCGGTCGCGGCCAGCCCGGCGCGTGCCGCGCGCCCGGGCGGGGCGAGCTCCATCACCGTGACCGTCGCGGCGCCGCTGAGCAGTCCGGCGGCGAACCCGGAGAGGAGCCGGCCGGCGAACAGGGCGGGGAGCCCGCCCTCGAAGAGGAAGCAGAGCGCGCTGGCCGCCGAGAAGCCCAGGGCGGCCAGGAGGACCGGCCGCCGCCCCGCCTCGTCGGACACGTTCCCGGCGAGCAGCAGGGTGGCGATGACTCCGAGGGCGTAGACGGCGAAGACCACCGTCACCGTCAGCTCGGAGAAGCCGAGCTGTTCCCGGTAGAGGCCGTAGAGCGGAGTGGGGAGCGTGGTGCCCGCCATGCCGATGGCGAAGACGGCCGCGGCGGCCGGGTAGCCGAGGCGCTTCCCGTTCCGAGGCGCAGGACTCATGAACCGCTGGGCGGGGTCGCGGGGGTGGTCCGGCGCAGCGGGCGGCGCCCGTGCCCGTACCGCCGTACGAGGACGTCCGTGGTCCCCGCGTCGGCGTAGCAGCGACGGCACCCGCAGGGGGCGGTGTCGGTGATCCGGGCGGTGACCGTCGCGGTGTCCCCGTGGCCCCGGGCCCTCGGCGGGGTGACGGCGTCCCTCGCCGAGGACGTCGGGCCGCCGGACCGGACGCGACCGAGGAGGGTCTTGCGGTCCGTGCTGTCGGCCCCGGAGACGCCACCCCACCCGTCGGCCATGGAGCCCGCGATCCGTTCCGCGTCGAGTGGGACGACCGCGGCGGGCCGGACGCCGACGATCGCGGCGGGCCGAGCCTGGGCGGCCTCGGGCTCGACCCGGTGCGGGGGCGGCTCGACGGCCTCGTCCTGTCCGCTGTCTCGCATGCCGTGAGCGTAACCGGGGGCTGTGCTGGACGCGCGTCGTTCGGGCGGGGGCTGGGCGGGCCACGCGTCGTCGAGCGCGGGCGGGGCCCGTAGTCGACGGGGGTGCCCTTCGGACGGGTGGCCTTGATCTCCTCCGGGCGGCCGGGCGCGTCCGGGACGGCCTCATGAACGGGCTCCGGATGCTTCCGGGCCCGACGGCCGGACAGGGGATCGCTCCCGCCACCCGCCCCGCCGGCCGGGGGTCCCCTACGACTCCCGCCGGGTTCTCGTGTGCGGATTCAGCGAGTGCGCTCGTAGTGGCGACGCGCTTTCTCGCGATTGCCGCAGACAGCCATCGAGCACCAGCGGGCGCGGTTGGCACGGCTGCGGTCGAGCAGGAACAACCGGCATTCGGCATTGGCGCAGGGGCGCAGCCGGCCGGGCATGCGCTCCTCGGCGGCGGCCCAGGCGAGGACCGCCTCGACGGCCAGCCGGGCGTGCGGGGGCGAACTGACCGCCCACCGGAGACCGTTCGACGTGACCTCCGGGATCTGATGGACCCCTTCCAGCAGCGGGCCCAAGACGGCGGGCGAGCTGTTTCCGCGCACCACGTCCTGCAGGGCGTCTCGCGCCTCGCGCAGCGACGTCAGTTCCGCGAGGCTGCCGTCGCCGCCGCGTTCCCGCGCCCAGCGCCGGCCTTCAGCCGGATCGCCGAGCGCGTCCTGCTCCTCGCCGTTGATCAGCGGCCTGCTGTTCAGCAGGTCCAGTAGTACGTCCATCGGGCCTCACCGCCTTCCTAACCAGATGGGGGCGCTTGACAGGTTAGCCCACTCCATGCTTGCGTAGCGAATGACTAACCAGACTACACACTCGAAGGGGTTAGACATGAGCTCGGTGCACCACCGGACCGCCACCATCGACGGTCATGAGATCTACTACCGCGAGGCCGGCCCCGCCGACGCCCCCGCGATCGTGCTGCTGCACGGCTACCCGACCAGTTCGTTCATGTTCCGGGAACTCATCCCGCTGCTGGCCGACGACTACCACGTCATCGCGCCGGACCACCTCGGCTTCGGCCACTCCGACGCCCCGCCCGCAACGGAGTTCGACTACACCTTCGACGCGCTCGCCGACCTCACCTCCGGGCTGCTCGACCACGTGGGCCTGGACCGCTACGCCCTCTACGTCCAGGACTACGGCGCACCGATCGGATGGCGCCTCGCGCTGAAGAACCCCGAGCGGATCTCCGCCCTCGTCACCCAGAACGGCAACGGCTACGAGGACGGTTTCGTCGACTCCTTCTGGGCCGGCCTGTGGGCCTACGGAGCCAATCCCGGCCCCGACACCGAACCCGCCGTCCGCACCGCGATGAGTCGTGACGCCATCCGCTGGCAGTACGTGCACGGCGTGCCCGATCCGAGCGTGGTCAGCCCGGACACCTGGGAACACGACGTCGCGCTCGTGTCCCGCGAGGGCAACGACGAGGTCCAGCTGGCACTGTTCCGGGACTACCGGAACAACCGCCCGCTCTACCCGCTGCTGCACGAATACCTCCGCACCAGTCAGGTCCCGGTGCTCGCCGTCTGGGGCCGCAACGACGAAATCTTCGGCCCGGCGGGCGCACACGCCTTCGCCCGCGACGCCAAGGACGCGGAAGTGCACCTGATCAACGGCGGCCACTTCCTGCTGGAGAGCCACCTGGACGTCGTCGCGGGCTACCTCCGCGGATTCCTGGGGCGGGTGCTGGGATAGACAGGGCCGGGGCCCGCCCCGAGGGAAGGCGTGGTCGCGAGCCCTCCTCCCAGTCCCGTCAACCGACAGCCAGTCGCGTCTACTTCGAGAAGAGGTTCCGCGCCGGTGAACGGCTGGCCGAAGTCGTTCAGCTTCGCGAGCTGCCGGGTGTCGACGAGCGCGTACAGGGCCGGCGTCGACCTGGAGGGGCCCTCCGCGCCGACCGTTCTCAGTCAGCCCGCGGAGGCGGCTGCCGCGAGGTCGAGGGCGATGTCCGTGATCATGTCCTCCTGGCCGCCGACCATCTTGCGTCGGCCGACCTCGACGAGGATCGCCCGGGTGTCGAGGCCGTATCGGCGGGCGGCGGCTTCGGCGTGGCGCAGGAAGCTGGAGTACACGCCCGCGTAGCCGAGGGTTAGCGTTTCGCGGTCGACGCGGACTTCGCGGTCCTGCAGAGGACGTACGACGTCGTCGGCGGCGTCCATCAGGGGGAACAGGTCGCAGCCGTGCTTCCAGCCCATCAGGTCGGCGACCGCGACGAACGCCTCCAACGGGCAGTTCCCGGCTCCGGCGCCCTGGCCGGCGAGGGAGGCGTCGACGCGGGTGACACCGTTCTCGACGGCTACGACGGAGTTGGCGACGCCCAGGCCGAGGTTGTGGTGGGCGTGGATGCCGATCTCGGTGTCCGGGTCGAGGACATCGCGGTAGGCGCGGACGCGGTCACGGACGCCGTCCATCGTCAGGCGGCCGCCGGAGTCGGTGACGTAGACACAACCGGCTCCGTAGGACTCCATGAGCTTGGCCTGGCGGGCCAGTTCGGCGGGTTCGGCCATGTGGGACATCATCAGGAACCCGGCCACGTCCATGCCCTGGTCCCGGGCGGCGGCGATGTGCTGGGCGGAGATGTCTGCCTCGGTGCAGTGGGTGGCGACGCGGACCGAGCGGATGCCGAGGGCGTGGGCCTGCCGCAGGTCGTGCAGGGTGCCGATGCCCGGCAGGAGCAGCGTGGTGGGCACCGCGAGGTGGACGCTTTCGCAGACGGCCTCGATCCACTCCCAGTCGGTGTGCGCGCCGACGCCGTAGGTGATGCTGGAGCCGGACAGGCCGTCGCCGTGTGCGATCTCGATGGCGGCGACCCCGGCCTCGTCGAGTGCGGTGGCGATCGTGCGGGCCTGGTCGACGGTGTAGCGGTGGCGCACGGCGTGCATGCCGTCCCGCAGGGTCACGTCCTGTACGTACAGGGCGGGTGGCTGGTTTGCGGTCATCGGGAGACCACCTCCGTGAAGGGCTGTGCGGCGGCCATGCGTTCGGCGGTGCGCAGGGCGGCCGAGGTCATGATGTCGAGGTTCCCGGCGTAGGCGGGCAGGTAGTGGGCGGCGCCCTCGACTTCCAGGAACACCGAGACCTTCGCGGCGTCGGTGGATCGTGTGCCGTCGGGCAGCAGGGAGCGCAGGGGGTCGTCGGCGGCGACGTGCTCGAACTGGACCTTCTGCTTGAGGCGGTACCCGGGCACGTACGCCTGGACCCGGGCGACCATGTCCTCCACCGAGGCGGTCACCGCGGCGTCGTCGCATGCGCCGACCAGGCAGTACACGGTGTCGCGCATGATCAGCGGGGGTTCGGCCGGGTTCAGGACGATGATCGCCTTGCCCCGGGCCGCGCCGCCCACCTTCTGGATGGCCGACGAGGTCGTCTCGGTGAACTCGTCGATGTTGGCCCGGGTGCCGGGGCCGGCTGAGCGGGAGGAGATTGAGGCGACGATCTCGCCGTAGTGGACGGGCGTCACGGCTCCGACGGCGGCCACGATCGGAATGGTGGCCTGGCCGCCGCAGGTGACCATGTTGACGTTCGGTGCGTCGAGGTGAGCTTCGCCGTTGACCGGCGGGACGACGTACGGGCCGAGCGCGGCGGGCGTCAGGTCCACAACCCTGCGCCCCAGCGAGCGCAGTACCTCGTCATGGTGGCGGTGCGCGCCGGCCGAGGTGGCGTCAAAGACGATCTCGACGTCCGCGAACTCGTCCAGCCTCACCAGACCGTCGACGCCCTCGTGGGTGGTGGCGACCTTCAGGCGGCGGGCGCGGGCCAGGCCGTCGGAGGCGGGATCGATCCCGACCATGGCGGCGATCTCCAGGGATTCGGAGAGCCGCAGAATTTTGATCATCAGGTCGGTGCCGATGTTGCCCGACCCGATGACGGCGACCTTCGCGCTCCTGCTCATGCCGCGGCTCCTTCCGTGGCAGCGGACGCAAACGAGGTCCCGACCGTGCCGAGCCCCTCGATGTGCGCGGTGAACTCGTCGCCCCCGGCGGCGACGGCCATGGGGCCCAGCGCGCCGGTCAGGACGATGTCACCGGCCCGCAGCGGGTCGCCGAGCGAGGCGAGGGTGGAGGCGAGCCAGAGGGCGGCGGTGAGCGGGCTGCCCAGGCAGTCGGCTCCGGTGCCTTCGGAGACCGTCTCGCCGTTCTTGGTGAGGGTCATCGTCACGGCCCGCAGGTCGACACGGTCCAGGGGGACGGGGGTACCGCCCAGGACGTACAGGCCGCAGGAGGCGTTGTCGGCGACCGTGTCGACGATGGTGATGTCCCAGTCGGCGATGCGGCTGTCGACGATCTCCAGCGCGGGCAGCGCGAAGGCCGTGGCGCGCAGCAGGTCGGCGACGGTCGGGGCGTGATGCGGCAGGTCCGTGCCGAGGACCAGGGCGACCTCGGCCTCGATCTTCGGCTGGAGGAGCCGGCCGGGGGCGATCGGACGCCCCTCGGGCACCGCCATGTCGGCGAACAGCGCGCCGAAGTCCGGCCGTTCCACGCCGAGTTGCCGCTGCACCGCGGGCGAGGTCAGGCCGATCTTGCGGCCCACCAGCCGCCGCCCGGCGGCGATCCCGCGTTCCACGTGCAGGCGCTGCACGGCGTACGCGGCTTCGACGTCGCCTTCGGGCAGGAGCGAGCGCACCGGGGCGCAGGGGACGCCGGTGCGGGCGGCCTCCTCCAGGACGGCCGCCGCGCCGGTCACCGCGTCGGCGGGCTTGTGCGGGCTCACGGTCGCCCCCTGCGGGGGCTGGTGCGGCGGTACGGGGCGAACATGCGGGTTACCTCCGGGCGGAAAGCGGCGGGTTGTCGGAGAGGCGGCGGTGGCCGTCCGTCGATCCACGACAGGTATAGGCGTACGGTTCGATCGGCGGCAAAATATGTTCCATGACACGGAACAGCGCGCAGGGAAACATGCTCGACAAAGCGACTTCCGTCCTCGAATGCTTCCGCCCGGACGGCGGTGCGTTCCGCCTCACGGAAATCGCCGCCCGCACGGGGCTGGCCAAGACGACCGCGTTCCGCCTCTGCGCCGATCTGGTGCGCCTTGGTCTGCTCGAACGCGACGGCGAGAGCTACCGGCTCGGCGGCAAGCTCTTCGAGCTGGGCTCGCTGGTGCCGCGGCGGCTCGACCTGCGGGAGGCTGCGCTGCCGTTCCTGCAGGACCTGTTCGAGGCCACGCGCGAGACCGTGCACCTCGGCGTGCGGGAGGGGCACGACGTGGTCTACATCGAGCGGATTCACGGACACCGGACCCTGTCGCTGCCCTCCCGCATCGGGGGACGGCTGCCCCTGACCTGCACGGGCGTGGGCAAGGCCCTGCTGGCCTTCTCCGGCCCGGAGCTGGCGGACGAGGTACTGGCAGGGCCCCTGGCCCGGCTCACCCCGTACTCGGTCACCGACCCGGCGCGGCTGCGCACCGTCGTGGAGCAGATCCAGGTCTCCGGTCTCGCCTACGAGGAGCAGGAGGCCGCCCTGGGCGTGAGCTGCATCGCCTCGCCCGTCTTCGACGGGGCGACGGCGGTGGCCGCCCTGTCGGTCGCCGTGCCGCGTGGCCGGTTCCACCCCGCCCAACTGGCGGCCGCCGTGCGGACGGCCGCTCTGGGCCTGTCCCGCGTGCTGCGCTCCGGCGGCGGAACGGTGGGTGGTACTTCGCTCTGAGCCGGAACCGAACTGCCGGGCGGCGGTGCACATCATTCCTGTCGGACTCCGACGAGAACGCGTTCCCGCCATCGGAGATCCGCCGCGGCTTCGTCCATGCGCCGTGCACGCCGTCCGACGGCGCTGCCCGCCCACCCGAGGAGGAATCCCGCGGGAACGGCCATCGCGGCGGTCGACTGGAGCCCGATGAGGTGGAAGTCGTGTTCCGGCAGCAGCGAAGTGGGCGTGCCCGAGAAGGAGAGGGAGCAGACGTACAGGACGGTGGTGCAGAGGAGACCGCCGTACACGGTCCACAGCAGCCCGGTCCGGTTGTACCGGCTCCAGAACAGTCCGTACAGGCAGGCGGGCAGGACCGTGGAGGCGGCGAGAGCGAGTGCCAGATAGGTCAGGGACTGGAGGTTCCGTCCCTGGGCGGTCGCCGCGAGGAAGATGCCGAGCCCGCCCACGGCTCCTACGGCCCATCTGGCCGACCGGACCTCGCGGCGCTCGGACATGCGTCCCCCGCGTGCCGCGTGTGCGTGCAGGTCGTGGGCGAGGGCGGCCGCAGCACTCAAGGCTATTCCGGCGACCACCGCCAGTACGGTGACGAAGACGGAGCATGCGACGGCGGTGTACAGCACGCTGCCCGCGAGCCCCGATGTGCGACCACCCAGCTCCTCGGCCAGGAGGAGAAGGGCCATCTGGCCGCCGCCGTCGACGGCACGGATCTTCTGGCCGCCCACGACACCGGCGGCGCCGAGTCCCGCGATGACGACGCAGAGGAGGAAGACGGCCATGATGACGATGGTGTAGCGGGTCGCACGGCGGGCGGTGGCGCCGTCGGCGGTCGAGTTGATGCGCATGAGGACGTGCGGCATGCACGCGCCACCTAGGACGACGGACAGTTGCAGGCTCAGGAAGTCGAGGCGGCCGGCTGCGCTCTCCCCCACGGCGTGTCCGGGTTCGAAGTAGCGGTCGTGGAACCCGCTCCCCTGCTCGGCCGCGGTCAGCAGGGCGCCGGGCGCGAAGCCGTGGTGACGCAGGACCAGGAAGGCGAGGATCACCATGGTGGTGAGTACCACGGCCACCTTGACGATCTGGACGAGGCTCGTGCCTCTCATGCCGCCGAGCACGGCGTAGCCGATCATCAGCAAGCCGACGAAGACGGTGCACACCTGTGCGGCGCCGGGGCCGGTCAGTCCGAGCAGCAGGGCCGTGGCGCTGCCGGCTCCGGCCAGTTGGAGGACGAGGAAGGGCAGGCACACGGCCAATGTGGCCGTGGCGGCGGCGATACGGGACGAGGGCCCCGGCGCACGCAGCGCGAGGATGTCGCCCAGGGTGTAGCGGCCGGCCTGGCGCAGCGGACCGGCCAGCAGCAGGAACACCCCGACGGCCAGACAGCTGCTGACCGCCAGGGAGATGCCGTCGTATCCGGCCACGGCCACCAGGCCTGACACGCCCAGGAGGGTGGCGGCCGATATGTAGTCCCCGGTGAGCGCCAGCGCGTTCTGCGCCGGCGTCAGTGACCGGTTGCCGGTGTAGAAGTCGGCCGTGGTGTCGCCCTCGGGTCCGGCCATGACGCACAGCAGCAGGGACAGCACGATGAACGCCATGAAGGCGGTCACCACCATCGTCCGGTCGTCGGAACCGCTTGCGGCCGAGACGAGCCCCGCGGCGAGTGACAGCTCGCTCATCTCCGCCTCCCCGGGGCTTCTGCCGGAGCCGGCTGAGGCGTGGCCGCGCTCACGAGCTCGGCCTGGCGTCGTATCAGGCCGACGAGTGGATCAGAGTGGCGGTGGAGCGTGCGGTCGTACCACCAGGAGGTGAGCAGCAGAACAGCCAGTTGCAGCGAACAGAGCACGACGCCCAGAGGAATGGTGCCGACCGGGCGGGTGGCGAACGGCTCGCCGGCCGTGGCGGACAGTGAGGCGGTGAGCAGGAAGGCGGTGCCGTTGACCGCCAGGAACCGCCGACGCGCACCGGACAGCGTGCGGGGCAATCGCTGCAGGGCGCTTGCGACGGCATCGTGGGGCCGGTCTTGCGACGGGGGCCCGTTGCCGGGGCCGGGCGGTGGGACGGACATGGGTCGCAGTCCTCTCGCGAGGTGGATGGCCGCTCACCGGGGTCCGGCATCACGGTTCTTGACGTGCCGTACGGGAGGCACGACGGGCGGTGCGCCGGACTGACCGGGCGGTGGAATGACCGTGACGGGTCAGTCGTCGGCGATGCCCGCGCCGCTGAGGGCGGGCACCGTGTTCTCGGGGTGGGCGAGGGAGCGGGCGCCGGCACGGAACTGGGCGAGCTTGTCCACGATGGTCTGACCGACGGGGAGGTGACCCCAGATGCTGATCCCCTGGTGGGTGGAGGGTTCCCAGATCGTCTCGTCGATGACGATCGGGTTCCAGCCGACTTCCCATTCGAAGCCCGAGGGGGTGCGGGCGTAGTACGACAGTTCCTTGTCGTTGGTGTGCTGGCCGACCGACAGCGCCATGTCGAAGCCGAGTTCGTGCACCCGCTGGTAGCTCCGGGCCACGTCGTCCAGGGTGGTGGCCTGGATGTTGAGGTGCTGGACGCGGGTACGGATCGGGTCGATGGGCAGCCCGCGGGTGGTGGCCACCGCGATGGAGTGGTGTCGTTCGTTGACGCGGAGGAAGCGGATCTTGAGTTTGACGCCGCTGATCGTCTCGTCGATGTAGTCGGTCAGACGGGCGTCGAAGACGGCGTTGAAGTAGCCGCGGATCTGCGTCGGCCTGGTGGAGGTGAGCGCGATGTGCCCCATGCCGGAGTCGCCGGTGACGAAGCCGGACGCGAGCATGCGCAGCGGTTCGGCGGAGGTCAGCGGGGTGGTGTAGATCTCCTGGGTGATGCCCTTGGGGCCGGGGAACCGAAGGAGGCGTTCCACGCCCCGCAGGGCGGCCTCCTCGTCGGAGCCCCGTACGACAGGGACGCCGCGGGCCCGGATACGGGCCTCGATCTGCTCGAAGGAGGCGTGGTCGTCGATGTGCCAGCCGGTGGCGACGACGTCCTCGGCGGGGCCTCGCCTGAGCAGGAACCGGCATTCCTGGTCGTCGAGACGGAAGCGCATCAGGTCGCGGGAAAGGGTGTCGTGGTGCATGCCGATGGCGTCGGTGCCGAAGCGGCGCCAGTCGGCGAAGCGGTTGGTCTCGATGACGATGTAGCCCAGGTGGACGGCGCCGAAGACGGAGGCCGTGCTGGTCGCTGCGGTGTTCATCGTCGGCCCGCCAGGAAGTCGGCGCACAGCCGGTTGAAGAGCTCCGCGCGTTCGAACTGGACCCAGTGCCCGGTGTTCGCGGCCATGTAGAGGTCGCAGTTGGGCATGCGTTCGGCGAGCATCGGGCCGCCGGACGGCCGGTTGACCCTGTCCTGCGCTCCCCACAGCACCAGGGTGGGCACCGGCAGTCGGGACAGACGCGCATCACGGGTGAAGTCCATCTTCCACACGGTTCGCAGGGCGTTGGGCCCGGACGGGCGTCGCAGCGGCGGTGCGGCGATCACTTCCGGATCGATGCTGGCCCGGTAGCGCTCGTCGATCGCGGCGTCGGGGACGTCGGCGGCGTTGAAGACGAGGTAGTTGCGGATGAACTTCTCCAGCTTCTGCCGCGAGGGTCCGTCGCCCGTGTAGTAGTTCAGCAGGCTGTTGAGACCTGGGGTGGGCAGGCTGCGGGTGGTGCCGATGCCGCCGGGGCCCATCAGGACCATACGGTCGACCCGGTTCGGGGTGTCCAGGGCGAGGCGCAGGGCGCAGGCGCCGCCGTAGGAGTTGCCCACCAGATGGGCCTTCTCCAGGCCGAGTTCGTCGAGCAGTCCACGGATGCCGTCGGCCAGGTCGCCGAAGGGGTCGCTGCCGTCGACGCCCTTGGTGCTGCGGCCGTAGCCGGGCAGGTCGGGCACGATGACCCGGTACTCCTTGGCCAGCTCGGTGATGTTGCGGGCGTAGTTGGAGACGCCGGAGGCTCCGGGTCCGCCGCCGTGCAGCAGCAGGACCGGCGGGCCGTCTCCGGTCTCCGCGGCGAAGATGTTCCTTCCGCCGATGTCGTACGTCGTCTCCTGCATCGTCGGCAGGCCGGTAGGTGTCGTCGTCATGGTGCCGGTGTCCTCACTGTGCCGGGGTTCTCACTGAGCGGTGTATGCGTCGACGCGCCGAGGCGTGGACGGGGTGAAGCCCTGGGGTGGTGGCGGAAGCAGGGCGCCTCCGGAGGCCGCCGCATAGACGTAGGCGTCGGGGCGCAGGGCGAGCATGGCCGCGCCGTGCCGTCTCATCCAGGGCAGCAGGACGCCGTCGGTGTCGACGAGGGTGCCCTCGGCAGGCCCGGAGCCGACGGGTGTGACGGTCAGGGAAGAGATGCCGGGGAGGTTCCAGGCGGGCTGGGCGACGGCGGTGCCGGCGTGGAGAAGGACCCATCGGCCGCCGAGCGCGTCGTCGAGCCGGACACGGGTGCCGTCCGGGGCGGTGACCCAGGGCTGGGGAATCTGGTGGCCGGTCGCCTTGGTGCGGGGGCGGGCCTGCAAACCGGCGTCGTAGCGGGCGACGGGGATCCAGTTGGAGTTCTGCGTCCAGTCGCCGAAGCCCGGTATGCGGTCCAGGGCGCGCAGGGTGCCGTTGCGGACGCGGGCGACCGGCCGGCGGCGCTCGGTGATGATCCGGCCGACGAAAACCGCCCGCTTGGTGACCTCCTTGACGTGCGGCATGCGCTCGGCTTCGTAGCTGTCGAGGATGCTCTCGGGCAGTTCGCCGCGCAGCACGGCGTCGAGTTTCCAGGAGAGGTTGGCCACGTCGCGGACGCCGGCGGCCATGCCCTGACCGATCCACGGCGGCATGGCGTGGGCGGCGTCGCCGGCGAGGAAGACCCGGCCCATACGGAAGCGGCTGGCGAAGCGCACGTGGTGGCTGTAGACGGTGGCACGCAGGACATCGATGCTGTCCCTGGAGATGCCGTACCGGGATACCAGCCGGTACACGGCCTCCTCGGTCGTCAGCTGCTTCTCGTCGTCGCCGGGCAGGATCGGGAACTCCCACCGGTGGTGGCCGAGCGGGGTCGGGCAGTCCACGGCCGGACGGGCCGGGTCGCAGTGGAAGCGCAGCTTGTCGTGGTCCGGCCAGGGCTTGAGCATCTTCGTGTCGATGACCACCCAGCGGTCCTCGTACGTCGTGCCCTCGTAGCCGATGTTCAACTGGGCACGGGTGAGGCTGGATCCGCCGTCGGCAGCGATCACGTACGACGCGCGCAGCCGGTGGACGGAGTCGTCAGCGGTCCCGACGACCGTCAGCTCCACCCCGTCGGCGTCCTGGCGCAGGCGCAGGCACTCGTGGCGCAGAAGGATCTCCACGTTCGGATAGCGGTCGACGCCGTCACGCAGGACCTGCTCCAGCGCCGGCTGGTAGATGAACATCTGCGGTGGGTGGCCGTGCCCGCGCGGGGTGGGGCGGGCACTGATGAACGGACGGCCGCCGGCGTCGACGAAGTCCACATCCCGCTCGGTCAGCATGTCCTGCTTGAGCCGCTCGGCCAGGCCGATCCGCTGCCAGATACGGACGACCTCCTCGTCGGTGGAGATGGCCCTGGCGCGGGTGAAGATCGCGGCGTCCCGCTCCAGCACCAGGACGCGCAGACCCATGGCTCCCAGCAGGTTCGCCGCGGTCACGCCCGTGGGCCCGTATCCGATCACCGCGACGTCGTAGACGTCTTCGGCCCCGGCTTCGGCCGTGGTCTCACTCATCGGGCCACCTCGCTGTCGATCATGACGCTCGACCCTTCCTGGATCGGTCACTACAATTGGAACGACTGCTACGGTAGGCTGGTGGCCGGCGACGGTCAAGCGGCCGGCGCGGAACGCACCGACAGGAGGGCACCTGCCATGACGAAGCCGCAGACGACCCGCAAGAAGCGCGCGAACGGGGTGGAATCGCGGCAGCGCATCCTCGACGCCGCCGTGGAGATCGCCGGCGAGCGCGGCTACGAAGGCACGTCGATCGCCGCCGTCAGCGCCGCGTGCGGACTGCCCGCCAGCTCGATCTACTGGCACTTCAAGGACAAGGACGACCTGATCGCCGCGGTCATCGAGCGCAGCTTCGACACCTGGCTGGCCGCGTTCGAACTCCCGGGTGAGGAGACGGGCACTCCCTTGGAGCGAGTCACCGCCGTGGCCGGGAACGTGGCGAAGTCACTGGTCGACGCCCCCGACTTCCTCCGCCTGGGGCTGATGCTCGCCCTGGAGCGGCGCCCCGTCGAACCCCGCGGCCGTACGGTGTTCCTGCAAGTCCGCGACATCGCGAGCGCCAAGATCGCCGAGATGGCCGAAACCCTCGTTCCGGGCCTCGACAAGGAGGCCGTCCGGATCCTGACGGCCTACGCCGTCGCGGGTGCCGACGGGCTGTTCGTCCAGCGGGAGATCAACGGGGACGCCCTGGACCTGGTGGCGATGTTCGAACTGCACGCCCAGCTGGTCTTCGAGGCAGCGACACGCATGGCCACGAGGGGCGAGGCATGAAGCCGGCGGCTCTCCGGCACCGCGCGGAAGCCGCACAGCTGCTACGAGAGGCCGAGCGCCGCACGGCACCGGTCGAGCCTCTCTCCATGACGTGGCCTGCCCTCGACCTGGCCGACGCCTACGCCGTCCAGCAGGACAACATCACCCGCCGCCTGGCCACCGGAGCAACAGTGATCGGCCACAAGGTCGGTCTGATCTCAGCCCCGATGCAACAGCTCCTCGGAGTGCATGAGCCGGACTTCGGGCATCTGCTGGACGACATGGTCCACCGCGACGGCGGCACGGTAAGCGCCGCCCGGTACTGCGCCCCACGCGTCGAACCCGAGATCTGCTTCCGCCTCGCCCGCCCGCTGCGCGGATCCGGCGTGACCACCGCCGACGTACTGGCCGCAACCGAAGCGGTCGCCCCCGCACTGGAGATCGTCGACAGCCGCGTCCGCGACTGGCAGATCACCCTGGTGGACACCTTCGCGGACAACGCCGGCTCCGCAGGTCTGGTGTGCGGCTCCTGGACCCCACTGGAGCACGCACCCGACCTCGCGGCAGTCACCGTGGACCTGCTCATCGACGGAAACAAGGTGGCGACCGGCGGCGGCAAAGAAGTCCTCGGTCATCCGGCAACCGCCGTCGCCTGGCTGGCCAACACCCTCGCCGCCTACGGCGCAGCACTGGACGCCGAACACGTCATCCTGCCCGGAGCCATGACCACCGCTCCACTCATAGGTGCCGGCCAGAACGCGGAGGCCCGCTTCGGAGCGCTCGGCTCGGTGTCCGTCTCCTTCGTCTGAAGCTCCGGCAAAACTCCTGGGAACCCTCAGAGCCCGCTCTGAACGTCTTCGCCGCTCTCCCGACAGCTCTCCCCCACCGCCACGCCGGACTGCTTCGCCGCCCGGAAGCACTGATCCTCATAGCCTCCTCGGGTCGGCGGAGATGCACGGTCGGCGGCCGAGGATGCCTCCCCTCCGCACTCCGCAGACCCCATGAAAGGCCGCTTCATGTCCCCCGCCGCACAGCGCATCGACGTACACCAGCACATAGTGCCCGCGTTCTACCGCGACGAGCTCGCCAGGGCCGGCATCGCCGACGCCGGCGGACGCGCGCTGCCCGACTGGAGCCCCGAGTCCGCCCTGCAGCTGATGGACCTGCTCGGCACCACCACGTCGATCGTCTCCGTCTCCACGCCCGGAACCGGCTTCCTCACCGCACCCGCCGATGCCGCCGGCCTGGCCCGACGCCTCAACGACCACTGTGCGGCCCTGGTCTCCGACCATCCCGGCCGCTTCGGCTTCTTCGCCACCCTCCCCATGCCCGACACCGGTGCCTCGGCCACCGAGGCCGCGCGCGCACTGGACGAGCTGCGCGCCGACGGCGTCACCCTGCTCGCCAACAACCGCGGTGCCTACCTCGGCGCGGACGGCCAGGACACGCTGTGGCAGAAGCTGCACGACCGCGGCGCGGTGGTCTTCGTGCACCCGGCCGAACTGCCCGCTCCCCCAGTCGACGGCATTCCCCCCTTCGCCGCCGACTTCCTGCTGGACACCACCCGCGCCGCCTACCTCCTGGTCCGCAACGGCATCCCTCGCCGCTACCCGAACATCCGGTTCATCCTCAGCCACGCCGGCGGCTTCGTTCCCTACGCCTCACACCGCATGGCCCTCACCATCGCCAACGACACGGCGCGCAGCCCGCTCGACGTACTGGACGACTTCCGCTCCTTCTACTTCGACACCGCGCTGTCCTCCAGCCCCGCCGCGCTGCCCACCCTGCTCGCTTTCGCCCGTTCCGGCCACGTGCTCTTCGGCAGTGACTGGCCCTTTGCCCCCACTCCCGCCGGGCAGTACTTCGCGAGTGGCCTCGACGACCACCTCGCCCCGGACACCCGCGAGGCCGTCAACCGCACAAACGCCGAAGCGCTCTTCCCCCACCTGGCCGTAACTCCCCCAACCGCGCCCCCGCCACGGCCGACACCGGCGCGCCTGCGCCAGGCGGCGCAGCGCAACGCCGCGCGCCTGGTCTTCAAGCTCCTCCAGCCCAGCACCGACTGAGACAGGTTCCTCATGTCCACCACTCCCCACGACAAGCCCGAGAGCCAGACCGAAGACCGGCAGGACGCCGTCGCGACCGGCAGGGCCGGCCACAACGGCGTGCTCTTCGCCATGTGTCTGTCCCTGGTCCTCGTCGTCGCCTCCGTCTCCGCGCTCAACCTCGCCCTGCCCGACCTCGCCATCGACCTGTCGGCCACCAACAGCGAACTGACCTGGATCGCCGACGGCTACACCGTCGCCCTGGCCGCTCTCGTCCTGCCCCTCGGCGCCATCGGCGACCGGGTCGGGCGCCGCAACGTCCTCGTCGCCGGCACCGTCGTCTTCGGCACCGCCTCCCTGGCCGCTTCCTTCGCCGACTCCACGACCACGCTCATCGTCTGGCGGATCGTCATGGGCCTGGGGGCAGCGATGATCATGCCGGGCACCCTGTCCACGATCACCGCCGCCTTCCCTCCCGAGCAGCGCGTCAAGGGCGTGGCCACCTGGTCCGGATTCGCCGCCGCCGGAGCCATCATCGGCATGCTGGCCGCGGGGGCCCTGCTGGAGTGGTACTCCTGGCGGTCGATCTTCATCACGAGCGCCGCGGCCGCCCTCGTGTCCGCCGTCGCCGCCCTCCTCCTGGCGCCCGACACCAAGGACGAGCGCCCCTCCCCGCCCGACGTCTCCGGAGCCATCTCCACGGCTGTCGGTATCGGCGCCCTCGTCTTCGCCATCATCGAGGGCAACGAACGGGGCTGGACGGAACCCGTCGTGATCGCCGCACTCGTGGTCACGGTGCTGGCCTTCACCGTTTACGCCTGGCTCGGACTGCGGCGTGAGCACCCCCTGCTCGATCCCGCCCTGTTCGGCATCCGCGGCTTCCGGGCCGGCGCGATCACCGTCCTCGTGCAGTTCATGGCCGTCTTCGGGTTCTTCTTCGTCGGCCTGCAGTACCTGCAGCTCATCCTCGGCTACAGCCCGCTCAAGGCCGCCGCCGCCCTCGTACCCGTCGCGGTCGTCGTCCTGCCCACCTCCCAGGCCACCCCTCACCTGGTGCGAAGGGTCGGGATGAAGCTCACCATGACCGCCGGGCTGCTCCTGCTGAGCGCCGGCCTGTTCGTCATCTCCCGACTCGACGTCGGCTCCGGCTACCTGCCGTTCCTCGGCGGACTCGTCCTGGCGGGCCTCGGCATCGGTCTGTCCGGAGCCGTGGGAACCTCCGCCATCACCGGCTCACTCGGCCGCGGCCAGCAGGGAGTCGCCTCCGCGATGAACGACACCACCCGCGAGGTCGGCTCGGCCGTCGGCATCGCCCTCATGGGCTCGATCTACGGCAGCCACTACCGCTCGAACCTGCCCGACTCCATCGACCGGCTTCCCCACGAAGCCGCCGAGGCCGCACGCGACTCCGCCGCAGCGGGCCTGCACGTCGCCGATCAACTCGGTGCCCGGGGCGCGGCCCTGGCAGACGGCGTCAAGTCCGCCTTCATGGACGGCCTGTCCGCCTCACTCGTCGCCGTCGGCGTCATCGTGCTCGCCGCCGCGATCGGCTGCCTGCTCCGGGCCCCGAAGACACCACCCACGTCGGACTGAACTGCCCGTGGCCGGACGCCCTGCGGCCCTCCGGCGGACCGGGATCCTCGGCTCCGAACAGCGCCGCTGACTGATGCAACGACGCATCTCGGCCGCTCTCGTTCACCCGGACGGCATCACACGAGAGTCCGTGGACCCGTACGGCCTCCTCCCATCGACGAGCGGAAGACAGCGCGAGCCAGGAACCCCACCGCACCCCTCCCCGTCAGCCCGACCACTCGAAGGACCGCAGGTACCCGTCATGCAGCACCCTCTCGACGACACGTGGACCGCCCTGATCGACGACCGGTACGCGCTGCGCCGGATGATCGGCCGCGGCGGCATGGGCGAGGTCTGGTTGGCCGACGACCTGGTTCTGCGCCGCGCGGTCGCCGTGAAGCTGCTGCACACGCAGCTCACCCTCGACGCAGTCGCCCAGAGCCGCTTCCAGCGCGAGGTCCGCGCGGCGGCCTCCCTCAACCATCCGCGCGTCGCGGCCGTTTACGACGCCGGCCGGCTCCCGACAGGACCTCCGCGTCCCTTCCTGGTCATGGAATACGTCTCCGGACACACCGCAGCCGAACGATTGAGGTCGGCCCCACCCTCGCCGCAGGAGGCGGTCGACTGGGTCGCAGGAACACTGGAAGCACTCACCTGCGCACACGCGGCCGGGCTGGTCCACCGGGACGTCAAGCCGGCCAACGTCATGATCACCGCCGACGGGCTGGTCAAGGTCATGGATTTCGGGATCGCCCACATCTCCGACGGACACGACAAGGGGGTGACCAGGACGGGCAGCGCGGTCGGCACCGCCGCCTATATGTCCCCCGAGCAGGCACAAGGCCGACCCCTCGATGCCCGCTCCGACCTCTACTCGACCGGGTGCATGCTCTACGAGCTCCTCACCGGCCGCCAACCCTTCACCGGGGACAGCCCGTTCGCCATCGCCTACCAGCACATGTGCGCAGACCCGCAGGCCCCCGGGGACCTCGGGGTGCAACTGCCCCCGCACGTCCAAGCGGTGCTCACCCGAGCCATGGCCAAGAACCCCGACGACCGGTTCGCCGACGCGACGGCCATGCATGAGGCTCTGGTCGCCCATCGAAGTCACGGCTTCGCGCCTCCTCAGGACACCACGCTCCCGCAAGCACCGACCTTCCCGGAGGAACCGGCGACAACGGTGCTCAGGACTCCCAAGGAGTCCCACGGTCCCCAGCGGACGGCCCTGGCAGCGTTGGCTCTTCTCGGCGCAGGCGCAGTCACCGCTGCCGTCCTCACTGCAGCTCCGGACGCGACGCATGCCATCGGTCCCGGCCCGCAGCCCTCGCCTTCCTCCTCCGCAAGCCCTTCTACCGGACCAGAGCCCTCCACCAGAGGTTCGGAAGGCACCACCCGCCCCAGCAGCGGGGCCGGCCCGATGAGCCCGCACGCATCGACGGAGCCTACGACGCCAACCGTCGTCGTCCCCGGAAACCTGGTCGGGAAGACCCTCGCACAAGCCAGCGCAGACCTTGCCGAGCTGAACCTGAACATCGCACTCACTCCGCGCTCCAGTGGCATCGGCTCCAGCACCGTCACGGCAACCATTCCGTCTGCCGGTACGCAGTTGAGCCCCGGCGACACCGTTCTCCTCGCCACCCGGGCCGATACGGAGACACCCGCCGACGCTACTCCGACGAGTGGATCGGAAGGCAGCGGTCGCCGTGCCTCGGCGCCGCCCACGACCGCTGGCACCGACCCGGTGTTCCGCCAGCACCAACCGCCCTTCCACCACTGACGGGCCGACGCCGTCGCGACCGAGCGCCATGTTCGCGACGCTTTCCCAAGGGGCGAACACATTCCATGAAAACCAACCCAACAGAAGCTCGGCACAAGGCTGAGAGGTCCCTGGAAGGGAAGAGCATGAACGGACCGGAGAACAGCCGGGCGATGCGGCGCAGGCGTCGCCGGAACGGATTGATCGCGATCGCTCTGGCACTGCTCGCCGCCGGCGGCGGTGAAGTGTGGGCCACACAGCACGTGCAGGACCGCATCGCCGAATCGGTTCGGCGGGGCATGGGCCTCGACTCCGTTCCCCTGGTACATGTGAACGGCTTTCCCGTGTCAATGCAGCTGGCTCGGAAGAAGATCACTGAGGCTGACATCGACGCCGCGCAGGTTCCGGCCACCGTGAACGGCCGTGTCCTGATCATCCAGGATCTCGCCGTCCAACTGCACGGAGTCCACCAAGAGCAGGGGGGACGGGAACGGGCCGACGATGCAGAGGTCACGGCGACCATCGCGTACGGAGACCTCTCGGCCTTCTACGGGGTCGCCGTCGACCGAGGGCACGGCGACGACCAATTGGAGGTGACCACCCGGGTCCCGCTGCTCGGACAGATCTCGGCCTCCACACGCATCGGCATCGCCGGCCCGAGAACCATCGGAGTCGACGACGTCCGGCTCTCCGAGAATGTGCCTCCTGCCGCACGCACCCTGCTGGAAAGCAGCTTGGAGCGCACCATGCCGCTCGACAACCTGCCCGAAGGACTCGCGATCCGGTCCGTGACCGTCACCGACCACGGAATCGTTGCCCACATGTCCGGGAATGATGTCGACCTGCAACCACGCACTGCCTAGAAGCCGACCCCGACCGCTGTCACGGAGTCCCCGCTGACAGCCCAGGAGCGCCGGCCGCGCGCTGGCAGGACTCGGCGGACAGCCGTACCAACTCGGTGCCCGGGTCCTGTGTCGCCCAGTCACGCTCCGTCCGGGCCTGCCCCTCGGCATCCGCCGACAGAAGGCCGCCATCGATACCTGACGGGTTGCCGGAAGAGTCAGCAACGGGTAAGCATCGATCCCATCGAACGCTGGGACACATGCTCAGCCGCGAGAGTTCACGCACCTCCAACCGAGCCCAGCAGACCCCCGGGGGCCAGGCACGGAACAGGATGCGGATCGAGGGTCCTGGCAGGGCGGCCGCCGATGGGAGGAGGGTCGGACAGACCACGGCTTTCCGCAGGTCAGCGCACCCGCCCGCGTGGCTTCAGCGGAGTCGCGGGCAGCTCCGGTGCGGGCAGGCGGGCGCCGTCGTAGCCCTGCACCTCGCCGAACCGCGAGCCCTCCTCCCAGTCCTTTCGCGCCTGTACGATCTCCTCACCGGATCGGGCGATGAAGTTCCAGAACATCACGAGCTCCTCCTCGAACGGCTCGCCGCCCAGGAGCATCAGGCCGGCGTCGGAGACGGCGCGCAGCGGCAGTTCGGTGCGGCCGCAGCCGAGGTAGAGCATCGAACCGGGCAGTACGGGTACGCCGTCGACCTCGGCCTCGCCCGACATGGACAGGACCGCGTACTCGAAGTCGGGGTCCAGGGGCAGGCGGGTCTCGGCGCCGCCGGCCAGGGACAGGTCCGCGCCGACGATCGGCGTGTACGCCGTGCCGGGCGAGGTCGCCCCGTCCAGCTCGCCCAGGATGACGGTGGCGGACAGGCCGGGGGCGGTCACGACGGGCAGATCCGCATGGTGCTGGAAGTGCGGCTCGATGTGGCGGTGGGCGTCCGGGAGGGCCACCCAGAGCTGCGCCCCGTGCAGCAGCCGGGCGTGCTCCTTCGGACTCTCCTCTGAATGGCTGATGGCGCGGCCCGAGGTCATCAGGCCCAGCTCCCGGGGGCGTACCGTCTGCAGGCTGCCCAGACTGTCCCGGTGGAGCACCTCCCCGTCGTGCAGCCAGCTGACGGTCTGGAGGCCCATGTGCGGATGCGGCGGGACCTGCATCCCCGGCTCGTCGGCGATGTCGTCGGGGCCGTAGTGATCCACGAAGGCCCACGCGCCCACCATGCGCCGTCCGAGGTTGGGCAGGAGACGGCGGACCTCGGTGGACTCGCCCAGCCGGACGCGGCGGGGAGCCAGAAGCTCACGCACGGGCTCGGCGACGACGAAACCCCGTCCTCCGCAGATGGAGGGCGTGGCCTGGCGATCGAGATTACTCATGGCGCTCAACCTATTCCCGTAGGGGCGTGGCGGACCGGGTACCACGCCGAAGTTTAGTGGAATGTTCAACTAGTGTGCGGTGTTGTCATGGCTGAACGTACGGCGGGGCGGTCCGGAGGCGGCCCGCACCACACGAAGGAGGACAGGGTGAGCGAGACCGAGACCTACTACGAGTTCGGCACCGCCGCCGACCGGTGGGACCGCGCGCAGATGTTCTTCGAGGCGAAGGAGTACCTGACGGCCGCGCGCATCCTGGGCGGACTCGTCGAGGAAGCGCCGGAGCAGGTCGCGCCGCGGCTGCTGCTGGCCCGCTCCTACTACCACTCCGCCCGGCTGGGAAAGGCGGAGGGGGAACTGCGCAGGATCCTGGAGCTGGACCCGGTGGAGACGTACGCGCACCTCATGCTGGGCCGGACGCTGGAACGCCAGGGGCGCGGCGCCGAAGCGGCACCGCACCTGCGGATGGCCGCGGCCCTCGTCGGTGACTTCGGCCCCGGTGCCGAACACTCCTGAGTGTTCGCGCACTTCCGCCTGCCGGGTCCGCACCCCTCGGTGCGGGCCCGGCCTCCGATGACGCCCGGACTCCCGGGCGCACCACGCCTCGACCGGCCCTCTCGGGCTTCCGGATCAGGCGCCCGGGCGGGCGTTCGCCACCCGGTCGAGCCACTCCTTCATCAGCGCGGCCTCGGCGGTGCTCAGCCCCGCCCCGTGCTCCTTCCGCAGGAGGGCGCTCAACCGGGCCACTGCCGTAGCACCGCTACGCCCTCCGCACCTCGCCCATCCGCTGTGGGGCCACCGGCCGGACCCGCCGAGCGCACCTTCGGGTGGCGCGACGCCGCCGCGGTGAACGGCGGTCGCGGGGAAGCTCCCCCTCGGCCTGGACGGCCGGCGGCAGTCGCCTGCGCGCGAGGATCTCGGACCGCAGGGTGCACGACAGAACCCGCCGGATGCTCCCCGGCGGGTTCTGACGTGCAGGCCGTACGCGATCGCGTCGGTACGGCTCAGCTCACCGCACTCGCGGCCCGCGGTGCCGCCGCACGCCCGACGGGCGTCAGCAGCCGGTCGGTGAGGTAACCGAAGACGATGCCGAAGGTGCTCCACAGCGTCGCCTGGACCGCCAGCGTCGAGAGCCGGAACTCCCACAGCAGGGTCGCCGGGAAGTCCTTGCCCACCTCGTCGAAGGAGGGCAGGAAGGCGTAGGCGAGACCGATCAGCAGGATGAATCCGGCGACGGCCGCGATGCTCGCGTTCCAGTTGCCCAGGCGGGGTGCGAGCCGCTTGCCGACGATGACGGCGGCGACGGCCAGCAGCACACTGAGGGCGATCATCAGGAAGAACAAGGCGGTACGCCGGCCGATGGTGTCCGGGTTGCCGACGGCGGGCGGATTCGCCGGGTACTTGAGGAACGGCACGACGTAGACCGTGAGCAGGGCGGCACCCGCGATCAGCGCCGCCGTGGCCCGGGGGCCGAACCCGCCGATGCGGCCCAGTGCGTAGCAGAACACGAGGGCTGCGACACCGCCCGCCGCGACGCCGAAGACGAGGACGCCGGTGGCGAGTCCGCCGGTGGCCTGCATGGTGCGGCTGACCAACTCCTCGCCGCCGCCGTGGTCATGGCTGTGCGCCTCTTCGAGAGCGATGGCCGCGTCCACCTGCGACTCACCGAGGAAGTAGGCCACGACGAGCGCGAGCGCACCCGCGATCAGGCCCGCGAGCATGCCGCGCACGAGCAGGGCTCTGACAGATATGGGGTTCACGATGGTTTCCTGGTTTCTCTTGCTTGCCGCTGCCGGCCGCGTCCGCTGATTCCCCGGCGGACGGTCTGTCCGGCGGGGACTGGTTCCTCCGGCGTCTCAGTGGCAGGGGAAGCCGAGCAGGTGGCGGCCGTCGTGAACCCACTCGTGGACGCCTTCGCCCGAGATGAGTGCGGTGGCGCCCTGTTCGGCGCCGACGAAGTACAGCAGGACGAGCATGAGAATGCCGAAGAAGACCGCCCACGGGGCAAGGGTCTTCGCCGAGATCGGAGTGATCTCGGATGTCCCCGTCGCGGAAACGGCGGACTGTGCCATGGCAGAACCTCCTGTGGGAACACGCGTCCCTGTCGTGGTGCCTCAGACGAAGGTGCCGGGTCTGACTTCCCGCCCGGGGGCGGGTACACAGTGGCGCGACCGTGCCGGATTCTCACCGGACTTCCGTCTCACCCTCGTCATGGTCGACGTGACCATACCGCCTGTACGCGGGCGCCGCCATGGTCGAATGGGAGCGTCTCGGGGGACGGATGCCTTGGGGCGACAGGGCTGTGGGGCCCCTGAGGCGGCAGGGAAGGCTGGGACATGACCGTACGGGTGATGTTGATCTCACCGGCGATGAACGCGGCGCTGCGGGAGGCACGCTTCGACGGCGACTCCCCGCTGGACCGGTCCGGCCGGGCGAGCGCGCGGGCCGCCGCCGGTGCGGTGCCGTCGGGCGGGCTCGCGCTCAGCGGTCCCTCCCGCCGGTGCCGTGAGACCGCCGAGGCCCTCGGTCTGACGGCCCGGACCGAACCGGCCCTGGGCGGCTGGGACCTGGCGGGCTGGGCGGGCCGCCGCCTCGACGAGGTGGCGGCCGCCGAACCCGTGGCGGTGGCCTCCTGGCTCGGCGACCCGTCGGCGGCTCCGCACGGCGGCGAGTCGCTGTGCGACCTGGTGGCCAGGACCGGGACATGGCTGGAATCCCTCGGCGGACCGGGCGCGCCCGGCACGAGCTTCCTGGCGGTGGCGGAGGCCGCCGTCGTCCGGGCGGCGGTCGTCCACGGCCTGCGCCTGCCGGCGGAGGCCTTCTGGCGACTGGACGTCGCCCCGCTGGCCCTGACCGAACTCAGCGGGCGGTCCGGCCGCTGGAACGTGAATCTCGGACGCCCGCTCACCGCTCCCCCGGCCGGCTGACCGCCACGGCCGGCCGTCACCGCCGGACCGGCCCTCGCATCCCACTGCTCCTCAATGGTTGACGTCACGTCAGGAAGCAGCCTTTTTGCGCCAGTCGGGCCGGACCAGCACCACCGTGGCGACGATGTCGTCCTCCACCCGCCAACGCCCGTGCAGCGTCGTCGGCAGGGCCGGATCGGTGAGCAGCAGGCGGGCGGCGAACGTCCCCTCGGCGACGGGGCCGCGCGGTCCGTCACCGCTGCCGGGGACGTCAATGCGACGGAACGTCAGATCTGCTTCGACGAAGTCAAGTTCGAGCCCGGTGACGGGATACCAGGTCTTGAAGACGCTCTCCTTGGCGCTGAACAGGACGCGGTCCCAGTGGATGTCACCCGTACCCTCCGGCAGCGGCGGACCGATCCGCTCGCGCTCGGCGGGCAGGGTCACCAACTCTCTTACGCCGGTCGGGAGCGGGGCGTGCGGCTCGGCGTCGATGCCCAGCGACAGCACGTCCGTCGCACGGGCCAGCGCGGCCGCCCGGTAGCCGGTGCAGTGGGTGAGGGCGCCGACGATTCCCTCGGGCCACAGGGGTCTCCCCCGGTGACCGTGGAGCACGGGCGTGGGCGGCAGACCGAGTCCGGCCATGGCGCGCCGGGCACAGGCGCGGGCCGTCGCGAAGTCGTTCCTGCGCTTGGCCACGCTCTGGGCGATCAGTGCCTCCTCCTCCGGGAAGAGGGCTCCGTCCGGGACGGTCTCCGCGCGGGTGTGCGCCGAGGAGACGTCGGCGGGCAGCAGGAGGTCGATCACGAGGTGGCTCCGGGGGTGCGCGGCTGGGTGGACGGTTCGGCCCCGGTCCGTTCCGGGGAGGCGGGCTCACCCTCGTACGGGAGGATCTGCCGCAGGAGCCCGCGCGGGTGGCCCCGTCGGCGCCACTCCCTGGGGTAGCCGACGGAGACCTCCTCGAAGCGCACCCCGTCGTACCAGGTCGTCCGGGGGATGTGGAGGTGGCCGTAGACGACGGCGGCGACGTTGAAGCGGCGGTGCCAGTCGGCGGTGAGTTCGGTGCCGCACCACTGGGCGAACTCCGGGTACCACATCACCGACGTGGGTTCGCGGACGAGCGGCCAGTGCCCGGCGAGGACGAGGGGTATCTGCGGGTCGTGCTCCCCGAGTCGGCGGCGGGTCTCGGCGACCCGGGCACGGCACCAGTCCTCCCGGGTCGGATAGGGGTCGGGGTGCAGGAGGTACTCGTCGTTGCAGACGATGCCGCTCTTGTGCGCGACGGCGAGCGACTCATCCTTGGTGTGCGTCCCCGGAGCGCGGAAGGTGTAGTCGTACAGGAGGAAGAGCGGCGCGATCGCCACCGGCCCGTCGGGGCCCGGCCAGAGCGGGTAGGGGTCCTCCGGGGTCGTCACCCCGAGCTCCCGGCAGAGCTCGACGAGGTGGTCGTAGCGCGCCCGGCCGCGCAGTTGGACGGGGTCCTTGGGCACGGTCCACAGCTCGTGGTTGCCGGGGGTCCAGATCACGTGGGCGAAGCGTTCCGCGAGGAGCCCCAGTGCCCACCGGATGTCCTCGGGCCGCTCCGCCACATCGCCCGCGACGATCAGCCAGTCCGCGTCGGACGTCGGACGCAGGGACTCGACGATCGGCCGGTTGTCGCTCACCGCCGCGTGCAGGTCGCTCACGGCCAGCAGACGGCCCCGGGGGGCCGGTGCGGCGGCGGGGGCACCGTGCGGTGCCGGGTCGCTCGGAGGCGTCATGGGTGCTGAGTTCCTGATCTGTCGGCGGTCGTCCGGCTCCGTCCGCACGGTGGGGAGCCCCTGGGGACGTAGCCTCTCACGCTCGCCTCCCGGGTCTCCGGGGGTTTCGGGCGACCCCGCGTCGCGGCCGCCGGGCGTCTCGCCGGCGGGCACCGTGCCGTCAGTCGTCCTGTGTGCGGCGGGAGTTCAGTTCGTCCACCGCTCCGAGCGCGTCGCCGATCGTCGAGTAGTCGACGGCGATGAACGTGACCGGGCTGCCGCGCTCCGCCTCGCAGGCCCGGGCCCGCTCCAGGACCCACTCGCGGGCATTGACACGACCGGCGTCCAGGCGGCTGCCGCCGGCGTTCGTGATGAAGTGGTTGAGCAGGAAGAGCCGCTTGCCGGTGCCGCCCCGGTTGGGTACGCAGGTCATCTCGGCGGGACTGCGGAAGGCGAACGGGGTCTCCATGCCGTACCGGTAGAAGTTGCGGTACCAGGGAGCCGGGCCGTCGGCCTTCTCGGCGAACACCACCAGCCTGCGGCCGCTGTCGATCATCTCCGCCAGGGTCGGCCACGGGGCGTCCGGGTCCGCGTCGGGGGTGTGCAGGAGGTCGTCCAGGCCCGCCTCGCCGAACGCCTGCTCGGTTTCCTCGGGGCCGATGTCGTCCTGGACGATGAGCGTCACGATCTCGGTGGGGTGGGCGCGCAGCCAGTCGCCGATGTCCTCCAGGGCCGGGACCAGTTCGACGGCCCCGGCGCGGCACACGCTGTGGCAGAGCCACAGGCCCTCGCGCGGCGGGTTGGCCTTGTCGACCGCGCCGGCGATCAGGCGCCGCTGCTCGGGGGTGAACTCGGGGGAGTCGAGCCGCGCGGTGATCTCCTGAGGGCTCTCCCAGCGGTACGTGTCGAGCTGGAGGGCCCGGACGCCCGTGTTGAGCTGGGTGGTGATGTCGGGGTCCTGGAGCGGGCCGATGAACCGGTCGGCGGTGGTGGACATGGCGTTGTGCGAGGTGAGGTAGGCGACTTCGTCGTAGCCCAGGTCGCACAGGCGGCTGCTGCCCAGGCACTGGCGGGGTGCGGACGGGCCGAACACGGGGGGCACGATCAGGACGCCGGCCAGTGCGGCACAGGCCACGCCCGCCGCCGTCGTCCGCACGGCCGTCGGGGTCGGCGTCGGCATCCGGTCGGGGCGCACCAGCAGCGCCCAGCCCGCAGCCGTGAGGAGTACGCCGCCGACGAGTGCCGCGAGCGCGGCGCCCAGACCGGTGGCCACCGCCTGGCTCACGGCGTTGCGCTGGAGGTCGTCGACGAGCGAGGCGACGCTCGGGGCCCACGAGGACGGTGTGGCGAACAGGCGCCCGCCGGTGGCCAGCCGGGCGAGGAGGACGGTGGTTCCGGTCAGCACGCCCGCGCAGGCGAGCACCTGACCGAGCCGCATCAGCCGGCGGGACGGGGTGGCGGGACCGGTGAACCAGAGCGTCACCAGGGCGGCCAGCGCGAGGGTGAGGGCCAGGGTCTGGAGCAGCGTCAGGAGCCTGATGGTGCCGCGGGCTTCTTCCAGGGCGGTGAGGTCCACCCCGGCGGTGGTCAGGGTGGCGGTGAGGTCCCAGGTGCCGTTCCGGAGGGTGGTACGGAGGTTCGCGGCCGCACTGAGGGAACCGTCGGAGAGCACGGCTGCCGCGGTGGCGGCCAGCGCGGTCGACACGTCCCCCTCACCCAGCGCCACCTCGACCTCCGGGCGCAACGCTGTCCGCTGCCACTCCGGTACCGCCCCGAGGAGGAAGTCGGCGGCGCTGTCGGCCTGGTCCTCGGTGAGCGGCAGCCTCGGCAGGTCGGGGGCCCGGCCCTCCCTGAGGTCGTCGAGCCCCGAGGCCAGGTCGGCGGTGAACTGTTCGAAGTCCGGCTGGTCCCGGCCCTGGACACCGGCGACCAGGTCGCCGAAGTAGACGCGGGCGAGGTCGACGAGGTTCTCCAGCACCGGGTCCAGGTCGACGGTCAGCCGGAGCTCGTCGCGTTCGCCGCGCAGATAGCCGGTCACCGCCTCGATCTGCTGGTCGGTGAGGGCCCGGACCGTGGCGGGCGGCAGCACGACCTTGATGTTCGACGTCACCAGTGCCTCGGGCACGGGCAGCCGGGCGAGCAGATCGCGGGTGACGGGCGAGATCTCCGGGTCGACGAGGATCTCGCCGTAGAGGCGGTCGTAGGCCGACTCCTCGTCCAGCACCGCCTGGTAGAAGCCGGGTGAGGCGACCGTGGAGCGGACGGTGGCGGTCAGCGCGACCGTGCTCACGCACAGGACGGCCACCAGGAAGGCGAGCGCCGCCACGAGACGGCCGGACCGGCGCGGGGCCGTGGGGCCCCGCACGGGTCCGAGCGGGTTCGCGATCGGTTCGGCGCTCACTCACTCAGCCTATGCGGAATATCAGATTCCATGCATGAATGATGAGAATCGTGAGCTGAGGAGCGTGCTGTGCACCCCGTCCACCTGGCCGTGCTGATGACAAGTCACGACCGCCGCGCGCGGACGCTGTCCGCGCTGCGGGCCCTGGAGGAGCAGCACGGCCTCCCCGCCGGGACGACGCTGGGGGTGCATCTCGTGGACACCGGCAGCACCGACGGTACGCCGGAGGCGGTCCGGCTGCGCCATCCGGCGGTGGAGGTCATGTCGGTCGGCGCGGACGTGTCCCGCAATCAGGCGCTGCGCATCGCGAGCCGGAACAGCCGCAGTGGCGGCGGGGGCGGCGGACCGCTCGGCGACGACCCGGGCGGTCCGAGCCACGCGTGGACGCATCAGCTGTGGCTCGACGACGGCGTGGACCTGCTCCGGGGCGGCCTCGCGACGCTGTTGCGGACATCGCGGGCGGCGGGCCGCGACGCGGTCGTCGTCGGGGCGGTGCGCAACGCGTACGGGGACACGGTGTACTCCGGACGGCGGGGCCGGTCCCTGACGCTCGTCGAACCCGCCGCGCACCGCCCCGAGCCCTGCGACACGTACGACGGCCGGGTGGTCCTGCTGCCCCGAGGCGTCTTCGAGACCGTGGGCGACCCCGACAAGGTCTTCCGCCACCGGATGGGCGACTACGACCACGGGCGGCGCGCACGGCGGGCCGGGGTGGCCGCGTTCGTCGCCCCCGGCCATGCCGGCGAGTGCGTGGACGGACCGGCGGCTCCCGGAAGCCGGGAGCCGGGGATCGGCGTCCTGGAGGCGCTGCGCCGGGTGTCCTCCGCGCGGGAACTGCCGCCGCGCCAGTGGTGGGTGTACTGCCTGCGGCACACCTGGCCGTGGGCGCCGTACCTGATGGTCTCCCCGTACGCGCGCACCGCGGCCCGCGCCACGCTCGGGCGGCTGCGGGCGTGAGTGGGGACCGGGCGCTGTCAGCCCCGCTCGGCCGCGGCCGTGGCGGCCTCGGCCGCGGGCCGGCCGGTGGGCGGGGGCGGCACGGTGGGCTGCCCCGCGGCGGTCCTGGCGGCGCTCTGGCCGGGAGCCGCGCCCTTGGCGCCCGGCGCACCGGCCGCGGCGGGGATCACGGCACCGGCGCCGGTCGCCCCGGCGCGCCGGGCGGCGGCCGTACGGGAGGGAGCCACGCCGGAGGAGGTCGTACGGGACGACGCTGTGCGGGACGAGGCCGTACGGGAGGAGCCCGTGCGGGACTGGGCCGTGCGGGGCGGGGCGTACGCCGGGATTCTCAGCAGGGCGTACACCGCGGCGGCCGTCCCCGCGAGCGGCAGGAGGAGGAACGCGGGGTGCAACAGCTCCGCGTACACCAGGGTGCCGGACGCCACGGGAACCGCCGCCCACAGAGCGGCCAGGACCGCAGCGCCCGGCACCGTGACGCGGACCCGGCGCAGTCGGTGCGCGATGTGGTCGTCCGTGTCGCGCAGCGGGGAACGCCCCGCGCGGCGGCGGGAGATCAGGACGAGGCCGCTGTCCGCGAGGGCCACCGTGGCCAGGACCGGCAGCGCGGCCCACGCGGTACGGCCCGCCGGGGCCGCCGCCAGGACGAGCGCCCCGGAGGCCGCCAGGGCGAACCCGGTGAACTGCGCCCCGACCGCCCCGAGCCGGAGCCGTGCGGGGTGCCAGGTGTGGAGCAGGAAGCCGGAGAGCCCCGCCAGCAGGGTCGTCGGGAGCAGCGCCAGGGCGGGGTCCCCGCCGACGACGGCGCACGCGAGCAGTCCGGCGGCGGTGACCAGTCCGACGGCGGTGAGCAGTCCGTGGGCGTGGTCGAGCAGGGCGAAGGCGTTGGTGACGAGGACGGTCCAGAGGACGGCCAGGACGCCCGCCGCCGGTGAGAGCCCCGCCAGGCAGACGACGAGGACCGCGGCACCGGTCTGGACCGCGAGGCGCGGGGCCGCCCCCAACGGCTTCAGGTCATGGACGAGACCGAGGACCGCCACGGTCCCGGCGCCGGCGAGCAGCCCTCCGACGGAGCCCGCCGAGCCGTCCGCCGCACCGAGCCACAGGGCCGCACCGGTCGCCGTACCGACGCCGAGCACGGCCGTCGCACCGCCCGTCCTGCGCAGCACGTCGGCCCGTGGCGCACGCCCGCCCGGTTCGTCCGGGACGTGGGGGCGGAGCGCCACGCGGCGGGCGCTCTTGGCGAGTGCGACCGTGATGAACAGCGCGGCCACACCGGAGGCGATGATCCCCAGCACGTTCACCTGCCCTGCCTTTCCTCGTTCGTGACCTGCCGCCCGGGTCCCTGCCGGTGGTGGGCCGTGGGACACAACAGCAGGACGCCACCCGGGTGGCGTTTCTCCCCAACCTACGACTCGATGCTCCGATTCACCCCAAATAACACGAAAAGGGCGACGCATAGTTCTGCCACCCGCTCGTGGACCGGCCCGTGGCGTCCGGCCGACGCCCGTCAAGGGGTCTGGACACGGCAGGAGTTGGGAGGCGCTGCGGGCGGAGGGAGCGTCAGCCCCGGGGACACCGTTCGGCGTTGCGCTCCGCGGCGGCGGGCCGGCAGCGCGGCGAGGAGGTCCCGGTGACGGAGGCGGGCTGATCGGGGTGCGGCCCCAGGGCCGGCAGGGCGTCGGCGGCGGCCCGGACGGTGTACCCGCGGCGCCGGCACCCGTCCGGACCGGTCCCGCAGGCGAGATCGCAGCGGCTCAGCTCACCGGCGAAGGGCATCCGGTCGATACCGCGGTCACGCAGTCGGGCACGGAGGGCCGCCGGGGGCCGCGGGCCGCCCGGCGCACTCTCGTACGACGCGATGACCACCCACTCGGCGTCCGGCCCGGGTGCCGTGGCCCTCTCGCTCATGGCGCCTCCGCACGCCGGTCACCGGGGGACCGTCATCCTGCGGCGCGGGCGTCCCGGCCGTCCACGAGGGTCCGGACGATCTCGATGTCCTCGATCCGGGAGGGGTCCACGCGGTGCGGGTCGTCCCCCAGCACGACCAGGTCGGCACGCATCCCCGGCGCGAGGGCGCCCGCCGTGTCCTCCCAGCGGCAGGCGTGGGCGCCGGCGACCGTGTAGGCCCGCAGCGCCTCGTCGACGGTGACGGCCTCGTCCGGGCCGACGGGACGGCCGGAGGCGGAGGTGCGCTCGACCATGAACTGGATCGCGCGCAGGGGCGCTCCGTCCGCGACGGGGCGGTCCGAGCTGCCCACCAGCGCGACGCCGTGATCCAGAAAGGCCCTCCCCCGGTACATCCAGCCGGCCCGTTCCTGGCCCATCACGCTCGCGTAGTCGTCGCCGAAACAGCGCAGGAAGTTGGGCTGGACCACCGCGCTCACGCCGAGCGCGGCGAACCGGGGCAGCTGGTCGGGGCGGATCAGCCCGGCGTGCTCGATGCGGTGGCGGGCGTCGGGTCGGGGCCGCAGCTCCTGCGCCCGCTCCAGGGCGTCCAGGGCGAGGTCGGCGGCGCGGTCGCCGATGGCGTGAACGGCGAGCTGCCAGCCGGCGAGGTGACCGTCGACGATGAGGGCGGTGAGGCGTTCGGGATCGTCCTGGAAGCGGCCGAGGTTCCCGCTCGAACCCTCGTACGGGGAGGTGAGCGCCGCGGTACGGGCCATCATCCCGCCGTCGGTGTAGATCTTGAGCGCGCCGAGCGACAGCCAGTCGTCGCCGAACCCGGTGCGCAGGCCGAGGTCCAGGGCCCGGGTGAACCCGTCACGGGTGTGTGCCGCGCGCGGGCGCAGGGTGTCGCCGGAGGCCATGAGCTGAACCCTCAGGGGCAGCCGGCCGCGGTCCCGGAGCAGTTGATAGGCGCCCAGCTCGACGGGGCTGTGGCCGAGGAGCCCGCCGCCGATGCCCGCTTCCGCGCAGGCGGTGATCCCCTCGTCCAGGCAGGCGCGGGCGGCGAGCTCGACGGCGTCGGCCAGCTCCTCCTGGGAGTAGGGGAGCCGCAGTCGGCGGGCGGCGGTCATGGCACTCTCGGCGAGGAAGCCGTCCTCGTGCGGGGTCCCGTCCGGCAGCAGGTCCAGCACCGCGGTGTTGACGACGCAGGCATGCCCGGAGTCGTGCATCAGGAAGACCTTGCGGCCGTGGCTGACCCGGTCCAGTTCGGCGGCGGTCAGATGCCGCCCCAGGGCGCGCTGGTCGTATCCGGCGACGTCCACCCAGGCTCCGGCGGGGGCGGGCCGCCGGGCCGCCGCCTCGACGACGGCGAGGATGTCCTCGACCCGTTCGCACGGGGCGACGCTGGGGGTGCCGGCCTTCAACCCCGCCCAGGCGAGATGGACATGGCTGTCGATGAAGCCGGGCAGGACGGTCGCCCCACCGAGGTCCACGACCTCGCGGGCGGGCAGGGAGGTCACGGCCTCGTCCACGCCGACGATCCGCCCGCGCCAGATCCCCAGGTCATGGGCGACGGGGTGGCGGGGGTCCATCGTGAGGACTCGCGCGTTCGTCAGCCTCGTACAGAGCACGGGATCCCTCCCGTTCGCGTTGGGATCCACGGCGGGCGGCCGGAGAGCGGGCCGCGTCACGTTAACCCGCACGCCCCGTTCTGTCGACGTCGGCGTGGATTTCCAGCCGTCCTCGGCCGTCAACCTTCCTGTAAACCATGGGGCGTTGTGCTCTTAGGTAAGCCTTGCTTTACTGAAGCGCCGGTCATCGCTCACCCAAGGAGGCACCTTCATGCGGGTCGTCATGTTCGGATACCAGACGTGGGGCCATCGCACCCTGCAAGCCCTGCTGGACTCCGAGCACGACGTGGTGACCGTGGTGACCCATCCCCGGAGCGAGCACGCCTACGAGAAGATCTGGAGCGACTCGGTCGCCGATCTCGCGGAGAAGCACGGGGTCCCCGTCATCATCCGCAACCGGCCGGACGGGACACTCGCGGACCGGCTGCGGGAGGTGGCCCCGGACGTCATCGTCGCCAACAACTGGCGGACCTGGATGCCGCCGGAGATCTTCACCCTCCCGGTCCACGGCACGCTCAACATCCATGACTCGCTGCTGCCCGCCTACGCGGGGTTCTCGCCACTGATCTGGGCGCTCGTCAACGGCGAGCCGGAGGTCGGCGTCACGGCCCACATGATGGACGAGGAACTGGACGCCGGCGACATCGTCGTCCAGCGGGCGGTGCCCGTGGGGCCGGCGGACACCGCGACCGACCTCTTCCACCGCACGGTCGACCTGATCGCACCGGTGACCATCGAGGCCCTCGGGCTGATCACCTCCGGGCAGCGGGAGTTCACCCCGCAGGACCGGTCGAAGGCGAGCTTCTTCCACAAGCGCGCCGAGGAGGACATCCGCATCGACTGGAACTGGCCGGCCGAGGATCTGGAGCGTCTGGTCCGCGCCCAGTCGGCCCCGTACCCGGCCGCCTTCACCCACCACCGGGGGCGGCGGATCGAGGTCGTCTCGGCGGTCGTGTCCGAGGGCCGCTACGGCGGCACCCCGGGCCGCGTCTTCTACCGCGAGGGCGACGGCGTCGTGATCGTCGCCGGAGCCGACGCCCGTACCGGGCGCAACCACGGCCTGGCGATCACCCGCGTACGGACCGAAGACGGCCGCGAGCTGCCCGCGACCGAGTACTTCACCACGATGGGCGGATACCTCACCGGCCGCCCCTGACGATCGGGACCTACCCCCTATGCGTACCGCACGCGCCCGGCACTACCTCATGTGCCGGCCCACCCACTTCGACGTGGTCTATTCCATCAACCCGTGGATGGACCCGGCGAAGCCCGTCGACACTCCGCTGGCCATCGCCCAGTGGGAGCGGCTGCGCGAGGTCTATCTGCGCCTCGGGCACACCGTCGACACGATCGCCCCCGTCCCCCGCCTCCCCGACATGGTCTTCGCGGCCAACGGCGCCACGGTCATCGACGGGCGGGCCCTCGTGGCCCGGTTCCGCGACGCCGAGCGCATCGCCGAGGGCCCCGCCTACCACCACTGGCTGCACGAGAACGGCTTCACGGAGCTGCGCACGGCCGCCTTCGTCAACGAGGGGGAGGGCGACTATCTCCTGGCGGGCGACTGGCTGCTGGCGGGCACCGGCTTCCGCAGCGACCCGCGCTCGCACGCCGAGGCACAGGAGTACTTCGGACGCCCGGTGATCGGGCTGACGCTCGTCGATCCCGACTACTACCACCTGGACACCGCCCTGACCGTACTCGACGAGGAAACCGTCGCCTACTACCCGGCGGCCTTCTCCCCCGGCAGCCGGGCCGTCCTGGAGCGGCTGTTCCCGGACGCCCTCATCGCCACCCCCGGCGACGCCGGGGCGTTCGGGCTGAACGCGACGTCGGACGGGTACAACGTGGTCCTGCCGCAGAACGCCACGGACCTGGCAGCCCAGTTGCGTGAGCACGGCTTCAACCCGGTCGGCGTGGACCTCTCGGAGCTCCTCAAAGCGGGCGGCAGCGTGAAGTGCTGCACCCTGGAGCTGCGCCGGGACGCCTGAGCGGACGGCCTCCCCGCGGAGTCTCCCGCGGGGAGGCCGCCCACGCCCCGTCAGCCTGGGCTCCGAACGGGACCGACGCGTCCGATCCGGCGACGGCGGACCGGCGAGCGATCACACCTTGGTATTGACTATCGTTTTCATGTAGCGTGCGAGCTCAACGTCGAAGGTAGTCCTCATGGCAGTCCCCAAGCGGAAGATGTCCCGCAGCAACACCCGTCACCGTCGCTCCCAGTGGAAGGCCGCGACGCCGCAGCTCGTCCCCGTCACGGTCGACGGAACCGTCCACCAGGTGCCGCAGCGCCTGGTGAAGGCCTATGAACGCGGCCTGCTGCGTCCGGAGGACTGACCGGGCCCGCCGCCACGCCGTGGTCCGCGCGCGGGACAATGAGGGCGTACGGCGGCGGCACACCGCCGCCCGCCCGGCCCACCGCGCACGCCACCAGGAGTCACCGTCTTGTCCGAGAGCACGACGCACGCCGCCCAGCCCGACCTGCGCGCCGACTGCGCCGCCTGTTTCGGGCTGTGCTGCGTGGCACTGCCCTTCTCGCGCTCCTCGGACTTCCCGGTCGACAAGTCCGCCGGCACGCCCTGCGGAAACCTCCGGGAGGACTTCCGCTGCGGCATCCACCAGCGGCTGCGCGGGGAGGGGTACAACGGCTGCACGGTGTTCGACTGCTTCGGGGCGGGCCAGAAGGTCTCCCAGGTCGTCTTCCAGGGCGTCAGCTGGCGCGAGGAGCCGGAGTCGGCCCGTGTGATGTACGAGGTCTTCCCTGTCGTACGGCAGCTCCATGAGCTCCTCAAATACCTCGCGCAGGCCCTGGACCTGCCCGCGGCCAGGCTCGTCCACCGCGACCTGCGGCGCGCGTACGAGCGGCTGGACGCCCTCACCGGTGACACGCCCGAGGTGCTGCTCGCCCTCGACATGGACGTACTGCGCGGCGAGGTGAACCCGCTGCTCCTGCGGGCCGGCGAGCTGGCGCGGGCGAAGGTCCCCGGACGCAGGAAGAACCACCGGGGCGCCGATCTCATGGGCGCCCGGCTGCGCGGTGCGAATCTGCGGGGCGCCAGCCTGCGCGGCGCCCTCCTCGTCGCGGCCGACCTGTCCGGCTCCGATCTGCGGGACGCCGACCTGATCGGCGCGGACATGCGGGACGCCGACCTGCGCGGGGCGGATCTGCGCGGCGCCCTGTTCCTCACCCAGCCGCAGGTCAACTCCGCACGGGGCGACGCCCGCACGAAGCTCCCGCAGACCCTGGAGCGCCCGTCCCACTGGGCGGACCAGGGTGTCCCGGCGCCCTTGCCCGGGGACGGGGACTCCGCGCCGCCCCGCAGGACCGGGCGGGCCGCCGGTTCCCGAAGGCGCCGGTCCGCGGGTCCGCCGTCCTCCCCGTGAAGGAGCCCCGGACGGGCGAGGCGGGGAGGGTGGGACCGAGTCCGCAGAGGGTGCCCGGGGGTGGTCACGGCACCGGGCTGGTTCTCGGCGCCACGGCCGGGACAGGCCCTCCCGGCAGGGCACGGGGCGGGTAGCCCTCCTGCCGGGGCTCGCCGCCGACGGGGGCGCCGCTCGCCGCCGGTGACCGCCGTCTCAGCGTGGCGGAGACGTCCCCATGGAGCGCGGTGGCCCCAGACGCAGACGGGCGAAGACGTCCCCACGGGCGATGCCGGGCATGACGAGGGCCCACATCGCACTGACCTGCTGGTGCAGGGCGTCCCGCTCCGCCAGGGCGAGGGACAGCATCTGTACGCCGCTGTAGCAGCCGACGAGGGTCCGCGCGGCCTCCACGGGCTCCACGTGGTCCTGCAGTTCCCCGGCTTCGCGCGCCGATTCGAGGGCGGCGGTGACGGCGCCCAGCGAACCCGCGTAGCTCTCGGCGGTCTGGTACGGGCCCGGCTCGATCGAGAGGCGCACAGCGGCCCGCAGGACCGGGTCCTCCAGCAGGCCGGCGGTGTAGTGGTGGCTGATGTCCACCAGGGCCTGGAGCCAGAGCTCCGGGGCCGGACCCGCCGCCATCTGGTCGGAGACCTGCTGGAAGTACGTGTGCTGGCGGGCCAGGATCTCGTCTCCGAGGTCCTCCTTCGACGCGAAGTGGTGGTAGAAGCCGCTGCGGGAGACGTTGGCCAGCCGGAGGATCGCCGGGGTGGAGGCACCGGCGTAGCCGTCCCGGTCGATCACGATTCCGGCGGCCTGGACGATCCGCTGAAACGTCTGCTCCCCGCGATCCTGGGTCATGGCCACACCTTCCTCAGCCGCGTCCGACGTTACCCGGGGTCCCGGGGGTGCGCTCCCGGGACGCGGCCGAATGCTCTCGGCACGGGCCGCCGCTCTCCGCGGGAACCGGCGCCGAGCTCGTACACGCGGTCGAGCACGGAAGCGCTGAGGCCGCCCCGGGGCTGCCGGTGCGGGGTCTGCGGCAGGCGCCGGTGCGGTTCGGCCAACCGGGCGGCGCAGGCCGCGGCCGCGCGGTGCACGCAGGCAGGGGCGAGAAGGCGGCCGCAGGTGATGTTCCGCGCCCTCACCACCACGCCGCCCGGGGCGGGCAGGCGCAGTTCGGCCGCGCCGTCGGCCTCGATCGTCCCGGTGCTCCCGTCACGGTGTGCCGGGCGGGCGGCGAGCTTGGCGACCGCCGTGTCCGGCCGCTTGCGGAGCCGGGGCGTGAGGCCTCCCCGCGTGTGGCCGTGACCTCGGGTGCGACGGGCGGCGGCATGTCGATGCATCCCGTCGACGGCGACGCACCGTGACGGTGGCGAGAGGCTCCGGGGCGGGACCGGTCGCAGCGCGTCCGGAGCCTCCGGGATCAGCGCCGCCGTCCGTGGAGACGGGTCCGGGGTGTGCCCGTGCGCACGGGCACACCCCGGGGGGGGGTGGTTCAGCCGTGGTCACCCGGGGGCGGCCGGACGGCGCTGATACACGGCGTCAGAGCGTGCCGGCCGCCGAGGCGATGGCGGACGCGAAGGTCGACACCTCGGTGTAGACGCCCGGATACCCGGGCCGGGCGCAGCCGTAGCCCCAGCTGACGATGCCGACCTGGATCCACTCACCGGCGTTGTCCCTGCGGAACATCGGGCCGCCGGAGTCGCCCTGGCAGGTGTCGACACCTCCGGTGTCGGGGTATCCGGCGCAGATCTCCTCGCTGGGGACGAGTTCGTTGCCGTAGGCGGAGCGGCAGACGGCGTCGGAGACGAACGGGACCTCGGCCTTGAGCAGGTAGCGCTGCTGGCTGCCGCCCTCGCGGTCGGCGCCCCAGCCGGCGACGGTGAACGTGCCCTGGTTGTAGGCGGTGGTGGTGGCGATCTTCAGCGTGGGCTGGTTGATGGGCCGGGCGAGCTTGATGAGCGCCCAGTCCTTGCCGCTGCCGTTGTAGCCGGGGGCCCGGAGAACCTTGGTGGAACGGACCTTGATGGCGCTGGACGACTGGAGGTCGACGACGCCTCCGGTGGCGGTGATCGAGGAGTTGTTGCCCGATCGGCCCACGCAGTGGGCGGCGGTGAGGACGATGTCCTTGGTGTACAGGGCGCCGCCGCAGCCCATGGAGAGCCGGACCATGAAGGGGAACTCGCCCTGTGCGGCACGGGTTCCGCCGACGACGGGGTTCGGAGCGGCCGAGGCCGCCACGGGCTGGAGGCCGACGACCGCGATCGCGGCGGTGGCGACGAGGACGGAACATCTCTTGAGGGCACGCAGAAGCTGCTTCACTGACCGCCTTCTTCCGTGGGGGGCTGCTGGAGAACCACGACGGAGGCACGACGACGCGCTAGTCATGCACCCGTCAAGGCGATCCGATTGTCAGGAACGGGCAACCGCTGCCGCAAGACACACTTTTCGGCCAAGCGATCACACAAGAGACACGCGCGGGCGGCCCTCGCGCGGAACGGCGGCGGACGCTACGCCACCGCCCGGCCCTTGCCGAGGGCGATGACGCCGTTGCGCGAGACGGTGTAGAGCTGACGGTCCCGCTCCGGGTTGACGCCGATCGTCGCCCCGGGAGGGACGTCGACGTTCTTGTCGAGGATCGCGTTGCGCACCACCGCTCCCCTGCCCACCCGCACACCGTGGTGCAGCACGGAGCCCTGGACCACCGCGCCCTGCTCGACGATCACACCCGGCGAGAGCACCGAGCCGGTGACCTGACCGCGGATCACGCAGCCCGGGCTGACGATCGACTCGCCGGCGATGCCTCCGGAGACGAAACGGGCCGGGGCCTGGTGGTCCGCGTGGGTGTACATGGGCCAGCGATGGTTGTAGAGACTGAACAGCGGCTGCTCGGAGACGAGGTCCATGTGGGCCTCGTAGTAACTGTCGAGCGAACCCACGTCCCGCCAGTAGCCGCGCTCGCGCTGCGTCTCGCCCGGCACGTGGTTGTCGTCGAAGTCGTAGACGTGCGCGGCCTCGCGCTCGGTGAGCATGGGCAGGATGGACCCGCCCATGTCGTGCGCGGAGTCCTCGTCCTCGGCGTCCTGGCGGAGGGCGTCGACGAGGACCTTCGTGGAGAAGAGGTAGTTGCCCATCGAGGCGAAGACCTTGGCCGGGTCGTCCGGCAGTCCCGGCGGGTCAACGGGCTTCTCCAGGAAGCGTTTCACGCGGGAGCCGTCACAGGCCGGGGTGATCACGCCGAAGGCGGAGGCCTCCGCGCGGGGCACCTTGATACCGGCGACGGTGACACCGGCCCCGCTCTCGATGTGCCGCTCCAGCATCTGGCGCGCGTCCATGCGGTAGACGTGGTCGGCGCCGAACACCGCTATGTAGTCCGGCTGTTCGTCGTGGACGAGGTTGAGCGACTGCAGGATGGCGTCCGCACTGCCCAGGTACCAGCGCGGGCCGAGGCGCTGCTGGGCCGGGACCGGCGTGACGTAGTTGCCCAGCAGGCTCGACATCCGCCAGGTGGTGGTCACATGGCGGTCGAGCGAATGGGACTTGTACTGCGTGAGGACGCAGATCCTCAGGATGCCGGCGTTGACGAGGTTCGACAGGACGAAGTCGACCAGCCGGTAGGTTCCGCCGAAGGTCACCGCGGGCTTCGCCCGGTCGGCCGTCAGCGGCATCAGCCGTTTCCCCTCGCCTCCCGCCAGGACGATCCCGAGCACCGAAGGTCCAGCGCGCATGGCCACTCCCCCTCCTGAATCACCGAACCGCTTCCGGCTACCTCTTCCGCACGATCTCCTCGTACACCCCGAGAGTCCGCCGGGCGACCGTGTCCCAGCCGAACTCGCGCACCGCGCGTTCACGGCCCGCCTCACCCATCCGCCGGGCCGCCGGACGATCGGCGAGCACCTGGTTGACGGCCTCGGCGAGATCCGCCTCATACCGGGCCGGTTCGCCGGCCTCGTACGGTACGAGCAGTCCCGTGGCGCCGTCGGTGACGACCTCGGGGATGCCCCCGACCGCGGAAGCGACCACCGCCGTGCCGCAGGCCATCGCTTCGAGGTTGACGATGCCCAGCGGCTCGTACACGGAAGGGCACACGAACACGGCCGCCGAGCCGAGGAGTTGGATGACGTCGGGCCGCGGAAGCATCTCCGGGATCCAGTGGACCCCGTCGCGCGATCCCTTCAGCGCGCCGACGAGCTCGCGGAACTCCGCCTCGACCTCCGGGGTGTCGGGCGCGCCCGCGCAGAGCACCAGCTGCGCCGAGGGATCGAACCTGTGGGCGGCGCGCAGCAGGTGCGGAACGCCCTTCTGGCGCGTGATGCGGCCGACGAACAGGACGAAGGGGCGGTCCGGGTCGACACCCAGCCGGCGCAGTGCGTCGGCTCCGGGAACGGGTCGGTACAGGCGGGTGTCGATGCCGTTGTGGATCACTCTGACCCGGCCGGGATCCACCTGCGGGTAGCAGCCGAGGATATCGGCACGCATGCCGTGGGAGACGGCGATCACCGCGTCCGCGGACTCCACGGCGGTGCGCTCGGCCCAGCTGGACAACGCGTAGCCGCCGCCGAGCTGTTCGGCCTTCCACGGCCGCAGGGGCTCCAGCGAGTGGGCGGTCATCACATGCGGGATGCCGTGGAGCAGTCGGGCGAGGTGGCCCGCGAGGTTGGCGTACCAGGTGTGCGAGTGCACGAGGTCGCGGCCTTCGAGCGCGGCGGCGATGGACAGGTCCACGGAGAAGGCGCGCAGGGCGTCGTTGGCACCGTCCAGCTCCCGGCCGGGCCGGTGCCGGACCAGCCCGTCCGAACCCCCTCGCCCCAGGAGTGGACCTGGAGATCGGTGAGCGCGCGCAACTCCTTGGCCAGGAACTCGACATGGACACCGGCGCCGCCGTAGACGTCCGGCGGGTACTCACGGCTCAGCAGGCCCACCTTCACGACTGTCCCCCTCGGGTCGTCGATACCCTCCTGCCCCTGATGGCCACTCACATGCCACGGCTGGGGCAGACGGCGGCACCGCCCCGGGCACCTGCCGCCGCCCCCGGCCCGCTGCCGAGGGCGGAGCGCCCGTGAGGACCGTTCCTATCCCCTCCACGTCTCCAGCAGCCGCAGCCACACCTCGCTGATCGTCGGGTACGCCGGAACCGCGTGCCACAGGCGGGCGATGGGGACCTCCCCCGCGACCGCGACCGTCGCCGAATGGAGGAGCTCGCCGATGCCCGGGCCGACGAAGGTGACGCCGAGCAGGATCTCGCGGTCCAGGTCCACGATCATCCGGGCGCGGCCGCGGTAGCCGTCGGCGTAGAGGCCGGAGCCGGCGACGGAGGCGAGGTCGTGGTCGACGGCGCGGACCCGGTGGCCGGCGCGTTCGGCCTCGGCGAGGGTCAGGCCGACGGACGCGGCCTCGGGGTCGGTGAAGACCACCTGGGGAACGGCCGCGTGGTCGGCGGTGGCCGCCTGGGGCCCCCAGGGGGCGCTGTCCAGGGCGGCCTTCCCGGCGCGGGCGGCGATCGCCGCGCCCGCGATCCGGGCCTGGTACTTGCCCTGGTGGGTCAGGAGGGCGCGGTGGTTGACGTCTCCGACCCCGTACAGCCAGTCCGTGCCCTCGACGAGGCAGCTGTCGTCCACAGTGAGCCAGGAACCGGGGGCGAAGCCGACGGTCTCCAGGCCCAGGTCGTCGGTGCGCGGGGCCCTGCCGGTGGCGAAGAGGACCTCGTCGGCCTCGACGCGGCCGCCGTCGTCCAGTTCGACGGTGACCGGTCCGCCGGGTGCGGGGCGGTGCACGGCGGTGACGGAGACGCCCGTACGGATCGTGGCCCCGGCCTCCGTGAGCGCGTCGGCGACCAGCTCGCCCGCGAAGGGCTCCATCCGCGGGAGCAGGCCGCCGCCCCGGATCAGCAGGGTCACCTCCGAGCCCAGCGCCTGCCAGGCGGTGGCCATCTCCACGCCCACGACGCCCCCGCCGACGACCACGAGCCGGCCGGGAGCCGCCTTGGCGCTGGTGGCCTCACGGCTCGTCCAGGGCCGGGCCTCCTCGATGCCGGGGAGGGCGGGGACGACGGCCCGGGTGCCGGTGCAGACGGCGACGGCGTGCCGGGCGGCGAGACGGCGCTCCGTACCGTCGGCGCCGGTGACGGTGACCTCCCGGGGGCCGGTGAGCCGTCCCGTACCGCGGTACACGTCCGCGCCGACGCTCTCCAGCCAGGCGACCTGGCCGTCGTCCTTCCAGTGGCTCGTCTCCTCGTCCCGCTTGGCGAGGACGGCTCCCACGTCCAGCGGGCCCTGCGCGGCGGCGCTCAGCCCCGGAACCCGGCGGGCGTCGGCGCGGGCGACCACGGGGCGCAGCAGCGCCTTGCTCGGCATGCAGGCCCAGTAGGAGCACTCGCCGCCGACCCGTTCGGATTCCACCACCGCCGTGGTGAGCCCGGCGGCGCGGGCCCGGTCCGCGACGTTCTCGCCCACGGGTCCCGCGCCGATGACCACCACGTCGTAGGACGAGCCTTCGGAGATCTTGCCTGCGTCAGTCATGGAAACAGTCTCCTCGCGGGTGTGCGCACCGGCCACATGGGCAGGCGGAATAGCGCAAGAGCAGTCACCGTTGTGCCGGACAGGACCCGACAGGACCGCACCGGCACAGGAAGAGGTACCCCAGCATGAGCACCGTCGAGCTCACCAAGGAAAATTTCGACCAGGTCGTCAGCGACAACGATTTCGTCCTGATCGACTTCTGGGCTTCCTGGTGTGGCCCCTGCCGTCAGTTCGCGCCGGTCTACGACTCGGCCTCCGAGCGCCACCCGGACCTGGTCTTCGCCAAGGTCGACACCGAGGCGCAGCAGGAACTGGCCGCGGCCTTCGATATCCGCTCCATCCCCACGCTGATGATCGTCCGTGACAACGTCGCGGTGTTCGCGCAGCCGGGCGCGCTGCCCGAGACGGCGCTGGAGGACGTCATCGGACAGGCCCGGAATCTCGACATGGACGAGGTCCGCAAGTCGGTCGAGGAGCAGAAGCGGGCGGCGGAGGCGGGGCAGGGACAGCCGGAGGCCCCGTAGCCGCCCGGTCCTACGAGACGCCCGGCCGGTGCTCGCCCTCGGCCCCGGCGACGCGGACCGACATGCCGTAGTCGAGTTCCTCGCCGTCGATGAGCACGGCCTCCACCGTCCGGGTCTCCGGATCGACGTCCGCCTCCATGCCCTCGCCGGCGTACCGGGGATAGCCCGAGGCCCCCGTCTCGCCGGTCGCGGCCACGACGGCGGACCGGATCGGCCGGCCGGGGGCTCCGGACCGCGTCCTGCTGTGGTCGGGGATCAGAAGCAGTTCGTAACTCTGCGGGTGGCTCATGCCTCCGACGCTAGACATGCGGGGTGCACGGCGCATGTCTGGCGCCGGAGGCGGTCAGCTGGATTCCCGGTGGACCGCGCTGGTGCGGAGCAGGTCGTGGTGGACCGGTGGCCCGCCCGGGTGCTGGACCATGCGGTCGATCGTCTCCGCGAGCGGCTGCGGCATCGCCAGGTCCATCCGGACGGTGCTCAGCCGGGGGCGCAGCAGCCTGCCGATGAGGGAGTCGTCCGCGCCGATCACCGCCGTGTCGGCGGGCACGGCCACACCGGCGTCCTGGAGGGCCCGCATCATCAGCATGGCGTACTCGTCGTTGTAGGCGAACACCGCGTCCAGTCCCAGATCCGGCCAGCGGGCGGCCAACTGCTGCGCGGACTCCTCCTCGTACCGCAACGGCAGCGGGCAGACGCGGGCCGTCGCCCCTTCCGCGGCCCGCCGCGCGCCGGCGAGGCGGGATGCGGAGAAGGACTCCCGGCTCGGTTCCTGGGGCATGACCACGCCGATGTGGCGGCGGCCGCGGGCCAGGAGGTGTTCCACGGCGCTTTCCCCGACCCGGCGTTGGTCCATGACCAGGCCGTGCGCCCCTGGCACCGGATCGGGCCCCAGGGTGATCACCGCCTTGGCCCCGGAGCGGGTCAGGATGCCCGTGCCGTGCGGGGTGAGGGTGATGCCCGGCGGGACGACGACGGCGACGGGCCGCAGTTCCGCCCAGGCCGTGGCGGCCTCGTCGGCGGTGAGACCGACGCTGCCGTACTGGACGACGGTGTAGTCCAGTCGGCGCAACCCCGACTGGAGTTCCTCGAAGAAGTACTGGTGCAGCGGCCCCCCGGGTATCTGGCCCGAGGGGAGCAGGACCATGCGGCTGTGTCCGGCGCGCAGACTGCGGGCGGCCGCGTGCGGCACGTATCCGAGTTGGAGGGCGGCCTCCCTGACCCGGCGTCGGGTGGGATCGCTGATCCGGACGGTGGCGTTGTTGTTCAGCACGTACGACACGGTGGCCCGGGACACCCCGGCGAGGCGGGCCACGTCGGCGCTGGTCGGGGCGGAGACTTCGGCGGGCTGCTTGGGTAACTGGCTCATGGCGTCGGGCAGTCTTCCAGACCGGCCGCGCCGGGTTTCGGCCCGGGGCCCGCAGGTCCGGTCACCGTGGCCGGAACACCGCCCCGCGCTTCGGCTCCGCCGCCCGCCTCCCGGGTTCCGGGGGCAGGGGTTCTACGGTGTGATGATGATGTTCCACGACAGCGCCTACCGTTCCGACAACCCCTGTGACGTGCCCGGCAGCAGCGGGCCGACCGCCACGGTGCAGGCCGATCCCGCCGAGGTGGCTTCCGTGCGCACCTCCTACGCCCCCGATCGCGACGGCGATCCCGATCCCGGCGAGATCGTCTGGACCTGGGTGCCCTTCGAGGAGAACGACGGGCGTGGGAAGGACCGGCCGGTGCTCGTCGTGGCCCGCGAGGAGGCGGGCACGCTCCTGGCCGTCCAGCTCTCCAGCAAGCGGCACGACGAGGACCACGAGTGGGTCGCTCTGGGCGCGGGCCCGTGGGACAGCTCGGGGCGCCCGTCCTGGGTCGATCTGGACCGGGTGCTGCGGGTCCACGAGGACGGGATGCGACGCGAGGCGTGCGCGCTGGACCCGGAGCGGTTCGACCGGGTCGTCGGGCGGCTGCGCGAGCGGTACGGCTGGAGCTGAGCGCCCCGGGTGAGGGGCCGGGCGGGCTCCGGGTCAGGCGAAGGTCCGGGTGAAGGCGGCCCGGACGGCGGAGTCGGGGGTCCGGTCCAGGATCCCGAAGACGATCTGCTCGAAGTGGCCGCCGAACCGGCCGCCCGCGCCGACCAGGGCCCGGAACGCCTCGGCCACCTCGTGCGGGTCGTTCTGGAAGACACCGCAGCCCCAGGCCCCCAGGACGAGCCTTCGGTAGCCCCGTACGGCCGCGACCTCCAGGACCCGTTCGGCGCGGGAGGCCAGGGCGGCCGGGACGCGGTGGGCGTCCTCGGGGGTCTGCCGTCGGATCACACCGGCGTTCGGCGCGGGCGAGGTGAGGAATCCCGCCAGGTACGGGGCGTCCAGGAAGTGGCCGCGGTCGTCGCGGAAGACCGGCACGGCGGGCGAGTGGATCACCCGGTCGGTGTAGAAGGCGCTGCGCTCCGCGCGGTGGTGCGCGTAGGACTCGGGAGCGCGCAGGAGGGTCGTGTGGAGCGCGGACCCCCGGCACAGGGCCTCCTCCTGGGCCTGGGCGCCGTTGAGATAGCCGCCACCGGGATTGCGGGCCGAGGCGTAGTTCAGGACGGCGACCCGGCCGGAGGCCTCGCCGGTCATCCGGCGGGCGGCGGCGAGACTGCTCTCGGCGGTGACCTCGATGTGGGGGACGCGGTCGGTGTCCAGGGCGGCGACGGGCACCGGATCGGGGCCGTAGAGCCTGGTGCCGGAGCGTGCGGCGGCTACCGCTCGTTCGATCGAAACGTCCAGACCTGCTGCGTTGCGATATCGCCCGGCCTCGACGACCGCTTCCGTCTCGCGCGCGATACCGCGCAGCCGCGCGCTCACCCGCGCTCCCCCCTGTGGTGCATACGGGGCATGCTGGCGGGGAACCCGGCCTGGGCGCAATCTGTTTTCCCCGGACCGGGGCACTCTTGTGCGATCTCCGGGTACGGGTTTGGCTGGTAGGCAGGCAGCTGAGAGGGAGGCCCTCATGGCCTTGGACATTCCCGGCGCGACCGGTTCGCGCCCGGACGCCGCCCCGCTCGACGAGAGCGGGGCAGAGGAATTACTGCGCGGCATATGTTTCAAGACGGGTCCGCCCCGGACCGTCGGCGTGGAACTCGAATGGCTCATCCACGACCGGGAACGTCCGGACGTCCCGGTGGGCCAGGAGAGGCTGGACAGCGCCGTCGAGGCGGTCCGCGCGCTGCCGCTCGACGCGGCGCTGACCTTCGAGCCGGGCGGGCAGCTGGAACTGAGTTCACAGCCGGCCGGTTCGCTGATGGAGTGCGTCACGAGGACCGCGGCCGATATGGCGGCGGTCCGTGCCGCGCTCGGCTCGGCGGGGCTCGCACCGGTGGGGCTCGGCGTGGATCCGTGGCAGACCGCGCACCGCAGGCTGCGCGAGCCGCGTTACGCGGCGATGGAGACCGCCCTGGACCGGTCGGGGCCGTCCGGTCGGGCGATGATGTGCACCTCCGCGTCGGTCCAGGTCTGTCTGGACGCGGGCGAGGAGGAGCCGGGGCCGCTCGGTTACGGGCGGCGCTGGCAGCTCGCGCACCTGCTCGGCGCGGTGCTGGTGGCGGCGTTCGCGAATTCGCCGTTCCAGCGGGGCCGCCGGACCGGCTGGCGCTCCACCCGGCAGGCGCTGTGGGCCGACCTCGATCCGGGCCGGAGCCTCGCCCCGGGCACGGGGCGCGCGCCCCGTGACGCCTGGGCCGCCCATGTCCTGGACACGAGCGTGCTGTGCATCCGGTGCGAGGACGGCCCCTGGGACGTCCCCGAGGGACTCACCTTCCGCGAGTGGATCCGCACCGGGGCGCCCCGGCCGCCGGTGCGGGACGATCTCGACTACCACCTCACCACGCTGTTCCCGCCGATCCGGCCGCGCGGCCATCTCGAACTGCGCATGATCGACGCGCAGAGCGGACCCGACGGGTGGCTGGTGCCGCTCGCCGTGGCCACGGCCCTGTTCGACGACCCGGAGGCCGCCGAGACCGTGTACCGCGCCGTGAAGCCACTGGCCGAGACGGCGGGCGCGTCGGCCGCCCCGCGCAATCCGCTCTGGACCGCCGCCGCCCGCGAGGGTCTGGCCGATCCGGAGCTGCGGGCCGCGGCCGTCACCTGCTTCGGGGCCGCGCTCCCGGCCCTGGAGCGGATGGGGGCGAGCGAGGCGGTGCGCGACACGGTGGCCGCCTTCATCGACCGCTATGTGGCCCGGGGCCGGTGTCCGGCCGACGATCTGCCGGAACCGGGCGACCTCACCGATCTCGGCCTGCTGACCGGGCGGGGCTTGATGCTGACCGATCCGGGTTCGCCGCCGGGCACCGGCACCGGTCCGCCGGCCGGGCCGTCCGCGCAGCCGAACGAGGGCCTGTCAGCCGACGGGCCGACGATCCCGCCGCACTCCGGAAAGGCGGCCTCCGCATGACCGAGCACCGTGAGAAGGAAGAGCACAGCGCGGAGTTCGCGCCCCGCGAGCTGTCCGACGCGTTCGATCCCACCCGGGTGTCCGGCCAGGCCGCAGCCGGATTCCCCTTCGCCTCCGGGATCGATCCGGAGGTCCTGCGGCGGCGCGCCCTGGACGCGCTGCTCTCCGCGCGCACCCGCACCGCACTGCTCACCGACAGTGTGGACGACGGCGAACTGACGGCCCAGCACTCCCCCTTGATGTCGCCGCTGGTCTGGGACCTGGCGCACATCGGCAACCAGGAGGAGCAGTGGCTGCTGCGCGCCGTCGGTGGCCGGGAGGCACTGCGCCCGGAGATCGACGGTCTGTACAACGCCTTCGAGCACTCGCGCGCCTCACGCCCCTCTCTGCCTCTCCTGGCCCCCGCCGAGGCCCGCACGTACGCGTCCGACGTGCGGGGGCGGGCGCTGGAGCTGCTGGAGGGCACGCCTCTGCACGAGGGCGGGGGGCCGCTGGAGCGGTCCGGGTTCGCCTTCGGGATGATCGCCCAGCACGAACAGCAGCACGACGAGACCATGCTGATCACCCATCAGCTGCGCGCCGGCCCGGCGGCGCTCACCGCACCGGCCCCTCCGGCCCCGCCAGAGCCCGTCGGCGCCGAGGTGATGCCGAGCGAAGTCCTCGTCCCCGGCGGACCGTTCACGATGGGCACCTCCGCCGAGCCGTGGGCCCTGGACAACGAGCGCCCCGCACACCGGCGGGACCTCGCGGCGTTCCACCTGGACTCCTCCCCGGTGACCTGCGGCGCGTATCTCCGGTTCGTCGAGGACGACGGGTACGGGGACGAGCGCTGGTGGGCGCCCGAAGGCTGGGCCATGGTGCGTGAGCACGGCTTGTCCGCGCCACTGTTCTGGCGGCGGGAGGCGGGACAGTGGCTGCGCCGCCGGTTCGGGGTGACCGAGCCGGTGCCGTACGACGAACCGGTGCTGCACGTCAGCTGGTACGAGGCGGACGCGTACGCCCGCTGGGCGGGGCGGCGGCTTCCCACGGAGGCCGAGTGGGAGAAGGCCGCCCGGCACGACCCCGCGTCCGGCCGATCACGGCGCTATCCCTGGGGAGACGGGGATCCGACGCCGGAGCGGGCCAATCTGGGCCAGCGCCATCTGCGTCCGGCGCGGGCAGGGGCGTATCCGCTGGGCCGTTCCCCTTCCGGGGCGGGGCAGTTGATCGGCGATGTGTGGGAGTGGACCGCCAGCGACTTCCTGCCCTATCCGGGGTTCGTGGCGTTTCCCTACCGCGAGTATTCGGAAGTGTTCTTCGGTCCGGGACACAAGGTGCTGCGCGGCGGGTCGTTCGCCGTCGACCAGGTCGCCTGCCGGGGCACCTTCCGCAACTGGGACCTTCCGGTGCGGCGGCAGATCTTCGCCGGTTTCCGAACGGCGAGGGATGCCTGATGTGCCGTCATATCGCGTATGTGGGAGAGCCGGTCGCGCTGGGAGAGCTGCTCGTGCGGCCCGCGCACTCCTTGGTACGGCAGTCCTGGGAGCCGCGCCGCCAGCGCCACGGCACGGTCAACGCGGACGGTTTCGGCGTCGGCTGGTACGCGGACGGCGATCCGGTACCCGGACGGTACCGCCGCCAGGGTCCCGTATGGGGCGACGAGACCTTCACCGATCTGGCCCGGGTGGTTCGCAGCGGCGCGCTGCTCGCCGCCGTACGGGATGCCACCGAGGCGGGTGCGGACGGGGAGGCCGCAGCCGCGCCGTACGCCGCCGGGCGGCTGCTGTTCAGCCACAACGGGGCGGTGAAGGGCTGGCCCGCGTCGCTCGCCGGCCCGGCTGCCGGCCTGCCCGCCGAGAAGCTCCTGTCGCTGGCCGCCCGGAACGACTCGGCGCTCGTGTGGGCGCTGATCCGGCATCGGACCGAGGCCGGGGACGAGGTGCCGCGTGCCGTCGCGGAGACGGTCCGCGAGGTCGCTGCCGCCGCTCCCGGCTCCCGGCTGAATCTGCTGCTCACCGACGGCGCCACCATCACGGCGACCGCCTGGGGCGACACCCTCTGGTACCGCACGGAGCCGGGCCGCCGCACCGCGGTCGCCTCGGAGCCGTACGACGACGACCCGCTGTGGCGCGAGGTCCCCGACCGCACCCTGCTGGTCGCGACCGCCTCGGACGTCCTGCTCACCCCGCTCAAGGAGCCCTCCGCGTGAGTCCTTATTCGCTGACCCGCACCCTGCCGGTGGACGCGACGGACGCGGCGCTGCGCGCCGACGTCCTCAGCGGCCTGACCCGGCATCCCAAGACGCTGCCGCCGAAGTGGTTCTACGACGCCCGCGGCAGCGAGCTGTTCGAGGAGATCACCCGGCTGCCGGAGTACTACCCGACGCGCGCGGAGCGGGAGATCCTGCAGACACGCGCCGAGGAGATCGCCGCCGCTTCGGGGGCCCGGACCGTGATCGAGCTGGGCTCGGGGTCGTCCGAGAAGACCCGCCATCTCCTGGACGTCCTGCCCGAGCTCCACGCCTACGTCCCGGTGGACGTGAGCGAGAGCGCGCTGCGGGGGGCGGCCGAATCGCTGCTCGCCGAGCACCCCGGCCTGTCCGTCCACGCGCTGATCGCGGACTTCACCACCGGCCTGGTCCTGCCGGGGACGCCGGGCCCCCGGCTGGTGGTGTTCCTGGGCGGGACGATCGGCAATCTGCTGCCGGAGGAGCGCGCCACGTTCCTGCGGTCGGTGCGCGCGCTGCTCTCGCCCGGTGACGCGCTGCTGCTGGGCACGGACCTGGTGAAGGAGGAGGAGACGCTGGTGGCCGCGTACGACGACGCGGCCGGGGTGACGGCGGCCTTCAACAAGAACGTCCTGAGCGTCGTCAACCGCGAGTTGGGGGCCGACTTCCCGCTCGACGGCTTCGATCATCGCGCGGTGTGGAATCCGGAGGACCGGTGGATCGAGATGCGGCTGCGGGCCCGGCGGGCGCTGAGCGTGAAGATCCGGGAGCTGGATCTCGTGGTGCCGTTCGAGGCCGGTGAGGAGCTGCGTACGGAGGTGTCGGCGAAGTTCCGGCAGGAGGACGTCCGCGAGGAGCTGGCCGCCGCCGGGATGCGGCTGGCTCAGTGGTGGACGGACGCGGCGGGGCGGTTCGCCCTGTCACTCGCCACGGCGGTCTGACCGGACGGGCTGGTCTCCTCGGGGCCGAGGACGGCCGCTCGTGCCCTGCGGGCCAGGGCGCGGCGGCCGTCCCCGCCGTCCGTGGGGATCGGCGCGAGCACGTCGACGTGGGCGGTGAGCCCGGCCGCCCGCACCACCCGCCACAGGGAGGCGGTGAGGGGGTCGGAGCCGACGAACGCGGCCGCGCCCGCGCCCGGACCCGGACAGTGCCCCGCGACGCCGTGCGCGGCGGAGTGGTGCGCCGCGGTGCCGTGCGCTCCCGAGCGGTAGGTGATGCGGACCGGCCGGACCGGCGCGCCGGCGTCGATCGCCGCCTGGAACACCGCGGGCCGGAACGCACCGCCGCCGCCCCGTCCGCACCATGTGCTGCCCTCGGGGAACACCACGACCCGCGAGCCGGAGCGCAGGGCCGTCGCGATGGCGCGTACGGCGACGGGGAGCGCGCGCAGCCGGTCGCGGTCGATGAACAGGGTGCCGCCGAGCGCGGCCAGCGGCCCCACCAGCGGCCAGTGCCGGATCTCGCGCTTGGCGACCATCCGGCCGGGCCGTACGGACGCGACCAGCGGTATGTCGAGCCAGGAGATGTGGTTGGCGACGAGCAGTTCACCGCCCTCCGGGAGCAGGTCCGGAGCATGGCGGCGGACCGTGACGCGGAGGCCGAAGGCCCGCGGCACCGCGCGCGCCCAGCGCCGGGTCAGGTGGTGCCGCGGGCCGGCCCCGAGCAGCCCGGCCAGTGGGGCGCAGGCCACCCCCAGCAGCACCAGGGCGCAGCCGGACAGCAGAAGGAGCGCGGCGGGCAGCGGAGCGCGTACGGCTCCGGTGTGCCGGGCGCAGCCGTCCGGGGTGCACGGGGCGACGGGCAGCCAGCCGGTCATCGCAGCGGGGCCAGGGAGAGGAAGTGGCGCAGGTAGCGCGGGTCGGTCCGGCGCAGCGAGAGCAGGACGTACAGGTCGGCGACGTTGAAGTCGGGGTCGTACGCCGGGGCTCCGCAGATCTGCGCCCCGAGGCGGAGGTAGCCGCGCAGCAGGGGCGGGAGGTCGGCCCGGGAGCCGGCTTCCGGGCCGTACGCGGAGGAGTCCCAGAGGCGGTGCGGGGTGACCCAGTACTCCTGGGGCGCGAGGTGTCCCGCGCGCACGGTGTTCCAGCTGCGGGCGGCCGAGGCGCCGCCGTCGGCCAGCGGGAGGGAGCAGCAGCCCGCGATCCAGGTGTGACCGGTGCGCTCCATGTACCGGGCGAGTCCGGCCCAGACGAGGGCGATGACCGCACCGTCGCGGTGGGCGGGGTGGACGCAGGAACGGCCGACCTCGACGAGGTCGTCGCGGATCGGAGCGAGCCTGCTGAGGTCGAACTCGCTCTCCGCGTAGAGGCGTCCGGCTGACCGGGCCCGGTCCGGGGGCAGCAGCCGGTAGGTGGCGACGACGTCCCCGGTGGCGGTCTCCCGGACCAGGAGGTGGTCGCAGTGCGCGTCGAAGGCGTCGCTGTCCAGACCTGGTTCGGGCCCCTCCAGCCGGGCTCCGAGCTCCCCGGCGAACACCAGGTGGCGCAGCCGCTGCGCGGCGCGCACGTCTTCCTGACAGTCGGCCAGGGAGACCCGGTAGGCCGGTTCCGGGGCGGTGGCGGGTTCGACGGCGGGCGCCGGGGCCGGAACGGCGGCCCGAGGGGCGGCGGGTTCCGGTACGGAGGCGGGAGCGGCGCGGTGGGGGGCGACGGGCAGCACGGTCATGGCGGTCTCCGGGGACGGGAGCTGTCAGGGGCCGGGCCGTCGCGGGTGCGACGCACCGACCCCTTACTTCTTCCGTCACCGGCTGGACTCGACGTGACCGCCGTGGGGAGCGCGGATGTGCGACGGCTGAATCCCCGGGACGGAACGTCCGCCGAGCCGCCGTTCCGGGGGCCTTCGGGCCGTTGTCCGGGGGCTGCTCGGCCGCCGGACAACGGCCCGAAGGCCGGGGGCCGCAGGAGCCCTTGGCCCTTCGTCCCGCGGACCGGCCGCGTTGCTCAGCCGGAGCCGGTGAGCAGGGCGGTGATCCGCTCGGAGGCGGACCTGGCCTCACGGGCCGGGTCGCCGCCCTGGAGCACGGCCGTCATGTACGGCTTGATCGGGTTCTCCGCCTCGACCCTGGCCCACTGGGCCGAGTTGGGGGTCGCGCGACCGCGGGTGGCTCCCTCCGCCATCGCCGCGGTGCCCTCGTCGCCCTCGATGACATGGGCGAGGCTCGGCTTGTTGGGGACGTAGCTCATGCCCCGGGCCAGCTCCGTCTGCCACTTCTCGCTCGCCAGCGCCTTGACGACGGCGATGCCCGCGCTGAGCTCGTCGGCGTTCTTCGGGACGATGAGGTCGGAGCCGCCGGTGAATACCGAACCGGGCGCTTTCGCGGTCTTGCCGGGAATGGGGAAGTACCCGAGCTTTCCCTTGAGTTCGGGATTCTTCTGCTCGATGAGCGCGGCACTTCCGGGCACGGAGATGATCTGGGCGACGTCTCCCCCGGCGAATACGTCGGTCTGCGGGGGCTTCTCCTCGTCGGCGTCCTGGGGGCCGTCGCCGAGCGCCTGGAGTTTCTGGTAGAACTCCATGCCCGCCAGGGCCTCGGGGGTGTCCAGGGCGCCCTGCCAGTCGCCGCCGTTCTCGTCGGCGAGTTCGCCGCCCTCGTCCCAGATGAATCCGGCGAGCACGTACCAGTTCTGGCCGGCCAGGTAAATGCCCTGGTTTCCGGCGCTGTTGAGCTTCTCGGTGGCGGCGATCCACTCGGCGCGCGTCTTCGGGACGTCGTCGACGCCCGCGTCCTGGAAGATGTCCTTGTTGTAGATCACCACCCGGTTGGCCGCGTACCAGGGGATGCCGTACTGCACGCCGTTGATGCTGCCGGGTTCGGCCAGACCGGGCAGCCAGTCCTCGCTGCCCAGGTCACGCATCGACTCGAGGGTCAGATCCCGCAGCCCGCCGCTCTGCGCGTACTGGGCGACCTGCGTGTTCCCGACCTCGATCACGTCCGGGGCGTCGTCGCCCTCCAGGGCGGAGATGACCTTGGGGCCGATGCCGCTCCACTCCTGGATCTGGAAGTCCAGCTCGATCGAGGGGTTCTCCTCCTCGTACGAGCGGGTGAACTTGTCCAGGAAGCCGGGCGAGACGCTGTCCTTCATCAGCCAGACCGTCACTGTCCGGTCACCGCCGCCCGCGCCCGATATCAGGCCGCATCCGCTGAGTGCGACGGTCGAGACAAGCGCGACGGCTCCGGTCAGGATGCGGTTCTTCACGTGGTCACCTTCTGCGAAACGGCACAACGAAATCGGGACCCGGTGTGGGGGGATTGCGGGCGGCGCTCGCACGGGTGGTTGGCTGAATTTTGGTATGGACCAATGGGTAGGTCAAGGCGGACGCGCGCCCCGGCCCACCCCGCTCTCCCCCTCGCGGACCGCACGGGATTGGGGCACCGTGGTCACAGGAGAGGAGACAAACAATGGCGAATCACACCTATCGGGTCACCGAGATCGTAGGAACCTCCGACGAGGGCGTCGACGCGGCGATCCGGAACGGCGTCGCAAGAGCGGCGGAAACGTTGCACAATCTCGATTGGTTCGAGATTAATCAAGTTCGCGGCCATATCGAAGATGGCCGAATCGCGCACTATCAGGTCGGCCTGAAGGTGGGCTTTCGGCTCGACGAAAACGCCTGATCAGGTACGCCCCTCGCGCTCCTGGGCGTCCTTGAGCGCGTCCGACGGATCGGCCCAACGGGCTCGCACCACGGCAAATCCGGCCACCTCGGCCGCATCGCAGACCAGTTCGTCGTCGTCCACGAGCATGCGCACCTGCCCCGTCCTGCCCAGCTGCCGGAGGAGGTCCAGCTTCGTCCGGCGGGCGGGGCGCCGGTCGTCGTTGCGCCGCATGAACAGCGTCCCCTCGGGCAGCCCCTGGCGGCTCAGCCAGCGCACGGTGTCGCGACGGCACCGCTCGGGGCGTCCGGTCAGATAGACGATCCGGCACTCCTCGGCGCTCGCGTGCACCATCCGTACCCCCTCCGGGAGCGGCGGATCGTCCACGGCCGCGGCGAAGAAGGCGGCCCAGTCACGCCGGGCGCCCTCCAGGAAGTGCTGCCGGTGGGCGGTGCCCGCGAGTGTGTTGTCCAGGTCGAATACGGCCAGCGGCCGTGCGTCGTTCTCCACTCCCCCAGCTTAGGAAGCACCTGGGCCCGGGGAGCGCCCCGGGAATCCCCGCGGACCCAGAGCGTTGAACAGAGCGTGAGCTCTGTGATCGCGTCGACCCGCTTCTCCGTCCTGGACCGTTCCCGCACCCGTGAGGGGCACGCGACCGCCGGGGCGCTGCGCGACACCGTGGCTCTCGCCCGGGAGGCGGAGGCACTGGGCTTCCATCGCTTCTGGGTCTCCGAGCACCACGGCGTGCCGGGGGTCGCGGGGTCCGCGCCGACGGTGCTGGCCGCCGCCGTCGCCGCCGCGACCTCCACCATCCGGGTCGGCACCGGAGGCGTGATGCTGCCCAACCACCGGCCGCTGGTCGTCGCCGAGCAGTTCGGGGTGCTCGCCTCCCTCTTTCCCGGCCGGATCGACATGGGGCTCGGCCGCTCCGTGGGGTTCACCGACGGCGTGCGCCGGGCGCTCGGCCACGGCAAGGAGGACGCCGAGGACTTCCCCGGGCGTCTGGGTGAACTGCTCGGCTGGATCGACGGCACCCAGCAGACCCACCCCGGGGTGCACGCCCACCCGGCGGAGGGCCTGCCGATCCCCGCGTACGTGCTCGCGATCGGCGAGGGCGCGTCGGTCGCCGCGGCAGCCGGGCTCCCCCTCGTCATCGGCGACCTGCGCGGACGGGACAAGGTCCTGCGGGCCATCGACGTCTACCGCCGAGACTTCCGCCCCTCACCCCGCGCCGAGCGCCCCGAGGTGATCGTCGCGGGCACGGTGGCCGTCGCCGACACCGAGGAGGCGGCCCGCCGGCTGCTCGTACCGGAGGCGTGGGCCATGGCGTACTCCCGTACCCACGGAGACTTTCCGCCGCTCGCCCCCGCCGAGGAGATCACGCGCCGCACGATGACGGCGAAGGAGCGGGAGCTGTACGAACGCGGCCTCGACGGTCACATCCACGGCACCGGGGAGCAGGTCGCCGAGCAGTTGGAGCGGGCGATCGAGGAGACCGGGGCGGACGAGGTGCTCGTGACGACGAGTACGTACGACCGCGGGGCGCTGGTGGATTCACTGCGCGGCCTGGCCGGGATCGTCCGGCGGGCACGCTGAGCGGGCGCGGACTCAGGGGCCGTCGAAGCGCTCACGCCTGCCGCCGGCGGTGGGCCGCGACCCGTTCGCGGGTGGCGCACCGGCGTGAGCAGTAGCGGCGGTCCGGGCCGCTGCCCTGGTTGATGAAGACGTCGGGGCAGCCCGGTGAGGCGCAGATCCGTCCGGGCGGACGCTGACGTTCCCAGACGAGCACGGTCAGCGCCAGGCAGGACGAGGCCAGCAGCCAGGCGCCCCAGGGCGCGTCGTCGCCATGGTCGACGTGGGGGTGCCAGGGGCTGTCGCCGCCGTGGGAGGTCAGCCGGAGCGGGCCGGTGTACTCGCGCAGAAGACGGTTGAGGACGGTGGCCGCAGCGTCGGCGTCGTCGGCGGCGAAGACCTCGCGCAGCCGGGCGGCGGCCGTGCGCATCTCCGCGATGTCTCCGGCGGTGAGGTCGACGGCGCCGCTCTCCCCGTACGCGTACAGGACCCTGGCGACCTCCCCGGGGTCCGGGTGGTGACCGGTGAGGGCATTCACCAGGGCGGCGGCACGGCGGGCGTTGGTCAGCACGGAGTGCCGGGTGGACCAGTCGTCGGCGGTGGAGGGCATCCGCCGAATGTAACGCATATTGCGAAGTTTTTCGTTACCTCCGTACCGTCCCGCCCATGGCAGACCGTCACTCCTTCTTCCGCTGCTACCTGGTGGGCGCGCTCGTGGCCCGTACCGGGGACGACATGGCGGGGCCCGCGCTCCTGCTGGCCGCGCTCACCCTCACCGGCTCGGCCGCGGAGGCGTCCTCGCTGCTCGCAGCCGTCACCGTCTCCGCCGCGGTCGGCGGGCCGGTGCTCGGGGCACTGCTCGACCGTTCGCCCAGGCCGGGGCGCCTGCTGGCCGGGGCCCTCGTCCTGTACGCGACCGGGACGGCGGTCGTCGTCACCGGGCTCGGCCGGGCCCCGGGCCCCGTCACTCTGCTGGTCGCGGGGGTGACCGGACTGCTGGGGCCCGCACTGTCGGGCGGCTGGACGGCCCAACTGCCCCGGACCGTGCCCGCCGGCCGACTGCCCCGGGCCGGCGCGCTCGACGCGATGACCTTCAGCGTGGCGGGCCTCGCCGGTCCGGCCTTCGCGGGCGGTGCCGCCGAGGCGCTGGGGGCGCCGACGGCTGTGGCGTTCTCCGCTGCGCTCATCGCGGCGGCCGCACCCGCCGCCTGGCTTCTGCCCCGGCGGCCGGGCCCGGCCCGGCGACGGGGCCCGGGCCGACCGAGCCACCTCGGGCGGCCCCACCGGCCGGCATCGTCGCCTCGGGTATCGGGGCCATCGCCGGGAGTCGTTCCCTCACCCGGGCGACGCTCACGTCGGTATGCTCCTGCGCGGCCCAGGGCATGATGACCGCCTGCCTTCCGCTGCTGGGCGAACGCGCCATGGGCGGAGCCGGTTTCGGCGCGGCGCTGCTCTCCTGCGCGGCACTCTCCGCACTTCTCGCCAACGCCGCCCTCGCCCGGCGCCCGCACGTGGTCGCTCCCGACACGGTCCTGTGGGCCGCCCCGCTCCTCCAGGCCGCCGCCCTGGCGCTGGCCGCCACGGGCGGGCCGGTGGCGCTCGTCGTGGCGGTGGCCGTCGCGGGCCTCGCGGAAGGACCCCAGCTCACCGCCCTGTTCGCGGTACGCCATCGGGAGGCGCCGAAGGGGCTGCGCGCCCAGGTCTTCACGACGGGCGCCAGTCTGAAGATCACCGGGTTCGCCGTGGGGGCGGCCGTCGCCGGGCCCCTGGCGGACCGGTCCCTGCACGGCGCCCTCCTGGTGGCGGCGGCTACCGCGGCCCTCGCCGTGCCGGCCCGCTTCGCCGTGCGCACCGGCCGCGGACCGGTCCGCACCGGCAGCCACGCCTAGAATCGAACCGTTTGTCCCCTCACGTACGGAGCACCTCCCCATGCACTCCCCCCACGATCCGTACGTCCGGGTGCGCGGCGCGCGCGAGCACAACCTCCAGGACGTGAACGTCGACATCCCGCGTGACACCCTGACCGTCTTCACCGGGGTCTCCGGGTCCGGCAAGTCGTCGCTGGCGTTCGGCACGATCTACGCCGAGGCCCAGCGCCGCTACTTCGAGTCCGTCGCCCCCTACGCCCGCAGGCTCATCCATCAGGCGGGCGCCCCCGCCGTCGGGGAGATCACCGGACTGCCGCCCGCCGTGTCCCTGGAGCAGCGGCGCTCCACCCCCGGGGCCAGGTCGTCCGTGGGGACGGTGACCACGCTCTCCAACTCGCTGCGGATGCTGTTCTCCCGGGCCGGGCACTATCCGCCGGGGGCCGAGCGGCTGGACTCCGACGCGTTCTCCCCCAACACCGCGGCCGGGGCCTGCCCCGAGTGCCACGGGCTCGGGCGCGTCCACCGTACGGACGAAGGGCTGCTGGTCCCCGACCCCTCGCTCTCCATCCGGGAGGGGGCGATCGCCGCCTGGCCGGGGGCGTGGCAGGGGAAGAACCTGCGCGATGTGCTCGACACGCTCGGGTACGACGTCGACCGGCCGTGGCGCGAGCTGGATCCCGAGGACCGGGAGTGGATCCTCTTCACCGACGAGCAGCCGGTGGTGACCGTGCATCCGGTACGGGATGCGGGCCGCATCCAGCGCCCGTACCAGGGGACGTACATGAGCGCCCGGCGCTATGTGCTGCACACCTTCGCCGACACCAGGAGCAGGACCCTGCGGGCGAAGGCCGAGCGCTTTCTGACCAGTGCGCCGTGCCCGGTCTGCGGCGGGAGCCGGCTGCGGCCGGAGGCGATGGCGGTGACCTTCGGCGGGCGGACCATCGCGGAGCTGGCCGCACTCCCCCTCTCCGACCTGGCCGAGCTGCTGGCCGGGGCGCACGGCGGGGCGGCGGGCGAGCCGGCGGGCGGGGCGGAGACGGCACGGGTGCTGACGGCCGACCTGCTGGCCCGGATCACCACGGTGACCGAGCTCGGGCTCGGCTACCTGAGTCTGGACCGCACGGCCCCCACCCTCTCCTTCGGCGAGCTGCAACGGCTGCGGCTGGCGACCCAGCTGCGCTCCGGGCTCTTCGGTGTCGTCTACGTCCTGGACGAACCGTCGGCCGGTCTGCACCCCGCCGATACGGAGTCCCTGCTCGGCGTGCTGGACCGGCTCAGGGAGGCCGGGAACTCCGTCTTCGTCGTGGAGCACCACCTCGATGTGGTGCGGCGGGCGGACTGGCTGGTGGACGTGGGCCCGCTGGCCGGGGAGCACGGCGGGCGGGTGCTGCACAGCGGGCCGCCGGACGGGCTGGCCGAGGTGCCGGAGTCCGCGACACGGCGGTTCCTGTTCGGCTCGGCCCCCGCGCCGGTACGGGAGCCCCGCACCCCCACGGGATGGATCCGGCTCACCGGAGTCGAGCGCCACAATCTGCGCGGGGTCGACGCGGCATTCCCGCTCGGGGTGTTCACGGCGGTGACCGGGGTGTCCGGCTCGGGCAAGTCGACGCTGGTCGGCCAGGTGCTGGCCGGGGTACTGGCCGACCGGCAGGCGGGCGAGGCGCCGGCGGGGGCGGGCGAGCGGCACTGTGCCTCCGTCACGGGGCTGGAGGCGGTGGACCGGCTCATCCAGGTCGACCAGAAGCCCATCGGGCGGACGCCCCGGTCCAATCTGGCGACGTACACCGGCCTGTTCGACTCCGTACGGAAGCTGTTCGCGCGGACCGGGGCGGCCCGGGAGCGGGGCTACGGTGCGGGGCGCTTCTCGTTCAACGTGCGCGGGGGACGGTGCGAGACCTGCCAGGGCGAGGGCTTCGTCTCGGTGGAGCTGCTGTTCCTGCCCAGCACCTACGCGCCCTGCCCGGACTGTCACGGCGCCCGCTACAACCCGGAGACGCTGGAGGTCACCCTGGACGGCCTCACCGTCGCTCAGGTCCTGGATCTGACCGTGGAATCGGCGGCTTCGTTCTTCGCCGGGACGCCCGCCGTCGAGCGTGCGCTGCGGACCCTGCTGGACGTGGGGCTCGGCTATCTGCGGCTCGGGCAGCCCGCCACGGAGCTGTCCGGCGGGGAGGCGCAGCGCATCAAGCTGGCGGCGGAGCTCCAGCGCACCCGGCGCGGGCACACGCTGTATCTGCTGGACGAGCCGACGACAGGGCTGCACCCGGCCGATGTGGAGCTGCTGATGCGGCAGTTGCACGCGCTGGTCGACGGCGGGAGCACGGTGGTGGTCGTGGAGCACGACATGGCCGTGGTGGCGGGGGCGGACCATGTCATCGACCTGGGCCCCGGGGGCGGGGACCGGGGCGGACGGATCGTCGCGGCCGGCACCCCGGCCGAAGCGGCGCGGGAGCCCGGGAGCCGGACGGCGCCGTATCTGGCGGAGGCACTGCGGCGCTGAGCGGGTGCGGCTGTTCCCGTACGGCTCGTGCGGCCCTGGTCCCGGCCGGCCCGTGCACCGTCGTGCCCGTACGGTTCCGGGTGTCGCACCCGGAACCGTACGGATCAGGGCTTCCTTCAGCGGCGGACTTTGCGGGTGGCCCGCAGCCACTCCTTGTTCATCGCGGCGATGGAGGGCAGCGGGATGCCCTTGGGGCAGGCCGTTGCGCATTCACCGGTCAGGGTGCAGCCGCCGAAGCCCTCTTCGTCCATCTGGGCCACCATGTCCAGGACGCGGGTCTCGCGTTCGGGGGCGCCCTGCGGCAGGACGCCCAGGTGGTTGACCTTCGCCGAGGTGAACAGCATCGCCGAGCCGTTGGGGCAGGCGGCGACGCAGGCCCCGCAGCCGATGCACTCGGCGTGCTCGAAGGCGAAGTCGGCGTCCGGCTTGGGCACCGGGGTGGCGTGGGCGTCCGGTGCGGTCCCGGTGGGCGCGGAGATGTAGCCGCCGGACTGGATGATCCGGTCGAACGAGGACCGGTCCACGACCAGGTCCTTGATGACCGGGAAGGCGGAGGCGCGCCAGGGCTCGATGTCGATCGTGTCGCCGTCGGCGAAGGACCGCATGTGGAGCTGGCAGGTGGTGGTGCGTTCCGGGCCGTGGGCGTCGCCGTTGATGACGAGGCTGCACGCGCCGCAGATGCCCTCGCGGCAGTCGTGGTCGAAGGCGACGGGCTCTTCCCCGGCGAGGGTGAGTTCCTCGTTGAGGGTGTCGAGCATCTCCAGGAACGACATGTCCGCGGAGATGTCGTCGACTTCGTAGGTGGCCATGGCGCCGGGCTCTTCGGCGTTGCGCTGACGCCAGACGCGCAGGGTGAGCTTCATGCGTAGCTCCGCTGGGTGGGGTGGACGTACTCGAAGACGAGGTCTTCCTTGTGCAGGACGGGGGCGCCGCCGGATTCGGTGAACTCCCAGGCGGCGGCGTAGGAGAACTCCTCGTCGCGCCGTTCGGCCTCGCCGTCCGGGGTCTGGGACTCCTCGCGGAAGTGGCCGCCGCAGGACTCGGAGCGGTGCAGGGCGTCGAGGCACATGAGCTCGGCGAGCTCCAGGTAGTCGACGATCCGGTTCGCCTTCTCCAGCGACTGGTTGAACTGCTCGCCGGTGCCGGGGACCTTGACCCGGCGCCAGAACTCCTCGCGGATCTCCGGGATCTTGGCGAGCGCCTTGCGCAGGCCGTCCTCGGTGCGGGCCATCCCGCAGTACTCCCACATGAGTTCACCGATCTCGCGGTGGAAGGAGTCGGGGGTGCGGTCGCCGTCGACGGACAGCAGCAGGTTGATGCGGTCCTCGGTCTCCGCCACCACCTCGGCGACGGCGGGGTGTTCGGCGTCGACGTGCTCGGTGTGCGGGTTGCGGGCGAGGTAGTCGTTGATGGTGGAGGGGAGGACGAAGTAGCCGTCCGCGAGGCCCTGCATCAGGGCGGAGGCGCCGAGCCGGTTGGCCCCGTGGTCGGAGAAGTTGGCCTCGCCGATGGCGAAGAGGCCGGGGATGGTGGTCTGGAGGTCGTAGTCGACCCAGAGGCCGCCCATCGTGTAGTGCACGGCGGGGTAGATCCGCATGGGGACCGTGTAGGGGTCCTCGTCGGTGATCCGCTGGTACATGTCGAAGAGGTTGCCGTACTTGGCCTCGACGGCCTTGCGGCCCATGCGCTGGATGGCTTCGGCGAAGTCCAGGTAGACGCCCTGCCCGCCGGGGCCGACGCCGCGCCCCTCGTCGCAGACGTTCTTGGCGGCGCGGGAGGCGATGTCGCGGGGCACCAGGTTCCCGAAGGCGGGGTAGATGCGCTCCAGGTAGTAGTCGCGCTCGTCCTCGGGGATCCGGTCGGGCGGGCGGGTGTCGCCCTTGGCCTTGGGGACCCAGATGCGGCCGTCGTTGCGCAGCGATTCGCTCATCAGGGTCAGCTTGGACTGGTGGTCGCCGGTGCGCGGGATGCAGGTGGGGTGGATCTGGGTGAAGCAGGGGTTGGCCATGTAGGCGCCGCGGCGGTGGGCCCGCCAGATCGCGGTGGCGTTGGAGTTCATGGCGTTGGTCGACAGGTAGAAGACGTTGCCGTAGCCGCCGGTGGCCAGGACGACCGCGTCGGCGAAGTAGGTGTCGATCTTCCCGGTGACGAGGTCGCGGGCGACGATGCCGCGCGCCTTGCCGTCGACCACGATCAGGTCCAGCATCTCGGTGCGGGCGTGGAGTTCGACGCCGCCGGTGGCGATCTGCCGGGAGAGCGCCTGGTAGGCGCCGAGGAGGAGCTGCTGTCCGGTCTGGCCGCGCGCGTAGAACGTACGGGAGACCTGGACGCCGCCGAAGGAGCGGTTGTCGAGGAGGCCGCCGTACTCGCGGGCGAAGGGGACGCCCTGGGCGACGCACTGGTCGATGATCTCGACGGAGATCTGGGCGAGCCGGTGGACGTTGGACTCCCGGGCGCGGAAGTCGCCGCCCTTGACGGTGTCGTAGAACAGCCGGTGGATGGAGTCGCCGTCGTTGCGGTAGTTCTTCGCCGCGTTGATGCCGCCCTGGGCGGCGACCGAGTGGGCGCGCCGGGGCGAGTCCTGGAAGCAGAACTGGACGACGTGGTAGCCCTGTTCGGCGAGCGTGGCCCCGGCCGCGCCGCCGGCCAGGCCGGTGCCGACGACGATGACCGTGTGTTTGCGCCGGTTGGCGGGGTTCACGAGTTTCGCCTGGAAGCGGCGGGTGTCCCAGCGTTCGTTGACGGGGCCCTCGGGGGCCTTCGTGTCGACGGCGGGCTCGCCCGTGCGGTACTGCGTGTAGTCGGGCATGTCAGCTCACCACTCCGGTCATGACGGCGACGGGTACGGAGACGAAGCCCAGGGTCAGCACCGCCGCGAGGATGGTGGCGAGGGTCTTCAGGATGCGGTCGCGGGTCGCGTTGCCGACGCCGAGGGTCTGTGCGGCACTCCAGAATCCGTGCTGGACGTGGAGGCCCATGGCGAGCACCGCGACGATGTAGATGACGTTGCCGTACCAGGTGGAGAAGGTGTCGATGACGTTCTGGTACGGGTGTCCGGCCTCGAAGCTCGTGTGCACGGTGCCGGTCGTCAGGTCGAGGATGTGCCAGACGATGAAGAGCGCGAGGATGACGCCGCCCCAGCGCATGGTCCGGGTGGCGTAGCTCGCGCGGGGCTTCTTGTGGACGTACTTCGCGGGGCGTGCCTTGATGTCGCGGCGGCTCAGCTGGTACGCCGAGACGCCGTGCAGCACGACGGCGGCGACGAGCCCCACGCGGACGATCCAGAGCGCCCACTCGTAGTGCAGGACCGGTTCGCCCAGGGTGCGCAGCCAGTGGGCGTACCCGTCGAACTCACCGGGTCCGAAGAAGATCTTCAGGTTGCCCACCATGTGGGCGACGAGATATCCGAGCATGACCAGACCGGTCACGGCCATGATCGTCTTCTTGCCGACGGTCGAGTCCCAGAGCGTACGCGTCATCGACGGCCGTCGGTCCGTCCGCGTTGCCAATGCCATGTACACGAAGGTAGGGGCGGAGGACCCGATCAGTCCAAGACATGGAATGGCTGATCTCCATAGGTGGAGCCTATCGGTGAGGTCTATCGTCGGCGTATGCACTTCCAGCAGCTCACCTACTTCGTGGCCGTCGCCGAGGCCCGGCACTTCACCCGGGCCGCCGAGGCGGTCCATGTGTCGCAGCCCTCCCTCTCCCAGCAGATCCGGGCGCTGGAGGCGGAGCTGGGCGCGGACCTGTTCAGCCGCGCCCGGGGCAACATCACCCTCACCGACGCGGGCGAGGCGCTGCTGCCGCTGGCCCGGCGGATCCTCGCCGACGCGGAGACCGCGCGCCACGAGGTGCAGGAGCTGGTTTCGCTGCGCAGCGGCCGGGTGCGCCTCGGAGCGACGCCCAGTCTGTGCACCGGGCTGCTGCCGGATCTGCTGCGCGCCTTCCACGACCGGCATCCGGGGGTGCGGCTGCTGCTGGAGGAGGGGGGCTCGCACGACCTCGTACGTCAGCTGGCGCGCGGGGCCCTCGACCTGGCGCTGGTGGTGCTGCCGCTGCCGGCCGCCTCGCCCGCGCTGACCACGGTGGAGCTGCTGCGGGAGGACCTGGTGGTGGTGTCAGCCGCGACGGAGCCTTGGCCGGGACGGGACGGCTCGATCCGGATCGCCGATCTGGAGGGGGCGCCGCTGGTGATGTTCCGGCACGGGTACAACCTGCGGGAGCTGACGCTCGCCGCGTGCCGCGCGGAGGGCTTCGAGCCGACGTTCACCATCGAGGGCGGCGAGATGGACGCGGTGCTCGGCTTCGTACGGGCGGGGCTCGGCATCGCCGTCGTGCCGGCCATGGTCGCCGCCCGCGCGGGCCACGACCTGCGCCGGACAGCACTCGCGGGCGACGGACTGCGCCGGACGATCGCGCTGGCGCACCGCAGCGACGTGGACCCGCCACGGGCCGCGCGCGAACTCCAGCGGATGCTGCTGGAGCACCGGCCGGTCCCCGGCTGACGTGGGCCCCGCGCGCCGGGCGGGCCCCGCCCGGCGCGCCGCTCAGACCGCGTCCGCCAGCAGCAGGGAGTGAATGCGGTCCGGGGCCCCGGGGCGGGCGTAGTACCAGCCCTGGGCGGTGTCGCAGCCGATCCGGCGCAGCTGTTCGGCCTGCGCGCCCGTCTCCACGCCCTCCACCGTGACGGCCAGCTCCAGGCTGTGGGCCAGTGACACGATGCCCTCGACGATCTTCAGATCGACCGGGTCCGCCGGGTGCTGCTGCATGCCCCGGGTGAAGGAACGGTCCAGCTTGAGCACGCTCACCGGCAGCCGCCGCAGGTTCGCCAGGTTCGAATAGCCCGTACCGAAGTCGTCGAGCGCGATGTCGACGCCCATCTCCGCGAGCTGCCGCAGCGGCTTGAGGAGATCGTCGTCGGCGCCGATCAGCGCCGACTCGGTCACCTCCAGGCAGAGCGCTCCCGGCTCCAGACCGGAACGTTCCAGCACGTCGACCGTCTCCGCGACCAGCCGGGGGTGGTGCAGCTGGGTCGGCGACAGGTTGACGTTGATCCGCAGCGGCCCGCCGTCGCTGTGCCGCTCCTGCCAGAAGTTGGCCTGCCGTACGGACTCCTCCAGCACCCAGCGGCCGAGCGGCACGATGAGTCCGGTGTGCTCGGCGAGCGGGATGAACCGGTCGGGGCCGAGCACCCCGTGCTGCGGATGGCACCACCGTACGAGCGCCTCCGCGCCGTGCACCGTGCCGTCGCCCAGGTGCACGAGCGGCTGGTACTCGATGAAGAACTCGCCCCGGTCCAGGGCCGTGGGGAGCGCGGTGGTCAGCCCGTGCCGGGTGATGGCGCGCGCGTCGGCCTCCGCGTCGGCGAGCTGGAAGCGGTTCCCGCCCGCCGCCTTGGCCCGGTACATCGTGATGTCGGCGCTGCGCAGTACCTCGGCGGCGCTCCGCTCCCCGGAGGGCCCCTCGACGATGCCGACCGAACCACGGACGGTCAGCTCGCGGCCGTCGAGGCGGACCGGGGTGGCGAGCGCGTTGAGGATGCGGCCGGCCAGTTCGTGCACCCCTTCGGCGGTGTCCGGTCCGGTGGTCAGCGCCACGAACTCGTCCCCGCCGAGCCGGGCGACCATCTCACCGGACGCGGTGGCGCAGCTCTGGAGCCGGTCGGCGACCTCGACGAGCAGGCGGTCCCCGGCGGCGTGGCCGAGGCTGTCGTTGATGGCCTTGAAGCCGTCGAGGTCCAGGTAGCAGAGGCCGAAGCGGACGCCTTCCTGGGCGGTGAGGGCCTTCTCCAGCCGCTCGAAGAACAGGGTCCGGTTGGGCAGGCCGGTGAGCGCGTCGTGGGTGGCCTCGTACCGCAGCCGCAGGTTGAGCAGCCGGCGCTCGGTGGTGTCCTCCATCAGCGCGAGCTGGTACTCGGGGCGGCCCTCGGAGTCGCGCAGCAGCGAGACGGTGAGGTTGGTCCACAGGACGGTGCCGTCGTTGCGGTAGTACGCCTTCTCGACCCGGTAGTGCTCGCGTTGGCCGCGCACCAGCTCGTCGTAGTACTTCCACACCTGCGGCGAGTCCTCGGGGTGGACCCACTCGTTCACCTTGTGGCTGCGGACGTGGTGCTCCAGACCGCCGAACATTCTGGTGAGCGTGTCGTTGATCTCCAGGATGTTGCCGTCCAGGTCGGCGATGCCGATGCCGATGGCGGCGTCCTTGAAGACCGCGCGGAACCGGGCCTCGGTGGCGTGCAGGGCCTCTTCGGCGTGCGAGCGGGCCGTCAGCGCCGAGCGGGCGATGGCCTCCTGCTCGGCGAGCGTGCGTTCGCGCAGGGCACCGGTGAACCCGGCGGCCAGCGTGTGCTGGATGCGGGCGCAGCGGGCGCGGCCGTCCTCGGTCGACAGCGTGCCGGGGCCGTTGCCGCCGCAGTACAGGACGAGGTAGGAGTCGACGACGCCGAGGGTGGAGCTCAGGGCGTCCGGATCGGTGCAGTGCGCGTCGATCAGGGCCGCGCCGACCCGCTGGGCGGGCGAGGCGTCGAAGGGGTGGGCGTGCAGGATGCCGTTCAGCTCGCGTGCCAGGGGCAGCAGATGCTGTTCGAACTCGGGCCGGGTCAGGGAGGTGGCCGTCAGGGGGAAGATGGCCCGGCTCCAGATTCTGGCGAACCTCCGGAGCCGGCCCTCCGGACCGTCGGGTTCCGCGTCCGGCTCTCCGGACGCCTGGGCGGGAATGCTCACGCCTTGCGCCCGACCCCGCCGAAGCCCGAGAAGGCGTACGGGTCTTCCTGTCCCGGCGACTGCGGGGTCTCGGGCCGCCATTCGGGCATCGACACGAGTCCGGGTTCGACCATCTCGCAGCCCTCGAAGAACCGGCCGATCTCCTCGCGCGAGCGCATGATCAGCGGATTGCGGATGTTCTTGTAGACGCCGACCGTGCCGGCGGCCTCCTCCCTGGAGAGCGGGATGCCCTCGTAGGAGGCGTGGGTCAGGACGATCAGACTGCCGGGGGCCAGGGCGTCGCGCAGTTCGGCGACCGCGGCGTACGGCTCGTCGGCGTCCTCGATGAAGTGGAGCACCGCGACCAGCAGCAGGGCCACCGGCCGGTCCAGGTCGAGCAGTCCGGTGACCTCCGGGGCCGCCAGGATCTCCTTGGGGCGGCGCAGGTCGGCGGCGGCGATGACCGCGCGGTCGTTGCCCTCCAGCACGGCCTGGCTGTGTGCGACGGCGACCGGGTCGTGGTCGACGTAGGCCACCTTGGCACCGGGATCGGCGGCCTGGGCGACCTCGTGGACGTTGCCGAACGTCGGGATGCCGGAGCCGATGTCCAGGAACTGGTCGATGCCCGAGTCGACGGCGTGGCGGACGGCCCGGCGCATAAAGGCGCGATTGGCCTGCATGATCTTGGGAAGGCCCGGGAGGAACTCCATGGCCTTGCGCGCGGCTTCCCGGTCCACCTCGAAATTGTGCGATCCGCCCAGATAGAAGTCGTACATGCGGGACACGCTCGGCACCGAAATGTCTATGCCCTGCGGTGCCCAGGCGGGACGCTCCATCGATGTCTCCAACAAGTTCGCCACGGCGGTCCGGCCATGTTCATGGTCAGTGTTGACCAGAGGCTACTGATCGGCCGCCAAGAGAGCGAGTGGAAACGGAAATTAGCGATCCGTTATTGGTCACACTCCGGTGGCATACCCGGCCGGTCCGTCGCCGCGTGTGTACGGACAGCGACGGACCGGCACTCCGGGCGCCGTTTCCCGGCGGTTCGGGGCCACTTGGGGCTCGTGGGCGATTGTTCTGCGGAGTCCGTGATTACTTGGCGGCGCCGACGAGTTTCGAATCCGGGGATACGGCGTACCAGGTTCCGCCGACACCCTGCCCGTTGGTGTCTCCGGGCTTCTTGTCGCCCGCGAAGGTGTAGATCGGCCAGCAGTCGATGGTCTGCTGCTCGATGCCGTCGGGGCGGTCGAAGGTGACGAATCCCTTCGTGGTGACACCGTCCACCGCATTCTTGGCCACAGGGGCGACTACCGGCCACTTCTTGAGGCAGTCGCCGGTGCAGGCGGTCTTCATCGGCCAGGCGGAGTCCTTGGTGAAGCGGTAGACCGTCATACCGCGGCCGTCCACCACGATGTCGCCGAGTTCCGGGTCCTTGCGGACCGAGAGTCCGGCGGGGTCGGCCGGTTCGGCGACTCCCTCGCTGTCGGCGTTCTTCGCCGCCTTCTTCCCGTCCGGGGCCGCGGCGAACCAGGTGCCGCCGACGCCCTGTCCGTTGATCTGGCCGGGGGCGGTGTCCTTGGCGTAGCGGTACACCGGCCAGCCGTCGACGGTGAGCTGGCTGGTGCCGTCGGGGCGGGAGACCTCGCCGAGCAGTTCCTCGTCCGTGCCGGCCGCGGCGACGGCGTTGCCCGATGCCACCACCGGCCAGACCGCAGCGCATTCGCCCTCGCAGTTCGACTTGGGCGGGTTCGCGGTGTCCTTGTCGAAGCGGTAGAGCGTGAACCCCTCGCTGTCGGTGAGCACCTTTCCGAGCTTCTTGTCCTCCTGCACGCCGAGTTGACCGGCCTCCTCGGGTTCCGGCGCCTCCGCGCCGGCCCCGGAGCCGTACCCGCCGCCGTCCGATCCGTATCCGCTCCCGGCGGGCTGCTGGGCAGGGGCGGCGTTGCCCACCGCCTGGCCGTTCGGCGACGTGCCGCCCTGTTCCTGACCGCACGCCGTCGTGAGCGTCAACAGAGCCGCCGCGGTGACCGCGAGCGAGGCGTTGCGCCAGGTGTTCATGTCGACTCCCGTGGTGCTTCGTCGTACCAGTGGTGATCCCGGCGCGGGACCGCGCCGTTCGTGGCCCTAGGTACGGGACGCCGACCCGGTCGCGTTCAAACACAGCCGCAGAAGAATGCGGCGGGTCCGGCCGACCGGGCAAACCCGAACGGCCCCTTGATCGCACGATCAGGCGAACTCGCCTGCGGCGACCGCGTGTTCCCCCGCGGCGTGGATCATGCTGCCGGTCGTGCACGGATCACGCATCGCGCGGCTCACGGCGGCCGCCGCGCTTCTCTGGCTGACAGCGGTACCGCTGCCCGCGACCGCCGACAACTGCGCGGTGGCCTCCATCGGGCAGGACGGGGGCGGCTCCTCGGTCACCGTGGCGGGCGACGGGGGCTGCGCGGCGGTCTCCGGACCGGAGCCTCCTCCCCCACCGCCACCTCCACCACCGTCGCCCCCGCCGAAACCGGCCCCTCCGCCCCCGCCGCCCCCTCCACCGCCACCACCACCGCCCGTTGCGGCAGAACCACCACCTCCACCACCGCCCCCGGCGCCGCCGCCCCCTCCCCCTCCTCCCGCTCCGCCTCCCGCGCCGCCTCCGAAGCCCTCGCCCCCACCGAAGCCCCCGGTGCGGACCGAGCCGCCCGAGTCCCGGCCCGTCGCGCTGCCGACGTACCGCAAACCGGCCCGCAAGAGGCCGCGGAGCGGGCCGTCCCTGGTGTCGCTGACGCTGCTCATCACCGCCCCGGCGGTGTTCGCCGTTGCCGTCCTGCGGCCGCGGTCATCCCGCTGACCAGGAGAGATGCATGTCCGAATGGCTCGTTCTGAGCATTGCCATGGCGTCCGCCTGCGCGGTCGTCCTCATGATCGTCGTCCTGAACCACCGGCGGGTCGGGGATGACGACGACCCCTCCGAGACCCCCGACGTCATGGAGTACATGACGATGATGATCGGCGTGGTCTACGCGATCGTCCTGGGGCTCGCCATCGCCGGGGTATGGGAGGGGCGCAGCGCCGCCCAGGAGTCCGTACGCATCGAGGCGCAGGCGCTGCACGAGGTGCAGGCGCGGGCGTCCGTCTATCCGGCGGAGGTCCGCGACCGCATCCGGGCGGACGTCGACGCCTATGTCAGTCATGTCGTCACCGACGAGTGGAAGGTGATGTCGGAGCGGAACACGCTCACCGAGCGCGGCACCGAACTGCTGGAGAAGGTGCGGGCGGACGTCACCGGCTACGAGCCGAAGACCGACCATGAGGGGCAGGCCTACCAGCCGCTGGTCGACCAGGTCGCGACGGCGGACGACGCCCGCAGCGCACGGGGGCAGAACGCCGGGGCGACGATGCCCGGGGTGGTCTGGTTCGGGCTGATCATCGGGGCGCTGGTGACGGTGGGGCTGATCTTCACGCTCCAGATCCGCAGAACGTTCCGCGAGCTGCTGCTGGCGGGCCTGTTCAGTGCGCTGATCGCCTTCCTGCTCTTCCTGATCTGGGATTTCGACGCGCCCTTCGGCCGGGGCATCTCGGCCACCGCCGACCCCTTCGTCGACATGTTCCCCGGCATCACCCGCTGACCCCCGCTCCCCCGGCCGGTGCGCCGGTCGGGGGAGCGCGTGACCCATTCGCCGGACCCCGATCGCGGGCCGGGAGCACCCCTCCTAGCGTGTCGGGCATCGAGGTGCATTTTTCCTGCTATGTGGAAATCGGTTCCGCAGCTGCCCCTCGGGGAACCCGGAGGATCCACCATGCGCGCGATACGTGTCGCACCGTTCGCCCTGCTCGGCGCCGGTGCCCTGACACTCCTCGCCCCGTCCGCCGCCTTCGCCGCGCCGGACGGGGCCTCCAGCACGTTCAATCCGACGATCACTCCCTCGGTCATCGCCCCGGGCGGCCGGGTCACGCTCGGCGCCGGTGGCTGCACGGGCGAGACGACGGTGAGCTCGGGCATCTTCGACACCACCACGATCCCGAGCGGCAGCACGACGGCGACCGCCACCGTGGACAGCGACGCACGCAGGGGCGCCGTCTACGCGGTGACGTTCACCTGCGGCTCCACCGGCACCTCCCGCAACGTCAACCTCACCATCACCAGCGGCGCGACGAGCACCCCCACCCCCACCCCGACGCCCACCACGGTCCCGACCGCCAGCTCGACGGCGCTCGTGCCGGGCGGCGTGCGCGGCGGCCTCGGCGGCAGCTCCGGCACCACCGACACGGTGGAGGTCGCCGCGGGCGGGGCCCTGGTGGTCGCGGCGGCCTCCGGCGCGCTCTACTTCGCACGTCGCCGCAACGCCGACCGCCGCCACTGACGGCGACCGTGCGGCGCACGGCAGTCGCCCCGGGTCCTGGTCCAGGACTCGGGGCGACGGGCGTATCGGGCCGGGCGGGAGGTTCGACGCCTTAGAACGCCGCATGGCTCGGCCGCCGACGCCGGACGAGGAAGACCGCGCCGCCGACCGCAGCGGCTGCCACCAGACCGCCGCCGACCTGCATCTCGACGGAGCTCGGGCCCATCGAGCCGCCGAGCCCGCCCTGGGCGCCGTTGCCGGCGAGCACGGTGAACTTGTGCGTCGCGATCCGGTTGTTGTCACTGCACTTCACGGACAGGTGGTACTGCCCCGGGGTGGCGTTGTCCCGGACCCGGGCGTGGGCGTAGTTGGTGCCGTCACCCGCGGAGAGGGTGGTCGTCGGGAAGGCGTTCGACCAGACCTTGCCGCCGTGGCCGCAGCCCTGCGCGGTGATCTTCAGCATGCCGCCCTGGTGGACGGACTCGGGGTTGACGGCGACGTTGACCGGGCCGTTGGTGGCGGCGGCCATGGGGGCCGCCAGCCCGACGGCCGCGAAAGCGGTCGCGGTGACCGCGAGGGCGCGTGAAGCACGCATCGTGTGAACCTCCAGCGGGAAACGCCCCCGGGGGCTGGTCCCCCGGTGGATCGACGAGAACGTCTCCCAGGACGAACACTCACCAGTCGGCCGGTGCCTCGCACTTCGGCGTTGCTCCACCTTGATGATGCGACACGCCGTGCGAGAAGCCCGGGATCTGACGGAGTCGCAGGTCACGGCCCGTCAGAACTTTTATCTGCTCATTACTCCGATGGGCAGTCAGCCATCAGGGGCGCCCCCGGGGGCCGGACGCACCGCCACCCGTTCGCCTCTCCCTGATCGCCGGCCGGACGCGGCGCCCTTAGCGTTCACAGCGTCGCGACGAAGGGAGAACCATGGGCCGGGACTACACCGGGGGCGAGCGGACCAGACGGGTGCCATGGGGTGCGATCGCGCTGGTGATGCTCAGCGGCCTCGCCCTCATGCGCAACGGCACGGAGTTCTCGGAGGCGGGCCCGCCGCAGCCCGCGGCCGCCGCCTCGCTGGATCTGAGCAAGGATCTCCCGGGCCCGCCGGTGGAGGACGAGCCGGTGCAGCCGCTGCCGTACGCCCCGGCCTCCCGGGTGAAGATCGCCTCCATCGACGTGGACGCGCCGATCATCGACGTCAACCTGGACGCCAACGGGTGGATCGACGCACCGCCCGCCCAGGACCCGAACCTCGCCGGCTGGTACCAGAACGGCATCGCCCCGGGCCAGCGGGGCACCGCCGTGGTCGTCGGCCATGTCGACAACCTGTCCGGGCCGGCGGTCTTCTACGGCCTCGGATCGCTCCAGAAGGGGCACCGCGTCGAGGTCTCCCGCTACGACGGCCGAGTCGGGATCTTCGAGGTGTACGGGGTGGAGGTCTTCGCCAAGAACGACTTCCCCGGCCCCCGCGTCTACGGCGACACGGGCCACGCGGAACTGCGCGTGATCACCTGCGGCGGGGGCTACTCCAAGGCGGGCGGCTACGACGGCAACGTGGTGGTCTTCGCCCGGCTCGTCGACACCCGCTGACCGTAAGCGTGCGCGGGGTGGTGCCCCGGCGGAGAGCCGGGACGCCACCCCGCGCACACGCGCTCAGACGCGGTGCGGCACCGTGATCCGGTAGCCCTTCTCCAGCAGCCGGGGAAGGTAGCGGCGCAGCGCGGCGACGCTCTGCGAGCGGTCGCCTCCCGCGTCGTGCGAGAGGACGACGACACCGGGCGCAGCGCCGTCCATAACCCGCCGGACGATGGTGCCGGTCCCCGGCTCCTTCCAGTCGAGGGTGTCCACGGTCCAGGCCATCGGCTCCATTCCCAACGCGGCTCCGATCTCGAAGGAGTTGCGGTTCCACGCGCCGTAAGGGGCTCGGTACCACAGCGGCGGAGCGCCGAGCACCCGCTCCACCACGTCGCTGGTACGCCCCAGTTCGCCGCGGATCGCGGCGCGGGAGAGCTTCGGGATCAGCGGGTGGGACCAGGAGTGGTTGCCCACCACGTGCCCGTCGTCGGCCATCTCGCGCAGCAGGTCCGGATGGCCCTTGGCCATCTCGCCGCAGACGAAGAACATCGCGCGGACCCCGTGTTCACGTAGAGTGGCCAGGACGGCCGGGGTGTACCGCGGGTCGGGGCCGTCGTCGAAGGTGAGGACCATCGCGTGCCCGAGGTCGGGCAGGTGCTCGAAGGGACGGGTGCGCACGGGCGGCCTGGCCGGTCTGAACCGGGGCGGGGCGCCCGCGGTCATGGGGGTCAGCCGGTACGGGGAGGGCCTGCCCCGTACGTTCGCCGGAGGCCCGGCCGCCGCGGCGGGCGGGGTGCCCGCGGTGCGGGCGGGGCCGCCGGGCGTCGACGCCGGATCCGCGGCGGCCAGGTGCACGGCGGTGGCGGCGCCGAGGCCAAGAGCGATCCTCAGCAGGGTACGGCGCTCGGGGCCGGTGTGATCACGTGTCATGGCCCACTGCTCGCACGGCGGGAGGCCGACCCCGGCCGCCGACACCGCATGCCGACCGTTTTGCACCCGAACGACCCAGTATGACGCTATGCCCCGAGGCCCGCCGACGGCCCGGACTCTCCCGCTCCGGACGAGCCGATAGCCTCGGAGCCGTGACAGAGCAGCAGCCTGATCGTTTCGAACGCGGCACGGACGGCCCGAAGGTGATCGTCGCCGGGCTCGACGGCTCCGACTCGTCGATGCGCGCGGCGGCCTACGCCGCCGGCCTGGCCCGCCGGCAGAACGCCGTGCTGGCCCTGGTCTACGTCCAGCCGGTCATGACGGCGGGCGCGGCCCTGGGCGTACCGGTCGGCGACACGACGGGGGAGGTCGCGGACTCGCTGGCATCGGAGATCCGGGAGGCGACGGAGCGCTTCAAGGACACGTGGGCCGTGCGCTGGGAGTTCCACACCTTCCGGGGCGACCCCTACAACGGGCTGGTGACGGCGGCCGACGAGCTGAAGGCGGACGCGGTGGTGGTCGGGGCCTCGGAGTCGGCCGGGCACCGCTTCGTCGGTTCGGTGGCGGTACGTCTGGTGAAGGCGGGGCGCTGGCCGGTCACCGTGGTGCCGTAGGACCCCGCCGGCGACCGTCACTCACCCATGCGGAGCCCGTCCCGGTCCGCTCCCCGGCCGAGGACGACGCTGCGGATGCGGTCGCGGACCTCGCGGAGGTGCTCGGCCCCCGCACCGAGGGAGGTGTTGAGGTTGACGGCGCGCCCGGTGCTGGTGTCGTACCACTGCGGGACGAACTCCGCCTTCGTCACCTTCCAGCGTTCACCGGGTTTCGCGGGCGGCGCGAAGGTGAAGCGGCCCATCGAGCTCTGGTTGCCGCGCGGGTCCTGGGCGCCCTCGTAGTTGATCATCGCTCCGGCGATCTGATCGCCCATGCCGTAGACGACCCAGGTCCCGTTGACCTTCTCGTACGCCTGGGGCACATGGGCATGGGTGCCGACGACGAGGTCGATGTCGGGGCGGCCCCGGTCCGTGGAGGCCGTGAGCCGCTCGGCGAGTTCCCGCTGCCGCGCGTCGGGCTCGTCCTGCCATTCGGTGCCCCAGTGCACGGAGAGGACGACGACGTCGGCGCCGGCCCGGCGGGCCGCCCGGGCCTCGTCGATGATCTTTCGCTCGTCGGTGACGTTCACCGTCCAGGGCCGGTCGGCGGGGAGCGGGATGTCGTTGGTGCCATAGGTGTACGCGAGGTGGGCGACCTTGGCCGCGCCCTCCCCCGGGCCGGCGGGCAGGATCGTGGGCCGGGCGGCCTCGGCGGCGCTGCGGGCGGAGCCGGCGTGCCGGATGCCCGCCCCGTCCAGCGCGTCGAGGGTGCGCCGGACCCCCTCGGCTCCGTCGTCGAGGGTGTGGTTGGAGGCGGTGGAGCAGGAGTCGAACCCGGTGGTGCGCAGGGCCGTGGCGATCTCGGGGGGCGACTTGAAGCTCGGGTAGCCGGTGTAGGGGCCGCCCTTCTTCCCGTACACGGTCTCCATATGGCAGAACGCCAGGTCCGCGCCGGAGACGACCGGGGCGACGCCGGCCAGCATGGGGGCGAAGTCGTAGCCGGCGCCGCCCGCGTCGACGGCGGCCCGGTCGATGACGGAGGAGTGCGGCAGGACGTCGCCCGCGGCGAGGAGGGTGAACGGGCGGGGTCCCGCGGCGCCCTGGCCGCCCGCTCCCCGGGCGGCGGGCGGCCCTCCCGGCTCGGCCGTCGTGGGCTGCTGCCCGGTGCAGCCGGCGGCCGCGGCGAGCAGGAGGGCGATGGCGGCCACGGTGCCCGGTCGGATGCGCTGCGTCATCTGCTCGACTCCATGTTCGGATGATTGCGACCATCCGACTACACATATCGTCATACCGGATAGGCAAGAAGCAGTGCCGCATACCTAGCTGAACTGGCCGTACCGCCCGACCCCGACGGCCCCTCGACCGTTCACCGCACCATTCGCCGCACTGAGCGACCGCTCGTCGCACGCATCGGTGCACCGCCTGTTCCCGCGCCGCCGAATGCGTTCGTATACGCCAGTCGGCAACGCGGCCGTCAGGGACCCCGGCGGGAGAGGACGTTCATGAAGACCACCACGACGACCGACGAACGGACCCTGGCGGAGTTGCAGCGGAACCACGGTCCCGCCCTGTTCCACTTCCTCCTCGGTCTCACCTTCGGGGACCGGCAGCGCGCCGAGGACCTGGTGCAGGAGACCCTCGTCCGCGCCTGGCAGCACCCCGAGGCGTTCGACGCTCCCTACGACTCGATGCGGCCCTGGCTGTTCACCGTCGGCCGCCGCCTGGCCATCGACGCGCGCCGCTCGCGCCAGGCCCGCCCCGTCGAGGTCAGCGACTCGGTACTGGACAGCACCCCGGACGCCCTGGACACCGCGGACCGCGCCGTGCGGACCCTGGACGTCCGGGAGGCGGTCCGCACCCTCAGCGCCGAGCACCGCGCCGTGCTGGTGCAGATCTACTTCCGCGGGCTGAGCGTCGGCGAGACGGCACAGGTGCTCGGCATCCCGTCGGGCACCGTCAAGTCCCGTTCGTACTACGCCCTGCGAGTGCTCGCGCGCACGCTGCCGGGCTACTCCCCCAGGTCCTCCGCCCGGAGCAGCGCCAGCAGGGCGGAGGCCTCGGCCACCTCCACGTAGACCCGGGCACAGCCGTCGCAGCCCTGGAGGTGACGGGCGACCCGGCACGTCTCCTCGGCGTCCAGGGCGTCCAGGACGTAGGCGCCCAGCAGCGGGTGCACATGCGGGTCGTCGCCGGGGTCGGCACTCATTCGCAGCCTCGCATCTCCTGGGCGATCCTCCCCTTCTGCCCACGCGGGGCGGCCGCCCCCGGTTCAATGCTGCGAGAAGCCCGGTACCGAGCAAGGAAAGAGGCGAGACGGGATGCGTCCCGAGGATACGGATGAGGCCGGTGGGAGCGGGCTCCGGGTGCCGATGACCTGGCTGACCACCGAGTATCTGGCCGACGAGCTGTTACGGACCGGCGATCTGATGGAGCCGACGACGCTGGAGTTCCGGGCGGGGCGTGACGCCCTCGCGCTGACGATGTTCCTGTGCGAGTTCCCGCGGGACGCGCCCGCCCCGCGGGCCCTGCCCGAACCGCGGGTCGACGAACTGCGCGTGCTCACGGCGTACGAGGGCACGTGGCGCAGTTGGGTCTGCGCGCGGCTGGCGGAGTCGCGGCGGTGCGCCGAGAGGGGCGATCCCGACCTGGAGCTGGCCCGGGAGGCCTGGCGCTGGCTGGAGGAGACCGAACTGCTCGCGGCGGACCTGGACGCGATCGCCCCCGCCCCCCGGGAGGCCGCGGCCGGCCCGGCGGACGACCGGGAGATCCGGGTCTGGACGCCCGCCTGGCAGTTGGGGCTGCCGCTGGGGCACCTGGCCGTCCACCTGTGCTGAGCCCCTCGCGGTGCGGGGTCAGGAACCGTGCACCCCGGCGCGGTACTTGGGCAGCCGCAGGGTGATCTTCATGCCCGCCCCGACCCCGGTCTCGATGACGAGCCCGTAGTCGTCGCCGAAGACCTGGCGCAGCCGCTCGTCCACGTTGAGCAGGCCGATGCCGGTGGAGGAGCCGCCCTCGCCGCGCAGGATCTGCCGCAGCCGCTCGGGGTCCATCCCGGTCCCGTCGTCCTCGATGACCACCTCGGCCTCCGAACCGGCGTCCAGGGCGCTGATGGTGATCCGGCTGCGGGTGACCGCCCCTTCGAGTCCGTGCTTGACGGCGTTCTCGACCAGCGGCTGGAGGCACAGGAACGGCAGCGCGACGGGCAGCACCTCGGGGGCGACCTGGAGGGTCACGGCGAGCCGTTCCCCGAACCGGGCGCGGACCAGGGCCAGATACTGGTCGATGGAGTGCAGTTCGTCGGCCAGGGTGGTGAACTCCCCGTGCCGGCGGAAGGAGTAGCGGGTGAAGTCGGCGAACTCCAACAGCAGTTCGCGGGCCTGCTCGGGGTCGGTGCGGACGAACGAGGCGATGGCGGCGAGGGAGTTGAAGAGGAAATGCGGGGAGATCTGGGCCCGCAGAGCCTTGATCTCGGCCTCGATGAGCTGCGTACGGGAGCGGTCCAGCTCGGCCAGTTCCAGCTGGACGCAGACCCAGCGCGCCACCTCCCCCGCCGCACGGGCGAGCACCGCCGACTCGCGCGGGGCGTAGGCGACGAGCGCGCCCAGGACCCGGTTCTCGACGGTGAGCGGGACGGCGACGGCCCAGCGCAACGGGCAGTCGAGGTCGCCGCAGCCGCTGTCGAAGGCGGTGTCGCGGCCGTTGTCCAGCAGCACCCTCAGATGCTCCATCACCTCCTTGCCGTGGTGGTGCCCGGCCCCGTCCCAGACCAGCACCCGCTCCCGGTCGGTGAGGCAGAGCGCGTCCGTGCCGAGCAGCGAGCGCAGCCGGCGGGCGGAGCGCCGGGCGCTCTCCTCGGTGAGACCGGCCCGCAGCGGCGGGGCGGCCAGCGAGGCGGTGTGCAGGGTCTCGAAGGTGGCGTGCTCGACGGGCGTGCCGACGTCGCTGGGGCGCACGGGGCGGGCGGTACGGCGCCCCAGCAGACAGCCGGCGCCGAACAGCAGCGCGGCGAGGACGACGACGACGGCGACGGCGGCCCCGGTCATCGCTCCCGCCCCGGGGCCGCCCGTGCCGAGGAGAGGGCTTCGGGGAGGTGGAAGCGGGTCATGGCGGCGTTGGTGCCCGGGGGGACGCGCCCCGGGGTGGCGAGCGACACGAGGATCATCGCGAGGAAGCCCACGGGGACGGACCAGACGGCGGGCCAGGCGAGCAGGGCGTGCGGCCAGCCCGGTGGGCGCACGGCCCCGCTGACCGTGATGGCCACGGCGAGGAGCGCGGACCCGCCGCCGAGCAGGAGCCCCGCCACGGCCCCGGGCGGGGTGAGCCGCCGCCACCAGATGCCGAGGACGAGCAGCGGGCAGAAGGAGGAGGCGGAGACGGCGAAGGCCATGCCCACCGCGTCGGCCACCGGCACCCGGCTCACCAGCAGGGACCCGGCGAGCGGCACGGCGATGGCGAGGACGGTGGCGAGCCGGAAGTGGCGTACCCCGCGCGAGGGCAGGACGTCCTGGGTGATGACCCCGGCGACGGCCATGGTGAGCCCGGACGCGGTGGACAGGAACGCGGCGAACGCTCCGCCGGCGATCAGGGCCCCGAGGAAGTCGCCGCCGAGGCCGCCGATGACCCGGGCGGGCAGCAGCAGGACGGCGGCGTCGGCGTCTCCCCCGTACCGCAGTTCGGGGGTGTAGAGCCGGCCGAGCGCCCCGTAGACCGGCGGGAGCAGGTAGAAGAGGCCGACCAGCGCGAGGACGGCGACGGTGGTGCGGCGGGCGTCGCGGCCATTGGGGCTGGTGTAAAAGCGGACGACGACGTGCGGCAGGCCCATCGTGCCGAGGAAGGTCGCCACGATCAGGCCGTAGGTGGCGTACAGCGGGTGGTCGGCGCGGAAGACGGCGAGCTGGGCGTCGAAGCCGGCCCGGGGCCGGCCGTCGCCCTGCCAGGCGAGGACCAGGAAGAGGGCGGGGACGAGGAGGGCGGTGAGCTTCAGCCAGTACTGGAAGACCTGGACGAAGGTGATGGAGCGCATGCCGCCGGCGGCGACGGCGGCGGTCACGACCGTGGCGACGAGGACATCACCGAGCCAGCCCGGAGCCCCGGTGAGGATCATCAGGGTCAGCCCGGCGCCCTGGAGCTGGGGTACGAGGTAGAGCCAGCCCGCCCCGACGACCAGGACGCTGACCAGTCGGCGGACCTGCCGCGATTCGAGCCGGCCCTCGGCGAAGTCCGGCAGGGTGTACGCCCCGGAGCGGCGCAGTGGTGCGGCGACGAAGATCAGGAGCACCAGGTATCCGGCGGTGTAGCCGACCGGATACCACAGCATGTCGGGGCCGTGGACGAGGACGAGTCCGGCGACGCCGAGGAAGGAGGCGGCCGAGAGGTATTCGCCGCTGATCGCGGCGGCGTTGAGACGGGGCCGCACGGTGCGGGAGGCGACGTAGAAGTCGGAGGTCGTCCGGGAGATGCGCAGGCCGAAGCCGCCGACGAGGACGGTGGCGAGGACGACGAGGACGACCGCCACCCAGGACGCCATGTGGTCGGGGGTGCTCACGGTGCGGGGCGGCCCTCCACCAGCCGGGCGAAGTCGCGTTCGTTGCGCTCGGCCCTGCGGACGTACCACCAGGCGGCGAGGGTGAGCGGCGGGTAGGCGGCGAAGCCGAGGACCGCCCAGACCAGGGCGGAGCTGTCCAGCGCGGCGAACAGCAGCGGCAGGGTGCCCGCGACGAGGGCGAGGAAGCCGAAGACGGTGAGCCCGGCGCGCAGTTGGCCGCGCATCAGGGAGCGCACATAGGCGCCGCCGAGGGCGGTCTGCTCGTCGATCTCCGACTGGGTGCGGTAGCGGGGCAGCGGGCGCACCCGGCGCGGCTCCCCCGTGACCACTTCGCGCCGGGGGGCTGGCTCTGCGGACATGGGCTCGGAGTGTAGGCGTCGCCGGGTGGTGCTGGGAAGGGCTGCCGGAAGGTCCTGCCAGGTCAGCGGCCGCCCTGGCGCATCAGGAGGTCCCGCAGGGCGCGGGTGTGGCGGCGGCTGACGGCGAGTTCGGCCTCCCCGATGCGCACGCTCATGCTGCCCGCGTCCAGGCGCAGTTCGTCGATCCGTCCCAGCGCGACGAGGTGGCGGCGGTGGATCCGGACGAAGCCGCGGGAGCGCCAGCGCTCCTCCAGGGTGGTCAGCGGGATGCGGACGAGATGGCTGCCTCCGGAGGTGTGCAGGCGGGCGTAGTCGCCCTGCGCCTCGGCGTAGGCGATCTCGTCGATGGGGATGAAGCGGATGACGCCGCCGAGCTCGACCGGGATCTGGTCGCCCGCGCTGTCGTGGACGGTCGCGGACCGGTCCCCGACCTGTTCGGCGACCCGGCGGACGGCTTCGGCCAGGCGTTCGCGGCGGACCGGCTTGAGGACGTAGTCGACGGCCTTGAGGTCGAAGGCGTGGACGGCGAAGCCCTCGTGCGCGGTGACGAAGACGATGAGCGGCGGCGCGGCGAAGCCGGCGAGGAGCTGGGCGACGTCGAGCCCGGTGAGACCGGCCATGTGGATGTCGAGGAAGACCACGTCGATCGCGGACGCGTCGTCGGGGCCCGCGTCCACGGCGCTGCCGATGCGGCGCAGGGCCTCGGTCGCCCCGGTGGCGCCCTCGGCGCTGCGGACACGGGGGTCGGCGCGCAGCAGGTAGAGGAGTTCCTCCAGGGCGGGTTGTTCGTCGTCGACGGCGAGTACGCGCAGCATGGGCCGGAGTTTAGGACGTGTGGGGGCCGATGGCGTGAGTGATGCGCGGCTTGTTCCCGTACCGCAGTACATGCAGACGACCGAACCCCACGTACGGGTGGGGGCTTATGCGCTGGGTGTGCTCGGGAGCGCCGACACCTTCCGCTTCGAGGAGCATCTGGCGCTCTGCCCCGGGTGCCGGCTGCGGGCCGGGGAGTTCGCCGGGGTGCGGGACGGTCTGGCGGTGGTGGGGGCGCCGGTGGTCCCGGGGCCGGGGTTCGTGGAGCGCCTGACGGACGCGGTGGCGGCGGGGCGGCGCAGGGCGGCCCGGCGGCGGCTCGCCCTGGTGGCGGCCGCGGTGGTGCTGTCGGTGGGCGGCCCGGTGGCAGTGGCCGGCCTGCCGGGCGGTCCGGTGGAGGGGGCGGGCCCGCAGCGGTGGTCCGGGACGGACGCGTCGTCGGGGGTGGCCGCCGTGGTGACGGCGGCGGGACGCGAGTGGGGGACGGCGGTCGCGCTGGAGGTGGCGCGCCTTCCGGTGGTGGGGGTGTGCGCGCTGGTCGCGGTGGGCCGGGACGGCAGCGAGGAGACGGTGGGGAGCTGGTCGGCCGGGGGTGTGCAGGGCGGTCCGGTGGAGGTGTCGGGCGGCGCGGCGCTGCGGCCGGAGGGCATCGACCACTTCGAGGTGCGCACGGCGGACGGGCGGCGGCTGGTGACGGTGACGCGGTGACGCCGCTACTTGAGGAACTTCGAGAGTCTGCGGTCGGCCAGCGGCTTCCCGCCCGTCTGGCAGGTGGGGCAGTACTGGAGCGAGGAGTCGCTGAAGGAGACCTCCAGGATGGTGTCCCCGCAGACCGGGCAGGCCTCGCCGGTACGCCCGTGGACGCGCATCCCGGTCTTCTTCTCCGCCTTGAGCTTTCCCGCCTCCATCCCGCTGGAGCGGTCCACGGCGTCCCGCAGGGTGGTACGCAGGGCCGTGTACAGCCGGGTGACGTCGTCCTCGGTCAGGTCGGCGGTCCGTTTGAACGGGGACATCTTCGCCACGTGCAGGATCTCGTCGCTGTAGGCGTTGCCGATGCCCGCGATCAGGGACTGGTCGCGCAGCGCGCCCTTGATCTGGCGGCGCTCCCCGGCGAGCAGTGCGGCGAACGCGTCGCGGTCGAAGGTGCCGGCGAGGGGGTCGGGGCCGAGTCCGGCGATGCGGGGGACGTGTGCGGGGTCGTGGACGAGGTGGACCGACAGGCTCTTCTTGGTGCCCATCTCCGTCAGGTCGAAGCCGTCGCCGTCCGTGGTCACCAGGCGCAGGGCGAGCGGCCCCTTGCCGGGCCGGGGCGGGGCGGCGGGGAAGGAGTCCTTCCAGCGGAGCCAGCCGGCCCGGGCAAGGTGGGTGCACAGGTGGAGTCCGCCCGCCTCGATGTCGAGGAACTTGCCGTGCCGGGCGACCGAGGTGACCCTCGTGCCCTCCAGAGCCGTCAGCGGCGGGTCGTACGTCTTCAGGACGCTGATCGCCAGGGGGAGCACCCGGGCGATCTCCTTGCCGGCCAGATGGTCGTCGAGGAAGGCCCGCAGGGCTTCGACTTCGGGCAGTTCGGGCATGGCTCCAGCCTGCCGCAGCCGGTGCGTCGCCGCCTGTCAGGAGACCGGTTGGCGGTCCGTGCCGGTGACGAGGGCGTACAGCTCCGTGAACTCGTCCTCGACCGCTGCGGCGAGCCGGTCCAGGTCGGGCAGTGCCTTGCCGTCGGCCACCAGGCCCACGTGCACCCGGCCGCCGTGGGTGGACAGGGCGACCGCCAGGGACTGGCCGCGGGCCAGGGGCGCCATCGGGTAGAGGGCGGTCAGCGGGCAGCCGCCCAGCGAGAGCGCGGAGCGCGGCAGCGGCACGCTGGTGACCAGGACGTCGAAGAGCACACGGGCGGCGCCCGCCGCCAGCGGTGCACCGAACCGGTGTGCCAGCGGGGGCAGTTGGTCGGCGAGCACGGCGACGGCTCCGGCGCCCCTGAGAGGGCCCGCCGCCTTGTTGCGGTCCATCGCGGTCCGCACCGCCCCGAGCCGCCGGCGCGGGTCGTCGCAGGTGACCGGCAGGGGCAGCAGGTAGGCGGAGAGCCGGTTGCCGGAAGCGGCGGCTCCGCCGGGCCGGCGCCGGGACACGGGCACCAGGGCGCGCGGGTCGGCGGCGGGCAGGGCCTCGCCCCGCCCGGCCATCCAGCGGCGCAACGCCCCGGCGACGACGGCCAGGAGGACGTCGTTGGCCGTGCCGCCCTCGGCGCGGCGCATCCGCTGGAGGTCTCCGGCGTCGAGGTCGGCGGTGGCCAGGCGCCGGGTGCCGCTGGAGGGTGCGGTGAGGGCGGAGGGACCCCGCAGGTCGAGGCGGCCGGCACGGACGACGGAGGCCCCGACGCCGAGCGCCCGGCCGACCTCGCCGATCCGTCCGAGCGCCATGCCCGCCATCTCGCGTGGGTCGGGCAGCCAGGAGCGGGGCGGGACGGCGGTGCGGCCCCGGGCGGTGGTACGGGCGGCGGTGACGGCGGCGATCTCGTCGAAGATCCCGGCGCCGATGGCGACCGCCCGCATCCCGTCGGCCAGGGCGTGGTGCAGCTTGACCAGGACGGCGAAGGGGCCGCCGTCCGCACCGCAGATCAGGTACATCCGCCAGGGCGGCAGCCCGCGCCCGAGCGGCCGCTCCATCAGTTCACCGGCCAGCCGGGTGGCCCCCGCCATGAAGTCGCCGTCGGCCACGGCGACCCGCTCGACGTGCCGGTGCACGTCGAAGTCCTTGTCCACCGTCCAGGCCTTGCCGCCGACCGGCAGCAGGACGTCCCGTACGCACATGCGCAGCCGGGGAATGGCGGCGGCGCGGGTCCCGAGCAGGTCGAGGATCCGCTGGGGCCCGGCGCCGGGCGCCGAGGCGAAGACGGCGAGCGCGCCCAGATGCATCGGATGGGCGTCCGATTCGAGGTGCCAGAAAGCGAGATCAAGGGGGGCCAGAAGCTCGGTACCCAACGGGGGCCTCATGTCGTCGAAGCGGCGGGGCCGGAGTGCGGAGGCCCCTCGCAGTCAATCGCTTGCGGTCGGTCACGGTCAAGCATGGACATGTTACGTACTGTTACGCCTGTGCGTCGGTCACGTCCGCACGGGAGGTCCGGTCCGGCCCTCACCGGGTCGGGATGAGGAACTCGCACCACACGCATTTGCCGCTGCCCCGCGACTCCACCCCCCAGACGTCGGCCAGCCGGTCGACCAGCATCAGGCCGCGCCCCGACACCCCCTCCTCCCCCGCGTCACGGCGGCGGGGCAGGGCGCTGGAGCGGTCCTCGACGTCGACGCGCAGCCGTCGCTCCGTTCCGGCGAGCACGCGGATCGTCACGATGGCGCCGCCGTCGGTGTGCATGAGCGCGTTGGTGATCAGCTCGTCGGCCGCGAGCTCGATCTCGTCGGCCCGGTCCTTCGCTCCCCAGGCCCGGACCGCGGCCCGGATCATGTGCCGGGACGAGCTCAGCGCCTCGGGGTCGTTCTGGGCCACGTGCTGCTGGAGCCGGCCGCCCGGCTGCGGGGCGTGCGCGGCCCGGCGGCGCAGCAGCAGCACCGCGACGTCGTCCTGGCCGCCGCGCCCGTCGACCGCTTCGCAGAGCTGGTCGGCGAGCTTCTGGAGGTCCTGGGGGCCGTTGGCGACGAGGGAGGTGAGCCGCTGCATCCCCTCGTCGAGGTCGGAGCCCGGCAGTTCGACGAGGCCGTCGGTGAAGAGGATCATCGTCTGGCCGGGGTCCAGTTCGACCGTGGAGACCGGGTACTCCAGCCGGCCGAACTCCGCCGAGAGGCCGAGCGGCAGTCCGCCCTCGGCCACCACGCGGCGGCAGCTGCCGTCGACATCCCGCACCACCGGGTCCACATGCCCGGCCCGGACGACCTGCACGACCCCGGTGGTGAGGTCGGCCTCGGCGTAGGTGCAGGTGGCGAAGCGGTCGGTGTCCAGTTCGTGCAGGAAGACGGAGGCGCGTGCCATGACCGTGGCGGGGCTGTGCCCCTCGGCGGCGTACGCGCGCAGCACGATCCTGAGCTGCCCCATGACGGCCGCGGCGTGGGTGTCGTGCCCCTGGACGTCCCCGATGACGGCGCCGACCCTCCCGCCGGGCAGCGGGATCAGGTCGTACCAGTCGCCGCCGATGTCGCGGCCGAGGCGGGCCGAGCGGTAGCGGACGGCGACCTGCGCCCCGGGCACGGAGGGGATCCGGCGCGGCAGCATGGCCTGCTGGAGGCCCTCGGCGAGGTCGTGCTCCTGTTCGTAGAGCATCGCGCGCTGGAGGCTCTGGGCGATCGACGTGCCGAGCGCCATCAGCAGATTGCGCTCGTCGGCGGTGAAGCCGCCCTTGTCCCGGTAGAGCAGGCCGAGCGCACCGATCGGGCGGGCCTGGGCGATCAGCGGCATGTAGGCGGCGGAGGTGATGCCGAGGCGGCTGATGTTGCGCCACAGGATCGGGTAGGAAGCGGCGAAGTCCTCGGCGGACTCGATGAAGCGGGGCGACAGAGTGCGGACCACTTCGCTCATCGGGTACTGCTCGTCCACCCGGGTGTACCGGGTGCCGGGGACGTACGCGCCTTCGGGCCCGTCGGCCACCAGGTGGATGCGGCCGGACTCCAGCAGGCCCATGACGAGACTGGTGGCTCCGAGGTGGGCGAGGCCCTGGGAGTTCTTGAGGACGGCGATGACGTCCTTGACCGTACGGGCGTGGGCCAGGGCGGCCGTGGTGCCCTCGACGAGGCTGGTGCGCTGGCTGCGTTCCTCGTCCAGCTCGCGGCGGGCGGTGGAGTCGGCCAGCTCCTGGGTCGCGTCGCGGACGATCCCGATGATGCGACGCGGGCGCCCGGTCCTGTCGCGGCGGACGAAGCCCTGGGTGTGGGTCCAGCGCAGGGAGCCGTCGCGCCGCTGGATGCGGAAGTACGCGCCGTAGTTGGTGCGCCCGCTCTTGAGGGCGTGCGAGACGAGCGCGTCCAGGCGCTGGGCCTCGTCCGTCGGCACGCGCGGCGACAGCGAGTCCGGCCGGTCGTCGTATTCGTCCGGGGTCAGGTCGAACACGTCCAGGGCGGTGCGGTCCATGTGCATGAGGCCGCTGTCGAGATCCCAGTCGAAGCTGCCCATTCGGTTCAGGGCGAGGCTGAGGTCCGGGTGGGCGGGCCAGTCTTCGGGGAGCGACAGGGCACCCGCTACCCGATCATCCATGTGGGCCACTCTGCCACCATTTTCCCTATTCCTCTTGTCCGATTGCGCTGCTCGAACCTCGACCGGTCAGCCGGCGAACACGTCGCCCAGATCCGCTTCCATGGGCAGGTCCGGCTCCACGGGCCCGTCCGGCTCCTCCGGCTCGGCCGGGAAGACCTGGGTCGGCTCCGGCACCACGTCCGGCTCGCCCTCCTCGTACTCCCACGGCTCTTCGGGCGGCGGGTCGCCGAAGCCGTCGGACGGTTCGCCGGGGCCGGGGTCCGTCGGCGCTTCCGGCTCGGAGGGGGCGGGCCCGGACGGGGTGGAGTCCGGGGGCGGGGGCTCGGAGGGGCGGCCCGGGGACGGGAAGAGCAGGTCGGTGTCGGGCTCGAAGGGCGGCGGGCGGTCCGGAGCCCGGTCGCGGCCGCCGCTGTCACCCATGGCCCGCTCGATCCAGGTGTTGTCGTCGGCGTTGACGATGATCAGGCTCGTGGCCGCCTTCACGCCGGGCTCGACGGCCACGATGCGCCCGGGGTCGTAGCCGGGCCAGCGCTCACCCCGGTGGGCCGCCTTCCCGTCGGCGGCCTCGGGCGGGCCCAGCGGGTTGCCGCAGGCGCAGCGGACCCGGGGCATCCCGCGGCTGTCGACCAGGACGGCGGTGCCCGCCTGGAGCACGGCCTGGAACGCGGTGGCCGATCCGGCGCTGTATCCGTGGTTGGTGACCTGCGTGTCGGCACGCAGGACGACCGGGGTGAGGGACTTCAGATAGCCGGGGATCTGTACGGCCTCGATCCCGGCCGCCTCGGCGAAGGCGTCCGCCTTGTCCTCGTCGTCGGTCAGGAGGGCGGTCTGCCGCTCGACATCGCAGGCGGCGACCGACCGGGTGCCGCCGTAGAGCCCGGGGACGGCGCCGGAGACCGGATGGACCGTCCGGGTGCCGGAGTCCGGTTCGGCGTCCGGTGCGCCGGTGGGGGACGGGGTGGCCGCCGCTCCCGCCGTGGACGCGGTGAACGGCCCGGGGCCGGGCGAGGCGAGCGGCTGGAGCAGGACGTCCTTGGCCTCCGCGGTTCCCGTGGTGCCCTTCGCCGTACGGTCGCCGCCCTCGCCGCAGCCGGCGACGGTGAGCAGCACCCCGGCGGACAGCGCGGCGAGCGCGGTACGCCGGAATCGTCCTGGTGAGCGCACAGAGCTCTCCTGCCTGTCCCGGGGGATAAGGATCGGTGTCACCATCTGTGCCGCACCGGGCACGGACCCGCAAGCGGACGACCGGCCGAAACCCCCCGTCTTGAACGCGTTCAATTGATCCTCTACTCTCGACGCCAGGTGTTGAACACGTTCAAATCAAAGGGGGTGGTCATGTCCGCACTGGTCCATGCCATCGTCATGCTGGGCATGCTCGTCGTCGTGCCGGCGGGGCTGCGGCTGACCGGGCAACGGGAGCTGGAGCGCATCCGCCGGCTCTGGCCTCTCTTCGCCGCGCCGGGCGCACTCGCCCTCTGGCTGCCGCGCGGCGCCACGGCCACGGTCCTCGCCTGCGTCTACGCCGCGGGCACCGTCGCGCTCGCCCTGCACGCCCCGCACGCCTCGCGCCGGGCGACCCGGGGCCGGAGGCTCGACCCGGCCGGGATCGCCCTGCTCACCGCACTGGTCGCCCCGGCCGTCGCCGCGACCGCCCTGGTCGCCGAACGCCGGGGGCACGAGCTGTTCGGATTCGATCTCGGCATCCTGGCGCTGACCGTGCCGCACTTCCACTTCGCCGGATTCGCCGCGGCCCTGGTCGCCGGGCTGGTCTGCCGGGTCTCCGACGGCCCCGCGGGCGGCTTCGCCGCACTGAGCGTGCCGACGGGCACCGCGCTCGTCCTCCTCGGGTACTTCATCGGCGACTGGGCGGAGCTGGCCGGAGCCGTCGTCCTGACCGCCGGCATGTGGACCGTGGGCCTGCTGACCTGGCGCATGGGGCACGAGGAGGGGCGGGACCGGACGACGCGCCTGCTGCTCCTCGCCTCCGCCGCCGTCCTGGTGGCGACGATGCTGCTCGCGCTGAGCTGGGCGCTCGGCGAGGCGACCGGACTCCCCCACCCCAGCCTGACCTGGATGGCCGCCACCCACGGCCTGGGCAACGCGCTGGGCTTCGCACTCTGCTCGCTGCTGGCCTGGCGGCGTATCCGCACCCACGAACCGGCCCGCGCAGCAGCCCTCACCCCCATCGGCACTCCCACCGAAGGCAGGACCGCATGAGCACCCTCACCTACCCGGAGGTCGGCGCGACCCGCCTGGGCCCGCTCCCCCGGGGCTACCACCACCTCCACCACCGCACCCCGGTCGGCCGGGGCGCGGGGGACCTCGCGGCCGCCGGCGCGGCGATCACCGAGTGGCGGATGCACCGCGCGTCGGGCGCCCGGGTGGAGGCTTCGGCCCGGCGTGCGGAGCCCGGCGGAGACGTCCGGATCTCCGCGGGGCTGGGCCCGCTGCGCTTCACCGCCCCGTGCGAGGTGATCTGGGCGGCGTACGGGGAGGACGGCCGCACCGGCTTCGGCTACGGCACCCGGGCCGGGCATCCGGAACGCGGCGAGGAGTGCTTCGTGGTGGAACTCGCGGACGACGGCACGGTGTGGTTCACCGTCCTGGCGTTCTCGCGGCCCGACGCCTGGTACACCCGCCTCGCCGGTCCGCTGGTCCCCGTCGCACAGCACTGGTACGCGCGCAGACTCGGCCGTACGCTCCGCAGGATCGTCGCCGCGGGCTGACAGGCGCCCTCCGCGGCCGAGTGCCCCGGGGCCGGCGACGGGAAGCCCTGAGCCGCCCCCGGGCCGATACTGGCAGGGATGGATTGGTTCACCGCGGACGGCTACTGGCTGAGCCGGCTGATCTTCCAGCGGACTCTCGCCGCGGTCTACCTGGTCGCCTTCCTCTCCGCCGTCCTCCAGTTCCGCGCGCTGATCGGCGAGCGCGGCATGCTGCCCGTCCCCGAACTGCTCCGGCGCACCCCGTGGCGAGCCGCTCCGGGGCTCTTCCGGCTGCACTACTCCGACCGCTTCTTCGCCGCCGTCGCCTGGCTGGGCTGCGCCGTCTCGGCCGCGCTGATCGCGGGGCTCGACGGTCTCCTGCCGCTGTGGGGCGGAATGCTGCTCTGGGCACTGCCGTGGGTGCTGTACCTGTCCATCGTCCAGGTGGGGCAGGTCTGGTACGGATTCGGCTGGGAGTCGCTGCTGCTGGAGACGGGGTTCCTGGCGGTCTTCCTCGGCACCGGCGACACCGCCCCGCCGGTGCTGGTGCTGTGGCTGCTGCGGTGGCTGCTGTTCCGGGTGGAGTTCGGCGCGGGGCTGATCAAGATGCGGGGCGACGCGTGCTGGCGGGAGCTGACGTGCCTGGACTTCCATCACGAGACGCAGCCGATGCCAGGGCCGCTGAGCTGGTTCTTCCACCATCTGCCCCGGCCGGTGCACCGGGCGGAGGCGGCGGCCAACCATGTCACCCAGCTGCTGGTGCCCTTCCTGCTGTTCACCCCGCAGCCGGTGGCGAGCGCGGCGGCCGGGCTGATGGTCCTCACCCAGCTCTGGCTGGTCCTGTCGGGGAACTTCGCCTGGCTGAACTGGCTCACCATCGCGCTGGCGCTCTCGGTGGTCGACTGGACCCCCCTGGCCGGGCCGCCGCCACCTCAGGCAGCGCCGCCCCTCTGGTACGAGGTGGCCGTCATCGCCGTGACCGCCCTGGTGCTGGTGCTCAGCTACCGCCCGGCGCGCAATCTGGTCGCGCGGCGGCAGGCGATGAACCGGTCCTACGATCCCCTGCACCTGGTCAACACCTACGGCGCGTTCGGTTCGATCAGCCGGATGCGGCTGGAGGTCGTGGTGGAGGGCAGCGCGGATCCGGTGGCGCACGAGGGCGCCGAGTGGCGGGAGTACGGCTTCCGCGGCAAACCGGGCGATCCGCGCAGGCTGCCGCGCCTGTTCGCCCCGTACCATCTGCGGCTCGACTGGATGATGTGGTTCGCGGCGCTCTCCCCCGCGTACGCCCGCTCCTGGTTCGGGCCCTTCGTCGAGCGGCTGCTGGCGGGCGACCGGGACACCCTCCGGCTGCTGGGCCGCAACCCGTTCCCCGAGGGGCCGCCCCGCCAGGTGCGCGCCCGGGTGTTCCGCTACCGGTTCACCGGCCTGCGGGAGCTGCGGGCCACCGGATGCTGGTGGCACCGCACCCACGTCCGGGAATTCCTGCGGCCCGTCTCCCGGCCGCTGCCGCCGGAGCGGAAGGGCGGGGGACGGGCCGCGGGACGGGCTGATCGGCGGCCCGCGGCTCAGTCGCCGCGGGCCGCCGGGCGGGCCTCAGTCGATGCCGGGCAGGATGTGCGGCTCGGCGAGGTCGTCCTCGTATCCGGCGAGCCGGATGGGGGCGGACCTGGCCCAGACCTCGATGTTCCGCAGCTTCTCCGGGCGGCCGGGCCGCCCGGAGGTGCGTTCGGCGGGGCGCATTTCGCGTTCGGTAAGTTCCGGTGTCGTCACCGCGCACTCCTCTGTGTCGCGTCACCCAGGGCGTCGCCGACGCTCCGGCACCGATGCCGGAGCGCGACCGCCCCGAGTGGGGCAGGGATGGTGTTGTTCGGTCGCGGTGGCGCCGGTTCGGGGCGGGACAGCGACCGGGTTTCCGACCGTGTCCCAGGACGGTCGGGGAACCTTCGTGGGCCCCTCGATGACGTCCGTTCGCCTCAGCGTAACCAAATGAGCGCCGCCGCGCTCGATAGAACGTGTGCAGTAGGTCACTTTCGGCCATCGGGTACAGCGAAAACCCGGCCCAGGAATCATCCTGGGCCGGGTTTTCGGCTGCCGCGCGGAGACCGTCCGTCCGGTTGGGCCGTTGGGGTTGCCGGGCCGGTGGGGCCGGCCGGACCGCCGGGGTTGCCGGATCGACCGGCCCGTCGGGCCTGCTGGACTACCAGTTCGCCGGGGCGTAGTCCTTGAGGAAGCAGCCGTAGAGGGGCTCGCCGCCCTCACCGCGCACGATCGGGTCGTAGACCCGGGCAGCGCCGTCGACCAGGTCGAGCGGGGCGTGGAAGCCCTCCTCGGCGAGGCGCATCTTGTCCGGGTGCGGTCGCTCGTCGGTGATCCAGCCGGTGTCCACGGCGGTCATCAGGATGCCGTCCTTCTCGAACATCTCCTGCGCGCTGGTGCGCGTCAGCATGTTGAGCGCGGCCTTGGCCATGTTGGTGTGCGGGTGGCCCGCACCCTTGTAGCCACGGCTGAAGACGCCCTCCATCGCCGAGACGTTGACGACGTACGCGTGCTTCGCGGCGGTCGCCGCCATCGCCGGGCGCAGCCGGCTGATGAGGATGAACGGCGCGGTGGAGTTGCAGAGCTGGACTTCGAGGAGCTCGATCGGCTCGACCTCGTCGACCGTCTGGATCCAGCTGTTGGTGTCGTGCAGGTCGGGGACGAGGCCGCCCGCGTCGATCGCGGTGCCAGCGGCGATCCGGGCCGGCGACGCGGAGCCGGTGACCAGGGCGAGGCCGGTGACCTCCTGGGCGCTCAGGCCTTCCTTGCGCGCGCCGGGCAGGGCGGCGACCCGGTCGACCGAACCGCTGTTGAAGGTGCCGATGACCTCGGCGGCGGGCAGCTCGCCCGCGGGCAGCGGCGCCGACTCCGCGCCGACCAGTTCGCTGTAGGCCCCCGGAGAGCGGCGCACGGTCTGGGCGGCGTTGTTGATCAGGATGTCCAGCGGGCCCTCGGCGGCGACGGAGTCGGCCAGCGCGACGACCTGCGCCGGGTCGCGGAGGTCGATGCCGACGATCTTCAGCCGGTGGATCCACTCGCCGCTGTCCTCCATCGCCTTGAAGCGGCGGATCGCGTCGTTGGGGAAGCGGGTGGTGATCGTGGTGTGCGCGCCGTCGCGCAGCAGCCGCAGCGCGATGTACATGCCGATCTTCGCCCGGCCGCCGGTGAGCAGCGCCCGGCGTCCGGTCAGGTCCGTACGGGCGTCGCGGCGGGCACGGTTCTCCTGGGCGCAGGACTGGCACAGCTGGTGGTAGAACGCGTCGACCTCGACGTAGCGCGTCTTGCAGATGTAGCAGGACCTGGGGCGCTGGAGGATGCCCGCGATCTCGGCCTTGGCCGAGGAGGAGGGCAGCACGCCCTGCGTCTCGTCGTCGATGCGGTCGGCCGAGCCGGTCGCCGTGGCCTCGGTGACGGCCCGGTCGTGGGCGGTCTTCGCGGCGCGGCGCTCCTGACGGCGACGCTGCTTCACGGTGCGGTAGATCCCGGCGGTGGCGCGGCGGACGCGGATGGCGTCCGGGTGGTCCACCTCGATCCTGTCGAGCTCGTCGAGCACGCTCAGGCAGACGGCCAGCCGCTCCGGATCGATTCCGGGACCGAACTCCTCGATTCCGGGAGCGAACTCCGGGCTGTCCTCTGTCACCGTCATTGCCGTTCCTCTGTCATCTTCTCGCCGCGGGCCGTGGATCACCGCAGGCCGAAACACCCCGCTCAAGTTTGCCATGCGCGGGCCACTGCTCCGTTCGAGCGGCGTGCGAGGGGCCCGCGCGGACGGCTCGGATCACGACGGCCCGGAGCACCGCCGGAGGAAAGGGAGAAGAAAAGCGGAAGACGGCACGCATGACTTCGCCGGGACCGGGAAGGCGACCGTCCGACACATTGGGCAGCAGGGAGGGTGACACCATGACGGCGATGTCGGCGCGAGCCACCGGGACGACGCCGCTGAGCGACGACCGCACCGGCGTGCGGACGGCGGACGTCTCCGGAGAGCTGCCCTGGGTCGAGGACGCCGGAAAGGTCGCCCCGCAGGACGCACGGGCCCTGTCGAAGATCTTCTTCGACCGCCTCCAGGTCCTGGAGGAGGGCACGCACGAGCACCAGTACGCGCGCAACACCCTGATCGAGATGAATCTCTCGCTGGTGCGCTTCGCCGCGTCCCGCTTCCGCAACCGCGGCGGCGACGACACCGAGGACATCATCCAGGTCGGCACGATCGGCCTGATCAAGGCGATCGACCGGTTCGACCTGTCCCGCGAGGTCGAGTTCGCGACCTTCGCCGTCCCCTACATCGTCGGGGAGATCAAGCGCTTCTTCCGCGACACCACCTGGTCGGTGCATGTGCCGCGCCGGCTCCAGGAGCTTCGCGTCGACCTCGCCAAGGCGAAGGAGCAGCTCTCCGCCCGCCTCGACCGCGACCCCACCGTCAAGGAACTGGCCGCCCACCTCGACCTCCCCGAGGAGGAGATCATCGAGGGGCTCGTGGCCGCCAACGGCTACTCGGCCGGTTCGCTGGACACCCCGTCCGCGGACAGCGACTCCGGCCAGGAGCAGCGGGCCTACGCCGACGTCCTCGGCGAGGCCGATCCGGGCATGGAGACCGTCGAGAACCTGCACACCCTGGCCCCGCTGCTGGAGCAGCTCGACGACCGGGAACGCCGGATCGTGCAGATGCGGTTCGGGGCGGAGATGACCCAGTCGCAGATCGGGGCGGAGCTGGGCGTGTCCCAGATGCACGTCTCGCGGCTGCTCAGCAGGATCGTCCAGCAGTTGCGCAAGGGCATGAGCATCGAGGCGTAAGCCTGCGCGAGCCCTTCGGGCTTCGCACGTCATCCAGCCGTCCGCCCCTCCGGGCGGGCGGCTTCGTGCCGTCCGCCCGACGGCCCCGTCTCCCGAGAGGCCCGAGGTCGCTTATGCTTCTGGACGATCAGGCCGGATGCACCGCGCCGTCGCACGAGAGGGTGGAGGCTTGACCGAGTTGCCCGTGGGCACATCGCCGAGTCCTGTGGGCATACCCGAAATCCCCACCCAGCAGGTCGGCGTCCCCCATCGCCCAGAGCCCCCGCTGTGGAACCTCGACGCGACGATCCTGCTCGTGGAGGACGACGCGGGTGACGCGCTGCTCGTCGAGGAGATGCTCACCGACAGCGAGCTGGACTCCGCCCTCACCTGGTGCAAGACGCTGGGCGAGGCCCGCACGTTCCTGCGCGCCTCCACCAAGCCGGTGTGCGTCCTTCTCGACCTGCACCTCCCCGACGTCCACGGCCTGGACGCCGTGCGCCAGATCCTGGATGCCGACGGCGAGGCCGCGATCGTCGTCCTCACCGGCCTGGAGGACTCGGGCACCGGACTCCGCGCGGTCGCCGGAGGCGCCCAGGACTACCTCGTCAAGGGCCGGCTGGGCCCCGAGATCCTCTCGCGCGCGATCCGCTACGCCCTCCAGCGCAAGGAAGTCGAGCGGGCCGCGGCGGCGCTGCGCGCCAACCAGCTCATGGCCCAGGAGAACGCCCGGCTGGAGCGCGGGCTGCTGCCCGTTCCCCTGCTGCGGGACGACCGGTTCCGTGCCCGCGCCCGCTACGAGCCGGGACGGGTGCACGGGCTCCTGAGCGGTGACTTCTACGACGTCGTCCAGACCTCGGACGGCACCGTGCACGCCGTGATCGGCGACGTCTCCGGGCACGGCGCGGCGGAGGCCGCGCTCGGCGTGTGCCTGCGGGTGGCCTGGCGTACCGCCGTCCTGTGCGGTATGTCACATGTCGAGCAGACGGCTCTGCTGGAGGAGATCCTGGTCGCCGAGCGGTCGGACGCGCACGTGTTCGCCACGGTCACCTCCCTGGCGTTCGCGCCCGACCGGCGGACCGTCCAGGTCCTGCGCGCCGGGCACCCCGGGCTGCTGATGCGCCAGGGCACCGATGTGAGCTGGGTGGAGACCGAGGGCGGGATGGCGCTGGGGCTGCTGCCCGGCATGGGCCGGTGGCCGACGGTGGACGTCCCGCTGCCGCCCGCCGCGGGAGTGGTGCTCTTCACGGACGGCCTGTTCGAGGGGCGCGACGGACCGGACAGCCGGCTCGGTGAGGAAGGACTGCTGGCGATGGCACGGGCCAACGGGCATCTGCCGGCCCGCGCGTTCGTGGACGCCCTGGTGGCCGGCGCCGCCGAGGGGGCCGCACCGTACGGCGGACTCGCGGACGATGTGGCCGTACTGCATCTGGGCTGGGGATCGGAAGACGATGAACACTGACCGCACCAAGGGCATACCGGACGAGGGCCTCGCCGCCCGGCTGTCGGTGCAGTCCTGGGTCCATCTGATACTCGGCGGCTTCGTGGTGGTCGTCTGCGGCTGCCTGGTGATCGGCGGTCTGGTGCTGTCCCGGATGTCGGAGCGCACCGACGAGCTGGTGGACCGCATCCAGCCGGCGCGGTCGGTCTCCTTCCAGTTGCAGAACGCCCTGCTCGACCAGGAGACCGGGGTCCGGGGGTTCGCCCTGACCGGCGACCGGTCCTTCCTGGAACCGTACGAGGCAGGGAAGAGCGCCGAGCGGGAGCGGCTGGCCCAGGCGCGGCAGCTGGTGGGCGGCGACGAGCGGCTCGCGAAGGACCTGGACGCCGTCGAGGCCGCCGCCGTGCGGTGGCGGCAGGACAAGGCCGAACCGCTGATCGCGGCCGTACGGCAGGCCGGTCCCAGCCGCTCCGGCGCCACCGCCCAGCTCCAGAGCAGCAAGAGCGCGTTCGACGACCTGCGACGCACCTACACCGCCCAGCAGGAACATCTGGCCGAGGCCCGTGACGGGGCGCGGGCCGACCTGAACGCCGCACGCACGACCCGCGACTGGGTGGTGGGCATCCTGCTGGGCGTCCTCGTGCTGACCATCGTGGCGCTGAGCGTGCTGCTCCACCGGGTGGTGGGCGTCCCGCTGAGCCGGCTGCGCGCCGCGTCCGAAGGCGTCAGGTCGGGGGCCTTCGGCAAGAGGATCGAGATCAAGGGTCCTTCCGACGTGCAGGCCGTGGCCTGGGCGGTGGAGGCGATGCGGCGGCGGCTGGCCGACGAGCTGGCCGAGGCACAGCACCGCGAGTCCCTGCTCGCGGAGCAGACGGAGGAGCTGCGCCGGTCCAATTCGGAGCTGGAGCAGTTCGCGTACGTCGCCTCGCACGACCTCCAGGAGCCGCTGCGCAAGGTCGCCTCGTTCTGCCAGCTCCTGGAGAAGCGGTACGGGACGGAGCTGGACGACCGGGGCAAGCAGTACATCGCCTTCGCGGTGGACGGCGCCAAGCGCATGCAGGTGCTCATCAACGACCTGTTGACCTTCTCGCGGGTCGGCCGGGTCCACGACGGCTGGAAGCCCGTCGATCTGGGGCGCTCACTCGACCGCGCCCTGGGCAATCTGGCCGCGGCGGTCGAGGAGTCGGGGGCGGCCGTCGAGCGGCCCGAGGAGCTGCCGGAGCTCGTCGGGGACGCCACCGCCCTCACCATGGTCTGGCAGAACCTCATCGGCAACGCGGTGAAGTTCCGCCACCCCGACCGTTCGCCCCGGATCACCGTCGCCTGCGTGCGCGAGGACGAGAACTGGCACCTGACCGTGTCGGACAACGGGATCGGCATCGCACCCGAGTTCGCGGACAAGGTGTTCGTCATCTTCCAGCGACTGCACGCCCGCGACGAGTACGACGGCACGGGCATCGGCCTGGCCCTCTGCCGCAAGATCATCGAGTTCCACGGTGGCCGGATCTGGCTGGAGCCCGAACCGGGCGAAGGCACCCGGATCCATTTCACCCTGCCCGTGGCGCCCGAGGCGCCCGCGCACACCACGGCGGAGCTGCTCGCTCCCGCCCAGCTCACCAGTCAGTCGGGAGACCCATCGTGAACGCGCCAGTCCAGCCCATCGAGGTCCTGCTCGTCGAGGACGACCCCGGCGACGAGCTGATGACCCGTGAGGCCTTCGAGGACAACAAGATCCGCAACACCCTGCACGTCGTGCGCGACGGGCAGGAGGCGCTGGACTTCCTCTACCGGCGCGGCCAGTACGCCGGGGCCCCCCGCCCCGACCTGGTGCTGCTGGACCTGAACCTGCCCAAGTACGACGGCCGGCAGGTGCTGGAGCAGATCAAGGGCGACCCCGAGCTCTCCCTCATCCCCGTGGTCGTCCTCACCACGTCCTCGGCCGAGGAGGACATCCTGCGCAGTTACAAACTGCACGCGAACGCCTACGTGACGAAGCCGGTGGACCTCGACCAGTTCATCGCGGCGGTCCGCCAGATCGACGAGTTCTTCGTGACCGTGGTGCGGCTGCCCGGACGTGCGTAGGATCGGTCCGGATCTCCTGGAGTGGGATCGTTCGCCACGGGTAGACGATTGGCGGAAAAGGTCTCCGACCTCACTGCGGCGCCCTGGCTGGAGCACATGAACGAACAGGTCACCTCCCCACCGGAAGAACCGGGTCAGGGGCCGGCTTCCGTTGAGGTACCGCCTTCCGCAGACGTGCTGCCTTCCACCGACGTACTGCTCAGCGCCGAGGTCTTCGACGGTGAGCCGGGCTGCATCGCGCTGGCCCGCTCCCTCGCCGACCGCTTCCTGACGAGGCTCGCGGTGGAGTGCCTCGCTCCGATAGGCGAGCACACACGCAGCGATCTGATGCTCGCCGTCAGCGAGCTGGTCACCAACGCCGACCGGTACAGCCACGGCCCCTACCTGCTGGAGCTGGAGGGCAACGCCCAGCTCATCAGCGTCACGGTGTACGACAGCAGCACCGCCATGCCCGTGCTGTACGCCCCCGACCCGTCCCGCCTCGGCGGCCACGGCATGGAGATCGTCGTGGCGCTCTGCGACCGGCTCACCGCCGAGCGCGTGCCGGTGGGCAAGCGGATCCGCGCGGAGTTCCAGCTCAGCACCTGAGCCCGGCCGGCTCGCCCTCCCCTCCCCCGCGCCTCCTCGGTCAGGAGCCGAGCACAGCGGTGGCCTCGACCTCGACCAGGTGGTCGGGGACGTCCAGGGCCGCGACGCCCACCAGCGTGCCGGGCGGCACGGGAGTGGTCCCCAGTGCCGCAGCGGCTCGGGCCACGCCCTCCAGGAACAGCGGCATCTTGTCGGGCGTCCAGTCGACGACGTAGACGGTCAGCTTCGCCACGTCGTCGAAGGTGCCGCCGACCGCGGCGAGGGCCGTGCCGATGTTGAGGTAGCACTGCTCGACCTGTGCGACGAGGTCGCCCGCACCGACGGTGGCGCCGTCCGCGTCCCGGGCGACCTGCCCGGCGACGAAGACCAGCTTCGATCCGGTCGCGACGGACACCTGCCGGTAGGCGCCGATCTCCGGCAGTCCGCTCGGGTTCACCAGGGTGATGGCCATGGTTGTCGCCTCCTCGTCCCGGGGGCCGCGCCCCCGGCTCTCCACCGGACCGGGACGGTTCCCGGTCACTTGTGGTTACTCAGGAACCATAGGAGAGTGTGTGTCGGGACGGAAGAACGCACTTTTCGGTGACGGGGGAACCTCATGGTGACCAAGCAGTTCAGCGGCTCGCCCGAGGACGCCGATCTGCGGCGCGCGGACTCGTTGGCACGGGAGATCTTCTCCGACGTCGCCAACAAGTGGGCGCTGCTGATCATCGAGGCCCTGGGGGACGGCACCCTCCGCTTCAGCGAGTTGCGGGGCGAGGTCGAGGGCATCAGCCACAAGATGCTCACGCAGAACCTGCGGATGCTGGAGCGCTACGGACTCGTGGAGCGGTGCGTGCACCCGACCGTGCCCCCGCGGGTCGAGTACACGCTCACCGGGCCGGGGCAGGGCCTGCGGCGGACGGTCCATGTGATGTGCGACTGGACCCATGAGCACATCGGCCACATCGAGGCCTCCCGCCGCACCTTCGACGCACGCTAGGGCCCGTCGGACCGCCGCCCGCCGTGCGACGGCCGTCCGACGACAGACCCCGGGGCCGGCCCGTCCGGTCAGCTCTCCTGTCGGCCGAACCAGTCCAGGCACAGCACCAACGCGTCGTCGAGCGTCTCCGTGCCCCGGTACTCGGCCAGCTCGCGGAGCATCGCGCGCGGGACGGTGGCGGCGGGCAGGAGCCGGGTCGACTGGATGGCGCGGGCCAGCATGCGCTCCCCGTACGCCTCACCGAGCGGGGACACCGCCTCGTACACGCCGTCGCTGAACAGCAGCAGCCGGTCTCCGGGCTCGACGTGGAACTCCTGGACCGCGTACTGCGACTCCTCGAACATACCGAGCGGAAGCTGCGCCTCCAGCTCGATCCGGCGGACCGAGCGGCCGCGCTGGATCCACAGCTGCGGCGATCCCGCGTCGACGACGCCGACCCGCCCGGTCGCCAGCTCGAAGCGGAGCAGCAGGGTGGAGACGTACGCGGCGCCCCGGTGCTGGTCGTAGAGAGCCTGGTCGGCGAGGGCCGCCTGGTCCGCGATGCCGATGCCCGCCCGGCGGGCGTTGCGCAGCGCGTTGACGGCGAGGTTGGTGAGGAGGGACGCCTGTATGCCCTCGCCCATGCCGTTGGTCACCGCGAGGGTCAGCTCGTCGGCGTCCGCGGCCCAGTCGAAGTTGTCGCCGTGGATGGCGTACGCGGGCTCCAGCTGGGCGCCGACGGCGAACTCGGCGGCGGTGCAGGCGCGGGCGGGCAGCAGCTGCCACTGCATCTCGGCGGCGAGGGTGAGACGGCTGGTGCGCCGGGCCCGCTGATAGAGGTCGGTGTCCCGCTCGGCGACCAGGATCTCGTGTCCCAGGAGGTCGGCGACGTGGGTGAGCTCGCCGACCAGCTCCGGGGTGGACAGGGTCTGGGGCAGCCGGACGGTGAGGATGCCGAGCCGTTCGCCCCGGACGGTCACGGGCAGATGATGATCGACGGCGTCGTCGTGCCGGACCTGCTGTTCGCGGGGCTCCTGACTGCCGAACGCCCGGCCCTCGGGGCTGTTGTGGAGGGACAGCGGCTCGCTCTCGCCGTCCGGCTCGTCGAGCGACGTGAGAAACCGCAGACCGTAGTCGGCGAGGTGCAGCTCCACCGCGAGGGCCCCGTAGGCACTGATGAGCTCCGTGCGCAGGGTGGCCAGCAGGGCGTGCGGTGCGGCGGCCCGCACCGCGGCCTCGATGTGGGTTCGTCTGTTCACGGTCTCTCGCGCAATCTTCGTCCTGTGACGTGGTAGGGGCCGGACCCGGGCTGACAAGTGGGGCCGACGGATGACAGAGTGGCTGGATGCCCCACCGAGGATTCCGCCCGCGCCGTAGCGAACAACCGTCCGCCTACGCCGTCGCCGCCTCGGAGCTGCTGGAGGTGTTGTGGGGCCGAGGCCAGGAGTCCGCAGCCTCTCGAGCCGTATCGCCCTCCCAGCTTCGGGCTCTTCTCGTCATCGAGAAGCACGAAGGCGCCAACCTCCGGGCCCTGGGCGAAGCCCTGGGCTCGCGCGCCCCCTCCGTCAGCCGGCTCTGCGACCGGATGGAGGCGATGGGGCTCGTCCTGCGCGCGCCCAGCCCGACCAGCCGACGCGAGGTCGAGCTGCGGCTGAGCCTGCGCGGCCGCGCCCTCCTCGAAGAATACCGGGCCGTGCGCGCCGCCGAGCTGAACGCGGTGCTGGAGCGGATGGCTCCGGCCGATCTGGCCGCGCTCACGGACGGTCTCGCGGCCTTCCACGCCGCGGCCTCGGAGCGACTTTCCCCGCAGGGGGAGACGGGCGCCGCCTCGCTCCGCAATGATGTCGCCGACAGCGCCTAGCCTCATCCAGCTCCTGCTTCCGCATCCATCGGCTCGCCGCCGTCGACGGCCGGACGATCACCCGTCGGGGATCAGATTGTTACCCGATGGTGAATGTTGTCAAATGGCAACTGTTACTTCTATCGTTATCCCGTTATCCCGCCGCGACCAGGGACGGAACGCTTCCGGCCCGTCCGGCGACACGGCTCTCCACTCCCCTTCCGATCCCGCCCGAGGTGCCTTCCGTGCTTTCATCGCCCAACGAGGACAGAGCCGTCAGCATCATCACGCGGCGGGAGCGGGAGGCTCTGGTCCTCGCCGTCTCGGGTGACCTCGACATCGACAACGTGGGCCCCTTGAGCCGGGCTCTGGCCTCGGCGGCCGACGACGGTTCCGGCCCGGTCGTGGTGGATCTCTCGGGCGTCGGATTCGCGGATTCGACGACGGTGAACGTGCTTCTTCAGGGGCACACCACGCTCGGCGGCCGACTGCGGCTGGCGGCCCCGTCCCCGTTCATGCGACGCCTGATCGGCATGATCGGCCTCGACAGCGCCCTGCCCGTCCTGCCGTCCGTGGACGACGCCATCGACGCCGTACTGCCTTCCTGACGCCCGGACCCAGGGTCGCGCGGCAGGCGGCAGGGTGACGAGAGGTCCGGCTAGGGCTCCGCACGGGCCGGGCCGGGCACCCGGTCGAACACGCAGTCCCCGCACAGCCCGCCGCCGGGGCAGCGCCAGTACAGGCAGCAGCTGCGCCGCCGGAACGCCGTACCGTGCGGGGATCCGGTGGCGCGCAGCGTCTCGTCGTCGAAGAGCTCGGCCGCCAGCGCGCGGGCCCGCGCGGCGGCGTCCGGCCGGTCGTGGGCACGCGCGAAGGCGACCAGTTCGCGGACGGCCCCGGCGAGCGCGGATCCCTCGTTGCCGCGCAGCAGCTGCCGGGAGATGTTCCCGTCGCGCCGGAACGCCTCGGCCAGCGGGGCCAGGTGCCCGTCCTGGACCTCGGCCCGGATCCGGGCCGCCGTGCCGGGCAGCTCGGCCGTCCCCGCGAGCCACAGGTCGTCCGGGGAGGTGGCGGACGGGTCCCAGTGCAGGTCGCCGGGGGCCAGGGCGGGCATCCGCCCGAACAGCGCGGCCGGGCCCAGGGCGATGGACCAGAGCCGCGCGGCGAGCCCCAGGTGGGCGATGGAGGCGGCGACCCGGCGCTCGGGGGCCCGGAGCCGGGCGGCGACCCGGTCGACACGCGCGGCGAGCGGAGCGTTCTCGCCCGCGTACAACCGCTCCAGCGGCCGGTGCCCGCCACCCGGCACCGGGCTGGTCCGCAGCGCGAAGAATCCCCCGACCGATGCCAGTAGTGCCAGGTCCATGGCCCGCCCCTTCCCCGTTGTCCGGTCCGTCCGCGGCCGGCCCGTGCGACCGGCCCGGCGGATACCGGCTGTACCGCCCCGGCGGCTCACCGTATCCGCCGGGCGGCAACTTCTGACGACCGGGGGCGGCAGGACTACCGTCGGGAGGAGGACGTCGGTCCGACGGGCGTACTCCTGGGGCAGTACGCCGAAGTGGAGACTCAAGGACGACGACGTGGGGCCCCGGACGGGACATCGTGGTGTACATGAGCTCCCTTGCGTTGTCCGTGCTGCTGTCACTGGTCTCCGCGGTCGCCTACGCGGCCGGGGCGATCATCCAGGAGCGCGTGGCCGCGACCGATGACAACGCCTGGAACTCCCTGCTGCGCAACGGGGTGTGGTGGGTCGCCGTCGTGCTCAACGGGATCGGCGCGGTCCTGCACGTGGTGGCGCTCGCCTACGGTCCGCTCAGCCTGGTCCAGCCCCTCGGGGCGCTCACGATCGTCTTCGCTCTGCCGATGGCGGCCCTGTTCGTCGGGCGGCGGGCCGGGGCGACCGCGTGGCGCGGGGCGCTGATGGCGACGGCCGGGCTCGGCGGACTGCTGGCGCTCACGGGGAACGCCGAACCGCACACCCTGAACGGCCCGGAGCAGGCACTGCTGGCCTCGGTGACGTTCGGGGCCGTCGGCGCGCTCGTCGTCCTCTCCCGTACGCTGCGCCGGCCGGTCCTGCGCAGCATCGTCCTGGCCACGGGCGCGGGCGCGGCGTTCGGTATGGCCTCGGTGTTCACCAAGACCGTGGCCGTGGAGTGGACGTCCGGTTCGGTGCGCTCGGGTGCGTTGCCGCTGCTGGTGATCGCCGGGCTCGCCGCGGCGGGCCTGTTCCTGTCCCAGGCCGCGTACCGGGGCGCCGGGCTCACCGCTCCGCTGGCCACGGTGACGGTGGTCAACCCGGTGGTGGCCGCGGCCATCGGGCTCACGCTGTTCGGCGAGCACTTCCGCCTCGGCGTCCCCGGGACCGTGCTGGCCCTCTCCTGCGGAGCACTGGCCGCCGCCGGCCTGATCATGCTGACGCGGGAGCGGATGCGCCGGGCCCATGCCGAGGCGGCGGGGGCCGGCCCCGAGCCGGTGCATTCCCGGCGGGCCGGCCGCGGGGCCCGGCGCGCGGTCCCGGGCCAGGGGGACGGGGTCCGCGGCGCGGAGGAGCAGGACCATGGGCGTCCCCCGCTGTCCCCCGGCGTGCCTGCTGGGCCCGCCGTGCCGGAACCGGCCTCGGGTCAGCTGCCGAGGGCGGGGACGTCGTCGCCACTGCCGCCGGGGAGCGCCGTGCCGCAGGTGGGGTTCGGCACGCCGGGCCCGCTCGGGGAGCAGCAGCGGCGCGGCGGAGCCACCTTGCGGCGCTCCCGTACCGAGCGCAGGGTTCACACGGTGATGCCGCCCGCCCGGAGGCAGGAGACGACCTGACCCGCCGCCTCCGGCTCGCGGGCGAGGCGGACGGCTGGATCCGGCGCCGCCCTGCCCGCGGGCAGGGCGGCCGGTGGTCAGACCCTGACGCCGCCGGCTCGCAGATAGGCGAGCGGGTCGACGTCCGAGCCGTAGCCGGGGCCCGTACGGATCTCGAAGTGCAGGTGGGGCCCTGTGCTGTTGCCCGTGGAACCGGAGCGGGCGATGCGCTGTCCGCCGGAGACCGACTGCCCGGCGCGCACGTGCAGCGCGGAGAGATGGGCGTACTGGCTGTACTTGCCGTCACTGTGCCGGATGACGACCTCGTAGCCGTACGCTCCCGCCCAGCCGGCCGAGACGACGCGGCCGGGGGCCACCGACTTCACGGACGTCCCGGTGGGTACGGGGAAGTCCACGCCGGTGTGGTAGCCGCTCGACCAGGAACCGGCCTGACGGTACGGGGTGCCGGTGCCGGCGGCGACGGGGGCACTGAATCCGGAGTGCTGCACGGCCCGTTCCGAAGCGGGCTGCTCCTTCTCGGGGGCGGCCTTCTTCGGCGCCTCCTTCTTCGGGGCCTGCTGCTTGGGCGCTTCCTTCTCGGGCGCCTTCTGTTTCGGGGTCTCCTTCTTCGGGGCTTCCCGCTTCGGGGTTTCCTTCTTGGCCTCGGCGTGCCGGTCCGTCCTGCCGGGGGCGGGGGCCGAGGGCTTCGGGGCGGTCTGCCGCGTGGGCTTCCCGGCGCTCGTGCCCTCCCCCGCCTTCGGAGACCGGCTCCCGTCCAGACGCAGCCGCTGTCCGGGGAAGATCAGGTCCGGGTCGTCCCCGACGACGGTGCGGTTGGCGGCGTAGAGGCCCTGCCAGCCGCCGGGGACCCGCTGGGCGGACGCGATTCCGGAGAGGGAGTCCCCGCTGGTGACCGTGTACGCATCACGCTTGCCCGGCACATGGGTGGGCGTCGCCGCGGCGGGCCGGGTCTGCGGCTGCCTGGGCGGAGCGCTCTGCGGAGCCGCTGCCTGGACGGTCCGGCTGCCCGCGCTCTGCGGGGCCGTTCCGGTCCGGGGTGCGTCACCGCCCCGCGTGAGCCCCGCCCGCACGGAACACGTGGGCCAGGCCCCGGGCCCCTGCCCGTCGAGCACCCGCTCGGCAATGGCGATCTGCTGGTCCCGGGTGGCGAGGTCGGCGCGTGGCGCGTACTGCGTTCCGCCGAAGGCGGCCCAGGTGGAGCCGCTGAACTGCAGCCCGCCGTAGTAGCCGTTGCCGGTGTTGACGGCCCAGTTGCCGCTGGACTCGCAGGCGGCGACCTTCTCCCAGACCTCGCCCGAGGCGGCCCCGGCCGAGGCCGCGGTGATGAGCGGGAGCGCGAGGCCCGCACCGCCCGCCGTCACCGTCAGCGAGGCTCGGTTGATCCGACTGGGCTGGTATCTGCGGTGCCGTCCGGTCGCGGCCATACGTGGCTCCCCCACTGGCTTCGGTACATCTCGCAAGGGGCAACGTAGGTCCGCACCGTGACTGATCACAAGCAAAACGTGATACTCGGCCGCCGCCGGCCCGCCCGTGGCCGAATACCGCCGCCCGGAACTCCCCCCTCGGCCGGGCGGGTTCAGTCCCTCGCGGACTCCTCCGGCCGGACCCGCACGGCCACCTCCGCGAGCGCCGCCGGCTCCGCGCCGCCCGCACCGTCCCGGGCCTGCCGCGACATCTCCTGGCCTGGGACACGGCGTCGGCCCGTCAAGGCCAGGCAGGCGCGGCCCACTCGTGGAGAGCGCTCTCCATCGGTGCTATAAAGGCGCCCATGACAGATGATCGGCGGGCGGCCGCAGCACCCACCCTGGAGGACGTGGCACGAGCGGCCGGTGTCTCACGGGCCACCGTCTCCCGGGTCGTCAACGGCGTACGCAATGTCGACCCGGAGATCCAGCAGGCGGTCCGGCAGGCGGTCTCCGTCACGGGCTACACCCCGAACCGGGCGGCGCGGTCCCTGGTCACCCGGCGGGCCGACGCCGTCGCGCTGGTCGTGTCGGGCGCGGGCGTCGAGCCGGGGGAGGCGCCGGGGGCCTCCCCCGGCACCGGGGTCTCCGCCGGGATGCGCGGCAGCGGGTTGAAGGCCGGGAACACCGCGGGCTCCGGGACCACCGCGGCGCCGGGGACCACCGCGGCCTCCGGGACCGGGGCGTCCGGGTTCGAGCCGGAGGCCGGAGCGCGCGGGGACGGGAGTTCGTTCACCGCTCAGGTCTTCGCCGACCCGTTCTTCGGCCGGGTGGTGACCGGGGTGGTCGGCTCCCTGCGGCCGCACGGGATGCACCCGGTGCTGATGTTCGCGGAGTCCCCGCGGGCGCGCGAGGAGGTGGTGGCGTACCTGCGCCAGGGCAGCGCGGACGGTGCCCTGGTCGTCTCCACGCACGCCGAGGACCCGCTGCCCGCCCTGATCGCCGAAGCCGGCCTGGCGGCGGTGCTGTTCGCCCGCCCGGCGCGACCGGTCCCGGTCAGCTACGTCGACCTGGCGCACCAGGACGGAGCACGGCTGGCCGCCGAGCATCTGCTCGGCCGGGGCTGCCGCCGGCCGGCGACGATCAGCGGTCCCCTGGACGTCCCGGCCGGACAGGCACGTCTGACGGGATTCCGGGACACCATGGCACGCCACGGGCACGCCTGCATCCCCGTCGCCGAGGGGCAGTTCACCCAGGAGAGCGGCGAGGCGGCGATGGCGCGGCTGCTGACGGAACACCCGGATCTGGACGGGGTCTTCGCCGCCAACGACCTGATGGCCCTGGGCGCCTGCCATGTCCTGCGGGAGCACGGCCGCTCGGTGCCGCAGGACGTGGCGGTGGTCGGCTTCGACGACAGCAGCGCGGCCCTCGCCTGCCGTCCGCCGCTGACCACGGTCCGCCAGCCGGTGGAGGAGATGGCCGCCGAGATGACGCGTCTGCTGCTGGACCGGCTCGCCCGGCCGGACGGTCCGGTGACTTCCGTGATCTTCGAACCGGAGCTGGTGGTGCGGGAATCCGCCTGAGCGCCTGCGCACGGGCCTGCCGGGCGGGGGCTCGCCGGTGTACGCGAGGATGCGGTTCATGACCACTGCCTCGCCCGCGCCCCCGCCGCGCGCCCGGGTCGCCGCGTATGTGATCCGGCGCCACCCCTCCCCCGCCCTGCTGGTGTTCGACCACACGGACTTCCCCGGGGCCGGCACCCAGGTTCCGGCGGGCGGTGTCGCGCCCGGCGAGGGTCCGGAGCGCGCGGTTCTGCGCGAGGTCGCCGAGGAGAGCGGGCTGACCGGGGCCCGCGTCGTGCGGCGGATCGCCGTGGACGGGCGGCCGCACCCCGAGACCGGGCAGCCCCGGCTGACCACCTTTCTCCTGCTCGACGCGCCATCACAGGGCCCGGTGGAGTGGGAGCACCGGGTCAGCGGCGACGGCGGCGACGCCGGGATGCGGTTCGCCTGCCGGTTCGCGCCGCTCCCCCTGGCCCACCCGCTCGCCGACGGCCAGGACGCACACCTGGGCCGGGTGGACCCGCGCTGGGTCGCGCGGGGCGAGGCGGCAGGCCGGCCCGACGAGGCGGGCCCCCTCAGATGACCGGGGTCCGGTGGCGCTCCCGTACCGCCTCGACGGCCGTCCGCGGTGGCGTTCCGCCGCCGCCCGGCTCCGGGCGGCTGCCTCCTCGGGTCAGGAAGTCCGCGAGCGGGAGCGTGGCCGCGCCCACGGTGACCGCGTCCGGGCCGAGTCGGCCCATCTCGATGGTGGTGCGGGCCGCCGCGTGGCTCAGGGCGTACTCGCTCGCGTACCGGCGGATCTCGGGCAGCAGGCGGGGGCCGAGGAGCAGGCCCGCCCAGCCGCCGATCAGGATCCGCTCGGGCAGGAAGAGGTTCACCAGGTCCGCGAGGGCCGCGCCGAGGCATTCGGCCGTCTCGTCGAGCAGCGCGAGGGCCACCGGATCCGGGGTGCCGCCCCGTCCCGGAAAGGCGGCGGCGAGCAGGGCGGCGAGCGCGGTCTCGTCGTCGGCGTCCTCGGGCAGCGGGCCGCCCGCCTCCCGCCAGCGCTCGCGCAGGGCTTCGGCACCCGCGTACGCCTCCAGGCAGCCGATGGAGCCGCAGCGGCACCGGCGGCCGCGCAACTGGACGGTGGTGTGGCCCCATTCGAGCGCGAGGCTGGTGCGGTCCTCGTCGAGGACGTCGCCGTGGTCGACGCAGGCGCCCACGCCCGAGCCGATCAGCGCGATGGCGGCGGCGCCCGCGCCCCGGCCGCCGCCGAACCACATCTCGGCCTGGCCGAGCGTCTTGGCGCCGTTGTCGATGAAGAGCGGCACCTCGGGCGGCACGTCGACCGCCTCCCGCAGCAGGTGTTCGAAGGGGACCGCGCGCCAGCCGATCGTCTGGCCGTGCACGACCGCGCCGCTGGTGCCGTCGGGGCCTTCGGGGCCGTCGCGCTCGATGATGCCGGGGACCCCGATCCCGATCCCGAGGAGCCGTCGCGGATCGGCGCCCGCGTCGCGCAGCACGTCCGCGACGCCGGTGCGGACGTGGGCGACGATGCGCTCGACGTCGTAACCGTGCTGGGCCAGCAGCCTTTCCGTGCGGGCCAGTTCGGTGAGCGACAGGTCGAACAGCTCGACGCGGACACGGGTCTCGCCGATGTCGATGCCGACGAGGAGGCCGCCGTCCGGAGCGACGCGCAGCAGCGTACGGGGGCGGCCGCCGTCGGAGTCGACGACGCCGGCCTCCTCCAGCAGGCCCTCGGCGGACAGTTCCGCGACGACATTGCTGATGGAACCTGAACTCAGGCCCGTGACCGGGCCGAGCTCCTGACGGCTCAACGGGCCGTCGAAATACAACCGTTGCAATACGCGTGCCCGGTTGCCCCGCCGCAGGTCACGCACGGTTCGTCTGTTGCGCTCGGCCATGGTGCTCCTTCCCGTCCAGGAACATACCCCGGCCCAAGGCCTTGACGCGACCTTCTCTCACCTCTTAAATCACGGCATAAATTAAGTCATGGAGGCCGTTCGGTTCCCGAACGCAGCCATCCCCGGAAAGGGGCCACCTCTCATGCGTCACCTCAGAGCCGCAAGCGCCGTCACCCTCGCCCTCTCCATCGCCGTGGCCGCCACCGGCTGCGGCGGCGGGACCACGTCGGGCGGCGGCAACGCGTCGCCGAAGACCCTCACCTACTGGGCGTCCAACCAGGGCCCCAGCATCGAGGCCGACAAGGAGATCCTCACTCCCGAACTGAAGAAGTTCGAGAAGGAGACCGGGATCAAGGTGAAGCTGGAGGTCGTGCCGTGGGCCGACCTGCTGAACCGGATCCTCGCCGCCACCACCTCCGGTCAGGGCCCGGACGTGCTGAACATCGGCAACACCTGGTCGGCCTCGCTCCAGGCGACCGGCGCGCTCCTGCCGTGGGACGAGGCGAACTTCGAGGCGATCGGCGGCCGGGACCGCTTCGTCGACTCGGCGGTCGCCTCGGCCGGCAAGGAGGGCGAACCGCCCGCCGCCGTACCGCTGTACTCGCTGGCGTACGCCCTCTACTACAACAAGAAGATGTTCGCCGAGGCGGGCATCGAGAAGCCCCCGGCCACCTGGGACGAGCTGGTCGCGACCGGCAAGAGGATATCCAAGGACGGCAAGTGGGGTCTGGGCGCCGAGGGCGGGAACCTCTCCAACAACATCCACCAGACCTTCGTCCTCGGCCGGCAGCACGGCGCCGACTTCTTCGACCAGGACGGCAAGGCGACGTTCACCTCGGACGGTGCGGTCGCGGCGGTGAAGCAGTACATCGACTTCATGGCCAAGGACAAGATCATCGCCCCGGGCAACGCGGAGTACGCCCAGAACCAGTCGCTCACCGACTTCGCCAAGGGGAAGACGGCGATGGTGCTGTGGCAGGCGGCCGCCTCCACCTTCGCCGCCCAGGGGATGAAGCCGGAGGACTGGGGCGCGGCCCCGGTGCCGGTGCCCTCGGGCGCCCCCGGCACCGGCACGCAGGTCAACTCCATGGTCGCGGGCATCAACATGGCGGTGTTCAAGAACAGCAAGAACATCGACGGCGCGAAGAAGTTCGTGAAGTTCATGACGAGCGACGCCGAGCAGAAGCTGCTCAACAAGACCTACGGCTCCATCCCGCCGGTCAAGGCCGCCCAGGCCGACGACGCGTTCGCCGCCCCCGATCTCAAGGTCCTGCGCGACACCCTCGCCACCAGCGCCGCCCCGCTCCCCCAGGTCCCCAACGAGTCGCAGTTCGAGACGGCCGTGGGCACGGCGGTCAAGGAGCTGTGGGCGGACGCGGCGGCCGGACGCCCGGTGACCGACGAGTCGGTCAGGGAGCGTCTCGAAAAGGCCCAGCAGACGATGCAGCAGTGAGGCCCTGATCCATGACCGCCACCGTCATCACGGACCCCGAGGCCGACACGTCGACCAGCAGGGGAACGAGCCGGGGCACCGGGGGTGCGCGCGGGAGACTGCCGCGCATCCCCGACCGGATCCGCCAAGGCGGACTGCCCTACCTCCTGCTGCTGCCCGCCGTCCTGCTGGAACTCCTCATCCACATCATCCCGATGGTCATCGGGATCGTGATGAGCTTCCGGCAGCTCACCCAGTTCTTCATCAGCGACTGGGGCGCCGCGCCCTGGTCCGGCCTCGACAACTACAAGATCGCCGTCGACATCGACGCGCCGATCGGCGAGGCCCTGCTCCACTCGTTCTTCGTCACCTGCGTCTTCACGTTCTTCTCCGTCGGCCTCGCCTGGCTGCTCGGCACGGCCGCCGCGATCCTCCTCCAGGAGAGCTTCCGGGGCCGGGGCGTGCTGCGGACGATCTTCCTCGTCCCCTACGCCCTGCCGGTCTACGCGGCCGTCATCACGTGGGCGTTCATGTTCCAGCGGGACAACGGACTGGTCAACCACGTGCTGCACGACCAGCTCGGCATCACGGATGAGCCCTCGTTCTGGCTGATCGGCGAGAACAGCCTCTACACCCTGATCATCGTCTCGGTGTGGAAGGGCTGGCCGTTCGCCTTCCTCATGCTGATGGCCGGCCTCCAGAACATCCCGCGCGAACTGTACGAGGCCGCCTCGATCGACGGCGCGGGCATCTGGCAGCAGATCCGCCGGATCACGCTGCCCTCGCTGCGCCCGGTCAACCAGGTGCTGGTCCTCGTGCTCTTCCTCTGGACGTTCAACGACTTCAACACCCCGTTCGTGCTGTTCGGGAAGTCGGCCCCGGAGAACGCGGACCTCATCTCGATCCACATCTACCAGTCGTCGTTCGTCACCTGGAACTTCGGCACCGGATCGGCGATGTCCGTCCTCCTGCTGCTCTTCCTGCTGATCGTGACGGCCGCCTACCTGTTCTTCACCACGCGCGGAAGGAAGGGCGCCGATGTCTAGCCTCACCCGGTCGGCCCGGCCCCGGTCGCCGATGGCGGCCCCGCGGTCCTTCCTGTGGACCCGGCGCATCGTCCTGACCCTGCTCGCCGGCTTCGTCCTGCTGCCGGTCTACGTCATGGTCAGCAGCTCGCTGAAGCCGCTCCAGGACGTGTCGGGGAAGTTCCAGTGGCTGCCGTCCACGCTGACCGTCCAGCCGTACTTCGACATCTGGGAGACCGTCCCGCTCGCCAAGTACTTCGTCAACTCGCTGATCGTGGCGGGTTCGGCGACGGTGCTGTCGGTGACCATCGCGGTGTTCTCGGCCTACGCGGTGAGCCGCTACCGCTTCCGCGGGAAGCGGGTCTTCACCGTCACGGTGCTCTCGACGCAGATGTTCCCGGGCATCCTCTTCCTGCTCCCGCTCTTCCTCATCTTCGTCAACATCGGCAACAGCACCGGCGTCGCGCTCTACGGCTCGCGCGGCGGACTCATCCTCACCTACCTCACGTTCTCGCTGCCGTTCTCCATCTGGATGCTGATCGGCTACTTCGACTCCATCCCCCGCGACCTCGACGAAGCGGCCCTGGTCGACGGCTGCGGACCCGTCCGCGCCCTGTTCCAGGTCGTCGTACCGGCCGCCGTGCCCGGGATCGTCGCCGTGTCCGTCTACTCCTTCATGACAGCCTGGGGCGAAGTGCTCTTCGCCTCCGTCATGACGAACGACGCCACCCGGACCCTCTCCGTCGGCCTCCAGGGCTACGCCACGCAGAACGACGTGTACTGGAACCAGGTCATGGCCGCGTCCCTCGTCGTCAGCGTCCCGATCGTCGTCGGCTTCCTGCTGCTCCAGCGCTACCTGGTCGCGGGCCTCACCGCCGGAGCCGTCAAGTGACCTTCACAGAAAGGCAGTCCGTGTCCGACCTCACCGCGCTCCCGGCCGATTTCACCTGGGGCGTCGCCACCGCCGCGTACCAGATCGAGGGAGCCGTCGCGGAGGACGGCCGCTCGCCATCCATCTGGGACACGTTCTCGCACACCCCGGGCAAGGTCGACGGCGGCGACACCGGCGACACCGCCTGCGACCACTACCACCGGGTCCCTGAGGACATCGGCCTGATCAAGCAACTGGGCGCGGACGCCTACCGCTTCTCCATCGCCTGGCCGCGCGTCGTGCCCGGCGGCGACGGGCCGGTCAACAAGGCGGGGCTGGACTTCTACGACCGGCTTGTGGACGGTCTCCTGGAAGCGGGCGTCACGCCGTTCGCCACGCTCTACCACTGGGACCTGCCGCAGGTGCTCCAGGACCGGGGCGGCTGGACCGTACGGGAGACCTCCGAGCACTTCGCGGCGTACGCCTCCCGTGTGGTGGAGCGGCTGGGCGACCGAGTCAAGGACTGGGCGACGCTCAACGAACCGCTGTGCTCGGCCTGGATCGGGCACCTGGAGGGCCGGATGGCACCGGGTCTCACCGACCTGACCGCCGCGGTGCGCGCCTCCTGCCACCTGCACCTGGGCCACGGTCTCGCCGTCCAGGCGATCCGGGCGGCCTCCTCCGACGCCCGGGTCGGCATCGTCAACAACCTCAGCCCGATCGAGCCGGCGAGCGGGAGTGAGGCCGACCTCGCCGCCGCCCGCCGCACCGACGGCCACATCAACCGCTGGTGGCTGGACCCGGTCATGGGGCGCGGCTACCCGCAGGACATGGTGGCGGAGTACGGCGTCGAACTCCCCCTCCGAGCAGGTGACCTGGAGACGATCGCGGCCCCGCTGGACTGGCTGGGCCTGAATTACTATTTCCGGCAGATCGTCACCGCCGACCCCGACGGGACCGCCCCGCACGCCCGGCAGGTCCCCGTCCCGGGCGCCCGGCTCACCCACATGGACTGGGAGGTCCACGCGGAGGGCCTGGAGCGGCTGTTGCTCCGGCTGACCGAGGAGTACGGCGTCCAGCGGATCTACGTCACCGAGAACGGATCCGCGTACGAGGACGTCGTCGCGGCGGACGGATCGGTGCACGATCCGGAGCGCGTCCGCTATCTGGAGGAGCACCTCGCCGCCTGCGCCCGCGCGGTCGCCGGGGGAGCCCCGCTGGCCGGGTACTTCGCCTGGTCCCTGATGGACAACTTCGAGTGGGCGTACGGCTACGCCAAGCGGTTCGGCCTGGTTCACGTGGACTACGCGACCCAGCGCCGTACGGTCAAGAGCAGCGGGCTCCGGTACGCGGAGCTGGTCCGGGAGCACGCGGCCCGCCGCGACGGCCGGACGGCCGCCTGACCTCTCCCGGCATGGCCGCCCCTCCGGCGGCGGCGGATCCCCGCCGCCGCCGGAGGGCTTTCGCACGGCCGGGCGGCCTCCGGGCCTGTCGTCGCTCTGTCCGCCCGCCGTGCGACACCCCGTCCTAGGACAAGGACGCCCACGGCTTCAGCATGTCCTTCATCGCGTCCGTCAGCGCGAACTGCAGCAGCGGACCATAGGTGATGCGGCCGACACCGAGGCGGCGGAACCGCTCCAGGTCGTGCTTCACGGGATGCGCCGTGGTGTTGACCGGAACGCCGACGGCCGCGATGACCGCCGCGAGCAGCTCGTCGTCGTCCTGGATCCGCACCGGGTAGACGCTGTCGGCGCCGGCCTGCTCCAGGGCCCGCAGCCGCTCGATCACGTCGCCGAGGACGTCGGAGGGCTTCTCCGCGTGCACGAAGAGGTCGGTGCGCCCGTTGACCCAGACCGGGACCCCCGCGTCGTCGGCCGCCGCGCGCAGACCCGCGACATAGCTCGCGTGCTCCTGGGTGCCGCGCAGGCGTCCGCCCTCCGAGTGGACGGTGTCCTCGATGTTGAGACCGGCACCGCCGGCCTCGATCAGACCGGCCACGAGATCCGCGGGCTTCTGCCCGTAGCCGGATTCGAGGTCCACCGACACGGGGACGTCGACCGCCGCGATGACCGGCCTGACGGCGGCGAGCACCTCCTCGAAGGTCTGGCCCTCCTGGTCTTCGGCCCCCCGGGAGTCGGCCAGCGGGTGGCTGCCGATCGTCAGCGCGGGAAAGCCGGCGGCGGCCGCGGTCCGCGCGGACCAGACGTCCCAGACGGTGGGCAGCACGAGCGGCTTGTGTTCGGTATGCAGTTGCTTGAGGCGCTGGGCGCGCTCGACAGTGGTTCGCAAGTCCATGCCGAGGACGCTACCCCGCATCTCCCGGGAGCAACGTGACGAGCCGGCGGCGGCCACGGAGGTCCGTGGCCGCCGCCGGCTCCCGCCGCGCCGACAGCGGGGATGGGACGGCGCGGAGGGCTTGCGGGCCCCGTCGGATCAGCTCCGGTAGACGCCGAACTCGTAGAGGGAGTAGCCCCACGGGGTGCCGCGCTCGGTGGCGCTCACCCGGACGTAGCGCGCGTTGCCGGCGACCCGGAGGTCGTCGATGCCGCCGTCGCCCGCCGTCTCGGTGTGGACCGTGTGCCAGTCCTGGCCGTTGTCCGAGGTCTGGAGGGTGTACGCCTTGGCATAGGCGGCCTCCCAGACCAGCTGGACGTGATCGAAGGAGGTGGTCGCGCCCAGGTCGACCTGGATCCACTGCCGGTCGGCCCACTCGCTGGCCCAGCGGGTGTCGAGGGAGCCGTCGACGGCGTTGGCCGCCGGGCAGGGGCAGCCGGCGCCGTCCGGCTGGAACGACGACGCACCGGCGGGCTTGCCGGCGGCCAGGTTCACCCCGTCGACCTTCGGCGGAACCACCGTGAAGGACTGCGTCTCGATGCCGACGTTGCCCCTCCCGTCGGCCGACTTGAGGTAGACCTTCCAGACGCCGAGCTTGTCCGGCGCGGTGGCCTCGAAGGTGCCGTCGCCGCGGTCGGTGAAGCCGGTGTCCGTCAACTGGTCGCTGCCGTCGATGTACTTGGAGTTGAGCAGCACCTGGTGGGTGAGAGCGTCGCCGTCGGGGTCGGAGACGGACGCCCTGAACGTGAACGGTTTGCCCGCCTCGACGGCGGAGGCGTGGTCGACGGCCATGCCGCTGATGACGGGCGGGGTGTTGTCACCGGAGGTGTCCGCCCCGTACGCCTCCTTCACCGCGTAGTACGAGAGCCGCTTCTGGCCCGCCGGGAGCAGGTTGAACCAGACGCCGCCGAAGTCGTACTCAGTGCCGTAGTGGAACAGCGTGGCCCCCAGCGACACCCCTCGATGCCCGGTGACGCAGTCCCAGGCGCGCTGGTAGCCCGCCGCCTTCGCCACGTCGGAGGGTTCGTCCGGGACCCCGTTGGCGTCGTCCGGGACCTCCCACTCGCCGGCGGGCCCGCCCTCGGTGACGAGGTAGGGCTTGTCGTAGCCGCCGCTCTCCCAGGTGGCGCGGATGTCGCACACCGCGTCGTAGGAGTTGACCGCGTACAGGTCGAGGTCGGGCGCGTTCTTCCTGTAGTACGGCCAGGCCCCGGTCCAGGCGTCGGTGGAGGTGACCGGGTGGTTCGGGTCGACCGCGTGGATCTTCCTGGCGATCTCGTTGACGAAGGTGGTGTACGCGTCGCGCTGCCGCTCCAACTCGTCGCCGGTGTAGCAGTTCTGCAGGCCGAGCACCGACTCGTTGCCGACGTTCCACATGAGAACGCCCTGATGGTCCTTGTAGGCATCCACCCACTTCGGGAACTCGGCGAGCATGTCGTTCTTGTACGCGGTGTCCGTCAGGTAGTTCACACAGCCGCCGCTGCCGGGACCGCCGCCCGGCTGCAGCCAGAACCCGGCGATCACCTTGATGCCGTTCTCGGCCGCGCTGTCCAGCAGGGGCTTCCTGGTGGCGTCGGTGCCCCAGGTACGGATCGTGTTGACGCCCATCGTCCTCACGTCGGGCAGGTACCGCCCGGCGTCCGCGACGGACGGGCCCCAGGTCAGGCCCTTCACGGTGTACGGGGCGCCGTCCACGGTCAGCTGCCAGGCCCCCTGGGAGCCGGTCACCTTCACCACACTTCCGGCGGCCTGTGCGGTGGGCACCGGCAGGGCGGCCGCCGTGGCGGCCAGGAGTCCGGCGACGGCGAGGCGTGCGGTGGTACGGCCACGGGGGCGGGCCGGTCGTCGAGAGCGCAACGTGATCATGGGGGGAGAAGCTCCTCACGGGAGTCGGGGTGCGGGTGGGGGCGCCGGGGAACGGCCATGGATGGGAGAGCGCTCTCCCTCATGGGCGGACTGCACCCATGAGGGAGGCGCGACGGGGGGCCAGGGATCAGGGCCGGGGCAGTTCGTAGTTCTCGTCCAGGACCGCGCCCTCGCCCGGGTGGCTCTCGTCGTAGCCGCGGGCGTTGCACTGGAGCGCACCGACGATGCAGTGGCCGACCAGGGCGTCGAGCGTGGCGTCGTCCCAGGCGTTGAAGAAGTCGTAATGGAAGGAGTGGCCGGTGCCGCTGGCCAGCCTCAGCTGCGACATGTCACCGTTGACCGGCCAGGCCATCTTGAACTCGATCATCGGCAGAGCGACCGGGTGACTCGGCGGACAGACGTCCTGGTTGGCCCCCGTCACGACCGGGTAGGCCATGTGCGCCCTGTGGTCGGGGGTGTCCAGGTACCTGCCGTCCCAGCAACTGGGCGCCTGCATCCGCAGGTTGAGCTGAGTGTCCCGGCTGGTCGGGCAGGCGGCCGGGAAGTCGTAGTTGTGGTAGCTCTCACCGCATTCGTATCCCTCGACCGCACCGGGGTGGTCCCGGAACTCCTCGACGGTCTGCGTGGGGCTGCCCACGACGAACCGCAGCCCCTTGGGGAAGGGCCGCACGGTGCGGTAGTCGGTGACGCCGGCCTTGTAGTAGATGGTCTGGGGGCCGGTCGGGCGGACCTCCTCGTCCCCGTTGTAGAGGGTCGGCATCCAGTACGCGGACCGGTCACCGGGCGCCAGGCACCGGGTGCCGCCCGCACTCAGGGAGGCGGTGGTGCTGTCCGCGTTCGTCGTGTCGTTGCCCAGGAACGTGTGGTTGTGCGAGACGCCGGCCCGGCCCGGATAGACGATCGGATCGTCCGGCGCGGTGTGGCTCACCGAGCAGTTGGCCTGGAACTCGTGGAAATAGCGGTGCGGCGGGATCTCGTCGGACGGCTCCACGCCCGTGACCGGCGGGTCCGCGGGGATGTAGCCGTCGCCGTCGGGGTCGTCCCCGAAGGGCACGGGCTCGGCGGGAGCCATCGCGTGGCCCTGCAGGACGTGCGAGACCGCGGCGGGCTTCCGGGCCGCGTCCGGGGCCGCATCGGCGGCGGCCGGCCCGGCGTTCGCGATCGCGGACAGCCCGAGCGCGACCAGCGCCAGGGCAGTGGCCACGACCAGCGCGGACACCAGGGTCGATCGGTTGAGTCTTGTCACCATGGGGACCTCCATGCCGCTCTTCATCCCCGCACATCGGGTGCACGGTGGGGGGAAAGGGGGAGCTGGACAGTACGGCCGGGAAGAGACTCCACCCTGCGCGTCACGAGGCCGGCGGCCCCCGGGATCCCTGCGGGAGAGCGCTCTCCAAAGCGGTGCCAGTGTTGCGCCGAGGCTGAGAGGGTGTCAATAGCTTGTGAACGATGCGCTGCCCGAGGGCTGTTGAGCGGTGCGGGGACGGGCGGCCGGGGCCCGTACGCCGGGGTCGCGCGGATCACGGCACGGCCGGGTCCGCCGAACAGCCGGGACGCCGCGCGGCCGGGTCACGGCACAGCCGGGTCCGCCGCGCACCCGGACCGCCGCACAGCCGAGAGGGCCACACGTCCGGGTCGCGGCACAGCCGGGACGCCGCGCATCCGGGTTTGCCGCACAGCCGAGAGGGCCACGCGCCCGGGTCGCCGCGCATCCGGGTCGCCGCACAGTCGGGGTCCGCCCGCGCGAGAAACGCGAGAAAGCGGCCCCGCACACCGGCGGGGCCGCTGACTGGCCGTACGACGTACGGCCGGAAGCCGCTCCGCCGCACAGGCCGGCGGGACGGCTCCCCGGGATCACGCGGTGTGCAGCCTCAGCCCGTAGCGGTTGAGGATCTCGTTGATCGGCTGGTACCAGGTCTCCCCGCCGCTGGAGCAGTTGCCCCAGCCGCCGGAGGTGACGCCCTGGGCCTGGTCACCGCTGATGAACGAGCCGCCGGAGTCGCCGCCCTCGGCGCAGACGCTCGTCTTGGTCATCTGGTACACGGCGCCCTGGCTGTAGTTGACGGTCTCGTTCTTGGCCAGGACGCGGCCGCAGTGCCAGCGCGTGGTCGAACCGGAGCGGCAGATCGAGGCGCCGATCGGGGCCTCGTTCGAGCCACGGACGAGCTGGTCCGGAACGGTCCCCCAGCCGAGCACCACCGGGACGGTCCACCAGCCGCTGCCGACGTTCACCCAGGCGTAGTCGTTGCCGGGGAAGGACGAACCCTGGAAGTTGCCGATGTAGGAGTTGTCCCAGCCGCGTACCTGCTGGCCCACGCCGCCGCAGTGACCGGCGGTGACGAAGCCTCCGTGCACGGAGAACCCGATGGAACAGCGGACGTTGCCCGTGTAGTACGGGTCGCCGCCGACCGTTCCGGCGGCGAAGGTCCGGGGGGTCTCGGCCGTCGTCCTCACCGTGACGGGACCGGCCTTGCGGGCCTTGGCGACGAAGGTGCGGACATCGTTGTCAGCCTGGTCGGCGGCGACAACGTTGACGACGACGCGGCTGGTGGCCGGGTCGACGTGCCAACTGCTCACCCCTGAAGGGGCCTTCAGGGCGTCGATCCGCGCCTTGGCGGCGTCGAGACTCTTGGCCGAGTGCTCCACGAGCCGGGTTTCGGCACCGGTCGCCCGTACGGCCTCCGCCTTCTCGGCGGTGGTGACCGCGACGGTCAGCCTGCCGGTCTCCGCGTCGAGCCAGGATCCCCCGAAGGCGGAGCCGGCGGCGCGCTGCGCCTTCTTCTCCAGGGCGGTGGCGGCCTTCTCGTCGGCGAGCCTGGTCACGGCCTGCTGCTCGGTGAGCCCGAGGTCGCGCTGCATCGCGGAGAGCAGGGCGGCGGAGGCGGGAGGTTCGGCGGGGGCGGGCGCGGCGGAGGCGGACACCGGACCGGCGGCGGTCCAGGCCCCGACGACCAGCAGCGCGGACAGACCGGTCCGCAGCAGAGTTGCGTGTCTCAAGGGAGTGACCCTTCCTGTTGTTCCAACGACGTGGGGGTGGAACGGGAGGCGTCCGGGAGCGCGATCCGATCGTGCTTGTGAGAGCGCTCTCAGATGTGCCGTTCCCGGACTGTAGCGAAGTTCCGAAGTCAGGTCCATGCCAATCACAGCAGCTTCGCGGCGGAGGTTCGGGGGCGCCGTGCGCCAGGGGGTTGAGCAGGCGTACTCATCCGGCCGACGAGAACCGGCCCTACCGTCACAGGACCACGGGCTGACCCTGGTGGCAGGACCGATGGCAGAACGCAGGTGGAGGAGCAGTTGCGCACCACCTACCCCCGGGTAGTGGTGAGCGACTACCAGTGGATCCGGCGGCTGGAGCCGGGCCGGGTGGACCGGCGGACCGGTTGCGTCCTGTTCTGCCGGGAGCCGGGGGTGCGCGGGCGGTGCGTCAACGCCGACGACGCGGCCCTGGTGACCACGGACGAGCGCGGCAGTCCGGTGGGGAAGATCCGGCTCGTCCATGACGTCCGCGAGGGCACGGGGGCTGCGGCTGCCGCCGTACTGACCGGCCGGGCGTACCCCACCGGCCCGGATCGACACCCCTATTAGGGTCACAGGCATGACGACACCCCTTGCAGGCAGTGCTTTCGACTCGCTCCGCCTCGACGCCGTGACCGACCCCGAGGCGCTGCGCCGCGCCTACGAACTGCCCGGGGCCGCGGCCATCCGCAAGCAGATGACCGAACTCACCGAGCAGACACAGCGGTTGATCGGGTGCTCGTCCCTGGTCCTGGTCGCCAGCGCGGACGCCGAGGGCAACTGCGACGTCTCGCCGCGTGGCGGCCCGGCCGGGTTCGTCTCGGTCCTGGACGCACGGACGGTGGCGATACCGGACGCGACCGGCAACAAGCGGCTGGACACGCTGCAGAACGTCATCGCCACCGGACGGGCCGGTCTGCTGTTCTTCATCCCGGGGCGCACCACGACGCTCCGGGTGAACGGCCGGGCCTGCGTCTCCACCCGCCCGGAGCTGCTGTCGCAGCTCACCGCAGTGGGCAAGCCACCGGCCAGCGCACTGGTGATCGGGATCGAGGAGGTCTACCCGCACTGCCCGAAGTCGCTGCTGCGCAGCGGGGCCTGGAAGCCGGAGCAGTGGCTGCCGGCGGACGCCCAGCCGACCTCGGCCGAGGTGACCCTGGCGCAGCTGCGGATGCCGGAGCTGACGATCGCCGACATCGAGCGGCGCGAGGCGGAATCGCTGAAGTACCGGTACGAGTAGGAGCCCACCCTCGCACCGGGCAGGCCCTAAGGGGTGCCCGGTGCGAGGGTGGGCCCACGGCCGCAGCTTCTCCGGGTTGCGGACCGCCCAGATCAGGGTGACGCGGCCGTCGGTGACGTCGAACGAGGCCACGGTCATGACGGCGCCGTCACGCCGGGCCACCAGGCCCGGCGCGCCGTTGACCGACCGCTCCAGGAGTTCGAGCCCAGGGCCCTGTCGGCCACGGCGACCATCTACGGGGCGATGCGCGCGCCGCCCTCGACCGGCCGCAGGGCGGCCCCCACCGTACCGCCACCGTCGGCGGTCGTCCCGCGTCCGGCGGAGCTGGCCCCTGCTGGTGGTGCACGCACCCGGGCGACTGCTGCCCGTATCCCCTGGAGGGGCGGCCCGTGCCGGACTGTTCGAGCGGTCGAGCAGTCCGGCACACCCCGAGTCTCCGCGCACCGGGAACGGGGCGCGACCTGCGGACGGACCGTTTCAGGCCACCGGCGCGGGGCACCCGCATCCGATCTTCCCTTTGCGGCCGGAGCGGGACCGGAGTGGAATTGCGTACAGGGGACAGTCGGATTCGGTACTCCCGGAGACTTCCGGAGGAAAGGACGCGCCATGAGCGACAGCGACTGGGGGGACGAGGTATACCAGCCCCAGGAACCGGAGGCTTCCGACCCCGCCGAGCAGCTCGGCGCGGAGGACACGCTCATGGACCCGTCCGGCACCGGCGATCCGCTGGACGAGGGCTACGCGCCCCCGGACCGCCCGTGGGTGGTCGAGGGGCTGGGCACCACGGCCGGCGAACGGCACACCGGCGAGTCCCTCGAAAGGCGGCTGACGAGGGAGGTGCCCGAGCCGGACGGTTCGCTCGGCGACGGAGTCGGCGATCTGGTGGACGGCGACGGCGAGCCCTGGGACAACGAGGTGGGCGTCGCCCGCGCCGGGCGGCTGACCCAGCAGGCGGACGGCACCGTCCCGGCCACCCTGACCGCGAGCGACGTGGGCATCGACGGGGCGGCGGCGTCCGCCGAGGAGGCCGCGATGCACGTGATCCCCGAGCCGGGGGACGACGACGCGCTTCTGGAGCCCTCGCCGGCCCCGGGCGCTCCCGGGGCCGGTCCCGCCGCAGGTGGCGCGACCGCCGCGCCCTGAGGGTCCCTCGGCGCGCGACCGCCGCGCCTGAGCGGTCCCTCGTCGCGCGTCCGCCCGTGAACGCGGCTGTCCCCGCGCCCGTACTCCCCTGCCGTAACCCACTGGCGCACTCTCCCCCGGCCGAAGCGCAACACCCGTAGCGCGGCGGCGCTCGCACCCTCGCACCCGGATCCCAGGAGCACACAGATGAGCGGCACTGCCCAGATCGGCGTCACCGGACTCGCGGTCATGGGCCGCAACCTCGCCCGCAACTTCGCCCGCAACGGCTTCACCGTCGCCCTGCACAACCGCACCACGGCCCGGACCGACGCCCTGGTGGAGGAGTTCGGCGACGAGGGCACCTTCGTCGCCGCGCACACGCCGGAGGAGTTCGTCGCCGCGCTGGAGCACCCCCGGCGCCTGGTGATCATGGTGAAGGCGGGGGATCCCACCGACGCGGTGATCCAGGAGTTCGCGCCGCTGCTGGAGGAGGGCGACGTCATCATCGACGGCGGGAACGCCCACTTCGAGGACACCCGCCGCCGCGAGAAGGAGTTGCGCGAGCGCGGCATCCACTTCGTCGGCGTGGGGATCTCCGGCGGTGAGGAGGGTGCGTTGAACGGGCCCAGCATCATGCCGGGCGGTTCGGCCAAGTCCTACGCGTCGCTGGGCCCGATGCTGGAGAGGATCGCCGCGCAGGCGAAGGACGGCACGCCGTGCACCGCCCACATCGGTCCGGACGGCGCGGGTCACTTCGTGAAGATGGTCCACAACGGCATCGAGTACGCGGACATGCAGCTGATCGCCGAGGCGTACGACCTGCTGCGCTCCGTCGCCGGGTACTCCCCCGCGCAGATCGCCGACGTCTTCCGTAGGTGGAACACCGGCCGGCTCGATTCGTACCTGATCGAGATCACGGCGGAGGTCCTCGCCCACACGGACGCGGCGACCGGCAAGCCGTTCGTCGACATCGTGCAGGACCGGGCGGAGCAGAAGGGCACCGGGCGCTGGACCGTACAGATCGCGCTGGATCTCGGGGTCCCGGTGTCGGGGATCGCCGAGGCGGTCTTCGCCCGGTCGCTCTCCGGCCACGCCGATCTGCGGGAGGCGGCGCGCGGCCTGCCGGGGCCCACGCCCGAGCCGCTCGACGAAGCGGGAGCGGCGGCTTTCGCGGACCGGGTGGAGCAGGCTCTGTACGCCTCCAAGATCGTCTCGTACACGCAGGGCTTCCATCAGATCAGGGCGGGCAGCGAGGCCTACGGCTGGGACATCGACCTGGGCTCCGTGGCGGCGATCTGGCGGGCGGGCTGCATCATCCGGGCGGCATTCCTCGACCGGATCCGCGCCGCCTACGACCACCGGCCCGACCTGGTCAGCCTGCTCTCCGACAAGGAGTTCGGGCAGGAGATCGGCGCGGCGCAGGAGGACTGGCGGGCGGTGGTGGCCGAGGCCGTGCGCCAGGGCGTGCCGACGCCGGGCTTCGCCGCCGCGCTCGCGTACTACGACGGGCTGCGCGCGGACCGGCTGCCCGCAGCGCTCACGCAGGGCCAGCGGGACTTCTTCGGGGCGCACACGTACCGGCGTACGGACCGGGAGGGTACGTTCCACACGCTCTGGGGCGGTGACCGGTCCGAGGTCGAGGCGGGCTGACCCGGCACGGCCGGTCCGAGGCAGGGCCGCCTGCCTCCGTACGACCGGTCCGATGCCGACGCGGGTTGCCCCCGCACCGCCGGTCCGAGGCAGCGGCCGACTGACCCCGCACGGCCGGCCCCAAGCCGAGGTGGGCTGACCCGGCCGGGCGCTCCCGGCGTGCGGGCGGGGGCGCGGCGTGGGTTAGTGGCTGCGAGCCCTGTTCGCCGTTCGTAGTGGAGTGCGCGCATGCCCGACGCCGTCCCGGACCCCGTTTCCGTCCAGCCCGTCGTGGCGCCCCTGACCAACGCGGCACTGATCCTGGTCGGCACGATCAAGCCGGGCGGCGAGAGCACGGTACGGGACGTGCTGCCGGATCTCGCGGGCGTCGCCCGGTCGCTCGGCTTCCGGTTCCCGAACGCTGATCTCGCCTGCGTGACGGGGTTCGGCTCCCACGCCTGGGACCGGCTGTTCTCGGGGCCCCGCCCCGCGCACCTGCACCCGTTCCCGGAACTGCGCGGGCGGTCGCACCACGCGCCCGCGACCCCGGGCGACGTGCTGCTGCACATCCGGGCCGAGCGGATGGACGTCTGCCACGCGTGGGCGGCCCAGCTGCTCGACAAGCTCGGCGGAGCCCTGCGGATCGTGGACGAGACACACGGCTTCCGCTACCTCGACCACCGGGACCTGCTCGGCTTCGTGGACGGCACGGAGAACCCGGTCGGCGACGACGCGCGTGCGGCGGCGCTGGTCGGGGCGGACGACGACCCGGACTTCGAGGGCGGCAGCTACGTCGTCGTACAGAAATACCTGCACGACCTGACGTCCTGGAACGCGCTCACCGTGGAGGAGCAGGAACGCGTCATCGGCCGCACCAAGCTCGACGACGTGGAGTTCCCGGACGAGGACAAGCCCGCCGACTCCCATCTCGCGCTCAACACCATCACCGACCCGGACGGCACCGAACGCGACATCCTGCGGGCGAACATGCCGTTCGGGAGCTTCGGGAAGGGTGAGTTCGGTACGTACTTCATCGGGTACGCCGCCGATCCCGACGTCACGGAGCGCATGCTCCGCAACATGTTCCTCGGCGATCCGCCCGGGACGCACGACCGCATCCTCGACTTCTCCACCGCGGTCACCGGCTCCCTGTTCTTCGCGCCCCGCGCCGACTTCCTGGACGACCCGCCGCCCCTGCCCACCCTGACCCGCTCGGGGGACCGGCCGGAACCGGCATCCGTACCGGTCCGGCCGGAGGCGGCACCCGGCCCCGTCCGGCCGGAGCCGGTACCCGCCGGTTCCGACCACGGTTCGCTGCGCATCGGCAGCCTGCAAGAAAGTGCCCAGTGATGAACAATCTGCATCGCGAACTCGCGCCGGTCACCCCGTCCGCCTGGGACGAGATCGAGGAGGAGGCCCGGCGCACCTTCCGCCGCCATGTGGCGGGCCGCCGCGTCGTCGACGTATCCGACCCGGACGGTCCGACGCTGGCCGCCGTGGGAGACGGCCATCTGCGGGAGATCGATCCGCCCACCCCGGACGTGCTGGCCCGGGCCCGCACGTCGATGCCGGTCATCGAGTGGCGGGTGCCGTTCACGGTAAGCCGCCAGGCCGTGGACGACGTGGAGCGCGGCTCCGCCGACAGCGACTGGCAGCCGGTCAAGGACGCGGCGCGCACTTGTGCGTTCGCCGAGGACATGGCGATCATCGACGGGTACGGGGCGGCCGGCATCACCGGGCTGCGGGACGGCTCCTCGCACGAACCGCTGCCGCTGCCCGCCGACGCCCGCGACTATCCGGTGGCGGTCAGCCAGGCCGTGACGCGGCTGCGGCTGGCCGGTGTCGACGGTCCCTACCGGCTGCTGCTCGGCGCGGACGCCTTCACCGAGGCGGCAGAGACCTCCGACCACGGCTACCCGGTCAAGACACACCTGAGCCGACTGGTGGACGACGAGATCCTGTGGGCGCCCGCGGTCAAGGGCGGTGTGCTCCTGTCGACGCGGGGCGGCGACTTCGAACTCTGCCTGGGGCAGGACCTGTCGATCGGCTACACCGACCACGACGCCACCGGCGTCCACCTCTACTTCCATCAGGCGTTCACCTTCCGGATGCTGACACCGGAGGCCGTGGTCGGCCTGATCGCCTGACCGCCCGAACGCCCGACAGCCCTCGTCCGGCCGATCCGAAGCCCCGGGGGCAGCCATCGGAGACTCCGGCCCCATGACGCAGACGACTTCCGCACACCACGAGGGCGAGGCCTCGGCAGCGCCCGCCGCCCGCCCGGACACGTTCGCCGACGTCCCTTCCGAAGCCGCCGCCGGGACGTTCGGCCGCTACGACGCCGTCGTCCGGGCGGCGGTCGGGCAGGGGCTGCTGGACGAGGGCGATCCGGTCGCCGGATTCATCGACACCGAAGGGGTACGCGCCTCCGTCGGGGCCCTGCACGACGCCTTCGCCGGTACGCCCGGGGTCCTGCACACCTTCGCGGCCAAGGCCTGCTCCCTCATCCCGGTGCTGCGGCTGCTGGCCGGCTGCGGCATGGGGTGCGAGGTGGCGAGCCCCGGTGAGCTGCGCCTGGCCCTGGAGGCCGGGTTCCCCGCGTCCCGCATCGTCCTGGACTCCCCCGCCAAGACCCGCGAGGAGATCCGGCTGGCGCTCGCCCTGGGCGTGGCGGTCAACGCCGACAGCCTCGCCGAACTGCGCCGCATCGACGCCCTCCGGAACCCGAGCACCTCCTCGGTGCTCGGACTGCGGGTCAACCCCCAGGTGGGCGGCGGGTCCATCGGGCCGATGAGCACGGCCACGGACACGTCGAAGTTCGGGGTGGCGCTGCGCGACCCGGGGGCCCGCGAGGCGATCGTGGCGGCCTTCCGGCAGCGGCCGTGGCTGACCCGGCTGCACGCCCATGTGGGTTCCCAGGGCTGCCCGTTGGAGCTGATCGCGGCTGGAGTGGCCCGGTGTCACGAACTGGCCGAGGAGATCAACGCGGCGCTGGGCGTCCGGCAGATCACGAGCCTGGACATCGGCGGCGGACTCCCGGTCAACTTCGCCGACGAGACCGTGTGCCCCACCTACGCGGACTACGTGGCGGCGCTCACGGCCGCCGCCCCCGGCCTCTTCTCCGGACGCTATGCGCTGGTCACGGAGTTCGGCCGGTCGCTGCTGGCCAAGAACGGGTTCATCGGGGCCCGGGTGGAGTACACGAAGGACGCCGGCGGCCGCCGCATCGCGCTCACCCACGCCGGTGCGCAGACCGCGACCCGAACGGTCCTGATGCCCGACGTCTGGCCTCTGCGCATCGGCGCCTTCGACGCGGACGGCGTCCCCAAGGACGGCCCGGTGCTGGCACAGGACATCGCGGGCCCCTGCTGCTTCGCGGGGGACGTGGTGGCGTACAGCAGGGAGCTGCCGGAACTGGCCGAGGACGATGTGGTGGTGCTGTACGACACGGGGGCGTACTACTTCTCGACGCCGTGGGCGTACAACAGCCTGCCCCGCCCCGCGGTGTACGGATTCCGGGTGGCGGCGGACCGGGAGGCCGAGGATCCGGGGCCCCCGGGGACGGTGACGTTCACGACGGTACGGGGGCGGCAGTCGCTGGACGCGATCGCGGCGGAGAGCGGACTCGCGCATGCGGACGCCCTGATCGAGCAGGACGGCTGATGAGGGGGTGTGCGGGACGGCCCCGAGGGACGTGCAGGACGGCTCAAGGAGCGGCGGGGGCGGGAAGGGAGAGCGGAGGAAGCGGGAGGTCGAGAGGAAGCTCAGGAGGGGATGCGCGGGGAAGCTGAGCAGGCCCATGAACGGGGGCGATGGACACCGATACGCCACCCCCCATCGCCGACGATCCCCCGGATGCCGCCCATCACCGACGAGCCCTCGGGGGACGCATGTCGTCCCCCGAGGGCTCCTCCGGTCACGTCCCGGCCGGCTGCGGCTCCGGTTCGGGGTCCGGTACGGGATCCGGGCCGGGGGCCGGCGGCTGCGGGATCGGGTCGGGCGCGGGGCCGGGCGGCATCGGCCCGGGCCCCGGCGGTACGGGCGGCGGACTGGGCACCGGCGTGGGCGGGCCCGGCACGGGCGGAGGGGTCGGCGAGGGCGGAACGGGGTCGGGGTACGGGTGGGTCATCGCGATCCTCCACAACGGCACGAAAAGGACAGATGGAGCTTTCCTCCACCGTCTCCCGGTGCGGCTGCCCGCGCCTGCCGAGTCCACACATATGCGCGCGGTGACCGCAGACCACGGGGGCGAGGTGCGAGGCCGCCCGGAGTGGGCAGGACTCCGGGCACGACGTCCGAAGCCGCCCGGATCCGCTCGTCGCCCCGTCGCGAAAGGTGTCCCCATGCCCGTGCCGAGCGTTCTCGCCGTCCACGCCCATCCGGACGACGAAGCCCTGTTCTGCGGGGGCGTCCTCGCCCGGCACGCGGCGGCCGGGGCCCGTACGGCGGTGGTCACGGCGACCTGGGCACCGGGCACGCACCGGGCCGCAGAGCTCGCCCGGGCCCTGGACGCCCTGGGCGCGGGCACCCCGCGGCTGCTCGGGTACGCGGACGCCCGCGTACCGGAGTCGGCGCCGGGCAGGCCCCGGTTCCTGGACGCGCCGCTGGACGAATCCGTGGCGGCCCTGGTCGGGCACATCCGTGACGTACGCCCGGAGATCGTGATCACGACGGACGCCTACGGGGGCATGACGGGACATCCCGACCACGTCCACGCCCACCGGATCACCGCGCTGGCGGTGCGGGCCTCCGGTCTCCCCGGGTTCGCGCCGGGCACGGGCGCCCCCTGGCAGCCGAGCGCCCTGTACCTCGCCACGCACCCCCGCTCGGCGGCCGTCACGGTGGGCAGCCGGATGGCCCGGCCGGGCACCCCGGCCGCGTCGCTGTACTGCTCGGAGGACGCCTGGATCACCACGACGGTCGACGTACGCCCCTGGCTTCCGCAGAAGCTGGCCGCGATCCTCGCGCACCGCAGCGAGGTGGAACGGGGAGCGGCGCCCGGCCGGATCGCCGCTCTGACTCCGGCCGTCCGCCGCGAGGTACTGGGCACCGAGTGGTACATCCGCGAGAACCTGGCGCGCCGGGGCGGATCGGCCACGGAACTCAGCGCGTGACCGCCCGGCCCCGGGGCGGAGCCGTCGCGGGCCGGGGGCGGACGGGTCGGCAGGCCGGGGGCGGACGGGTCAGCGGGTCAGCGGGTCAGAACATCTCGGGGTGGTTCCTGAGCTGCCGCTGCGCCTCCTGGACGAGATCGGCCGACGCCTCGGGCGCCTCGTCGGGGTGGCGTTTCGCCCACTTCGCGGCGTACGGGCACAGCGGAACGACGGGAACGCCCTCACGGGCGGCGATCGCGTAGAACTCCCTGACGAGCGCGCCCGCGATGCCCTTGCCCTCGTGCTCGGGCCGGACGACGGTGTGGACGGCCACGAGCGCACCGGACGCCGGGTCCATGACGAAGTACGCGATGGTCCCGGCCGCCTCACCGCCCTCGTACGCCACGAGGTTGCCGTGCTCCCGGTCGTCCCTGATGTCCACAGCTGTGTTCTCCGCCATCGGCTTCCGCCCTCTCCTGTTCCTGGACGCGGCCGACGCGCTCAGCCGCCCGCGACGACGGCCTGCGGGCTCCGCTCCGTACGGCTCCCGGGAACCGGCTCCGAGGCGTCGGTGCCGAGCGCCACGATCCGGTTGTCCGCGTCCACGTGCACGACCCGCGGCACCAGGGCACGGGCCTCGGCGTCGTCGACCTGCGCGTAGCTGATCAGGATGACCAGGTCACCGGGGTGCACGAGGTGTGCGGCCGCGCCGTTGATCCCGATGACCCCGGAGCCGCGCTCGCCCTCGATGACGTACGTCTCCAGGCGGGCGCCGTTGTCGATGTCAACGATATGGACCAGCTCGCCGGGCAGCAGGTCGGCGGCCTCCATCAGAGCGGCGTCGATCGTCACGGACCCGACGTAGTGCAGGTCAGCCTGGGTGACGGTGGCCCGGTGGATCTTGGACTTGAACATTGTCCGGAACATGAAAAAACTCCCGAAATGTCTGCTCCCTGCCTGCTTCCTGCAGGTCAAAGGCGGTCTTGGGAGGCTACATCGTTTCGCATGTGCGGTCAGCTGTCGTCCGGTGTTGCAGGACTCACACGGACCCGTTGCTGACTTTTCTGACGCCACGCCAGTCGCACGAGCACGCGCTCTTTGCGCTCGGCACGTTCTCCCTACCAGGCAACAGCGAGTGCCTGAAGAAGGCTTCGTCCTGCTGGGTACTGGACGGCATCTTGCTCGTCAAGGCCCAGCGGCACCGCCCAGTGATGCTCGACGTCTCCTCGCTGTTTGGGGAGGTGTCGGCTTGGGTGTGGCCGTGCCGGCACTGGCGAAGGGTTCGCCCCGATGGCGGACTCCCGCCGCAATGAGGGCCTTGTCCAGGTGCTCGATCCACTCGGCCGGGTTGACCTCGTCTTGGCCGGCGCGCCGGAAGTAAGGCTGGGCCGGCCGCTCCGGCGCCCCGGTTCGAGGCCGATGTCGCGCTGCCGGCAGCCTCGGAGGATCTTGTAGCGCTTCATATGGGCGAAGACGCACTCGCCGCGGACCCGCACCCGTCGGTGTTCGGCGTTGCCTTCTTCCTCGCCGGAGAGCAGGGCTCGTCCGAGGCGTTCGCGGTACGGGACGAGGAGGCCGGAATGGATGTACGCGCCGACGGCCGGCACGGTCACGCCTTCCCAGTGCTGGGCCAGGGCGGAGTCCCGCCATGCCCTCGCGTCCAAGAAGTTGCCGGGAACGGGCCGGGCCGCGGCCGATGGCTTACGGGACTTCGCCGCCTGGAGCCCCGTGACGACCCGACCGCCCATGGGGATACGCGGTGCGATCGCCGAGTAGGCCAATGTCGGTGTCGGCCGTGCCCTTCCCCCCCCAGAGGGCACGGCCGACGGTCCTGTCCGTGTGCCGGTCAGCCCTCGGACCGCACGGACGTCAGCAGTTCGCGCAGTTCGGCAACCGCCTCGCGGAGGTGGCCGGCGAAGGCGTGCATCTGGTCTGCGACCGGCAGCGGGGTGCTCAAATAGATGTTGAATCGCTCGGGCAACAGCACGTACGCGACGCCGATGCACCGGCTGCTCGTGGAGCCGAAGCCGAAGAACTGGATGTTGGCCGACGGCGCGGAGCTGGTGCTCAGGTAGTCGTCCCGCATCGTCAGCCAGCCCGGCGTTCGGTACAGGGAGGGCTGCTCGTGCACTCCGAGCTCCGCCCCCCGGCGGCGCTGGATCAGCTCCAGCTCCCACAGGTGCTGCTCGGGCACCTGGCCGGCCTGGCTCTCCTTCGCACGCGCCACATGGGCGTCGGCGGCGGCACGGAAAGCGACGTGCCGGAGGTTGGTGTCCGTCGACGGGTCGTCCATCGCGGCGACGAACGCGAGCATCTCGGGAGTGACGACGCGCATCGCCTCCGTCCGCCCGTGCTGGTACTGCCGCGTCGCGATCGATTCGTACGTCGCACCGAGCCGGCCCTTCGCCCGCTGGTGGGCCAGCTGATAGGCGACCTGGACGAACGCGTCCGGCGAAACCCCCAGCGCCTTGGCCGCACTGCTGCCGAAGTCCTCGAAGGACACCGTGCTGGTCGCGGTGTTCCGCCCGTACGCGGCGAATGCGGCGGCGGCGGCGCGCACCTGCGTGCGCAGCGCGTCATCGAGCGCGAACACGACCGGCTCCAGTACGGGCTGTCCCTGAGAGCGGGCCCCGGACCGGCGTGAGAACTCCTCGGCGGGGCTCGTGAGCAGGGCATCGGTGAAGCTGAGGATGGTGGTGCCGTCCAGCTCGCAGTGCTCGACGTTGATGCCGGCGCGCCCGTCGGCGAAGACGACGAACGACACGGCCTTGTCGAACCACCGGTTGCCGCGGTCGCCGTACAGCAATTGGTCGCAGGCGTCCTGAGTGCTCTCCGGTGCGAAGTCTTCCAGACAGACGCAGAACAGTGCGGTCTCGACGGTGTCGAGCGCGGCGGCGTTACCTGGGTGGACTGCGACGAGAGAGGCCCGGGCGGCGGCCCATTCGGCACGGGCCATGGTGGTCAGATGACCCACCGACGTGTCCTCGCCGGCTCGCTCGTCGCCCGCCTTCATCACCGCGCGCAGCCCCGCCTCAAGTTCGTCCAGGGCGTGCGGGACGCCGTCGGGACCGATGACATCGAGCCGGAACATCCGGCCACGGAAGAACACCACGATGTGAGGGGCGTCGGACGGACCAGGCCAGGCGTCGGTGTACGGGGCGCGGACGGTGTCCTGCTGTGCGCCGGGGATTCTGGTGGTGGAGAACAGGAACTTGTTCTGCACCATCGACTGGTGTGCTCCGCGCTGCACCGCCGGCGCGATGAGCCCGTCGTCGAGCTGCCGCTTGTAGTCGAGGGCCCCCGCGATGAGCCCGGCCGCTCGCTCCACCTGGGGGCGGCCCGTGTCCCTGAACAAGAAGAAGAAGTTGGCGTTCAGAGCGATCCGGTCCCGGCGGCCCAGGTAACGGTAGGGCCAGAAGGTGTCGAGCCAGCTGTGCACACCCTCCGTGGCGTCGTACTCCTCCAGCGCAGCATGCAGAACCCGGCCGGGGCCACCGGGTCGGAGGAAGACGGCCACCTCCGCCTCGGTCGCCGCCCGCTCGTCCGGCGTCAGCAGCGGCGCGCACCAGGCGAGGAATTTCTCGCAGCTGGCTTCCAAGGTGGGCAGCGGCACCCGCGGCAGGTCGGCCTCCCGGGCGAAGGTCGTGTTCACCACAGCATTCTGACTGGTCTTCAATTCTGCTCTCGATTCGGATCGTCGATACCTGGGGCGTCGTGCGGGCGGGAAAGATAGAGCTGTGCGTAGAGCCAGCCTTCCGTTTCGAGGCCCCTCGCATCCACTCCGGCGGCCGACATGCTCTCGAGCACGAGCCCCTGTTCCTGCGGGGAGGCGAATCGGCGCTGTTTGAACACCTCGTCGACGCGGACGGTGCGGTAGCCCAGTCCTCCCAGTGCCTGCTCCACGGGGTCGAAGGGGAACATGCGCAGCACGAAGTGCGCCATCCAGGGCCGCCGGGGGCCCTGCGCCTCGACGATCCGAACGAGTGTCCGCTCGGTGACGTAGCCGAGGCAGCCTGTCGAGATCACCAGGTCCGCCCCGGCGAGCTGGGCGCGCTGTCGCGGCGTGGGCTCGTTCATCTCCAGGTCAGCGTGCACCGCGTCGTCGAGGAACCCAGCTTCTTGCGCGTAGGACAGTGCTTGGCGGGAGGTGTCGAGGCCGGTGAAACGGATGCGCTGGGCGGGCTGGTGCGAGCGGGACAGCTTCCGGTCGCGGACGAGCAGAGCCTCCCGGCTCTTCCCGTCGAGGCCCTCGTCGCCGTAGCGGGCGTAGAGCTCGTCCACGGTCACGTCGTACTTGAGAAGTGCGGCGTTGATTCCGTACGAGCAGCCGATGTCCACGATGTGGGGCACGGTGACGTGCCGGGCCTCCCGGTACTCCTTCACGAGTTTCGCGAAGTAGGGCTTCGCCTGCTGTGGAACGCAGTAGCCGAGGGGGCGCAGCAGGCGGAAGTAGGCCCGGGGATCGGGCTGCGTGTAGATGTGGTCGAGCGTGACTTTCCCGGTCGCGTCGAAACGCACAGGGCTTACTCCTCGTCGATCGCAGAGTGGGGGCGGCGGCTGTGCCGATCAGTGGGTCGGTCAGTCCAGCAGCGCGTCGCCCCGGACGGCCCGGCCCTCGGCCGCCAGATGCTCGGGCAGTACGCGGCCGAAGAGCTGCCGGGTGCGGGCCACGCTGCCGACGACGCCGGGGCGCTCGCTGTAGGCGAAGATCGCAGAGTGGCGTGCGACGCCGCCCCGGACGGGGCTGACCCGGTGCAGCGAGTAGCGGCCCTTGAACAGCTGCAGGTCACCCGGTTGCAGGGGAAGGCTGCGGACGAGTGCCCCGCCCCGGCCTTCGAGCACGTCCCGGACGTCGTCGAATCCCTCGTCGTGCGCGGACCGGATGCCCGGGCAGTATTCGAAGTCACCGCCGACCTCGGCCTGTTGGGTGAGCATGCTGACCGTGTACTCGTTGGTGTCGAAGTGCCAGGGGTGTTCCCTGTCCGGCGCGACGACGTTGAGTACGAGCCCGGAGAGCGGGTCCGCGAGTTCATAGAGCGCCGGAAGTCCGAAGCACAGTGCGACGAAACGGTGGAACAGTTCGTCGGAGTAGAGGCGGCTGATGACGGCGTCGTCGGGGATGCGGTCCCGGGCGACGAAGGCGTTGCCGCGCTCGAAGGTCTTCCGGCCCGGATGGCCGTCCGGCAGTTCAACGTCCACCGCGATGTTGTAGACGTTGACCGTTTCGGTGTCGAAGTGCGCCCGGGGCGCGATGGCCGCGCACTCGCGACTCAGCGTGTCGCGCAGTGACGGACGGATGAAGTCGGGCAGCACGGTGCAGCCGAGGGCGGACAGTTCACGCCGGGCGCGGGACACCACGGCGCGGCCCTCGGCGCTGTCGAGTTCCGGCAAGGGGTAGCGGGCGGTGTCGACGACCTGGTCCAGTGTTGCGGCTTCCAAAGAGCTCACTCGATCCTCTCCACGTGGCGGGCAGACCGTTCCGAAGTGTCCTGCCCCCACCTCGGCTCTTCAGTAACTGAACTGACGAGTAACCGAGTTGAAGCTCCCACAGCGCCGCCGGATTGTCTGTGACGCGCCCCACTGAACCCTGGGGTGCAGCGTTTGTGGCTCGCCAGCCTGCCGGCCTCCGTACGGCGCCCCGTTGACCGGCCCGACGGCATCCTGCTCATCCTCGACCACGTGCCCCAGGCTGCCCCGCCGCCACTGCCGGAGGTGCTGGACGGCTGGGTGCCCCCTGACTATGCCGGGACGCAGACGGTGAGGATCCGCCGCTCGCGAGCGAAGAACCGGGGAAGAAGTTGGTGCGCGCCGAGGACGGTCGCCAATGGCGGGAGGAGGCCGACGGCCACAGCGTCCGCCGCGAGGACGCGGCCGAGGTGTTGCGGGCCTACGGACCGTGGTTGGCGCGGTGGGGCCGCTGAGCCGAGCGGGAGCGGGCCGAGCGGGCCCTGCGCGAGCTGTACGAGCAGGTCTACCACTGGCACCAGAAACTGCCCCAGCAGGACGATCAGCTCGAACTCGTGCTCGTCACTGGCCTGTTGACATGGAGCGATCCGCACGGCGACGCCGCCCATCGTCATATTCTCACCCACCGGGTGGCGACTTCGGTGGACCGCAAAACCGCCCGGCTCACTGTCCGACTGATGGCAGAAGGGGCGGTACGGCTGGAGGACCAGGCATTCCTCGACACCGACGACGGCTGGGCCCCCCGAGCGGTCGGCCGCGCTCACCGAGGAGATCGCGGCCCAGTCGCTACACCTCCTCGGTGAGGCAGAGGTGTACCGGCACCCGGAGACCGCTCCAGGGTACGGCGGTGTCCTCGCCGCCATCGTGCAGCGCGTCCGCGACAACGCCGATCACCACTCCTGGATCGCGGCCCACTCGCCCAGAACCCACGTCACCGACGAACTACCGTTCGCTGACCCGAGTGGGACCACAGCGGACGCGGGCTGCCCAAAGAGGCGCGGTCTCGCCTGCGGGATGCAGGTCGGTCCCGGGTGACCGACAGTGGATCAGGCCGCACCTTCGTGTTCGCACCATCGCGCGTCTTCGCGTTCACAGCGTCACAGGGAGTCACCTCAAGGAGAAGCCATTCGCGCCGCCGGCGCCGGACCTGGTCGGCATCGTGGACGAGCGCTCCGCCTGATCGCCGACGGGAGCGTCCCGACGATGCCCCGCGTGGCGAGCGGGAGCCGTGCCGAGATCACAGGAAGGAACGAGATGACCGCCAACGAATTCGATCAGATGTTCCCGCTCGGGGAGAAGAACGACGCCTTCGCGCAGTACTTCATCGGGCAGAGCTACCTGGCGCCGCTCGCCTCGGGGAGCGTCCCGGTCAGCAACGTCTCCTTCGAGCCGGGATGCCGGAACAACTGGCACATCCACCACGGCACGGGCGGCGGCGGGGACCAGATCCTGCTGTGCACGGCGGGCAGCGGCTGGTATCAGGCCGAGGGCGAGGATCCCGTCGGCATGGAGCCGGGAACCGTGGTCCGCGTCCCGGCGGGCACGAAGCACTGGCACGGTGCGAAGGCCGACGCGTGGTTCTCCCACCTGGCCTTCATCACGCCGGGCGAGGACGTCAGCAACGAATGGCTCGAGCCGGTCACCGACGAGGTGTACGGCAGGCTGCCGAAGAACGGAGCGAACGCATGAGCATCCTGGACGAGACGTACACCCTGGCGAACGGCGTCGAGATCCCCAAGCTGGGGCTCGGCACCTGGTTCATCGACGACGACAAGGCGGCCGACGCGGTCCGCGCGGCCGTGGAGACCGGCTACCGCAACATCGACACCGCCCAGGCGTACGGCAACGAGCGCGGTGTCGGCGAGGGTGTGCGCACCTCGGAGGTCTCCCGCGACGCGCTGTTCGTCTCGACCAAGCTCGCGGCGGAGATCAAGGACTACGACCGGGCACGCGCAGCGATCGACGGCTCTCTGGAGAAGCTGGGCCTGGAGTACGTCGACCTGATGCTGATCCACAGCCCGCAGCCGTGGAACGACTTCCGCGGCGGCGACTACGCCGAGGGCAACCGCGAGGCCTGGCGCGCCCTGGAGGACGCCCACCGGGCCGGCACGCTCCGGTCCATCGGCGTCTCCAACTTCCAGCAGCACGACCTGGACAACCTCCTGCGGGGCGCGACCGTCACCCCGCACGTCAACCAGTTGCTCGTGCACGCCGGCAACACCCCCTCCGACCTCCTGGCCTACTGCGAGAGCCGGCGGATCCTCGTCGAGGCGTACTCACCGATCGCCCACGGCGCGATCCTGAAGAACGCCGAGGTCCGGGCGATGGCCGAGAAGTACGGGGTGTCCGTCCCCCAGCTGTGCATCCGCTACACCCTCCAGCTGGGCACCGTGTCGCTGCCGAAGACGGCGAACCCCGAGCACATGCGCTCCAACGCCGAGGTCGGCTTCGAGATCTCCGGCGACGACATGGACACCCTTCGCGACCTGCGTGACGTGGACTACGGCGAGCACAGCGTCTTCCCCGTCTACAGCGGCAAGTGACCTCGGACTCCGCCGGAAGCCGGAATGCGGCAACCGAGGGGGCAGGCGGCAGCCGGGGGCGCTTCAGCCCCTCGGAGCCGGGCTGCCGCCGTCGGCCGGGCCGCCCGGACTTCCGACCCCCCGGCCCTGGTAGATGTCCGGGATGCCGTCGGCGTCGCTGTCCACGTCCTCCGCCTCGCAGAGTTCCCGGTAGAGCCGGTTGCGGCGGCGCAGCAGCGCTGCCGCGACGGCGGCGGAGAGCACGGAGGCGAGCAGGACGGCAGCCTTCACCTCGTCGCCCAGCGCGGTGCCGGGAAAGGCGAGGTCCCCGATGAGGAGGGCCACGGTGAACCCGATGCCCCCCAGCGTCGCGAGCCCGAACACATCAGCCCAGGCGAGATCGGGATTGAGCCGCGCCCGCGTGTACCGGACCGCGAGGTACGTGCCCGCGAAGATGCCCACCGTCTTGCCGACCGTGAGGCCGAGCACGACACCCAGCGTCTCCGGCCGGGTGAACACGTCCGCGAACGCTTTCGCGGAGACGTCGATACCGGCGGCGAACAGGGCGAACAGCGGTACGGCCACACTGGCGGAGAACGGGTGGAGCACGTGCTGGGTACGAGCGGCGGGCGACGCCTCCTCGCCCTTGTCCGGCGTGGTGCGCAGGATCAGCCCCATGGCCACTCCGGCGACCGTGGCGTGGACACCGCTGTTGTACGTCAGCGCCCAGACGACGATTCCCAGCGGCGCGTACCACCACCAGCCCTTCACCCGCCTGCGCTGCAGGACGAAGAAGACGACCAGACCGATCACGGCACCGCCCAGCGCGAAGAGGTTCAGGTCGCTGGTGAAGAAGACCGCGATGACCAGGATCGCGCCCAGGTCGTCGACCACCGCGAGCGTGAGGAGGAAAGCCCTCAGCGCCGCGGGCAGGTGCGTGCTGATGACGGCCAGGACGGCAAGCGCGAACGCGATGTCCGTCGCCATCGGCACGGCCCAGCCGTCGTGCGAGCCGCCGCCTGCGCCGGACACCGTGAGATAGACGGCCGCGGGCACGATCATGCCGCTTGCGGCGGCGATGACCGGCAGGGCGGCCGTCGCCGGCGTACGCAGCTCCCCCGAGACCATCTCGCGCTTCAGTTCGATGCCCGCGATCAGGAAGAACACCGAGAGCAGGCCGTCCGAGGTCCAGTGCCCGACCGACAGGTCGAGTCCCAGCGCGGGCACGCCGAAGTGGAAGTCGCGGACCTGCTCGTAGACCTCCCGCCAGGGACTGTTCGCCCAGACCAGCGCCACCACGGCGGCGCCGAGCAGGGCGAGCCCGCCGACGGTCTCGGCTCGCAGAGCGCTGGCGATGGCCTGACGCTCGGGCCAGGGCAGAACGCCCAGGAAGCGCGGACGCGGACCGGTGCTCACAGAAGGACCTCCGAGTGGACGAGACGGCGGGGGCGTGGAGCTCTTCTCCACACCCCCGGACTTCCCGCCTCACCAGGCAACTCTTGACTCATTCCTCACACCGTAACCCGGGCCGCGCGAGCGGCAGCGCTCCTGACGCCCCGGCCGGACCTGCTGCACGGGACCACGAGAAGCGGGTGAGCCCCCGGTCAGGGCAGGCGCTGTCCGGGGGCGGCGTCCAGGCGTACGAGGGTGAGGGAAGGCCCTGCCCCCGGGTCCGCGGGGGCAACGTCGGGGCCGGGGGTTCCCGGAGTGCGGCGGAGCCGTCGCCCGGCGCGGGGCGGCTGGTGGGAGGTCCCCGTCATGGTCTTCTCGGCTTCGTCGTCGTCGAGAAGATGGGCGGTGACGGCGTAGTGGCGGTTGCGGACCTGGATCGTGGTCAGGGGCAGCGCGTCGAGGTCCTGGTACCAGGCCGCATCGGGCGTGGAGGCCAGGAGCCAGTGGCCTCGCTTCGCGTCGTACGCCATGACCTTCAGCGCCGTGTGCCGGATGTCGCCGCTGCTCCGGTCGGTGTGGTGCAGGAGCAGGTGGTGGCGGCCGAGAACCGGCCCGAGACCCACGCGGTACAGGGCCACGGGCAACCGTGCGAGCCATCCGCGCCAGCCGTCGCGCGGAAGGGGGGCACGGAGGCCACTGTTTCGTGCTGACGTCATCGAGCCGCCTCCTCTGGCTGCTCAGGGGAAACCGATTGCGTAACGGAAGCCGCACCTGACCTTTAGCTTGAGCAATCTTTGCATAATCTAAAGCTCAGTCGTCAAGATGTTGTCGTTCCGCTGGGAGTGCAGTGATCACTGAGAAGCAAAGGGAGAGCAGGCTGGTGCTGTCCTGGTTGCCGATCGTGGTGATGGCGGTCGTGGCCGCGGTGGACCTCGCCGCCGGTCCGGAGGGCGGCTTCCTTCCGCTGGTGTCGCTGGGCCCCGCCTTCGCCGGGCTGATCGGCACCTGGCGGCGTACCGCTCTCATCGGCTGCGTCGCGCTGCTGCTGTGCGTCGGCCTGGGCCTGTACGACGGGCTGTTCGACACGCGTCGCGGTTACACGGCGATGGCCTCGGTGGCCGGGGTGACGCTGGCCGGGGTCCTGGCCGCCGGGTCGCGGATGCGCCGGGAGGCGGAGCTGGCCGGGGTGCGCTCGATCGCCGAGGTGGCCCAGAGCGTGCTGCAGCGGCCCGTGCCCCGCCATGTCGGCGGGCTGAGAGTGGCTGTCTCGTACACGTCCGCGGTCGCGGAGTCACGCATCGGCGGCGATCTGTACGAGGCGGTGGCGTCTCCGCACGGCGTCCGCGTCATCGTCGGGGACGTCCAGGGCAAGGGTCTCGCCGCCGTGGAGACGGCGGCATCCGTCCTCGGTGTGTTCCGGGAGGCTGCGTACGAGGAGCCCGATCTGGCCATGGTCGCGGCGCGGCTGGAGCGTACCGTGGCCCGCGAGGCGGACGGAGAGAAGTTCGTGACCGCCATCCTCGCCGAGATCGACACGGAGCAGCGGTCCGCGGTCTTCCTGAACTGCGGCCACCCCCCGCCGATGATCGTCCGCAAGGACGGTTCCGTCGACTTCCCCCGCCCTCCCGCCTACGCACTGCCGCTGGGGCTGGGCATGCACGGCGGTGAGACCCCCCAGCCGCACCGGTGCGAGTTCGCTCCGGGCGACCGCCTCCTCCTCTACACCGACGGGGTCACCGAAGCCCGTGGCGCCGACGGAGACTTCTACCCCCTCGGGGAGCGAGCCGGGCTGCTGCGCACCTCGGACGCCGGGGAAGGCCTCGAAGCGTTGCGCGCGGACGTCGTGCGTCATGCGAACGGCCCCCTCCACGACGACGCGGCGATGGTCCTCCTGCGCCACCGGAGGCGGTGAGGCATGGGCCCCGGGGTGCGTGGTACGCGCCGCGTCGAGAGCAGGATAGAAAGGTGCCATGGCCAGGAAAGTGGCTCCGGCGGAGCGTATGGACGATGTGGACGCGGTGACCCAGGCGGTGCTGACGGCTTCGCGACTGCTGGTCGCGGTGTCGGCGCGCTCGCTGGCGGAGGTCGAGGAGCGGGTGACGCTGCCGCAGTTCCGGATGCTGGTGGTCCTCTCCTCGCGTGGGGCGACCAAGCTCGTCACGCTGGCGGAGCTGCTGGGGGTGGCGCCCTCGACGGCGATGCGCATGGTCGACCGGCTGATCACGGCGGGACTCGCGGACCGTCAGACCAACCCGGACAACCGGCGCGAGACCCTGCTGCGGCTCACTGCCGAAGGGAGCCGCGCGGTGGAGGACGTCACGGCACGCCGGCGCCGGGAGATCGCTTCGATCGTCTCGCGCCTCGCGCCGCGCCAGCGCACGGCGCTGATCGACGCGCTCACCGACTTCAACGAGGCGGGCGGCGAGCAGCCGGCGCCGCTGCCGGACGAGGGCCCCGGCCTCCATCCGCTGGGCTGGGGCGAAGCAGCAGGCTGACCAGGAGCGTCATCGGGTGTGCTGCTCCGCCTGCGCGACGAGAGGAGATCCGGACAGCATGAATCGTCCCCCCGCGGGCTCGTCCGCACGATGGGGCCGGGCGCGAGGAGCGCAGGGCGTCGCCCGCCGATCGACCGCGGCCGGGGCCGGAGCGGATCTGCCGCCTCCCGTGATCGTGCACACCGCACACGAGGACGGCGGCCGGTATGTCACGGTTCGGGGCAAGCAACTCGGTCTGGCCCGTTCGGTCTCCGAGGTCATCGATCTCCTGTGCTCGGTGGGGATCGATCTCGACGTCGAGGAGATCGCCACACCGGCCCTGATCGAGTGGCGGGGCGGAGGACCCGACCGTTGGTGACGGAAGCCCCGGCCCGCGCTCCTGCCGGGTTCGCCTCGGACGCCCGTGCCTCGTGCCACTAGGATGCGGTGAACGCGTCGCACGGCGCGCTGGTGTGCCGGGAAGGCTGGTCGGCGTCGACGGGACAGCCGTCCTTTCGGCAGGCGGACACCGGAGAGCGCGAGGGTGGGACACACGTCTCATTCCGCCCGATGATCTCCGGTGGACACGAAACGGGACCGCGCGATGCAGACCTTCACCGGATTCAACGCTCTTCTGGCTGCTGCCGCGTCGACCGGCCGGACACTCGACGAGAGCGAACTGGAGCGGCTTCGGTCCTTCGGTGAGCGATCAGCCGCCGACGGGGTCACGCTCCGCGCTCTGGTCGTCGACCACCTCGCCCTGACCCGCACCGCCTGGCCCGCGAAGACGCCGAGCGCCGAGCAGGTCCTGCGGACGGTACAACGTGCTGTCGAGGCGCTCTGCGAAGGCCACGAGCGGGCGCAGCAGCTCGCTGTCCGCCACCAGGAGGCGGCACGCCGGGAATTCATCGACGACCTTCTGTACGGGCGCAGCGAGTTGGGGCCCCTGGTGGAGCGGGCGGAGCAGTTCGGGCTGCGCCTGTCTCTCGCCCATGCGGTCGCCGTCGCCGAGGGGCCGGCTCCCTATGCCGAGGGCGACGCCGTTCCCCGTGCGGTGGAGAAGGCCGTGACGCTTCGCTTCGGCGAACGCAGCATCCTGCTGACGACGAAGGACGGCCGCCTGGTCTGCATCGCGCCCGGGGACCAGCGCGACGTCCTCGCCTACTTCGCCAAGCACGCGCACGACCGGACCGACGGGGGGCGTGTGGCGATCGGGCGGCCCCACCCGGGGGCCGGCGGTGTCGTCCACTCCTACAACGAAGCCCTCCAGGCGCTCCACCTGGCGGACCGTCTCGGCCTGGAGGACCCCGTACTGCACGCGGGGGATCTCCTCGTCTACCCCGTCCTGACCCGGGACCGCCAGGCCATGGCCGACCTCGTACGGACCACGCTGGGACCGCTGCTGAAGACCCGCAACGGTCCCCAGCCGCATCTGGAGACGCTCACGGCCTACTTCGACTCGGGGTGCGTCACCACGCAGGCCGCCCGGCACCTCGCCATCAGTGTGCGCGCCCTGACCTACCGCCTGAAGCGCATCCACGAGCTGACCGGATCCGACCCCACCGACCCCCGCCACCGCTACGCCCTGCAGACGGCCGTCATCGGCGCCCGGATCCTGAACTGGCCGGAACAGAAACGCTGAGCGGCCCCGCCCCGGGACGGCCGTCGGCACGGCCGGCCCGGGGGCCTGCGCGGTGGGCGGAGGACCCAGGTCAGTGGCTGCCGGTGAGTTCTCCGGTGAGCCTTCCGTGGAGGTCGGCGCTCAGGTCGTTCAGACCGGTGATCTCCACGCTCTTGCCGCGCTGGGCGTACTTGGTCTCGATCGCGTCGAGGGCCGCCACGGAGGAGGCGTCCCAGACATGGGCCTCGGAGAGGTCGATGACGATCCTGTCCGGGTCCGCCGCGTAGTCGAACTGGCCGACGAGGTCGTTGGAGGAGGCGAAGAACAGCTCGCCGGTGACCCGGTAGACGACGGTGGTGCCGTCGGGGTCGAGGACGCTGTGCACACGGGCGATGTGGGCGACCCGCTTCGCGAAGATGACCATCGCGGTGACGGAGCCGACGACGACGCCGATGGCGAGGTTGTCGGTCGCGACCACCATGATCACGGTGATGACCATGACGGCGATCTCGCCGGCCGGCATCCGCTTCAGCGTCTGCGGGGCGATGGAGTGCCAGTCGAACGTGGCGAACGACACCATCACCATGACGGCGACCAGGGCAGCCATCGGGATGTCGGAGACGACCGGCCCGAAAACGATGCACAGGACCATCAGGAACACGCCCGCCAGGAAGGTCGAGACGCGGGTGCGGGCGCCCGACACCTTCACGTTGATCATCGTCTGGCCGATCATGGCGCAGCCGCCCATACCGCCGAAGAAGCCGGTGACGATGTTGGCGATGCCCTGGCCGACGGACTCGCGGGTCTTGGAGGAGTGGGTGTCGGTGATGTCGTCGACGAGCTTGGCGGTCATCAGCGACTCCATCAGCCCGACCAGCGCCATCGCGAAGGCGTACGGGGCGATCGTCGTCAGGGTGTCCAGCGTGAACGGGACGTCCGGCAGGCCCGGCACCGGCAGGGCGGACGGCAGAGCGCCCTTGTCTCCCACCGTCGGCACCGCGATCGAGGCCGCGACCGTGATGACGGTCAGGACGACGATCGAGACGAGGGGGGCCGGGATCACCTTGGTGATCCTCGGGAAGAACACCATCAGCACCAGCCCGCCGGCGATCAGCGGGTACACCGCCCACGGCACGTCGTGCATCTCGGGAACCTGGGCCATGAAGATCAGGATCGCGAGGGCGTTGACGAAGCCCACCATCACCGAGCGCGGGACGAACCGCATCAGCTTGGCCACCCCGAGCGCGCCCAGAGCCACCTGCATGACACCGGCGAGGATGACGGCGGCGACCAGGTAGCCGAAGCCGTGCTCGCGGTTCAGCGGGGCGACGACCAGGGCGATCGCGCCGGTGGCGGCGGAGATCATCGCGCGGCGGCCGCCGACGATCGAGATGACCACGGCCATGGTGAACGAGGCGAACAGACCGACCGCGGGGTCGACACCGGCGATGATCGAGAACGAGATCGCCTCGGGGATCAGGGCCAGGGCCACGACCAGTCCGGCCAGGACCTCGGTACGCCAGACCTTGGGGTTGTTCAGCCAGTCGGGCTTGAGACCGCGCAGTCGCGCGGCGGGAGTCACAGCAGCAGAAGACAAGGAGACGTGTACCTGTCGTGCTCGGGCACACCGCGGTCGGGCCGCAGGCGGGCGGAGGGGGTACGGGAGACCGGCCGGCGTCCCGCAGGCGGCCCAGGTCGGACCGGGAGGTCGTGGGGATGCCCGCGAGCCCGGGTGGCGCCCGGGCGGGCGGGTCATGTCCGAGGGCGAGGAGTCACGGCGGGCAGGCGGCGGCGATCGGCGTCATGGGCTCGCGCACGCTCTCTCCTGCGGGAATCGGATCTTCGCCGGGGGCGTCGTCGGCCCCGGAACGGCATCGGCGGGGCAGCCCGGCCGCCCTCGCCACCAGCAACTCTACCCTAACGTTAGAGTAGGGCCGGTGGGGTCGCACGGGACGCGGCCCGGCACCGACGAAGGGCCAGGGACACGGGCGTGGACGACAGGCAGATGCAGATCGGCGAGGTCGCCGCGCGGACGGAGCTGTCGCTGCGCACGATCCGGCACTACGAGGAGACCGGCCTGGTCATCCCCTCCGCCCGGTCCCAGGGCGGGTTCCGCCTCTACACCGAGACGGACGTCGCCCGGCTCATGGTGATCCGCCGGATGAAGCCGCTCGGCTTCACCCTGGAGCAGATGCGCGACCTCCTGGACGCCACCGATCGCCTCGACGGCGACGAGGCGCTCGACGGCGACGAGCGCGAGGCGCTCCTGGAACGGGTGCGCGGCTACCGGCAGGCCGCGGCCGAGCAGGTGGAGAAGCTGCGCGTCCAGCTGGCCCGCGCCGAGGACTTCGCCGACACCCTGGGCGCCCGACTGGAGCAGAACGCTCCCCCCGTCCACGCCCACGATCTCGGCGCCGCCTCCCGCTCGCTGCCGTAAGGGCTCACCGGACGATCACCCTGTACGGCGGCACGAGCCGGGCCCCGCGTCGGCACGGCAGACCCCGGACGCGGGTGCGTCCGGGGTCTGCTCCGGTGACGGACCGGTGCGCGGAGCCAAAGCCTCCGGAGGCGCGGGCCGGCCGGTCGGGCCGGTCCGCGCCCCCGGCTCAGCGGTTGCGGAGCTCGGCCAGCGTGGCGTCGAGGTCGGCGACGCGGGGGCGGTTGTGCGGCAGCCGGGCGAGCATGGCGGCCATGCCGCAGGTGTTGGTCAGGGCGGAGAAGACCAGGCCCGCGGCGATGCCCGCCGAGAGGATCTGGAAGGCCGGGTGCACCAGGACCCCGAGGAGGAGGCCGAGCAGGACGACCGTGCCGGCCGTGAAGCGGACCTGGCGCTCCATGCCCCAGACGGCACGGGCCGAGCCCTCGGGACGGTGCAGGTCGTGGCCGTCGGCGGCCCAGGCGCCCGTGCCTCCGGAGAGGGTGGCGGTCGCGACGCCGTGGTCGGCGAGCATGCGGCAGGCCTTCTCGGAGCGGGCTCCGGAGGCGCAGACGACCAGGACGTCACCGTGCTCGGCGGCCCGGCGGATGTCGGGCAGCGCGCGCTGGACCTGGTCCAGCGGGATGTTCAGGGCGCCGGGCACGTGACCGCCGGCGAACTCGCCCGGGGTGCGGACGTCGATCACGGTCAGGTCGTGCAGCCGGGTACGGGCCTCACCGGCGCCGAGGGTGGTGGGCGTGGTCATGGCAGAGTCATCCTTTTCTTTCGGCGGGCCCCCGGAAAAGGGGAGTATATTACCCCTGGGGGTATGTGATGAGGAGTGATGATGGAGCTTGATCTGGCAGGTGCGGAGCTGAAGGCCGTCCTCAACCGGCTGCGCCGCGCGCAGGGACAGATCTCCGGGGTGATCCGGATGATCGAGGAGGGCCGGGACTGCGAGGAGGTCGTCACACAGCTGGCCGCCGCGTCACGGGCACTGGACCGGGCCGGGTTCGCGATCATCGCCACCGGTCTCCAGCAGTGCATGACCGAGATGGAGGGCGGCAGCCGCACCCCCGAGGACCAGGACGAGATGCGGGGCCGGCTGGAGAAGCTGTTCCTGTCCCTGGCCTGACCGCGGGACGACGCCGGCGGGCGGTCAGACGAACACGTCGATGAGCATCACGGCCGCCACGGCCAGCAGGACGACGGCGAAGAGGCGTTGCAGGGTCTCGCCGGTGATCTTCGACGCGAGACGCCTGCCGTCCCAGGCGCCCAGGATGGCCGCGCCGGCGAAGGGGGCGATCACCTCCCACCGCAGGTCCCCGCCCGCCCCCGTGCGTGCGGTGAGCGCCGCCAGCGAGTTGACGGAGATGACCAGCAGGCTGGTCCCCACCGCCTGCTTCATCCGCAGGCCGAGCACGTCCACCAGGGCCGGGACGGCGAGGAATCCGCCGCCGACGCCGAGGAACCCGGTCACCGCTCCCAGCCCGGCCCCGGCGCCGAGCGCCTTGGCGGGGCGTATCCGCTCCGGAGGCTCGGAGCCGGAGGGGCGGAGCATGCGCACGGCGGCCAGGGCGGCGACGACGGAGAAGGCTCCGGTGAGCACCTGGGCCGGAAGCCGGCCCGCCACGGCGCCCGCGAGGAAGGCCGGCACGATGCCGGCCGCCGCGAACAGCGCGCCCGTGCGCCAGGCGACGTTGCCGTCGCGGGCGTGGGCGTGCAGCGCGGTGGCGGAGGTCGCGGCCACGATGATCAGGCTCGCCGTCGTCGCCGATGCCGGGGAGAAGCCGAGCAGGTAGATCAGGGCGGGGACCGCGAGGACGCTGCCGCCGCCGCCCAGGGCGCCGAGGGCCAGACCGACGACGGCCCCGGCGGTCAGGGCGAGTACGAGGGTGCTCACGCTATCGAGCCGCTGTTCCCGCGCTCGTCGACGACCGGGTGTCCGGCGGCGGCCCACGCGTTCATGCCGCCCTTCACGTCCGCCACGTCCGCGCCCCGTTCGGCCAGCAGCTTCGCGGCCTGCTGCGAACGGTGACCGCTGCGGCAGATCACCACCAGGGGACGCCCCTGCGCGGCGGCGGGCAGGGGCCCGCCCGCGGCCAGGGCCGTCAGCGGGGCGTGCACCGCGTCGGGGGCGTGCCCCGCCTTCCACTCGGGCGTCTCCCGCACGTCCAGCAGGACGGCTCCGTGCGGTTCACCGCCGGTGCGGGTACGCGCTTCGTCCACGGACACGCGCCTCGGGCCCTTTGGGAAGAGGAACATCGTGCACTCGCCTTTCTCTCGTCGTTCGCCCTGATACGGCCCCGGGGCGGACGGCCCCGGGGGCTGCGGGTCCGGCACAGCGGCCCCGGCGGTTCACTCAGCCGGTGACGACACGCAGCCCGGCCCGGCCGGCGGCGTCGAAGCCGTCGTCCACGGCGACCACCCGGCGGCCGGCGGCATCCAGCAGCGAGGCGGCGATGCCGGCGCGCATGCCGCCGGCGCAGTGCACCCAGACCGTGCCGTCCGGCACGTCGCCGAGGCGCCGGTGCACCTGGTGGATCGGGATGTGGACCGAGCCGGCGATCCAGCCGTCGGCGCGCTCGGAGTCGCGGCGTACGTCCAGCACCACGATGCCGTCGTGGTCCTGGTCCGCGAGGTCCGCGAACGTCGCCCGCGGGAACGAGGCCGGGCTCTCGCCCTCGCGCAGCCACGCGGCGGGAGAGCCGGTCGCCGCGGCGGCCGGCCGGTCGATGCCGACCCGCACCAGCTCACGCTGTGCCGCCGCCAGCTGCTCCGCCGTCTCGGCGAGCAGGGTCACGGGCTTCCCCCACGGAATCATCCAGGCCAGATAGGTGGCCAGCTTGCCGTCCGCCTCGAAGTTGAACGAGCCCGCCACATGGCCTTCGGCAAAGGCGATCCGGCTGCGCAGATCCACCACCCACTCCCCCGCCGCCAGGCGCGCGGCGATCTCGTGCGGGTCGGCGACGGCGGGCGGGGTCATGTCGACCGGGTCGGGTCCGCCGGCGTTGGCCGGCCCCATGTGCGCGTAGTAGGCGGGCACGTCCTCCAGCCCCGCGAGCAGGTCGGCGACGAAGGTCTCCACGTCCACGGTCAGGGCCGTGTTCCCGGCCTTCTCCTTGCCGATGGTCGTGGTCTCCCCGTCCGCCTGCGCCGAGGAGCAGAAGCTGCCGAACCCGTGGGTGGGCAGCACCTGTGTGTCGTCGGGCAGGGCGTCGGCGAGCCGGCGCGCGGAGGCGTACTGGGCCCGGGCCAGCTGTTCGGTCAGCCTCGGCTCGACCAGGTCGGGGCGGCCGACCGTACCGATCAGCAGGGAGCCGCCCGTGAAGGCGGCGACGGGGCGGTCCGCCTCCCGCAGCACGTACGCGGTGTGGTGCGGGGTATGCCCGGGCGTGGCGACGGCCGCCAGGCTCAGACCGGCGCCCGGGTCGATGTCGATCTCGTCCCCGTCGGAGACCGGAGTCCTGGCGAAGGAGACCTGCGCACCGGCGGGGACCAGGTAGACGGCGCCCGTGATCCGGGCCAGCTCAAGACCGCCGGTGACGTAGTCGTTGTGGATGTGGGTCTCCACCACGTGCGAGATCCGCACCCCCCGCCGCGCGGCGGCCGCCAGCACCTGGTCGATGTCACGGGGCGGGTCCACCGCCACCGCCGACGAGGCGCCGCCGGCGAGGTAGCTGCGATTGCCCAGACCCTCCAGGTCGATCACGTCAACGAAGAACACCGTGCTGCTCCTTCCGCGAGAAAATTACCCCCTGGGGTATGCAAACGACTCTAACACCCTTACCCCGGGGGGTATATTTCCGTGGCAGCCGTCACAGCGCGGGTACCGACCGGGTACCCGGAAACGCACGCTGACGCGAGCCGAGGAGGCAGTTCCGTGTCCTACGACCGCACCGTGACCGTGCAGGCGCCGTTCGACCAGGTGCAGCAGGACGTCCGTCGCGCCCTGGCCGACCAGGGGTTCGGCGTCCTGACCGAGATCGACGTACAGGCGACGCTCAAGGCCAAGCTCGGCCACGTCATGGAGCCCTACCTGATCCTCGGGGCCTGCAACCCGCCCCTCGCTCACCGGGCCCTGGAGGCCGACCGCTCGATCGGGCTGCTGCTGCCCTGCAACGTCGTCGTCCGGTCCGAAGGCGACCATGTGGTCGTCCAGGCCGTCGACCCCGGCACGATGGTCACCCTCACCGGCCTCGACGCCATGGAACCCGTCGCGGAGGAGGCCACACGGCTTCTCGACGCGGCTCTCGCGTCGCTCACGGCCACCGGCGGGTGAGGGGCCGGGAGCCGGCGCCGCCCACCCGGCCCCGGCGGACTACCAGCTGACCCGGAGCCACCGCGGACTGCGGGAGGTCGTGCCGGTCCGCCACACGGTCGCGTCCACCGGATCAGCGAGGCGCAGATCCGGGAAGCGGGTCGCCAGGCGGTGCAGGGCGAGCTGGAGCTCCGTACGGGCCAGCCAGGCGCCGAGGCAGTAGTGGGGTCCGGCGCCGAAGGACAGCGTGGGGGCCTCCAGCGGGGCGAGGAGGTCGTGGAGCGTGTCGGGCGGGAAGACGTCCGGGTCGCGGTTGGCCATGCCGCAGTCGGCCAGCACGATCGCACCGGCCGGGATCGTCACCCCGCCGACCTCGACGTCCGCGGCGGCGTACCGGGTGCTGCCCCGGTCGTCGCCCAGCGGCACGAGGTGGACGAGCCGGTCCGCGACCCGGCCCGCGGCGTCCTCGTCCACCCCGAGCAGGGGCCAGATCTCGCAGTGTTCGCCCAGGAGGCAGAGCAGCGCGTTGCCGAGCATGGTCATCGTGCTGTCGTGGCCGCCGACGACCAGCCCGCACACGAGACTGACCAGCTGCGCCTCGGTAACGCCCCCTTCCTCGTCGGCCACCGCGACGACACGGCTGACCAGGTCCTGCCCCGGAGCCCGGCGCCGCTCGGCGAGGAGTTCCGCACCGAAAGCGCCGAACTCCTGCAGCACACCGCCGACTTGTTCGCTCTCCTGGGTGCCGTCGGAGAAGGCGTGTTCGCTCCAGTGCCGCAGCCGGTCCCCCGTGGACGCGTCCAGGCCCATCAGCCGGCTGATCACCGCCACCGGCAGCGGGAGGGCGAACTCCGCCACCGCGTCCGCCGGTCGCGGTCGCTCCTCCAGCCGGTCGAGGAGTTCCTCGACGATCGCGGCGATCCACGGCCGCCAGCGGGCGACCGCCCTCGGGGTGAACGCCCGCCGCAGGGTGCGGCGCAGCCGCAGATGGTCGGGGCCGTCCTGGTTGAACATCAGGTCCGGGTCGTTCACGAGTTCCGGTACGCCGGAGAGGGCCGGGGCGTCGGGGGCGTACAGCCCTGCCCGGCCGAAGCGCGGGTCGCAGAGCACCTGGCGGACATCGGCGTACCGGCTGACCAGCCAGGCGGGCGTGCCGCCCGGGAGTTCGGTGCGACAGGGCGGCCCAGGTTCCTCGAAGCGCAGCCGGTGCATCGGCTCCGGAGCCGGTTCCGTGGGGTCGATGGTCATCAACGTGCCTCCGGGAACGGGTCGTTGCAGCGAGCGGAAGAGGAGGGCCGCGCTCAGAGTTCGACGAGCACCTTGCCGCGGTTGGCCGCCCGGTCGCCGTAGAGGCTGCCGTAGGCGGCGGGGATGGCGTCGAAGCCCTGGTGCAGGGTGTGGTCGCAGACCACCTCGCCGCGCCGGACCCGGCCGCCCAGCTCGGTGTGGAGGTCCTGCCAGTTGCGCTCGGTGAACCACTCCAGCGAGAAGATGCCGCGGACCGTGGCGCGCGGGAACATCAGATAGGGCAGGAGGCGGGGTCCGGTGCCGTCGTTGCCGACCTGGGTCGCCCACTGCCAGCACACCGCGACCTGGCTGCCGACGTTCAGCATGGGGAACACCGCGTCGGTGACCGTGCCGCCGAGGTTGTCGAAGTACCGGTCGACGCCGTCGGGAGCCGCCCGCGCGAGTGCCTCGCGCACGGTGTCCGCGCCGTCCCCGTGACGGTAGACGATCACCGCGTCGAAGCCGAGTCCGGTGAGGTAGTCCGCCTTCTCCGGGGACGAGGTGGTACCGATGACCCGGGCTCCGGCCAGCGCCGCGAGCTGGCCGACGAGGGCGCCCACCGCACCGGAGGCTCCGCTGACCACGAGCGTCTCGCCGGGGCTGACCGTCATGTACTTGGAGAGCGTGCCCCACGCGGTCATGCCGGGGCCGCCCATCACGCTGAGCGCGGTCGACAGCGGCAGGGCGTCGTCGTACCACCGGGGGTCCAGCCTGCGGTACGCCGGGAAGACCATGGGGAACGTGCCGGTCTGCCACAGCTCCTCAGCGCCGGTCGAGACGAGGTGCGTGCGCCAGCCGCCGAAGCCCTGGACGAGGTCGCCGACGCGGTGGGCGGCGCGCGGTCCGGCCTCCACCACCTCCATGATCGAGTCGGCTCCCATGTGCCGGCCGATGGGGGTGTCCAGGGCGATGCCCTGGAGGTAGGGGTCGACGGAGACGAACAGGGTGCGCAGCAGCATCTCGTCCGGGGCCAGCGTGACGTCGACGTGCTCCACGACCTTCTCGTAGACGCGGTCCACGTCGGGGACGCCCTCCATGTGCGCGCGGACCACCCACTTCGCGATCTTCATGGCTTCCTCTCCGTCGGTGCGGCGGGCCGGACGGGTACGGGGATCACCCGGTGGGTCGGCGGCGGTGCGGTGCGGTCGACCGACGCGGTGAAGGGTCTGCCGTCGTCGCGGCAGACGAACTGCATGACGTGACGTCCGGCGGCGGCGGCGCGGATGAGGCCGCCGGTGGTGGCCCAGACGCCGGACTGGTAGAAGTCGCGCAGCCCGGGGAGGCCGGGCCCGTGCTTCTTGATCAGCTCTTCGAGCTTCTCCCCGCTCTCCACGAAGGGCTGCCAGCCGAGCACGGTCCCGTCGTAGTTGCCGGTGTAGCGGACCTGCGTGAGGGGGCTGGAGACGTCCCGGACGACGATCGCGTCCCGCAGGCCGGGGTGGCGCTGCTCCAGGAAGCCGACGAGCGCCTCGCGGGCCCGGCGTTTCGCCGCGTAGTAGCCGCGCCCGTGGCGGACGGGCAGAGTGTGCAGCTCCTGGCCGCCGCGGGTGCGGGTGACCTGCTCGGGGCCCTCGTCCAGGGCGCGCCAGGGGGCGATGTCGCAGAAGTAGGTGGCGTAGACGACGGTGGTGCCGTCCGGGGACAGCTCGGGGTAGTGGCGGCTGCGGAACTGGACGTTGATGCTCGGGTGCCGGATTCCGGTCAGCTCGGCCGCCAGCGCCTCGTCGATGAGGTGCGTCGTGCAGGGGTCGCCCTCCGGGAAGGGGCGGGAGAGGCCGAGGAAGAGGGTGAAGTAGCCGGGGAAGACCATGCCGGGCTCGTGGATGGTCTCGGTGTAGAGCTTGCGGTAGTCCTCACCCAGGTAGGCGCCCTTGAGGAACTTCATCATCGTGGTGTGGCCGTCGCAGGCCGAGACGACGATGTCGGCGCGGAGTTCGCCGCCGTCGCTGAGGCGGACGCCGGCCGCCCGGTCGTCCTCGACGATCACGGACTCGACCTTCGTGTTGTACGCGACCTCGCCGCCGAGCCGCCGGTAGCGGGCCTCGATCGACTCGGCGAGACCGAGCGAGCCGCCCTCGGGGACGCCGGCGGAGAGGTTGGCGTGCGAGGCGAGCTGGAAGTGGAAGGGGAGGACAGGGAAGGCGGGGTGCTTCTCGTACAGGATGAAGTTGAAGGCCTCCCGCAGGAGAGGGTCCTGGAAGCGGGCCGAGAAGTCGGTCATCAGGACGGTGATCGTGGTGCGTACGGCGTTGACGTACGGCAGGAACGAGGCGAGCATCCGCCAACGCTCCCGGCGCCCCATCAGACCGACGGGCTTGAGGAAGGGGTAGACCGCCAGCGCCTTCCGGAAGCTGCGCAGTTGACCGCAGAACTTCCGTACGAGGCGGGCGTCGGCCGGCGAGATGGCGATGAGGTGGGCTTCGAGGCGGTCGGGGTCGGAGTAGAAGTGGACGGCCCGGCCGTCGGTGCCGCGCACGATGTTGAAGACGTCGAAGTGGCGGATCTCCTTGCCCTGGAGGGCGCCGAGCTCCAGCCAGATCCGGTGCATCTCGTTGCCGGGGCCGCTGCCGAGGAGCCAGCTGACGCAGGCATCCAGGGTGAAGCCGCCGCGCTCCCAGGCGGTGCAGCAGCCGCCGGGGATCTCGTGCATCTCCAGGATGCGGGTGCGGTAGCCGTTCATCTGGGCGTAGCAGCCGGTGGAGAGACCTCCGAGCCCGGCCCCGATGATGATCATCGTCTTCCGGGGAGTGTTCCCGCGGCCCGTCATGAGCCCTCGCCCTCCCGTGCCGCCCACCGGTCGAGCTGGGGCAGGTGCCCCAGCTTCCCGGGGTGCCACGGCTCGTCGCCCTTGCTCTCCCAGGCCCGGAATTCCAGGCCCAGTTCGCGGCAGAGGTACTGGACGGCGAAGCGGCCGGTGGAGGCGGCGCGGATCAGTCCGCCCATGCCGACCCACTGGCCGGCCATGGAGAAGCCGCTCAGTCCGGGCAGTCGCATCCGGTCCTTCCCGACCAGGCGCGCGGCGACGTCGTCGGCGTCGGAGAAGGCCTTCCAGGCGAGGATGGAGCCGCCGAGGTTGCCGGTGTAGCGGTGGGTCGTGGCGGGGGTGGCGACCTCGACCATCTCGATGCGGTCGGCGATGCCGGGGGTACGCCGCTCCAGGAAGTCCCGGACGAAGTCGGCGACTTCGCGTTTGCGGCGGCGGTACTCCTTGCGGTTCCTGGTGCGCAGGTCCTTCCAGTGGGCGTAGTCGCTGAAGTAGGTGCAGTGCAGGACGGAGCAGCCGGGTGGTGCGAAGCCTCCCGAGTAGCGGGAGCGGGCCTGCACGACCAGGCTGTCCTGCAGCGCACCGGGGAGGTGGTCCGCGTCGTCCGGGCCGAGGAGGTGGGTGGTGCTGTGCGCCTCGCCGGGATCCAGGTCGCCGCGCAGACCGACGAAGGCGGAGACGACGGCGGGAAAGAGGGTGCCGGGCCGGTGGAGGAGGTCGGTGTAGAGCTTGTCGATGCGGGGGCCGGTGTACCGGCCGCCCAGCAGCCCGTAGACGGTGGTGTGCCCGTCGCAGGCGGAGACGACGTGATCGGCGAAGTACCGCTTTCCGCCGCGCAGTTCGATACCGATCGCGCGGCCGTTCTCGACCAGGATCCGTTCTGCGCGTGCCCGGTAGGTGACCGTGCCGCCCAGGCTCCGGTAGCGCTCCTCGATCGACCGGGCGAGGCCGAGCGAACCGCCCTGGGGGAAGCCCGCGTTGCCGTGGTGGGCGGCGGCCATGTTGAAGAGGTACGGCAGCAGCGGGAAACCTCCGGGATCCTGGAAGAAGATGTTGCGGAACGCCTTGCGGAGCAGCGGGTCCTCGAACCGGTCGGCGAACACGTGCATCGGCGTCGCCGCGGTCCGCCAGAACAGCCGGAAGGCGGGGAGGACCGTGCGCAGGGTGCGGGCCCGTTCCCGTACGGTCCGCAGAGCGGGCGCGGTCAGGAACGGGTACAGCTCGATGGCGGTGAAGCGCCGCAGATCCCGTGTGAAGGCCCGGATGAGCGGGGCGTCGGCCGGTGAGATGTCCAGGAGGTGGGCCTCCAGGCGGTCGGGGTCGTTGTAGAACGTCACCGACCGGCCGTCCGCGTCCTCGACCTTGTTGAACAGCTCGAAGTTGGTGACGGACTTGCCGTCCAGCGCCCCGAGTTCGGCCCACACCTGGTGCGCGTCGTTGCCCGGGGCGGTGCCGATGAGCCATTCGATGCAGTAGTCGAAGAGGTAGCCCTCCCGCGACCAGGCGGTGCAGCAGCCGCCCGGCAGGACGTGCTTCTCGAAGACGCGGGTCCTGGCGCCGCTCATCTGGGCGTAGCAGCCGGTGGAGAGGCCCGCCACGCCGGCTCCGACGACGATGACGCGGGGCGGAGTGCCGGGGGTGCGCTCCCTGGTCGTCCAGTCGGAGCGGTCGGGGGCGTCGCCGGGCTCCGCCGGGCCGGCCGCGCCGGTGGCCGTGGTCGTGAACGTTCCGTCATCCGTCATGGGACGCCTCCCCCGCGATGACCGAGCGCACCAGGCGGGCGTTGCGGGGCAGGTGCTTGGCGTCGAGCATGTCGGCGTGGACGCCGGAGCCGCGCAGGACGGCGGTGGCGCCGGTGGAGCTGCCGTGCCAGGTGCCGTGCTCCCCCGCCGCGTAGAGGGCGGCCTTCTCCTCGTCGGTGATGACGGTGACCGTCGCGGCGACCGTGCCGGCGTTGGGGGTGCGCCCGCAGAAGGCGAGGTATTCGGCGGCGTGGGCGAGGGTCTCCCGGGTGACGGCGTCGGACCCGGTGTGTTTGCGTACGTGGTCGGCGAGTTCGGCCTCGAAGGCGGTGATGCCGGAGGCGTCCGGTTCGTAGGGGGTGAGGATGCGGCGGGAGTCGAGGATGACGACGTGGGCGACCTGCCGGCCGCGGCGCTCCAGTTCCTTGGCGGTCTCGAAGGCCAGGTTGCCGCCGAGGGAGTAGCCCAGGAGGGTGAAGGGCCCGTCGGGCCGGTCGGACTCGATCAGGTCGGCGTACCGGGCGACCTTGTCGTCGCCGGGGAGGTAGTTGAAGCCGATGACGCGGTGGTCGGGGAGCTGGGCGGCCAGGCCCCGGTAGACGAGCCCGTGGCCGCCGGCGGGCGGGAAGCAGAAGAGGGTGGCGTGCTGTCCGTCGTTGAAGGTCAGGCTGGGCAGTTCCTCGGCGCTCGCCCCGAGCAGGACGTCCTGAACGGTGGCGGCCATGCCGTGCAGGGTGGTGGCCCGGTAGAGCCTGCTGACGGGGACCCCGACGCCGAACTCGGTGCGCAGCAGGTGGAGAAGCTCGATGAGCTTGATCGAGCTGCCGCCGAGCTCGAAGAAGTCGTCCTCCAGGCCGGGCTGTTCGCACCCCAGGAGCGTCGTCCAGTGGCGGGCGACGCTCTTCTCGTACAGCGTCACGGGTTCCTCGTGCGGCCGGCCGTCCGCCTCGGGCCGCGGGGCGGGCAGGGCGGCCGTGTCGACCTTGCCGTTGGCGGTGAGCGGCAGGGCGGGCAGCTCGGTGAAGTGGGCCGGGATCATGTACGAGGGCAGGGAGCGGGCGAGGTGGCGGCGCAGCGCCCGGACGTCCAGGGCTTCGCCGGCCCGGGGTACGCAGTAGGCGCAGAGGGCCGCGTCCGCCGGGGTGTCGGTGCGCAGGATGACGACGGCACGGGCGAGCTGCGGCCACCGGGCCAGGTGCGCCTCGATCTCGCCGAGCTCGACGCGGTGGCCGCGCAGCTTGATCTGGCCGTCGGTCCGGCCGAGCAGACGGGCCCGGCCGTGCGCGTCCCAGCGGGCGATGTCGCCGGTGCGGTAGAGCCGTTCCGCGCGGGCGCCGACGGCCCGGGAGAGCGTACGGGTGACGAAGCGTTCGTCGGTCTGCCCGGGTTCCCCGGCGTAGCCGAGGGCGACGCCGTCGCCGCCGATCCAGAGTTCGCCGGGCACTCCGGGCGGCACGGGTTCGCCGTGGGCGTCGAGGATGTGGAGGGCGCTGTTCGGCAGGGGGCGGCCGATCGGGACCATCGCGCCGGGTTCCAGGTCGTCGACGGGGCCTTCGAAGTACGCGCTGTCGATGGTGGCTTCGGTGAGGCCGTAGGAGTTGACGAGGCGGGTTCCGGGCCCGCACAGCTCGGCCAGTCTGCGGTACTCGGCCACGCTCCAGGCGTCCGAGCCGACCACCAGCAGCCGCAGGAAGTCCAGCCGCAGCCCCTCCCGCTCGCAGTGGTCCATCAGTCCCCGCACGACGGCGGGCACGAACTCGGCGCAGTCGACGCGCTCCTGGCGCATCGTGCGGTAGAGGCGGGTGGTGTCGAAGAGGAGGTCGCGGTCGGCGAGGACGAGTGTGCCGCCCGAGCACAGGGCGCGTACCAGGTCGCCGGTGAACACGTCGAAGGCGGGTTCGGCCATCTGGAGGTGCGTCGTCACGTCGGTGTCCAGCCGGTACGCCTGCCGCCATGCGGCCTGGGCGGAGGCCAGGTTGCGGTGGCTGACGCGTACGGCCTTGGGGCGGCCGGTGGAGCCGGAGGTGGTGATGACGTACGCGGGCGCGTCCGGTGCGACCGGGGCCGCCGGTCCTCGCGGGTGGGGTTCGGTGCGGGCCAGGTCGGTGAGGGTGAGCGTCGGGGCGGCGGGCACGGCCGTCGCCCCGGGCGCCCCCGGCGCCCCGGGCCCGGCGTCGTCGGCGACGAGGACCAGCTGCGCTCCCGTGGCCGATACGAGGTGGGCGAGCCGGTCGGCGGGCTGGTCGGGCCGGAGCGGGAGGTAGGCGGCGCCGGCCTTGAGCACGGCCAGCAGGGCGACGATCAGCTCGGGCGACTTGTCCAGGCGGAGGACGACGACCGAGCCTGCGCCGATCCCGAGTGTCCGCAGGCGGGCGGCGGCGTCGGTGGCTCGACGCTCCAGTTCCGCGTAGGTCAGCCGGTGTGATCCGCCGTGCGGTGAGGGTGTGGTGACGGCGACGGCCGTGGGGCGTTCGGCGGCGGTGCGGGCGATCAGCGCGTGGACGGGGGTGAACGGGTCGCCGTCCCGGTGACCGGCAGACGGCAGGGCGGGGCGGCTCCACTCCCCCACGAGCCGCTCCCGCTCCCGGTCGCCGAGCATCGCCAGCCGGGAGGCGGGCTGTTCGCCCGGTGCGCGGGTCATCCGGTCGAGGAGGCGGGTGTAGTGGGCGGCCATGCGTCGCACGGTCTCGGGGAGGAAGAGGTCGGTGTTGTACTTGAACACGCAGTGGAACCGGCCCTCCGACTCATCCTCGTAGGCCGACAGGGTTATGTCGAACTGCCCTTCCTCCTCGGGAAGTTCGATGTACTCCAGGCGGTAGCCGTACTGCTCGGTGGCCACCTTGTGGGTGAGCAGGATGAACATGGCCTGGAAGACGGCGGAGCGGCTCGGGTCGTGCTGGAGGCCCAGTTCCTCGACGAGCAGGACGAAGGGGTACTCCTGGTTGTCCAGGCCGCCCAGCACGGTCCGCCGGACCTGTTGCAGCAGTTCGGCGACGGTCGGGTCGTCGGACAGGTCCACGTGCAGGGGCAGCGGGTTGACGAAGTAGCCGTAGACGGAGGCGAAGTCCTGCCGGGTGCGGCCGGTGACCGGGCTGCCGACGACGATGTGGTCCTGCCCGGAGTAGCGGTGCAGCAGGAGGTAGTAGGCGCTGAGCAGCACCATGAACGGGGTGACGCCGTGCGTCCGGGCCAGGGCGTGGACGCGGGCGCTCAGCGCGTCGTCGAGGACGAAGAACTCCGAGGCCCCGTTGTGGGTCTGGACCGCCGGACGCGGTTTGTCGGCGGGGAGGTCCAGGAGCGGGACCTCGGCCGGCAGGTGGGACCGCCAGTAGCCGAGCATGTCCGTGGCCTCGGGTCCCGCCAGGAAGGTGTTCTGCTGGTTGAGGAAGTCCAGGTAGCGGGCCTCGGTCGGCGGGAGCTCGGGCTCCCGGTTGCGGCGCAGCGCCTCGTAGACGGCGAGGAGTTCCTCGATGAAGGTGAACGTGGAGATGGCGTCGGAGACGATGTGGTGGACGGCCTTCATGATGATCCAGCGGTCCGTTCCCCGCTGGAAGAGGCGGAAGCGGATCAGCGGGTCGTGCGCGAGGTCGTAGGGCCTGCGGTACTCCTCGACGATCGTGGCGTGGATGGTCTCCCAGTCCTCGCCCCGGACGTCGAAGAGGGCGAAGTCGGTCCTGGCGTCGTCGGCGACCCGCTGCACGGCCTGCCCGTCCACCAGGAGGAAGTTGGTGCGCAGCGCGGGGTGGCGGGCGATGAGCCGGCGGACGGCCTCGAACATCAGGTCCGGTTCGAGGGCGACGTTCACCTCGACGGCTCCGCCGATGTTGTACGCGTGTCCGTCGGGGTTGAGGTGTTTGAGGAACCACAGCGCCTTCTGGTTCTGGGTGAGGGGGTACTGCCCCTCGTCACTGTGGAGGTGGACCGCGCCCGCCGCCCCCGCGGGGTCCTGTGCCGAGGCCAGCGCGGTGAGTGCGTCGTGGAGCTGGGTGGCGAGTTCTCCGGCGGGGGTGCCGCTGAGCAGGGCGACCACGGGCAGGGCGACCCCGAGTTCGGCGTGGATCCGGGCGCGCAGCTCCATGGCGAGGAGCGAGTCGAGTCCGAGTTCACCGAGTCCGGTGGCGGGGTCGACGCGGTCGGCGCCGGTGCGCAGCACGGTGGCGGCCAGGGCGGCGAAGCGCTCGGCGACGAGGGCGCCGCGGTCCTCCTCGGCGGCGGCGCGGAAGGTGTCGAGGAACCCGCCGGAGGAGGTGGTCTCCGCGCGGGGGGTGGCGGTGGCCGCGAGGTCGGCGACCAGCGGTGGCGGGGAGGGGTACCAGCCGAGGAAGACCGGCCAGTCGACGACGGTGGCGACGACGAGCTGCGCGTGGTCCTGGCCGATGACCCGCTCCAGGACGGCCATACCCGTCTGTGGGGAGAGCGAGCTCATGCCCCGGCTGTGCAGGTAGTGCTCGACCAGGCCGAGTTCCTCGATCATGCCGGTGGCCCAGGGGCCCCAGTCCAGGCTGAGCGCGGGCAGACCCTGGGCGCGGCGGTGGTGGGCGAGGGCGTCCAGAAAGGCGTTCCCGGCCGCGTAGTTGGTCTGTCCCGCCGTGGTCAGCAGGGAGGCGATCGAGGCGAACAGCACGAAGTGTTCGAGGGGTTCGTCGCGCAGGTGCCGGTGGAGGAGATGCGCGCCTACGGTCTTGGGGTCGTGGACGGCGTCGAAGGCCGCCCGGTCGAGATCGGCGACGAGGGTGTCGCGAACCTGGCCGGCGAGATGGAACACCCCGCGTACGGGCGGCGCTCCGCTGCGCCGGTGGGCGTCGAGCCAGCCGGTCAGGGCGTCCTCGTCGGTGATGTCGAACGTCGCCGGAACCGGGTGCGCGCCGAGCGCCTCCAGTTCGCGGAGCAGGGCGACGGCCCGGCCCTCGGCGCTGCCGGGGTCGGCTCCGGCCCACTTCTCCCGGGGCGGCACGGGGGTACGTCCGACGAGGATGATCCGGCGGGCTCCCCGGCGTGCGAGGGTGCGGCACAGCAGCCGGCCGAGCGCGCCGAACGCCCCGGTGACCAGGTAGCTTCCGTCGGCCCGCAGGCGGAGCGGCAGCGGCCGGGTCAGGCTCGCGGCGGGGCGTAGCCGGCCGGTGCGGCGGTGGCCGTCGCGCAGGGCGATCTCCGCTTCGTCGTCGCTGAGCGCTTCGGCCAGGAGCGCCGCGGCCTCGGCCCGGTCGCCGTCGGGTCCGGTCTTTCGCCGGGGGTCGAGGTCGATGAGTTTGCCGGGGTGCCCGGTCAGTTCCTGGTGGCGCAGTACGCGGCCGATGCCCCAGGCCGGGGCTCCGAGGGGTTCGGGTGCTTCGCCGGGCAGGGCGGGCTGGGCGCCCCGGGTGACGATGTGCAGACGTCCTCCTTCGCCCCGGGCGGACAGCAGCCGGGCGAGGGCGATCAGGGAGTAGGCGCCCGCGCCGGTGTGGACGCCGAGGGCGGTCCGGTCGCAGGCGGCGAGGGCGGGGGCGTCGAGGTTCCACAGGTGCAGGACGGTCCCCCGGAAGGGCCCGCCGTCGCGGTCGAGGTCGGCGAAGAGGCGTCGCAGGTCGGCGTCGGACGCCGGGTCGACGGTGTAGGTGCGGCCGTCGGCCGGGGCCGTGTAGGCCGCGCCCCGGCGCACCAGGCGGCAGCGTTCGCCCCGGGCGTCGGCCAGGGCGGCGAAGGAGTCCGCGAGGCCGGCGTCGTCGGCGAGGAGCAGCCAGCTCACGTCCCCGGGCGGGACCGCGGCGCCCTCGGCCGGGAGCGGCGGGCAGTCGGTCCAGACGGGTTCGGCGAGCCAGGAGTCGATCGTGGTGCGGGCGACGGCGGTGGCGGCCTTCTCGACGTCGGCGGCGCGGAAGCCTGCGATGCGGCCGAGGGGCGTGCCGTCGTCGGCGTACAGGGCGATGTCGCCGAGGGTGGTGTCCGCGTCGCCGGTGAGGAGGGTGGCGTGGGCCCAGAAGGGCTGGTCCCCGACGGGTTCGAGGGCCACCTCGTCCAGGGAGAGCGGCAGCCTGATCCCGGTGGCCGGGGCGGTCTTCCCGGGGGCCGCCGGGATCAGCGGGGTCAGGAGCGTCTGGAAGCAGGCGTCGAGCAGGACGGGGTGGAGGTGGTGACCGGCGGCGTCGTCGCCGATCGCCCGGGGCGGCCGGATCCGGGCGAGGACCTCGTCGGCGCCGATCCAGACCTCCTGCACGGCCTGGAAGGCGGGGCCGTACTGGTAGCCGAGGGCGGCCAGCGCGGTGTAGCAGGCGGGTCCTTCGAGGTGGCGGTGGGCCCTGGCCCGGATCGCCGGGGCGTCGAGCGGCGGGGCGGTGCGGCGGCGTTGGCCGGTGCGGACGATTCCGCTCGCGTGGACGGCCGGTTCGCCGTCCTCACCGGCCGGGGAGGCGATGGTGAAGGCGGCGTTGTCCAGGGAGAGCGACACCTCAACGGTGCGGTCCTCCCCGTCGGGCAGGAAGAGCGCCTTGCGCAGGTCGATGCCGGCGAGGACGGCGGTGGTGCCGCCGGTGAGCCGCAGGACGGCCTGGGCCGCCATCTCCAGGTAGCCGGCGGCGGGGAAGACGACGGTGTCCTGGATGCGGTGGTCGGCGAGATAGGGCTGGTCCTCGGGGTCCAGGCGGGCCCGCCAGGTGGGTGCGGTGGCGTCGGTGCGGCGGCCGAGGAGCGGGTGGTCGCGGTGGCCGAGCCGGACCTGGGCGACCGGGCGGGGCTCGGTCCAGTGCCGGTCGCGCCGGAAGGGGTGACGGGGCAGGGTGACGGGCCTGCCGGCGGGCTGGAGCAGGTCCCAGTCGACGGGGACGCCGAGGGTGTGGAGTGCGCCGAGGGAGGCGGCGAAGCGCTCGGTCTCGTCCTCCTGGCGGCGGATCGAGGGCAGGGTGAGCGCGGACCTCCCGCCCGCGTCGAGGCACTCGCGGATCGCGTGGCCGAGGACCGGGTGCGGGCCGATCTCCAGGAAGACGCGGTGGCCGTCGTCGGCGATGCGGTCGACGGCCGACCGGAAGCGGACCCGGTCGCGGACGTTCTTCCACCAGTACGCGGCGTCGAGTTCCTCGCCCCGGACGGTCGCTTCGACGCCTGTCGGATACAGCGGAACCTGCGCCGCGCGCGGCTCCAACGGTGCCAGTTCCGTGAGCAGTTCGGTCTTGATGCGTTCCATTCCGACGCTGTGGTAGGGCACTTCCACGGTGAGGAACTTCGCGAACCGCTGCTCGGCCCGCAGCTCTTCGGCCAGCAGGGTCAGCGCCGCCTCGTCCCCGGCCAGGGTGATCGCGGTGGGGCTGTTGACCGCGGCGACGGAGACCCGGTCGCGGTAGGGGCGCACCCGGCGCTCGGCCTCGTCCTCGGTGAGGCCGACGGCGAGCATGGTGCCCGTGCCGGCCAGGGTCTGCTGGAGGCGGCTGCGGTGCACGGCGATCCTGGCCGCGTCCCGCAGGGAGTAGACGCCTGCCGCGTGGAAGGCGGCGATCTCGCCGGTGCTGTGGCCGACGACGGCGTCCGGGCGCACCCCGTGGGACCGCCACAGGGCGGCCAGTCCGACCTGTACGGCGAAGTTCGCGGGCTGGGCGAGCCAGGTCTCGCCCATCCGGGAGTCGGATTCCGCGGCGGTCAGCTCCTCGACGAGGGACCAGTCGGCGAATTCCCGCAGCGCGCGGTCACACGCGGTGACGGCGTCCCGGAAGACGGGTTCCTCCGCGAAGAGCTGACGGCCCATGCCCCACCACTGGGGGCCCATGCCGGTGAAGACCCAGACCAGTCCGCGGTCGGCGGTGTCCCGGGCCCGGCCGTGCACGACGCGGGGGTGCGGCTCGCCGCGCTCGTGGGCGGCCAGGGCTTCGTCGAGGGAGGCGCGGTCGGAGTGGACGACGGCCAGCCGTTCGGGCAGGTGCTGGCGGCGGTGGGCGAGGGTGTGGCCGAGGTCGTCGAGTGCGACGGCCGGGCCGTTGCCGCCCGCCAGCTCGGCCCGGATCCCGGCCGCCAGCTCCGCCAGGGCGTCGGGGCGGCGGGCGCTGAGCGGCAGGATGGTCCAGCGCCGCCCGGCGGCCGCGCCGCTCCCGGGGGCGGGCGGAACGGGCGGCGGCGCTTCCTCCAGGACGACATGGGCGTTGGTTCCGCCGAAGCCGAAGGAGTTCACCCCGGCGCGGGCGGGCCCTTCATGGGCGGGCCAGGGGGTGGGCCGGGTGGGGATCTCGTACGGCAGGGCCGCCGGGTCGATGGCGGGATTGAGGTTCTCCAGGTTGATGTGGGGCGGGATCGTGCGGTGTTCGATGCTCAGCACGGTCTTGATCAGCCCGGCGATCCCGGCGGCGGATTCGGTGTGGCCGATGTTCGTCTTGACCGAGCCGACATAGGCACGGGCGCCCGGGGCCCGCCCGATGGCGAGTGCGCGGGCCAGGGCGTTCGCCTCGATCGGGTCGCCGACCGGGGTCGAGGTGCCGTGCGCCTCCATGTACTGGAGGTCGCCGGGGGTGACACCCGCTTCGGCGCAGACCCGGCGGATGAGGTCGACCTGCGCGTCGGGGCTGGGCACGGTGATGCCGTTGGTGTGGCCGTCCTGGTTGACGCCGCTGCCCAGGATCACCGCGTGGATCCGGTCCCCGTCCCGCACGGCGTCGTCCAGCCGCTTCAGCGCGACCAGGCCGACGCCCTCGGCCCGCACGTAGCCGTCGGCGGCGGCGTCGAACGTACGCGAGCGGCCCTCGGGCGAGAGGAACCCGCCCTTCGTCTCGGCGACGGTGTACTGCGGGGCCATGTGGAGCAGGGTGCCGCCGGCGAGCGCGAGGTCGGTCTCCCCGTTGTGCAGCGCCTGGCACGCCAGGTGGACGGCGACCAGGGAGGAGCTGCACGCGGTGTCGACGGACAGGCTCGGGCCGCGGAAGTCGAAGCAGTACGAGATGCGGTTCGAGACCATCGTCATCATGGTTCCGGTCGCGGTGTGGGCGGCGAGCGAGGTGAAGTCCAGGTCGGCGAACTGCAGGATCTTGTAGTCCAGGGTGAACGCGCCGACGTAGACCGCGACGTTGTCCCCGGCGAGGTCGGCGGGTCGCTGGCCGCCGTCCTCCAGTGCCTCCCAGGCCACTTCGAGCAGCTTGCGCTGCTGCGGGTCCATGTGGTCGGCCTCGCGGGGGCTGATGCCGAAGAACGCGGGGTCGAACTCGTCGAAGCCGTCGATGTATCCGCCGCGGCCGCCGACGAGGCGCCCGGGTTTGTCGCGGAACCGGCTGCCGAGCGTGCGGACGTCGTACCGGTCGGGCGGGGTGGGGGTGATGCAGTCCTTGCCCTCCACCAGGTTCCGCCAGAACGCGCGGTGGTCCGAGGCGCCGCCGGGCAGGCGGCAGCCCATCCCGATGATCGCCACCTTGTTCCGTAACGCCCGGCTGTTCGCGTCGGCCATTCGAACTCCTCAGGTCGTGGTGCGTCGAGTCGTGGTGAAGCACGGGCCGGCGGCGGTCACTCCGGGCCGGGGCGCGGGGCGGGGCTGCGTCGCCAGGGGTGCAGGAAGGCGGCGAGGATCTCGCCGGTGCCGGGGAAGGAGGCGGGGTCGTGGAGGCCCACGGCGGTCGGTTCCCGGCCGGGGTGCCAGGTGAAGCTGCCGAACAGGTGGTCCCAGCAGGACAGGTCGGAGCCGTAGTGGCCGGCTTCGGACAGCTCGGTGCTGTGGTGCAGGCGGTGCTGTTCGGGGCTGGCCAGCAGATGGTTGAGCGGGCCGATGCGGACGTCGATGTTGGCGTGGACGAAGTAGCCCTGGGCGGCGACGAACAGTCCGGCCACCAGCACGGCGGGGCGGGAGAAGCCGACGACGGCCAGGGCCAGCTGGACCAGGCTCTGCGCCAGGACGATGTCCAGCACGTGGTTGACCCCGTTGTTGGCGACGTTGACCTTCCGGGGTACGTGGTGCACTCCGTGCAGGCGCCACAGCAGGGCGTTCCGGTGGCCCAGCCGGTGCACCGCGTAGCTCACCAGCGATCCGGTGAGGAGGGCTCCCGGGATTTCGGCCCAAAGGTGGAGGACCGGCTCCTCGGGCGAGATCCGGCCGACGGCCAGGGCGACCAGCAACTGCGCCAGTCCGCTTCCGGCCATGGTGAGCAGGAAGTAGATGCCGTACCAACGCCATTCGTCCCTTCCCGGGTGCCAGTTCCGGTCGTAAGGAATCAGCCGCTCCAGGAGGGCCAGATAGGCGATCACTCCAACCAGAAAGAAGGGGCTGACCCATGCCGGATCCCATCGCAGAAGCACGGCGGACGCCGCAACGCACACGACCGCGAGCAGGAGAACGGGGTAGGCGACGGCACAGAGAATGCGGGACGCGGAATTCCCGGTCACCCCCCTCCCGGGAACCGCGTATTCGACCGAATGAATTTCGCCATCGGCGGCGCGCTCGCGCTCGTTCAACGTGACCCCCAACCAGGGAACGCAACCGGGAGAGAGACCAGTTCTTCCGCATCAGCGCAGGCCGGACCGGCCTGGAGGATCTCCGAGAACCACGGGCTGCCGTGGCCCCGCGCTGACGCCTTTCCCACACCCGGCCTCGACGAAATTCGGCCGTGGCGCGAACTGATGCCCCCGACCCCATCAGCCCAGATCATCTATTTCCCGATCCCACGGCTTTAATCACGACCGACCCAGAGAAATCGACCGACGCCTTTCCAGGGAAAGGAATACGAAAAGGATCGCACAACCGAGCGAGACTCCACATGTGCGATGGCGAGGCAAAGAATTACTTCGTAGGATCATCGCGATACCGGGCGACGGCGCATTCTGATGCACCGGGAGGAGAATTCCCGCGCCCGAGCGTGCGTCGGAGCGGAATCCCGTGCGCCCGCGCGCGAACGCTGCCCGGACGTGCGCCTCCCCCGTGCCGGCGACGCACCTTCCCGTCGCCCGCACGGGCGGCCCGGACTTCTCAGCGGTACGGGCGGCGCAGGGGCTCCTCAGGGGCACGGGCGCCGCGGGCTGCCCAGTGGCGCGGCCTGCTCAGCGGTACGGGCAGAGGGGGAATCAGGCCCGAGGGCGCCTTCCGCCGCAAGGCACCGCCCTGCGATGATCGCGCCGAGATCCGGCAGCCATGAGCGACCCGAGGAGCTCCCTTGTCGTACGACGTCCAAGCGGTGCGCGCACAGTTCCCCGCCCTGCGATCCGGTACGGCGCACTTCGACGGCCCCGGCGGCACCCAGACCCCCGAATCCGTCGTGGCCGCGATCGGCGAGGCGATGAGCCGTCCGCTGTCCAACCGGGGCTCCACTCTGCCCGGAGAGGTCAACGCGGACGAGATCGTCCGGGGCTTCCGGCAGGCGATGGCGGACCTGCTGGGCGCGGACCCGGGCGGGATCGTGTTCGGCCGGAGCGCCACCCAGCTCACGTACGACGTCGCGCGCACCCTGGCCGGGACGTGGAAGCCGGGGGACGAGGTGGTGGTCAGCCGACTGGACCACGACGCCAACATCCGCCCCTGGGTGCAGGCGGCCGAGCGGGTGGGCGCGGTCGTGCGGTGGGCCGACTTCGACCCGGCGACCGGCGAACTGCCCCCGGAGGCCGTCGGCGCGCGGATCACCGGGCGGACCCGGCTGGTCGCGGTGACCGGCGCCTCCAACCTGATCGGCACCCGGCCCGACATCCCGGCCGTGGCCCGACTGGCCCGCGAGGCGGGCGCCCTGTCGTACGTGGACGGGGTCCACCTGACGGCGCACCGCGCGGTGGACCTGGAGCGGCTCGGGGCGGACTTCCTCGTCTGCTCCCCGTACAAGTTCTTCGGCCCCCACCACGGCGTGCTGGCCGCCCGGCCCGAACTCCTCGGCACCCTCCACCCGGACAAACTGGCGCCGTCCACCGACGCCGTGCCGGAGCGCTTCGAACTCGGCACGCTCCCGTACGAGTTGATGGCGGGCACCCACGCGGCGGTGGACTTCATCGCCGGCCTGGGCACCGACGCGGACACGGCGCACCGCCGCGGCGGGCGTCGTGAGCGGCTGGTGTCGGCGTACGCGGCGATCGAGTCCCACGAGAGCGCCCTGCGGGAGAGCGTCGAGAAGGGGGTACGCGATCTGGGCGGGGTGACGGTGCACTCGCGGGCCGCCGAGCGCACCCCCACGCTGCTGCTCACCTTCGAGGGCCGGGACGCGACGGACGCCTACCGCGCCCTCGCCCGCTCGGGGGTACACGCACCCGCCGGAGCGTTCTACGCCCTGGAGGCCTCCCGTCACCTGGGGCTCGGCGAGAGCGGCGGCCTGCGCGTCGGGCTGTCCGCGTACAACGACGCGGAGGATGTGGCGCGGCTCCTGACGGGGCTGAAGGACTTCCTGGGCTGACGGCAGGAGGCCGGGAGCCGGAGGCCGGGGGCCGGGAGCCGGGGGCCGGGAGCCGAAGGCCGGGGGCCTGAAGTCGGGAGCCGAGGGCCGGGGGCCGGGGGCCGGGGGCCGGGGACGTCCGGCCGATCAGGGGCGGGGCCGCCGGACACCCCTACAGCGCGGCCAGGGTGTCCACCGCGTCGGTCAGCCCGGACAGGTGCCGGGCTCCCGGCGCCTGCCGCCCGATCCAGCCGGGCCCGGCCACGCACACGACGGGACTCCTGCGCGCACCCCGCACGCCCCACTCGATGGCGTCCAGCCGGGCCACGAGCGCCGGGCTCGCCGTCCTCCGGGACTGCGCCCAGAGCACCACCGCGGCGGGACCGGTGCGCCGGACCGCGTCCTCCAGCGCCGCGACGGGCACGGCGGCGCCGAACATGCGGACCGGCCGTCCCCGGTGGGCGAGGGTCGCGGCGAGCGCCTCCAGGGCGAGCGTGTGGGTCTCGCCGGGCACACAGGCCAGCAGGACGAGGCCCGCGCCGGGGGCCGGGACCCGCCCGGCAGCGACGCCGCGCAGCGCGCCGGAGACGTGCCACGACAGCAGATGCTCGACCTCGATGTACCGCTCCCCCGCCGCCTCCCACTTCCGGCCCACCGCGTGCAGCACCGGCATCATGACCTCGTCCCAGGCGGCCGGGAGTCCGTAGCGGTCGAGCACCGCCGTGAGCAGTTCGTCCAGGGCCGGCGCGTCCAGCCGGACCGCGGCCCGGGCCAGACCGCGGCACTCCTGGCGGGCCCGGCCGACCGGCAGCGGCCCGGCGGCCCGGGATGCGCGCGCCGACCGGGGCGGGGGCGGGGCGCCGGACGTCCGAGCGCCCACCGTCACCTCGCCGGGCGAGTCCGCGGACCGCGTTTCCCCGCCGGGCACCCCCACGCCGGACGCTGACGCGCCGGACGTCCCGGCCAGGACGGTGCGAGCCGCCTCCGCCGGGGGCAAACCTCCGCTGGTCAGGGCGCACATGTGGCGCAGTGCGGCGATGTCCGCCCCGGTCCAGCGGCGGTGCCGGCCGTCCTGGCGTGCGGCCGGGCCGATCCCGTAGCGGCGGTCCCACGAACGCAGCGTCGTCGGTGCGACGCCCAGGAGCCGGGCCACCGCACCGGTGGTCAGACCCCCGTCGGGCGGGGCTTCCAGGAGCGGGTCGCCTGCCGGGTCCATAAAATTCACCATACGACGCAAAAGCGACGCACGTTGTCCGGCGGTGCCCCGAGCGGTTCCCTGAGACACCGGAGCAGGAACGACACGAGAGTGGAGACGGTCATGAAACTGAGCGACGAGCTCCCCGTCGATCACCGGCTGGCGACGGTGTACCGGATCGGTGCGGGCCTCTGCGGGGTCATCCTGATGGTGTTCGGGGCCCTCGGCTTCGCGGATCAGCTGAGCTTCTTCGACACGAACGGCAGCCAGATCGCCGGACTCTCGTCCAACGGGCTCCTCAGTCTGATCTCCCTGCTCGTCGGCGCGGTGCTGATCACCGGGGCGGCGCTGGGCGGCAACGTCGCCTCCACGGTGAACATGATCGTCGGAGCGCTCTTCCTGCTGAGCGGCTTCGTCCACCTGTTCATCCTGGACCGGTCCGCGAACATCCTGGACTTCAGCATGCCGAACGTCATCTTCAGCTTCGTGATGGGGCTGCTGATCCTCACGTTCGGGATGTACGGCCGGGTGACCGGCGGCCTGCCGCACGACAACCCGTACTGGCAGCGCCGCCACCCCGAGCAGGCCGCGCGCGAAGCCGCCGCCCGCAGCAGGGCGGTGGCGGGCGGCCCGCTCCGGGGCGGATCGGCTCAGACCTTGCGATAACGGGCGTTGAACCAGGAGAACACGCCGAAGGCGACCAGTCCGAGGGCGATGAGCACCAGCAGCCACGGGCCGACCGGGGTATCGGCGAAGGAGCGCAGGGTGTCGTCCATCCCCTTGGACTTGTCGGGCTCGTGCTCGACGGCGGCGGCGATGGCGAACGCGCCCGCCGCGGCGAAGACGCTGCCGCGCGCCGACCCGCCGAACACCCCGGTGACGTCCACGGCCCGGCGGACCCGACGGGACATCTCCGACAGCTTCAGGTGCTTGTGGTACTTGCGCATGATGGCCCGGACCGCGATCCAGAGTCCCGCACCGGCCACCACGGCGCCGCCGATCCCGACGATCCACTGACCGCCCGGCCAGCCGAGCGCCTTGGCCGTGATGTCCTGCGACTGCTGGTCGGACGAGCCGCCTCCGCTGCCGGAGTCCCCGGCGGCGAAGGACAGCACGGAGTAGGCGACGAAGGTGTAGAACACCGCGCGGCCCCCCGCCATGGCCCGCTTGCCGGGCTTGTGCTCGTCGGGTCCGGCCCCGCCGAACAGTGCTTCGGACAGTCGCCAGAGCGCCATGCCCGCGACGGCCGCGCCCAGCACCCACAGGAGAACCGTGCCGAAGGGCTTCTCGGATATCTCCGCGACCGCCCCGCCCCGGTCGGCCTGCTTCGCGTCTCCGCCGGGGAACGCGATCCGCAGGGCGAGCAACCCCACGAGTACGTAGATCACCCCGCGGGCGGCGAACCCGGCACGGCCCGCCGCCTCCATGGCATTGCTGTTGGCGGCACGCCGTGCCTGGCCACGTCCCTGCGCTGATACCGAACGGCTCTTCATGTCATGCCGGATGCCCCCGTCCCGCGGATCAATGCCGGACCGGCCCCGGGCGCGGTTTCGACGCAGAATCGACGCGGCGGGCGGGGCGGGCCGGAGCACGTCAGCGTGGAGAGGACGGAGAAGACCCGCGGGGGCGACGGTGTCAGCCCCCCCCTCGATCGCCGGAGGAGACATCATGACGATCACCCGTCTGCAGCGCACAGCGGCGGCCGCCGCGGCCCTCGCCTTTCCCGCCTCCCTGGCGTTCTTCGCTCCGCAGGCACAGGCGCAGACCCCGGCCGAACCCTACGGTCCCGCCTGCGCTTCCGTACCGGAGGAGGGCGCGGGCAGCCTGGAGGGCATGGCGAAGGACCCGGTCGCCACCGCCGCGTCCAACAACCCCGAGCTCTCCACCCTCGTCGAGGCGGTGAAGCAGGCCGACCTGGTCGACACCCTCAACAACGCGGAGGACATCACGGTGTTCGCGCCGACCAACGCCGCGTTCGAGAAGATCCCGCAGGCCGATCTGGAAGCCCTCCTCAACGACAAGGACCAGCTCACCAAGGTGCTGACCTACCACGTGGTGGGCGAGAAGATCACGACGCAGCAGATGGAGGACGGCACCTTCAAGACGCTGGAGGGGAGCGACCTCACCACGAAGGGCTCCGGTACCGAGTTCACGGTGAACGACTCCTCGAAGATCGTCTGTGGCAACGTGCCGACGGCCAACGCCACGGTGAATCTCGTCGACACGGTGCTGATGCCGCCGTCCTAGGGACACCGCGGCACCCCTGAGCGGGGGTTCTATACGCTGAAGGCGTGAGCCACGCCGACGACCGAACGACCCGGAGCGGCGCCTCGGATTCCGAGGCGCCGCTCGCAGACCTCCAGGCCTTCGCCGTCGAGCTGCGCCGGATGAACGGCGAGATCAACCGGATGGCCCACGGCTTCGCGGCGAACCAGCATCTGCACCCCACGGACGTGAGCGCGCTCGGGGCCATCCTCGACGCCGCGTCGCCCCTGACGCCGGGGGCTCTGCGGGACCATCTGGGGCTCACCTCGGGTGCGGTGACCGCCTGCCTGGACCGCCTGGAGCGGGCCGGGCACATCCGCCGGGCCCGGGAGAGCGCCGACCGCCGAGTGGTGCACGTGTACTACGAGCCGAGCGCCCGGACCGTCGCCCGGGACTACTTCATGCCGCTCGCCGAAGCCACGGCGCGGGCCAGGGCGCGCTTCAGCGACAGCGAACTGTCGACCGTGCTGCGCTTCCTCGCCGCGATGAACGAGGAACTGGCCGGGCTCCCCCCGACGCGCCGCTGAGGATCTCCACCCCGTGCACCACCCCCATGGGTGATCCCCGGAGAGTCGTCGCGTAATCTATTTCAACAATTGAGATTGTTGACCGATGAGACATCTCCACCCCTCGGGAGAGACATGCCCACCCCTGCACGGTCGGTCCGCTGGCTGGTCCCCGTCGTCCTGCTGATCGCCTGGCTCGGCATCGGCGGCGGGCTCGGACCGTACGCCGGAAAGCTCGGCGAGGTCGCCACCAACGACCAGGCCGCCTTCCTGCCCCAGAACGCCGAGTCCACACAAGTCATCGAGGCCCAGAAGGCGTTCCAGCAGAACGAGACCCTGCCGGTCATCCTCGTGTGGACGTCGGAGCGAACGGACGCCCCGGTGAACGACGAGCAGCGCGAGGCCGCCACCGGGGCCCTCGCCTCGCTCGCCGGGGACGAGGGCGTCGTCGGCACCCCCTCCCCCGCGCTGCCCTCCGAGGACGGCCTCGCGCTCCAGGGCATCGTGCAGCTGAGTCCGGATCTCGGGGACGAACTGCCGGCCGTGCTGGAGGAGGTCGACCGGGCCGGCGCGTCGGTGTCCGGCACGACGGTCCAGCTCGCGGGACCGGCCGCCAGCCAGGCTGATCTGTCCGACGCCTTCGCGGGCATCGACGGGCTGCTGCTCGGGGTCGCCCTGATCACGGTGCTGATCATCCTGCTGCTGGTCTACCGCAGTGTGCTGCTGCCCTTCGTCATCATCCTCGGCGCGGTCTTCGCCCTCGGGCTGGCCTGCGCGATCGTCTACGTCCTCGCGGACCACGACATCGTGCGCGTGGACGGTCAGGTGCAGGGCATCCTGTCGATCCTGGTGATCGGCGCGGCGACGGACTACGCGCTGCTGCTCACGGCCCGGTTCCGGGAGGAACTCGGCGTCCACGGCGACCGTTTCGCCGCGATGCGCGTCGCGCTGCGCGAGTCGTTCGGCCCGATCACCGCGAGCGCCGCGACCGTCGCGGCGGGCCTGCTCGCGCTGTTGCTGAGCGACCTCACCAACAACCGGGCCCTCGGTCCGGTGGGCGCGATCGGCATCGTCTGCTCGGTCCTGAGCGCCCTCACCTTCCTGCCCGCCGCACTGGTACTGCTCGGCCGGGCCGCCTACTGGCCGGCGAAGCCCAAGCCCGCGGACGAGCAGGTGTCCGGTGGCAACGGCGTCTGGCACAAGGTCGCGGCCCTGGTCGATCGGGCCCCGCGCAAGGTCTGGGCGATCACGCTGGCGGCCCTGATCGCCTGTGCCGCGTTCGCCCCGACGCTCACCTCCAAGGGTGTGCCGCTGGACGAGATCTTCGTCAACGACGCGCCGTCCGTGGCCGCCCAGGAGACGCTGGGCGAGCACTTCCCCGGCGGCTCCGGCAACCCGGCGGTGATCATCGCCGCGGCGGACCGCCTGTCCGAGGTGACCGAGGCCGCCGAGCGTACCGACGGGGTGGCCTCGGCCGCTCCGGTGAGCGCGGGCGGACGGCCGGGCGGCGAACCCCTCGTCGTCGACGGCAAGGTCCGTATCGACGCGACCCTTCAGGACGCGGCGGACAGCGACGGGGCCAAGGAGACGGTGGCCGCCCTGCGCACCGCGGTCCACGCGGTACCGGGATCGGACGCCCTGGTCGGCGGCTACACCGCGCAGCAGTACGACACCCAGCGCACGGCCGAGGACGACCGCACGCTGATCGTGCCGGTGGTGCTGGCGATCATCCTGGTGATCCTGGTCTTCCTGTTGCGGTCGCTGCTGATGCCGGTGCTGCTCGTGGCGACCGTGGCGCTGAACTTCCTCGCCACGCTGGGCATCTCCTCGCTGGTCTTCACGCACGTGTTCGGCTTCAGCGGCACGGATTCGTCGGTTCCGCTGTACGGATTCGTGTTCCTGGTGGCCTTGGGCGTCGACTACAACATCTTCCTGATGTCCCGGGTCCGGGAGGAGTCGCTGCGCCACGGCACCCGGGAGGGCATCCTGCGCGGGCTGACCACGACCGGCGGGGTCATCACCTCGGCGGGCGTCGTCCTGGCGGCCACCTTCGCGGCGCTGGGGGTGATCCCGCTGGCGTTCCTGGTCCAGATCGCGTTCATCGTGGCCTTCGGCGTCCTGCTGGACACGCTGGTCGTCCGGTCGCTGCTCGTCCCCGCGTTGGTGCGGGACATCGGGCCGAAGGCGTGGTGGCCGGGGGCGCTGAGCCGCGAGCGGTCCTGAGAGGGCCTCTCGGCCGGCGCGGCTCGTCCCCGGGCGCCCGGCGGCCCGGGTCCGAAGAGCGCCGCCAGCCTCTCGGAGGCTGTCCCGGCCGGGCGCGGGAGCGCGCCCGGCCGGACCGACGCCGCGCTGCCTCGGCGTAGCGCCGCGACCGTGCGCCGACACGGGTCCCGGACCGAAGCCTGCCGGATCAGTGGCGCGGGACGGATCGGCAGCCCTGGCGGGACCGGCGGCGCGGGGCAAGGCCGGCGGCCTGGACGGATCGGCGGCACGGGCCGGGTAGGCAGCGTGCGACGGATCGGCGGCCCCGGCGGGACCGGCGCCCCGGGACGGATCAGCGGCCCGGAAAAGGCCGGTGGCCCGGCGGGATCGGCGGCGCGGGAGAGGTCGGCAGCGCGGGCGGGATCGCCCGCAGAGGCGGGCTGGGCCGCACCCGACGGATCAGCGGCCCGGGGCGGATCGGCGGCCGGGGGCGGATCGGCTGCCCGGGACGGATCCCCCCGTCAGGAGGTCTCCTCCTCGCGCTCCGCCCGCCCCTTCGCCCGCCGGCCGACCACCGCGGCGGCCGCGGCCGCGCTGCCCGCGAAGGCCAGCGCGACCATCCACGGCCGGTCGAACACATGACAGGTGACATGGTCCAGCGAGTAGCGCCCGGGACCGGTCAGGCCGATGGCCGCCGCGGTGAAGCCGAGAAAGGCCGGGTACTCGTAGCCGCCGCCCTGGGCGAAGAAGCCCGCCGGGGCGTGGACGGCCACCGCACCGGCCATCGCCCGGCCGCCGCCGCGCCCGCCGCCGGGGTGGCGAGGCCCAGGGCCAGCAGCGCGCCGCCGCCCGCCTCACCCAGCCCGGCGGCCACCGCGCTGTGTTTGGGCGGGTGGAAACCCATGGCCTCCATGGCCGCCGTGGTGCCCTGGATGCCGCCGCCGCCGAACCACCCGGCGAGTTTCTGACTGCCGTGGGCGGCGAGCACCGCGCCGGTGCCGACGCGCAGGGCGAGCAGACCGAGATCACGCCGGTTGAAGCTGACCATGAGGACTCCCGGGGCGAGGGATGGGCGAAGGGTCGGGGATACGGCTCCCACTCTCGTCGGCACGCGGTCGGCGGGCGCGGCCGACTACGCCGTACGGGGAACGGGCCCGATGCCGCAGCTCCCGCCATGCGACGCAGATCATTGTGCAACTTGTTGCATAAGCGGTTCGGGGTGGTCTACAACTGACGCGACGACCCCGTGCGGAGGAGATCCCGGATGAGCCCCTACCCGACCCTGCTGAGCCCGCTGGACCTCGGGTTCACCACCCTGCCCAACCGGGTGCTCATGGGATCGATGCACATCGGTCTGGAAGAGGCCGAGCGCGGCTTCGAGCGGATGGCCGCCTTCTACGCCGAGCGCGCCCGGGGCGGCGTCGGGCTGATGGTCACCGGCGGCATCGCCCCCAGCGAGCGGGCCTGTTCCTTCCCCGGCGGCGCCAAGATGACGACCGAGGCGGAGGCGGAGCAGCACCGGGAGATCACCTCGGCGGTGCACGCCGCGGGCGGCCGGATCGCGATGCAGATCCTGCACTTCGGCCGCTACGCGCACCACCCGGATCTGGTGGCCCCGAGCGCGATCCAGGCCCCGATCAGCGGGTTCGTCCCGAACGCGCTCACCGACGAGCAGGTCGAGGAGACCGTCGAGGAGTTCGTCCGGGCGGCGGAGCTGGCGCGGTTCGCCGGGTACGACGGCGTCGAGATCATGGGCTCCGAGGGCTATCTGATCAACGAGTTCATCGTCTCGGCGACCAACCACCGCACCGACCGCTGGGGCGGCAGTTACGAGAACCGCATCCGCTTCCCCGTCGAGATCGTGCGCCGGGTGCGCGAGCGGGTCGGCGACGACTTCATCCTGATCTACCGGCTCTCCATGCTGGACCTGGTGCCGGGCGGCTCGACACTGGACGAGGTCGTGACGCTCGCGCGGGAGATCGAGGCGGCGGGCGCGACGATCATCAACACCGGCATCGGCTGGCACGAGGCGCGGATCCCCACGATCGCCACCTCCGTGCCGCGCGGCGCGTTCAGCTGGGTGACCGAGAAGGTGCGCGGCGCGGTCTCCGTACCGCTGGTGACGAGCAACCGCATCAACACACCCGAGGTCGCCGAGGAGATCCTCGCCTCCGGCCGGGCGGACATGGTCTCGATGGCCCGGCCGTTCCTCGCCGACCCGGAGTTCGTCGCGAAGGCGGCGGCGGGCCGGCCGGACGCGATCAACACGTGCATCGGCTGCAACCAGGCCTGCCTGGACCACATCTTCAGCCTGAAGATCACCTCCTGCCTGGTCAACCCGCGGGCCTGCCACGAGACCGAGCTGGTGATCGGCCCGACCCGGAGCCGCAAACGCGTCGCCGTGGTCGGCGCGGGTCCTGCGGGCCTCGCGTGCTCGGTGACGGCGGCCGAGCGGGGGCACGCGGTGACCCTGTTCGACACGGCCGACGAGATCGGCGGCCAGCTCAACGTGGCCCGCCGGGTGCCGGGCAAGGAGGAGTTCGACGAGACGCTGCGCTACTTCCGAACGCGGCTGGCGGAGCTGGACGTGGAGGTGCGGCTGTCCACTCGGGCCGACACCGCGGCCCTGGCCGGTTTCGACGAGATCGTGCTGGCCACCGGCGTCGAGCCGCGTACCCCGGCGATCCCCGGCACGGACCACCCGAACGTCGTGAGCTACCTGGACGTGCTGCGCGACGAAGCGCCGGTCGGCGACCGGGTCGCGATCATCGGCGCGGGCGGCATCGGCTTCGACGTCGCGGAGTTCCTGACCGACGGTGGCGACGCGGCGAGTCTGGACGCGGACACGTTCTTCCGGCAGTGGGGGGTGGACACGGCGTACGCCGAGCGCGGCGGGCTGCGCGCCCCCGAGCGCCCCACGTCGCCGCGCAGGGTCCACCTGGTCCAGCGCCGGACGACCAAGGTCGGCGCCGGGCTCGGCAAGACGACCGGCTGGATCCACCGCACCGAACTGCGCCACCGGGGCGTCGAGATGATCGCGGGAGCCTCGTACGACCGCATCGACGACGAGGGGCTCCACCTCACCGTCGACGGTGAGCGGCGGGTGCTGGCGGTCGACACGGTCGTGCTGTGCGCGGGCCAGGAGCCGCGCCGCGAGCTGTACGAGGAGCTGAGCGCGGGGACCATCCCGGTCCATCTGATCGGCGGCGCGGACGTGGCGGCCGAGCTGGACGCGAAGCGCGCCATCCGCCAGGGCACGGAGCTGGCCGCCACGCTCTGAACCGGCCCGCGGGAGCCCGCACCACCGCGCGCCCCCGTCCCTAGGATGCAGGTCATGTCACTGCCGCACGCGATTCTCACCGCCCTGCTGGAGAAGCCGTCCTCGGGTCTGGAACTGACCCGCAGGTTCGACCGGTCGATCGGCTACTTCTGGTCATCGACCCACCAGCAGATCTATCGCGAGCTGGGCAAGCTGGAGCAGGCCGGACGGATCAGGGCGCTGCCCACGGCGGTGCCGGCCCGAGGGCAGAAGAAGGAGTACGAGGTGCTGCCCGCGGGCCGCGAGGAACTGGCGGCCTGGGTGGCGCTCCCCGAGGACCCCCGGCCGGTCCGCGATCCGCTGCTGCTGCGGATGCGGGCGGCCGCGGTCGTCGGGACGCACGGCATGGGAGAGGAGCTGCGCCGCCACCTCGCGCTGCACGAGGGGCAGTTGGCCGAGTACCAGGAGATCGAGCAGCGGGACTTCACTCCACCGCCGACGACCGACGAGGGGCGGCTGCGGCATCTGGTGCTGCGGGGCGGCATCGACCTGGAGACGTTCTGGATTCGCTGGCTGACCCGGGCGATCGCGGACCTGGACACCGCCTGACCGGACGGAACGTCATGGGCGCGGCGCACCGCGCCACACGCGCGGCCCGACGTCGGACGGGTGCGGCCCGACGCTCCACGTGCGCCCCCGCGTCACGGGCGCGGCCCGACGCTCCACATGGCGCCCGGCGCTCCACCTGCGGCCCCGCCTCACGGGTGCGGCGCACCCCGTCACGCGCGCACGGCCCGGCGTCAGGAGGGTGCGACCCGGCACTCCCCTGCGGCCCGACGTCACAGGTGCGGCCCGACGTCACAGGTGCGGCCCCACGTCACAGGTGCGGCCCCACGTCACAGGTGCGGCCCCGCCTCACCGGTGCGGCGCACCCCGTCACGCACACACGGCCCGGCATCACAGGTGCGGCACACCCGCGTCACGTGGGCCGCCCGGCACCCAATGCGTACCGCCCGCGCTACGGGTGCGGCGCACCGCCCGTCCGGAGCGCCGCGGGTTCCGGCACGGCCGCGGGACGAGGGCTGCCGACGACGACCCGCGAGGGCACCGGCTCCAGGGGCGCGGGGCCCTCGGGCGCCTGCCCCGGCTCAGCGTTCCGCGCCTGGGCCCGGCTGAGGAGGACCACCCCGCGCGCGGCCGCCGCCGTACCGAGGAGGGCGAGCAGCAGGCTGACCGGCCCGCCCTGGAGGCGCTCACCGAGCAGGGCCAGACCGATCGCGGCGGCGGCGACCGGATTGGCGAGGGTGACCACGGCGAGCGGTGCGCCGAGCCCGCCCCGGTACGCGGTCTGGGACAGCAGCAGGCCGCCCATCGCGAAGGCGGAGACGAGCAGCGCCACCGTCAGCAGCCGCCAGCTGAACAGCGGGCCGCCGGAGTGGTCGGTGACGGCGACGGTGAGGGTCTGGGTGAGCGCCGAGGCGACGCCGGAGGTGATCCCGGACGCCGCCGCGTGCCGCAGCCCCGGACGGGCCCCGGGCCGGCTCAGCCCGGCGACGACCGCCATCGTGGCCGCGCCCACCGCGAGGGCCTCGGGGAGGGTGAGCGTTTCGTGCGGGGCGGAGCCGCCCGCGGTGAGCAGCAGCGCGCCGAGGCCGAGCAGGGTCAGGGCGGTGCCCCGCCACTCGATGCGGCCGACCCGGCGTCCGGCGGCGCGGGCTCCGAGCGGCACGGCGACGACGAGGCTGAGCGCCCCCAGGGGCTGGACCAGGGTGAGCGGGCCGTAGTTGAGCGCGGCGACGTGCAGCAGCGCGCCCGCGGCGTTGAGGCCGACCGCCGACCACCAGGCGCCCCGGCCCAGCATCCGCAGGACTCCGGTGCCCGGGTCGGTACGGGCGGCGAGCCGGGACTGCGCGACGGCGGCGGCCGCATAGGCGGCGGCGGAGACGAGGGAGAGCGCGACGGCGAGCAGGGTGGCGTTCATCGCGCACCCCCCACGTGCCCCACATGCCCCACGGGCGTCGCGGAGGCCACCGACGCCTCGGACCCCACAGTCCGCCCACCACCCGCGCGCGGCCCGGAAGCCACCGACACCTCGGAGGTCGCAGATCGCCCTTCACTCTCGTACGCCCCGGGAGCCGCAGACGCCTCGGAACCCGCAGGCCACCCACCACCCGCGCGCGGCCCGGAAGCCACCGACACCTCGGAGGTCACAGGTCGCCCTTCACTCTCGTACGCCCCGGGAGCCGCAGACGCCTCGGAGCCCGCAGGCGACCCGCCATCCGCACGCGCTGCGGGGGCCGCTGACGCCCCGGAGCCCGCAGTCCGCCCACCACCCGCACGCACCCCGGAGGCCGCGCGGCGCGCGCCACCCCCGTACGCCGGTACGGCAGCCCCTTCGTCGCTCCCCCACGCACCCGGCCCCGGCAGCCGCGCCGGAGCGGTTCGGGCGGCGTGCGGAAGCCGGAACGCGGCCAGGGCGACGGCGAGCAGGGCCACGACGACGATCGCGTCGAGCCAGTAGTGGTTCGCCGTGCCCACCACGACGAACAGGGTGAGCGCCGGGTGCAGCAGCCACAGCAGGCGCCACCGGGAACGGGTGGCGGCGATCAGCCCGAGGGCGACCATCACGGCCCAGCCGACGTGCAGCGAGGGCATCGCGGCGAACTGGTTCGCCATCGTGTCGGTCGCCGGAGTCCGCCCGTACACCGTCGGGCCGTAGACCTGTCCGGTGTCGACGAGCCCGGCGGCCGGGAGCATCCGGGGCGGGGCCAGCGGGAACAGCAGGTGCAGCGCCAGGGCCGCGGCGGTGAGGGCCGCGAGCACGCGGCGCGACCGGACGTAGTGGACGGGCCGGCGCCAGTAGAGCCAGACCAGGAAGAGGGCCGTGGCCGGGAAGTGCACGGCGGCGTAGTAGGTGTTCGCCGCGTGGATCAGGGGCGGGCTGTGCAGCAGCAGCCCCTGGACGGCGCCTTCGCCGGGGAGGTGCAGAGCGCGTTCGAGGTTCCAGACGCTCCCCGCGTTGCGGAACGCCTCCTCGACATGGCCGTTGGCGGCCTGGCGGCCGAACTTGTAGGCCAGGAAGAGTCCGGCCACGAGAAGGAACTCGCGGACGAGGGGCGGTCGGGCACGTATGTCCGGCTCCTGGTCCGTGGGCTCGGTGCGGGCGAGTCTCACCCGTGCCCCCTTGGATGCGAAGCGGTAGCGGACGGCCCGGTCCTGTCGATCCACGCCGTATCGATACGCCAGTGTACCGATACGGCGTCGTATCGGTACACGTGCGTATCGGTACACTGGCGTATCGAGAACCTCGCCGCACCGCCGCTGGAGGTACAGCCCATGCCGTCGCCCGATTCCCCGCCGGAGTCAGCTCTCTCGTCCCCCCGGTCGAAGATCACACCGGAGCGGGCGCAGGAGCTGTACGCGGCGGTACTGGAGCTGCTGCGGGAGAGCGGATACGAGTCGCTGACGATGGAGGGCGTCGCTTCCCGCACCCGGTGCGGGAAGTCGACGCTCTACCGGCAGTGGGGCTCCAAGCCGGAGCTCGTGGTGGCCGCGCTGCACGGCACCCGGCGGATGCGGCTGCCGAGGATCGACACGGGAACGCTGGCCGGGGACCTACTGGAGGCCGCGCGGGCGATCGGCGAGGCCTCGGGGAGCGACACCCCGCTGATGCACGCCCTCAGCCATGCCGCGCTGCAGAGCCCGGAGCTGCTGTGCGCGCTGCGCGAGGCACTGATCCTGCCGGAGGTCGCGGCGATCGACGCGATGGTCCGGCGGGGCCAGGAGCGCGGCGAGATCGCGGCGGACCTTCCGGCGGCCGAGTTCGTGGCGGCCCAGTTGCTCGGCGTGCTGCGCGCCCGGCCGCTGCTGGAGGGACGTTACGCCGACGCCGCCTACCTGACCCGGTTCGTCGAGCGGGCGGTCCTCCCGGGCCTCGGACTCACGGCCGGAGCGCCGGAGTCCTGACAGACGTGGACCGCCCGTCCCAGCGGATGGGGACGGTCCACCCGCGCCGCACCGTGGGGACGGGGGCGGCGCACCTCCCGGCCGGCCGGTGACCTCTGCGGAGGTCACCGGCCGGCCGCGCTTCCCCGTCCTTTCGCGCCGCTGACCTCCCTATCGCACCAAACAATCGTTTGGTAGGTTCCCCGGAGGAGGGCCGACCATGGGCGACCAGTACCGCGCGATGGACTTCACCGGGCAGGCCGTGCTCGTCACCGGGGGCACCAGGGGCCTGGGGGCCGCGATCGCGAGAGCCTTCCTGGCGAGCGGCGCGGACGTCATGGTCTGCGGGCGCTCGGCACCGGCCGCCCTGCCCCGGGCGGACGGGCGCGAGGCGGCCTTCCGGGCGGCGGATCTGCGCGACCCGGCGGCGGCGGCGAATGTCGTCGCGGCCACCGCGGAGCGGTTCGGGCGACTGGACGCCCTGGTGAACAACGCCGGAGGCTCCCCGGACGCCGACGCGGCGACGGCCTCGCCGCGCTTCGTGGAGAAAGTGGTCGCGCTCAACCTCCTCGCCCCCTTCTACACGGCCCAGGCGGCGAACCTGGTGATGCGGGAGCAGCCGGACGGCGGAAGCGTCATCAACATCGGCAGCGTCTCCGCCCGCGATCCGCAGCCGGGGACCGCCGCCTACTCCGCCGCCAAGGCGGGCCTGCTCGGGCTGACCCGGGCCCTGGCCCTCGAATGGGCGCCACGGGTCAGGGTCAACCACATCACGGCGGGCCCCATCCGCACCGGAAACGCCGCCACGCCGTACGGGGACGGCGACGGGGAGGCCGGGAGGGCGATGGCGGGCATCGTCCCGATGGGGCGGCTCGCGGCGCCGGACGACGTGGCGCGAGCATGCCTCTGGCTGGCCTGCGACCTCTCCTCGTACGTCAACGGCGCCGACCTCGCCGTGCACGGAGGCGGCGAGATCCCGGCCAGATACGCGACCTTCCACCACCCCACACCTCATTAATAGTCACCTTGACTCTTATGACGGACACCCCTTATCGTCGCTATGACGAAATCCAAGGGGGTCCCCATCATGGCCGACATCACCCGGCGCTTCGGCTGGCGCCATCTGCGCTCCGCGCCCACCGCCCATGTCCGCCACCACAAGCGCGGCAAGCTCGCCCACGACGGCCAGGGCCTCAGCTTCTGGTACCGGTCGCTGTCGGCGGCACTCTCCGAGGTGCCGGTCGACGACCGGGAGCTGGCCATGGCGTTCCACGCCCGTACGGCCGATTTCCAGGACGTCACCGTGCAGGCCACCGTCACCTACCGGATCAGCGATCCGGCCGAGGCGGCGAACCGGCTGGACTTCTCGGTCGACCCGGACAGCGGCAGCTGGCGGGGCGCACCGCTGGAGCAGATCGCCACCCTCCTGACCGAGACCGCGCAGCAGCACACCCTCGATGTCCTGACCCGCACCCCGCTGGCCGCGGCACTGGTCGACGGTGTCGCCGCCGTACGCGAACGGGTCGCCACCGGTCTCGCCGCCGAGCCCCGCCTCCCGGCCACCGGAATCGACGTGGTGGCCGTACGCGTCGTCGCGATCCGGCCCGAGGCCGAGGTCGAGCGCGCCCTGCGCACCCCTGCCCGCGAGCAGATCCAGCAGGAGGCGGACCGGGCCACCTACGAACGGCGCGCCGTGGCCGTCGAGCGTGAGCGCGCCATCGCCGAGAACGAGCTGGCGAGCCGGATCGAACTGGCCCGGCGCGAGGAGCAGCTGGTCGACCAGCGCGGCACGAACGCCCGCCGCGAGGCCGAGGAGAAGGCCGCGGCCGACGGCGTACGGACCGAGGCGGAGGCGGCCCGCACGGTGCGCCTGGCCCGGGCCGAGGCCGAGGCGGCGCGCGAGACGGGCGGAGCCCGGTCCGAGGCACAGGCCGCCTGGCTGCGGGTGCACGGCGAGACCGATCCGGCCACGCTGCACGCCCTGGCGGCGACCCGGCTCGCGGAGAACCTGCCGCGCATCGAGAACCTCACCCTCTCCCCCGACGTCCTCACCGGGCTGCTGGCCAGGCTCGGCCGCCCGGAAGGCGGTGCAGGAGCATGAGCCTGGCGCCCCGGGCCGTGCTCGTCCACCGGCGGACGGAGTACGAGGAGCTGCTCGCCCGGCACGGGACGCACGGGCAGGCCGCGTTCTTCCTGGCCGGCCGGGGCCGCTCGATCGACGAGGTGGCCCGCCGTCACGAGGACACCCGGCGGGCGCTGCGGGAGGTGGCGGCCGCGGTGCCGCTCACCTGGCGTTCCACCCGGGTGGAACGGGCCGACCTGGACCGCTTCCTGTTCGCCCCTGAGGACGTGGTGGTCGTGGTCGGCCAGGACGGCCTGGTCGCCAACACCGCGAAGTACCTGTCCGGACAGCCGGTGGTGGGCATCGACACCGCCCCGGGGCGCAATCCCGGCGTACTGGTCCGCCACCGCCACACCGACGCGGCGGCCCTGCTGCGCGCCGCGGCCACGGCGGGCGGCCGGGCCGAGGAGCTGACCATGGTCGAGGCCGTCGCCGACGACACGCAGCGTCTCCTCGCTCTCAACGAGATCTATCTCGGGCCGTCCGGCCACCAGACGGCCCGCTACCGCCTGGACGAGGACGGCGGGAGCGGCCCCGGCGAGGCCCAGGCCTCCTCCGGTGTCCTGGTCGGCACCGGCACGGGCGCCACCGGCTGGCTCCGCTCGCTGTGGCTGGAGCGCGGCAGCTCGCTGCCGCTGCCCGGGCCGTGCGACGCGCGCCTCCTGTGGTTCGTGCGCGAGGCCTGGCCGTCCCCGGCGACCGGAACCTCGCGGGTGGCGGGCGAACTGGCACGGGGGCAGGGACTGCGGCTGACCGTGGAGTCGGACCGGCTCGTGGCCTTCGGTGACGGGATGGAGTCCGACGCCCTGGAGCTGACCTGGGGTCAGAGCGTACGGCTCGGCGTCGCGGAGAGGTCGCTGCGCCTGGTGATCTGAGCGCGCCCGGCCCGGCGGTGTCGCTACGGTGGTCCGCACGCCCCCCCGTACGCGTACCGCACGCACCCTCGTACACGTACCGCACACCAACGCACCGGAGAGCGGAGAACCAGCACCATGTCGGCCGACCCCGTCACCGAGCCCGCCCGCAACACCCGCCCGCCCGTCGCCCAGGCAGCCCTGGGAGTCGGGGTGATCGTCGAGGACGGCCGAGGGCGCGTTCTGCTGGGGCGGCATCACAGCGGTACATGGGAGCTGCCGGGCGGAAAGGTCGACGCGACACACGAGTCGATCGCCGCGGCGGCGGTGAGGGAGCTGCGCGAGGAGACGGGCCTGGTCGTCGACGAAGCGTCCGTGGACATCGTCGCGATGGTGCACGACGTGATCGGCGGAATCAACCGCATCAGCATGGCGGCCGTCGTACGGCTCGCCTCGGGGGAGCCCGAGGTGACCGAGCCGCACCTGATCAGCACCTGGCGGTGGACCGCCCCCGAGGAACTTCCGGCACCGCTGTTCGACCCGTCGGCACAGATCCTGGCGGCCTGGCGGCCGGAGCTGGGCATCAGCCACCCGCCGGCACACGTTCTGCGGATCGCCGGATGCGGATGAATCGGACCAGCTGTATGAATAAGGGACCATCCGCGCGATCGGAGTAGGCCCATGGACGATTACCCGCTGCTGAACCTCTTCCTGACCATGCTGTACCTGTTCCTGTGGGTCATGTGGTTCTTCCTGTTGTTCAAGGTGATCACCGACCTCTTCCGGGACCACTCGCTGAACGGCTGGGCCAAGGCGGGCTGGCTGGTCCTCGTCATCCTGCTGCCCTATGTGGGCGTGCTGATCTACCTCATCGTCCGCGGACGCAGCATGCACGAGCGCGACGAGAAGCTCGCGAAGGACTCCGAGGCCGCGTTCCGCGACTACGTACGCCGGGCCGCCGGAACGGAGGGCGGCTCGGGCAGCAGCGGCCACGTGAACGACCTGGCGAAACTCGCCGAGCTGAAGGACAAGGGCGCGATCAACGCCGAGGAGTACGAACAGGCGAAGGCGAAACTGCTCGCCTGAGTCCGGGCTTGCGCCATCTCGTTCCAGGAAAGGCGGACTGCTCGTGCCCCGTGGCCTCCAAGCCGACACCGTCGGCCCCGTGGACGTCGCCGTCATGGCCTTCGACGGCAACCGGTTCGACGGCCGAATCGTTCCCGCGCTCCGGGAACTGCAGCAGAACGGCACGGTGCGGATTCTCGACCTGGCCTTCGTCTCGAAGGCCGGTGACGGCTCGGTCGCCGTGCTGGAACTCACCGACGCGGAGGTTTCCGCGTCGCTGGGGCAGGTCACGGACGTCCAGTTCGACCTGCTCAGCGACGAGGACCTGCGGACGGTCTCCGACTCCCTCACGGAGGAGTCGTCCGCACTCGTCGTGGCCTGGGAGAACACGTGGGCCGCACAGCTGTCGGCGGCGGTCCGGGGATCCGCGGGCCGGCTGGTGATGCTGGAGCGGATCCCGCGTGACGCCGTCGTCGAAGCGGTCGCGGCGCTCGACGGCGACTGACCCACAGGACGAAGGAGACGGCCAGTCATGCCTCAACGATTCGGACGACCCGGCCTGCTGGGCACCATCGCCCGTACCGCTGTCATCTCGGGCACCGCCACCGCGGTCTCCAACCGTGTGGAGGAGCGTGGCCTGCGGCGCCGGGAAGCCGCCCGGACCCCGCAGATGCCGCCGACCCCGGCGCCAGGCCCGGCCCCGGCTTCCTCCGCACCGGCGGGGCCGGACCGGGTCGCCCAGCTGACCCAGCTCGCCGACCTGAAGAACCAAGGGCTCCTCACCGAGGAGGAGTTCGCCACCGAGAAGGCCCGCATTCTGGGGTCCTGAACACCGCCGCGGCGCCGGTTCCGGCGCCGCGGCCCGTGCACTCCCCCGGTACGGCCGACCCGCTCCCGCCTCTGCTTCCCCCGGGCTTGTCATGCCCGAGTAACAATGCCCTCCTGGCATCCGGACTCCCCCGTACGTCTCTGGAGGGCATCCCCATGCGCCTGTCTCGATCGCCCCGGCGCGGAGCCGCCGCAGGGACGGCGGCCTCAGCGCTCACCGCCGCGGGCCTGCTGATCGGTGCGCCGCCCGCCGTCGCCGGCACGGGCCCACCGGTCCGTGTGGACGCCGCTCTGCTGGACGCCGTGGACGGGGGCGGTGGGGCCTCCGTCCTCATGAGCCTCAAGGTCAAGGGCCGTTCCGGATTTCTCCGGAACGGCGAACAGGCTGCCGCAGGCCGATCCGGGTCCCGGTGAGCAGAGGTCGCCCCGTGGTCACCCGGCGTACCGCCCCCACGGTTTGGCGGTGTCGGCGTTTCGGCCACTTCCCGCCCGCAGCCGCTCCAAGCCGGACCAGGGATCGGACACCTGCCAGGTCCGCAGACACAGGGAACTGCGCCCTTCCCAGCACGACCGAATGACGTGTGTTCGATATCGCAGCCGCGTCGTTGGACCTCACGACGCAGCCGCAGCGACCACCCCAGGGGGAACGATGACCTCGGCCATTACCCAGGACCAGCCGCCGCGACCACCCGAACGAACCACGCCGGACAACGAAGCGCAGGAATCCGGTGTTCGAGCAGAGGAGTACCTCTACCGCGACGAGTCGAGGCTCCAGGCCGGCTCCCAGCTGACCTCCCGCACCATGGCACGGCGGCTGCCCACACTCGTGCGGCGCTCACTGCAGATGGCCTGGCGCGTGGACCGCCTGGCGACGATCGGCCTGATCGTCTGCCAGACCGGAACCGGAGTCCTCGCGGCCCTCGGCCTCCTCGCCGTCACGGGCACGATCACGGCACTGATCTCCTCGGGCGACATCACCGAGCGGTTGTGGGACGCCGCCCCGCAGTTGGCCGTCGTCGCCAGCGCCGCCGGCCTGCGGGCGTTGCTGGGTATCGCCGTCGTCTGGCTCACCAACCGTCTGCGCCCGGTGCTCGGACGGGCCGCGGAGCTGACGATGGTCGAGGCCGCGCTCGGCGCGGAACTGGCCGCCAACAACAAGCCCGGCTACAACGACGCCTACGACATCGCCGACCGCGGCGCGCAGGTCACCCCCGACCTCGTCGAAGAAGCACAGGACGTCCTGGGCGCCACCGCCACGCTCGCGGCCGGCGCCACGGTCCTGACCGTCCTCGACCCCCTGCTCCTCCCCCTTCTCTTCCTCGCCTGCCTGCCGCAGGCCGACGCCTACGTGCGCTCCGCCCGCGTGATCTACCTCGCCGGCCTGGAGACCTCCGGGCGGCGCCGGATGCTGGGCAAACTGCGCTGGCACATGGCCTATCAGGAAGCCGGCGAGGAGATGCGCGCCTGCTTGGCCGGTCCCTTCCTGATCGGCCGGTACCGGCAGCTGGCCGCCTCGGTCAACGCGGCCGAGCGCAAGGCCGCGAACACCGGTGCCTGGATGGGGCTGGCCGGAGCCCTGGCCGGCGGGATCGCCTCGGTCGCGGTGTGGGCGGCGCTGCTGTGGCTCCTGGCCTCGGGGCGGATGAGCCTGGCCGCGGGCGGCGGGGCCGTCTTCGCCCTGCAGACCGCCACCGGCTCGGTGCGCGGCATCATCAACGGCGGGGCCCGCCTGGTGCGCACCGGCTGGTACGTGCAGGACTGGCAGAATTTCCTCGACAACGCCCATGGCCAGGCCATGACCGACTCTCGCGGCACCGAGCCGGTCGCCGCAGCCCCGGAGCGCTTCGAGGTCCGCGATGTCACCTACCGCTACGGCGGTGCCCCCACGGACAGCCTGAGCGGCGTGTCCCTGCACGTGCGGCGCGGCGAGATCGTGGCGCTGGTCGGGGAGAACGGCTCCGGCAAGACGACCCTCTCGCGTCTGCTGTGCGGACTGCTGCTGCCCACCGAGGGCCATGTGGCCTGGGACCACGCCTCCACAGCGGACCTGGCCCCGTGGGGGTCGTGGGAGCACGTCGCCCTGGTGCCGCAGAAGTTCACCTACCTGCCGCTGACGATGCGCGACAACGTCACCTTCGGCCAGGGCGACACCAGTGACGCCGCCCTGCTCGCCGCCTGCGAGGCGTCCGGCGCCGCAGAGATGCTTCCCGGACTCCGCTCGGGCCTCAACACTCTTCTGACCAGCGAATGGTTCGGCGGGCAGCAGCTCTCCGGAGGGCAGTGGCAGCGCCTGGTCCTCACCCGAGCGTTCCACCGGCGGGCGGCGCTGCTGGTGATGGACGAGCCGACGGCCGCCCTCGACGCCCGCGCCGAGCACCGGATCTTCGCCGGGCTGCGCGAACTGGCCAAGGACCGCGCGATCCTGCTGATCACCCACCGGCTCACCAACGTGGCCGTCGCCGACCGGATCGTGGTCCTGGACCAGGGACGGATCGTCCAGGAAGGCACTTACGCACAGCTCACCCAGCAGCCGGGACTGTTCCGAACCCTGTGGGAGCTACAGCGCCGGATGAGCGGCGACACTCCCTGACCCCCGCCCGGCCCGGGCCGTCGTTCTGCCGGGCAGGCAGACCGCCCCGCTGCCGACCCTCCCTCCGCACCAACCGTCCGGGACGACCCCCAGAAGGAATACCGTGACGACTTCACCGACCAGCGGGATCCGCGACGCGGGCGACCTGCGCCACCAGCTCGTCGAGCAACTCCGCGCCCACAACCACATCCGCTCCGCCGCGGTGGAGCGCGCCTTCCGCACCGTGTCGCGGCACCTCTTCGCCCCCGAGGTACCCCTCGCCGCCGCGTACGCCGACGACATCGTCGCCACCCGGCACCTCGGCGACGGCACCATCACCAGCTCCCTCTCCGCTCCCTGGCTGCAGGCCGGCATGCTCGAAGCCGCCCGTATCCAGCCCGGCCACAGGGTCCTGGAGATCGGCTCCGGCGGATACAACGCCGCCTTGATCGCCGAACTCGCCGGTCCGGCCGGTCACGTCACCACCCTCGACATCGATCCGGCCGTGACCGGGAGGGCCATCCGTTTTCTGCCCGAGGCCGGATACGACAACGTCAGTGTGGTCACCGCGGACGCCGAGCAACTGCCGCCCGGGGTGGTGCCGGCGGGCGGATTCGACGCCATCGTGGTCACCGTCGACACCTGGGACCTGCCCTGGATCGACGCGCTGGCCGACGGCGGCCGACTCGTCGCGCCGTTGCGCCTGCACGGCTACCACTGGGCCATCGGCTTCACCAAGGAGAAGGGGGCGCTGCACAGCGACGAGCCGCTCGTCGTCTGCGGCTTCGTCGCCATGCAGGGCGCCGGCGCCTGGAACCCCAACCGCCGCAGCATCCACGACACCGGAGTCAGCCTCTTCTGGGAAGACGGCACGCCGCAGTCCGTGGACCAACTCGCCCCGTCCCTCACCCGCCGCCCCGCCGTCACCCGTACCGGCATCACGGTCGGGGGCCAGGAACCCTTCGACCTCCTCATGCTCTACCTCGCCGGTGCCCTGCCCGGCTTCTGCCGCCTGGAGGCCGACCCCGGCGGCGGCCACCAGGTCCTCGACCCTCCGCCCCCGCACTGGCCGGCCGCCGCGGTCGTCCGCGGCGCCTCGCTCGCCCGGCTGGCCCATGAGCGCATCGGCGACGGAGAGGACGGCAAGGGGCGGCACGAGTTCGTCGTCCACGGATACGGCGACCAAGGCCACGCCGCCGCCGCGGAGATGGCCGAGCAGGTAGAGATCTGGCAGCGCAATCATCGCGGCGCCCGCTGCCCCCTGATCACCGCCCGCCCTGCTCCCCATCGTGCTCCGGCGGGCGCCGAACACTCACCGCACGTGTTCGCCAAGAAGCACACCCGCATCACCGTGGACTGGCCCGTCACGCCCGGCGCTCCTGTCCGTCGCAGCTGCGACGGTAGCCGCAACGCCGAATGAACGCTCCCTGCTCCCATCAACTCGCCCTCACAGGCTGCACCGTCACTCGTACCCGTCGTGAAAGGCAGGGACCTGTGCCATCTCCCCTCCCCCCTTCGGACCACATCGCAACGGCTGCTGCTCCGCCCGCAGCGCAGTACGCCGCCGCCCGGCACGCTGCGTGGCTCGGCGCAGCTGCGGTCATCACCGACGAGGTCGGCCGAATCCTGCTCGTCCACCCCACCTATCGCACGGACGGCACGTGGCTGCTGCCTGGAGGTGTCGTCGAACCCGGCGAGCACCCGCACGTCACCTGCCTGCGCGAGGTCTCCGAGGAACTCGGCCTCGCCCTGTCCCTGTCGGCCGTGCTCGCCGTCCACTCCCTCTCCCCGCGCCACTCCGGCCTTCAGACCAGCACGACCTGCCCCGGTGAGGTCCGGTTCGTCTTCGACGCGGGCACTCTCAACCCCGACCAGGTGCGGGCGATCCGCCTGCCGAGGGAGGAGCTGTCCGAGTACGCCTTCCTGGAGACTCGCGACGCCGTGCAGCGGCTGCGCCCGGTGGATGCGCAGATCATGCTCGCCGCCTACCGCGCCCGGCTCGGCCACACCGCCACCGCCCACCTCGCCGACGGCCGGCACATCCTCGACGTCCCGGCCTTGGACCGGCACAACGTCCACGTCCGCTACCGACCTCTGTGGGACAGCCCTCTGAACCGCGACCCCGTCCCCGACCGGCTGCCCGTGCGGCAAGCCTGGTCGTGGTGCTTCATGCCCGACGGCCGCGTCGTCCTGGTCGCCGACCCCGGCCCGCGGGGAGCGCTGCCGATGCTGCCCGGCGGAACGGTGGAAAGCAGCGATGCGAGGCCCGAGCAGGCCCTGCGCCGCGAAGCCGCCGAGGAAGCCCAGCTCGCCCTGACCGATCCGGTGCGGCTGGGCTGGGTGCTGGATGAGACCGGCGAGGTCTGCGGCGGGGTGGGGCGCAATGCCCGGCTCAGTCTGGCCGCGCGCGTTACCGCCATCGGGCCGGCGGCCGTCGCCCCTGCCGCCGGACACTGCTTCGTCCGCCTGCTCGCCGCGCCCGCCCAGGCAGCCGCCCTGCTGGGCTGGGGCCCGCCCGGCGCCCGGCAGGCCCGGCTCGCAGCGAGCACGGCACAGGAACGCTGGGGCCTGCCCACGCCATCCCCAGCCGCTATCGAGGAGATCCCCGTGGAGGGAATGCGACTGAGCTGACCCGAACCCGAACCCGACCCCGTCTCCTCTCCTCCTACCGCTCCACGACCCTGAGGTAGCCGCCATGCCGTTGTCGCACCACCACATCCGCACAACCGTCGATGCCTACCTCGCACGCCACCCGCACGAGCGCGAGCAGCTCGGTGTCTTCCTGAACGCCCTCGACCGGACTGGCGAGGACATCGCCAGCCGCTCGATCGTCACCGGACACGTCACCTGCGGCGCGATCGTCGTCGACCAGCTCGGCCGCGTCCTGCACGTGCGGCACCTGTCCGGCGGGAAGGTCCTCGTCCCAGGAGGCCACGCCGAAACCACCGACGACTCCCTGACAGTGGCCGCGCTGCGGCAGCTGCACGAGGAGACCGGGATCCCGCCCCAGGCCCTCACGCCGTGGCCGGGCTACGAGACGGTGCCGCTGGACATCGACATCCACGACATCGACCCCCACACCGGCGAGGGCGAACCCGGGCACCAGCAAATCGGGCTCCGGTTCCTCTTCCGGCTGCACGCGGCGGAAGAGGAACCCGTGGTGCCGCAGAAGGAGATCAGCGGCATCGAGTGGCGAACCGTGGACCGGGTGCCCTCACCGGCCCTGCGTGAGAAGCTGCTGAAACTCCCGCTCCAGGTCGAACCGGAGGCAGCCAACGCCTCCGCCCTGATCTACAACGACCGCGGCGAGTACCTGCTCCACCTGCGCGACTACTTCCCCGGCCAGATCCGGGAGCCGGGCGTGTGGTCCCTGCTGGGCGGCGGCCGAGAGCCCCAGGACTCCACCCTGGAACACACCGTGCGGCGCGAACTCGCCGAGGAGGCCGGCCTCGACCTCGCCGACCTCACACCGTTCGGCACCGAGCGCGCCACCGACGACACCGGCGCGACCGTACCCATCGCCGTCCACGCCGGTTGCTGGAACGGCGACCCACGCGAACTCCACCTGACCGAAGGAGTGATGCTCGCCTGGTTTCCTCCCTCGGACCTCCACCGCCTGCGCATCGCGGACACCACCAGCGACCTCGTGCAGCGCCATGCCGCCTGCCTTCCGGCGCCGCGGAGCAAGCCCGAGTCCGAGGAAGAAGGTCCCGCTGCCCCGTGCGGCACGGTCCCCAACATCATCGGCGTCCACCTCTACCTGGAGAAGCCCGACGGGACAGTGCTGCTCGGGCTACGCCACCCCAGCGCTCCGTTCGCGCCCTCTGCATGGCACGTGCTGGCCGGCCACTGCGAACAGGAGAACGCCATCGCCTGCCTGATCAGGGAGGCCCGGGAAGAGGCCGGGCTGCACATCGAGCGCCAGGATGTCGAGCTCGTCCACGTCGTCCACCACATCGGCAGGCCGCGGAACCCGCCCCGTATGGGCCTGTTCTTCCGCGCCCACGCCTGGCGCGGCGAGCCGGAACTGCGCGAGCCGGACAAGTGCACTGAGTGGCGATTCTGGGACCCCACCGCCCTTCCCCACAATCTCGTCCCCTACACCCGAATGGCCATCGCAAAGATCCAGAACGGCGAGCTGTACAGCGAAATGGGCTGGCCCGCATGACCGCCACACCGACCGGCACGCCCAGCCACGTGCCCGCTGCCACGGCCGCCGGACGACCCGACACCCGCCTCGTAGTGATCCGCGGGAACTCGGCGTCGGGCAAGACCAGCGTGGCCCGGGGCCTACGGGACCACTACGGCCGCGGCGTCGCCATCGTCGGCCAGGACGTGATCCGCCGGAACGTGCTGCGCGAACACGACACCACAGGCGGCGCCAACATCGCCCTGCTCGGCAGGATCGCCCGTCATGCACTGGACGCCGGCTTCCACGTCGTACTCGAAGGAATCCTGTACGCCGACCGCTACAGCCACATGATCACGTCCCTGGTACGCGACCACCGCGGCGTCTCGGCCTGCTACTACCTGGACGTGCCACTGGAGGTGACGCTGGCCCGGCACGCCTCGAAGGCCGACTCCGCGTACCTGGAGCAGGTCACCGACACCCACCTCACCTCCTGGTACCGCACGTTGGACCTTCTGCCCGGCGGGCTGGAGACCGTGATCCCGGCCGACAGCTCACTGCGGGACACCGTCGCCCGGATCGTGCGCGAAACCGATCCGACCGCTGCCGCAGCCCCACCGCCTCAGGCCGATCCATCACAGGGAGACGCGATGAACCTGGTGTTGATGTCCGATCCGCGCGTCGCGGCGATCCCGGTGCGCGAGTGCGGAGAACCCCTCGTCGACGTACGCGAGCACGACGTCCGCGTCGACCCCCGCAAACAAGACCCGCAGGGCGCGTTCGCCCACGTCCGGGAAGGCGTCCTCGCCCGGCTGGTGCACGCCCGTTCACTCCTTCCCGCCGGCACCGATCTGCTGTTCATCGAGGGCTACCGGCCGCCGGCCCTGCAGCGGCGCTACTTCACCGCTTACCGCGACGAGTTGGCCGCCGCCCAGCCTGACTGGACTCCGGAGCAGTTGCACGAGGCCGCCAGCCGGTACGTCTCGCCGCCGGAGATCGCGCCGCACTCCGCGGGCGCGGCCGTGGACGTGACCCTCGTCGCCCAGGACGGCCACGAACTCGACCTCGGCTCCCGCGTCAACGCCTCCCCCGAGGAGAGCGACGGGGCCTGCTTCACCCACGCCCCTGACCTCGGCGACCAGGCGCGCCACCACCGCACCCTGCTGCTCGACGCCATGGACAGCGCGGGTTTTACGAACTGCGGGACCGAGTTCTGGCACTTCTCGGCAGCGGACCGGTACGACGCTCTGATGCGACAGGCGCCGTACGCGCGCTACGGACCGATCGAACTGCCCTGGCCTGCGGCCGGAACCCGTCCACTTCATCGGGCCCTGTTCCGCCCCGAGGCGCGGAAGACCGGCCACCGCTCCGCGGACACCCCGACCACGACGGACGCACAGCCCCGAACGGAGGCATGCATGCCAGACCACACCCAGCAGGCGATCCCAGCCGTCCCGAGCCCATCGGCCGGAGACGTTCCGCCCGAGCACCACATGCACCTGATCGCGCGGTCCTACCGGCAGGTGGAAGCCGGTCGCAAGACGATCGAAGTCAGGGTGGCCACGTCGAGCAGGCGCGCCATCAGCATCGGCGACACGGTCGTCTTCCACGACCGGGAGACCGGGCGGGAACTCGACGTCGCCGTGCAGCGGATCACCTCGTACCCCTCCTTCGAAGACCTGCTCCGTTCGGAGGACACCACGCGCATCGACCCGGACGCGCGGCCCGGCGAGCTGCTCGCCTGCCTCCGCGGCATCTACCCGCCGGACAAGGAGGCCCTCGGCGTACTCGCGTTCGCCTACGACCACCGCGCCGCACGGCCCGGCCGCCCCATGCCGATGACGGCCGAGGCGTACGCGCGGACCGTCCCCCACCACACGGTGTACGGATGCCTCTACATCCGCGACGAGCACGACCGGCCGGTCCAGCTCCGCTCGGTCTACGGGCCGAGACCGTGGCAGCTCCCCGGCGGCAACCTCGACGCCCCGGGTGAGGATCCCCTGGAGACCGCCCGCCGCGAGGCGGTCGAGGAAACTTGCCTCGGACTCGGCCCGGGCTCGCCGGCGCTCCTCCTGACGCACTTCCTGCACGCGGGGCCCAGCCTGCCGCTGAACAAGGTGGGGTTCATCTTCGACGGAGGGCAGCTGACCGCCGACCAGCTCGACCAGATCCGCCTCGACCCGGCCGAGCACGACATGTGGGCCGTCCACGATCTCGCCACCTGGAAGGAACTGATGCCTCCGCTTGCCTTCGCCCGACTCGACGCCGTCGAACGAGCCCGGCGCGGCGAGGGTCCCGCCTACCTGATCGCACACTCCTGACCCCCAGCACCCCCGTCCAGGAGGCAACCGTGCGCGCCGAGGACACCAACACCCGGGCCTGGCAGATCTACGGCCGCGGACAGCTCGACCGCGCATGCTCCCCGCCCCTCCCCGACCCGCTCGGCGGAACGCCCTGGGACGGCATCGGGCCGGGAGCAGAAGTCCTCGGCGACGTCACCGGCCGCCGTGTCAGGTTGCTGCCCCTGCCCGGGGTGAGTGCATGTCCTTCCGCCCCGCCCTCCTGGCTCGCTGCCCACCACGGCTACGTGTTCGACGGGTGTCTGGTGCTGGGATGCCGAAGTACCGAGAGCGCCGAGGGCCATCACCGCTCAGCCGAACGGGGGATGACATGCTGGGGCTCCGCGATGGCACTCCGACACGGCCGTTGCCGGCCCTGGGAGCCCGCTGTTCCGCCGCGGCCTGATGAAGACCTGGAGATTCCCTTCATGCGCAGTACACACCGCATTCCTCTGATACTCATCGCGGCTGCGGTCACGGTACTCACGGGGTGCGCCGGGCAGGAAAACCATCGGCCGACGGACCTGGAACCCACGGGAGGCGGGGCATTCGACGGTGGGGCGGGCGGCGAGTACGGGCAGCCGGAGCCGACGCCGGACGTGCGGATCGGTGCTACGAACAGAAAGATGCGACAGCAGTCCTTCCATGCGTCGGGTACGACCACGGCCTTCCCGGGCGCCACCCAGGAGACCTGGTGGGATCCGGACCACGGCCTCCACATGCGGGTCACCGGCAGCATGTCCGGAGACGTGTACTGCAAGGACGGAACCTCCTACACGAGCACGCCGCTCTTCGCCGCCGCGCTGGCCCAGCGCGGGCAGCTCATCGAGGTTCCCGACCGCCTCAAGGACGCCTTCGTCACCAGTGAGGCCGGGGACTGTGACATGTACTACCGGATCCCCGACATGGTTCAGGCCGCTCCGGACAAGGACCGCCGCGTCAACGGCCGACAGGCGTCGGCCTTCGAGACGCCCACCGGCAGCACCCAGGACGTCTACTTCCTGGAGGACGGCCGGCTCCGGCTGATCCTGGTGGAGTCCACACGCGCCGGACGGGCGAGCACCACCAGGTACGACTCGTACGGCAAGGGGTTCGCCTTCACCATGCCCGCTCCTGCGAAGACCATGACCGTCGCACAACTACGCGCCGCCGCCCAGGGATGACCACGCCGGCATCCTCACCCGCGAGCCAGGTGCTGACGGTCGCTTCACACCATGCGTGGCAGCCTGCGGTTGCGCCCATGTACGTGGCGAACGTCGACGGGGGCGTCCCCGTCCGCCGGCCCACTGATGGGTCGGTGCAGCACGAGCTCACTGCGGGCAGACGTTCTCCCCGTCTGCCCCTGTTTCCTGCTCTCCTCTCGCATCGGGGTGTTGGGGTTCCCGGCGCCGTATTCCGACCAGGACATCGCTGTGCGCCGAGCGGGCCTTGAACACCGGTGTCGCGGCTTCCCGAGGAGCGTCTCCCCCAGTCCGCGGATACAACTCCGCGTGGCACCGCCGGGCCTCCTCCGCTGCCTCCGCCCGCGGCACCACGCTGTGTTCGGCGCCGGAGTCCCAGCCCAGAGCGGTGATCAGGCAGATGCCGTCCATGCGGTGCGCGGTCCGCAGGTGATCGGTCGATCCACGTGCTCCGGCCGGTACCGTCAAGCAGGCCGTGCCCGCCGTGTCGAACTCCGTGACCACCAGTCCCTCGGCGCGCAGTTGCTCCGCCGCCGCCCCGCGCTGGTGCGCGGAGGGAAAGCACCAGACGTCGCTGTTCTGGAGGACGACGACCGCCGCCGCTCCGGGACCCGTGCACACCTCGGTCCCCTCGCCGGCGGACTCGCTCCACGGAAAGGGACGGCAGAGCAACCGAACGCCCCCTCGCTCCGCCCAGTCGACGGCCGACTCATGGACAACCTTGGCACCGTATCGCGACATCCGGCGCAGGCTCTCGTAGTCGATCCGGTCCAGCACGCGGGCCGCCGGGACCAGATACGGGTCGGCGGTGCACACACCGGGGACGTCGGAGAACAGTTCGCAGGTCTCCGCGCCGAGCGCGGCGGCGGCCGCCACCGCCGAGAGGTCGGAGCTGTTGCGGCCCAGCATGACTGTGCGGCCGGCCGCATCGACGGCTTGGCCGCCGGGAACCACCACCACCGGGCAGTCGGCGAGGGCTGCGGTCAAGGGTTCGGCACTCGCCGCGACCAGGCACGCGCGGTCGGACGGGCCCTCCGCGACGAAACCGGTACCGGCCGCCTGGAGCGGCTGGGCAGGTACCCCCTCAGCGTTCAGAGCGGCGGCGAGCAGCGCGACACTGACCGTTTCTCCGGTGGTCAGGAGCATCGCGGCGGTGTCCGCGGGCGGGTCGTCGACGAGGGCGTCCAGGGTCTGCTGAAGGCGGCCTGTCGTACCGGACATGGCGCTCACGACGAGGACGAGGGGGCGCCGTTCCTCGGCCAGGCGGCGCGCCGCGTACTGGGCGACGCGGTGAAAGCCCTCCAGTTCGGAGAAGGCAGAGCCGCCGAATTTCAGGACGATCGGCGGGCCGTCGACCGGATGGCCGTGCCGCGCCCCGGGCCCGGAGGATCGGCGGTGTTCCACGCGTTTCCCCGGCGTGGCGTCCTCCGGTGTGTCGTGAGCCGCCCGGCGAGTCGTCATCCGAGCCAGCCGTTCCCGGTGGCGAGCTCGACGATCTGGAGGGCGTTGAGCGCGGCTCCCACCCAGAGGTTGTCGGCGACCACCCAGAGCGCGGCCGCACGGTCGTCCTCGGGTTCGACACGTATGCGCCCGACATGGACCAGTGCACGGTCCTCCGCGGTGGCGAAGACGGTGCGTGGCATGGGGTAGGAGGGGCTCTGTGACCTGGGGTAGACGCGCAGCCCGTCCGTCGCGGCCAGGGCCTTCTCCAGGGCTGCGGGCGTGACCGGCTCGCGCAGCCGTACGTGCACCGCCTCGGAGTGGCAGTCGAAGACCGGCACGCGCACGGCAGTTGCTCTCAGCCGCAGGCCGGGCAGGCCAAGGATCTTGCGCGGCTCGCGGACGAGCTTGCGCTCCTCGTGGGTGAGTCCGGTGTCGTCCTGGAGGCCGATCTCGGGGACGAGGTTGAATGCCAACGGTTGCCCGAACCTGCCTCCGGGGGCGCCCTGGGCCTTCGGGTCCTCCAGGATGGCCTCGGACTGCCGTGTCAGCTCCCGCAGCCCGTGCACACCTCCTCCCGAGGCCGCCTGGTAGGTGGCCACCACGACGTCCTCCAGCCCTGCCAGTCTGTGCAGCGGGCTCAGGACGCGGACGAGCTGGATGGTGGAGCAGTTGGGGTTGGCGACGATGTTGGGCCCCGGCCTGGTGTCGAGAAGGCCGGGGTTGACCTGCGGGACGACGAGAGGGACGTCGGGACGCATCCGAAAGGCGGAGCTGTTGTCCACCACGAGAACCCCGGCCGCCGCGAGGCGTTCCGCCTCGCGGGCACTGATCTCGGCGCCGGCTGAAAAGATCGCGACGTCCAGCCCGTCGGGGTCCAGTTCGTCCAGAGTCACCACTTCAGCGACGGGGAGTGACAGGCCCAGTTCGGCGCGCAGGTCGCGGCCCCTGCTGCGTGCCGATCCGACGGGCACCACTTTCTCCACCGGCACGATGCCCCCGTCGAGCAGGGCCAGGCACTCCCGGCCCACCGCTCCGGTGGCGCCGACTATCGCGATACGCAGCATGTATGTCCTCCTGTTGCCCGATGGGGCTCAACGCGTGGGCGTGTCGGTCAATCGGCCGCGAAAGGCGCGGCGATAGGCGTTGGGGGTGGTGTTGAGGGAGCGTAGGAACTGGTACCGCAGGGCCGCCGCGTTGGCGAAACCCGTGCGGGCAGCGATGGTCTCCATGGTCTCGTCGGTGTTCTCCAGCAGCCGCTGGGCGCTGAGCACCCGCTGGGCCAGCAGCCATCGGTAGGGAGTGGTCCCCGTCTCCGCGCGAAAGCGCCGGGCGAAGGTCCGCGGTGACATGCAGGCACGCATCGACAGATGCTCGACGCTGATCTCCTGGTCCAGGTGTTCTTCGGCCCAGACGAGCACCTCACGCACGCCGTCTTCCCCGTACTGGGCGACGGGCCGCTCGATGTACTGGGCCTGACCGCCCTCCCGGTGCGGGGGAACCACCATGCGCCGGGCGATGGCGTTGGCGACGTCGCTGCCCTGGAGCTTGCGCACCAGGTGGAGACAGGCATCGATACCGGCGGATGTGCCGGCCGAGGTGAGGATGGGGTCCTCGTCGACGTAGAGCACGCTCGCTTCGACCTTGGCTCGCGGATAGCGTTCGGCGAGCGCGTCGGCATATCGCCAGTGGGTGGTGCAGCGGCGTCCGTCCAGCAGTCCGGCGGCGCCGAGGACGAAGGCGCCGACGCAGACGCTGACGACCCGGGCTCCGTGGTCGACCGCCTGGCGCAGGCCCTCCAGGAGGGCTGGGGGGAAGTCCCTGGTGTGGAAGTCGTCCCCGACCGGGATGGCGATCAGATCGGCTTCTGCCATCCGGTCGAGGCCATGGGGTGTGCTGATCGTGAATCCGGGCACCGCGCGCACCGACGAAGACTCTGCGGCAACCAGCGCGAAGTCGTAGGCGGGCAGGCCCTCCTCCTGACGGTCGATTCCGAAGACCTCGCATATGACACCGAGTTCGAATGGATGGACGTCCTCCAGCAGGACCGCGACTACGTTCTTCAACATGGCACCCACTGTGGCAGTAATGCGTGGTGTTCTGACAGCCCTCGGACTTTTCCTTGGCCGGATCGGTGTTCATACTCGAAGCACGGACTTGAGTCGGTGGAGCGTCATTCGGTGTCACTCGGCGGCCGTGACGCATCATCGGAGGCAGGAGAATCGAGGGAGACGATTCCGCAGCGGATGCCCAGGACCACGGCCTGTGTACGATCGGACACGCCGGCCTTCATAAAGAGGGCGGACAGGTGGTTCTTCACGGTCTTCTCGGAGATTCCCAGCGCTTTGGCAACACTCCGATTCGAATTGCCCTGCGATATGAGCACGAGAATCTGACGCTCGCGGTCCGTCAGGAGGTCGAGCGCGGAGCGTGCGGCGAGGTTCTCTGCGGAAGGGGTCGATGCCGCAGCCGCCCGCAGGTTTTGAATGAGGTGTTCTTGGGCCTCGAGCGCGTCCTGTGCCTCGGCCAGAGCTTTGTGCACGCTGGCGACGACCTGGGCCAGGGCAGCTATGGGTTCTTTCGGCACCCCGCATAGGCCGCAGCACCCTCCAGCCCTCGACTCCGCCGCGGGCACTCGCGCAACACGTGACATGGAATGATCCCCCTCCACTGGTCTCCATCGGCCTGAACGCGTTCTCAGCAGGTACGGCGCGCCCGCAGGGCCGCAGAGCCTGAGCGGGGCGATCCGGTACCAGGTCAGGCGGGAGGGCCGGAGCGCATGGCCACCGTCTTGCAGCGCGTGTACTCGCGCAGTCCCTCCAGCCCCTTCTCCACTCCTATCCCCGAGCGCCGGTAGCCGCCGAACGGCAATTCGACCCCTCCGGCCGCGCTGTAGTCGTTCACGAACACCTGTCCCACCCTGAGCCGTTGGGCGAGCCAGTGGGCGGCGGTCACGTCGGACGTCCAGATCCCGGCGGCGAGTCCGTACGTGGTGTGCTCGGCGAGGACGACGGCCTCATCCAGCGTGTCGAAGGGCGTAACGCACAGGACCGGTCCGAAGATCTCTTCGTTGAAGGCGCGGTGCTGCGGGGTGACCCCGTCGAGGATGGTGGGTTCCACGTAGAAGCCCTCGGCCCACCCCGCCCCTTCTGGCACTCCGCCGCCGACGACAACCTCGGCGTCCCTGGCCCCCTCCGCCAGGTAGCCCAGGACACGCGCGCGCTGTCTCGCGGAGATCAGCGGTCCCATGTCGGGGTCGTCGGCCCCCGGGCCGATGCGCAGCGCGGCGAATCGTTCGGCGAGGGCGGCCACCAGGTGGTCGTGAACGGACCGGTGGACGAGCAGCCGGCTACCTGCGGAGCAGTTCTGACCAGCGTGCTCGGTGATGGCATCCACGAGCTGCGGCACCGCGCGCCCCGCGTCGAAGTCCGGAAGCACCAGCTGGGCCGACTTCCCGCCGAGCTCCAGGGTGACAGGCACAATCGTACGGGCGGCGGCGCCCATGACGAGTTCGCCGACCTTTCGCGACCCGGTGAAGGAGATCCGGTCGATACCGGGGTGGGCGGCGAGCGCCGCCCCAGCCTCCTCCCCGTAGCCGGGCACGACGTTCAGGACTCCGGCGGGGAGTGAGGCGCGCTCCGCGAGGGCGGCCAGCAAGAGGGAGGTGAGGGGCGCGTCCTCCGCAGGCTTCAGGACGCAGCAGTTTCCCGCGGCGATGGCGGGGGCCAGAGTCCTGGCGGCGATCTGGAGGGGATAGTTCCAGGGGATGATGTGGGCGCAGACGCCGTACGGTTCGCGCAGGGTGAAGGCCAGTCGGTCCGGGCGCTGCTGGATCGTTTCGCCACCGAGTGCTTCGAGGGCGTTGGCGTAGAACTCGAAGTAGCGGGCGGCGACGTCGGCGTCCGTGCGCGCTTGGCTGATCGGCTTTCCGGTGTCCAGGGTCTCCAGGCGTGCCAGCTGCTCGCGCTCCTCGCGCAGAGCGTCCGCGATGCGGCGGCAGAGCCGGGAGCGCTCCGGAGGTTCGGTGAAGCGCCAGACCGTCTCATGGGTGTGGCGGGCCGCCTCCACGGCGGCATGGACCTCGGTGGAACCGCAGCGGGCGACCCTGGCGACGGGACGGGCGTTCGACGGATCGATGACGTCGATCCAGTCACCGGTGGCCACGCTCTTCCCCGCGATGACGGCCGCGTGTCTCGGCAACTCTGCTTCACTCACGGGTGCATCCAGATCGTCGGGGGCGGAGGGACGGAGGTGTGAAGGGACCGGAGGGTGGCGGCGTGTCGTCAGCCGGCCATGGAGGCGGCGATGACCCGCTCCAGGTCACGTGCGGCAACGTCGCGCGGACAGCACACCAGCAGCCGCTGCTGCTTGAGTGCGCCCTCGACGAGGTGCGGCACGTCCTTGCTGCCGTAGCCGAAGTCCTTCAGCCCGGCCGGCCCTCCGGTGTCGGCGACGATGCTCGCCAATGCTGCGGGGAGCACGTCCGCACCGTTGGCCGTGGTGACTCCGGCCAGGTTCGCGCCGAGCAGTTCGGCGGCACGCAGATGGCGCTCGGGGGACGTGGCGTAGGTGAACTCGAAGGCGGCGGCCGCCGTGGAGACGACCGCGGCGCCATGCGGGATCATCGCGTGGTCGACTCGATACCCCGGGGGGTGATAGTCCCGGACGAGCCCGGCGACGGGGTAGGCGCAGGCGTGCGGGATGTGCGTCCCGGCGTTGCCGAACCCCATGCCGGCGAAGCCGGCTGCCCGGCTCATTCCCGTACGGGCCTCCAGGTCGTCGGGGTTGAGCACCGCGCGCCTGAGGTAGCGGCCCACCAAGTCCAGCGCCTGCTCGGCCCAGATATCGCTGATCGGGTTGGCGCCGATGTACAGCGGCCGGTCGCCGGGCGCTGCGTACGGCGGGCGACGGTCGTAGAGGCGTGCGGTGTAGGACTCGCAGGCGTGGGTGAGGACGTCGTAGCCGGACGATGCGGTGACCGCGGCCGGCAGGGTGAGTGTGTTCGCCGGGTCGACCAGGGCCAGGGTGGGCAGCAGCCGCAGGTCGCTGATCCCGGTCTTCACCCGCAGGTCCGTGACGCCGAGAGCGACCATGGCGGTGCACTCGCTGCCGCTGCCCGCCGTCGTGGGCACTGCTATCAGCGGCTTGAGGGGGCCGGGAACGGCGGCTCCGGCGCCGATCGGCGCGTTGAGGTAGTCGCGTACGGGGCGGCCGGGATAGCTGAGCAGCAGGTTCAGCATCTTGGCCGTGTCGATGGAGCTTCCGCCGCCGAGGCCGACGTAGCCGTCGACCTGAAGCCCCGCCAGTGCACGGGCCGCCTCGGCGCAGCTCTCGTCGGTGGGTTCGACATGGACACGGTCGAACGTGACGACCGATATGCCTTCCTGCTCGATGCTCTTGGCGACCCGCGCGGGCAGTCCGAGGGCAGCCAGCACGGGGTCGGTGACCAGCAGCACTGTCGTGACTCCCACCCTGCGCAGTTCGTAGCCGATCTCGCGGGTGGCACCGACGCCGAACTTGAGAGGGGGAGCCTGCCAGTTGATGATGCGTTCCTGCTCCGGCGCATTTCCGCTCAACCAGAATGGCTCCACAGTCCGACCCCCGCCTTCGTTCACTTGGTGTAGATATCCAGTCGAGACACAGAACGGCGAACGGCACCTGGTGGAACGAATCAGCCGAGGCGGCACATACGTTTCACCGATCATGCAGAATTCGGCCGACTGGCCGCCATACTAGACAGCCGGATTTGGTCACGCCATAGGACCAGAGTCCTATGCCCGAATCACCTGACGGCACATCCGAGGATAATGATTCGAAAACGGAAAAGATCGTTCCGCGAACCGCGCCCCTCTGCCTGGACTTTCCTTCTCCCGCAGCGGTCCAGGAGTCCAGGAATCCAGGATTACGAAATCCTCACCGAACCGCCACGTTCACGCAAGTCCACTCCCAGCCATCTCGCGACCCACCGGAACCATCTCATCCGGTCACCGGTCACCGGTCATCCCGCCCGGACCAGGCGCGCTCTCCGACGATGGCAGTAATTCGTAGTTCATCGTCAGCGCTGACACTGGTGCCGCAGCAGCCGATTCCGCACAGTGAGGACCATGGCACAGATCAACGAGACGAAGGCGTCCGACGAGCCCGGGAAGCGGCACGCGGGAGTGCGTCAGGTCTGGCGCGAGTCACCGCTGGCGGTCAAGTCCCTGCTGTTCGGCACCATGATCAACCGACTGGGCGGCTTCGTACAGGTCTTCATGGTTCTGTACCTGACCCACCGTGGCTTCTCCGACACGCAGGCGGGAGCCGCCCTCGGCGTGTACGGGGCGGGCGCCGTGCTCGGGACGCTGGTCGGCGGGTGGATGTCTGACCGGCTCGGACCGCGGCTGACCATTGTGTCGACGCTCCTGGGGTCGGCCGTCCTGCTGCCGTGCGTCCTCTACCTCGACAACTACTGGGCCATCCTGGCGGTCATCACCGTCAGCGGCGCCGCGAGCCTGGCGTACCAACCCGCGTCCACCAGCATGATCAGCCTGCTCACACCGCCCGAGCGGCACGTCATGATCTTCTCGATGAGCCGACTGGCGATCAATCTCGGCACCACGGCAGCACCGCTGCTGGGCGCGGCGCTGGTGAAGGTCTCCTGGGACTTCCTGTTCTGGGGCGAGGCACTGGCCGTCGTCGTCTTCTCCGCCGTCACCGCCACCACCCTGCCACGCCGCGAACCTGCGACGGCGGGCCCCAAGGCGGACAGCGAGGACGGGCCGAACGCCTCGTACCTGGCCGTTCTCTCAGACCGCAGGTACCTCATGTTCCTGCTGGCGATGTTCGTCAGCTCCGTGATCTACATCCAGCACATCTCCGCCCTCCCCCTGGCCGTGAAGCACCTGGGCATGGACGTCGAGGTGTACGCCGCGATGATCGCGCTCAACGGCCTCCTGGTCATCGCCTGCGAACTCCTCGTCGCCAAGGTCGTCCAGCACTGGCAGCTCAGGACCGCCGTGATCATCGGTGTCCTGCTCACCGGCGTCGGCATGGCCATGTACGCCCTGCCGTGGGGGCTGGCGGCCCTGGTGATCGCCACGCTCGTCTGGTCGCTCGGCGAGATCATCGGCTACCCGTCCCTGTTCTTCGCCTACCCCGCCCAGGCGGGACCTCCCGGGCTGCGGGGCCGCTACCTGGGCGCCTCCAACGCCCTGTACGGCCTCGGCAGCGCCGTCGGGCCGTTCATCGGAGTGATGATCTGGAACCGCTACCAGCAGGGGCTGTGGGTCCTGTGCGGAGTGGTGGGACTGGTGGCGGCGGCCGCCGCATGGGCCGGTGTGCGTCCGCGGGTCGAGACGGACGGGGACAAGAGGGGCGGTGGAGGACCCGCGACCGGGACGGAAGGACAGAACAAAGGGATCGGCGACACCGGAACGGCCGGCACGGAAATCCGCACCGCTACATGACGGCGGCACCGAACCCGGCACCTCGGACGACCGCTCCACCAGCGGAAGCCTTCGCAGAAGGGAAAACAAGAAGATGCCACGCCATGTAGTCCTGGTAGACCCGTATTCCGAGGCGGCCGAGTACGCGAACGCATTCCGGGCGCGCGGGGTCGAATCGGTGGCCGTGCTGAGCACGCCTGCGCCGCTGAAGTCCTATCTGCACGGGTGGAAGCCGGAAGCCTTCGCCGCGACGCACTTCTACGACGGCGACTTCGCGAAACTCGTCGAAACCGTGCGCTCCTACGACCCCGTCGCCGTCATTCCCGGTAACGAGCACGCGGTGATGCTCGTCGACCGGCTCGTCGAGGAACTCACCCCCGGAACGGGAAACGACCCCGCGCTCTCTGCCGCCCGCCGCGACAAGTGGCCGATGCTCCAGGCCGTGGCGCGGGCCGGCATCCCGCATCTGCGCACCTACGCCGCCACGACCGAGGAGGCTGCGCGGGAGTGGCTGCGGGAAAGCGGCCTTGAGGGAGAAGCCCTGGTTCTCAAACCCCGGTGCAGTGGCGGCACGGACGGCGTGCACAAGGTGGAGGCCGGAGAGGACTGGCGCCCCCCTTTCCGGGAACTGCTGGGCTCCGTCAACATGTTCGACCTCACCAACGACAGCATTCTGATCCAGGAGTTCGCCGAGGGTACCGAGTACGTCGTGGACACCTACTCCGTCAACGGCGAACTGGGCCTGGTGGCCGTCGTCCGGTACAGCAAGTCGGTTCGCGGCGACCGCATCGGCGTCTACGACGCGGAGGACTACCTCCACCCCGACGACCCGCTGGTCGCCGTCCTGGCACGCTACACGCGCCAAGTGGCCGAAGCGGTCGGTGTGCGCACCGGCTGCACCCACACCGAGATCATGCAGACGGATCGCGGTCCGCGACTCATCGAGATCGCGGCCCGCCTCGACGGCGGCTGTGGACAGCAGGCGGCGCGGCTGGCCACCGGCGACTCCCAGATCGACCGTGCTGTACGGCACCACCTGGACGACACCTTCACCCCCGGGTACTCCATCGCCAATCCGACCCGGGTGGTCTGGCTTTCCGCTCCCAACGGCGGAACCATGCACAACGCAGAGGTGCTCGACGCTGTGCGCGAGCTGGCCTCCTTCCAGAAGCTGGGCTGCCGTTATCCCAACGGTTCCCGGGTGCCCAAGACCGAGGACCTCTTCACCACGCTCGGCTGGGTGCTGCTGTCCACTTCCGACCAGCACCTTCTGGAGCAGGACACCCAGCAGGTCCGGAAGATCGAGGCCATGGTCGTGGTGGATCCGCTGGACCGGTAGGAGGGGAAGTCGCGAGAACCGGGCCCGTCGGCCCGGCAGGAGTCACCCCCGCGGCCGGAGACGGGCCGCGGGGGTGACCATGTCGTGGGCGGGTCCGACGCACCCTGCCCGTTCAGTGGACCGAACGGCTACTGGCCTTCGGCCAGCCCGTCGACCGCCTGACCGAAGACCTCCCGTGCCCGGTCGAGGACCAGGCGCCGCCACTCGGCGTCATCGGGACAGAAAGCCTCGCGGATCAGCCGCTTGAGATCGGAGCGCACGGCGTCTGCCGGCGGGTGGTGCCGGTGCAGCCAAGCGTCTGCGCACAGCCCCACCAGCACCTCCGGACCGGGCTGGGTGCCGAACTCCAGGGTGATCGCGGTCAGCCTGGTCGCCGCGCCCACCCCGGCGGCGACTGCCGTCGCCGTGTTGCCGACGATCGGGGTGGAGGACGAGGTGCCCTCCTCCGAAGCCGTGAGCGCGTCCCCGTACCACCGGTGCGCCCGCCTTCGGGCGTCGGCGTCCTCACCACCCCGGAAGATGGGCTCGCCGACGCCACGGGCACCGAGGCCCGTGTGCAGATCGATGTAGCCGACGTGAGCGGCGCCCGCGATCTGCTCGGCCACGATCGTCTCGAACACCCGGCGGCCCCACGCGGGTGACGCGCCGCCGTAGAAGAGACCGTCGCGATGGCGGTACTGGCCGCGGGTAACGGCCTCCTGGAGACGCTGTGGCCCCAGCTCGCCGCGCAGCGCGGTGAGCCGGGCGACCAACTCGGCGGGAACGAAGGTGCCGTCGTCGGCCGGGACAAGCGCTGCGTGCACCGCCTCGTACGCCTCGCTGTGCGGAGGAGCCGCGTGGTCGACGAAGTTGCGGTTGAGGTCGATGTTGTCCTCGTTGACGCGCCGCGCATAGGCGAAGCCGTACGGATTGAGGCCGTGGATGAGCAGCACCCCGGTGGCCGGACCCGCGGCCGACCGCGCGATGCCTTCGCCGAGCAGGACGCGGGTCTGGCAGGCAGAGCCGCAGAAGCCCTCGATGCCGTGTGTCCCGGAGACCGCCACGAGAAGCTTCTCCGGCGCGTCGGGGCCCAGGTAGGCGGTGTCCACGGCGAGTTCCTCGCCGTCCGGGCCGCGGTGGCCCGGCAGGACGAAGGATCTCAGGCGCGCGTCGGCATTCCGTGCCGCCGCCAGGAAGTCCGCGCGCGCACGGGCGTAGTCAGGGGGAAAGCCGTGGAGAGACTCGTCGGACATGCTGCCTCGTGGTCGTGGGTTCCGGTGGTCGGAGGATGGCCGATGGGTCCAGCTCCCAGAAGGACGCCGGCCCCGGCAGGCCGGAGCGGCACATCCCGGTACGGGGTGCCTCAGTGCGGCACGGAAGGCAGCGGCACACCGAGAGCCGTGAGGATCGCGTGCGCACCGGCCCGGGTGGGCACGTCGAGCAGGCACAGCACCCGGTCACCCGGCCGGGTGTGCTGGGCGAAGTACTGGTTGGCCGCCGCCAGGCGGCTCAGCGGACGCTCCCGGTAGAGATCGCGTGGTCGGCCCAGACCAGGGACGACGCCGCGCTCCGCATCGAACCGGGCGCCGGGCGCGAGCGCGCCCGCGACTTCGGCTGCCAGCTCCGCCCTGCCGGTGTCCTTCCCTGCGAGGTCCGGATACATGGTGATGTCCGGATGGCCGCTGAAGGCGGACATCGCGCAGTGCACCACGGGGTTGTACGTCTTGAGCGCGATGACCTCGGGAAAGGGACGGCCCCCCGCGAGGAGCCGGCGGAAATGCAGGGCCCAGCTCTCCTTGAAGAGGATGCCACTGCGGTACGCATCCCCCACGAACTGGATCATGATGTGGAGGCAGGGCCGTCCCGAAGGGAGTTCGGCCCACCGCGACGTGAGCAGCGAGACCACGCGGTCGTGGTCACGGTCCACCCCGGCGATGATGTAGTCAGCCTGGGTCAGCATGTCCCGGCGGAGCGTGAAGAGCTGCCGAGCGCGCAGTCCTGGCATGGCCAGGACGAGTCCGTCCACGATCCACTTCTCGGTCCCGGTCGCCAGCTCCCGGCCGGGCGGCAGGGCGGTCACCTCAACCCCCCGCCGCCCGTCCGGCCCTCCGGCGCCGTCTTCGCACACCACCGGCCGGCTCAGACGTCGGTCGCCGTGGGGAGCGGGATCTGCGCATCGCTCTTGCCGACCACGGTGAGCTGGTGCAGCTCGACGAAGTACAGCTTCCACAGCCAGTAGACGTGGTTGAGGTGCTCCATCACCTTCTGCTCGTCCGCGTCCGAGGTGACCAGGGTGGACAGCACCCGCCACACGAAGTCGTCGTGGTCGTCGTCCAGGTCGGTGTTGACGTGCGCACGTGCCCCCTTGACGTTCTCTTCGCCCAGGACGCTGCCGAGGTTCTCCAGCCAGTCCGGTTGAGTGCGGGTGGTGACGTACTCGACGAAGTACACGCTGGTGATCAGCGCGAGGGGACTGTCCTCGAACTCCATGCCGTACTGGAGGTACCCGGTGAGCAGTTTGGTGGAGAGCAGCGGTTCGGTGGAATAGATCTGGTCCTTCGTGACCCCGACCTTGGCGAGGTCCGCGGCGAAGAGCCGGTCGTGCAGCATCTCGTCGTCGGTGTAGTGGGCCCACGCCTTGGCCTGCACGGGGTCGACCTTGGTGAAGTACTTGATGGCGAGCGCGTCCACTGTCCGCTTGCGGCGCAGCCGCAGGATCGTCTCGATGTTGTGGCGCTTGTAGTAGTCGAGGTTGAGCTCGGAGGCGTTCTTCTGGTGCTGCGCGTAGGGCACCGTCTCGTAGAAGTCCTTGATGAACGTGTCCAGGACCGCGTCGACCTTGGTGCGCAGTTCGGAGTGGATCGTCATGGTGCTTCCTCCTTGGGGTTAGTGACAGCCGCAGCCCGCGCTGGAGATGCGCTGCATCCGTCCCCGGCGTACCGCCTTGCGCGCGCCGAGCACAGCTGTTCCGTCCGATGTCACCAGCGAGCTGCGGGGGCACAGGAAGGCCAGGGCGAAGCGCGTCGTCGGGGTGACTCCCAGCCCGAGGTTGATGACGCCGCCGGTCGCGCCGTACACCTCGTTGGGGCCGCAGTTCGCCGGGATGATCTCCGTGCCGGTGTTGATCCCGAAGCCGAGCTCCCAGATGACGCGGTAGCGCGGGTCGTCGGTGAGCAGCTTCTCCAGCTCCTCTGCCGCCGGGGCCGCAGCTGCCGTCTGCGGGGTGACACCGTCGATGAGTCCCCCGCTGACATGCAGCGTCACGGCGTTGGCGACGAGAGGCGAAAGCGCGTCGAACAGCCGCTGCTGGTCGCCGCAGTCGGCCGGGTCCTCGCCACGGTGGACGATGGGCCAGCCGCGCAGGGTGAGGTCGCCGTTCAGGCCGACGAGCCGGGCGTCCGCCTCGAACGCGGTGATGTCAGCGGCGGTGACGCTGAGCTTGCCTGCCGGGAAGATCTGCTGGTCGCCCGGTTCCATGACGCCGGCCTGCTGGTTCCAGACGACGTCGCCCGCGGTGTGGTCGAACTCGGCTTCGGTGCCGGAGGCGTCGTCGACAACGGTCACCCGGTCGCTGTCGCCGACCAGGTCGAAGAAGTCCTCGGCTGTGCGGGTCTGAAGGGCGGCGTCGGTGCGAGCGGCGGTGCGAAGGAAGTACCCGACGTGCTCGTCGGTCAGCGGTGTCGAACCGGCGGGCAGGACGGCGAGCTTGCGCGCACCCAGCTCTCCCTCGGTCGGCGATGTGAGGAACCGGCCGGGACAGACGGCGAGGACATGCGCGTCCTCGGGTGTGCCGGCGGCGATGAGCTCGCCGATGCTGGTCGCGGGCGGGAGTGTCAGCCGCAGAACGCGGGAGCATCCGTCGCCCGGCGACAGGGAGAAGGACTCACCGTACTGATCGCTCGTGATCAGATAGAACTTCTCGGCCGGATCACCGAACTGACCGAAGTCGCTAGTCACGAATTCCAGCGGTTCCACGGGGAATCTCCCTCATGCATATCTGTCGGGTCTCTGCCGAACCTCTGCGCTTTCCCGAGGGGATTCCGGGAAGGTCGTCCGCAGAAGTTTCCGGGGACGCTGAGAACCCCGCGGCGGGGCATGATGAATGCCCCGCCGCGGGTCGGTACTCAGCCCAGGAGCGTGCCCAGGTAGTTGCGGTTCTTCTGCACCTTGATCTTCTTCATGACGAGTCACCTCCTGTCCGTATGGGTTTTCGTTCACCCCGCGTGCGCCGCCGTTCTCCGCTAGGAAGCAGAGACGACCCGCTCGACAGTGGGGCGGTCAGGATGGCCGATCACGGATACGCCGCTCGTGATCAGCACACGGGTGTCCGGCACGATGATGTCGAGGTGGTACTGGGTGTACGGAGTGAGGCCGAGGCCGTAGTGCAAACAGCCCTCCGTTCCTCCGTACACCTCGTTCATGGCGTGGTTGCCGGGCAGTATGTCGTGCGAGGTATTGAGGGCGTGACCGATCTCCCACACGATGCGGTAGCGGGAGTCCACAGCGAACATCTGCTCCAGCATCGCCACCGCCGGGGCTGCTCCAGGATCCAGCGCCTCCAGCCGCGTGATCCTGCCCTCCTCGACGAAGGCCTTGATCGCGTTGTCGCGCATCGCCCAGAGCTGGGAGTGGATGCGGGCCTGGTCGGTACGGGAGAACGACGGGGTACCGCTGTGCAGGATCGGGTAGCCGCGGAGCGTGATCGTCCCTTCCAGTGGCAGCTTCAGCGCCTCGTCGAACTCCCTGATCTCGACCGGCAGCACGCTGATCTCGCCGGAAGGCACGATCTGCTGGTCTCCCCAGTCCAGGGGGCCTGCCTGCTGGTTCCAGACGAGCCCGTCCCGCAGGTGGTCGAGGGTGGCGCGGGTGCCGTGCTTCGGGTCCGCGTAGATGAGGTGCTCGGAGTCCTCGGCAAGCTCGAAGAACGTGTCGCAGAAAGCCGCTTGCTCGGCGGCGGAGGTGCGCTCCATCACCTTGAGGAAGTGCCGGATGTCAGCGAGGGTGGTGGGCGTCGAGTTGCACGCCATCCCCATGATCTTCCGCTGGCCGACGATGTCGGGATCCGGTGATTCGAAAAACCTGTGGGGTGAGACGACCAGCACATGGGCCGGTTCCGGAATTCGCTTCTCCAGGATTTCTGTGAAATCGTCCCCGCTGTCCATCGTCATGGTGATGAACTCGCGGTAGGAGGCCGTCTCCACGACTTCGATCCTGTCGACCAGCTCGGAATTCGTGATCAGGCAGAAGCTACTTCCCGTGGCTTCGCCGAACTGGCTGAATCTGCCGGGATCAACGGATATGAGTTCGGACATGATCACTCCTGCCATGGCCTCTACGATTTCCCTCTCCGTGGGAAGTACTCTGTCCGAACGGGCCAGGCAGCGCTATAGGACGATGGTCCCTGGGCCGATGGTCGCAGCCCTCTTGCGGGAAACTGAGACGGGCGGGCACCGCATGGACGGCTTCGGCATTGCCGTCGGCGCGATGGACCATCCAGATTTCGAGGCCCTCTTGCGGAGGCCGGGGTAGGGGCCGTGGGCGCCGCGCACGGACGGCGAGGCGATGCCGGCCTCAATCCGGTGGTCAGCCACGGGCCGGCGCCCTGGCGGGCGGGATCGGCCATGAGGGGAACGCCCTGGCGCTCGCAGATCCGGATGATCCGGTGGGTGCGGGCGGCGCTCCCGGCCCGCTTCGGCGCGCTGCGCACACCACGCGCGCGGCCGGGCACCGTCGTCGCGACCCGTTGACACAGGCAAGGACGTCGGATCTCCGGTTGGTCCCCGACCGGTCCCCCAAAGGATGAGGGGCCGGTCTCGGATTTCTCCGACACCGGCCCCTGATCTGCGACTGTCTCCAGTCGGGACGACAGGATTTGAACCTGCGACCCCTTGACCCCCAGTCAAGTGCGCTACCAAGCTGCGCCACGTCCCGCTGCGTTTCCTCCCGGTCGCTCCGGGTGGCCGCGCAGGACAAACATTACCTCACTCCGAGGACCGTATCGACGCGCGTGCCTGCTGGGCGCGGGCGGCCAGCCCTTCGGCCCCACAGGCCATGGCCTGCTTCTGGGCTCGGGCCAGCTCCCGGTGCGATCCGATGGCGATGCCGTACTCGACCCGGGCGAGGGCGTGCTCGTAGGCGGAGGAGGACTTCTCCAGGTGTCCCACGGCCTCGGCGAGCAGCTGAGCGGAGCGCTCCGGAGGTGCGAAGAGGGCGACGCAGCGCAGGGCTTCGCCGAGAGCGGTGGGTGTGCCGAAGCGTTCGGCGTGGACCCGGTTCCGGGCGGCGAGGTGTGCCGCGCGGGCCGGGTCGTCCTCGGCCAGGGCGCGTGCCAGGTCGCCGGCCCAGGGAGCCCAGATGCCGTTGAAGCGTTCGCGCGGCTCCAGTGCGGCGCCCGCCGCTTCGAGCTCGGCGATCGCCTCCTTCTTGCGGCCCTCGGCCAGCAGCAGGCGGCCCCGCACGCACGGCCCGTCGGGCAGCACCATGGCGCTGGGGTAGGGCGGGCCGAAGTGGTAGCGGTCGGCGATCCTGCGGGCCTCGTCGGTGCGGCCGCGGGCCAGCAGGGTGTCGATGAGCAGGCAGGCAGCGTCCCAGTGGACGGGCAGTCCGGAGCCGACACGGTCGGCGAGGCGGAGTCCTTCGCGCAGGAAGCCCTCGGCCTCGGCGAGGCGGCCGCGACGCCGGTGGACCATGCCGAGCAGGGTGTGGGCGAACGCCAGGTGCGCGCCGCTCCAGCCGGAGATCTCGAAGGCCCGGACCGCCTCGCCGAAGAGGCTCTCGGCGCGGTCCAGCTGATCGACGAAGGTGTAGGTGATGCCGACCATGGTGGGCAGTTCGAAGCCCCACTCGGAATCGGTCCAGCCGAGGCCCCGGGCGGGGCTGCCGTCGATCAGGGCGCGCTCGCAGAGGTCGACGATGAGCTGGGCGTTCTCACCGCGCAGCATGGCGTCGAAGGCCCGGAGGGTGAGCAGCGCCCGCTCCGCGTTGTCGCGGCCCTTGAGGTGGTCGGCGTTGCGGGTGAGCCGCCGGGAGCGGGCCGGTCCGTCGTCCTCGGCGGCCTGCATGCCCTCCCACATGAAGTGCGCCGCCTGCAGACGCATCAGTCCGGGGCCGGGCGCGGTACGCGCGGCTTCGGCGGCCAACGACAGCGCCGCGTCCTTGAGCTGGTTGTTGTGGGCGAGCGCGGCGGCCAGCCGGAAGGTGGCGTCGACGCGCAGCCCGTCGTCGAGCCCCGGCATGTCGAGGGCGGCCCGCAGGTGCTGGACCGTGGTGGGCGGGGAGCTCAGCAGCGTGGCGCACCCCAGCTCGTAGAGGAGGACAGCCCGGTCCTTGGGGCGGGGCGGCTCCTCCAGGGCCCGTTCCAGGCAGCGTCGGGCCGCTTCGGGCGCACCGACGGCGAGATGCTGGCCGGCGGCTTCCCGTAGCTGCGCGACCAGTTCCTGGTCGTCGTCCGGGTGGACTTCCAGCAGGTGCCGGGAGGCCGCGGCGGCGCCGAGGCCGGCACGGGTGATCGCCCAGGCGGCGCGCCCGTGCATGGCGGTGCGGGTGGCCGGCGGGATCGAGCGGTAGACGGCGCTCGCGATCAGCGGGTGGACGAACTCCAGCGGGTCGAAGCCGCTGACGATACGGGCGTCGCGCAGCCGGGCCGTGCAGTCGGCGGCCTCCGCCGAGCTCATTCCGGCGAGGGTGGCGGCCAGTTCCTGGGAGATGTCGGTGCCGAGGACGGCTGCGGCCCAGGCGAACCGGTTCGCGTTCGTGCCGAGCCGCTCCAGCCGGGCGACGAGCCCGCTGCCCCGCGCGGACGCGCCGAGTTCGCGCAGTTCGCCGGCGGATTCCTCCACGGGCGGCAGTTCGCGGTCCTGGACCTTGGCGACCAGCTCGACCGCCTCGTACGGATTGCCTCCGGTGACGGCCCACACCTCGCGGCAGAACGGGTCGTCGGCGTGCTCGCCGAGGCCCGCGCGGACCAGTACGGCGGTGGCGTCCGGGGTCAGGGCCCGCAGGGCGACCCGGGTCACCGTGCCCTGGCTGCCGCCGCGTTCGGCCTCGCGGTCGGCGATGTAGTTGGCGTCGCGTTCGGCCAGCTCCTGCGGGCGGTGGGCCTGCACCACCAGGACGGGCAGTTCACCGAGGCGGGCGGTGAACGAGGCCAGCCAGGCGAGGGATTCGCCGTCCGCCCAGTGGGCGTCGTCCACGATGAGGAGCAAGGGGCGGTGGCTGAGCCGGGAGGCGAGACGGCCGACGACGAAGTCCAGGCCGTCGCGCACACCCTGCGGATCGGGCTGCGGGCCGCTCGGCTCGGCGAGACCCAGGGCCGGGGCGGTGATCTCGAACCAGTCGCCGAACAGGGCCCGGGTCTCGTCGGGCGGGAACCGGTCGAGGGCGGGCTGCAGCAACTGCCGTACGACATGGAACGGTACGGAGGTGACGGTCTCGCCTCCCCGGGCGGACCACACGGTGCAGCGGTCGGCGGCCATCGCCTGGATCTCGGCGAGCAGCGCGGTCTTGCCGAGTCCCGCCTCTCCGCTGAACACCAGGAGCCCGCCGACGGCCTGCGCCCCGCACAGGGCGTCCACCGCCTCGGCAGCGGCGGCGAGTTCCGGTTCACGCTCGTACAACGGCCGGGACGGCTTCATGCCCACCCTTCCCCACAGAGGCAGTCTTCTCGATGGTCGAGCCTAGTCGTGCGCGGGTGCTCGTCGACAGAGTTCACGCGATTCCCCGCAGGTGCGGGGCACAATCGAGTAGTGAACGAGATGCGCAGGGACCGTGATGCCGAGGGACGGGCGCGCAACGCGCGCCCCCGCGACGGACTGGGCCGCCCCCTGCCGTACGGGGCGCCCGGCGTCGAGCGGCAGCCGGAGGGGGTCGTCCGCACGCCAGCGGAGACGCTGAGGGAGGCGCAGCGGCTGCTGGACGCGGGGATGCCGTTCCACGCGCACGAGGTCTTCGAGGACGCCTGGAAGTCGGGGCCGGAGGACGAACGCGAGCTGTGGCGGGGACTGGCCCAGCTCGCGGTGGGGCTGACCCATTCCGCGCGGGGCAACACCGCGGGCGGGGCGCGGCTGCTGCGCCGGGGCGCGGGGGCGCTCGCCCCGTTCGCCGGGGCCGGCCCGTACGGGATCACGGTGGCGGCGCTGTCCGGCTGGGCGCGGGAGTTGGCGGTCCGGGTGGAGTCGGGCACGACGGTGGACGCGGCGGCCGAGGCGCCCCGCCTGCGGGGGTAGTCCGACGGCCGGCGCGGGGGCCGGGAGCAGCTCCGGCGCCGGCCGGGCGGCCGGAAGATCCGGGTCCGCGAACCGGGGGTCCGGACAGCAACTACGATCCGGCTCCATGAGCACTTCCGATCAGGGTCAGGACCAGGACCAGCGCCGGGACGCCCCCGTTCCCATAGCCGGCACCGACACCGCCGTGGAGTCCGGAGCCCAGGGTGAGGCGGGGACCGTGGATGCGGACGGGGAGGGCGACAGACTCGACGCACCGGACGGGGAGGGCGTCGGTCTCGACGCACCGGACGGCCAGGACGGGGAGGGCGACGCACTCGACGCACCGGACGGCCAGGGTGGGAAGGACGACGACGGACCCGAAGCACCGGACGGCCAGGACGGAAAGAGACTCACGCCGCGCCAGGCCCGGCGTCTGCGGATCGTGCTCTCCGCGCTGGGCATGGCCGCGATGGCGGTCGTCCTCGCGCTGCGCATCGCGAGCCGGTCGTCGGTGCTCGTCGTGGGTGTCTACGGGCTCGCGCTCATCCTGTGCGGCGTGATGATCGAGCTGAGCAGGATGGGCCGCACCCGGCTGGCCAGCTGGCTGCTGGGAGCGGGACTGCTGGCCGCGGTGGGAGCGGACTGGCTCCTGCTTCCCTGATCTCGACCCTGATCATGTGATCGCTCGTGCACGCTCATGATCGGTTCATTGACCCTCCTTGACCGGTCGATCAGGATGCACGCATGAACGCCTCAGCTGGTGACCTCTTCGGACTGCCTCCGGAGGACCGCGCGTCGAGCCCGTACACCGGATACACCCGCGCGCACTGGGAGGCGGCCGCCGACGGCATGCTGGACGCCGCCTGGAAGTGGGCCACGCCGCACGGCGCACGGCTCGACCTCCCCGGGCCCCCGTCGCACGCGGGGGTCCGGTCCGACGGCCTGGAGGGGTACGCGCGCACGTTCCTGGCGGCCGGGTTCCGGGTCGCGGGGGCGGGCGGAAAGGATCCGAACGGTCTGCTGGAGCGGTACGCGGCCGGGCTCGACGCCGGTACGCGGACGCCGGGCCGGGACGACGCGGAGTCCTGGCCGCTGATCCTCGACCACCATGTGCAGGGACAGCCGATGGTGGAGTCCGCGTCCGTGGCACTCGGCCTGCGCCTCACCCGGCCCTGGCTGTGGGACCGGCTGGCATCCGGCGTACAGGACCGTGCGGAGCGGTGGCTGCGGGGCGCCCTGCGGCATGTTCCGTCGGGCAACAACTGGTACCTCTTCCCGTACACCGTCGCCGGGTTCCTGGAGTCGGTGGGCCGGGGCGACGCGGAGACAGCGCGGGCCCGGGAGCGTGCGTCGGAGCTGCTGGACCACTGGTACCGGGGCGACGGCTGGTACGCCGACGGGGACGGGCGCGCCTTCGACCACTACAACGGCTGGGCGTTGCACCTGTATCCGCTGCTGGACGCCCATCTCTCGGGAGACGAGGAGGAGTCGGGGCGCCACGGGGCGCGGCTGCGCGAGCATCTGGACAGCTTCTCGCTGATGTTCGGGGGCGACGGGGCCCCGCTGTACTTCGGGCGCTCGCTGACCTACCGGTTCGCGGCGGGTGCGGCGGTGGGTCTGGGCGCGGTGACGGGGCACACGCCGCTCGCCCCGGGGGTCTCCCGGCGCCTGGTCAGCGGGTCGCTGCGGTACTTCCTGGAGCGGGGCGCGATCGGGCACGACGGGCTGCTGAGCCTCGGCTGGCACGGTCCGCACGCGGCGACGCTGCAGACCTACTCCGGCCCCGCGTCCCCCTATTGGGCGTCGAAGGCCTTCGTGACGCTCCTGGCCCCCGCCGGGCACCCGTTGTGGACGTCGCCGGAGGAGGCGGCTCCCAGTGAGGGTCCCGACCGGGTGCTGTCCGTTCCGGCGACGGGCCTTCTGGTGCAGTCGACGGGGGCGGACGGCGTGGTGCGGCTGCACAACCACGGCAGCGACCATGTCCGCCCGGACGAGGGCGAGTCGGCTGCCGACGAGGACCCGCACTACGCGCGCCTCGCGTACTCCACCGTGACCGGGCCGACCTCGGCGGGGAACACGGCGGACAACCATCTGTCGGTGACGGTGGGCGGGGCGCGCAGTGCCCGGCGGCGTATCCGTCCGCTGGGGTGCGGACACGGCGACGGCTGGGGCTGGGCGGCCTCCTGGCATCTGCCGGTGTTCCCGGCGGGCCCGTCCACCGTCCCGGGGCTGCGGGTGGAGAGTGTGACCGTGGTGCGGGGCCGCCACGAACTGCGGGCGCACCGGGTGCTGGGTGCGCCGGACGGGGCGCGGGCCGAACTGACGGGCTGGGCGACCGCCCCGGACGGCCCGGTGCGTTCAGTGCTGCGGGAACTGCACGGATGGGAGGCACCCGAGGAGGTACGGGCCCCGCAGGGCACGGCGTTCGCGCGCTGGGCGACCGTGCCCCGGCTCGGCGCCGAGGTGACCGGAACGGCGGTTCTGGTTGCCCTCGCCTCGCTGACCGCCGGCCCGGAGGCCGCCCCGCCGGACGAGGCCGTGGGCGGCTCGGCGGACCCGGGTGGCGCGTCCAGCGGCGCGGTGGACGGTGCCGGGACGTCCGGCGGCTCGGTGGACAGGGGCAGCGCGTCCAGCGGCTCGGTGGACAGGGACAGCGCGTCCAGCGGCTCGGTGGACAGGGACAGCGCGTCCGGCAGCGCGGTGGACCGGGTGGCGGTGGACGGTGACACGGTCAGCGTGCGGTGGTCGCAGGACGGGGCGTGGACGCGTATCGCCTTCGGCGGGGACACGGTGACGGTCGAGCACGGCTAGGCCCCTTCCCGCCCTCCTCGTGCCTCCGCGCGGTGCACCGCCGCCACGGGGTTCCGGGCCGCGGACGCCCGCGCGACCAGCAGTCGCGGGCCGTGGACGTCCTCCTCGGCCACCACTTGGTGCCGGACCGACGACACCCACGCGAGCACCCGGTCCCGTACCGTCGACACCCTCGCCCCCGATGCGCCCCGAGCCGGCGCACCCGGTCGGTTCATCAGATTCTCACCCGACCCGCATAAGGTGCCCCCGTGACCCAGATGACCCCGCCCGGCTGGCATCCAGACCCCGGGCACTCAGGCAAAGGCCCCGCTCAGGAACGCTGGTGGGACGGAGCGCAGTGGACCGGCCATGTCCGCGCGTCGCCCGAAGCGGTACGCCGTCGCGGCATCCGCATCGGCGTCGGCGTGACGGTCGGCGCGGTGGTGCTCGCCGCCATCGGGGGCGGCATGTACCTGCTGGGCGAGGACCGTGGCAGCGCCCGGCCGGACACCGCGGCCTCCTCGCCGTCGGCCGCCCCCGACCTGCCGGGCGCACCCGACGGCGGTAAGGGGAGCGACGGGGAGAACGGCGAGGGCCAGGGGCCGGGGCAGAAGCTCCCGCCGACCGAGCCGGGTTTCGCCACGGACCTGGCCGCCGGGATCAGCATGCCGGTGCCCGAGGGGTGGAAGGGAACGTCCGGAGCGGTCGGCGCCGGCCTGACGACGGGTGAGCACGCGTGCCCCGGCGACACCTCCGAGACCTGTGTGCGCGGCGGCGTGTTCTCGGCCCCGGCGGCCGCCGTGAAGCTGACCGCGGGGACCCCCGAGGAGGCGGCGAAGAAGGACATCAGCGCCAACGCGAAGGAGTCCTACGGCGGCAAGAGCTACGGGAAGATCACCTCGCACGAGGAGCTGAGGTCCGAGGCCGTCACGGTGGCGGGCGGCAAAGGGTACGTCGTGCGCTGGAAGGTGGTGACGCAGAAGGGCGACGACGGCTACGTGGAGTCCCTGGTGTTCCCCTCCCCCGTCTCCAAGAACATGCTCGTCGTGGTCCGGTCCGGGTTCGACATCAATGAGGACGCGCCGAAACTGTCCGTTCTGGACGAGATCACGGGCGGGATCAAGGCCGCGTCCGTCGGCGAAGGAGGCAACGGCGGCGAGGTCTGACCCGCGCGCTGCGCACAGGGGCGGGGCCCGGGCCAGTGGTCCGGGCCCCGCCCCTGTGCGCGCTGCCCGCCGGCCTTGGCCTCAGCCGGTGATCGTGGCGGGGTCGCTCACCCCGGCGGCCCCCGTTTCGACGTGGCCGGCGAACCGGCGCAGGAATCCGGAATCACCCTCGGAGGTGACGGACACGTCGTACCAGCGCTTGCCCTCCCGCAGGTCGATCGTGCGCGACACCGTGGCGCCGGGCCGGAGCGTCACCGTCTGCTCCGCTCCCCCGTAGGCGGCCGCGTTGGCGAGCGTGAGCCGGACCTCGGTGTCGCCGGGGTTGGTGAGGGTCAGGTCGAGGTTGCCGCTCCCGTCGTTGTGCCGGACGGTGACCTCCGGGCCGGCGGTCGAACCCGGGCTCCGATACGTACGGAGGAAACCGGCCGGACCGTGGACGGTGAGGTCGTGGGCGCCCCCGGAGTACGCCGAGTTCCAGGAGTCGGCGAGCGTCCTGCCCGCCTCGACGGTGTACGTCCACGGGACGTCGGTCCGGTTGCCGGAGGTGACGTAGAACTGCGCACCGGCCGCCGTACCGGGGCTGAAGGTGAGCGTGATCTTTCCGGTGCCCGGGTCGACGGCTCCGTCCACGTACGGGGCGTACGGAAGCGGCCGGGTGGGCCGGCTGCCCGCTTCCTGCTTCGGCATCGAGCCGACGGCGGGCGGGGTGGGCCGGTAGTCCGGGTGCCGTTCGCGGTCCGGCGGCTCGTAGGCGGCGGTGTCCGGCAGGTCGCCGGGGGCCGGCTCGGTCCGGGCGAAGTCGAAGGCGGAGGTCAGATCGCCGCAGACGGCACGCCGCCACGGTGAGATGTTCGGCTCGCGCACGCCGAAGCGCTCCTCCATGAACCGGAGCACCGAGGTGTGGTCGAACGTCTCGGAGCAGACGTAACCTCCGGTGCTCCAGGGTGAGACGACCAGCATCGGAACGCGCGGCCCGAGGCCGTAGACGCCAGGGCCGTACGAGGAGCCGCCCGCATACACCTCGGTGGAGGTGTCGGCCGTGGACAGGCCCTCGCTCGCGGAGACCGGCGGGTAGGGCGGCACGACGTGGTCGAAGAATCCGTCGTTCTCGTCGTAGGTGATGAACAGGGCGGTGCGGCTCCACACCTCGGGGTCGGACGTCAGCGCGTCCAGGAGCCGGGCGATGTACCAGGCACCGTAGTTCGAGGGGAAGTTGGAGTGCTCGGTGAAGGCTTCCGGGGCGGCGACCCAGGAGATCCGGGGCAGCGTGCCGTTGCGCACGTCGGCGGCGATCCCGTCGAAGTAGTCGTCGCCGGCGGACACGTTCGTACCGGTACGCGCCTTGTCGTAGAGCGGGTTACCGGGCTTGGCCTTGCGGTACTTGTCGAAGTACAGCAGCGAGTTGTCGCCGTAGTTGCCCCGGTAGGCGTCGTCGATCCAGCCCCAGCCGCCGGGGCCGTCCAGACCGTCGCCGATGTCCTGGTAGATCTTCCAGGAGATCCCGGCCTTCTCCAGCCGCTCGGGGTACGTGGTCCAGCGGTATCCCCGCTCCTCGTTGCCGAGGACGGGCCCGCCGCCGGTGCCGTCGTTGCCGGTGTGCCCGGACCAGAGGTAGTAGCGGTTGGGGTCGGTGGCCCCGATGAACGAGCAGTGGTAGGCGTCGCAGACGGTGAAGCGGTCGGCCAGCGCGTAGTGGAAGGGGATGTCCTCCCGGGTCAGATAGGCCATGGTCGTCGGCGTCTTGGCCGGGATCCAGCGGTCGTAGCGCCCGTCGTTGTACGCCTGGTGGCCGCCCGCCCAGTCGTGGTTGAGCCCCTGGAGGAACTGCATGCCCAGGTCGTCGGCGGTCGGGTGGAACGGCAGGGTCTCCTTGCCCGCCGCGTCGGCCTGATGCCACACGGACTTTCCGCTGGGCAGCGTCACGGGCCGCGGGTCGCCGAACCCCCGCACGCCGTTCAGCGCGCCGAAGTAGTGGTCGAAGGAACGGTTCTCCTGCATCAGGACGACGATGTGCTCGACATCCTCGATCGTCCCGGAGCCTCGGTGGGCGGGGATGGCCGCGGCGCGGTCGATGCTGCCGGACAGCGCGGTGAATCCCGCCGTCGCACCGGCTATCTGGAAGAAGCGGCGCCGATTCAGATCTGCCATGAGTGAGGGGCCTCTGGGAATGTGGGGAACGGATGGAATCGTGGGGAACAGAAGCGAACAGGATGCTCCAGGAGAATCAAACAGAACGGAAGGGCTCGTGACACATCGGTGAACGACGGCGGTACGCCCGGCACGCGTGAGACCGGGTCACGGCAACGAGCGTGTGAGCCAGGCCACTTCGCCGTTCTCCTCCACGGAGACGCGATCCCTCGCGAATCCGAGCTTCTCCAGCACCCGGAGCGAGGGCGCGTTCCCTGTGCCGACGGTCGACCAGAGCCGCGTGCGCCCGGTGGCCGCGGCGGCTTCGAGTACGGCGCCGGCCGCCTCGGTGGCGTATCCGCGCCCGTGCGCATGTCGGAACAGCTCGTACGCGATCTCGGGCTCCTCCAGGGTGGTGCGGCCGATGATCAGCCCGCAGTAGCCGATGAAGTCGCCTTCCGCGCGCCGCTGGACGGGCAGCAGAGCGATCCCGGTGGTCTCCGTCGCCGTGAGGAACTCCGCGATGGATGTCCGGATGCGATCCTCCGGAGGTCTTCCGTTGCCGCGTTCGGCGAGGAGGTCGCAGAACGCGGCGGCGTCGGACGGGGCCCACGGCCGGAGTATCAGGCGCTCGGTCGTGAGGTGGAACGGCATGGTCGCGTACGTGGCGGGCATGGGTCCACTCTGACCGATGGGCTCGTCACGCCTACGACCGGTGCCCCGGTACGAGCAACTCCCGCAGGAGTGAGACGAGGAGAGCGGGCCGCCCCACGAACGGGGAGTGGCCCGTCGCCCACTCGCGCACCTCGGTGCAGCGCGAGCCCATCGTCCGCTGCAGGGCGGGGTCGACGGCCCGGTCCTGTGCGCAGACGACGTAGGTGGAGGGGGTGTCCTTCCAGCTGTGGTGCGCCGGAACTCCCCGCCCGCAGCCGGAGGCCTGGGGACGCAAAAGGCCGACCGCCCGGCCCGCGAGCGGGCCGGGGCAGTCGTGGTGCAGGACGTCGGCGGCACGATCGGGACGCAGGCTGGTCGATCCGTCGGGCTCGGGCCTGATCGCGTCCCGGAGTTCCGCGGACGCCCCGCCGAGAGCGGCCGCGCTCTCCCCGGCGTCCGGGACGAAGGACGCCAGATGGACCAGATGCCGCGCTCCGCGTACTCCGGTGATCACGGACCCGCCGTAGGAGTGTCCGAGCAGCAGGGGAGGTTCCTCCAGCGAGTCGACGGCGGCCTGGACCGCCTCGGTGTCGGCAGCCAGCGAACCGCGGTGGAGCTCGGGGGCGACGGCTCCGAGCCCCGAGGCCCGGAGGCGGTGCGCGACCGCGTCGAAATGCTCGGGGCGGTGGTACAGGCCGTGCACGAGCACGACGGTCGGCCCTTTCATCCGCGTCCTCCGGTCGGTTGTCGACTGGTCGCTCTTCTCGGCCGGCCACCGTCAGTATCCCTCGCCACGGGCATCACGATCGCGCGCCCGGCTCGCCGACGCGTGCGCGGCCGCCCGACGGTGAACGCCACCGGCGACGAGCGGGCGTCAGGGCGGCGCGGGGCACGCGGTCCGCGCCCCGCATCGAGCCGTTCGCCCCTCGACAAGCCGTGCCTGAATGCTGAACTTGCCTCCATCCGGCGGGCAAGAACGCTAGACATGTGCCATGCCTGCCGAAGCTCGCTCACGCCCTCTGATCGCCGTCGTCGGCAGCGTCGACACGGCCAGGACCTTCACCCCTCCCCTGCGCGATGCCGCGTCGGCGCCTGAGGCCGCCCGGCTCCTGGGTGCGGAGTTGTACCGGGCGGGCTGCGACATCGCCGTCTTCTCCAGCAAGCCGACCTACGTCGAGGCGGACGTGGTGCGGGGGTACGCGGAGGCCGGCACCGCGGGAGCGCCGGGCACCGTCTTCGCCTACCCGCCGCGTCACAGGTCCGTCGACTTCGCACTGCCACCGGAGAGCTGCGTCACGGTACGGACGGTGCGGGACACCAGTGGCGAGTGGGAGCTGTCGTACTACCGGACCCTGCTCAGCGCCGACGGCGTCCTGCTGATGGGCGGCGGGCAGTCGACCCGGATCGCCGGAATCATCGCCATGTCCCAGCAGGTGCCGGTACTGCCGGTCGCGGCGTTCGGCGGCGGAGCGGGGCAGGTGTGGGTCAATCTCGACAAGATCCGCAACGGCGTCGAAGACTCCGCCATAGCCCTCATGGGCGACGACTGGCGGCCGGACGCGGCGCCGCGGCTGATCGCCTCCCTCCTCGAACAGCGCGAGCACAAGCGGGCCGCGGAGGATGCGGCGCGCAGTACGCGCCGTCAGGCCGCCTGGCGAGCCAACGCCGGCCTGGTGATATCCGTCCTGTGCATCGCGGCGTCCGTCGCCGCGATCGTGTTCGCCCCTCCCTCCGGACCGGCGGACGCCCGGAGCCTGTCATCGCTGCTGCTCGCCCCGCTGATCGCGGCGGTCGGCGGGGCGCTGATCCGGCACTCGTTCGAGACCGACTCCGGCTCGCTCCGGGCCTCGGTGCGCGGGCTGGGCGCCGGTCTGGTGTCGGTCCTGCTGTACTGCGCCTCGCAGTTGCTGACGGTTCCGGCGCTGCTCGACGACCTGGATGTGCGTCGCCTGCTGTTCTTCACGGTTCCGCTCGGCTTCAGTGCGGGGTTCACCTTCGACCTTGTTTTCGAGCGCCTGCGTTCAGGAGCGGGCCCGGCCGCCCCCGCGGCCGTCGACCCTCTGGCCGGAGCAGCGGCCACCTCGGCGACGGACGGGGGGAATCCACCGCCGACCGACCCCGTTCCGGCCCGGCAGACCACTTAGGTACGCCTATCCTCGCGGACGACGGGGTATCCAGTCAGCAGCGGAAAAGACGGCCCGCTTGGCCCATATCGTCCATAATTGTCCTGACGTCATGATCCGCTACAAGGGGGGTGTCGCGTATGGAGGGTTTGTCGGCTGCTCTGCTGGTCAGAGTCGCTCTGGGAGTCGCGCACGACATGGCGGACGAACGGGAGCGGGAAGCCTGGGAGCGGCTGAGGGAACTCGTGTCCGGGGCGGACCGCGAGCCGACGGGGCCCACTCTCCCGGCCGAACAGGAGCTCACGGACTTCGGGGCCTCCCCGACCAGCCCGGCGCGCGCCGAGGCGCTGATCCGCGCTCTGGAGCGACGCGCGCAGCGCGACCCGCGGTTCGACAGAGATCTCAACACGTGGGCGCAGGACGTCAGACGGCACTCCTCCGTGCGCGACCGCAGTCCTGGTCTGCGGAGCGCCTCCTTGCACGGTTCGGTGGTCCAGTCGGGCTCCGACGCCTCCGTCACCTTCGCCGTCTACGGCCCTCAGGCGCCTTCGGCCGCCTCCTGATCCGCGGCCGCCGCTGCGGAGCCACGCTCACCTGTTCTGGCCGAAACATCCCGCTCCAGGGCTGATTCGGCCCTCAGGGCTTCGGTCAGAGCCGCCTGTGCCTGTTCCTGCCGGCCCGTGGCGTTCAGCAGATCGCTGAGCAGCAGCAGGGAGTCGACCAGCCCCGGACCGTCCCTGCCGTGCCTGAAGGCTTCGGTGGCGGCCCGCAGGTATTCCAGTGCCAGCGGGTCCTTCCGGTTGTAGGCCATGCGTCCCAGCGCGTGCAGCGCCTGGGCGCGGGAGGTGATGTCGCCGAGCGACTGATGGACCGCGGCGCTGTCGAGCAGCACGGCATGGGCGTTCTCCGTCTCGCCCGCGTCCACGCTGGACAAGCCCAGATTGAGCAGTGCCTCGGCCAGGGCTCTCTCGTCGCCGACCTCGCGCAGTTCACCGACGGCTTTGTTCAGGGTGCGGATGGCTTCCTCGTGGCGGCCCTGGCGGCGCAGCGCGTTACCGATGTTGTTCAGGCACTGGGCCGCCGAAAGCGCGTCTCCGACGGACAGGTGGATGTCCCGGGCCCGCTCCAGTTCGTGAAGTCCCTCCACGTCCTGCCGGCTTTCGAGCAGCGCCAGCCCGAGGTTGTTGCCCGCACGCGCCTCGCTGCGCGGGTCACCCAGTTTGCGGTAGAGGTCGCGTGCTCGGGAGAACAGGGCGCCGGCCTCGTCGAAGCGGTGGTTCTCCAGCATCGCCCGCCCCAGGCGTTCCAGCACGGTTCCCTGACCGCCCACTTCCCCCATCCGCCCGGCGTGGAAGGCCGCCATGTCCAGCGTGGCCAGTCCCTCTTCCGTACGGCCGTCGCGTAACTGGGCGGCGCCGAGCGTGGAGAGCAGAACGGCCTGGTCGTGCGTCGAAAGCCGAGCCCGCCAGGACTCCAGCCGAGCGCGTTCCAGGCAGGCCAGTGCGTCCCGCACTTCTCCCTGCTCCAGCAGGGCGCTTCCGAGGTTGCTGAGCACCTGGATCAGACCGGCGTGGTCTCCGATCTCCGTGAAACGCTCGGCCGCGCCCGTGAGCACGCGCACGGCGTCGCGATAGCGCCGCCCGACCATCAGGGTCGCGCCGAGATTTCCCAGCATCAGGGCGAGGACGGGGGAACGGTCGCCTGTCTCGCCGCTCAGACTCCCCGTGTCCTGCAACGCGGTCACGGCAGCCTCGAAGTCCCCGGTGGTGGCCATGGCCACGGCGAAGTTGTTGAGCGCCGCAGTCCTCGTGTACCGGTCGGCTTCCTCGGCCTCGGGTGCGCGCAGGACCGCCTCCATGACGCGAAGGAGGTCGTCGAACTGACGCGTCTGGGTCAGGAATTCCGACAGCGCCAGCGCGATGGCCTGACCTGTCTGGGTGAGGCCTTCGCGCAGACAGACGTCGACCGCCGCGACCAGGCTCTCCCGTTCCTCCTCCATCCACGCCACCGCCTGCTGGCGCGACGAGAAGACGATGCGCTGCGTCCGGGGTGCCGCTCGGGCCCATGCGTCGGCCTCACGGGCCCACGCGTCGGCCTCTCGGGTCCACGCGTCGGCCTCACGGGCCCACTGCTCGTAGTAGCCCATGAGCCGGTTCAGTGCTTCACGCCGCTCGTCCCTCCCTGCGTGCTGCCGATAGAGGTCTGCGGCGTGCTGCTGGATGAGGCTGTTGATGCTCCAGCGGCCTTCGTCCCGTGCCGACCGCTGCAACAGGTGCAGTCCTGTCAGCCGGTCCAGCAGCCGGTTCGGCGGTGATCCGGTCAGGATCAGTACCGCCACGGCGGAGAAGCTCCCGCCCGGGACCAGACCCAGCAGCCGGAAGCCGGACGCCTCCCGCGGGGAGAGCCGACGGTAGCTCCAGTCGAGTGCGCTTCGGACGGAGTCCCTTCCCGGGGGAAAGACGTCCGCCCGGACCGGTGCCCGGTCGAGTGCGAGAACGAGCGCGGGCACCGAGGGGGCCGGATCGGTCCCCAGCATGCTCGCCGCGGCTTCCAGCGCCAGGGGCAGTCGTCCGCACCGGTCGCTCAGCGCCACGAGTCCGGTCGGCGGGGAGTCGGACGGCCCGTCGCGCTCGGGACCGGCGGGCACCGTACGGATCAGCAGGCTCACGGCTTCCTCGGCGGACAGGGGGCCAACGGTGATCAGCTCGGCGGTGAACGGCACCTGCGACCGCGTGGTGAGCAGGACGGACAGGCCCGGCGCCAGCCGGCTCAACGGAGCGTCGTCCCCCGGCACCACGCCGTCCAGGACCAGCAGGGCGGGGCGGACGCCCGCAGCGGTGACCTGATGCATCAGCGCGGAGCACATCAGCCATGCCTCACCGGGCAGCATGGCCTCCACGGCGGAAGCCCGCACGCCCAGGGCCCGCAGCAGCACCGCCGCCGTGAAGGGCTGCTCCGCCGCGTCGATCCACAGCACTCCGCCGGGAAACCAGCCCCGCTCGCGCGCCTGGAAGACCGCTTCCACGGCGAGCGCCGTCTTCCCCGATCCGGGAAGACCGGTCAGCACAGCGACCATGCCCCGTTTCACGGTCCTGTCGGCCAGCAGTGCGTGGAGCCGCTCCAGGGCCCGCGCCCGCCCGGTGAAGTGCTCGAGCCGCTCGGGCAGGAGGCCGGAAGTCTCGATCCTGTGGCCGGGTTCCGCGGCCGCGGCCCGCGCGACGACCCGCTCACAGACCGCGGAGACGGCGTCGCCGGGAGGCACCGCCCGTCCCTGCTTACCGGTGGCCGCCTGCACGAACGAGGCACGGGCGATCAGTACCCGTGCGGCGGGCCCCCACGCCTTCCCCGCCGCCAGGGACGGCTCCGCGGTGGCGAGCATGAGCACGGGCGCCACGGCGGGGTCGTCCAGGACCTTCAGCAGCGCACGTGCCAGGTCCTCGCCGGCGTCGCCGATCAGCATTCTGTCGAGGTCGTCGAGCCACAGCACCGTATGGGAGCCGATACGGTCGTCGGCGACCGCGTCCACCACGGCCCGGCTGCGTCCGATCAGCGGTGGGGCCCACACCCACCAGTCGCCCAGCGCCTGCCGCAGAGCTTCCCACGCGGCTCGCGTACGTCCGCTGGACGGCCCTCCCGACACCACCACCAGTCCGTTGTCGCGGGACGCGTCCTGCAGGAACAACGGGAGCACGATGTCGCTGGCGCGGGCCACTCTCGGGACCAGGTCCTTCTGGACCCACCGGCCCGGATCCGCGGCGGCCCTGGCTCCGACGTACCGGATGAGCAGACGCGGCGCGATGCCGAACGCCAGCGCGTCGTCGTCACGCAGCTCCGCCACCCGGGATCCCAGAAGGCCGCGGTGCGGAGAACCGGCCGTGCTCCGCGCGGCGTACGCCAGCACGTCGGACACCCCGTGAGCACCCACCTCGTACACCGTGCCCCGGGCATTGCGCACGAAGACCGGTACGTGGGAGACGGGCAGCGTCATCCGCCCGCCGCGCGGGACACGGAGCCTCTCCGCCTCGCGCCACGTCTCGATACCGGAAGCGACCTCCAGGACGCGCGGCTGCGTGTCCGGAACGTGGATGCCCTGGGCCGGCCACCGGGGGTCGCCGACCGTCAGATGCGCGCCGTCGTGCCGTACCGCCAGGATCACGTCCTCGACCCCGTCGAGATGCGCGCCCCGTCCCTGACCGGCGGTTCCCCCTCGGCCACGGGACTCTTCGCCCCCCAGGACGGCGAAGAGCTCCAAGGCGGCGGGAGTCTGCCGGACCCGGTCGGGAAAGCGCTGCCACGCGCCCGCGAACCAGCGGCGCAGGGACTCCCGGCGGGCCGGGACCTCCACGGCCGCGCGGAGGACGCGTTCGAGGAGCCGGTCGATGTCGGCGTCGGCCTCCCGCGGCCCGAGGCCGGCGTCGGCGCGGACGGCCGCCCACGTCACCTGCTCCTCCAGGGCCAGGGTCGGCGAGAGGTGTCTCTCGTGGACCCGGAAGATGACGTTGCCCGCTTCGCGCACCAGGGCGTCGTCGGCGCTCCGGGCCAGCTCCGCCCGCAGCATCTCCCGCAGAGGGCCCAGCAGATTCCGGTCCAGGGCCATGTACCGCGCGCTGCTGCGCAGCGACCAGGTCCCGAACCACAGCGCCGCCTCGGCGGAGACTCCCAGATCGGGGCGCACCTCGATGCGGACCGCCCGTACCAGCTCCGGCTCGATGCGGGTCGCCGTGCACAGCACCACGGCCAGCAGTCTGACCGGCTCGGGCATGCCCTCGACTGCCGGAACCCCCCACGGCCGCTCCGGCCGCTCGCCGGTCATGACAGCGCGGAGTGGACGCGGGCGGTGGTCGTGTACCGGTCCCAGCTGAGCACCGGCATCAGGGCCGGCAGCCAGTGCGGCCACCGCTCGGGCGGCGCGGGGACCAGCGCGAGCGGCCGGCAGCTCGCCCACCGGATGAGCTGCACGGTCCGCCGCCACTCGCCCTGCAACTCGGCCGTCGCTCCCCCCGTGTTCATACCGAAATCGCTGAGCACGAGCACCCGCGCACCCGGCGGGGGCGGCTCGTAGGCCTTCCACGACCACCCGGCCCGGGCTCCGCTGCGTTGCAGGGGGGACTGCGAGAAGTACCGGGTGCTGCAGTTGTGTTCGCCCGCCAGCGCGCCGATGCGCCGCACCAGTTCCGCCTGGTCCCGGTGGAAGGGCTGCATGCCCACGTTCAGGTCGACGAGGACCTGGACGCCGAAGCGCAGTGTTCTGACGGGTTCGCGGGGCAGCTGGGACAGGGCATCACCCCGGCACACCGTGTCGAGCAGGGCGTCGACGTCGACGGGTCCTTCGTGGACGACGCGCGACAACAGCAGATGCAACGTCGCGGACTCCGAGGCCGGCGGCAGAAGCGGCTGGTGCGGGAGGGGCTCGGGCTTCCGGGACTGCTGCTCGGCGAGCGCCGGTTCGCTCCAGCCCCGGCCGGTGTTCGGCGCCTCCTGCATCCCGATCGGCTTGAGAATCTGCAGTTCGTCGGGGAAGCCCGTCGGCTCCCGCAGGCGGGGGGCCGTCGGCTTGCCGGGGCCCGTCACCGGTCTGCCCGCCGTCGCCGGAGCAGGCCGCCTGGCCGGTTCCTCACGGGCGGCGGACCGTACGGGGGCGGCTCTCTCCATGCCCAGCAGCCCGGCGACACGGCTGAGGGTCTCGTGGTCGGACGGCGAGATCCCCAACGCGGTGACCACGCGGGCCATGTCGGCGATCCAGTTCTCACCGCGGCGGCCGGCCTGCGGGTCGTCCCTCTGCTCCATACGCACTCTCACTTCCGCAGATGCTGCGGTTTGACGAGGGTCAGCCTGCGTACGGCGTCCCACTGGTCGTCGCCGACCTTGATCCCGAGTTCCCGGCACGCCCACAGGGCGTCCAGATACTCCGCCGTGCTGGGCTCGCGGACACCCTGGCGGCGCGCGGATTCCCGTACTTGCTCCAGTTCGTGCGCCAGAGCCTGTGCGAGCTGCATGTCGCTCCGCTCGGGATCGGTCTTGAGGCGCAGTTTGAGGTGCTTCTCGGCGATCTTCATCAACTCCTCCGACGTGGTCGGAGGAGCCAGCTCGGCGATCACGCAGCGACGCAGGAAGGCCTGGGGCAGTTCCCGCTCCTCGTTGGTCGTGATGACCACCAGATGCTGGTGGAAGGGGCGCCCGGGCAGAGCCTCCGGGTCGGCCTCGACCATCACCCGGGTCCCGGACTCGGCGACCGTGAACTCCTGCGAGGCCAGCGGGACCAGCAGGCCGTTCGGCACGTCCGGGTCCGCCTTGTCGATCTCGTCGATCAGCACGACGGAGTGGTGGGCCTTCCGGCCCTCGTTCCGCACTTGCTCGGGATGCCTGTACTCGTCTTGGGCATGAGCTCGCTGAGGAGCCCCGCGCCGGACCTGCGCACCACGCCGGGCGTGAGCGGCGGCCGACTCCGGCGCGAATGCCCACCACAGGGGTCCGGGCTCGACATAGGCGTCCACATCGAGCTCACGGCTCTTGAAGAGGCGGTTGTTCTGCGCGTCAGCGAGGCGCCGCACCCCGTCGAAGGTCCACTGCAGGTCCCGCGCCCGCGTCTGCGAAGTGACCACGTAGTTGTAGTAGCGCCACGACTTCTCCTGTGCCACGAAGGGGGCCATCGAACTCTTGCCGGACCCGGGTTTCCCTCGCAGCAGCAACGGCCTTCCCGCCGCCAACGCGACCCTGATCGCGAGGCGTAATTCATCGGGCATCACGTACACCATGCCGGCGTCGGGTGCGTCTCCGCGCGTGTCCATTGTCAGAACCTCATTCCTCACCTGCGTGTCAGTCGGCGATTCCGGCCACGTCTTCGAGACTTCGCATGAACGAGTAGGCGCGCATCTCGGTGGCACGGGAGAAATCGACTCTGACGGCTCTTCCCATATCGAGTTCATTCAACTGCTGCTGGGCAGGGAGCAGTTCATGCTGGAGGACGATGATGACCAGCCACGGGTAGTCCTGATGCAACGCGTTCACCGCGGCGGCTATGTCCTCGTATGCATATCCGCGGCCATTGATGACGAGATAGTCGCGGCAGCCCGGACGCGGTTCGACGAGTCCGGGGGAAAGGCTGAACCCCGGGGGGATGTCGAACACCTCCTGGAGTGCGTCGAGGCACGCGGAGAGCAACTCCTCCCCCGCGTCGCTCTCGTCCATGGGGAGGTCACCGCCGGCGGCGAGCGCACGGTGGTTGAAAGCACGGGGCGCGTTGCAGAGCGCACGCCTGATGTGCTGCTCCGCCGCCCAGGAACCGCCGGCGCGAAAGAAGATCAGCGGAGCCGACACCGGGGTGCCGCACTGAGGAGCGCCGGGCGCGAAATCCGCGGCGACGACCGGGTCGACCCAGGACGACATGAGTTCGGCCGCGAGACCCGACCGGCTCGACCCCAGGCTCGGCCGCAACGCCGCGACGGCCGTCGGCAGAGGGGACGCCTGCCCGAGCCGCACCGCCTCCCCCGCGCGGAAGAGCAAGTGCGCGAGGAACATCTCGGCTCCCACACTGGCCCGTACGTGGAGCAGGTCCTCCGTCGAGCAGTGCAGCGCCTCCGCCATCTCGTTCAGCGCCTGCGGGTCGCGCTCCCGTGCGACCCGCAGGTAGGCCGCGATCCGTTTGGCCCACTCGAAGAACGCGCCGTCCCCCGGAGGGCCCGCGACGAGAGCGAACTCGTCCAGCACCCACTGCGCGATCCTCCGGGTGATCTCGCCTTCGGGGAGCGGATTCTTCACCCTCTGCCCCAACTCGGCCTGCAGGGTCAGCAGCGCTCCGAACCCCCGCTTCCTCGCTTCCTTCGTCTTGTCGGTGCCCAGGAAACACGGCAGCACCGTGGCCAGGCTGCGCACGAAACGACGGGACATCAAGACCTCGGACTCGCGGCGCACCCAATCCGAGTCCGCGATCGTGTTGGGTCCCAGCAGGACGATCGCGGCATCGCACAGATACATCTCTTCGTACAGGGCGGGGCTCCACGACTGGCCCGTGCGGAGCTTCTCCACGTCCTTGAAGACGTCGTATCCCCGAGCGTCCAGCTCAGGAGCGATGATGTCCAGCGCCTCCACGACCTCGGCGTCCTTGCCACTGCCGTGACTGATGAAGATCTTCAGCGCACACCCGCCCCTCACCGGCGGTGCCGGCCACCCTGTCCGTACCGCGTGCTGCCCCTGCCCCTGATTGTGCTGGACAGCTCGGCGCCTCGGCAGGCGGTTGCGCAAGATACTTCGGGTCAGCGTCCCGGTAGCCGGGAACGGCCCGCCGGACCCGGGCGGCCGCGGAGGCTCAGGCCGCGTCGTGGGCGGGCCCGGAAAGCAGTTAGGGTCGGCTCCGGATTCCTCCGGAGCCGACCCTGAACGACGACTGTCTCCAGTCGGGACGACAGGATTTGAACCTGCGACCCCTTGACCCCCAGTCAAGTGCGCTACCAAGCTGCGCCACGTCCCGATGCCCGCCTGACCTGGGGTTTCCCCCGGCCGAACGCGCATGAGAACAATACCGCACTCCGGCGGGTGGTCACCAACACCATTCCCCGCTTGACCTCAACCATGGTTGATGTTGAACGCTCGGGGCCATGACGAACACGACAGCCGCACCCGCCCCCGGCCGCCGGGCCGCGCCCGCCCCCGACTTCCGGGATCTGCCCCGTCTGATCGCCCTGATGACCGGGGCGGAGAAGCACGCCCCGGCCGCCCACTCCACGCTCGACGCCCTGTGGGTCCTCTATCACCGGGTGCTCCGGGTCACACCGGACACGGTCGACGATCCCGGACGGGACCGCTTCCTGCTGTCCAAGGGGCACGGGCCGATGGCCTACTACGCCGTCCTCGCCGCCCACGGCTTCTTCGACGAGGGCCTGCTGCCCGGCTTCGGGTCGTACGACTCGCCACTCGGCCACCACCCGGACCGGCTGCTGGTGCCGGGGGCGGAGATCGGCAGCGGATCCCTGGGGCACGGGCTGCCGCTCGCCGTCGGGACGGTGCTGGGCCTGCGTGCCCAGCACCTCACCGACCCCCGGGTCTGGGTCCTGATCGGCGACGCCGAGCTGGACGAGGGCAGCAACCACGAGGCCATCGCCCACGCGGGCCCCGCCGGTCTCGAACAGCTGCACACCCTCGTGATCGACAACGCGTCCGCCACCCACGGCTGGCCCGGCGGGATCGCCTCCCGCTTCGCGTCCGCCGGATGGGACGCGCTGACCGTGAACGGCCGCGACCACGAAGCCCTCCACGAGGCGTTCACCACACCCCACCCGGGCAGGCCCCTGGCCGTCGTCGCCCGCGTCGAACCCAAGAACTGACCGCAGCGCACCGAGAGCCCCGGGAGGGACCCTTCATGGACACCATGCGTGACCGATTCATCGGCACCGCCTCGCAGCTCCTGGACGAGGAGCCACGACTGGCCGTCGTGCTCGCCGACATCAGCGCCGACGGCTTCGCCCGCGCGCGGCGCACCCACCCGGACCGCGTGATCAACGTCGGCATCCGGGAACAGCTGCTGGTCGGAGCGGCTGCCGGTATGGCGCTGACGGGAATGCGGCCGATCGTGCACACCTTCGCCAGCTTCCTGGTCGAGCGACCGTTCGAGCAGGTCAAGCTGGACTTCGGCCACCAGGACGTCGGCGGCATCCTGGTGAGCGCCGCCGGATCGTACGACTGGCCGGCCGGAGGCTTCACCCACATGGCACCCGGCGACGTCGCCCTGCTCGACACGCTGGACGGCTGGACGGTGCACGTGCCGGGCCATCCGGACGAGGCGGAGACGCTCCTGCGGGAGGCGGTCACCGGTGACGACCGGGTGTACCTGCGCCTGTCGCTCCAGGAGAACCGGGAGGCGCGGCCGGTCAGCGGCGCCCACGGGTTCTCGGTGGTGCGCGAGGGGCGGCACGGGACGGTGATCGCCGTCGGCCCCCTGCTCGACAACGTCCTCGCCGCCACCGAGGGGCTGGACGTCACCGTGCTGTACGCGACGACGGTGCGGCCCTTCGACGCGGCGGGGGTACGCCGGGCGGCCGGAGCGTCGGCGGTCGCGGACGTGGTGGTCGTGGAGCCGTACCTCGCGGGCACCTCCTCCGCCGCGGCGGGCGACGCGCTCCTGGATCTGCCCCATCGCGTGCTGGGGCTGGGGGTGGGCCGCGCCGAGCTGCGGCGCTACGGGCAGATGGAGGAGCACCTCACGGCCCACGGCCTGGACCCCCGGGGCCTGCGGGAGCGGATCTCCGGCTTCCTGCGCCCCTGACCGGGGCGGCTGGGACCGCCGCCGCAGCGTCCCGCCCCGGAGCGCCCGCGCTCTCGGCCGTCGCTCCTCCCCCGCCGCCCGGCAGCCGGCATCCGCCGTGGCCGCACCGCTGAACCGTCCGAGCAGCGGCCCGGCCCCGGGTGTGCGGCAGGCCGCCCGGGGCCGGGCCGCGCCTCACCGGTGGGCGGCGAGGAACGTCCCGTACCAGGCGAGGGTGGCGTCCAGCGCCGTCTCCAGCGGGGTGGGGGTGAGCCCGTAGGCCTTCTCGATGGCCGAGGAGTCGAGGATCTGCGGTTCGGTGTGCTGGTAGAACATCTCGGCGTACTCCGCCATGAACGCCTCGTCGAACGGGCCGAAGGGGCGGGGTTCGGCCACGACGGTGAGCTCCATCGGCCGGCCGGTGCGCTCGTGGACGAGGGCGAGGATCTCCCGGGTGGTGCGGGCCGGCGCGGTGGGCAGGTGCCAGACGCGGCCGTGGGCGTCCGGGTGTTCGCCGAGGGTGGCGAGACCGGCCGCGACGTCGTCGATGTACGTGTAGCTGTGCGGCAGGTCGATGTCGCCGAGAGCGGGGACGGGCTGCCCGGTGAGCGCGGCCGGGAAGACGGCCCCGCCGAGCGTGGAGTTGAGGACCCCGGGCCCGACGAAGTCCGCGGAGCGTCCGAGGACGACGGGGAGCCGGCCCTCGCGGTGGGCGGCGAGATAGCGGGCGTCCAGCTCTGCCCGCATCCGGCCCTTGCGGGTGGTGGCGTTCCACGGGGAGTCCTCGGTCATCACCGCGCCGTGCGTCCGGCCGTAGGGGTAGAGGGTGTCGAGTACGACGAGCCGTGCGCCCTCCGCCTCTGCGGCCGCGAGGACCGCCTCCTGGATCTTCGGCATGACCTCCACCTGGAGGTGGTAGCCGACGTTGACGCAGTGGTACACGACGGCGGCCCCGGCCACGGCGTCGCAGGCGCCTTCGGGGCCGGCGACGTCGGCGGCGTACCGCTCGACACCGTCGAGCGCGGGGCCGCTCCCCGACCGGTCGACCAGTCGCACCCGGTGGCCTCGGCGGACCAGCTCACGGGCGAGGGCGGTACCGGCGGGCCCGGAGCCGAGGACGGCATGGAGGGGCTGGGTGAAGGTCATGGCAGGTCCCTTCGGCTGGAGGAAGCGGAAGCGGCGGAAGCGATCTCCCTTGAGCCGCTCACTTCTGTTAGAGACCATAACTTTCGAGAGCACTGATCGCAACAGTTTTCGTTAGACCCCTTAACGCACCTGGTCCCGGGCGGGAGACCCCGCCCGGGACCGACGCCTTCTCCGCGAACGTCCTCGGTTGACCGGCTCCGGCTTCCGGGAGGGGGGCGGGGAACGGGCGATGGGCGTCGGACCGGAGCCGTACGTCCCATCGGGCGGCCGGAGCACGACGGCCGCCCGGCACGCGTCCGTGCGGGTGGCCCCGTACGGCCGGGGAACCGGGCCGGGCGGGGTCAGACGGTGCGGTGCCCCTCCCGGTCGTCGATCTGGCGGACGAGTTCATGGGCGAGCGACTTGATGGTGTCGAGGCCGGCCCGCCCCCAGGGGCGCGGCACGGTGTCGACGGCACAGACGGTGCCCAGCGCGATGCCGGTGCGGTCGATCAGCGGCGCCCCGAGGTAGGAGCGGATGCCTATGTCGTCCACCACGGGATTGCCCGCGAAGCGCGGGTAGTCGCAGACGTCGTCGAGGACGAGGGCCTTGCGCCGGACGAGGACGTGCGGGCAGTAGCCGTGGTCGCGGGCCAGGTAGCGGCCGCTGCGGTTGCTGCCCGCCGCGGCCGAACCGAGGTCCTGGCCGCCGCGGTTGCCCGCCGGCGTGTGCAGTCCTGCGAAGAACTGCCGGTTCTCGTCGATGAAGTTGACCATCGAGAAGGGGGTGGCGGTGGCTTCGGCGACCTTGTCGGCGAAGGCGTCGAAGCTGTCGTAGGAGGCGTCGGGACGTTCACCGAGGTCCAGTTCGCGCAGCCGCTCGGCGCGCGCCGGGCCGTGCCGGTCGGTGGGCGTGAGGAGCATCCGGCCGGTGGCGAAGGATGTCACGGGTGGGCTCCGAAGGTCTGGAGTGGGGCGGGCGCCGAGGTGGCGTTGATGAGGTGCTGGACCAGGGTGACGAGGGCACCCGTGCCGGAGCTGGCGATCCTGGCGTCGCACAGGACGACGGGCACCTCGGGCCCGAGATCGAGCGCGGCGCGGATCTCGTCCGGCTCGTAGCGGTAGGCGCCGTCGAACTCGTTGACGGCGACGATGAATCCGATGCCGCGCCGTTCGAAGAAGTCGACCGCTCCGAAACATTCGGCCAGGCGCCGGGTGTCGGCCAGCACCACCGCTCCGAGCGCGCCCTGGGAGAGCTCGTCCCACATGAACCAGAAGCGTTCCTGGCCCGGTGTGCCGAACAGATAGAGGACGTGCTGTTCGGAGAGGGTGATCCGGCCGAAGTCCATGGCGACGGTGGTGGCCGTCTTGGACTCGACCCCTTCCAGGTTGTCCGTCCCGACACTGCTCTGGGTCAGCAACTCCTCGGTGGACAGCGGGGCGATCTCGCTGACCGCGCCCACGAACGTCGTCTTGCCGACGCCGAATCCTCCGGCGACCAGAACCTTGAGGGCCACGGGGAAGAACTCGGCGGTTCCGGTGCGGTCAGAGCTGTCGTCGTAAGCCATCGAGCACTGCCTCCAGCAGGGATCGGTCGGTGGGCATGTCGTGGAAAGCGGGAGCGTGCGCGGTGACCGCGCCGCAGGCGACCAGGTCGGAGAGGATGACCTTGGCGACGACTGCGGGCAGCCGGAGGTGTGCGGCGATCTCGGCGACGGACATCGGCCCGTCGCACAGGCCGAGGGCGACGGTGTGTTCCGGGCCGAGCGGGATGTCCGGCTCGATGCCCGTGGCCATGATCAGGGACAGCAGGTCGAACGCGGTGGACGGCCGGGTCCGGCCGTTGCTGATCGTGTACGGGCGGATCAGCCGGCCGGCCGCGTCGTCGAGCAGGGGCCCGTCCTGCGGGGCCGGCACCCTCAGATCCCCGGGGTGAACGGCGCGCCGGCCGGCTGCCGCAGCGGGGTCGTCAGATAGGGACGGACGCTCTTGACCAGCATCGCCATCTCGTAGCCGAGCACCGCGGCGTCCGCCTCGCGCCCGGCGAGGACGGCGAGGCAGGTGCCGGATCCGGCCGTGGAGACGAACAGGAGCGTGGAGTCCAGTTCGACGACCACCTGCCGTACGTCGCCGTTGTCCCCGAACCGGGCCCCGGCACTGCGGCCCAGCGAGTACAGGCCGGCGGCCAGGGCCGCCATGTGGTCGGCGCTGTCGGGGTCCATGCCGTGCACGGATTTCACCAGCCCGTCGGCGGAGAGCAGCACCGCACTGCGCGTGTAGGGCACGCGCTGGACCAGCCCGCTCAGCAGCCAGTCCAGGTCCGAGACCTGTCCGGACGGCATATCGCTCGTCATGGTGTCTACTCCTTGAAGGTGGTGTCTTTGCGGGGTTCCGGGACGGCCTGGCCCGGCAGGAAAGGCTCGGTCGCGAACGCTCCGGGCTCGCCCGTTCCACGGCCGTGGGCGCCTTCGGCGTGGCTGTCGCGCCGGTATGCGGCGGTGTCGTGGGGGTACGCGTCGGGTGGGTAGCTGTCCGGTACGGGCAGGGCGCCCGCGGGCAGCGCGGGCTCCGGACGCGCCGCGCGGGCCGGACCGGGGCGGTCGTGCGGTGCGGTCGCTCCGCGTACGGGGAGGGGTGCGAGGGACTCCAGGGGGGCGTCGAGCGCACTCCGCTCCCGGCCGCCGGTGGTGCCGCCGTTCCCGTATCCGCCCTCGGAGCCCTCCTCCTCGGCGGTCTGGGCCTCGGCGAGGTCGACGCCGCGCCGGAAGGCGGCCATGAGACCCGGGTCGTGCAGGGCGTGCTCGTCCTCGACGCGCGGGGCGGGCGCCTCACGCAGTTGCGGGACGAGACTCTCCTGGTTCGTCCGCTTGGGCAGTTCCGGCCGGGCGGGCGACGGCGCCGCGTGGCCGCGCTCGGGCGCCGCCGCCGAAGCCACCCGGCCGTCGCGCTCGTGGACGGCCGCCGGCGTGCTCGGGCCGACGTGCCCGGGCGGGGAGGCGGGGTGTCGGCCGGTCGACGCGCTCGGCACGCAGCGGGAGGGCGGGGCCTCGCCTGCGGGTGGCTCGGGGCGGGCGTTTCGCGCGGGGCCGGGCGTCTGCCCGTTCCGCGCGGCCCCGGACGTCGGGGGCGGGACGGCCGTGGACGCCTGGGGCGCGGGGACCCGCTCGCCGGAGGCCGGGGCCGCGGCGCGGGGGGTCCCGTTCTGCGCCGGAGCCTCGGAGGCCTGGGGCTCGACGGGCGGCCGGTGCACGGCGCCGGGAGGCGGCAGGGGCGCGGCGTCGGGCGACGGCGCAGCGTCGGGATCGGTCCCGAGCAGGGACTGCGGAAGGACCAGGACCGCTTGCGTACCGCCATAGATGTTGCTCTGGAGCCGGACGGCGATGCCGTGGCGTCGGGCGAGCGCCGAGACGACGAAGAGGCCGATCCGGCCGTCCTGGAGCAGGTGGGCGACGTTGACCTGGTCGGGGTCGGAGAGCAGGGCGTTCATCCGCCGCTGCTCGTGGTCCGGCATCCCGAGACCCCGGTCCTCCACCTCCAGGGCGATCCCGGCGGTGACCTGCTGGACGCGCAGCAGCACCTGGGTGTGGGGGGCGGAGAACACCGTGGCGTTCTCGACCAGCTCGGCCAGCAGGTGGATCACGTCGGCGACGGCATGGCCGCGCAGGGTGCCGTCCATCGGCGGGACGAGCTTGACCCGGGGGTACTGCTCGACCTCGGCGATGGCGGAGCGGAGCACCTCGGTCATGGTGACCGGGTTGCTCCACTGGCGCCGGGAGACGGCACCGCCGAGAACGGCGAGGTTCTCGGCGTGGCGGCGGATCCGGGTGGCGAGGTGGTCGACGTGGAAGAGGCCCTTCAGGAGGTCGGGGTCCTCGACCTCGTGCTCCAGCTCGTCGAGGATCTGGATCTCGCGGTGGACGAGGGACTGCAGCCGTCGCGCGAGATTGACGAAGACCTCGACCTTCTGCTCGTTGCCGGCGCTGCTGAAGACCTGGGAGGCCTGGACGACGGCGGCGACGGCGGCTTCCTGGGCCCGTGCCATCTCCTGTCCGAGCAGGTCGAAGGCGTCGCCCCCGGGTGCGGGAGGCGGCGCGGGCCGCCGCGCGGCGACGCTCTCCCCGTTGCGGAGCTGTTCCACCACGCGTTGCAGCTCGGCCTGGCCCTGGGCGCTGGCGCGCCGGAGAGCGAGGGCCCGGTCGAGCACCTGGCCCGCCACCCGGTTGGCGCCGAGGTAGGCGGCCGTGACGGCGGCGACCGCCAAAGCCCCCGAACCGCCGAGCGCCGCCCAGAGGCTGGGCGAGGAGCCTGCACCTCCGGCGCGGACGGTGAAGATGACGGCCGCGGCCCCGCTGAGCACCGCGGCGACGGCCGGGAGCAGCGCGGTCCGCAGCAGCTGGGGGCGGATGCGGGCGTCGGGGACGGCCCGGCGGCGCGCGGCCTGCTCGGGGCCGAGTGGCCGCGCGTGCCGGGGCGGCCGTGCCGCCCGCCCTCACGGCGGTCCGGTCGCGCGTCGGGTGCGCGAAGTTGAGACATCAGTGTCCTCGGTACAGGGGGCACCGGGGGCCGGCAGTCGTGCCGGCGTCCCTGTGGTGGCCCCTACGGTGGTCGGTCAGGCGCGGGTCATCGGTCGGGCAGGCCTGAACGTCATGAGCCCACCGTTGATCACCGGGCACACACGGTAGTCGTCAAGGACGTATGCGCGACGGGCAGTTGTCGAACTTGCCCGCCATCCGTCCCACTCTGGTATGAGCCCTCGCACGTGAGCCCGATTGCCCAGGTTCGGCCCTGGGTTCACCCGCAGTGAGGGCACCCCCCGAAGCGACGGAAAGGCGGCCGGTTACCATATGAGCGCCGCCTAGCTCGAAAGATAAACTTGTGACTGTCAATGACGACTCGTTCACCAACTGGATGCACCGCGAGGAGATCGCGGAGTCGATGATCCCGATCATCGGGAAGCTGCACCGCGAGCAGGACGTCAATGTCCTGCTGCACAGCCGCTCCCTGGTGAACAAGTCGGTGGTCAGCATCCTCAAGACCCACCGCTTCGCCCGGCAGATCGCGGGCGAGGAGCTCTCGGTCACCGAGACGATGCCCTTCCTCAAGGCTCTGACGACGCTCGATCTCGGCCCGTCCCAGATCGACATAGGCATGCTGGCCGCCACCTACCGGGCCGACGGGCGCGGACTGTCCGTCGAGGAGTTCACCGCACAGGCCGTCGCCGGGGCGACGGGCGACAACAAGATCGAGCGCCGCGCCTCACGTGACGTGGTGCTCTACGGCTTCGGCCGCATCGGCCGGCTCATCGCCCGCCTGCTCATCGAGAAGGCCGGCTCGGGCAACGGCCTGCGGCTGCGGGCCATCGTCGTCCGCAAGGGCTCGGGCCAGGACATCGTCAAGCGCGCCTCACTGCTGCGGCGCGACTCGATCCACGGCCAGTTCCAGGGCACGATCACCGTCGACGAGGCGAACAGCAAGATCATCGCCAACGGCAACGAGATCCGGGTGATCTACTCGGACGACCCGACGACGGTCGACTACACGGCGTACGGCATCAAGGACGCCATCCTGATCGACAACACCGGCCGGTGGCGCGACCGCGAGGGCCTCTCCCAGCACCTCCAGCCGGGCATCGGCAAGGTCGTGCTCACCGCGCCGGGCAAGGGCGACGTCCCGAACATCGTGCACGGCGTCAACCACGACACGGTCAAGCCGGACGAGCGGATCCTGTCCTGCGCGTCCTGCACGACCAACGCGATCGTCCCGCCGCTGAAGGCGATGGCGGACGAGTACGGCGTTCTGCGCGGGCACGTGGAGACCGTCCACTCGTACACCAACGACCAGAACCTGCTGGACAACTACCACGGCTCCGACCGCCGCGGCCGTTCGGCGGCGCTCAACATGGTCATCACCGAGACCGGCGCGGCCTCGGCCGTGGCCAAGGCGCTGCCCGAGCTGAAGGCGCCGATCACCGGCAGCTCGATCCGCGTCCCCGTACCGGACGTCTCGATCGCCATCCTCAGCCTGCGGCTGGAGCGCGAGACCACCCGCGAGGAGGTCCTCGACTACCTCCGCAATGTCTCGCTGGCCTCGCCGCTCAAGCGCCAGATCGACTTCATCAGCGCGCCCGACGCGGTCTCCAGCGACTTCATCGGCTCGCGCCACGCCTCGATCGTCGACGCGGGCGCGACCAAGGTCGACGGCGACAACGCGATCCTCTACCTCTGGTACGACAACGAGTTCGGCTACTCGTGCCAGGTCATCCGGGTCGTCCAGCACGTCTCCGGCGTGGAGTACCCGACCTACCCGGCCCCGGCGGTCTGACGGCCCCGATACGCCCATCCGCACGACGCCCGGTGCCCGGTGCCCGGCAGGTCAGCCTGCCGGGCACCGGCGTGAGGTGGGGGCCCGGCGTCAGTCCCCGGTACGGTCGTCCGCCGGGCCCAGCCGTTCGGTGGGCCCGGCGAAGTCGAGGAAGAGCTCCCGCGCGGCGAGGAGCCACCGTCCTTCGGCCTTGCGGAAGGTGTCCTCGTAGCGCCCGACCTGCACAGGGAGGCGCGGCGGCAGCATGCCGCCGGTGTGGCCGTCCACGCGGAACGTCGTGAAGTACGTGCTCGCGGTCGCGGTCGAGGCGGATGTCAGGGTCACCAGGATGTTGGTGCACAAGCGGCGCGAGAGCCGGTCGGCGGGGCGGCCGGCGAAGTAGGCGCGCAGGGCGTCCCGGCCCTCGATCCGCCGGTCCCCCTCGGCCCACTCCCACACCCCGTCCGGAGTGAACAGCTCGGCCACATCGCCGGGTTCACCCAGGTCGAGCGTGCGGACGAACTCGACGATCAGCCGCTCGCAGGCATGCTCGGCGAACAGACGGTCCAGTGGCCCCAGGGGATTCGGACGGTCCGGGGGACCCGGCGCATCGGTGGTGTCCATCGCCCCTTCCTATCAACGCGCCCCCGGGCCGCACCACTTCATTTCGACACGCCGCGGCGCGTCACACGGCGTCGGCGTCCAGCCCGGTCAGACGGGCCGACTCGTCCCACAACGCCCTTGCCATGACGGGATCCTGGGCGCGGTGCGACTTCCGGGCGGGTGCGGGAGCTCCCCGGGTCTCGCCGAGCCGGGCGGGGCCGTAGTAGGAGCCGCCCGGAGCGTCCGCCAGGGTGGCCGCGTACAGGATCGGGAGGGCTCCCGCCGAGGCCGGCTGGGTGTACAGCCGCGAGGCCCGCTCCAGCTTGGCGGCCCAGTTCCGGCCCGCCAGCCGGGGTCCGGCCTGCCCCAGCTCCGTCGCGGAGAGCCCGGGGTGAGCCGCCACTGCGACCAGGTCCCGGCCGACGGCACGGGCCCGCCGGTCCAGTTCGTTCGTGAAGAGGAGATTGGCGAGCTTGGACTGGCCGTAGGCCCGCCACTTGCCGTACGAGCGCTCGGCGTTGAGGTCGTCGAGGTCGATGCGGCCGATGCGGTGGCCGAGCGAGGAGACCGTCACCACACGCGCCTGCCCCTGAATGCCGAGAACGGGCAGCAGCCGGAGCGTCAGGGCGAAGTGCCCGAGGTGGTTGGTGCCGAACTGCATCTCGAAGCCGTCCGCCGTACGGAGGAGGGGCAGGGCCATCACCCCGGCGTTGTTCACCAGCAGGTCGAGCCGTCCGTCGGCCTCCTTCGCGATGGCCTCCGCGGCCTCGGCCACGCTGCCCAGATCGGCGAGGTCGAGGCGGACGAGCCGCACGTCCGCAGCGGGCGCGGCCCGGCGGACAGCGTCCACGGCGCGTCGGCCCCGCTCGGGATCGCGGCACGCGAGAAGCGTACGGGCGCCCGAGCGGGCCAGTACGAGAGCCGTCACCGCGCCGATGCCGCTGTTGGCACCGGTGACCACGGCAGTGGTGCCCCCGAGGTCGGGCATGTCGTCAAGAGTCCAGGAGTGCATGGGGCACGCTTCCCCCGTGTCGGCGTCGCCACACCTGAGCTCCCGCAGGGCCCGCCCGCGGGGCCCCGCCCGCGCAGCCCGGGATCAGACCTGGCCCAGGTCCGAGCTGACCCAGCGTTCGGGGCGCAGGGTGATCACCACCTGCTCTCCGTGGTTCTCCCAGGCGAACTCCACGTAACCGGCGACCTTCTCGGCCGGGAGGTAGCGCGCCGACATGTGCTCCAGGTCGGCGCGCGTCGCGGGGCGGGTGTCGATGACGGGGCCTTCGACCGAGACGTACCGGACGGTCGGCTCCAGGCGGTCGACGAGCAGCGTGAACCGGCCGGCCGCGGCGATCAGTTCGGCCTTGCGCGAGGTGCGGCCGGTGAGGACACGGACGTCGCCGCCCGCTTCGTACGCGTACCAGATGGGCACGCTGAGCGGGGCCCGGTCACCGTTCCCCGATGCGACGGCCAGTGCGGCGACATGGGGTTCGGCGAGGAACTGTTCGCGCTCTTCACGGGTGAGTGCCACGGGAGGCTCCTTCTCGTGCGGGGGTGCGGGGGCTGCCCCAGTGTGCCCCGCGCGCCGGGCCCCGTCCCCGGTCCTTGCCGTCGGCGTGTCCTACGCGGCTCGCCGGGCCCGGGATGCCTCCTCGGTCCGCCGTACGACGGCCGCCCCTCGCAGGGCGACGGCGCACCAGACCGCCACGAGCAGCAGTCCGAGGGCCGCGAGACCGGCGACTTCGAGCGGCTCGGGCCGCCAGCCGAGGGACAGCCGCGTACCGATCATGACGACGCCGATGGCGGCCGTCTCCGGTTCGTGGACGGGCACCTTGGCGGCGACGAAACGCAGGAAGGCGGCCAGCGCCAGGCCGATCGCGGTCCAGGCGAGCAGATAGGGCCAGAGCGCTCCCGGAGCGGCGGGCGGCAGGCCGAACTCCTCGGGCCCGATACGGAAGAGCGCGCCCACCCATCCCAGCGCCACTCCGGCGGCGGTGACGGCCACGACCCACAGCGCATGGCGCCACAGGGGGCCGGGCCGCACCTCTGCGTCCTCGGAGTCGCCGGGGCCCTCGACCAGCTCATGGGCAGGGCTCTCAGGATGATCATTCATGCTCGATGAGACGCGCAAGAGGCGACGCACGTTGCCTGGTCAGCCGACGACTGGGCTCCCGGGCATGAGCCGGGGCCATGACGACGAGCCGATACTGGTCCGCTCGAACTGGGGAACAAGCCGCTATGTCTACAACCCGAGACATCCGGTCGGAGCGGGCCTCATCATCGGGTCCCTGCTGTTCGCCGGCGTATTCCTCTGCTCGCTGCGCGCACGCGGTTCCTGGATGCGAGGACGAATTGCGCGACGCCGTGCACGTGGCCGTCCGAGACCTGGAGGCAACGCCGCAAACGCTGACCCGTGGACCGGCGATGACGACGGCATGATCCGCGACGCCCTGGAGAAGAGCGGCAAGGGTCCCTCGACCGGCGGTCTGCACGTCGAGAACGCGGACGACCCCTACGACAAGGACGCGGATCCCGCTGTCGACCTGTTCGAGGTCACGGCGGAGGACGTCGATGCCGCGTTCTGCCTGAGCGTGTCGCCGCCGGACCCGGAGCCGGACATGACGAGTGTCGAGGTCAGCCTCTCCATCGCCGTAGCGGAGAGCGAGTGCTGAGCCCGGTCTGTACCGGCTCGGCCGGGTCTTCGAGAGTCCGCCGCCGCTGGGGGCCGCCGTCGGGCGATCCCGGCGGCGGCCCCCAGCCGTACGTCCTGCGCGCGGTCAGCGCTCCCCCGCGAGGTCGAGGTCGCCCCGCGCTGCCGGGGCGGGGCCGTGTCCGGAAGCGGCCTGCTCCCCGGAGCGGCGCCAGGGGTGGGCGAGCGCGGGGGACAGGGCCCGCCACCAGGGCTCCACGGGGAGGATCCCGGCGGGCTCGAACGGTTCGCCCGGCCGGGGGAACGCCACCGGCTGGTCCGCCTCGTCACCGGCGTCCTTCGTCCACTCGCCCGGCTCCGCCCAGGCGTGCGGGGCCAGGTTGAACGTGCCCCAGTGGATGGGGAGCAGCACTCCGTGCGGGCGGTCGCCCTGGAGGTCCAGGTGGGCGCGCATGCCTTCGGCGGGGGTCATGTGGATGTCCGGCCAGTACTCCGAGTACGCGCCGATCTGGATCATGGTGGCGTCGAAGGGGCCGTGCTCGGCGCCGATGTCCCGGAAGCCGGGGAAGTAGCCGGTGTCCCCGCTGTGGTAGATCCGGTGTTCCGGGCCCGCGACGACCCAGGACGCCCAGAGGGTGTGCTGCCCGTTGCGCAGCCCGCGACCGCAGAAGTGGCGTGCGGGGGTGGCGGTGAGGCTGATCCCGCCGACCGTCGCGGTCTCGTTCCAGTCGAGCTCGTGCATCCGGGCGGCGGGGACACCCCAGCGCTCCAGATGGGCTCCGACACCGAGCGGCACGGCGAAGACCGTGTCGGTGCCGGCCAGAGCGCGGATCGTCGGCAGGTCGAGGTGGTCGTAGTGGTCGTGGGAGATCACGACGGCATCGACGGGCCCGAGCGCGGCCAGCGACAGCGGAGTGGGGTGCAGCCGCTTGGGCCCGGCGAACGGGAACGGGGAACAGCGCTCGCCCCAGACCGGATCGAACAGGATCCGTCGGCCGTCGATCTCCGCCAGCACGCTCGAATGACCCATCCAGGTCAGCCGGAGCCCGCTGACGGGCGGAGCGGCCAGATCGGCGAGCGTGGTGGGGTGGACGGGCACGGCGCCGTTCGGCGTCCTCAGGGCCCGCTGCTCCTTCTGGAAATAGGTCTTGGCGAACTCGACGGTGGACCCGGAGGGCCTGATCCGGGCCCCCACCGGGTTCTGGAACGCACCGTCGACGAAATGGGGCGAGCGGCGAATGCGCTCCATCCGCGATCCGGCGGGATCGGCCCCGAAGGACTCGGTGCGCAGGGAGCGCAGTTTCGTGCGGAGCGGAAGCAGATAGTCAGCGCCGGTCACAACATCTCCTGAGGGAGTCGGTGTCGTTTCATTATGGTCGGCCTGTGCGACAGGGCGACCAGAAGATGCTGAACGGGGCAGCCGGCCCGGCCACCGGGGGTGTCAGCCACGCGGCTGCCCGTAGACGTGATCGATGCGCAGAGTGAGCAGGACCCTGCGGTCCTCGACCATGGCCCGTCGGTACTCCTCCCAGTCGGGATGCTCACCCTTGACGTCCCGGTAGAGCGTGACCAGGGCCTCCACGGTGGCGTCGTCGGGGGCCTCGGCGGGCGGGGTCAGCTCGGCGGTTCCCTCGGCGACGGTCCATGCCCAACGGTCGTCGCTGGTCACGTGGTAGCTCGCCCGGGGGTCGCGCCGCAGGTTGCGGGTCTTCGCCCGGCCCTCGGTGACCGAGACGCGGACCACCTGCTCCTCGGGGGAGAAGGCGTGGTTGACGTTGGAGAGCTGCGGGCGTCCGTCCTGCTTCAGGGTGACCAGCACCCCGCCGTCCTGCTCGCCGAGGAGACGGAGCAGTGCTTCCCGGTCCGGTTCGATTCGCGTCATGCCACAGGCAACGTCCGGGCCGGCCGGAGGATTCCGGTACGGATTCCCTCACGTGGTGATGTCACATCCGTCGGCCCCCGTTACGTCCTTCCGGTGAACGTCCGTTTCCCGGGTCGCCGCCGGTCACCGGCCATCGTCCGTGCCGCCGCTGACCTGGCCGATTCGTTAGGGTGTCTCGGTGGCAAGAGTCCGGTTGAACGTGGCGGAGCGCCGTGAGGAGCTGCTGCGCGCCGCGGTCGAGCAGATCGAGGTCCGCGGGGTGTCGTCCGTGCGGATCGCCGATGTGGCCTCCGTGCTGGGCGTGAGCAACGCCCTCGTCCTCTACCACTTCTCGACCAAGGAGAAGCTGGTCTCGGCCGCCTTCGCGTATGCCGCCGAGGCCGATCTGGCCCACCTCCGCAAGCTGCTGGCCCGCCGCACCACGGCCGTGCGCCGGCTGCGGGCGGCGGTGCGGTGGTACGCGCCGACGGGAACGGCCAAGGGCTGGCGGCTGTGGATCGAGGGCTGGGCCGCCTCGCTGCGCGACCCCGCCCTCCGTGAGGTCGCGGGCGACCTCGACCAGCGGTGGAAGTCGGCGCTGGCCCAGGTCATCGAGGAGGGCGCCGCCGCCGGAGAGTTCCGGTGCGAGGACCCCCGGTCGGCGGCCTGGCGGCTGACCGCCCTCCTGGACGGGATGGCGGTGCAGACCACCTCGTACGCGGGGCCGCTCTCGCGGACCACGATGCTGCGATGGACCGACGAGGCGCTCGCCCGCGAGCTGGGGATCGACCTCCTCTGCCTGACCGGCGGGCCGGCCGTGGTCTCCCCGGCCGACAGCTGACCGTCCTCCCCGTCACAGCCCCTGGTCCGTGGCCGGGGCCTGGTCGCCGCCCCCATCCTCGCCCTCGATCACCGGGCGACGGCGGACTCGCCAACCGCTCCTCGGCCCCTGACTCCCGGGCGACGACGGACTCGCCACCCCCTCCTCGCTCCCTGGCGACGGCGCGGGCCGGTCGCCCCCGCTTCGGTCCCCGTCCCCCGGCCGACGGACGGCCGGCCTCCGCGTCAGGTCTGACGTACCGGCGCGTAGGCCGCCCCCTCCAGACCGAAGGTCCAGGCCACCCCGTCCTTCGCCGTCCGGGTGGCGGGCGGCACGCGCAGCCAGTAGGTGCGGTACGTGCCGTCGGGCTCGGGGGTGGAGTTGACCACCTCGACCATCACCACGTCCTCGTCGCCGTCGAGGGCGATGCGCCAGAGGATGCCGGTCTCGTCGCGGTGGACGGGCTGGGCGCCCGACTCGGTGAGATACCGGTCGTAGCCGTAGTACTCCAGCATCACCCGGCGCAGCTCCGCGTTCTCCTCGGCGCGGATCCGCTCGGGGGCGAGGGAGGGAAGCTCGTCCAGGAACGCGGCGGGAACGGGCATGCCGCGCCAGGCGTGCAGGGCGAAGCCGTCCCCGTACGCGAGTGCCGGCCCCTCCCCGTGGTCGAGCCGGCCCGCCTCGTCGCGGTGGAGGACGTCGGGCCGCTCGGTGATGACCACGGCGTGCTCGTAGGGCCACCACCAGCCGGCGTTGCGGGCCACCTCCGCGAGGCCGGCGAGTCGCTCGCCGTGCCCGTCGAAGGCCGCGAGCCAGGCGGCATCGTGCTGGCCGAGCACCGCGTCCAGGAGCAACAGCCGGACGGCGCCCTCGTCCTGGGGCCGGGGCGCGAGGTCGGCGACGACGCCGGTCCGTATCCGCTCGGCGAGCGCGGCCGTCGTCTCCCACAGTTGGGCCCCGGTGGCGGACCAGAGCGCCGACCAGCCCGCCGGGCCCAGCTCGTCGTACATCCGGCGGCGCTCGTCCGCCCAGGGCCGGGTGCGGACCTCCTCGCGCACCGACCGGCCGGCGTCGGTCAGCTTCTCCACCGTCTCGACGGCGGCCCGGGGCGATGCGGTCCAGATGATCCGGTCCGGCTCGGCCAGTCCGGCGGTGCGGTAGGCGCGGCGCACCCCGGCCTCGGCCGCCGCCCGGTCCGCCCCGCCGGTCGCCGCGGCCACGCCGCGCCAGGCATTCACGTTCTGCATCGGTTGTCCCCGTCCCCTGCGTGCTCGATCTGTTGTGGCTGTGCTGGAAGGCTGTGCCGGCGCCGGATGTGCGTGCGGGCTCCGGCACGCGGATCCTTCAGTCCGCCACGATGCGGACCGCGCCCGGTGCGTACTCCCGCTGGCGCACGACGCGGAACCAGCCCTTGGGCAGGGGGATCACCGCGTGCTCCTCGTGCACGACCCGGCCGCCCTCCGGGAGATGGAGCAGCATCGGGCCGAACGGGCCCGCTTCCCGGATCAGCCGGCCGGGGCCCTGCACGGCGTGCGCGTGTCCGGTGACCTCCCCCAGTGCGAGCACCAGTCGTCCCCGCCCGTCGCGCAGTTCGCCCGGGGCCTCCAGGAAGGGGGCGGGCACCGCCGACTCGTCCAGCTCCATGATCAGGACATCTCCCTGCCGGTACACAGACGTCTCCCCTCGTCGCGGCACCCGCTGTGCCGACCCTGCGCAAAACGCTACGGGCAGGGTCTGACAACGCCCCCGGCGACAGCCGTGGACGGGTCCCGGCCGCGGCGTTGTCAGTGCGGCTTGATAAACCTTGCGGACAACAGCCGTCCCCAGGATCAGGAGCTCAGGGCCATGTACGGTGCGCAGCGTCTGCACGAGTTCGGCGGCCTTCCGGCCGTCGACTTCCAGCACTCGGCCGACGGGGACTCCCGGCCCGCCGCGGATGCCGCGGCGTGGCGCGTCTTCGTCGATCCGTACGGCGGCGACGAAGACCGGGACCGGCCCTGGGCGGAGGAGTTCGCCGACTTCCTGGACACCGTCGATCCGGCCGGGGTCCGGGCCCTGATCATCGGTCAGTGGGGCGAGGCGTACGAGGAGGACTCCTCCGTGCCGATCGACCTGGTGATCGCCGCCGCCGGCCGGCTCACGTCGCTGGAGGCGGTGTTCATCGGTGATCTGGAGGCGGAGGAGGCCGAGATCACCTGGATCCAGCAGTCGGATGTCACGGCGCTGCTGGCCGCCTTCCCGGCGCTGACGGAGCTCGGGGTGCGCGGCGGCTCGGAGCTGCTGTTCCCGCCGACGAAGCACGAACGGCTGCGGGCGCTGACGATCCAGGCGGGCGGGCTGCCGGTCGAGGTGGTGCGCGGAGTGCTGGACAGCGAACTGCCCGCGCTGGAGCGGCTGGACCTCTGGCTCGGGGTGTCCGCCTACGAGGGCGACACCGATGTGGCCGACCTGGCTCCGCTGCTCTCCGGCACCCGATTCCCCCGGCTGAGCCACCTGGGCGTGCGCAACAGCGAGATCCAGAACGAGATCGCCGCCGCCATCGCCTCGGCTCCGGTCGTCGCCCGGCTGCGGGTGCTCGACCTGTCCAACGGGACGCTGGGCGACGAGGGGGCTGCCGCTCTTCTCGAAGGGCAGCCGCTGACCCACCTGGAAGTCCTCGACCTCCACCACCACTTCCTCGGCGAGGCCATGGCGGACCGGGTGCGCTCCGCCCTGGAGCCGCACGGGGTGCGGGTCGACCTCTCGGAGAAGTGCGAGCCGTGGGGCGACCGGGGCGCCGAGGGCCGCTACACCGCGGTGTCGGAGTAGCGGCACTCATGACGTACATCGGCATTCGGCACGTCGACCGCTTCCACGGGCTGCCGGTCCACACCCCGGCGTTCCCGGCCGCGTCCCTGCCCGGCCCGCAGACCGTGGCCTGGCGGCTGGAGTGCGCGTACGACGAGGACAGCGACTTCACCACCCTGTGGGGCCGGTTCGTCGACACGGTGGACACGACGCGGGTCCGGGCGCTCGTCATCGGCCCCTGGTGGAACGACGACTACACGCCGTTCGACCCGGTGATGGAACTGCTCGTGGAGAGCGCTCCGCTCTTCCCGGCGCTGCGCGGGCTCTTTCTCGCCGATGTGGTGAGCGAGGAGTGCGAGGTGTCCTGGCTGCGTATGTGCGACATCACCCCGGTGCTCGAAGCGCTGCCGTCCCTGGAGGAGTTCGGCGTGCGCGGCTGCGGCCAGGAGGGACTCGCCCTGCGGCCGCTGCGCCACGAGGCGCTGCGCTTCGAGTCCGGCGGGCTGCCCGGCACGCTGGTGCGCGCCGTCGCCGGGAGCGAACTGCCCGCGCTGGAAAGGCTGGAGCTGTGGTTCGGCAGCACGTGGTACGGCGGCGACGCGACGATCGAGGACGTCCGCCCGGTCCTGTCGGGCGGGTCGTTCCCGCGGTTGCGCCACCTGGGTCTGCAGAACAGCGAGTTCCAGGACGAGATAGCCGGCGCCGTGGCTTCGGCCCCGGTCGTCGCCCAGCTGGAGTCCCTGGCCCTGTCCATGGGCACGTTGAGCGACACGGGCGGTGAGGCGCTGCTCAACGGTCAGCCCCTGAACCACCTGTCCCTGCTCGACCTGCGCCACCACTACCTCACCGGGCCGGTGCTGGAGCGCATCAGGACCTCGTGCGCCCCGGCCGTGGTCGAGGGCGGCGAGGCCGAGGAGGACTACGCCGACCCGGACGACGAGGACGACGAGCCGGAACGCTATGTCGCGGTCGGCGAGTAGCGGCGGGGGCGGTCCAAAGCCGCGCTTCGCGGTCGTGGGCAACCCGGACAACCGGCGGGTCGCCTTCTTCCAGCAGGCTGTGCGGTCCGCCGGTCTGCCGTCGGCCAGGGTCGTGCCGTGGCTCCAGGTACTGAGCGGGGATGCGGCGTTCGCTCCCGGGGAGAGCGTGCGGATCGATTCGCCCGGTGAGGACGCCGAGGTGGACCGGCTGCTCCGCGGGGTCGACGACCCGACCCGGGTGGAGGGTTCGGCCCGGTGGTACGCCCGCTTCACCGCGGCGGCGCAGGCGCTGTCCGGTGCGGCGTCCGCAGCCGGTGCCCAGGTGCTGGGTTCGCCCGCCGACATCGCCGTGCTCTTCGACAAGCGGCTGTGCCACGGGCTGCTCGACCGGGCGGGAGTCCCCGTGCCCGCCTCGCCCACTTCCGGACCGGCCGGCGCCCCGGTGCGCGGCTGGTCCGACGTACGGGAGCTGCTGCGTGAGCACCGGATGCCCCGCGCGTTCGTGAAGCTCGCGCACGGTTCCTCCGCCTCCGGCGTGCTGGCGGTGGAAACGGCCGGTCCCGGCCGGGTCCGGGCGAGCACGTCGGTGGAACGGGACGCGTCGGGGCGGCTGTTCAACTCGCTGCGGGTGCGGCGCTACACCTCGGAACGGGAGGTCGGCGCCGTCGTGGACACGCTGGCCCCGGACGGGCTGCACATCGAGCGCTGGCTTCCCAAGGCGTCCCAGCGGGGGCGGGCCGCGGACCTGCGGATCGTGGTGGTCGGCGGCCGGGCGACGCACGCCGTGGTGCGGACGAGCACGAGCCCCATGACCAACCTGCATCTGGGCGGCGCGCGCGGTGACCTCGACGAGGTCCGGGCCGCCGTGGCGGCGGCGGGCGGCTGCTGGCGTGAGGCGCTGGCGATGTGCGAGCGGGCGGCGGCCTGCTTCCCCGGGACGCCCTGCGTCGGCGTCGACCTTCTGCCCACGGCCGGCTGGCGGCGCTTCGCCGTCGGCGAGGTCAACGCCTTCGGTGATCTGCTGCCCGGACTGACCGGTCTGCCGGGCAGCGGCGCCGAGGGCCTGGACACCTATGCGGCGCAGGTCGCCGCCGTACTGGACCGAGCGAGGAACCACCGTGCCGTCACCGCTTCCTGACCCCGCCACACCCCCTGCGCCCGACCGGCGGCCCGACATGGGCGAGGTCGTGGGCAGCCACGACCTGCTGCTGGTCACTCTGGACACCCTGCGCCACGACGTCGCCGTCGAGCTGGCGGCCGCCGGGCGCATCCCGAACCTGGCCCGGCGACTGCCCGGCGGCGGCTGGGAGGAGCGGCACGCCCCGGGGAGCTTCACCTACGCCTCGCACCAGGCGATGTTCGCCGGGTTCCTGCCGACGCCCGCCTCCCCCGGGCCGCATCCGCGGCTGTTCGCCGCACGGTTCGCGGGCAGCGAGACGACGGCGGACGGCACGTTCGTGTTCGACACGCCGGATCTGGTCTCGGGGCTGGCCGCCGAGGGATATCGCACGGTGTGTATCGGCGGGGTCGGCTTCTTCAACCATCAGGGGCCGCTCGGATCGGTGCTGCCCGGGATGTTCCAGGAGAGCCACTGGGAGCCCGGATTCGGCGTCGCCTCACCCACCTCGTTCGAGGAGCAGGTGGCGAGGGCGGAGCAGGTCGTCGCGGCGCTGCCCCGGGAGCAGCGGCTGTTCCTCTTCGTCAACGTGTCCGCCCTGCACCAGCCGAACTGGTTCCATCTGCCCGGCGCGACCCGCGAGGCGGGCGACTCCCGGGCCACGCACGCGGCGGCCCTGGAGTACGTGGACCGGCACATCGGCCGGCTCTTCGCCGCCGCGAGCAGCCGCCGCCGGTGTTTCGCCATCGTCTGCTCCGACCACGGCACCGCCTACGGCGACGACGGCTACACCGGCCATCGGCTCGGCCACCCGGCCGTCTGGACCGTCCCGTACGCGCACTTCTTCCTCGAACCGCCCGCGACGCAGGAGCCGGAGGCCACCCGATGACGATCACCACCGGTACTCCCGCGCCGGCCGCCGTGAGGCCGTACGAGAGCTACGTCTACGCCTATCCGCACAAGACGGCCTACCGTCCGCTGGCCGACCGCCCGGCCCTGCGGTCGCTCTGGGCGGCGGAGCCGAAGGACGCGCTCTCCCTCTACCTCCACCTGCCGTTCTGCGAGGTCCGCTGCGGGTTCTGCAATCTGTTCACCAGGATCGGCGCGCCCGAGGGACTGACGACGCGCTATCTGGACGCGCTCGACCGGCAGGCTCTGGCGGTGCGGGAGGCGCTGGGGGACGACGAGCCGGTGCGGTTCGCCGCGGCGGCTTTCGGTGGCGGCACTCCGACGTTTCTGACCGCGGCTGAGCTGGAGCGGCTCTGCGACCTGGCCGAGAAGCGGATGGGGGCCGACCTGAGCGCGGTCCCGCTGTCCGTGGAGACCTCGCCGTCCACGGCGACGGCGGACCGGCTGGCGGTGCTGGCCGACCGGGGCACGACGAGGATCAGCATCGGCGTGCAGAGCTTCGTGGACGAGGAGGCACGGGCCGCCGTCCGTCCGCAGCGCCGGGCCGATGTGGAAGCGGCGCTCGGCCGGATCCGCGACGCCCGGATCCCGGTGCTGAACATCGACCTGATCTACGGCATCGACGGGCAGACCGAGCGCAGCTGGCTCACCTCGCTGGACGCGGCGCTGGCCTGGCGGCCCGAGGAGCTGTATCTCTATCCGCTGTACGTGCGCCCGCTCACCGGCCTGCACCGCCTCGGCCCGGTGGTGGCCGGCCCGGAGGCGGAGGCCCGGGAGCAGACGGCCTGGGACGAGCAGCGGCTGCGGCTGTACGCGGTGGGGCGGGAGCATCTGCTGGCGCGCGGCTACGAGCAGGTGTCGATGCGGATGTTCCGGCGCTCCGACGCCCCGCGCGAGCAGGAGGGCCCGTCGGACCACGCCTGCCAGACCGACGGCATGATCGGTCTGGGCTGTGGTGCCCGTTCGTACACGTCCGCCCTCCACTACTCCTTCGACTACGCGGTGGAGATGCGGGAGATCCGGTCGATCATCGACGACTTCACCGCCACCGAGGACTTCTCCCGGGCCGAGGTCGGCCGGTACGTCGACGCGGACGAGGCGCGTCGGCGGCACCTGCTGCAGTCGCTGCTCCAGGCGGCGGGGCTGCCGGTGGCGGAGTACCGGGCCCGGTTCGGCACGGATCCGGGCGCGGACTTCCCGGCCGAGCTGGCGGGGTTCGCGGCCCGGGGCTGGCTCGACACGTCGGCGCCGGACGGTCTGCTCAGGCTGTCGCCGTCGGGCCTCGCCCACTCCGACGCGCTGGGTCCCGCGCTGTTCTCCCCCGGGGTGCGGGCGGCGATGGCCGCGTACGAGCGGAAGTGACCGGGCCGTGGACCTGACGATTCTCTACCGGGGGCCGCTCGCCTCCTGCGACTACGACTGTCCCTACTGTCCGTTCGCCAAGCGGCGGGACAGCCGTGCGCAGCTCACGGCGGACCGGGAGGCGCTGGAGCGGTTCACCGGCTGGGCGGCAGAGCAGACGGGCGACCGGCTGTCGGTGCTGTTCACGCCGTGGGGCGAGGGGCTGGTGCGCTCGTGGTACCGGCGGGCGCTGACCGAGCTGTCGCGGCTGCCGCACATCGCCCGGGTCGCGATCCAGACGAACCTGAGCGGCCGCACGGACTGGGCGGCGGACGCCGACGCGGAGCGGATCGCGCTCTGGTGCACGTACCACCCGGGGCAGACCCCGTACGACCGGTTTCTGGGGAAATGCCGGGATCTGTCGGCGCAGGGTATCCGCTACAGCGTGGGGGTGGTGGGGCTCGACGAGCACCTCGGCGAAGCGCGGCGACTGCGGGCGGAGCTGCCGGACACGGTCTATCTCTGGGTGAACGCGGCCGAGGGCCACACGTACACCGACGCGGAGGCGGCGCGCTGGACGGAGCTGGATCCGCTCTTCCCCTACAGCCGCGATCCGCACCGCTCGGCGGGTCTGCCCTGCCGCACGGGCGAGTCGGTCATCTCGGTGGACGGGGACGGCACGGTCCGGCGCTGCCACTTCGTCGAGGCGGAGCTGGGCAACCTCTACGACGGCAGTTACCGCCGGGCCCTCGGCCCACGGGCGTGTCCGCTCGCCGTGTGCGACTGCCACATCGGCTATGTGCATCTGGAGTCGCTGCCGCTGTACGACGTGTTCGCCGGCGGTGTCCTGGAGCGGATACCGGCCGGATACGGCACGGGGACGCCGCCGGACAGGCTCGTCGTGCCGAACCCGTCCCGGCGTGCGCTCCCCTTGCTGGAGCCCTGAGGGGCCCGCTACAGCGGCAGCAGGTCGGGGCGTTTGGCCTCGACGTGGTCGCCGGAGGACTCGCCGCGCAGCCGTCGGCCGATCCAGGGCACCAGGTACTCGCGGGCCCACTGGAGGTTGTCGCGCCGCTCGTCGAAGGGGCTGCGCTGGGCCTGCGGCGGCCAGGGCTGGTCGGGGTCGGCGGGCACCTCGTGGCCGAGGACCTGGGCGGCGCGGAGCGCGACACGGGTGTGGCCCTCGGGCGACAGGTGCAGCCGGTCGGCGTCCCACGCGCGGCGGTCCTGGACCGAGCGCAGGGACCACAGGTCCAGCACCGGACACCGGTAGCGGTCGGCGATGGCCCGCAGATGGACGTTGTACGTGGCGATCTTGCCGCGCATGTGGCGCAGCACCGGGACACCCCGGGTGTCGAAGCCGGTGGTGACCATGACCGTGCCGACGGCGTTGCTCAGATCGGCGACGGCGCGCTCGAAGCGCTCGGCGAGATCATCGGGGTCGGTGCCCGGCCGGATGATGTCGTTGCCGCCGGCGCAGAAGCTGACCAGATCGGGGGCCAGCTCCTTGGCGCGCGGGACCTGCTCCTCGACGATCTGGTCGAGGAGACGTCCTCGTACGGCGAGATTGGCGTAGCGGAAGTCCCCGTGCGGGGAGTCTTCGTACGGAGCGCCCGCGGGGCCGGCCGGGTCGGGGGCCGGGAGCCGGTCGGCGAGGAGCACCGCGAAGCGGTCCGCCCATCCGACGAAGGTCCCGTCGGGACCGGGGTCTCCGACGCCCTCGGTGAAACTGTCGCCGATCGCCGCGTACGACCCGATGGTGTGCTGCTGGTTGTTTCTCGAATCGTCTGCCACAAGGACGTATCCTGCATTGCCCGATGTGACCTACGCGACCGTAATACGGGGTTGACGGAGGGTGAGATAGACCACCCGGTCAGTTTTCGGTAAACCCGGAATAAAGCGAGGGGCGGTGCGCCGCCGCGCACCACCCCTCGGACTTTTCTCCCGCCGCTCGGTCAGACCGAGACGCCGTGCTGACGCAGGTAGGCGATCGGGTCGACGTCCGAACCGTAGCTCGGGCCCGTGCGGACCTCGAAGTGCAGGTGCGGGCCGGTCGAGTTGCCGGTGGAGCCGGAGAGGCCGATCTGCTGGCCGCCGGTGACGGTCTGGCCGACCGAGACGTTCAGCGAGGTCTGGTGGGCGTACTGGGAGTACATGCCGTCCTCGTGCTTGATGACGACCTCGTTGCCGTACGAGCCGCTCCAGCCGGCCGAGACGACGGTGCCCGAGCCGATGGCGAGGACGGGGGTGCCGGAGGCGGCCCGGAAGTCCGCGCCGGTGTGGTAGCCGCTGGACCAGCTGGAGCCGGAAGCGCGGTACGGGGTGGTGACGTTGGCACTGGCCAGCGGGGCGGACCAGCCGGAACCGGTGGCCTCGGAGGAGCCGCTCTGCGCGGAGGCGCCGGAGCCCTCGGAGTCGTCGGCGGAGATGGTGTCGCCCTTCGGGGCCTCCTCCGGCGCGGCCTTCGGGGCCGGTGCCGCCTTCTTCGGCGCGGCCTTCTTCGGGGCGGCCTTCTTCGGGGCGGCCTCGGGGGCCGCGGACTTCTCGGCCGGGGCGGAGCCCTTGGCGCCGAGGGTCAGCTTCAGGCCCGGGTGGATCAGGCTGGGGTTGTCGCCGACCGCGGAGCGGTTGTCCTGGTAGAGCTTCTCCCAGCCGCCCTTGAGCTGGTGCTCGGCGGCGATCTTCGACAGGTAGTCGCCGGTGACCACGGTGTACGTCTTCGGGGCCTTCGACGTGACAGGAGCGGCGGCGGGAGCGGTGTGCGCGGCGGCGACCGAGGCGGCGGCCGGCTTGGCGGCCGGCACGGCCTGGTCCGCGGCGTTCGCCACGGTGGCGCCGATGAGCGGGAGGGCGAGTGCGGCGCCGCCGGTCCCTGCGGCGAGGACGCCGCGGGAGATCGGGCCGGACTTCGGACGGCGGTGCTTACCCTGTGCGGGCATGGGGAAGTTCCTCTCCGGCGCCTGCGAGGTGAGCTGTCGGGTTCGGGCTGGAGATGCCCGGTCGCGTTGCCGCGACTTCACCCCGAGCCGGCCCGGATCTCTCCGGACCGGCGGCTTACCTGGTTCCCCCGCTCCTGCCACACGTGAGTGGGTGGGTGCGAATTCCGGGCGGCGGCAGGATTAGGCGGTCCGTCCGGATTGACGGTGACCGTAAACCGGTCAGGACGGGCGGAACAAGCCATCGGTTGCCCGGTGGAATCATCGATTCGATGACGCCCCGGATTTCCGGTCACACTCCGTGGATTACGGATCTTGCCTTTCCGTGCGAGTAACGGGAATACCCCCTCGCCCTCTCACCACGGACCGTCACGGATATGATCCCGCTCACCCCTGGAATCCCATCTCCCCCACTAACGGGGCACGTTATGCGAAATGCTCCAATACGGACATGTCGCTCGCGGGTCTCCTGACGCCGGGTCACCCCGGCCCGCCCGGCGCCCGGCACCAGGAGGCAGCCGTGATGATTTTCTGTCGAATCGATGTCGTATCGTCACGGGAGCGCCCTCGCCGGAGAGCCGCGCCGACGCCCGAGATCCCAGGAGCCCCCGTGACGCAGCAGGTGCCGCAGGTCCCGCCGAACGAGATCGTGCTGACCGGAGTCCGCAACTTCCGCGACGTGGGCGGACTCCCCACCGCGGACGGGCGGCGGACCGCCTTCGGCCGGCTCTACCGCAGTGGCCATCTGGCGCACGCCACCGCCGAGGACGCGGCCTTCCTCGGCGGGCTGGGGCTCCACACCGTCTTCGACTTCCGCCACTCCGCCGACCATCAGCTCGACGGCTACGACATCGAGCTGGCCGGTGTCCGCAATGTCAGCATTCCGCTCTCCGACCCGGCGGACGGCGCGGAGTTCTGGCGCCTGGTGGGCAGCGGGAACATCGAGCAGCTGCGTTCGGTCCTGGCGGGAGGCAAGGGGGTCGACCGCATGGTCCGGATGTACCGCGCGACGATCGAGGACCGCACCGCCGAGCACAGCCGGGTCCTGCACGCCCTGGCCGAGGACAGCGTCCCGGCACTGATGCACTGCGCGGCGGGCAAGGACCGGGCCGGCCTCTCGATCGCGGTCGCCCTGCTCGCCGTCGGGGTCGTTCCGGAGGCGATCGAGGAGGACTACCTCAAGTCCAACGACCCCCACCGCCGGTACAAGGTGAAGCGCTCGGACCCGTCCGGGACCGGTATGTCGCCCGAGGTGGCGGAGCTGCTGGACCCGCTGTTCGGGGCGCGGCCCGCCTATCTCGCAGCGGCCTTCGCCGCCATCGAGGAGAACTGGGGATCGACGGACCGCTATCTGGCCGAGGGGCTGGGGATCTCCCCGGAGACCCGGGAGCGGCTGCGCGAGCGGCTGCTCGACGAGGGCTGACCCCTGGGGCGGCCGCTCGCCCCGGGGCGGCCGGTCACTTGCTCCCGGCCACCGCGAAGAGCAGGTAGAGGAAGGCCGCGATGATGTGGCCCGCCACCAGATAGGCGAAGAGCCGGATGATGACTCCGCGCGGCATCCGCTTCTCCTGCGGGTCCTCGTCCGCGCGGCGGCCGGGGCCCAGCGGGTCGTAGTGTTCGGAATCGGACATGACGGTCCTCTCGGTCGGCCTGGTGGCCGGTGGAGTGAAGGGGTGGGGCCGGCGGGGACGGCCGGTCAGCGCGGGTGCGGCCCACTGCCGAGGCAGATCTCGGCGGCCGGGCTCTGCAGGAGGGAATGGACGAAGAGCAGCTCCGCGCCGGAGCGGTCGACGGCGGCGATCCGGTGCGGGGTGAGCGAGTCGAAGTGGGCGCTGTCGCCGGGTTCGAGGTCGTGGACCGTGTCGCCGAGCCCGACCCGCAGCCGGCCCTCCAGGACGTACAGCCACTCCTCGCCGGGGTGCACCCGGACCAGGTCGCCCTGGGCCCCGTACGGGACGCGCACCCGCAGCGCCTGCATCGCACGGCCGGAGCCGCCCGCCTGCCGGTACATCCAGCCGTCGGCCTCCGCCCCCTCGAAGCCGCCGCCGCGGATGACCGCGTCCCGTTCGGGCGGCTGCTCACCGAGGAGCTCGGAGACCGTCGTACCGTAGATGCGGGCGAGCCCGAGCAGCATGGGCAGCGAGGGCTGTCTGCGGCCGGTCTCCAGCCGGGAGAGATGGGCCGGCGAGAGCCCGGCCCGCCGGGCCGCGGTCTCCAGGGTGAGACCACGGGCACGGCGCAGGTCGCGCAGGCGGGGGGCGACGCCGGGGAGCTCGTCCGGCGCCCCTTCGTCCGGAGGTTTCATGCCTCTATTGGGCCAGGATCTTTCCTCTGGGGCAATTTTCTTGCCTGAGAGGCAAACAGCTCAGCGGTTGGCCACGGCCTGCTTCACCAGTGTCCGGCCGAAGTCCCACATCAGGCCGCCGCCGCTGTGCGCCTCGTCCATGACGGCGGTGAACGCCGCCACGAAGCGGTCCACCTCCGCGTCCCCGATGACCAGTGGCGGGATCAGTTTGATCACTTCCAGGTGGTCGCCGGAGACCTGGGTGAGGATCCGGTGCTTCTGGAGCAGCGGGACCACGACCATCTGCGCGAAGAGGCCCTTCCGGGCCGCCTGGAGCATGGTCCAGCGGCTCCGGAGCTTCCACGAGGACGGCCGGCCGAACTCGATGCCGATCATCAGCCCCCGGCCGCGCACCTCGTGCAGCAGCTCGTAGCGGTCCACCAGGGCGGCCAGCCGCGCGCGCAGCAGGTCCCCGGTGCGCCGGGCGTTGGCCACGGTCTCCTCGTCCTCCATCACCGCCAGGACGGCGAGCCCGGCCGCCATCGCCTGCGCGTTGGAGCCGAAGCTCGCGGAGTGGACGAGGACCCGGTCCATGGAGGAGTAGACCTTGCGGAAGATCCAGTCCTTGCCGAGGGTCGCGCCGACGGGCACATAGCCGCCGGAGAGGGCCTTGGCCACGCACACGAGGTCGGGCTCCACCCCCTCCTCGTGCTGGTAGGCGTAGAAGTCGCCGGTACGGCCGAGGCCCGTCTGGACCTCGTCGGCGATCAGGAGCGCCCGGTGCCGGTGCAGCAGCTCCTGGGCCTCGCGCAGATAGCCGGGCGGCGCGGCGTGCACGCCCTTGCCCTGGATCGGCTCGACGACCAGGGCCGCGACGTCGCCCCGCTCCAGCTCACGGCGGAGCGCGTCGAGGTCGCCGAGCGGGACGGCCGTGTCGGGGAGCAGCGGGGCGAAGCCGTCGCGGAAGCCGCTCTCCCCGTTGACCGAGAGGGATCCCGTGGTGAGCCCGTGGAAGGCGTGGTCGCAGTAGAGGACCCGGGGCTTCCCGGTGGCGTACCGGGCGAACTTGAGCGCCGTCTCGACCGCCTCCGTGCCGCTGTTCCCGAAGAAGACGCGGTCCAGGTGAGGGCTGTGGGTCAGCAGCTTCTCGGCGAGCAGTCCGGGCAGCGGCTGGCAGTCGAAGCGGGTGAGGTCGGCGAGCTGGGCGTCGAGCACGTCGTGCAGGGCCTTGGCGACGACCGGATGGTGCCGGCCGAGCCCCATGACGCCGAACCCGGCCAGCATGTCGAGGTAGTCGTTGCCGTCCGAGTCCCAGAAGTACGCGCCCTCGGCCCGCTCGTAGACCTTGTCGAAGCCGATGGTGTGCAGCATGCGCGGCAGCTGGTGGTTCAGGTGGCGCGCATGGAGCTCGTACCGCTCGGCGCCGCGCTCGGCGAGGAGCCGTCCGAGGTCGAAGCCGCCCGGCCCGCCGTCCGTCACCGGTTGCCGCCCACGCTCTCCCGTGCCGCGCGCAGGGACTCCTTGAGGGATCCCATCGTGGCGAGCACCGCCGTGGGTTCGTAGCCGCAGTGCGCCATGCAGTTGGCGCAACGCGGGTCCTTGCCCCGGCCGTACTTCTCCCAGTCGGTCTCCTCGATGAGCTGACGGTACGTCGGTACGTAGCCGTCGCTCATCAGGTAGCAGGGGCGCTGCCAGCCGAAGAGGGAGTAGTTGGGGATCGCCCAGGCGGTGCACGGGAAGTCCGCCTTGCCCTCCAGGAAGTCCAGGAAGAGCGGCGAGTGGTTGAGCCGCCAGCGGGCCCGGTTCCCGCCCGCGAAGGCCTTCTTGAAGAGCTCGCGGGTCTGCTCCACGCCGAGGAAGTGCTCCTGGTCGGGAGCCTTCTCGTAGGCGTAGGCGGGCGAGATCATCATCTCGTCGACGTGCAGGTCGTCGTTGAGGTAGTTGAGGACCTCGATGACGGTCTGCGGGGTGTCGGTGTTGAAGAAGGTGGAGTTGGTGGTGACGCGGAAGCCGCGGCGCTTCGCTTCCTTCATCGCGGCGACGGCCTCGTCGAAGACGCCTTCCTTGGCGACCGACTCGTCGTGCCGCTCGCGCAGTCCGTCGATGTGCACGGCGAAGGCGAAGTACGGGGACGGGGTGAACTTGTCGAGCTTCTTCCGCATCAGCATCGCGTTGGTGCAGAGGAAGACGTACTTCTTCCGGGCGACGAGCTGGCGCACGATCTCGTCGATCTGCGGATGCATCAGCGGCTCGCCACCGGCGATGGACACCATGGGGGCCCCTGATTCGAGCACCGCGCCCACCGCCTGGGCGACCGGCATGCGCTGCTTCAGGACACCGGCCGGATGCTGGATCTTGCCGCATCCCTCGCAGGCGAGGTTGCAGGCGAACAACGGCTCCAGCTCGACGATCAGCGGGAACTTCTCACGCTTGCGGAGCTTCTGTTCGAAGAGATACGTCGCAACCTTGATGGACTGACGAAGCGGCATGGCCATCTGGCTCACCTCCTGGGGAGCAGTAACGATCGGTGCCATTCACAAAAGGCCGGAAGGACGGCACGAAGGACGCGGAACGCCGATATTCCACCGCGGACCGTGCCGATACGGACGAGCTCATGCTCTGGAGCGTCCACGACCACCCGGACGGCCGCAACCGGGCGTGGTCCGTGGCACAGGGCGGTACGCAGTGTCGCGGCGGACTCCATGTCGACGGCGATGGCCCCGCTCGCCCGCAGCTCGGCCCGCTCGGGACCGCGTACGACGTGGTCGGAGCCGGTGAGGGGGCCGGTGTGGACCCTGCGGCCGGGGAGCGCGCGGGTGAGGGCGGCCACCAGGACGCCGGTGCCCGTGCAGGGGGTGGTGCCGTCCGCGTCCCGGGTCTCCTCGGCGACGACGAGGTCCCCGGGGTGCATGCCCGGGGCGAGTCCGGCGCAGAAACCGGAGGCGATCACGGCGGCGTCGGGGACCCCGCCGGGGGCCAGCAGGCGTGCCACGGCCGCCTCCGCCGCCCGGGGCCCCATGCCGGTGCGCAGGACCCGGACCGGGCCCGGGGCGCCCCTGCCGCTGCGCAGCGCCACCTGCTCGATGCCCAGGGCGCAGGCGACCAGCAGCGGCGTCACGGGGCTCCCCGGCCCTCGCGGACCGCCCATCAGGCCCCCTCGGCGGCGCCCGCGCGGTCCGCGAACGGGTCTCCGTGGACGTAGCGCCCGAGTGCGGTGAGGGGGAAGACCTGGCGGTAGAGGTGGTAGTTGATCGAGAAGTCCCAGGGGAATCCGGTGCCGGTGAAATACGGCTCGTCCCAGGAGCCGTCGGCCTGCTGCGCCTCGGTCAGCCAGGTGACGCCCCGGGTCACGGAGGCGGTGTCCCGGCGGCCCGCGGCGAGGAGGGCCAGCAGTGCCCAGGCGGTCTGGGACGCGGTGGACTCACCGTGCCCGATCCACTTCTCCTCCTGGTAGGAGCGCAGATCCTCGCCCCAGCCGCCGTCGTCGTTCTGGACGGACTCCAGCCAGGCGACGGCCCGCCGGATCGCGGGGTGCCCCACGGGCAGTCCGGCGGTGACCAGGGCGGGCACCACGGACCCGGTGCCGTAGACGTAGTTGACGCCCCAGCGGCCGAACCAGGCGCCGCACGCCTCCTGTTCGGCGAGCAGCCACTCGATGCCCTCGCGGGTACGGGGGTGGCCGGCGAGCCCCTCGACGGCGAGCATCTCGACGACATGCCCGGTGACGTCGGCCGACGGGGGGTCGATGACCTCGCCGAAGTCGCAGAAGGGCAGCCGGTTGGGGAAGGGGCTGGTGTTGTCGGCGTCGAACGCGCCCCAGGCCCCGTTGCGGGACTGCATCCCGAGGTTCCAGCGGACCCCGCGGGCGATGGCGGCCTCCAGCCGTGCGGGGTCGGGGTGGCGCACCCGGCGCAGTGCCAGGACGACTTCGGCGGTGTCGTCGATGTCCGGGTAGTTGTCGTTGTGGAACTCGAACGCCCATCCTCCCGGGGCGAGTTCGGGCTTGCGGATCGACCAGTCGCCGGGCCGGGTGATCTCCTCGGCCAGCATCCAGTCGGCGGCCTTCACCAGGGCGGGGTGGTCGGGTCTCAGCCCGGCGTCGGCGAGGGCGATGGTGGCGAGGCAGGTGTCCCAGACGGGCGACTGGCAGGCCTCGATCATCCGGGCGCCGTCCTCGCGGTGGACGGCGAACCGGTCGAGCGAGGCCAGGCCGGCCTTCATCACCGGGTGGTCGAGGTCGTAGCCGAGGAGGTGCAGGGCGATGATCGAGTAGACGGCCGGGGGCTGGATCCCGCCCCAGCAGCCGTCGTTCTCCTGGCGTTCGATGATCCACCGGGCGGCCACGTTCATCGCGATGCGGCGCAGCGGGCGCGGGGCGACCTTGTGGTAGAGGTGCAGCCCCTTGTCGAGGCGCTGGAAGAGCCCGTCCCAACGGGTGGGCGGGGCAAGCTTCCTGGGCGGGTTGGGGCGGCCCGGGTCGGTGTGCAGCTCGTCCAGGGCGAAGGGCGCGGGGCGCACGGGGCGCTTCGCGGAGACGATGGTGAGCGGCACGATGGTCTGCCGGGCCCAGCAGCCGAAGTCGTAGATGTTGAGCGGGACCCACTTGGGGAAGAACATCAGCTCGGGCGGGAGTTCGGGGAGGTCGTCCCATTTCCACCAGCCGAACAGGGCCAGCCAGATGCGGGTGAAGACACGGGCGGCGGCGATGCCGCCCTGTTCCCGGATCCAGCCGGAGGCGCGGGCCATGTGCGGTTCGTCGGGTCGGTCCCCGGCCAGCCGCAGGGCGACGTACGCCTCGATCGTGGCGGAGAGGTCGCCGGGTCCGCCGTAGAAGGTGTTCCAGGTGCCGTCGCCGAGCTGTTCGCCGCGGATGAAGAGGGCGGCGGCCCGCGTGGTCCCGGGGTCCTGGATGCCGAGGAACTGGCGCAGGAGCAGGTCCTCGGCGTCCATCGTGACGTTGGTGGCGAGGTCTCCCTTCCACCAGCCCTGCTCGTCCTGTCTGCCGAGGAGGTGCTCCACGGAGCGTTCCGCGGCCCGCCGCGCGATGCCGGTGACATCGTCGGCGGCGGTTCTCGTGTCGGCCGGACCGGCGTCGGGGGCCCCGGCGATGTTCGCGGCCCCGGCCGATCCGTCGGTCGTCGCTGTCATGAGCTTCCCCTTACGTGCAGTCGGTTCTCTGCTGTGCTGGGGTCTCCGTCGGCCGGCGCCCCGGTGAGGGCGCCGGCCGGCGACTGCGAGTCATATGGAGAGAGTGGTCATCTCTTTCGTACCACCACGAAGTCGGCGAGCTCGGTGAGCTGCTCCCGCACCCGGTGGGGCATGTCGACGGCGTGCAGCGCCTCGATGGCGACCGCGTGCTGGCGCCGGGCTTCCCGGGCGGTCCACTCGCGGCCGCCCGCCTCCTCGATGAGCGCCGCACGGGCGGCGAACTCCTCTTCGGAGAAGCTGTCGAAGTCGTTGCTCTTGGCGTCGGCGGCGAGCAGTTCGCCGAGGCGCCGGGACGCCTCGCCGCCCGCGGCGAGCGCCGCGACGACCGGCAGGGACTTCTTGCGCTGGCGCAGGTCGCTCCAGGTCTGCTTGCCGGTGGACTCCGGGTCGCCCCAGATGCCGAGCAGGTCGTCGACGGCCTGGAAGGCGAGGCCGAGGTGGTAGCCGTACGCCTCCAGGGTGTCGGCGGTACGGTCGTCGGCGCCGCCGAGCACCGCGCCGATGGAGACGGCGCAGGCCAGCAGGGCGCCGGTCTTGTTGCCCTCCATCTCCAGGCACTCCTCGACGGTGACCCGCTCGCGGTGCTCGTAGGAGATGTCCTGGGCCTGCCCGTCGATGAGCTTGCGGGTGGCGGTGGTCAGCCGGCGGGCCGCGCGGCCCGCCTCGACCGTGCCGAGCTCCAGCAGCAGGTCGTAGGCGAGGGCGAAGAGCGCGTCACCGACCAGGATCGCCTGGGCGGGGCCGTGCACCTTCCACACGGTGTCGCGGTGGCGGCGCTGTTCGTCGCCGTCCATCAGGTCGTCGTGCAGCAGCGAGAAGTTGTGCACGAGTTCGACGGCCACGGCGCCGGGGATGCCGGCCTCGGCCGGGGCGCCCGCCGCCTCGGCGGACAGCAGGGCGAGCGCGGGGCGCACGGCCTTGCCGCCGTCGCCGTCCGAGGGCCGTCCCTCGGCGTCGATCCAGCCGAAGTGGTAGGCGGCGACGGTGTCCATGGGCGGCGCGAGCCGGTCCACGGCAGCCCGCAGGACCGGCGCTGACAGGGCTCGTCCGCGCTCCAGAAGCGCGGTGACGTCCGCGGTGTCGGCCACGGTGTCGAAAGCCGGATTCGCCGGGGTCACAGACTCTCCTCTTGTTCCGGTGGTACTGCTCATGCCGCCTCCATCAGCGGATGTCCTGGGGGGCGGCCGAGGTCGTGGAGGGCCGCGTCGGCGGCGGCGGCGCCGCTGCGCACGGCACCCTCCATCGTCGCGGGCCAGCCGGTGTCGGTCCAGGCTCCGGCCAGCTGGAGGCCGGGCAGCCGGGTGCGGGGGCCGGGGCGCAGCCGCCCGACGCCCGGGGCGGGGGCGAAGGTGGCGGTGCGCTCCCGGGTGACGAAGAAGTCGCGGATGCCCGCACCGCGGGCGGCGGGCAGGAGGCGCTCCAGCTCGGGCAGGTAGCGGGAGCGCAGTTCGGCGACGGGAAGGTCGATCTCGGCCTGGGCGGCCGACTGCGAGACGGCCAGATACTGCCCGGGGCCCGTCAGGCCCGAGGAGTGGGTGCGGTCGAAGACCCACTGGACCGGGGAGCCGATCGCGGCGAAGAACGGCCTGCGCAGCACTGTGCGGTCGTAGACGACGTGGACGTTGAGGATGGGGGCGCATGCGATGTCGAGCAGCAGGGCCGGTTCGTCCAGCGCGCCCGCGGGCAGCAGTGCGTGGGTCTCGGTCTGCGGCACGGCCAGCACGACGGTGTCGGCGGTGATCCGCTCCCCCGCGCTCTCGACGCTCCAGCGACCGTCCTCGGTGCGGGTGAGGGAGCCGGCCTTGGCGCGCAGCTCGGTGCGGACGCCCGCGGTGTCCAGGGCCTTGCGGGCGAGAGTGTCGTGCAGGTCGCCGAGCGGGACGCCGGCCCAGCCGATGTCGGCGGCGCCGGGGTCGGAGAGCAGGCCGGTCTTGAACACCTTCGCCGCGAGCGCCATCGAGGCGTCCGGGGCGGTGGCGTTGAGGGTGGCGACGCCGACGAGATCCCACAGGGCCTCGATGGCACGCTCGGACTGGCCGTGCCGGCGCAGCCAGGTGGCGAAGTCGGTCCGGTCCAGCTCGGGGTCGGCGGGGTCCAGGCGGCCGAGCGCCAGGGCGGCCCGGCCCACGGCCGCCTTCTCGGCGAGCGAGAGGTGCGGATAGGCGGCGAGGCCGCCCGCCAGGTGCAGCGGTACGGGCAGGGCGGTGCGGCGGATCCGTCCCAGGCGCGGCCCGGCGGCCCGGCCGACGTCCAGCACGGGCACGTCGAGGCGGTCCTGGAGCGGGGCCAGGTGGGCGGCGTCGATGCGGTCGAGGAACCAGCGGTAGCCGGTACAGCAGCGCAGGTAGACGTGCTGGCCGTTGTCGACGGTGAGGTCGCCGCGCTGGAAGGAGAAGGCGAGGCCGCCGAGGCGGGGCCGGCCTTCCAGGAGGGTCACGTCGAGTCCGGCGTCGGCGAGGCGGAGCGCCGCCGTCACTCCGGCGAGGCCACCGCCGACGACGACGCCGACGGGGCGCGGGCTGTCGTCGCTCATGCCTGCCCCTCCCGCCGGGTCGTGGCCGTACGCCGGGTCCTCACCCTGCAGATCGTCGCAGTGGGTGACGCGGCGGGCCACCGGAGGGTTGCCTCGGCGCCGGCGCCGCACGGCCGCATCAGGCCCGCCCCCGGGTGGTGAGCCGCGTGACGTGGCGGGCGTCCAGACCGGACAGGCCGCGCACCGCGACGTAGGCCTTCTCGTGACCGGGCAGGGAGACGCGGCCGCGCAGGACGGCTTCGGGGTCGCGCTCGATCCGGTCGAGGAGGCGGCGGTAGATCCCGGCCATCGCGGCGACGCAGGCGCCGCTGCGGCGGTCGAGCATCGGCAGCAGCCGGTAGCCCTCGGCGAACAGGGCGCGGGCGCGGCGGACCTCGAAGTGGACGAGGCCGGCGAAGTCGGCGCCGGGGGGCGGGGTGGTCCGGTGGAACCCTGCCGAGCAGCCGAACTTGGCCAGGTCGTCGGCGGGGAGGTAGGTGCGCCCGTTGCCCGCGTCCTCGCGGACGTCGCGCAGGATGTTGGTGAGCTGGAGGGCGAGGCCGAGGGTGTCGGCGTACTCCGCGGCGCGCTCGGCCCCGCGGGCGCCCGGCGCGGTGCCGAAGACGCCGAGGCTGAGGCGCCCGATGGCTCCCGCGACACATCGGCAGTAGGCCTTGAGGTCGTCCCAGGTCTCGTAGGTCGCACCCCGCACGTCCATCAGGACGCCGTCGATCAGCTCGTCGAGTCCGCCGAGCGGGAGCGGGAAGCGGCGGGCGGCGTCGGCGAGCGCGACGGCCACCGGGTCGGTGTCGTCCTCCTCGACCTTGCCGTGCCGGACCCGGTCCAGCAGCTCGCGGGTGCTCTCCAGCCGAGTCCGCTTGGTGCCGGCGTCCAGTTCTCCGTCGCCGATGTCGTCGACCCGACGGGAGAAGGCGTACAGCGCCGACATGGCCTGCCGCTTCTCGTACGGCAGCAGCCTGATGCCGTAGGCGAAGTTGCGGGCCTGCTGTCCGGTGACCGCTTCGCAGTAACGGTATGCGGCCTGCACCGGCGGCGACATGTACGTCGTCTGTCCCTCCACGGTCCGGCTCACCTCTCTCCACGTGCTCTTCGCAAGACGGTTCCCACTTCACGCAGCAGGCTGGGCTTGGTGGCCCTGGGCGGTCCGGGCAGGACGTCGAACCCGGCGGCCGCGATCGCCGTGAGCGCGCTGCGGCCGCCCCCGACGAATCCGGCGAGGAGCAGTTTCAGCCTGCCGTCGACGCTGCCCACCAGCGGGGGGCCCGCGTCCAGCAGGTCGCTCGCGCGCTGGGCCTCGTACGCGATCAGGGCGCGGACGGAGGCTCCGGCGGAGGGCGCGGCCAGGTCGGCTTCGGTGACCCGGAAGCGTTCCATGTCCTCGGCGGGGAGATAGATCCGGTCGCGTGCCAGGTCCTCGGCGACGTCCTGGAGGTGCTCGACGATCTGGAGTGCGGTGCAGACCGCGTCGGAGCGGCGGACACGTTCGGGGCTGGTGGTGCCGGTGAGGGCGAGGACCAGGCGGCCGACGGGGTTCGCGGAGAGCTCGCAGTAGGCGGCGAGCTCGGCGTAGGTGCCGTAGCGGCGGACCTTCTGGTCCTGGCGGTTCGCCTCGATCAGGCCGAGGAAGGGGTCGGGGGTGAGCGCGCGGCGCCGCACGGTGGGGCGCAGGTCGCGCAGCAGGGGGTGGCGCGGCTCCTCGCCGGTGGTGGCGAAGACCCGGCGGAGGTCGGTCTCCAGCGCGTCGAGCAGGGCGAGGCGGTCGTCGCCCTGCTCCGGCTCCAGGCCGAGGCTGCGGGCGTCCCCGCCGCCGGGGGCGAGGTCGCCGTCGCCGATGTCGTCGACGAGCCGGGCGAATCCGTAGACCGCCATCAGGTCGCCGCGCCAGGCGCGGGGCAGGAAGAAGGGAGCCACGGGGAAGTTCTCGTCCGCGGCCTTGCCGAGGGTAGCGTCGCCGGTGTGCGCCGCAGGGGTCGGGGTCACTGGGGACCGCCCGGCGCGGGGACGGCGAAACCACGTCGGAGCTGGAGATCTTCCGTCATTGCCGTCACATCTCCCGTTCTACACTGCTGACCCAAAACAACCCTTTTCGGACACGCCGCTCAGTCTTCCGAGTGCACTGCGGCAGAGCGTCGGTGCCGCGGCGTATCGCCCTACTTGCCATGAATCAGCACCGCTCCAGCTTACGTCGTACAGCCCACCGCGGATCGGCGGGGTGGAGCGCCCGCCTCCACGCCCCGGCCGTCCCCGTCAACCTTCCCCGGGCCCGGCTGACTTGACGTCATCCGCCGGGAGGAGATCGCCCCCCGGGCCGCTACTGCGGAGGGTCTGCCCGGCGTCAGGCACCGCGTGGCCCCCGTCGGACGGATCCGGCGGGGGCCACGCGGTGACCGGTCAGGTCCTGGGGTTACTTCCCCGTCTCGCGCTCGTAGGCCTTGAGGACCTCCTCGGTGGGGCCGTCCATGAGCAGCTCGCCCTTCTCCAGCCAGAGCGCACGGTCGCAGGTGTCCCTGATCGACTTGTTGTTGTGGCTGACCAGGAACACCGTTCCCGCCTCCTTGCGCAGCTCGCGGATCCGCTCCTCGGAGCGGACGCGGAACTTGCGGTCACCGGTGGCCAGCGCCTCGTCGATCATGAGGACGTCGTGGTTCTTGGCCGCGGCGATCGAGAAGCGCAGCCGGGCCGCCATGCCGGAGGAGTAGGTCCGCATCGGCAGGGTGATGAAGTCGCCCTTCTCGTTGATCCCGGAGAAGTCGACGATCTCCTGGTAGCGCGAGCGGATCTCGGCCTGGGTCATCCCCATGGCCAGACCGCCCAGCACCACGTTGCGCTCGCCGGTGAGGTCGCTCATCAGGGCCGCGTTCACGCCGAGCAGCGAGGGCTGGCCGTCGGTGTAGACATGGCCGGATTCGGTCGGCAGCAGTCCCGCGATGGCCCGCAGCAGGGTCGACTTGCCGGAGCCGTTGGTGCCGATGAGGCCGATGGCCTCGCCGCGGTAGGCGGTGAAGGAGACACCGCGTACGGCGTGCACCTTCCGGACGCCGCGCGGCTCCCCCTTGCCGCGCCGCACCATGCGGCTCAGCGCGGCCGTCGCGCTGCCCCGGCCGCCGCCCGTGCCGTTGACTCGGTACACGATGTGCACGTCGTCGGCGATCACCGTGGGGATGCGCCCCTGCGCGTTGTCGTCAGCCACGGCCGTACCGCTCCTCCGCCTTCCAGAAGTACACGAATCCCACGACGCCCAGCAGCACCGCCCAGCCCAGGCCGACGGCCCAGACGTGGTCGGGGAGGTTCTCGGAGCCGTACCCGTCGATCATGGCGAAGCGGACCAGGTCCATGTAGATCGCCGCCGGGTTGTACTGGAGCACGTCCGCGATCCACTGCGGCTTGTCCTTCAGCATCACCGGGATGGAGAACATGACGCCCGAGGCGTACATCCAGGTGCGCATGACGAAGGGCATCAGCTGGGCGAGGTCGGGGGTCTTGGCGCCGAGCCGCGCCATGACGAGGGCCAGGCCGGTGTTGAAGACGAACTGGAGCAGCAGGGCCGGGATCACCAGGAGCCACGACAGCGAGGGGTAGCTGCCGAAGATCACGGCGACCGCGACCAGCACGATCATCGAGAAGAGCAGCTGCTGGAGCTGCTGGAGCGAGAAGGAGATGGGCAGCGAGGCCCGGGGGAAGTGGAGGGCCCGGACCAGGCCGAGGTTGCCGGAGATCGACCGGACACCCGCCATCACCGAGCTCTGGGTGAAGGTGAAGACGAAGACGCCGGTGACCAGGAACGGCACGAAGACGTCGTGGGGAATCCCCTCCCTGGTCCCCAGGATCAGGCCGAAGATCAGGTAATAGACACAGGCGTTCAGCAGGGGCGTGACCACTTGCCACAGCTGGCCGAGCTTGGCCTGGCTGTACTGGGCGGTCAGCTTCGCGCGGGAGAAGGCCAGGATGAAGTGGCGTCGGCCCCAGAGCTGTCGCATGTACGCGAACAGCCCCGGCCGGGCCCCGCTCACGGTCAGGCCGTACTTGGCAGCCAGCTGGGCCGCGTCGAGGCCCTCGTCGGCGGACGGCGGGGTCCCGAGGGCCACCCCACCGTCGTGGGTCGTGTCACTCACAAGTTGAAACTCTCGTCTTCACGCGCAGCCAGTCGCGGGCGCGGCTCAGGCGGACAGGTTCCGGAAAGAAAATACGCCTCATGCTCTCAGAGGAAAGCGTCTCAGATGACCGGAGGTCGGCCCAGCCTCGTCAGCCGCCACACCGTACGCCACTTCATCGGACGCCGGGTTCCGCAAGGCGCCGTCCATCCCTCCCGGAATCCGCCGAACCATGCCGCGAGCGCCGGTCGGGACGGGCGCCTGACCAGGGTCAGCAGCAGCCAGACCCCCGTGTAGAGGGGGACCAGCGGGGCGGGCAGGTTCCGGCGGGCGAGCCAGACCCGGTTGCGGGCGACCATACGGTGGTAGACCGCGTGCCGGGAAGGGGCGGTGGTGGGGTGGTTCAGCACCATGTCGGCCCGGTAGTCGATCATCCAGCCCGCGTCCAGCGCCCGCCAGGCGAGGTCCGTCTCCTCGTGGGCGTAGAAGAAGTCCTCGGGCAGCGGGCCGACCTCGGCGATGACCTTGGTGCGTACGGCGTTGGCACCGCCGAGGAACGTCGTGACGCGCGAGGAGCGCATCGGGTCGGCGGCCCGCAGCCGGGGCACGTGCCGCCGCTGGGTGACGCCGGTGTCCGGGTCGGCGATGCGGAAGGTGACGATCCCGAGCCTCGGGTCCGCCTCGAAGGCCTGCCGGCACAGCTCGGCGGTGTCCCGGTTCGGGAGCAGCCCGTCGTCGTCCAGGAAGAGGAGCGCGTCCACGTCCGCCCCGCAGGGGCCGAACGCCTCGATGCCGACGTTGCGGCCGCCGGGGATGCCCAGGTTCTCGGGCAGTTCCACCGTGCGCACCCCGGCGGGCACGTCGGGGACCGGGGCGCCGTTGCCGACGACCACGACCTCGATCCGGTCACCGTGCTGGGCGGTGACCGAATCGAGGAGGGCGCGGAGCTCGTCCGGGCGGTTGCCCATGGTGATGATCACCGCGCCCAGTTTCAGGGGAGGGGTCACTTCAGCCTGCTGGACGCCAGGACGGACACCAGGTGCAGCAGGGTCTGCAGCAGCGCGATGCCGGCCATGACCGCCACGGTCAGGCGGGTGTAGAAGAGGTCGCCCCCGATCGCGTCCACGACGGCGACCACGAGGATCACCAGGGATGCCTCGATGCCGAGGATCAGCCGGTGGAACTTGAGCGCGGCGGCGGCCTTGCGGGCCAGCGCCATCCCGGAGGAGCGCGGCTCGGAGGCCGCTTCCTTCACCGGGGGCAGCCCGCCCTGGTGACGGGCCACTCCCACCAGGTCCGTCTCGGCCTTGATCAGGATCGCGCCGAGCGCGGCGAGCGTCCCGAGGAACGCCCAGAGCCAGTCGGTCCGGCCCTCGCCCCAGATGTCGGCGGCCCGCAGGCCGAGGCCCACCAGCACCGCCGCGTCGCACAGATAGGCGGCGACCCGGTCCAGGTAGACCCCGCTGAGGGAGTACTGCTTCTTCCAGCGGGCCAGCTCGCCGTCCACGCAGTCGAAGAGCAGGTAGAGCTGGACCATCACGACGCCGAGCACGGCGCCCCAGACGCCCGGCACCAGCAGCGCCGGGGCGGCCAGGGCTCCGGCCAGCGTCATGACGTACGTGACCTGGTTCGGCGTGACGCGGGTGTTGACCAGGTAGCGGTCCACGCGCAGCGAGACCTCGCGCATGTACATGCGCCCGGCCCAGTGCTCGCCGCTTCGCCGGTCCTTCACCCCCGGGGGGTGCACGACCGGGCGGAGTTCAGCTACGGATGGTCGTCGCATAGTCGGCGTACGCGTCCCTGATCTGGTCGGTGGACAGGTTGAGGTGCTCCAGGACCGTGAAGCGTCCCGGACGCGTCTGCGGCGCGTAGTCGACGGCCTCGACGAACTCGTCGACGCTGAACCCGATCTCCTCCGGCAGGACCGGCAGACCGTGGCGGCGCAGTATCGATGCCATCAGGAGGGACTCCTGGCGGGCACCGCGCAGATGCATGGCGAAACAGGCGCCGAGGCCGACCTGTTCGCCGTGGCTGGCCGCGCGCTGGGGGTGGAGCAGGTCGAAGGCGTGGTTGATCTCGTGGCAGGCGCCGGACGCCGGACGCGAGTCGCCCGCGACCGACATCGAGATGCCCGTCAGCACGAGCCCCTCGGCGAGCACCTTGAGGAAGGCGTCGTCGCCGACGCCGCCCGGGTGGCGCAGCACGGCCTCGCCGGCCTGGCGGGCCATCGCGGCCGCGAGCCCGTCGATCTCCTCGCCGTTGACCTCGTGGGCCAGCTCCCAGTCGGCGACGCAGGAGATGTTCGAGATCGCGTCACCGATGCCGGAGCGGACGTAACGGGCGGGCGCCTCACGGATCACATCGAGGTCGATGACCACGGCGATCGGGGTGGGGACCCCGTAGGAGCCGCGCCCGTTGTCGTTGTCCAGGGTGGCGACCGGCGAGCACAGGCCGTCGTGCGAGAGGTTCGTCGCGACGGCGACCAGGGGCAGCCCGACCCGCGCCGCGGCGTACTTGGCCACGTCGATGATCTTGCCGCCGCCGAGGCCCACCACGGCGTCGTACCGGTTGCCCTTGATGCCGTCGGCGAGCCTCACCGCGGAGTCGATCGTGCCGTCGGAGACCGGATACCAGTCGGCGCCCGGCAGGACCGGGGCGAGCCGCTCCTTCAGGGCGCGCCCGGAGCCGTCGCTGATCGCGATGGCGAGCTTGCCCGAGGAGGAGATCCGCTGATCGGCCAGGAGACCCGCCAGATCGTCCATGGCGCCGCGTCGGATGTCGACGACGACCGGGGACGGAATGAGCCGGGTCAGTACTGGCACGCGATCTCCCGGCCCTTCTTCAGGTCGTCGTGGTTGTCGATCTCGACCCAGGTCACGGTGCCGATGGGGGCCACGTCGACGGTGAAGCCGCGGTTCACGAGCTCCTGGTAGCCGTCCTCGTAGTAGAGGTCGGGGTCGCGCTCGAAGGTGGTCTTCAGCGCGTCCGCCAGCTCCTCGGCGGCCTCGCCCTCGATCAGGGTGACGCCGATGTACTCACCGGTCGCGGTGGCCGGGTCCATCAGCTTGGTGATGCGCTGGACGCCCTTGCCCTCCTCGGTGATGACCTTCATCTCCTCGTCGGCGAGCACCTTCTCGGTGTCCAGGGCGAGGATGATCTTCTGGCCCTTGCCGCGGGCGTCCAGGAGGGTCTTCTCGACGGAGACCGGGTGCACGGTGTCGCCGTTGGCGAGGATCACACCGCGCTTGATGACGTCACGGGCGCACCACAGGGAGTAGGCGTTGTTCCACTCCTCGGCCTTGTCGTTGTCGATCAGCGTGAGGCTGAGGCCGTAGGTCGCCTCCAGCTCGGCCTTGCGGGCGTAGACGGCTTCCTTGCGGTAGCCGACGACGATCGCGACCTCGGTGAGTCCGACCTCGGCGAAGTTGGCCAGCGTGAGGTCGAGGACCGTCTTGTCGCCGTCGACAGGGACGAGCGCCTTGGGGAGCGTGTCCGTGTAGGGGCGCAGACGTCGTCCTGCACCGGCTGCCAGTACGAGGCCGATCATGCGAGTTCTCCTTCGTCGTGTACGGCGGGCGCCGAGGAGGACACCCAGAAGCGGATGGACTCCACGAGCACCACCAGAGCCACGGCGACCGCGAGTGCGGTCAGGGCCGTGGTGAAACCTGAGGTGTGGGTGAGTACGGCGGCGAGGACGGCCACCAGCGCGGTACGGCCCTCGTGCCCACCGATCGTCCGCACCAGCCACTGGGGCGGCGCGCCGGTGCCTCCGCGGATGCGGTACACCGTGTCGTAGTGATGGTAGGCGACGGCCGAGACGAGCCCGAAGGCCGCCGGAACGGCGTGCGGGACGTCGCTGCGGGCCGCCAGGACGAGGATCGTCACGTACTCCCCCGCCCGGAAGAACGGCGGCACCAGCCAGTCGAGCGCGCCCGTGAGCGGGCGGGCGACGGCGAGGCCGGAGAGGACGACGTACACCGCGGCCGCGGCGACGGTGAGCAGGCTGCCGTACGGGAGGAGGAGAGCGCAGCCGATCATGGCGAGCGTCCCGAGCAGGGCCACGACCGGGGCCGTGAACGCCCCCCGGAGTCCGGGGGCGACGGCGGCCACGCCCTGGGCGAGGGGGCCGGAGTCGGCGAGGTCCGCAAGCGCCCGGGCGGCGCGGTCGGTGCGCTCGGCGCGGCGGGTCAGCGAACGCAGCAGGCGGCCCGCCGTGGTGTAGCAGGCGGCGAGCGCGCAGCCGACGAGCAGGGCGTAGAAGACGATACGGGGGGTGGTGAGCGCGGTGAGCACCGCGATCATGGCCCAGCGCTCGCCGATCGGCAGCACGATCATCCGGCGCGCCCAGACCGTCCAGCCGACGCTGTCGAGCTTGTCGGAGAGGGCGGCGGTGGGGCTGGTGTTGGGGACCGCGTCGTGGTTGGCCTCGTTGAACGAGAAGTCCACGACATGGCGGCAGGACTGGAGGATCATCGCGCCGAGCGCGAGCACCCACACGTCGTCGCCGCCGCGCACGGCGCCGAGGGCGAGGCCGGCGTAGTAGGCGTACTCCTTGGCCCGGTCGAAGGTGGCGTCCAGCCAGGCGCCCATCGTGGAGTACTGGAGTGAGTAGCGGGCGAGCTGCCCGTCGGTGCAGTCCAGCACGAAGGAGACCAGCAGCAGGATCCCGGCGGCGACGTAGCCGCCGCGGGTTCCGGTGGCCGCCGCGCCCGCCGCGACGAGCGCGGTGATCAGGGAGGCGGTGGTGACCTGGTTCGGGGTGAGGCCCCGGCGGGCGCACCAGCGGGCGAGGTAGCGCGAGTACGGGCTGATGGCGAAGGTGGTGAAGAAGCCGTCGTGGGCCTTCACCGCGCTGCGCAGCCGGATCGCCTCGTCGTCGACCGCGTCGCGGGCGCTCTCGGCGTCCGCCCGCGCTCCGGCGTCGGTGGGAACGGTGGCGGTGAGCGAGCCCAGTTCGGGGCGCTTGACGGCGGTGCCCTCGGCTTCCAGGGCCACGGCGATCCGGCCGGGGACGGTGCGGTCCTCCGGTGCCGGGTCGGTGTCCGGAGCGACGACGGGGGCGCCGGCGCCGACGGCGGCCGTGGTGCGCCGGAGCGCGCGCAGCAGGGCGCCGCGCGCCTCGGGCCGGGCGGTGAGCGCACCGGGCACGGTCGCGGCGGCGAAGCGCGGGTCGGTCAGTCCGAGCCGCAGTGCGTGGACGTGGCCGACGAACCGCGGATCGACGAGGGCGACCCGGCGGCCGGCCGGAACGGCGGCGAGCAGGGCCGCGGCGTCACCGGCGTCGGCGGCACTCTGCACGTCGAAGCCCAGGGAGCGCAGGTCGTCCGCGAGCGACGACCCGGGTACCGGCGTACCGGTGAGGATGGCGGTCGACAGACGAACTCACTCCTTGGCACTGACGTGGACGACACACGGGGGCACCGCCACATGGCGGGCCGGCGGCGTGTCGGCTGAGGCTATCGGATGAACGGAAGACCGAGTTCACCACCCGTTTGTGCGCCGTTCGGGTGGGCCTGCGCCGTCGGGCGCCGTTCGCGATCATCATCATCGATCGGGGGCCCGGCCCACAAACCCGTGGGGCGGGCGGCGGGAACGCCGTGCGGGCAGGCGCTTAGGCTGGCGGTCATGACATGGCTGATCACAGGTGGGGCGGGTTACATCGGGGCACACGTGGCGCGGGCCATGGTCGCGGCGGGCGAGCGGGTCGTGGTGCTGGACGACCGTTCCAGCGGCGTCACCGAGCGGCTGCCCGAGGCCGTCACGCTGGTGGAGGGCTCCGCCTCCGACCGGGCCCTGCTGGACCGGGTGCTGGCCGGTCACGCGGTGAGCGGTGTGGTGCACCTCGCGGCGAAGAAGCAGGTCGGCGAGTCCGTGGAGAAGCCGCTGCTGTACTACCGGGAGAACGTCGCGGGACTGGCGGTCCTGCTGGAGGCCGTGGTCGCGGCGGGGGTGCGGCGCTTCCTCTTCTCGTCCTCGGCGGCCGTCTACGGCGTACCGGACGTGGATCTCATCACGGAGGAGACGCCCTGCAACCCCATCAACCCGTACGGCGAGACGAAGCTCACCGGTGAGTGGCTGGTGCGGGCCGCCGGCAAGGCGCACGGGCTCTCGACCGCCTGCCTGCGGTACTTCAACGTGGCGGGCGCGGCCGCTCCGGAGCTCGCGGACACCGGGGTCTTCAACATCGTGCCGATGATGTTCGAGCGGCTGACGCACGGCGAGGCCCCCCGGATCTTCGGCGACGACTACCCGACACCGGACGGCACCTGCATCCGCGACTACATCCACGTCGCCGATCTGGCGGAGGCGCACCTCGCGGTCGCGCGGCGGCTGGACGAGACGGGCGCGGGCGATCTGACGCTGAACGTGGGCCGGGGCGAGGGCGTCTCGGTGCGGGAGCTCGCCGACGTGATCGGCGAGGTGACGGGGAGCGACCTGAAGCCGGTGGTCGAGCCGCGCCGGGCCGGCGACGCGCCGAAGGCGGTGGCGTCGGCCGCGCGGATCACCGGGGAGCTGGGCTGGACGGCCCGGCGGGGTGTGCGCGAGATGGTCGAGTCGGCCTGGGCGGGCTGGTGCCTGCACCACCCCGGGGCCCGCGCGCCGCGGCGCCCCTGACCGTCTCCGCGAGGCGGGTGTCCGATCGTGTCGCCCCGCTGACCTGCGGAACGTTTCCGCAGGTCAGAGCAGATGACAACGGTGTTCAGTCCCGTGTTGCCGGATACCCCCCACCCGTAGTTCACTGGGCCTGACCGGGGTGATTCTCCCCGGCCCGACCCACAGACCTGGAGGCGTTTCGCATGGGGGCTGGCCACGATCACGGGCACACGCACGGCGGGCCGCCCCCGACCGGGACGGCGGCCGCCGCGCACCGGGGAAGGCTCCGGATCGCCCTGGGGATCACCCTGAGCGTGATGGTCATGGAGATCGTCGGCGGGGTGCTCTCCGACTCGCTCGCGCTGATCGCGGACGCCGCCCACATGGCCACCGACGCGCTGGGGCTCGGGATGGCGCTGCTCGCCATCCACTTCGCCAACCGCCCGGCCGCCGCGAACCGCACCTTCGGTTTCGCCCGCGCCGAGATCCTGGCCGCGCTCGCCAACTGCCTGCTGCTGCTCGGCGTCGGGGCCTATCTGATCTACGAGGCGGTGGAGCGGTTCATCACTCCGGCCGAGACGAAGGGCGGCCTCGCCATCGCGTTCGCCGCGGTCGGCCTGGTGGCCAACGTCGTCTCCCTCTCCCTGCTGATGCGCGGGCAGAAGGAGAGCCTGAACGTGCGGGGCGCCTACCTGGAGGTGATGGCCGACACCCTGGGCTCGATCGCCGTGATCGTCTCGGCGGGGATCATCATGGCGACGGGCTGGCAGGCGGCGGACCCGATCGCCTCACTGGTGATCGGCCTGATGATCGTCCCCCGGACGGTGAAGCTCCTGCGGGAGACCCTGAACGTGCTGCTGGAGGCCGCGCCCAAGGGGGTCGACATGGCGGAGGTCCGGGCCCACATCACGGCCCTGCCCGGGGTGCTGGACGTCCACGACCTGCACGCGTGGACGATCACCTCGGGGATGCCGGTGCTCTCCGCCCATGTGGTGGTGCGCCAGGAGATGCTCGACTCGATAGGGCACGAGAAGGTGCTGCACGAGCTGCAGGGCTGCCTCGGTGACCACTTCGACGTGGAACACTGCACGTTCCAGCTGGAGCCGAGCGGTCACGCGGAGCACGAGGCGCATCTCTGTCATTGACCGATGCCGCGGGGAGCGCCGCACCCACCGGTTCCTCGTCCGTCCCCCGGGTCCGGGGCCAGGTCCGTCGCTCCCCGGATCACGCCCGGACCCTCGCACGAAAAGGTTCCCCCGTGACCGACCACACCGAGCCCCGATGGACCACCCGCCCGGAGGCCCCGGCGGACCGTGACACCGTGCACGGCGTCAACACGGCCGCGTTCCCCACCCGGGACGAGGCCGACCTCGTGGACGCCCTGCGGGCCGACCCCGAGGCGTGGCTGCCGGAGCTGAGTTACGTCGCCGAGGCGTCCGACGGGTCGCTCGCGGCGTACGCGCTGCTGACCCGCTGCCGGGTCGGCGACGCCCCGGCGCTCGCCCTGGCCCCGGTGGCCACGGTCCCCGCGCACCAGCGGCAGGGCGCGGGGCAGGCCGTGGTGCGGGCGGCGCTGGAGGCCGCCCGGGAGCGCGGTGAGGCGCTGGTGCTGGTGCTCGGTCATCCCGAGTACTACGCGCGCTTCGGTTTCGGTCCGGCCTCACGCTACGGAATCCGGCCAGGTTTCGAGGTGCCGGACGAGGCGATGATGGCCCTGGTACTGGACGATTCCGTTCCTGTTCCGGCGGGTCTGATCCGTTATCCGGCGGCCTTCGGGGTCTGACGCCCCGTCCGTCCCGCCGCGTGCGCAGGGTACGGCGGGACGGACATGCCCGGCCCCGAAGTACGGACAAGCGGCTTTTGTGCGGCAGACTTGACCGGACTCCAGGGGCACCGGCGCACGAGGCCGGGGACCAAAGCGAAGGATGGGTATGCCGACCACACCAGCCACCGCGACGCACAGCTCGTCGAACGGCACCGCAGAAGCGATCATGCTCGAACTGGTCGACGAGAACGGCACCACCATCGGCACCGCGGAGAAGCTGGCGGCCCACCAGGCCCCCGGACAGCTGCACCGCGCGTTCTCCGTGTTCCTCTTCGACGAGCAGGGGCGGCTGCTGCTCCAGCGCCGGGCACTCGGCAAGTACCACTCTCCCGGCGTCTGGTCGAACACCTGCTGCGGACACCCCTACCCGGGCGAGTCCCCGTTCGCGGCCGCCGCCCGGCGTACGTACGAGGAGCTGGGCATCTCGCCGTCGCTGCTGGCCGAGGCGGGCACCGTGCGCTACAACCACCCGGACCCGGCGTCGGGTCTGGTGGAGCAGGAGTTCAACCACCTGTTCGTGGGGATGGCGCAGGCGGCGCTGAAGCCGGACCCCGAGGAGGTCGGCGAGACCGCCTTCGTGACGGCGGCCGAGCTGGAGAAGCGGCACGCCGACGACCCGTTCTCGGCGTGGTTCATGACGGTGCTGGACGCGGCACGGCCGGCGATCCGCGAGCTGACGGGGCCCTCGGCGGGCTGGTGACCCGCCGCCGCCCGGTCGCGTACGGGGGCGACGGGCGGTCGCGCACGAGGGCGGCCTGGCGGGTTCTTACACGGGGCGGGGCCGCGCAGGGCCGCGCGGTCGCCGTACGGGGGGTCTGGCGGTCGTACGGGGCCGGGCCGTCGCCGTACGGGGGCGCGGGCGGTGGCGCAAGAGGGGCCGGGCGGGCGCCGTGCGGAGGACGCGGGGCGCGTGCAGGGGCCGGGCGGTCGCGTGCGGGGCGGCGGTCAGAGCTGCGTCTTCAACGGCAGCGCCGCCCAGATGATCTTCCCGCCGCTCGCGGTGTGCTCCACGTCGCAGGTGCCGCCCGCCTCCGCGGTGACCACCTTGACCAGCAGCAGGCCCCGGCCGCCTGTCTGCGCGTAGTCCGTCTCCAGGGCGGTCGGGCGGTAGGGGTGGTTGTCCTCCACCGAGACCCTGACCCAGTCGGCGCCGATGGCCACCTCGACGGCCAGTTCGGGCGAGAGCAGCGCCGCGTGCTTGACGGCGTTGGTGACCAGCTCCGAGACGATCAGCAGAAGTCCCTGGAGGATGTCGTCCTCGATCGGCACCCCCTGCCGGCCGAGCAGATCACGTACGGCGTGCCGGGCGCCGGGCACGGACGCCTCCACGGCGGGGGCGGTGAAGCGCCACACCCCCTCGTACGACACGGGGTCGGCAGGGGCACTCCCGAGGCTCTCCATCGTCCGGCACCAGCTCTCACTCGCACTGCACTGACCGTCGAGTAAAGAGTGTGGGAATGGCTTGGTCCGGACCGTGCCACTGACCGGAAGTAGCCAGGTATCGGCGCTATTCGACCAAACCTGTTGGCTGTCGGCAGCCAGGGGACTACTTCTGCTCGTCCTCCGGTGCCGTGATCGGCTCGTCCGCAGCCGGGGCCGTTTCATCGAGCCGCTCCGAGACCATGCTGACGATACGGCGGCCGCCGATGCCGATGGCGATCAGGCCGAGTCCGTCGAACAGCAGGGCCAGCGAGAAGAAGCAGCCGAGCACGTAAAGGCTGCTGTGCGGCCAGTCGAACAGCACCAGAAGACCCAGCAGCAGGCCGAAGGCGCCCTGCAGCAGGGTCCACCCCATCTGCGGGCCGCGCACCACGACGCTGCCGACGAGCCGGAAGACGCCGCCGGTCAGGAAGAGCAGGGCGGCGAACATGGTCAGCGCCTCGGCGGTGCCCTCGGGATGCTTGATGACGACGACGCCCGCGGCGATGTTGAGGGCCGCGACCACCACCCCCAGCCAGAAGTAGCTGGTGCCGCGCGACTCGATCGCGTGCAGCAGCCCCACCAGACCGCCGACGAGCAGCAGCCAGCCGAAGAGCAGCATCGAGGTGAGGGTGGCCACGCCGGTGTAGACGAGGCCGATGACGCCCGCGATCACCAGCAGCGTGCCGAGCAGCGCCAGCCAGCCGAAACTGCGGCTGAGCTTCCTGCCCTCGGCGGTGGGTTCGTTCATCGACAGCTCCTCACGGTGCGTGCCCGTCTCGCGACCCCTTCTTGATCATAGGTTCGAACCGCAGGGATAGCATCCGGCGCATGGACCGCACGGAACCCCGCCTGATCACGTCCGTCGAGCGCGGCGTCGCCACCGTCGTCATCGCGAACCCCGCCAAACGGAACGCGATGACCCCCGCGATGTGGCGGAGCCTGCCGGAACTGCTGGAACGGCTGGCGGCCGATCCGGCGGTCCGGGTGCTGGTACTGACCGGGTCCGGGGGCACCTTCTGCGCCGGGGCCGACATCTCCACGCTGCGGGAGAGCGCGGCCACCGCGCAGGGCCTGGCGGTGGCGGCCGAAGAGGCGCTCGCCGCGTTCCCCCGGCCGACGCTGGCGGCGGTGCGCGGTTACTGCGTGGGCGGCGGCAGCCAGCTCGCGGCCGCCTGCGACCTGCGGTTCGCGGAGGAGGGGGCCTCCTTCGGGGTCACCCCGGCCAAGCTCGGCATCGTCTACCCGGCGTCCTCGACCCGGCGGCTGGTCGCCCTCCTCGGCCCGGCCACGGCCAAGCACCTGCTGTTCTCGGGAGAGCTGATCGGCACGGAAAGGGCGCTGCGCACCGGCCTGGTCGACGAGGTGCTGCCGCCGGGCGGGCTGGAGCAGCGGGTCGAGGAGTACGCAGCGGTGCTGGCGTCCCGGTCGCAGCTGACCCAGGCCGCGGCGAAGGAGTTCGCCGCGGGCCGGACGGACCGGGACGCCCACTGGGCCGCCGAGGCACACGGCAGCGCGGACACGGCGGAGGGCGTCGCCGCTTTCCTGGAGCGGCGCGCGCCCCGCTTCACCTACACCACGGCGTCCACGCGCTGAGAGCACGGGCCGTGGCCCCTGTCCGGTGACGCCGTCCGCCTCCGGCCCTCACCGGGAGGAGTGGCGGCTCCTGGTCCGCCACTCCTGGACGAGGGCCGCGGGGGCCTTCTCCGGCGAGCCGCAGTCGTAGGGCGGCTGCGGGTCGTACTCCGTGAGCAGCTGGACCGAGCGCGCCGCGTCGTCGCCCGCGATCCGGCCGAGCAGGGTCAGCCCCATGTCGATACCGGAGGAGACCCCGGCGGCGGTGACGTACTTGCCGTCGAGGACCACGCGCTCCCCCGTGGGGGCGGCGCCGAACTCCTTCAGCGCCTCCAGCGCCAGCCAGTGCGATGTGGCGCGCCGCCCCTTCAGGAGTCCGGCCGCCGCCAGCAGGAGCGAGCCGGTGCAGACGGAGGTGGTCCAGGCCGTGGTGGCGTCGACCGTCCGGAGCCAGCCGAGCAGGGCCTCGTTCTCCATCTGGTCGCTCTGGCCGGGGCCACCCGGCACGATCACCAGGTCGGGCGAGCTCACCTCGGCGAGCGTCTTCTCCGCGACGAGCCCGAGGCTCCCGCTGTCGTTGCGGACGGGTCCGGGCCGCTCGGCGACGAAGACGGTCTCGGCGCCGGGCGCCCGGCTGAGGATCTCGTAGGGGCCGACCGCGTCCAGGGCGGTAAAGCGGTCGAAGAGCACGATGGCGATCTGCACGGGAGCTGCCTCTCGGTACGGCCGGTGGGAACCGGCACGGTCGGTGGGAACCGGCACGGTCGGTGCGGGTCCGCGGGGTCGGTGCGGGTCCGCGGGGTCGGGACGGGCCTGCGTGGCGGGTGCGGGTCTGCATGGCCGGTGCGGGCATGCGCGGTCGGTGCGGGTTGCATGGCCGGGCAGGCATCGCGGCCGGTGCGGGTCTGCATGGCCGGTGCGGGTCTGCGTGGATCGTTGTGCGCCGGTGGGGGTCAGGTGGTGGACGCGGGGGTGCGGAAGCGGCGGCGGTATTCGGCCGGCGCCGTCGCGAGGGTCTTCAGGAAGGCCCGGCGCATGGCCTCCGGAGTGCCGTAGCCGCTGGCACGGGCGACCTGCTCGACACCGTCGGCGGTGTCCTCCAGGAGCCGGCGGGCGTGCTCCAGGCGGACCCTCTCGACGTACCGCCCGGGGGTCGTCCCGGTCTCCGCCCGGAACGCGCGGGCGAAGTGCCGGGGCGAGAGCCGGGCGCGGGCGGCGAGCGCGTCGACCCCGAGGTCGGCGTCCGGGTGCCGGGTGATCCAGTGCTGGACCTCGCGCAGGGGTTCGCGCCGGGCGGTCTGAGCGCTGAGCTGGGCGCTGAACTGGGCCTGGTTGCCGGGGCGGCGCAGGAACACCACGAGGTGGCGGGCGATGGTCAGGGCGAGCTCCCGCCCGTGGTCCTCCTCGACGAGCGCGAGGGCGAGGTCGATTCCCGCGGTGACGCCGGCCGAGGTGGCCAGCCGCCCGTCCCGGACGAAGATCGGCTCCGGGTCGACCCGGACGGCCGGGTGGTCACGGGCGAGCCGCTCGCAGTGGTTCCAATGGGTGGTGACCCGGTGCCCGTCGAGCAGGCCCGCCTCCGCCAGCAGCAGCGCCCCGGTGCACACGGAGACCAGCCGCTCCGCGCGGGGCGCGTGCTCCCGCAGCCAGCCGGTCAGCTCCGGCTGCGCGCCCCGGGTGCCCTCGCCTCCGGGCACCAGCAGCGTGTGCGGCGCGGGCGCGTCGGCGAGGCTGCTGTCGGGCACCAGGGTCAGACCGCTGGTGGACCGGACCGGGCCGCCGTCGAGGGAGGCGGTCCGCAGGTCGTAGGAGACCCCGGGCGAGCGGGAGGCGCCCGCGAAGACCTCCATCGGGCCGGTCACGTCGAGGCCCTGGACGCCGTCGAAGAGGACGACGAGGACGGTTCGCTGCTTCACATCCGCCATCCTGGGCGGCGGGCGGCGATGGCCGCAATGACGAAAACCCCTCCTTTTCTGCCATCGGCCCGCCATGAGTTGCCAGTGACCCGCCATGACCTGCCCTCGGCCCCGGTCCGGAGCCCGTTGGTCCTCCCCCAGGGCTTCCACGTCGTACCGACCAGTCGGTAACGTGCGGGCATGAGTACTCTCCCGGCCCGCGCGGAGCGCCGCTGCCACAACGCCGTCAACCCGCTGCATTCCTGCCTCTTCTTCTCCCCCGACCTGGGTACGGAGATGGCGAAGATCGGCATCGAGGACCCCTCCGCCGCCTACTTCGCGACCCGCGCCGCCGCGTTCGGCACCGTGGGCGCGGGCACCGTCAGCGCCACGTTCTACAACTTCAACCCCGTTCTGGTGGCACGCCACGTACCGGCCGTCTGGGAGACCGCCTCCCCCGAGACGGTTCTCGACGCCCGGCTGCGGGCGGCGGACACGACGCTGCGGCGGCTGCTCGGCGAGGAGATCATCGCCTCGGACGAGATGGCGGAGGCGGCCCGGCTCGCACTGCGCGCCACCGAGGCCTGCACCCCGCACGCCCGCCCGCTGTACGCCGCGCACGCGGACCTTCCGGTGCCCGAGGAGCCGCACCTGGCGTTCTGGCACGCCGCGACCCTGCTCCGGGAGCACCGGGGCGACGCCCATCTCGCCGCCCTGCTCGCGGCCGGCCTCGACCCGCTGGAGTCGCTCGTCAGCCACACGGCCACCGGCAAGGGCATGGCGATCCGCTGGATCCTGTCCTCCCGGGGCTGGCGCCGCACCGACTGGGAGGCCGCGTCCGAGCGGCTGCGGGAGCGCGGGCTGCTGGCGGCGGGCGAGGAACTGGCGCTGACCGAGGCCGGGACCGCGTTGCGCGCCGAGATCGAGGAGGCGACGGACCGCTTGGACACTGCCCCGTACGCACACCTGGGACCCGAGGGCGTGGAACGGCTCACCGAACTCGCCCGTGGCTTCCTCTTCACTGCCGCGGCGGCGGGCGCGTTCCCGGCATCGGCGACCGGCCGGGGCTGACCCGGGACGGACCCCGGCGCCGCCCGGGACCCCGCGCACCACGCGGGGGCTCCCGGGCGTGTTGCCCGAGGTCACGCGACACGGCCCCCGGCCACGCGGCACAATGCAGGCCCGGGGGGATGCCACCCCGGCAAGCAGATACGTGCTCAACACGACCCGAGCACGGCCAGCACAGCCAGTACGAGAAGGCGAGTCGGGAAAACCGTGACGACGTCCATCGAAGGCAGGATCGCCGAGGAGCTCGGCGTACGTGAGCGACAGGTCAGGGCGGCGGTCGAGCTGCTCGACGGCGGATCGACCGTGCCGTTCATCGCGCGCTACCGCAAGGAGGCGACCGAATCCCTCGACGATGCGCAACTGCGCACGCTGGAGGAACGGCTGCGCTATCTGCGGGAGCTGGAGGACCGGCGTACCGCGATCCTCGACTCCGTCCGCGAACAGGGCAAGCTCGACGCGGCGTTGGAGGCGAGCATCCGGGCGGCCGAGACCAAGGCGCGCCTGGAGGACATCTACCTGCCGTTCAAGCCGAAGCGGCGCACCAAGGCGCAGATCGCCCGGGAGGCGGGGCTCGAACCGCTGGCCGACGGCCTGCTCGGGGACCCGTCGGTCGATCCGCTCGCGGCCGCCGCCGCGTTCGTTGACGGCGACAAGGGCGTGGCGGACGCGGCGGCCGCTCTGGAGGGCGCGCGCGCGATCCTCACCGAGCGGTTCTCCGAGGACGCCGACCTGACCGGCGAGCTGCGTGAGCGCATGTGGACGCGCGGCCGGCTGGCGGCGAAGGTGCGCGAAGGCCAGGAGGAGGCGGGCGCGAAGTTCGCCGACTACTTCGACTTCGCGGAGCCGTTCACCGCGCTGCCCTCACACCGGGTGCTCGCGATGCTGCGCGGCGAGAAGGAGAACGTGCTCGACCTGGTCCTGGAGCCGGAGGAGCCGGAGGCCGCCGAGCGGCCGGGCCCGTCCGCGTACGAGAGCATGATCGCCCGCCGCTTCGCAATCGCCGACCGGGGCCGTCCGGGCGACAAGTGGCTCGGTGACACCGTGCGTTGGGCCTGGCGGACCCGGATCCAGGTGCATCTGGGCATCGATCTGCGGCTTCGGCTGCGGACAGCGGCGGAGGACGAGGCGGTCCGGGTCTTCGCCTCGAACCTGCGCGATCTGCTGCTCGCCGCCCCGGCCGGGACGCGGGCCACGCTGGGCCTGGACCCCGGATTCCGTACGGGGGTGAAGGTCGCGGTCGTCGACGCGACCGGCAAGGTGGTGGCCACCGATGTGATCCACCCGCACGTGCCCGCCAACAAGTGGGACCAGGCGCTGGCGAAGCTCGCACGTCTCGCCAAGGAGCACGCGGTCGATCTGATCGCGATCGGCAACGGCACGGCGTCCCGCGAGACGGACAAGCTCGCCGGTGAACTGATCGACAAGCACCCCGAGTTGAAGCTGACCAAGGTGATGGTGTCGGAGGCGGGCGCTTCGGTCTACTCCGCCTCCGCCTTCGCCTCACAGGAACTGCCCGACATGGACGTGTCGTTGCGTGGCGCGGTGTCCATCGCGCGGCGGCTCCAGGACCCGCTGGCCGAGCTGGTGAAGATCGACCCGAAGTCGATCGGCGTCGGCCAGTACCAGCACGACCTGTCCGAGGTGAAGCTCTCACGTTCGCTGGACGCGGTCGTCGAGGACTGTGTGAACGGCGTCGGCGTGGACGTCAACACCGCCTCCGCACCCCTGCTTTCACGGGTCTCCGGGATCAGCTCCGGGCTGGCGGAGAACATCGTGGCGCACCGGGACGCCAACGGCCCCTTCCGCTCCCGCAAGGCGCTCAAGGACGTGGCGCGTCTGGGTCCGAAGGCGTACGAGCAGTGCGCGGGCTTCCTGCGGATCCGGGGCGGCGACGACCCGCTGGACGGCTCCAGCGTGCACCCCGAGGCCTACCCGGTGGTGCGGCGGATGGGTCGGAGCGCGGGCGGGGAGGTCGCCTCGCTGATCGGCAACACGCAGGCCCTGCGGGCGCTGCACGCGGCGGACTTCGTGGACGACATGTTCGGGTTGCCGACCGTGACGGACATCCTCAAGGAGTTGGAGAAGCCGGGGCGCGACCCCCGTCCCGCGTTCCGCACGGCGACCTTCAAGGAGGGCGTCGAGAAGCTCGGCGACCTGGAGCCGGGCATGGTGCTGGAGGGCGTCGTGACGAACGTGGCCGCGTTCGGAGCGTTCGTCGACATCGGCGTCCACCAGGACGGTCTGGTGCACGTGTCGGCGCTGTCGAAGACGTTCGTGAAGGACCCGCGCGACGTGGTGAAGCCCGGGGACATCGTGAAGGTCAAGGTCATGGACGTCGACGTGGAGCGCAAGCGCATCTCGCTGACGCTGCGCCTCGACGACGAGCCCGGCGCGGGCGGCGGCCAGCAGGGCCGCGGCGAGCGGGGCGGACGTCCCCCGAAGCAGCGCCAGGGCCAGGGCTCCGGCGGCGGCCAGGGCCGTCAGGGCGGTGGCGGCCGGGACCGGCGCGGCGGGTCGCGGCAGGGCGGCCAGGGCGCTCCGGCTCCGGCCAACAGCGCGATGGCGGACGCGCTGCGGCGGGCCGGGCTGGCGGACCCGAAGCAGGGCGGCGGCCGGGGGCGCTGAGCCCGATGGTCTCCGCCCGCGGGGACCAACGGTAGGGCTGTCCGGCGCCGGGACCGGCCGTGGTGCGGTCGTGGGCCTGGTGTGACGCGGTGCCCGTGATCGCGGCGGTTCTTGCGCTCGGCAAGGGCCGCCGCGACACCGTGGATGCTGTCTACCGGCGACGCGGGCAGCTGACGGTGCGCGGTGGGGCGGCTGTGAGGCGGCGGGCGCCGGCGCCCTATGGCTCGTGGCGTCGGCGCGCGAGGTGGAGCGTGATGTCGGCTTCCATCTCGACCACCTCGGGCAGCACCCGCCCGATCCGCCTGAACAGCTCTTCGCGTGGCGCGGGGGCCAGCACGAGATAGGCCGAGATCGTGGAGAGGTGGCCGAGGTAGTCGCTCGCGCTCAGCGCGTAGCGCCGTTCGACGACCGACTGCCGCACATCGGTGAAGAACGGGGACTGCTGGAGTTCGGCGCCCGGCCACTGCATGGCGTGCTCCGGGGGCGTTCCGTCAGGGGACGGGATCTCGTCGCTGCCGAGGAACGGCGCCCGCACCCTGCGTACGGCGTCGGCGACGGCCGGGTCGGCCGGTCGCAGCGGCCCGCCGAACGAGGCGAGGACGCCCCCGCGCTGCACCAGTCGGGCCATGCGCGACCACCTGCCCTCCGGCTGGGTCCAGTGCAGCGAGGCGGCCGCGTAGACGAGCCCGTACGTCTCGTCCAGCCGCAGCTCCTCGAACGCGGCCCGCTCCGTGCGGACCCCCGTCGGCACGTGCTTGCGCAGCTCGGCGAGCATGACCGCGTCGGGGTCCGTGGCCGTGACCGCGGCCACCTGCTGGGTGAACAGGCGCGTCGCCTTGCCCGTTCCCGCGCCGATCTCCAGAGCGGTGCGAACCGGGTGACCCGCGTAGGCCATCACCCGGTCGAGGAGTACCGGAGGATATCCGGGCCGAAACCGCTCGTACGCTTCCGCTATTGCTCCGAAACTCACTGCGCGACGGGTCATACCGGCAAGCCTGGCATCAGCTCCCCGGCCCCGCTCAGACTTCCTTGATCTGGCCGTCCGCCACTTCGACGCGGCGCGTGGTGCGGACCGCCTCCAGCATCCGGCGGTCGTGCGTCACCAGGAGCAGAGTGCCCGTGTACGTCTCCAGGGCCGCCTCCAACTGCTCGATGGCGGGCAGGTCCAGGTGGTTCGTCGGCTCGTCGAGCACCAGGAGGTTCACGCCCCGGCCCTGGAGCAGGGCGAGGGCGGCGCGGGTGCGCTCCCCGGGGGAAAGGCTGGTGGCCGGGCGCATCACATGGTCGGCGCGCAGGCCGAACTTGGCCAGCAGGGTGCGGACTTCGGCCGGCTCGGTGTCGGGCACGGCCGCGCAGAACGCGTCCAGCAGCGACTGCGCCCCGAGGAACAGCTTGCGGGCCTGGTCCACCTCGCCCACCACGACGCCCGAACCGAGCACGGCGTGCCCGGAGTCCAGGGGCAGCCGCTCCAACAGGGCTGCCAGCAGCGTGGACTTGCCCGCGCCGTTGGCTCCGGTGATGGCGACCCGGTCCGCCCAGTCGATCTGGAGCGAGGCGGGGCCGAAGGTGAAATCGCCACGCACGACGCGGGCTTCACGCAGAGTGGCGACGACGGATCCGGAGCGCGGGGCGGAGGCGATCTCCATCCGCAGCTCCCACTCCTTGCGGGGCTCCTCGACGACATCGAGGCGTTCGATCATGCGCTGGGTCTGGCGGGCCTTCGCCGCCTGCTTCTCGCTGGCCTCGCTGCGGGCGTTGCGGCCGAGCTTGTCGCCGTCGGTGGCCTTGCGGCGGGCGTTCTTGACACCCTTGTCCATCCAGGAACGCTGCATGTGGCCGCGCGCTTCGAGGGACGCCTTCTTGTCGGCGTACTCCTCGTAGTCCTCACGGGCGTGCCTGCGGGCGGTCTCGCGCTCCTCCAGGTAGGCCGCGTAGCCACCGCCGTACAGGTTGATCTGCTGCTGGGCGAGGTCCAGCTCCAGCACCTTGGTGACCGTACGCATCAGGAACTCGCGGTCGTGGCTGATGACGACGGTGCCCGCGCGCAGGCCGGCCACGAAACGCTCCAGCCGTTCCAGGCCGTCCAGGTCGAGGTCGTTGGTGGGCTCGTCGAGCAGGAAGACGTCGTAGCGGGAGAGGAGGAGCGACGCGAGCCCGGCGCGGGCCGCCTGTCCGCCGGAGAGCGCGGTCATGGGCCGGTCGAGTCCCACGGTCAGGCCGAGCTCGGCGGCGACCTGCTCGGCCCGCTCCTCCAGGTCGGCGCCGCCGAGGGCGAGCCAGCACTCCAGGGCGTCGGAGTACGCGTCGTCCGCGCCCGGGGCTCCCGCGACCAGGGCCTCCGTCGCCTCGTCCATGACGCGCTGGGCGTCGGCGACGCCGGTACGGCGGGCCAGGAAGGCGGCCACGGTCTCGCCGTCGCGGCGCTCGGGCTCCTGCGGGAGGTGACCGACGGTGGCGGTGGGCGGGGAGAGCCGCAGCTCGCCCTCCTCCGGACGGTCGAGCCCGGCGAGCAGACGGAGCAGGGAGGACTTGCCCGCACCGTTCACTCCGACGAGACCGATCACGTCACCGGGGGCGACGACGAGGTCGAGCCCGGCGAAGAGCGTGCGGTCGCCGTGTCCGGCGGCGAGGTCCTTGGCGACGAGAGTGGCAGTCATCAGGGGGCCGATCCTAGCCGCCGGCGCCCGGTGCCCCGCCCCGGCGCCCGCCCACCCGGCGGGACGCATGCGCTCCGCCGCGTGCCGCCGGGCCGGGGTGCCGGGGGTGCCGGGGGTGCCGGGGGTGCCGGGTCAGCTGAACCGGTCGAGGGTGATCAGTGCCTCCTGCGGGTTGCCGTCGTGCACGAGCGACTCGTGCGCGCCCACGTCGTCGAAGGCGAAGCCGTACGCCTTGCCGTCCACCATCTGCGCGTGGATGAAGCGGGAGTAGTGGTTGGTCACGGAGTCCCGGTAGAAGTTCGCCGCGTTGTTGTCGGGCTGGTTCGCGCTGGTCAGCAGGGTGGAGCGGTTGAAGCCCGCGCACAGGGTGCGGGAGATCGGTCCGCGCACCCGGTCGTTGGGCGCGTCCAGGTGCTTGTAGCAGCCGAAGACGCTGTCCGAGTCCGGCTTCTGGAAGGACGTCACGACGGCGCCCGAGCCGTCGGTGAAGTTCATGACGTTGCCGGAGACCCGGCCGTAGTACCGGGTGTCCGGCTCGTGTGCGAACGGCGTCACCGTCAGCACGGAACTGCTGTAGCGGCTCCAGACCCGGTTGATGTAGTCGTTCATGATCCCGGACGGCAGCACGCCGCTCCCGACGCCGTGCCCCGGGGACAGAGCACGCAGCACCGTTCCGTCGGACCGGGTCTGGATGAGCCCGGACCAGCCGCCCGGTTGGTTCCTGAGGTGGTCGAACACCGCGTTGTGGCCGCCCGGCCTGAGCTTGCCGGTGCTCCTGACGGCTCCCCCGGGCACCTTGACGCCGACCGAGTAGGGGGCGGAGAACATGTCGACCTGGGTGCTGTTCATCCACAGACCCGCGTCGTTGAGCGTGTACTCGGTCCAGTTGAACAGGATGTTCCTGTTCGGATCGCTCGGGTTCTGCACGGCGGGCTGCACGAGACCGCCGGTGGTGACCTTGAAGACGAGCTTCTGGCCGTACGAGAAGTAGACGCGTCCGGAGAACTTCGGCATCCGGATCGTCACGGACTGCCCGTTCCGGGGCCCGGCGATCGACGCGTCCGGGGCCGGGGTGGGCGGGTTGCCTCCGGCCGGCCAGGGATGGAAGGTCCCGTTCGCGTCCGCCCAGCCCTGACGGCCGGTGGAGAGCTCCGTTCCCAGGTTGTAGACGTAGACCCGGTCGGCGCGTCCCGAGTCGTTCGTGATGGTCAGCGGGATGGTGGCGGGCACCGCCGCCTCGGCCGGCGGCTGGCCGAGGCCGGTGGTCAGCCCCAGAGCGAGGGCCAGGGCGGCGGTCAGAGCGCCGAGACTTCTCCGTAAAGCGGGCATGCTCGTTCTCCTCATCGGGCGGATGCGTGGGTGGATCGCGGGGGGCACATCACCTACGAGCGTGAGAGCGCTCTCAGAATCCTGCGGGGAGCGACCGCTGTCAACGAACCTGTCTCGACCTCGTGAAGCTGCCTGGTGCCGCCCCCTGCCTGCGGGTCGTACGCGGCCGGCCCTTGCACGGATTCCGGTTGGCCTGACCCGAAGGCTGCCGTCGCTCTGGCCCGGGGGTTGCGGATGCCCTGGCCCCGGGGTTCCGGTTTCGGTTAGCGTCCGGCAGCGACGGACCAGGGCCGGAGGAAGTCGTGGGAAGGGGAGGAACCGTGGTGGTGGATGTGATCGTGGTGGGCGGCGGGGTCGTCGGGCTCACCACCGCCGTGACGCTGGCGGAGCGCGGGCTGCGGGTGCGCGTCTGGTCGCGTGATCCGGCCGGGGCGACCACGTCGGCGGTGGCGGGGGCCCTGTGGTGGCCGTACCGGATCGAGCCGGCCGAGCGGGTGGGCGCCTGGTCGCTGGAGACGCTGGCGGTCTACGAGGAACTGGCCGAGGCCCCGGAGGAGACCGGTGTACGGCGGGTGGCGGGGCTGCACGGCGGGGAGCGGTTCGCGGCGCTGGGCGCGTGGGCGGCCGGGCTGAAGGACGCCGTGGAGGTGGCCGAGGGACTGCGGGTGACGCTGCCGCTGCTGGACATGCCGGTCCATCTGGAGTGGCTGGAGCGGCGGCTCGTGGCGGCGGGCGGAGCGGTGGAGCGACGGGCCGTGACGGGATTCGGCGAGGCGGCGGCGGTGGCCCCGGTGGTGGTGAACTGCACGGGGCTCGGGGCGCGGGAGCTGGTGCCCGACGCCGGGGTGCGTCCGGTGCGGGGGCAGCTGGTCGCGGTGGAGAACCCGGGGATCGAGGAGTGGTACACGCAGGCGGATCCGGCGTCGGCCGCGACGACCTACTTCTTCCCGCAGCCCGGGCGGCTGGTGCTGGGCGGTACGGCGGAGGCGGACGATCCGCGCGCGGCGCCCGATCCGGCGACGGCGCGGCAGATCGTGGCGCGGTGCGCGCGGGTGCGGCCGGAGATCGCCGGCGCCCGGGTGCTCGGCCACCGGGTCGGGCTGCGGCCGGCGCGGGAGGCGGGGTGCGGCTGGAGGCGGAGGCCCTTGCGGGCGGCGGGCGGCTGGTGCACAACTACGGGCACGGGGGCGCGGGTGTGACGGTGGCCTGGGGTTGTGCGCGCGCGGCGGCGACGCTGGTGGGCTGACCGGGGCAAGGACCGGCCGGTGGGCCCCGCCGGTGCACGGCCCCATCCCGCCCGGGCGCGGGTCGCACGCCCCGGAGCCCGCGACCGGTGTGCGGTCGCGGGCTCCGGGGGCGGCTGTGCGGTCACGCCGCTCGGCCGCCGGCCGACGGTCAGCCGTCAGCCTCAACGTCAGCGGTCAGCCGTCAGCGGTCAGTCGGAGGGGCGCTCGTCCGTGGGGTCCGAGGGCCGCTTCTCGGTGGAGACGGACGTGGCCGTCGAACCCGACCCCTCCGACTCGTGCTTGTGGCGTTCGTCCGTGACCGGAGTGGTCCCGGGGCCGATCCGGATCTCGAAGTCGCCGTCGTACTTGGCGTGCCCCTCGATCACCGCGGACTCGACCGCCTCCACACCGAACTCCTGGCGGACGATCTGCGGGTCCTTGCGCAGGTCCCTCATCAGGGCCACGCACATACCGATCATCACGATCGTGAAGGGCGCAGCCACCAGGATGGTGAGGTTCTGGAGACCTTGGAGGGCGTTCTCCTCGCCCTCGCCGATCAGCAGCATGATCGCGGCCACGGCCCCGGTCACGACGCCCCAGAAGATGACGACCCACCGGCCCGGCTCCAGGACGCCCTTCTGCGAGAGGGTGCCCATGACGATCGAGGCGGCGTCGGCGCCGGAGACGAAGAAGATGCCGACGAGGATCATCACCAGGATGCTCGTCAGGGTGGCGATGGGGAACTGCTGGAGAACGCCGAACAGCTGCGCCTCCGGGGTGTCGGCGCCGGTGAGTTCGCCCGCCTCGTCCAGCCTCATGGCCGAGCCGCCGAAGACGGCGAACCAGATCAGGCTGACGGTGCTGGGCACCAGGATGACACCGCCGACGAACTGACGGATCGTCCGGCCCCGGCTGATCCGGGCGATGAACATCCCGACGAAGGGCGTCCAGGAGATCCACCAGGCCCAGTAGAAGACCGTCCAACTGCCGAGCCAGTCGGCCACGTCACCGCCGCCGGTGGCCTCCGTGCGACCGATGAGCTGCCCGAGGTCGGTGATGTAGGCGCCCAGCGAGGTGGGGATCAGGTCGAGCACGAAGATCGTGGGACCGGCGATGAAGACGAAGACGACCAGCAGCAGGGCCAGCACCATGTTGATGTTCGAGAGCCACTGGATGCCCCTCTCCACTCCGGAGACCGCGGAGAGAACGAAGCACACCGTCAGCACGGCGATGACGGCCACCAGGAGCCCGGTGCCGGCCTTCTCCAGCCAGTCCAGCTCCTGGATGCCGCTGCCGATCTGGAGCGCGCCGAGGCCGAGGGAGGCCGCCGAGCCGAAGAGCGTCGCGAAGATGGCCAGGATGTCGATGACGCGCCCGAAGCCGCCGCGCGCACGGCGGACGCCGATCAGCGGCTCGAAAACGGCGCTGATGGTCTGTCGCCTGCGCATCCGGTAGGCGCTGTAGGCGATGGCGAGGCCGACCACCGCGTAGATCGCCCAGGGGTGCAGCGTCCAGTGGAAGAGGGTGGTGGCCATGGCGGTCTGCATGGCCTCGGAGGCGTTGGCGGGGTCGGTGCCGGGCGGTGGGGTGCGGAAGTGTGCCAGCGGCTCGCTCACTCCCCAGAACATCAGCCCGATGCCCATGCCGGCGCTGAACATCATCGCGATCCAGGAGATGGTCCGGAACTCCGGCCCCTCGTTCTCCTGTCCGAGGGTGATCTTCCCGTAGCGGCTGACAGCCAGCCACAGGGCGAAGATGACGAAGCCCGATGCGGCGAGCATGAAGGCCCAGCCGCCGTTGTGGATCAGCCCTTCGAGCAGGTCGCCGGAGACCGTCTCCAGGGAGGACGTCGCGGTCGCGCCCCAGATGACGAAGGCGACGGTCAGAACCGCCGTGATGCCGAAGACCACACGATCCGTGGTCGGGGTCCTGGTGCTGACCGGTTCGGGGGGAAGGTCCGCCGTGACCGCCAGCCCCTCCCGTCCGTCCGCTCTCTGGTCGTCCTGGGACACAAGTGGCACCTTTCACCGAGTCTGAAAAACGCTCTTCGTAGGCAGTACCACACCTGCCCAGGATCTCGAAGGATCAACAAACGTTTACAGCTTGACCATGTGTGAAGTGATATGTCGCCCGCTGATCGAGGAGCAGCGGAATCAGATTCCTGGCCGACTGCCGCAACGGCACGAACGCGCCATCTCGCTCCGGCCTGGCCCTGACCCCGTGCAGGGCCAGTTCGTCCTTCACCGCGGTGTACTGGGCGGCGTCCAGCCGGTAGCCGCACGGCGGGTCGACCAGGACATCGGACGGCTCGGCCGGGTCGTTGTCGGCGCCGCCCAGATAGACCGGTCCCCGGTCGGCGAGACCGGCCAGGCGGGAGAGCGCGGTGGCGGTCCGGAGCCGGGCGCGCTGGTCGTCGGTGAAGTCGAAGAGGCCGCCGAGCGCGGTCTTCTGGGAGTCGACCCTGCGCAGCCGGTTGAGCGCCGGATCGGCCTTCTCCGCATCGCTCAGCGCGTCCACCCGGGACTCGACGAGCAGGCCGACGGCGTGCTTGAGCCCGGAGGCGTTGCGCAGGATGCGCTCCTGGCCGTCCCCGGCGACCTGCTTGACCGGCTCTCCGGTGGCGGGGTCGGTCCAGATGCCGTAGTGCCCGCTGCTGTAGCCGTCCGCCGTCGCGGCGGGGCGGACGTAGCGCTCGGAGAGGGTGCGTGAGGCCGCGTGGACCCCGTCGTGGACGTTCAGGTTGCGCGGCCACAGCGTGAACAGGTCCCTGTCGTAGTACGGAGGGGTCGCGCTGTACTCGTGCAGGTCGTAGATCACCTGCGGCCGTTCGTCACGGATCACGGCGGCGATCGTCCGTGCTTCGGCGGTCTTCAGGGCGATGTGGTCGCGGTTGATGTCGACCCGGTCGGCGTTGCCGCGGGTGTCGGCGGCGCGCCCGTCGGGGTTGGCCGTCGGCAGCACCAGCAGGGTCGTACGGGCCAGGAACGCGCGGGTCGCCCGGTCCTCGGCGAACGCCAGGTCGCGGATCGTGGTCAGACAGGCCTCGCGTCCGGCGGGTTCGTCCCCGTGCTGGCTGCAGATCAGCAGGACCGTCGTGGCGCCTGGCCGCTCCTGGCCGACGCGTACGAGCCGGAGGGCGCGGCCCTGGCCCGTCGTACCGACGCGGTCCACGGAGACCCGGTCGCTCCCCCGGTCCACCGCGGCGAGGAAGTCCCGCTCCTCGGCCTCGGCGGTCCAGCGGGCTCCCTCGCTCGTCTCGAACCCCGTGCGGGGCGGGCGGTGCGCGGCCTCGGCGGGTGCGATGGCGAACGGCAGGGCGAGCGCGGCGAGCGTCGCCGCCACGGCCGCCCGGCGCACCGTCCGGGCCCTGCGGCGCGGGGCGGCGGACTCCGGCCGGCTGGGTCCTGCGACCGGTGCGAGCCACGGATGCGGGCTGAGCAGGTGGAGCGCACGAGCAACAGGACGGGTCATCAGCGGCTGCCTCCGGAACGTGTGGGGCGGGCGCCGTGACGCCCGTCGGTCTGTCGGCGATGTGCGGACGTTACCCCGGTCAACTCCCTTACAACAGGGGGGCGATCACCACGCGTGCACATCTCCCGCACTGCCTCCGTGACGACGGACCGGCGAGCGGGTGACAGAAGCACCCGGAACACCCCCCGCCCTGCCCCGGCGGCCCCCTTCCGTCGGCGATCCCGGCACCGGCCCTTCCGTCGGCGATCTCGGCACCGGCCCCATCGGCCGCCGCGGGCGCCACGGACATCGGGCGCCCCCTGCCCGGCCGGCGGCAACGGTGGCTGCGGCGTCTCCCACGACGACACGCTCTTCGAACTGCTGGAGAGCCGGTCGGCCGCCTGCTGAAGGGCCGGCCGGGCGCGCGGACGTGGGCGAGGACATGGGCGCGCACGTCAGCCGGGCACGAACGCCGACGCGGATGTGGGCGCGGACGTCAGCCGGGCACGAACGCCGACGCACACGCGGGCGTGGACGCGGATGCGGACGCGGACGGCGACTGCGACTGCGACCGCGACCGCGCGCGGACGTGGGCGAGGGCGACGTGGCCCGTTACGCGGAGCGGGTGTCGGGCCAGCCGCTCGCGGGGCTGTTCGGCACTTGGCGGTACCGGCTGTCGCGGCCCGGAGCTCAGGGCGGCCGCCGATACGGGGCACGGCCCCGGGGCGGCCCGCGCCGCAAGGCACTCCGCCGGGGCGCCGGCCGGCTCAGCCGTGGGGCGCGGCCGTACGGTGGACGCTCCGGGCTGTCCGCGCCCGGGGCAGGTAGCGCAGCCGCTCCGGCAGGACGGGGACGACCGCCCGCAGGACCGCACACGTCCGGCGCAGCCGCTTCTCCTGCTCAGCGCTCCAGGGCAGGCCGAGGGCGGCACGGGCGTCGGGCGGCATGAGTCCGATGGTGAAGAACCGCCGGAAGCGGGCCAGCGGAGGCAGCAGCACGGGCCACAGCGCGCGCAGGACCGCCCGCAGCGGCCAGGGACCCCGGTCCGGCGGGGGCACGGGCTGCTCGACGTCGATCAGTTCCCGCACGACCGTGGTCGCCTCGATCTCCTCGGCGAGCATCTTCCTCCAGTACGGCCAGAACTCCTCGATGGTCTGCGGCATGTCCCGGTCGTGGATGCCGAGGATCCGGCCGACCTGGAGCCACTCCCGGTACAGGGCGCGTTCCTGGGCGGGGGTCATGGGCCGGATCAGATAGCGGGCCGCGTGCTGGTAGACGGGGAAGCCGGTGGCGTGCACCCAGGCGTAGTTGGCGGGCGTCAGGGCGTGGTAGCGGCGGCCCCGGGTGTCGGTGCCCCGGATCGTGCGGTGGAGCACGCGCAGCCTGCGGCCCTCCTCCGCCGCCTGCGCGCCCCCGTACACCCAGAGCTGGAGCGAGCGCAGCGACCGTTCGCCGCGCCCCCAGGGGTCCGTACGGAAGACGGAGTGCTCGTCGACTCCGGCGCCGACGGCCGGGTGGGCGACCTGGAGGGTGAGGGCGGCGGGCAGCATCAGCAGGGCGCGGATGTCGCCGGACAGGCTCCAGAGCACGCCACCGGGCGGAGGCGGCTCGGGGTCCGCGCTCCGGCCCGGGCCCGGCGCCTGGTCCGGTCCGCCGTCCCGGGGGTCACTCATGTCCGTGGCGCTGCTCATCCGGTGCTCCCGCGATCCCGTCGGGCCGACCGTGCGCAGCCCGTCCCCGTGACCTCCATGATCCCTCGCGGACGGACGAGCCGTGCCGTCGGGGCCCGGCGCCCGGCAGCCGGGTCGGTCGTGGTCGGCAACGGCCCCGGGGTGGACGGCGGAGCAATGGTGCCGGAGACTTTCACAGTAATGGTGAGACAGCGGGACTGTCCGATACCGGGATTCGACTGCGGGGAGCACAGATGGCGACGGGGACCGACGAGCCGACGCTCACGGTGGACGAGCTGGCGGCCCGCGCCGGGGTCACCGTGCGTACCGTGCGGTTCTACAGCACCCGGGGCCTGCTGCCGCCTCCGGTCATCGGTCCGCGCCGGGTCGGGCACTACGGTCCCGACCATCTCTCGCGGCTCGCACTGATCGAGGAACTCCAGCAGCAGGGCATGACGCTCGCCGCGATCGAACGGTATCTGGAGCAGCTGCCGCCCGACCTCAGCGCCCAGGATCTGGCCATCCACCGGGCCCTGGTCGCGTCCTGGGCGCCGGACCAGACCGAGGACTTCTCCCGGGCCGAGCTGGAGCGGCGGGCCGGGCGGGCGCTGTCGGAGGCGGACGTGGCACGGCTGGCGGCGATGGGGGTGCTGGTCCGGCCCGAAGGTGACGGCACGACGTACCGGGTGGATCTCGGGCTGCTGCGGCTGGGCGTCGAGCTGCTGGACGTGCCGATCGCCCACGAGACGATCCTCGCCGCGCGGACCGTCCTGCTGGAGCACACCCGGTCGGCGGCGCAGGAGATGACCCGGCTGTTCCGGGACGAGGTGTGGAATCCGTACCGGGAGCGGGAGGGCGATCCGGAGCATGTGGCGGCGATGAAGTCGCTGTCGGCCCATATGCAACCGATCGTGGTGCAGGCGTTGGTGACGGCCTTTCAGCGGTCTCTCAAGGAAGAGCTGCGGGCCGCGTTCACCGCCGAGTGACGGTGGACGCGGCCCGCCGCGGCCTCAGTCGTGGAAGGTCTCGCCCTTCTCCGCCTTCTCCACCAGGAGTGCGGGCGGCAGGAAGCGGTCGCCGTAGCGCTCGGCGAGTTCCCGGGCGCGGGCCACGAAGCCGGGCAGGCCGCCCTCGTAGCCGTTGATGTACTGGAGGACGCCGCCGGTCCACGGCGGGAAGCCGATGCCCATGATGGAGCCGATGTTGGCGTCCGCGACGGAGATGAGGACGTTCTCCTCCAGGCAGCGGACGCTGTCCAGCGCCTCGGAGAAGAGCATCCGCTCCTTCATGTCCTCGAAGGGGACGTCCGCGCCGGACGTGGTGGTGAAGTGCTCGCGCAGGCCCGGCCAGAGACCGGTGCGCTTGCCGTCCTCGTCGTAGTCGTAGAAGCCCGCTCCCCCGCTGCGCCCCGTCCGGCCGAACTCGTCGACCATGCGGTCGATGACCTCGTCGGAGGGGTGGCCGGGCCAGGTGCCGCCGGCCTCCTCGACCGCGCGCTTGGTCTCGTTGCGGATCTTACGGGGCAGGGTCAGGGTCAGCTCGTCCATCAGGGAGAGGACCTTGGCCGGGTAGCCGGACTGGGCGGCCGCCTGCTCGACGGAGGCGGGCTCGATGCCTTCGCCGACCATCGCCACACCCTCGTTGATGAACTGGCCGATGACGCGCGAGGTGAAGAAGCCGCGGGAGTCGTTGACCACGATCGGCGTCTTCCTGATGCGCCGTACGAGGTCGAAGGCGCGGGCGAGTGCCTCGTCGCCGGTGCGCTCGCCCTTGATGATCTCGACCAGCGGCATCTTGTCGACCGGTGAGAAGAAGTGCAGGCCGATGAAGTCGACGGGGCGGGACACCCCCTCGGCGAGGACGGTGATGGGGAGGGTGGAGGTGTTGGAGCAGAGGAGGGCGTCGGGCTCGATGACGTCCTGGATCTCCTGGAACACCTTGTGCTTGAGGGCGGTGTCCTCGAAGACGGCCTCGATCACCGCGTCGCAGCCCGCGAGGTCGGCCACATCGCCGGTCGGGGTGATCCGGGCGAGGAGTTCGTCGCGCTTGGCCTCGGTCGTACGGCCCCGGGACAGCGCCTTGGCGAGCAGCTTCTCGCTGTACGCCTTGCCCTTGGCGGCCGCCTCGGTGGAGACGTCCTTGAGGACGACGTCGATCCCGGCCTTGGCGCAGGAGTAGGCGATGCCCGCCCCCATCATCCCGGCGCCGAGCACGGCGACCTTGCGGACCGGGCGCTCGGGGATGTCCTTGGGGCGGTTGGCACCGGAGTTGACGGCCTGGAGGTCGAAGAAGAACGCCTGGATCATGTTCTTGGAGACCTGGCCGGTGACCAGCTCGGTGAAGTACCGGGCCTCGATGGTCAGGGCGGTCTCGAAGTCGACCTGGGCGCCCTCGACGGCCGCCGCGAGGATGTTGCGCGGCGCGGGCATGGGCGCGCCCGCGAGCTGCTTCTTCAGGTTGGCCGGGAAGGCGGGGAGGTTGGCGGCGAACTTGGGGTGGGACGGGGTGCCGCCGGGGATCTTGTAGCCCTTGACGTCCCAGGGCTGCTGGGACTCGGGGTGGGCGTCGATGAAGGCGCGGGCCTTCTCGATCATCTCCTCGCGGGTGTCGGCGACTTCGTGGACGAGGCCGTTCTCCAGCGCCCGCCGCGGGGTGTACTGGGTGCCCTGGAGGAGCACCTTCAGCAGGGCGTCCGCGATGCCCATGAGGCGTACGGTCCGGGTGACGCCGCCGCCCGCCGGGAGCAGTCCGAGGGTGACCTCGGGGAGGCCGATACGGGAGCCGGGGGCGTCGAGGGCGACGCGGTGGTGGGAGGCGAGCGCGATCTCGTAACCGCCGCCGAGGGCCGCGCCGTTGATGGCGGCGACGACGGGCTTGCCGAGGGTCTCGATACGGCGCAGCGAGCGCTTGATCTCGGTACCGGTGTCGAAGGCGGCCTGGGCGTTCTCCGGGCCGACCTTGATCATGTCCTTGAGGTCGCCGCCCGCGAAGAAGGTCTTCTTGGCGGAGGTGTAGATGATGCCGCGGATGGATTCCTTCTCGGCCTCGGCGCGGTCGGCGATGGCCGCGATGGAGTCCTTGAAGGCCTGGTTCATCGTGTTGGCCGACTGGTCGGGATCGTCGAGGACGAGGGTGACGACGCCGGTCTCGTCCTGTTCCCAGCGGATGGTGGTGCTCTCGGTCATGTCGGTGTCTTCTCCGTAGGCAGGTGGGGCCGGGAACAGGTCAGATGCGTTCGACGACGGTGGCGACGCCCATGCCGCCGCCGACGCAGAGGGTGACCAGGCCGAACCGCTGGTCGCGGCGCTCCAGTTCGTCGATGACGGTGCCGAGGATCATCGCGCCGGTCGCGCCGAGCGGGTGGCCGAGCGCGATGGCGCCGCCGTTGACGTTGACCTTGTCCAGGGAGAGGCCCATGTCCTTGACGAAGCGCAGGACGACTCCGGCGAAGGCCTCGTTGATCTCGACGAGGTCGATGTCGTCGATGGTGAGTCCGGCCTTGGCCAGCGCCTTGCGGGTGGCGGGGGCGGGGCCGGTGAGCATGATGGTGGGCTCGGAGCCGGAGACGGCGGCGGAGACGATCCGGGCGCGCGGGGTGAGGCCGTAGCGCTCACCGACCTCCTTCGAGCCGATGGCGACCAGGGCCGCGCCGTCGACGATGCCGGAGGAGTTGCCCGCGTGGTGGACGTGGTCGATCTTCTCGACCCAGTGGTACTTCTGCAGCGCCACCGCGTCGAAGCCGCCCATGTCACCGATGGCGGCGAAGGACGGCTTGAGGCCGGCCAGGGAGTCGGCGGTGGTGCCGGGGCGCATGTGCTCGTCGTGGTCGAGGACGAGCAGGCCGTTGCGGTCCTTGACGGGGACGACGGAGCGGGCGAAGCGGCCGTCCTTCCAGGCCGCGGCGGCGCGTTCCTGGGAGAGTGCGGCGTACTCGTCGACGTCGCGGCGGCTGAAGCCCTCGATGGTGGCGATGAGGTCGGCGCCGATGCCCTGCGGGGCGAAGCCGGTCTCGAAGCTGGTCATCGGGTCCATCGCCCAGGCCCCGCCGTCGGAGCCCATCGGCACCCGGGACATCGACTCGACGCCCCCGGCCAGCACCAGGTCCTCCCAGCCCGAACGGACCTTCGCGGCGGCCAGGTTGACCGCTTCCAGGCCCGAGGCACAGAAGCGGTTCTCCTGGACGCCCGCGACGGAGTCGGGCAGGCCGGCCGCGATGGCCGCGATCCGGGCGATGTCGGAGCCCTGGTCCCCGAGCGGGCTGACCACGCCGAGGACGATGTCGTCGATGGCGGCCGGGTCCAGGTCCGGGAAGCGGCCCCGGATCTCGTGGATGAGGCCGACGACCAGGTCGATCGGCTTCGTGCCGTGCAGGGCGCCGTTGGCCTTGCCGCGGCCGCGCGGGGTGCGGATCGCGTCGTAGACGAATGCTTCGGTACTCAAGACAGCTGCCTTTCGAGGGTGGTGGAGAGGGAGGTAGCGAGGGGGCTCAGGCGAGCAGCGAGCGGCCGATGATCTCCTTCATGATCTCGGTGGTGCCGCCGTAGATGGTCTGGATACGGCCGTCGGTGAACGCCTTGGCGACCTGGTATTCGCTCATGTAGCCGTATCCGCCGTGGAGCTGGAGGCAGCGGTCGGCGACGCGCTTCTGCAGTTCGGTGGCCCACCACTTGGCCATGGAGGCGTGGACGGCGTCGAGGACGCCGTCGGAGTGGTCGACGATGCACCGGTCGAGGAAGGTGCGGGTGACGGCGCACTCGGTGGCCATCTCGGCGATCTCGAAGCGGATGTGCTGGAGCTTGGCGAGCGGACGGCCGAAGGCCTCGCGCTCCTTGACGTACCGGGTGGTGATCTCCAGCAGGTGTTCGGCGGCGGCGATCCCGGCGACCGCTATGCCCATGCGCTCCTGGGCCAGGTTGGTCATCAGGTGGATGAACGCGCCGTCGAGTTCGCCGAGGAGGTTCTCCTTGGGGACACGGACGTCGTTGAAGAACAACTCGGCGGTGTCCTGCGACTTCTGGCCGATCTTGTCGAGGTTCCGGCCGCGCTCGAAGCCTTCCGCACCGCGCTCGACGACGATGAGCGAGAGCCCCTTGGCGTCGCCCTCGGGGGTGGTCTTCGCGACGACGATGACGAGGTCGGCGAGGATGCCGTTGGAGATGAAGGTCTTGGAACCGTTGAGCAGCCAGTGGTCGCCCCGGTCCTCGGCGGTGGTACGGATGCCCTGGAGGTCGGAACCCGCGCCCGGCTCGGTCATGGCGATGGCGGTGATGGTCTCGCCGGAGCAGAAGCCCGGGAGCCAACGGCGCTTCTGCTCGTCGGTGGCCAGGCCCGTGAGGTAGGGGCCGATGATGTCGTTGTGCAGGCCGATGGCGAGTCCGGCGGCGCCGGCCCGGGTGAACTCCTCGGCGAGGACCGCGCTGTAGCGGAAGTCGTCGCTGCCGCCGCCCCCGTACTCCTCCGGGACGGCCAGGCCCAGCAGCCCGGCCCGCCCGGCGGCGAGCCACGCCTCGCGGGAGACGATGCCGTCCTGCTCCCACTGTTCGTAGTACGGGAGGACCTCCTTGGCCAGGAAGGCCCGGACGGTCTCGCGGAACGCGTCGTGCTCCTCGGTGAAGATCTGCCGTTGCACGGGGTCTCCTAGTCTCGGGGGGTGGGCCGGAGCGCCGGTACGTCCCAGTCGGCCGCCACGGCCTCCGTGTCCGCGCCGGGCAGCGCGGGCCCGGTGCGGACGGAGACGGGGGTGGCCGAGAAGCGCGGGGCGGGGGCGGGCTGGGGCCGGCCGCCGTGCTCGACGAAGGTGGAACGGGCGGCGAGGTGGGGGTGGTGCGGGGCCTCGGTGAGCGAGAGGACGGGGGCCACGCAGGCGTCGCTGCCGGCGAAGACCTCGGTCCACTCGGCGCGCGTACGGCTCAGGAAGCGTTCGGTGACGGCGGCGCGCAGGTCGTCCCAGCGGGCGAGGTCCCACCGGTCGGGGAAGGCGTCCGCGATCCCGAGGAGCCGGGCGAACTCCGCGTAGAACCGGCCTTCCAGCGGGCCGACCGCCATGTGACCGCCGTCGGAGGTGGCGTAGGCGCCGTAGAACGGGCAGCCGCCGTCGAGGAGGTTCGCGCCGCGCCGGTCCTGCCAGCTTCCGGCGGCGAGCATGCCGTGGATCATCGTGGCGAGATGGGCGGCGCCGTCCACGATGGCGGCGTCGACCACCTGGCCCTCGCCGTGCGCGCGGGCGTGCTGGAGTGCGGCGAGGACGCCGACGACGAGGTAGAGCGAGCCGCCCGCGTAGTCGCCGACCAGGTTGGCGGGGACGGTGGGCGGTTCGTCCGGCCTGCCGATCATCGACAGGGTGCCGGTGAGCGCGATGTAGGCGATGTCGTGGCCCGCGCGGTCGGCGAGCGGCCCGTCCTGGCCCCAGCCGGTCATCCGCCCGTAGACGAGCCGCGGGTTGCGGGCGAGAGCCGCCTCGGGCCCGACGCCGAGGCGTTCGGCGACGCCGGGACGGTAGCCCTCGACGAGGATGTCGGCGCGTTCGACGAGGTCCAGGACGCGGGCCGGGCCCTCGTCGCTCTTGAGGTCCAGGACGACGGAGCGCTTGTTGCGGTTGGTGAGGTCGTGGGCCGGATCGATGCCGAGCCCCGCCCCGCCGGGCCGGTCGACGCGCACGACGTCGGCCCCGAGGTCCGCCAGCAGCATCGCGGCGAACGGTCCGGGGCCGATGCCCGCCAGCTCGACGACCCGGACACCGGTCAGGGGACCGTGCCCGGGTGTTGGGCCTTTCACCATCTGTGAGCCCCCAGGGGTGTGACACAACCGATGTAACACCTGCGATGCTATGAACGTCCCCGGCTCCGCACAACCCCTCGGGCCGAGCAAGCGCTTAGTAGTTTGCTCCGATCCTCTCGCACCCGGCCCGCCCGGCCGCACGCCGCCACGGCGCTCTCCGCTACCCTCTGCCTGCCACGTCGGCACCCGTCTCCCAGCCGGAGGTACTCGTGAACAGGCAGAACGACGCGACGCGCCCCTTGGACGTGGTCCTCTTCGGCGCCACCGGCTTCGTGGGGGCGCTCACGGCCGAGTACCTGGGGGCCCACGCCCCCACGGGTCTGCGCTGGGCACTGGCCGGGCGCAGCCGGACCAAGCTGGAGCAGCTGCGCGAGCGGCTGGCGGCGATCGCCCCCGCCTGTGCGGAGCTGCCGCTGCTGGAGACCGATGCGGACGACGCTCGGGCGCTGGCCGAACTGGCCGCCTCCACCCGGGTGGTGGCCACCACCGTGGGACCGTACCTGCGCTACGGCGGCAAGCTCGTCGCCGCCTGCGCCGAGGCCGGGACGGACTACGCGGACCTCACCGGCGAGGCCGAGTTCATCGACCGGATGTATCTGGAGCACGACGCGCGGGCCCGTGAGACGGGGGCGCGCATCGTGCACGCCTGCGGCTTCGACTCCGTACCGCACGACCTCGGGGCGTACTTCACCGTCCAGCAGCTGCCCGAGGACGTGCCCCTGGCCGTCGACGGCTTCGTCCGCACCAACGCGGTGTTCTCCGGCGGCACGTTCGCCTCGGCGCTGACCGCGATGGGCCGGGGCCCGCAGATGCTGGCCGCCGCCCGGGAGCGCCGGCTGCATGAGCCGCGCCGGGTCGGCCGGCGGGTCCGCACACCCGCGGGCTCCCCGCACTTCAGCGGGGAGACCGGCACCTGGGCGCTGCCGCTGCCCACGATCGACCCGACGATCGTGGGCCGCTCGGCGCGGACCCTGGATCGCTACGGCCCCGACTTCCGCTACCGCCACTTCGCCTCGGTGAAGACACTGCCCATGGCACTCGGCGCCCCGGTGGCGATCGGCGGGCTGGTCGCGGCCGCGCAGGTGGAAGGCGTACGGGAGTGGCTGATGAGCCGCTACGAGCCGGGGCAGGGGCCGGACGAGGAGCGCCGCGGGCGGAGCTGGTTCACCGTCCGCTTCGTCGGCGCGGGCGGCGGGCGCCGTGTCTTCACCGAGGTGTCCGGCGGCGACCCGGGATACGGCGAGACGGCGAAGATCCTCGCCGAGTCAGCGGTGTGCCTGGCCCTGGACGAGCTGCCGGAGACCTCAGGGCAGGTCACCACGGCGGTGGCAATGGGCGACGCGCTCCTGGACCGGCTGACGGCGGCGGGGCTGCGGTTCCGGGTGGCGGCGGTGCGGTAGCCGATGCCCCCGGGGGCGACCATTCCGCCCTTCCGCGCGGGCGGGCGACGCCGCATGGTCGGACGCCTCTAGAAGATCCAGCCGGCCAGCGTGTAGAGCATCGCGCCCAGCCAGACGAGGCCGACGGCGCTGCCGAGGAGCATGCCGAGGGCCATGCGGCGCTGGGCGGGGTCGAAGGGCGCGGGGCGTACGGCTGTGCGGGATGCGTTCATGTGTCCAGCCTGCCCAGCCGTGTGGATCTATGCCATCCGTAGGGGTACTCAGTTGCAGGACTGTGCCACGCCCGGGACGATCACGTGCGGGCCGACAGCTGCCGACGTACCCACGCGGGGTCCGGGTTGACGTGCGCCCGGTCCGCGACGACGACGGTCGGCACGGTCTCGTCCCCACCCGTGGCGGCCCGCACAGCAGCGGCGCCCGCTGGATCCTGCCAGATGTTCACCCAGTGCAGCCGGGTTGCGTCGCGGCCCAGTCTCAGGCGCAGCCGCAGGCAGTACGTGCAGCCCGGCCGCCAGTAGACGACCGGGCCGCCGTCGGCAGCGCTGCGGCGCCGGGCCTCGGCGGAGGAGACCGCTCCCGGGAAGATCAGGGGTGAGTGCACGGCTGCCAACAGTACGAACAGCACCAGGAGTGCGGTCGCCGTGACGGGATCGCCACGGAGGGCGAGTCCTGTCGCGGCGACCGCACCGCCGAGCAGGAAGAGGGCCGGCAGCCTCCACACGCTTCTCATGACGACGCAGGCTACCGCCGTGCCATGCAGCACTGTCGGGCGGTGGGGCTCCCCGGGCGGCCGGTCGGCCCCGCCGCCTCGTCAGGCGGTCGCTTCCCGCAGGGTCCGCCGGCACAGGGCGTCCGCCCGGCGGGTGCTCTCGGGCTGGCGGTAGCGGCCGGCGAGGCGGAGCGTGTGGGCGCAGGCGTTGTCGAGGCTGATGCGGTGGCCCACCGAGACGAACACGGGGCTGGTGTTCTCACGGGTGCGCAGTGCGCGGCCGACCACCTCGTCGCCGTCCAGCAGCGGCGAGGAGTCGCCGCGCCGGGGTCCGGGGGCCTCGTAGGTGAACGTGAACGGATTCTTGCCGACGCCGATCACCGGCAGCCCGGTGAGCACGCCCAGATGGCTGGCGAGTCCGAAACGGCGCGGGTGCGCCAGGCCGTAGCCGTCGCAGACGACGAGACCGGGGTCGACGCTCAGCTCCTCCAGCGCCTCCAGGACCGTCGGAATCTCACGGAAGGCCAGCAGCCCGGGGACGTACGGGAAGGCGATCTTCCCTACGGCGGTGACCTCCTCGACCGTTTCCAGCGTCGCGGCGTCCAGCGCCACGGCCGCCGCGACGACGACGTCCTTCTCGTCGTCGTAGGCCACGTCCACCCCGGTGACCAGGCCGGTTCCGGGCTCCGGTCCCGCCTCGTCCAGGATCACCCGCTCGCGCAGCCGGTCCTGGATCGCCCGGCCCTCGGCTTCGTCGGCGGGGGTCTCGTGGGCGGGGGCGGGGGAGCTCGTCATACCGGAAAGCTTATGCGGTGGGGAGGGCTGTGCTGTCGGCCGGCGGCCGCGAGGCCGCAGGCGGGGGCCGGGGCGTCTGTGGTGTGCAGCAGGCCCGGACCCACCTGCGCCCCGGATCCTCGGGGGGCCGCAGGTGGGGTGGCCGCGGCGGAGGGGCCGCCCCGCCGTTCACCGCCATGGAGGCCCCCGCCGTCCACCGCCATGGAGGCCGTCCTCGCGGCGGCCGGGATCCCGTAGCCTGACGATCATGTTCGTACTCGAATTGACCTATACGGCCCCCGTCGAGCGCGTGGACGCGCTGATGGCCGAGCACATCACCTGGCTCGACGAGCAGTACGCGGCGGGTGTCTTCATCGCCTCGGGCCGCAAGAACCCCCGGGACGGCGGCGTGATCCTGGCCGTCGGCCGGGACCGGGCGGCGATCGAGCAGATCGCGGCGGCCGACCCCTTCTCCGCGCACGGCGTGTGCGCCTACCGGATCACCGAGTTCGTGGCCACCAGGACGGCGCCCGCGCTCGCGGCGTACCAGCAGCCGTTGCCGTAACGGGCAGAGCCTCACGGTTGCCGCCTCCGCCACCGATGAGTTTCCGGGGTGGTGCCGGTCTGAGGAGGTATGGAGACCTGCACACTGACCACAGCCGGCGCCGACCTCGTCTACGACGTCCGCGGACCGCTGCCCGCCGCCGACGGCCGCCCGCCGCTGTTCCTGCTCGGGCAGCCCATGGACGCGAGTGGCTTCGCCGCACTGGCGGCCCGCTTCCCCGACCGGACCGTCGTCACGTACGACCCGCGCGGGCTCGGCCGCTCCACCCGTGCGGACGGGCGGGTCGACTACGCGCCCGAGCCCCTGGCCGAGGACGTGCACGCCGTCATCGCGAAGCTCGGGGCCGGGCCGGTCGAGATGTTCGCCAGCAGTGGCGGGGCGGTCACCGCCCTCGCCCTCGTGGCGCGCCACCCCGGGGACGTGACCACCCTCGTCGCGCACGAGCCGCCGCTCATCACGATCACCCCGGACGGCCCGGCGGCCGTCCGGGCGCGGGCCGGGGTCCGGGACGCGTACGAGAAGCGGGGGTGGGGCGCCGGGATGGCCGCGTTCGTGGCGATGACGTCGTGGGAGGGCGAGTTCACCGACGCGTACTTCGCCCAGCCCGCGCCCGACCCCGCCGCGTTCGGGATGCCCGCCGAGGACGACGGCACCCGCGACGACCCGCTGTTGTCCGACCGCTCCTGGGCGGTCAGCGACTACCGGCCGGACGTCGACGCCGTCGTCACGGCCCCCACCCGCGTGGTGATCGCCGTGGGCGAGGAGTCCCGGACGGTGCAGACCGGGCGGACGTCCGACGCGACCGCCGAACTGCTCGGGCAGCGCGCGACCGTCTTCCCCAGCCACCACGGCGGTTTCCTGGACGGGGAGTTCGGCTATCCGGGGAAGCCCGACGAGTTCGCGGCGCGGCTGCGGGAGGTGCTGGCCGCCTCATGAGGTCATGAGGCGGCCCCGGCGTCAGAACCCCAGCCGTGCCACCCGCCCCTTCTCGCCCGCCGCCCAGCAGCCCAGGTCGGGGGTGCAGTCGACGGTGTCGTACGAGCCGGGGTCGACCGTCCGCCAGGTGCGCCCGCCGTCCAGGGTGAGGTCGGTGCCCGTCGGGCCGACGGCCAGGGCAGCGGTGCGGCTGTGCGGGAGCCAGGTGACGCCGGAGCGGTAGGCGGGCGGCGGGGTGGCGGACCGCCGCCAGCTGCGGCCGCCGTCCCCGGTGACGGCGGCCGCCTGCGGGGACGCCTGGTCGGGGCGGTAGTCGCCGCCGACGGCGATGCCGTGGGCCCGGTCGCGGAAGGCGACGGCGAAGACGCCTCGGGCCGGGTCGCCCGCCGGGAGGGTGGAGGCGCTCGCCGTCCAGGTCAGGCCCCGGTCGCGGGAGTGCAGGACCCGGGCGGTCTCCGCTCCCCCGGTGGTCAGCCAGACGTCCTTGGCGCCCGAGCTGACCAGGCACTGGCCGCTCGCCGCGAACCCCGCCTCGCCGGGCAGGGCGGGCGGCATCCCGGCATCGGGCAGGACCCGCCAGGACCGGCCGCCGTCCGCCGTGGACAGGACCCGGAACTTTCCGTCCACCGGGTCGCCGGCCGCGAGGCCGTGCCGACTGTCGAAGAACGTCAGGCAGTTGAAGAAGGCCCGGGGATCGGTGTTGCGGAAGGACTCGGTCCAGGTCGCTCCGCCGTCCGCGGTGCGCAGGACCCGGGATGCCTCGCCCTCGCCGATGGCCAGGGCGACGGCACGGCGGCCGTCGAACGCCTCGATGTCCCGCAGTTCCAGATCGGCGGCGTCCGGCGGTGACACGTCACGCCAGGTGCGGCCGCTGTCCGCGGTGCGCAGGACCGTGCCCTTCGACCCGGCGACCCAGGCCGTGGTGCGGCTGACCGCGGCGAGCCCCCGGAAGCGGGCGTCGGTGCCGGTGCCGGTGAGCCGCCAGCCGGGCAGGAGCCCGCGGGCGGCGACCTCCCCGGAGACCGTCCTCCCCTCCTCACCCTCCGCCGCGGATGCGCCCGCTGTGCCCTCCGCCGCGTATGCGCCCGGGGCGACCAGTGCGGCGGCCAGAGCCGCCCCTCCGGTCACCAGTGCCATCAGCCGTCTCGTCTTCCCCATGGCCTTCATGGCGCTGGAAGCTAGCCCACGGGTCGGGGCCCGTCCAGGGTGCGTCGACGCGGAACGGGCAGGAGAGCCGGGGTGCGCGGGGTACGGGCAGGAGCCGGACGCATCCGGTGACGCAGCTCACGCCTCGCGCCGGTGCACGAATCGAGGAGTTCCGTCGTCTACTCCAGTGCCGGGAACCGTTCACCCAGCCGCAAGAGGGAGCAGGTCTTGTCCAGCGTTATCGAGCAGTCCGTGCAGGCTCGCATGGTCGCGTCCGCACCACGGATGGAGACCCTGCCCGCCGTGCTCAGCTACGACCGCCGGAACCCGTTCGCCGTCCGCATGGTGTTCCCGGCCCCGGCGACCCTCGAAGGCACCGAAGTCTCCTGGGAGTTCTCCCGGGAGCTGCTGACCACCGGGGTGGACTCCCCCGCCGGCCAGGGCGACGTACGCGTTCGGCCCTACGGGTTCCAGCGGACCGTCCTGGAGTTCCACGCCCCCGAGGGCATCGCGATGGTCCACGTGCGCACCGAGGAGCTGCAACTCTTCCTCCAACGGGCGCAGGAGCTGGTTCCGGTGGGCGACGAGCACCGGTATCTGGACCTGGACGGCGGGCTGACCGATCTGCTCGGCGGTGCCTGCTGACGCCCCGGCCGTAAATCCGGTTGCCGGGCCCGCGCCCCGGCCCTACCTTCGGAGACGTCCCTGTTGTCGTCGATCGGAGTAGGACGTTGCTGATCTGAGGTCCTGTGCACACCGTGCAGCGCCCGCCGCGCCCTGTCGTGGCCCGGAGCGCCCGTGTGCGATCTCAGCTTCCTCCAGCCGTCCTCACCCGTTCCCGACGTACAACAGGGGTTTCTCTTGTCTGCCACTGGCACCCGTATCAGCTGTACCTCCCTCTCCTTCTCCTGGCCCGACGGCACCGAGGTCCTCACCGACGTCGATCTGGCCGTGGGCCCCGGCCGCACCGGACTGGTCGGGCTCAACGGCTGCGGCAAGTCCACCCTGCTGCGGCTGATCGCTGGTGAACTGGCCCCGGCCTCCGGCACGATCAGGATCCGCGGCGAGCTCGGCCATCTCCCGCAGTCCGTCGTCCTGGACACCGCGCTGCGGGTCGAGGAGGTACTCGGGGTCGCCGAGCGGCGCGCGGCGATCGCCGCCGTCGAGTCGGGGGACGCCCGGTCCGGACACTTCGCGGTGATCGGGGACGACTGGCACGTCGAGGAGAGATCCCTCGCGACGCTGGACGGGCTGGGCCTGGGACACATCGGGCTCGACCGCACCGTCGGGGAGATGTCCGGCGGCGAGTGCGTGCTGCTGCGGCTGGCCGCGCTGTTGCTGGACCGGCCCGGGGTGCTGTTGCTGGACGAGCCGACGAACAACCTGGACGCGTACGCCCGTCGGCGGCTGTACGACGCGCTCGACGCCTGGACGGGGGCACTGCTCGTCGTCAGCCACGACCGGGAACTGCTGGAGCGGATGGACCGGATCGCGGATCTGCGCGAGGGCTCGGTCACCTGGTACGGCGGGAATTTGTCGGCGTACGAGGAGGCGCTCGCCGTGGAGCAGGAGGCGGCGCGGCGCACGGTGCGGGCCGCCGAGTCCGACGTACAGCGGCAGAAACGCGAACTGGCCGCCGCGCACGTCACGTTGGCCCGCCGCAAGCGGTACGGGCAGAAGATGTGGGACACCAAGCGGGAGCCCAAGGTCGTGATGGGGCAGCGCAGGCGCGCGGCCCAGGTGTCGGCCGGCAAGCACCGCATCCTCCATACCGAGCGGCTGGCGGCGGCCGAAGAGCGCCTGGACGAGGCGGAGTCGGCGGTGCGGGAGGACGAGGAGATCCGGATCGAGCTGCCGGACACCCGGGTCCACCCGGGCAGTGAGGTGCTGTCGCTGCGCGATCCGGTGCCGCCGTACGGGCCGCCGTTGCACGGTGAGTTGATGGTGCGGGGCCCCGAGCGGATCGCGCTGACCGGGCGCAACGGGGCGGGCAAGACGGCCCTGCTGCGGACGATCGCGGGCGAGCTGACGCCCCTCTCGGGGGAGGCGACGCCGTGGGTGGCGACGGGATTCCTGCCGCAGCGGCTGGATGTGCTGGACGAGGCGTCGTCGGTGGCGCGGAACGTGGCGCGGGTCGCGCCCGGCCGTACGGAGAACGCGGTACGGGCCCGGCTGGCGCGGTTCCTGTTCAAGGGGGCGGCGGCGGACCGCCCGGCCTCGACCCTGTCGGGCGGGGAGCGGTTCCGGGCGACGCTGGCGATGCTGCTGCTGGCCGATCCGGCGCCCCGGCTGCTGCTGCTCGACGAGCCGACGAACAGCCTCGACCTGGCGAGCGTGCGGCGGCTGACCGAGGCGCTGGAGGCGTACGAGGGGGCGCTGATCGTGGCGAGCCATGACGTGGCGTTCCTGGAGTCGATCGGGATCACGCGGTGGCTCCGGCTCGACGGCGGGCTGTGGGACACGAGCGCGGAGGCGGTGCGGGAGGGGCGGTGAGGGGGGCCGTCGGGGCGGCGCCCGCGGCGGCGGCGAGGAGCGGCCGCGTCCGGACCGGGGGAAGGCGGGCTGCGGAAGGAACGCATCGGGAGTCGGGCCGCTGCTGACCGGCGCGGTGGTTCCCACCGGGTCCGGGCGGGATGGTTCCCACCGGGTCCGGACGGGATGGTTCCCACCGGGTCCGGGACGCGCGGGTCGCCCGCGCCCCGGTACCGGCGCTTCCGCCCCGGCATCCCGGGGCGGAACCGCTGAATCCGGAAAGCTGAGAGCCCCTGCGGAAGGGGGCGGGGGAAGCCCCCGACGCATCCTTCACACACCCGTTCGCCTGCGGAGATGACCCTGTGTAGCCCTTCTCTGTCGGGAGCGGGCTTGGCTTTGCCCTTACGGTCGCCTTAACCTACGGTCTCGTAACCTACGAAGCCGTAGGTAATTCTCCCGTCCCCAGGAGCTCCCCGTGACGATCACCTCTCCCCACCTCGGCAGTTCGAAGGCGTGGACCGACGCCCAACTGCTGTACGCGCTGGAAGAGGTGGTCGAGAAGGAGCTCAACCGCCATCTCAAGGTCGCCAAGGACTGGATGCCGCACGAGTACGTCCCGTTCTCCGACGGCCGGAACTTCCCCGGTGTCTTCGAGGACGGCGAGGCCTGGGCGGCGGACCAGTCCAAGGTCACCGACATCGGCAAGACCGCTCTCGTGGTGAACCTCCTCACCGAGGACAACCTCCCCAGCTACCACCACGAGATCGCCAGCCTCTTCGGCCGCGACGGCGCGTGGGGCACCTGGGTGCACCGCTGGACCGCCGAGGAGGGCCGCCACGGCATCGTGATGCGCGACTATCTCCTGACCTCGCGCGCCGTGGACCCGGACAAGCTGGAGCAGTTCCGTATGGCGCACATGGCGGAGGGCTTCGAGTCGGACAACCGGCACTCGATGCTGCACTCCGTCGCCTACGTCGCCTTCCAGGAGCTGGCCACCCGCGTCTCGCACCGCAACACCGGCCACCAGTCCGGCGACCCTGTCTGCGACCGGATGCTGGCCCGGATCGCCACCGACGAGAACCTTCACATGGTCTTCTACCGCAACCTCCTGGGCGCCGCCTTCGAGCTGGCCCCGGACCTGACCATGCAGGCCGTGCGCGACGTCGTCGTCAACTTCCGGATGCCCGGACACGGCATGCCCGGCTTCGAGCGGGCCGCCGCGCAGATGGCGATCGGCGAGATCTACAACATGCGCATCCACCACGACGACGTGATCCAGCCCGTGCTGCGCTTCCTGAAGGTCATGAGCATCGACGGGCTCGGCCCGGAGGGCGCGAAGGCCCAGGAGGAGCTCGGCCTCTACATGGGAGGGCTGGACTCCGAAGCGGCGAAGTTCGACGAGAAGCTCGCCGCCCGCAAGGCCCGCCTGGCGGCGCGCGGCCGCGCCTGACCTCCTCCTCGCCCCTCCCCCGCCCCGGCAGCTGGGGCCCTCGGCCCGGGGGCGGGAATCCCACCGCGCCCGCGGCTGCCCGGCCACCGGGCCGCCGTCGTCGTGTGCGGTGCGGGCGGCGCGCGGTGACGCATCGGTCTCGGCTCGGCGGGGCCGGGGCCGGGGCCCGACCGGGTGTCCCAGGGGTTCACCGGGCTTGCGTGCCGCCCGGGAAGGTCAGCCGCGCCCGCGTCCTTCTCTGCGCAGCCGCTCGCGCTCCTTCTCCGAGAGCCCGCCCCAGACGCCGAACCGCTCGTCGTTGGCGAGTGCGTACTCCAGGCAGGCCGGCCGGCCCTCGCAGGCGTTGCAGAGCTGCTTGGCCTCGCGCGTCGAGCTGCCCGGGGCGGGGAAGAAGAAGTCGGGCCCGGCCTGCGCGCACAACGCGGTCTCCTGCCAGGCGAGTGCGTCGTCGGTCACGGTGTTGATCAGCATGGGACACACCCTGCCGGGTGGCGATAAACAACCGATCAACGATTCATCAATCCGGGAAGGGCGCCCCGCTCGTCCGGAGGGGCGCCCCGCTGCCGGAGCCTCGCAGCTACTGCCTCGGCTCGGGCTTCATGACCGCGAAGACCGCCCCGTACGGGTCGGCGACGTTGGCCATCCGGCCGACGCCGGGCACCTCCATGGCGGCCAGCGTCTCCCTGCCGCCGTGCCGCTTCGCCTCGGCCACGACGGCGTCGACGTCGGCCACGGAGAAGTAGGGCAGCCAGTGGGGGCCGCGGGCGGCCTCGGACGGGACGTCGCCCATCCGGACCAGACCGCCGAAGGAGGCGTCGGGGCCGGCCCCGGCCGGATGGACCGTGGTGTAGGTGTAGTCGGAGCCCTCCACCTTCATCGTGTCGGTGCCCCAACCGAAGACGCTGTGGAAGAACGCGGCAGCCGCCGGGACGTCGGGGGTGTAGAGCTCGGCCCAGAGGAACGCGTTCGGCTCCTGGATCACGCCGAAGCCGGGGTGCTCCTTCGGCTGCCACACCCCGAAGTACGCGCCTGCCGGGTCCGTGAACCCGCCCATGCGGCCGAAGTCGAGGACGTCCATCGCCTCGAACGCGGCGCTGCCGCCCGCCTCGGCGATCGCCCGGGCGGTGGCGTCGACGTCCGGCGACCGGAAGGACACCGACCAGGCGCTCGGCGCCTCCTCCTCGGAGACCGTCATCACCCCGCCGACGTACCGCCCGTCGAGGGTGAGCATTCCGTAGCCTCCCACCTCGGGGCCGCCCGGGATCAGGTCCCAGCCGAACAGTGCCCGGTAGAAGGCGGTGGCCCCGTCGAGATCGGGAGTGCCGAGATCGACCCAGTTGGGTGCTCCGTCGAGGAAGGTGGGGCTGATCATGGCGTGCTCCTCAGTCGGTCCGGGTGATCCTGCTCGTCGGGTCCTGCCGGGTGGTTCCCTCCGTGTCGAGTCTTGCACCGGGCACTGACAGCCGCAGTCCGTGCGGGGCCGGCCGGGGCGTGGTCCGCCGACGGTGGTCGCGCCCGCCGTGCGGCCCAGGGTAGGCAGTGCCCGGCTGCCGGGCCGAAGCATTGCACCGGCGCGTCGCAGGCGGCCGGGGCGGAGCGGCCGGGGGTGTCGGCGGGGCGTGACACGATGGCGGGAAGGCCGGAAGAGCGGGGCCCCGGGCGGTGGGACGCCGTCCGGGAGGAGAAGGACGCACATGAAGCAGAGCGGGGCGGCGGGCGGAACCGGCGCGCGCGGGGCCGCCGGTGGATCGGTGCCCACCGGCGGCGCGGCCCGTGAGCTGCTGGCGCGGGCGGAGCGGCTGCTGGAGAGCGCCCGTGCCGTCCCGGCGGACCGGTCGAACGCCGTGGCCGCCGTACGTTCCGAGCTCGATCCGCTCCTCGACGCCCTGGTGAGCGGCGAGTTGGCCCGTATCCCCGTCTCCCGGCTCAAGGACGTCACGGAAGGACGCCTGCGGCTCGGTGCGCTGGAGCAGGCCGGATTCGGCACGGTCGGCCAGGTCCACGGCACGGACCGCTACGCGCTGCGCCAGATCCCCGGGGTCGGGGCGCACACCGCCGACCAGGCGCTGGCCGCCGCCGGGCAGATCGCCCACGCGGTGCGCGACACCGTCTCGGTGCGGATCGACGTGGACGCCCCGGACGACACGAGCACCGCGCTGGTGATCGCCCTGCACCGGCTGGTGGTGGCCGGCGCCGACGCGCGGCGCGCGGTGGACGCGGCCCGTCGGCTGGCCGAACGGCTGGGCCCGCCGGTCGAGATGGCCGCACCCGGCGGGAACCGGCTGCGGATGCTGTTCGCCGGGCGGCGGTCCCGGGCCCGGGTGCGGGAGGCGCTCGACGCCGTGCGGTCGGCCGTGGCCGACGCGGTGGAGCGGGAGCTGCCGGTGCTCTTCGCGCAGGCGTCGGCCGATCTGCTGCGCTCGCCGGTGTCCCCCGCCGAGGCCTGGGTGGACTTCGAACTGCGGTCCGCCGAGTACTACAGCCTGCTCGCCGAACTGTCGGGCAGCGACCCTGACCGGGACGCCGCCGAGGGGTTCCTGCCCGCCGGGATCGCGGACCGGGTACGGGCGCTGCGGCTCGACGACACGCGTCTGCGGGTGTCGCTGCGCGGCTACCAGGCTTTCGGGGCGCGCTTCGCGCTGGCGCAGAAGCGGGTCATCATCGGGGACGAGATGGGTCTCGGGAAGACCGTCCAGGCCATCGCGGCCCTCGCTCATCTCGCCGCCCGGGGCGAGAGCCACTTCCTCGTGGTGTGCCCGGCGAGCGTGCTGATCAACTGGACCCGGGAGATCCGGGCGCGCTCCACCCTGCGCGCCGTTCCGGTGCACGGGGCGGAGCGCGTGGCGGCGTTCGCGGACTGGCGTGCGGAGGGCGGGGTGGCGGTGACCACCTTCGACGCGCTGCACCTGCTGCCCGAGGCGGCGGCGGCCGCGGTACGGCCCGGGATGCTGGTGGTGGACGAGGCGCACTTCGTGAAGAATCCCGAGACCCGCCGGTCGCGGGTGGTCGCGGGATGGGCGGAGCGGGTGGAGCGGGTGCTGTTCCTGACCGGCACCCCGATGGAGAACCGGGTGGAGGAGTTCCGCAGTCTGGTGCGCCAACTGCGCCCCGAACTCGCGCCGTCGGTGAGCACGACGCACGGCGCGGCCGGTTCGCGGGCCTTCCGCAGGGCCGTGGCCCCCGCATATCTGCGCCGGAACCAGGTGGACGTGCTGGCCGAGCTCCCGGCGCTGGTCCACGTGGACGAGTGGGAGGAGTTCGGGCCCGAGGACCGCGTGGCCTACCGGGAGGCGGTCGCATCGGGGTGGTTCATGCGGATGCGCCGGGCCGCCTATGCCGTGCCCGGGACCTCCGCCAAGCTGGAGCGGCTGCGCGAACTGGTCGGTGAGGCGCGGGACAACGGCCTGAAGGTGGTCGTCTTCTCCTCCTTCCGCGAGGTCCTCGCGACGGTCGGCGACGCCCTGGGACCGGACGCCTTCGGGCCGCTCTCCGGGAGCGTTCCGCCCTCCCGGCGGCAGGAGCTGGTCGACGCCTTCTCCGCGGTGGAGGGGCATGCGGTGCTGCTGAGCCAGATCCAGGCGGGCGGGACCGGGCTGAACATGCAGGCCGCCTCCGTGATCATCCTGTGCGAGCCGCAGATCAAGCCCACGCTGGAGCACCAGGCCGTCGCCCGCGCGCATCGCATGGGGCAGGTGCGCACGGTCCAGGTGCACCGGCTGCTGGCCGCGGACAGTGTGGACCAGCGCCTGGTGGAGCTGCTGGCCCGCAAGGACCGGCTCTTCGACGCGTACGCCCGGCGCAGCGACCTCGCGGAGGCCGCCCCGGACGCGGTCGACGTCTCCGACGCCGAGCTGGCCCGGCGCGTGGTCGAGGAGGAGCAGCAGCGCCTGGCGGGCGACACGCATCGCCCGTGACCGGGCCGCCCCGCCGGAGGGCCCCGTGGCGGACGGCGTCAGTGCCGGTGCTCCCCCGCGTCCGCCCCGGTGCCCTTCGCGACGGCCCCGTCCGCGCCCGGCTCGCCGGCCCCATCGGCGGTCTCCCCGGCCTGCTTCGCTGTTCCTCCGGCCGCGGCATGGTGCGGATCGTACCCGGGGATCGTCCCGTCCGGCTTCTTGATCAGCAGCAGTCCCGCCATCCCCATGTCGGAGTGGCTCTGGACATGGCAGTGGTACATCCACGCCCCCGCCCCCACGCGTTCGCCGGCGATGATCTGGAGGCCGAAGGAGTCGGCGGGGCCGCAGATCTTGTTGTCGATCACCCGGCTGGGGTCGTCGGGGCCGGTCAGGATGCCGGTCCGGTTGTCCGCCCAGCGGTGACCGTGGATATGGAAGGTGTGGTAGTACTCCCCGTGCGTGATCATCACGAATTCGAGCCGATCACCCACGGTGGCCTCGAAGTTGACACTGTTGTGGGCCGTCCTGTTGTTGATCGTCATGTCGTTGAAGACGACCGTGCAGGTCTGGTCGGGCAGGATGTCGCCCTTGCGGCGGACCACGACCGGCCCGTAGAGCCCCTTGCGGATGCCGCCGGTGCCGTGGTCCGTGCCGACGACATGGTCGTGGTAGTGCCAGTAGCCCGCGCTGCCCGGCTCGTAGGTGCCGTCGCCGCGGCGGCGCGGGGCGTGGGTGCGCCAGGTGTAGGTGCGGGTTCCGCCGGGCTCGACGTGGCTCCTGTTCATCCGGGTGCCGTCGTTGGCGATGTCGTAGTCCACACCGTGCACATGGAGGCTGGCGTCGACGTCGGTGAGGTTCTCGAACTCGATGTGGACCGTGTCGCCCTCGTTCAGCTCGATGAGGGGCCCGGGGATCGATGCCTTGCCCTTCTCGAAGCCGTAGCCCAGCTCGCCGTTGGGCAGCTTCTCGGCGTACATCCTCAGTCGGCGCACGACGCCGCCCGCCGGGGCCGTGCGCGGCGGGTTCTCGGCCGAGCTCGCCTCCACCGCTCCGAGCGACAACGATGTCACCCCGGTCGTGGCGACCGCCGCGCCGCCGACCAGCATCCGCCGGCTGAAGGTCCTTCGGTCCATGTCGAACTCCCCACTGCGATAAGGAAACTGGCGAAGCCGCCGGTGCGGGACAGCGCTCCCGGGATCCCCGGAACGGGCCACACCGTAGCCGGGGCATCTCCGTTTATCCACACCCAGGACAAAGTTCGTCCGATTGCCGCCGTAGCTCTTGGCGGGCCGCGAAAAGAGGTCTAACTTCGTGCGCTGTCGCAGTGGGTCGAGAGCCGGAGGGCCACGCACCGGCGGATCAAGTGCCTCTCGAACCACCGCTCCTGATGAGACGTGAGCAAGCCACAGTCACCGAGAGGTGCAGTGACCACAGAGGGGTGGGTGACCACATGCAGCGCGCATCACATCACCGGTCCAGATCACGACGCGGCCTCGCGGCGGCCGTGGCGGCCGGCGCACTGACCGTGTCCATGCTGGGCGGCGGAGGCACGGCGAGCGCCGATGCGTCGCCGGACCGGGCTCTGGTCGAGAAGATGGCGACAACGTTGTCCCTGCCGTCTCCGCCGGGCGCGAAGAGCCAGGTGAAGGTGCTCGTGTTCCACGCGTCGGCGGGTGACGAGGCCCCGTACACCAACGCCGGGATCGCGGCGATCGAGAAGATCGGGCTCACCGGTCCGGAGGCCCGGCGGTTCACCACCGTGGCCACCGCCGATCCGAGGGTCTTCACCAACGGCAAGCGGCTCGGCTCCTTCCACGCCGTCGTCTTCCTGACCGGCGGGGGCGACGTCCTGGACCCGGAGCAGGAGGCGGGCCTGGAGGCGTACATGGAGGCGGGCGGCGGCTTCCTCGGGATCCACGACGCGGCGCGCACCGAGCCGTACTCCGACTGGTTCACCGGTCTGATCGGGGCCCGTCCGGCGGCGGACAGCCCGGCGTCCGTCCAGCGGGCGACCGTGGAGATCGGGGACCGGGTCCACCCGGCGACGAAGAACCTGCCGCTGGAGTGGAAGCGGCCCGACCAGTGGATGAACTGGACGAAGAACCCGTCCGGCGACGTCCACACCGTGGCACGCGTACGGGAACTGACGTACAAGCCGGGTGCGAGCGCGGGCGGCTGGGACCACCCGGTCTCCTGGTGCCGTGACTACGACGGCGGCCGGTCCTTCTACACCGCGATGGGCGGTACGGCGAACAGCTTCGCGGAGACCGACTTCCGCGACCATCTGCGCGGCGCGCTCTCCTGGACGAACCGGACCGCGCAGGCCGACTGCACGGCGACGATCACCTCCAACTACACGGCCGAGCGGGTCACCCAGCCCAACCAGCCGGGCCAGAACGACCAGATCGGCGAGCCGCACGGGCTGGTGACCGCACCGGACGGGCGGGTCTTCTACATCGGGCGCGGCGGGGCCGACAGCTCCCGGCCGGTCGTCACCGACTGGGCCGACCCGGACGTCGGCAAGGGCAAGGGAGAGGTCCACGTCTACGACCCGGAGACGAAGGAGGTCACCCTGGCGGGTGAGCTGGACGTCTTCGGCAACAAGGGCGGTGGCGACGAACTCGTCAAGAACGAGGAGGGGTTGCTCGGCATCGAGCTGGACCCCGGCTTCGCGTCCAACGGCTGGGTCTACCTGCACTACACGCCGCACGCGAAGATCGACCGGGACAAGCGCACGGCGGTCCGGCAGGTCTCCCGCTTCACCTTCGACTCCGCGACCGGCAAGCTCGACCTGGCCTCCGAGAAGGTGCTGCTGGGCTGGCCGGTGCAGATCCACAGCTGCTGCCACGCGGGCGGCGGCATGGCGTGGGACTCGAAGGACAACCTGTACATCGCGACCGGCGACAACAACTCCTCCGGTTTCAGCGGTGGTTACTCCGGCAACAACCCGCAGCCGAACTACCGGGGCGTCTCCTTCGCCGACGCGCGGCGCACGGCGGGCAACACCAACAACCTCAACGGGAAGATCCTGCGGATCCACCCCGAGGACGACGGCACGTACACCCTGCCCGAGGGGAACCTCTTCACCGGCGAGGAGCCGGACGAGGGCGGCGGCAAGACGCGTGGCGAGATCTACGTGATGGGCGTGCGCAACCCGGCCCGGATCTCCATCGATCCGTCGACGGACACGCTGTACGCGGGCTGGGTCGGCCCCGACGCGGGCTCGCCGTCCACGACCTGGGGTCCGGCGAAGTACGACACGTTCGCCGCGATCACCAAGGCGGGCAACCACGGCTGGCCGTACTGCATGGGCAACAACCAGCCCTACCGTGACCGCAATCTGCCGGACCCGGCGAAGCCGCTGGGCTGGTACGACTGCGACGCCCCGAGGAACGAGTCGCCGAACAACGACGGCCTGGTGAAACTACCGCCGGTGACCCCGAACACCATCTGGTACTCGCCGCAGGGCGGCGGGATCGACTACCCGCGTGACGCCGACGGCGTACCGAGCTACCGGCAGGAGGAGGGCAAGCAGCTGCTGCCGTGGCTCAAGGGCGGCGGGCAGGCCACGATGAACGGCCCGGTCTACCGGTACGACGCGCAGAGCACGTCCACCGCCAAGTGGCCGGCCTACTGGGACGGCAAGTGGTTCGTCGGGGACTTCTACGACGGCACGCAGCCCCGGCACGCGGTCCTCACCGACCCGAAGACGGTCGGCAAGGGCGGACTGCCCACGCACGCCGAGTCGCTGAAGAAGATCATTCCGGTCGGAGCGGACGGTATCCGCAATCTGATGGACTGGAAGTTCGCACCGGACGGTTCGCTCTACGTGCTGGACTACGGGCGCGGCTTCTTCACCTCCGACTCCAAGTCCGCGCTGTGGCGCGTGTCGTACCAGGGCGGCGGCGCGACGCCGGCCGCCGCGGATCTCGTCGGAAAGGCGGCGGTGAAGTGAGAAACTCCTCCTCCCTCGCACGCGGGCGGCATCGTCCGCCGGGCTTCTGGGTGGCGCTGCTGGCCGCCCTGCTGATGGTCCTCGGACTGACCTCGACGGCCGCATACGGCAAGGGCGGCGACGGTCCCGGGGCGAAGGCCGCCGACCAGGTGCTGACCTGGACCGCGGGCGATCCGATCGACCACTATCTGTCCGCGCCGAAGACGGCGGTGGCCGGCCGGGCGACGATCGTCTTCGAGAACAGCACGGCCACCGGCAACACGACGAGCATGCCCCACACGCTGACGTTCAGCGTGTCGGACCCGGAGTTCAACAACGACGTCCAGCTCAACATCCTGGCCAACCCGGGTGACTCCGAGGGCGGCCGGCACAGCGTGGAGGTCACGCTGTCGCCCGGCCGGTACTTCTACCACTGCACGATCCCCGGCCACGGCCAGATGCAGGGCATCCTGACCGTCACGGAGGACGGTGGCGGCGAGGACACCGAGGCCCCCGCGACCTCGGCCGAGGTCGCGGGCGACCGGAACGGCGACGGCGCGTACATCGGCCAGGCCACGGTGACCGTCGAGGCCACCGACGCGGGCTCCGGCGTCGACACCGTCGAGTTCGCGCTCGGGGCGGACGGCGCGTGGCAGCCGTACACCGCGCCCGTCGTGGTGAGCGAGGTCGGTGACCACACGGTCCGCTACCGGGCCACCGACAAGGCGGGCAACACGGCCGGGGAGAAATCCGTCGACTTCGCGGTGGCGGCCCCGCCGACCGACGACGAGACCCCGCCGGAGACCTCGGCGACCGTCTCGGGCGAGCAGGACGACACGGGCGCGTACCTGGGCATGGCCACGGTCACCGTGACCGCGTCCGACACCGGATCCGGCGTCAACACCATCGAGTACGCGCTCGGCGCGGACGGCGCGTGGCAGCCGTACACCGCACCGGTGATGGTCCACGAGCTGGGCGAGCACACCGTGCGCTACCGGGCCACCGACCGGTCGGGCAACGTCGCGGAGGCGAAGTCCGTCGGCTTCACCGTGGTCGAGCCGCCGTCGCAGGACCGGACGGCTCCCGAGACCTCGGTGACGGTCGAGGGCGACAAGAACAGCGACGGCGCGTTCATCACCAGTGCCCGGGTCACCGTCACCGCCACCGACGACGACTCGGGCGTGGACAAGGTCGAGTACAGCCTCGACGGCGGACCGTACCTCGCGTACACCACCCCGGTGATCGTCGACCGGGTGGGCTACCACACGATCGCCCACCGGGCCACGGACAAGGCGGGCAACACCTCCGAGGCGGGGAAGGCGTCGTTCACCGTCGCCCAGGGCGGCGGGGTCCCCGCACCGAACTGCGCGGAGTTCGACGAGCGGCACACCGTCTTCGTCGACACGATCGACACGGGCGTCCCGAACCGGATCACCCGCAACCGCTGCACGATCAACGAGCTGATCGAGGACGAGAAGGACTGGTCCTCCCACGCGCTGTTCCTGAAGCACGTGACGGCGGTCCTCGACCGGCTCAAGGCCGACGGTGTCATCGACCGGCGCGAGCGCAGGGCGATCTACCAGGCGGCCAAGCAGTCGGGCATCGGCAAGCCGGGCCAGTCGGAGGGCTACACCAAGCTCTTCGACGGCACGGCGGCCTCGCTCGCCAAGTGGAGCCACGTGGGCGGCGGCGCGTTCGGTCTGAACGAGGAGGAGGGCTCCATCACCAGCTCCACCACGGTGGACGGCATGGGCATGCTCTGGTTCCCGGCCCGGGCGTACGGGGACTTCTCACTGAAGCTCCAGTGGCGGGACGACGCCCCCGGCTCGGGCAACGCCAACGGCGGGGTCTTCGTCCGCTTCCCCCAGGTCCACGACCACCCGGAGGAGTCGCGTCCGGAGTGGGTCGCCATCAAGTACGGCCATGAGATCCAGATCAACGACCGGCCGGACGGCGACATGTACAAGACCGGTTCGGTGTACGGCTTCGACCGGGTGGGGCTCGGCGGCGCCGGGGTCACGCCCAAGGGCACCTGGAACGACTACGAGATCAAGGTGGTCGACCAGCACTACGAGGTCTACCGCAACGGCGTCCTGATCAACGAGTTCGACAACACCCGCGGTCAGCTCTTCGAGCCGCCGCGGGGTGACGACCCGGGCACCGACGGCCGGCGGTTCGCCTCCGGGTACATCGGGCTCCAGGTCCACGGCGTCAGCGACGTCATCTCGTACCGCGACATCCGCATCAAGGAGCTGTAGGCCGTCAGGGGAAGGACTCAGGTGGCCGCGGCCGCATGCTCCGGCGTGCGGGCGCGGCCACCCGGGTGCCGGTGGCGCCACACCCAGAAGACCGTGCAGGAGACCAGCGCCCAGGCGGCGAGCACCAGATACGGGAAGACGAACTGGTGGCCCTGGTAGTAGACGGCGGTGTGCTGGGCGTTGACGGAGGCCCCCGGCGGCAGCCAGCGGCCGATGTGGCCGAGCGCGGAGGGCAGCAGCGGCCAGGACACCGCCCCGCCGGACGACGGGTTGCCGAGCAGCACCATGACACCCCAGGTGGGGATCATCGCCCACCGGCCCATCAGGGTGTTGAACATGGTGAAGACCATGCCGGAGGTGAACATCGTGAAGGCCAGGATCAGCCAGGACTGGACGAACGGCAGGTCCACCGCCCCGAGCCACCAGTCCACGGCCGCCGCGATGGCGAAGCCGCCGAGCAGGGCGTAGGCGACGGTGAACGCGATGCGCTCGGCCGGGTTCAGTCCGTGGGCGTGCACGCTGAGCTGGATCGCGCCGAGGAAGCCCATGATGACGGCGGCCAGCGAGATGTAGAACAGGGCGAGCCCGCGCGGGTCGCCCCGCTGGAGCGGCTTGACGTCCCGGACGGTGACCTCGACACCGGTGGCGTCACCCACCTCGAGGCCCGCCTTGCCGAGCAGTTCGGCCACGGACGCGCCGGAGGCTCCGGCCACGTCGAGGGCCACGCCGTCGCCGGAGGAACGGACGATCGCGAAGACCTTCTGTTCGTCCAGGGCGCGGCGGGCGTCGGCGGCGTCCGGGTAGTCGTGGAGTTCGAGCGAGGCGTCGAGGGCCTTCTCCATCCCGGCGACGAACGTCTCGCCCCGCTCCGCCTCCGGCTGGGTGACCAGGGCCGCCGGGATCCGGTGCGGGGTGGGGTTCGCCATCGCGTACGTGTACGAGCCCGCGAAGAGACCGGCCGCGGCGGCGACGATCAGGACGAGGACGGTGGCGGGGAGGAACGGGCTGTTCTTGTACGCCTCCCACCGCTCGCGGAGGGTGAGCGGCCGCCCGTGCGCGCCGTGCCTCTCGCCGCTTCCGCCCGGCTCCCCGCTTCCGCTCACGCGGGGTCACCGTCGTCGTGGCGGGCGCGGCTGGGCTGGACGCGCTTGGGCTCGCCGGGCATCTTCGGGTACTCCGGCGGGTAGGGCAGGTCACCGAGCCCGCGCTCCTTCTCGTCCCGGTCGGCCAGTTCCAGCAGCGCGTCGAGCCGGAACGCCTCCTGGTCCATGCCGGCGTGGACGTCGCCGAGTTCGGCGTACCGCCCCGGCATCGTGCGGATGTCGAAGTCACGGGGTTCGGCGTCGTCGATCTCGTCCCAGCGCAGCGGCGCGGAGACCGGGGCGTGCGGGAAGGGGCGTACGGAGTAGGCGGAGGCGATCGTCCGGTCGCGGGCGGTCTGGTTGAAGTCGACGAAGATCCGCTCGCCGCGCACCTCCTTCCACCAGGCCGTCGTCACCCGCTCGGGCATCCGGCGCTCCAGCTCGCGCCCGGCGGCGATCGCGGCGCGCCGCACCTCGACGAAGGTCCAGGCGGGTTCGATGGGCACGAAGACGTGCATGCCGCGCCCGCCGGAGGTCTTGGGCCAGCCGCGTACGCCGTGGTCCTCCAGGACCGAGCGCAGAGCGTGGGCGGCGGTGACGGCGTCGGCGTAGCCGGTGCCGGGCTGCGGGTCCAGGTCGATGCGCAGTTCGTCCGGGTGGTCGGTGTCCCCGGCCCGCACCGGCCAGGGGTGGAAGGTGAGGGTGCCGAGGTTGGCGGCCCAGATGACGGCGGCGAGCTCGGTCGGGCACATCTCGTCGGCGGGACGGCCGCTGGGGAAGGCGATCCTGGCGGTGGGGATCCACTCGGGGAGGTTCTTCGGGGCGCGCTTCTGGTAGAAGAAGTCGCCCTCGACCCCGTCCACGAAGCGCTGGAGCGTGGTCGGCCGGCGGTTCAGGGCCCGGGTGATCCCGGGGCCCACGGCCAGGAAGTACTCGGCCACGTCCCTCTTGGTGTAGCCCTTCGCCGGGAAGTACACCTTGTCCGGGTTGGACAGCCTCACGGCCCGCCCGCCCGCGTCCAGCTCCACCGCTGCTCCCATGACGGCCACCGTAGGCCGGTCGCACATATGCCGCACATCGGACGACATGGCTGGGCGTACGGTCCAGAATCGGGCCATGGACCTGCCGGTGATGCCGCCCGTGAAGCCGATGCTCGCCAAGTCGGTGGCCAGGATCCCGCCGGGCATGGCCTACGAGGCGAAGTGGGACGGCTTCCGGGCGATCGTGTACCGGGACGGCGACGAGGTCGAGATCGGCAGCCGTACGGGCAAGCCGCTCACCCGCTACTTCCCCGACCTGGTCGACGCCGTGCGGGACAGTCTCCCGCCGCGCTGTGTGATCGACGGGGAGATCGTCATCGCGCACGAGGGGCGGCTCGACTTCGAACGGCTCAGCGAGCGCATCCATCCGGCGGACTCCCGGGTGCGGATGCTGGCCGAGCAGACCCCGGCGAGCCTCGTCGCCTTCGACGTCCTCGCGGTCGACGACACCTCGCTCCTCTCCACCCGGCAGGCGGACCGGAGGGAGGTGTTGAGGGCGGCGCTGTCCGGTGCGTCCGCGCCCGTGTTCCTCGCCCCGTCCACGACGGACATCGAGGTCGCCCGGGAGTGGTTCGACCGGTACGAGGGCGCCGGACTCGACGGCGTCGTCGCCAAACCGCTCGACCTCCCCTACCGGCCCGACACCCGGGCGATGTACAAGATCAAGCACGAGCGGACCGCCGATGTCGTGGTGGCCGGCTACCGCGAGCACAAGAGCGGCCCGGTCGTCGGCTCGCTCCTCCTCGGCCTGTACGACGCCGACGGCGTGCTCCAGCACGTCGGGGTCTGCGCGGCCTTCCCGATGAAGCGGCGCGCCGAGCTGGCCGAGGAACTCGCCCCGCTGCGCTGCGAGTTCGCCGAGCACCCGTGGGGAGCCTGGGCGGACGCGGCGGCGCACGAGCGGTCCCGGCTGCCGGGTACGCAGAACCGCTGGTCGGGCAAGAAGGACCAGTCCTGGGTACCGCTGCGCCCGGAGCGGGTGTGCGAGGTGGCCTACGACCACATGGAGGGCGACCGGTTCCGGCACACCACCCAGTTCCGTCGGTGGCGGCCGGACCGGAATCCCGCGGACTGCACGTACGCGCAGTTGGAGGAGGTCGTCTCCTACGACCTCGCGGAGGTGCTGGCGGGCGGCTGAGGCCACGGCCGGGCATGGCGGGCGGGCTCGGGGGCACGTGTCGGTGCGGGAGAGGGCCCACCCGCGGCGGGGTGGGCCCTCTCCCGCACCGGTGGACGACGAGGCGAGCGGGAAAGAGGACCAGGCCGATGACCGAAGGACCACGGGCCGATCCGGCGGAACTGCTGAAGGGGCTGACCGTGGACGGGAGCCGCCCCGAGCAGCCCGTCCTCCTGGACGATCAGGGCCGTCCGATCGAGACGTGGCGGGAGAACTACCCCTACGACCGGCGGATGCGGCGCAGGGAGTACGAGCGCGTCAAACGCGTCCTCCAGATCGAGCTGCTCAAGCTCCAGCGCTGGGTCCGGGAGAGCGGGCAGCGGCTGGTGGTGCTGTGCGAGGGCCGGGACGCGGCGGGCAAGGGCGGGACCATCCAGCGCTTCACCGAGCGGCTGAACCCGCGCGGTGCGCGCGTGGTCGCCCTGGAGAAGCCCACCGAGCGCGAGAACGGCCAGTGGTACTTCCAGCGCTACGTGGCCCAGCTTCCGACCGCCGGGGAGATCGTCTTCTTCGACCGCTCCTGGTACAACCGGGCCGGTGTGGAACGGGTGATGGACTTCTGCACCACGGAGCAGTACGAGCACTTCCTGCGGCAGGCACCGCAGTTCGAGCGGATGCTCGTGGAGGACGGGGTGCTGTTGGTGAAGCTCTGGTTCTCGGTCTCCCGCAGCGAGCAGCGGACCCGGTTCGCGATCAGGCAGGTCGACCCGGTCCGCCAGTGGAAGCTGTCGCCCACCGACCTGGCGTCGCTCGACCTGTGGGACGAGTACACGGCGGCGAAGGTCGGGATGTTCCGGGCCACGGACACCGAGTACGCGCCGTGGACCGTGGTGAAGAACAACGACAAGAAGCGCGGCCGGCTGGAGGCGATGCGCAGCGTCCTGTGGCGGTTCGACTACGACAGCAAGGACGAGAAGGCCGTCGGCCGCCCGGACCCGCTGATCGTCGGACCGGCGGACACCCTGCTGGAGCCGGGCGAGGAGCCGGCGAACCTCTCACCGACGCCTCTGACCGGCCGCGCCCACGGGCCGGGCAACCATCCCGGTCAGGATCGGGGCGATGCCTTCCCGCCACGGAGCTGAGCAGGCCGGTCCCCTTCCGGGCACGGGCTGAGCAGACCGGCCCTCTTCCCGCCACGGGCTGGGAGAGGGCCGGTCCCTTCCCGGCACGGACTGGGAGAGCCGGACCCCTTCCCGCCACGGAGCCGAGAAAGGGGCACGTTCTTGTCCAGGGGAGGAGTGGCCCTGGCTCAGGTCGCGGCCGCGTCCCCCGGTGCGCACGGGCCGCCGGGCTCGTCCTGGCCGCCCGTGACCGCTGGGGACACCGCTTCGGACGGCGAGGGGTCCGCCGGGGACGGGGTTGCCCCGGGGCAGCCCGGGTCGGTCTCCACGGGGTCGGGCGGTGTGGCGGGCCCGGTCGGGTCGGGGCCGGGTGCCGGGTCCGTGGGGCTGGGCCCCGGGTCGGTCGGGTCGGGGCTGGGGCTCGGGGTAGGGTCGGTCGGCTCGGGGCCGGGGTCCGTGGGACCGGGGTCCGTCGGGCCGGGATCTGTGGGACCTGGGTCGGTGGGGCCGGGATCTGTGGGACCTGGGTCCGTCGGGCCGGGGTCGGGGCTCGGGGAGCCGGGGTCCGTGGGGCGGGGGGTCGGGCTCGGGCTCGGCGGCCTGGTCGGCTGCGGGCCCACGACGACGCCCCCGTCGCCCTGGCCGGGGCGCTCCAGAGTACCGGGGCCGCCCACCGGGGCCCTGGGCGGGGTCTTCCCGCCCGGTCCGGGACTGGCCGGGAGGACGCCCCGCCCGTCGGCGACCGGATGGCTGCCGTTGCGGTAGAACTCCAGCCAGGACAGCACCGTCCGCAGGTAGGTGTCGGAGCGGTTGTAGCTGAGGATCGCCCGGTCCAGGTCGGCGCGGCGGGTCAGATCGCGCGGCCCGGCACAGAGGTAGTGGCCGGCGGCGAGCGCCGCGTCGTAGACGTTGTTCGGGTCCCGGCGGCCGTCACCGTTGCCGTCCGCACCCCAGGCCGTCCAGGTGGACGGGATGAACTGCATCGGCCCGACGGCCCGGTCGTAGGTGCCGTCGCCGTCGTACGCCCCGCCGTCGGTGTCCCGGATCAGGGCGAAGCCGTTGCCGTCGAGCGCGGGACCGAGGATCGGGGTGAGGGTCGTACCGCGCGCGTCGACCCGACCGCCGGACGCCTGGCCGGACTCGACCTTGCCGATCGCCGCGAGCAGCTGCCACGGCAGCCCGCACCCCGGATCGCTGCGGCCCACCGCGCTCTCGGCCTTGCGGTAGGCGGCCAGCACGGTGGCCGGGATGCCCGCCTCCGGCCAGGCACGGGCCACGAGGGGGGCAGCGGGCTTCTTCCCCGGCTGCAGGGGTGCGGGTGGCTTCGGGGACCGCAGCGGCGGTAACTCGGTGTGGTAGACGTCGTCGCCCGGCACCTCGGTCCACACCACGTCCTCCGAGGACGCCGCCTTCTCCTTCCGCGGCTCGGGGAGGGCGAGCCCAGGGGCCTGGGACGCCGTGAGCGCGGTCATCGCGGCGACGGCGGTGGCCGTGGTGCCGAGCCGGCGGCGCACCGTGCGGTGGAAGCTCATGCGGGTTCCCTTCGCTCAGCGGGTGAACGTGTCGATGGCGGCGATCAGCCAGGTGTCGCCGCGGCGGACGGCGTCCACGGCGAACATGGCCGCCGCGTACGTGGTCTCCTCGTCCTTGCCCGTACGGGTGTTGCTCTGGTCGGCGAAGATCAGCAGCCGCGCGCGGTCGCCGTCGAGGAACTCGACCCCGCTCTCGGTGACGGTGGTGGTCAGGACGAGCTTCTGCTCGGGGGCCTGCTCCCGTACGTCGGCGAGCATGTCCTTGTGCTGCTGCACGGCCCTGCCGGTCAGATAGGTGCTCGCCGCGCGGTCGGACCGGGCGGGCGAGGCGTAGTCGTACGAGAACACCGCCCCGACCGCCTCACTGATCCGGCCCTTCACCTCACTGGTACGGCCGATGTCGGTGAGCGCGGTGTTCTGCCGGGCCGGCTCGTCGCGGAGGTTGCCGGCCGAGGTGAACGCCCAGACGGCGACGGCTCCGAGGAGCACGGTGAGCGCGCAGAGCACGGCGGGCAACGTGATGCGGAGGCGGGAGGCCCGGGTGGGAGGAGCGTCGTCGTCCGTGTGGCCGTCATCGGCCCCGGGTCCGGTTCCGGCGGCCGGGGCGGGGGCGGTGGCGTCCGTGGCGTCGGGCTCCGCTTCGACGGTGGCGGTGGCGGTGGCGGTGTCAGTGGCTTGGGGATCCGCTTCGGCGGTGGCGGAGGTGCTGGTGGTGTCAGCGGTACGGGCATCCGCTTCGGCAGTGGCGGTGCCGGTGTCCGGGGCGGTGCCTGCCGCGGGCTCCGGTTCGCGGTCGGCTCCGGGGTGCCCGTGGGCCGGTTCCGTCTCGGCTCCCGCCGTGCGCGAGGGGGCCGTGGCCAGCCGGCGACGGCGGTTGACGAGGTGACGGGTCGTCGACATGGGTGAGTCCTCTCCGGGGCGTTCGGGGTGGGCGGGGCGCGGCGTGGCGGTCAGCCGGCCGTGGAGCCGACGGACGCCTGGCCCAGCGCGCTGAGCTTCCACCCCCCGGCGGTCCGGGTGAGCGTGCCGAGCAACCGGCTCTCCTTCACCGCCGGTTCGCCCTCGGGCGCGGTCACGGTGACGCGCAGGGCGACCATCACCCCGGCCCGTCCGGCCCGCTGGTCCAGTTCGGTCACCGCCCCGGAGAGGACCTTCGCCGTGCTCACCGTCTTCGCCTCGGCGATCTGCCGGGCGAACGCGTCCCTTCCGTCGACGAGTTGGCGGTGGAGGTCGCCGGTGGTGGACTGCTCCCAGCTGTCGAGCCCCTGCTCCAGCGCCTTGTGGTCCAGGGTGTTCATGTTCTGCACCGCCTGCTCCCCCGCCGCCAGCGCGTCGTCCCGCGCCTGGGCGAAGGAGGCCGCGTCGTCGTGCGCGGCCTCGTACCGCTGCCAGGAGCCCCAGCCCGCTGCGCCGGCCGCACAGACCGCCAGGGCCAGGGCGACGAGCAGGACCGGGTTCCTCGTCCGCGCCCGCGAAGTCCGCGGGCTCTCCGCGGCCCGGGGGGTCGCCGTGGCCCTGGTGGTCTCGATGGCCCCAGTGACCTCTGTAGTCCTGGTGGTTCCCGTGGTCTCGGTGGTTTCTGTGACCCCCTTGGCCTCGATGGCCTCCTTGGTCCCGATGGTCCCACTGGTCTCGGTGGTCCCCGTGGCCCCGGTGCTCCCGGTGCTCCCGGTGCTCCCGGTGCTCCCGGTGCTCCCGGTGGTCACCTTGGACCCGGTGGTCCCTGTCGCCGTCCGCCGCCGTGCCATGTGCTGCCTCTCCCCTGCCTGCCGAACCGGACTCGTGCGCCAGCGCCGCCGGGCCGCCGTCATGTGGTGCCGATCTCGACGATCCACCAGCGTCCGTCGCGCAGTTCGGCGGTCACCGTGAGCTGCGCGGAGGCGGTGGTGGGGGTGCGTCCCCGGCGTTCGTAGACCTGGTCGAGGAAGACCAGGAGATGCGCGCTGTCGTCGGTCAGCCGGGTCACGCCGGCCCGGACCACTTCCGTGGTGAGCGTCAGCTTCTGGTCGGCGGCCTGCCGCTCGACCTGGCCGAACAGCCTCGCGTACTGCTGGAGCGCCTGGCCCGCCAGCACCTCCTTCGCCGCCGCCCTGGTGGTGGCGGTGGACCCGGGAGCGTACGTGAAGACCTTGCTGAGCGCGCTGCTCACATCGCCGGTGACGCGGGTCGTCGCCTCCGCGTCGGTGAGCGCCAGATTCGCCGTGGCGGGAGTGTCGCGCAGTTGGCGGCCCTCTGCGTACAGGACGCCGCCCGTGGCGATCAGGACGACCGTCAGCAGGGCCCCGAGGGCGCGCGGCCAGCGGCGGCGGGGCCGGTCCGCGCCGTCCTCCGTCTCCGGCGCCCGAGTCTCCGTCCTCTCGGCCGCGGGGCCGGGGTCGAGAGCCGCATCACTGCTCACCGTCGCCGTTCCTCCGCTCGCTCTCATCGGCCGCCGCCCGTCCCGATCGCCGTGAGCGCCTTGACCTTCCAGCCGTCGGCGGTACGGGCGAGAGTCGCCGCGAACCGTTTGCGCTGGGTGCCGGCCGTGCCCGAGCGCGGGGTGACCTCGACATCCACGGTGGCGATCAGCTCCGCCGTACCGGTGCGCTCGTCCAGAGCGGTGAGCGCCGCCGACGTGACCTTGCCCCGGGCCGTGTCACCCGCCGCCGTGAGGGACTTCGCATCGTCCTTGCGGGTCCGCTCCAGCTCGTCGTGGAGCGGACCTGTGGAGGAGTCCAGCCAGGCCCGCAACCCGTCGTCGACCCGCTGCGCGTTCTCGCCGTCCAGGCTGTTCAGAGTCGCGAGGCGACGCTTGCCCTCGGCCAGGGCCGTGTCGCGGGCCTTCGCGTAGGACAGGGAGCGGTCGCCGCGCGCCTGCCCGTACGACCAGGCCCCCAGGCCGCAGACGAGGGCGGCGACGAGCAGCACGGCCCAGCCGCCCAGGCGCCGGGTGCGGGGGGTCATGAGCCGCCTCCCAGGCCCAGCAGCCCGGCCATGCCCTCGGCCGGCGGCGGCGAGGCCGCGGCGCCGGCCCCGGCCCCGGCCCCGGGCAGCTTCATGGAGCCCGGGACGGCCGGTTCCGGCACCGGGCCGCCCTGGGGCGCGTTGGCGCTGCCCCGGACGTTGATGCCGGTGCCGGGCGAGGACGTGCAGCGGGCGGCGGTGTTCACGGCGGGCCCGGCCGAGGTGTCGAGGCCGTTGCGGTAGACCGTGCCGCCGTAGCCGGCCGTGCAGGGCAGGGGTTCGAAGAAGGTGACGGACATCCCGAACCGGGCGCCGTCGTCGTCGACCGCGCTCGCTCCGGCGGCCGCGACCGCGGGGAGTTTCACGAGGAGTTCCTCCAGGCCGCGTTGGCGGGTGACGGCCACCTCCGATGTGGTGAGGAGGTTGGCGACGACGACGCCGAAGGCCGGGTCGACGTCGCGCAGCAGTCCGCTGATCTGGACGGCGGCGTCCGGGGTGGTCGCGATGAGGCGGCGCAGGTCGGCGTCGGATGCCTTGAGTTCGGCGGCCAGTTCCCTGGCGCCCTTCGCGAAGCCCTTGAGCGCCTTGCCCTGTTCGGCCTGGGTGCGCAGGACCTGCTCGCCGTCGGCCATCAGCCGGGTGGTGACGGCCAGGGCCTTGTCCGCGGCGTCGATGAAGTCGCCGCCGGTGTCCAGCAGGACCTGGAGGTCGTCGCCGCGTCCTTCGAAGGCGGCCCCGAACTCCTCGACGACGGTCCGCAGGCTCTCCAGGTCCACCGAGCTCGCCAGGTCGTCGACGCTGGTGAGGACGTCGGTGGGGGGTGCGGGAATGGTGGTGTCGGCCTCGTCGATGACGGAGCCGTTGCCCAGGAAGGGGCCCTCGGTGCGGGTGGGCCGCAGGTCGACGTACTGCTCGCCGACCGCCGAGAGGTTCGCGACGACGGCGTTGAGGCTGTCCGGGATCCGCGGGGCGTCCTTCTCGATCCTCAGCTCGGCCTCGACCCCGTCCTCGGTCAGCTCGATGGGGCCGACGCGGCCCACGGAGACTCCCCGGTAGGTGACGTTGGAGTGCGTGTACAGGCCGCCTGTCTGCGGGAGTTGGACCGTGACGGTGTAGTAGCCGCGCAGTCCGACGTAGTGACCGAGATCGGCGTAGCGGACTCCCAGGTAGCCGAGGACGAGGACGGCGATGACGAGGAAGGCGAGGTTCTTCAGCCGGACGGCGAGGGTGATCACGGCGTCGCCTCCTTCGTGGTCTTCGGCGTACCGGACACGGCGGGCAGGGGCAGCGGGAGGGGCAGCGCTCCCCGGGCCGAGGCGGCCGGTTCCTCCCCCTCGGCCGGGGGCTGCGGGATACCCGGCGGGTCCGGGGTGAGGGCGGGGATGATCTGCGTCCCGGGTATGGCCGTCACGTCCAGGTAGACGTTGAGGTAGTCGCCTTTGACGCCGCGCAGCACCTCGTCCGTGAAGGGGTAGGTCAGCAGTACCTGGAGCGAGTCCGGGAGGTCCTGGCCGGAGTCGGCGAGCGCCTTCAGGGTCGGGGCGAGCGCCTTCAGGTCGGCGATCATGTCGGCCTTGCTCCGGTTGATCGTGTCGACGGCCACCGTGGACAGGGTGTCGAGGGAGCGCAGCATGGTCATCAGGGAGCCGCGCTGCTTCTCCAGGACCTTGAGTCCGGGGCTGAGTCCGGTGAGGACCGTGCCGACGTCCTGTTTGCGGGTGGCGAGGGTGGCGGCGAGCCGGTTGACGCCGTCGAGGGCCTGGGTGATGTCGCCCTTGTTCGCGTCCAGGTTGGTCACGAGGGTGTCGACCCGGTTGAGCACGGAGCGGATCTGCGGTTCCTGGCCGGCGAGCGCCTTGTTCAGTTCGGTGGTGATGGTCTTGAGCTGGTTGACGCCGCCCCCGTTGAGGAGCAGGGACAGCGCGCCGAAGACCTCTTCGACCTCGGGGTTCCGGTTGGTGCGGGAGACGGGGATGCGACCGCCGCGCGCGAGCGATCCGCGTGCGGTGCCCTCGGGCGGCGGGGCGAGCTGGATGAACTTCTCACCGAGCAGGCTGGACTGTTCGAGCCGGGCGTAGGCGTTGGCGGGAAGCTCGACCTTCCCGTTGACCCGCATGGTGACCCGGGCCCGCCAGCCGCCGCCCGGGGCGAGCGCGATCTTCGTGACGCGGCCCACGGAGACGTCGTTGACCTTGACCGAGGACTGCGGGGCGAGGCTGAGCACGTCGTCGAATTCGGCGGTGACCTCGTAGGGCCGGTCGCCGAGGTCCGCTCCGCCGGGCAGCGGGAGCTGCTCGATGCCGGTGAAGGAGGGGGCGTCGGGGCGGACCACGACCAGGGCGAGCAGCGCGCCGGTGGCGAGCAGGGCGGCCGCGCCGACGGCCGCCCGTGCGGCGGGTCCGCGCCGGTTCTCGTCGTTCATCGCTCGGTCCCCTTCTGCCGTCCGGTCCCGCCCGACGCGTCTGCCCGGTCGGCCTCGCCGGGGTTGTCCGGTTGCTTCTCGGGGGTGCCGTAGACCGTGCCGACCTCCGGCAGCGGCAGGACGGGCAGCGCCTTGCGGCGGTTCGCGTCGACCGGGGCGAGGCCGGTCAGCCGGCTCGCAGCGGCGGCGGCCCCGGGCTCCACCAGCGGTCCTCCCATGGACAGTTCGTTGAGGTTGGTCCGCCCGTTGAGGGTGCGGTGGACCGGGTCGTAGGCGTTGAGGACGTTGCCCGCGGCGAGCGGCAGGGTGTCCATCGCCTCGGCCAGCGAGGCGCGCTGGTCGACGAGCGCCTGGGTGACGGGGACCAGGGCCTCGACGTTCTTCTTGAGCGAGCCGCGGTTCTTGGCGATGAAGGTCTTGACCTGGCCGAGGGCGGTACCGAGTTCCTTGAGGGCCGCGCTGAGGTTCTTCTTGTCGTCGGCGAGGAAGGTGGTGACCGTGTTCAGCTGCTGCTCGGCGCTGCGGACGTCGCCGTCGTTCTCCTTGAGCATCGTGGTGAAGCTCTGGAGGTACGTCAGCGTGTCGAACAGGTCCCCGCTGCTCCTGTCGAGCGTCTTGGTGGCCTTGCCGAACTGCTCGATGGCGTCGCCGATGGCCTTGCCGTTGCCGTCGAGGTTCTTCGCCCCCGTGTCCAGGAGCCGGGCCAGCGCCCCGTTCGCGTTGGCGCCGTCGGGGCCCAGCGCGGTGGAGAGTTCGGTGATGGACGCGTACAGTTCGTCGACTTCGACGGGGGTGGCGTTGCGGGCGGCGGGCAGCACCGCGCCGTCCGCGAGCCGGGGCCCGCCGTCGTAGGCCGGGGCGAGCTGGATGTAGCGGTCGGCGACGAGGCTGGGGGCCACGACGACGGCGTGGGCGTCCCGGGGGACGTCGATCCCCCGGTCGAGGCGGAGGACGGCCTTGACCTCCTTGCCGCGCGGCTCCACGGAGCCGACGGTGCCGACCTTCACGCCGAGGATCCGCAGGTCGGATCCGGCGTACACGCCGGTGACCCGGTCGAAGTAGGCGATGACGGTGGTCCTCCCGTCCTCCTCCAGGGCGCTGACGCCGGTGGCGGCCACGACGGCGACGAGGGCGAGTCCGGCGCCGATGCCGGTGATGCGGGTGCGTCTCATGTCAGCGGCCCCCTTGCTGCCGGGGTGGCATGCATCCGGTCGCCGGGGCGGTGCCGGCGGGAAGGTAGTTCTTGGGCACGACGCCGCAGACGTAGTTGTCGAACCAGCGCCCGCTGCCGAGGGTGTTGCCCACGAGCCGGCTGTAGGAGCCGGTCGTGGCGAGGACCTTGTCCAGGCTCTTGCGGTTCTTCACCAGGACGGCGGTGACGCGGCTGAGGGAGGCCAGGGTGGGCCCGAGCTGCTGGTCGTTGTCCTTGACGAGTCCGGTGAGCTGGGTCCCGAGGTCGCGGGTTCCCCTGAGCAGCAGATGGATGGCGTCGCGGCGGGCCTGGATCTCGCCGAGGAGCAGGTTGCCGTCCTCCAGGAGCGTTTCGAAGCTGCTCTTCTTCCCTTCGAGGGTCCTGGTCAGCTTCTTGCTGCTGCTGAGCAGGGTGGCGAGCTGGGCGTCGCGTTCGGAGACCGTACGGGAGAGGGCGGAGAGCCCGTCGGCGGCGCTGCGGACGTGGGGCGGGGAGTCCTTGAAGGTGGCGGAGATCGTCTCGAAGCTCTTGGCGAGCTGGTCGGTGTCGATCGCGTCGATGGTCTCGCCGAGTCCGTTGAACGCCTGGGTGACGTCGTACGGGGACGTGGTGCGGCTCGCGGTGATGCGGGAGCCGGGGTCCTGCGGTGCGTCGCCGAGGGGGTCGACGGCGAGGTACTTCTCGCCGAGCAGGGTCTTGATGGCGATGCCCACGGTGGAGGAGTCGCCGATCCAGGCGTCCTTGACCCGGAAGTCGACCCGGACCTTCGCGCCGTCGAGCACGACGCCGGTGACCTCGCCGACCTTCACTCCGGCGATGCGCACCTCGTCGCCGTCGTCGAGTCCGGCGGATTCGGTGAAGTCGGCGCTGTAGGCGGTGCCGTGGTCGACGAAGGGCAGGGAGTCGGCGCGCCAGGCGGTGAGCCCGACGAGGGCCAGGACCAGGAGACCGACGAGGGCGACGGCGACCGGGTTGCGTTCCCGGACGGGGGTGATTCTCATGCCAGGCACCTCGGTTGGGTGATCGCGATGCCGGTGGGCGGCGTGCTGCCGTCGTCGTGGGTGACGCCGCTGACCTTCGCTTCGCAGAGGTAGAGGTTGAGCCACGATCCGTAGGACGTCAGCCGGCTGATCGCCGCCATCTTGGCCGGGGTCTTCTGGAGGAAGTTCTCGATCTGCGGCGTGCCCTTCTCCAGTTGGCCGCTCAGGCGGCCGAGTTGGCGGATGTCGTCCTTGAGGGGCTTCCGGCCGTCCTGGAAGAGGTCGGCGGTGACGGTGGTGAGCGCGCCCATCGCCGTGATGGCCTCGCCGAGCGGCTTGCGGTCGCCGGAGAATCCGGTGACGAGCTTCTGGAGGGTGACGACGAGGTCGTCGAATCCCTCCTCGCGGTCGTTGACCGTCTTGAGGACCGTGTTGAGGTTCGTGATCACCTCGCCGATCACCTTGTCCTTCGCCGCGACGGTCGTGGTGAGCGAGCCGACATGGCGCAGGATGCTGTCGACGGTGCCGCCCTCGCCCTGGAGTACCTGGACGATGGAGCCGGCGAGCTGGTTGACGTCGGGCGGTGACAGTCCTTCGAAAAGGGGCTGGAAGCCGTTGAAGAGCTGGGTGAGGTCGAGGGCCGGGGTGGTACGGGAGAGCGGGATCGTGGCCCCGGGCGCGAAGGTCCTGCCGACGGGTCCGGTGCCCCGGTCGAGGTCGACGTACCGCTGTCCGACCATGTTGAGGTATTTGATGGACGCCGTCACCGAGGCGGGGAGGTCCCGTCCCTTGCGCACGGCGAAGGCGACCTCGGCGACGCGCCGGTCGGCGACCCGCACGGATTCGACCTGGCCGACCTTGACCCCGGCGATGCGGACGCTGTCGCCGGGGATGAGGCCGGTGGCGTCGCTGAACCGCGCCTTGTACGTGGTGGTGTCGCCGACGCCTTCGTTGGCGATGGAGAGACCGAGGACGGTGGTGGCCAGCACGGTGACGACGATGAAGACGAGGGACTTGGTGACAGGTCCCGCGAGCGAGCGGCGTTTCACTTGAGTTTCACCTCCGTACCGCGGAAGGCCGGTCCGATGAGCACGCTGCTCCAGTCGGGCAGATCCCCCGGCCGGACCTTCAGCGAGGGGGCGACCAGTTCGTTCACGAGCTGGGACTCCTGGGGCGAGTTGGGCAGGCCGAGCGCGGTGCCGTTGCCGTCGTCGGGATCGGCCCCGGTTGCCGGGGGCGCGGTGACGTCGGCGGCCCGGCGGGTGTCGGCGGTCGGGGCGTGCTTGCCGACGTACGGCACCGAGTAGCACTTCGGGCCGCCCGTGGCGTTGTAGACCGGCGCGTCCCGGCCGGGAACGTATTTGCCCTTCGAGGGAACGGACTTGACCGACACGTGCAGCCCCGGCTCGTCGGTTCCCTTGCCGAGCGCCTTGTCCATGGCGGGCACGAATCCGGCCAGGGTGCGCAGGGTGCAGGGGAACGAATCCGCGTATTCGGCGAGGAGTTCGAGGGAGGGGCGGCTCGCGGCGGAGAGCCGGATGAGGTTGTCCTTGTTCTCCCGCAGGAAGGAGGTGACGTCCTGCGCGGCGGCCGTGGTGGTGCCGTGGAGAGCGGAGAGCCGCGCCTCCTCGTCGGCGAGGGTGGAGCTGGTGACCGTGGCGTCCCGCAGCGCGTCGAGGACGTCCGGCGCGGCGTCCGCGTACAGCGTGCTCACCTTGACGAGTTCCTTGATGTCGGCGTTGAGAGTGGGGAGTTGGGGGTTGAACTTCTCCAGGTGCTGATCCAGCGTGGTCAGCGTCTCGCCGAGGCGCTCGCCCCGCCCCTCCAGCGCCCGGGAGACGGCGTTGAGGGTGGCGGAGAGCTTCTCCGGCTTCACGGCGGTCAGCAGCGGCAGGACGTTGTCGAGGACCTGCTCCAGCTCGATGGCGTTGCTGGAGCGGTCCTGCGGGATGACGGCCCCGGCCCGCAGGGTGGCGGCCGCGGGGATACGGGGCGGGACCAGGGCGACGAACCGGGCGCCGAAGAGGGTGGTCGGCAGCATCTGGGCGGTGACGTCGGCGGGGATCCGGCCGAGCTTCTCGCGGTCGATGGCCAGGGTGAGGCGGGCGCCGTCTCCGTCGGTGGCGATGGAGCGGACCTGCCCGATGACGACGCCTCGGAGCTTCACGTCGGCGTTGGTGTGCATCTCGTTGCCGACGGATCCGGTGCGGACGGTGACCGTGGCGTCGTCGGTGAAGTCCTTCTCGTACACGGAGACGGAGACCCACACCAGGACGGCGGGCACCAGCAGGAAGGCGACTCCGGCCAGGCGGCGGCGGATCGTGCGGGTGCTGGATGTACGCATCAGCCGGCCACCTTCACGGTCGTCGTGGCGCCCCAGATGGCGAGGGAGAGGAAGAAGTCGGTGACGCTGATGAGCACGATGGCGTTGCGCACCGAGCGGCCGACCGCCACCCCCACGCCGGCCGGTCCGCCGGTGGCGTGGAAGCCGTAGTAGCAGTGGGCGAGGATCACCAGCACACTGAAGATCAGCACTTTGAGGACCGACAGCAGGACGTCCTGCGGGGAGAGGAAGAGCTGGAAGTAGTGGTCGTAGGTGCCCGCCGACTGGCCGTTGAAGAAGATCGTGATCCAGCGGGAGGCGACGTACGAGGAGAGGAGCCCGATCGCGTACAGCGGGATGATCGCGACGACTCCGGCGATGATCCGGGTGGTGACGAGGTAGGGCATGGAGCGGACGCCCATGGCCTCCAGGGCATCGACCTCCTCGTTGATCCGCATCGCGCCCAGCTGGGCGGTGAAGCCAGCGCCGACGGTGGCGGAGAGGGCGAGCCCAGCGACGAGGGGGGCGATCTCCCGGGTGTTGAAGTAGGCGGAGACGAACCCGGTGAACGCTGACGTGCCGATCTGGTTGAGGGCCGCGTACCCCTGGAGTCCGACGACCGTGCCGGTGAACAGGGTCATGGCGATCATCACGCCGATGGTGCCGCCGATGACGCCGAGACCGCCGCTGCCGAAGGCGACCTCGGCCAGCAGCCGTTGCACCTCGCGCAGATAGCGGCGCAGGGTACGCGGGATCCAGACGAGCGCCCTTACGTAGAAGGTGAGTTGGTCGCCCGCCCGGTCGAGCCGGTTCAGTATCGCCATCGGTCAGCTCCCCTTCGCGGGGACGATCTGGAGGTAGATCGCCGTGAGGACCATGTTCACGAAGAACAGCAGCATGAAGGTGATGACGACGGACTGGTTGACCGCGTCGCCGACTCCCTTGGGGCCGCCCCGGGGATGGAGGCCCCGATAGGCGGCGACGATGCCCGCGATGAAGCCGAAGACGAGTGCCTTGAACTCGCTGATGTAGAGGTCGGGCAGCTGGGCGAGGGCGGAGAAGCTCGAAAGGTAGGCGCCCGGGGTGCCGTCCTGCATGATCACGTTGAAGAAGTAGCCGCCGAGCGTGCCGACCACCGAGATCAGCCCGTTGAGCAGCACGGCGACGAGCATGGTGGCGAGCACCCGGGGGACGACGAGGCGCTGCACGGGCGAGACCCCCATGACCTCCATCGCGTCGAGCTCCTCGCGGATCTTGCGGGAGCCGAGGTCGGCGCAGATCGCGGATCCGGCGGCGCCGGAGATCAGCAGCGCGACGATGAGCGGGCTCGCCTGCTGGATCACCGCGAGGACGCTGGCGCCGCCGGTGAAGGACTGGGCGCCGAGCTGCTGGGTGAGGGAGCCCACCTGGAGGGCGATGACCGCGCCGAACGGGATGGAGACGAGGGCGGCGGGGAGGATGGTGACGCTCGCGACGAACCAGAACTGCTCGATGAACTCCCGCACCTGGAAGGGCCGGCGGAAGATGGCGCGGGCCACGGCGACCGCGAGCGCGAACAGCTTCCCGGTCTCGCGGAGCGGGGCCAGCAGTCGGGAGGGGCGGCGCCGGCCGGGGGCCTTCGGGGAGGTGGCCGGCGGGGATTCCTCGGGCGGCTCGGGCGGCCGCACCGGCATCGGGGCGGTCACGCGCGCGCACCTCCGGCGGCCGGGGCGTAGCTGTCGAGGATCGCCGTACGGGCGGCCTCCGGCAGCTGGCCCATCATCGACATGACCCGCTCCCGGCGGCGCAGCGCTCCCTGGCGTACGGGCATCCCGGGCGAGGGCTCCAGCTGGGGGACGACGGTGCGGGGGCCGGTGGGCAGCGGGACGGTGTCGGCCAGCTGTTCGGCGGCGAGGGTGGCGGCGTCCTTCTCCTCGGACATGCCGATGGGTCCTTCGCGGCGTCCGGCCAGGAACTGCGAGACGACCGGGGTGTCGCTGGTGAGCAGCACCTCGCGGGGGCCGAAGGTGACGAGGTTGCGGCAGAACAGCATGCCCATGTTGTCGGGGACGGTCGCGGCGATGTCGAGGTTGTGGGTGACGATCAGCATCGTCGCGTCGATCTGCGCGTTGAGGTCGATCAGGAGCTGCGAGAGATAGGCCGTGCGGACCGGGTCGAGGCCGGAGTCCGGTTCGTCGCAGAGGATGATCTGGGGGTCCAGGACGAGGGCGCGGGCGAGGCCGGCCCGCTTGCGCATCCCGCCGGATATCTCCCCCGGCAGCTTTCCCTCGGCGCCGAGGAGCCCGACGACGTCGATGCGTTCCATCACGATGCGACGGATCTCGGATTCCTTCTTGCGGGTGTGTTCGCGCAGCGGGAAGGCGATGTTGTCGAAGAGGGACATCGAGCCGAAAAGGGCTCCGTCCTGGAACATGAGACCGAAGAGCTTCCGGGTCTCCATGATGTCGCGCTCCGGGCTGTTCACCATGTCGACGCCGTCGATGAGGACACGTCCCTGTTCGGGTTTCAGGAGCCCGATGATGGATTTCAGGAAGACGGTCTTTCCGGTTCCGGAAGGACCGAGCATGACGCTCACTTCACCGGCGGGCAGGGTGAGGCTGACGTCCTGCCAGATGTTCTGTTTGCCGAAGGATTTCGTGAGGCCCTCGACGACTACTTCGATTCCCATCGACCCTCCCTCGAAGTGGCGGTGAACGTTTTCATCAGTTGACGCTCCGGCTCTGGGAAGGGGCGATGACGGCTCGTCACACATGCACCAGGGGGCGCACGCTATGTCCGCCGAAACCGCGAGGGCAAGCCGTTGAACAGCGGATTTCGACGAACCGGGCGTGCCGATCGGGTCACTTGTCACGGGGTGACAAGGCCGGCTCCCCGCCTTGTCGACATCTGCGCAAACGCCTGGGCGTTCGACCCAGGGCGGCCCGGCAGCGGAGCGGAGCGAACCGGGGCCGCACCTGCCCGGGGAGCAGGTACGCAGGCGTTTCCGATCGGCACATCTGGGACGCTACGGGCCGGTAACCTGACTTCGCAATACTGGGTACAGATTTTCCTCGGCAAGAATTCACGAGGTGCCGAGAATTGTCTTCGGGTGAGTAATCGCGCTGCCAAACCTGTCGGATGATGAGGAAGCCGGGTATCGGGCCAGGTGCGGGGCCGGCGCGGCTCCGCCCAGTCCGGGAAGGGTTCGGTGCGCCTCGGCCCGGGTCCGGTCCGGGGGTCAGGAAAGGAGCCCTTCCGGTCCCGGGGAACCGGAAGGGCTCGGATGCCTCTCAGCTGTCGGCGGCGCACGGGCCGCCGGTGCTCACCGCTCGGGCTCCGGCTTCCTGGGCGGGCAGTCGGGGCCCTCCGGGTTCGTGGCCACGCACAGGGGGGCCTGGGTCATCTTGGTGTAGTTGTCGGCCTTCTTTCCCGGGCTGGAGATGGCCGAGGTGAAGATCGGGTCGAGATCCTCGGTGGTACCGCACCCCTCGAACGGCGGGATGTGGGCGTACCCGGTCAGGCTGCCGCCGTACGCCACCAGATAGCCGGCCGGGGGATAGCTCTGGCCGTACCCCTTCAGCACCTGCTCGAAGGGGCGCGCCGTGCGGCAGTCGGGTCCCACGTCCAGGGGCACGCCGTTCACCTCGACGTCGGAGAGCCGCATGACGAGCCGGGCCGTGACCGTGGTCTCCTCCGGGTAGGTCGGCGTGTTGGTGACCGTGTGGGTGTGGATCGCGGCCGGGGGGCCCACCTGCTCCAGCGTCATGGTGGCGGTGGTCGGCATGAACCCGTAGCTGAGGAACGTGGCCTTCGTCGGGGGGAGTTGGCGCTTCCCCTCGTAGTCGAAGTCCACCTCGGAGCTGACGTCGACGGTGGAGGCGCAGGAGTCGTTGATGTAGCGCTTGTTGAGCACCACCTTCATGAACGCGGGCCCCAGTGCCGCCGCGCCGTCCAGCTTGGCGGCGTTCGCGTAGCCGGCCGCGTAGGTCTCGGCGGTGGTCATGACCCACTCGGGCGGGATCTCGATCGGGCAGCTGCCCGGGTCGTCCTCCAGGGCTTCGCGCCGCTTCTCGGTGAGGGCGTCGATCCTCTCCCGTGCGGTGGGCGGCAGCCCCTCGGCCGGTCGGGCGGGGGGCGGCTCCGGTGCGGAGTCGCTCTCGCCGGGCCGGGGTGCCGGGGACGTGGGGTCCTGGTCACCGCGGATCGCGATGGCAGCCAGTTCCGGCTCCTGGCCGGGGGCCGGGGTACAGGCGACGTCGAGTCCCGGTGGCGTCGTCGGCTCACCGGCCCCGGTGAGCGAGGTCAGCGCCAGGGCGAGCGCGCCGGGGGTGAGCGTCGCGCGTCCGGGGCTGCCGAAGGCGACGGTCGGTACGTCCCCGGTAGCGGTGAGGGTCAGTCCGGCTTGGCCCTCGTCCTCGCCCTGGCCTTCACCCCCGTCCGCGCCTTCGCCCGCGTCTGCGCCCGCCGTGGGCAGCTCCGCCGGCGGGGCGGTCAGGTCCTGCCAGGAGGCGTCCGCGGACGTGTCGCCGACGCTGTTGCGTACGGTGAGCCGCGCGACCGCCGACAGGGTGGCGGCGTCCAGGCCGGCGAACCGGGCGAGCGCCGTCGGCGGCAGGGTCACCTCGACCGCCACCTGACCGGGGCGGACCTCCTCGCCAGTACGGGCCGAGGTGGGGAGCACCGCCGAGACGACGACGTCCACCTCCTCGGGCCCGGAGGGGAAGGGACAGTCGTAGCGGAGGGCGACCTCCGACTTCTGTTCCGCGGCGGCCGATTCGGCGCTGGGTACGAGGGCGGTGGCGACGACGAGCGCCCCGCCCACGGCCCAGTGGATCGGTCGTCTCGCTGCGGCGCGTGCATCGACGGTCATACGGATGTGTCCTTCCGGCGCGCGTGGGCCCGGGAGCGGTCGGCCGCGGAGCGGGCCCGGAGTGCGGCGGCGGCTCTGCGGGCGGCGGCCGGGCGGGCCGCGGGCGGGCTTCGGGGCGGGGACGTGTGTCGGGGCGGGGAGGGGCTTCGGGGCGGGAGTGGATGCCGGGACGGGGATGGGCTTCGGGCGGGAGTGGACGCCGGGGCGGGAGCGGAGTGAGGACGGCCCGGACCCTGCCGGAAGCAGGGGCGAGCGGGACCTCGGCCGCGCTCCGGCCTGCTGCGGCCGGACCCCGGACGGGCCCGCCGACGGGTACGGTACGCACGCCGACGGCCCTCTGGGAAGGTCCGGGCTCCCGCTCGGATCACCGTCGCGCGGACTTTGGCAGCGGGTGACAATCCGCTGCCGCGCCTCTTGTCGGCGGGTGCGTGAAAGCGTGCCCGGCCGTCGGGTGCGCACGGCCGGGCACGGCGTTCAGACGCGCTGCGTCATCGGCGCGTTATCAGCCGCTGATGACCGGGGACTTGCCCGTGGTGGCGCTCACCAGGGTGTACAGGCCCTGGAAGCTGGCGGTGGTTCCGACGATGCCGCAGCCGCCGCCGACCTTGTTGGCGATGGACAGGGTGAGCCCGCCGCCCGCGGTGTTCAGCGTGCCGTTGCTGCCGCCGGTGGACGGGTTGTTGTACTTGCCGGCGACCTTGCCGCTGACGTCGAAGGTGCAGGGGCCGAGGATGCTGCTCCCGGACACCTTCGCCTTGATCGCCCGGATCTCACCGGTCACCTGGCCCGTGGAGTTGGTGCCGGCGCCCGCCGTGTAGTCCAGGCCCCAGATCTCCCACGTCGGCGTGGTGGTGACGGTCCAGGTGGAGCTGAACGGCCCCGTGCACGGCGAGTTGAACGAGATCGCCGAGATGGACGCGAGCTTGGCCGGGCTCCCGGAGACCGGGGACGTCGGAGCGCTCCCGGACGCGGCGGAGGTCGCGCACTGGATCTTGTTGCCGTTGTTGTCGGTCAGGACGGTCACTCCGGCGCTGCCGTTGAAGTTGCCGGTCGGGGTGATCGTCCAGCTGCTCGGCGCGGCGACGGCCGACGGGGCGGCCAGCACGACGGACGCCGCTGCGGCACCGATCGCGGTCAGGACACCGGTTCGCTTGAACATGGGGGTACTCCTTCTTCTCGTCCCGTTGGGGATTCGGCTGAACGTGACTGGAGCGGTTCGTGCGCTGTGTTCGCCGGGCCGGGCGGTGCGGCCGTTCGGCGGGTCGACGGGAGCCGGGCGGTGCGGCACACGGCGGGGTCCACGCGGTGCCGGGCGGTGCGGCACACGGCGGAGCACACGCGGTGCCGGACAGTGCGGCACACGGCGGGGTCCACGAGCAGGGGCCTGCGATGCGCGGACCGGGACGTGAGGGTCGGTTGGCCGCATCACCTCCTCGTACGGGTGGAGGGGACGGCCTACCGCTTCGCGGAGTGCCAGAATTCCGACAGCTTCCGGCCCTCGTCCGGCGCGAGGCCGGCGGGGTCGTAGGGGCTGCCGAAGTAGGTGGTCGTGGCGTCCAGCGTCACGCTGTTCTTCCCGGCGGCGGAGGGGAGGCCCGTCTTGAGGTTCACCGCCCAGTCCAGGAGCCCGGCTCCGCAACCGCTTGCGCCCGGTACTGCGAACGTGGCGTCGCCCTGGTCGGCGCCGTCGAAGGTGTAGCGCCCCATCTCGCCCTCGTCGTCGTTCGGCGTCCCGTCGGCGCCGAACCGCTGGAGCGAGAGGGTGGGCGCCGTCACGTTCTGCGGCTTGAGGAGCACCGGGTTCGACGGGGTCCCGATGTAGCACTTGTCACCCAGGAACGGATTCTTGAGCTGGATACGCACCGGGATGGTGAGAATGGGTTTGCCGGTCGAGAATGCGGCGCTCATATCGAAGTCGCGCGGCGCACCGGCCGGTTCGATGGTGGCCGTCACCCGGTTGAGATGGTTGTCCGTCAGCTGACGGCAGATTCCCGATACGAGGGGAATTCCACTGGGGCACATCAGTCCGATCAGCCCGCCGGGAACCTCGGCCGGGTCCGCCGTCAGGGCTCCCTCGGGCGGGGCCACCAGCGAGGCGGTGCCGTCGGCGCGCTGGACGACGCCGAGCTGCAGATCGGTGTGGCCGGTGGCGACCACGCTCTTGCCCAGCGTGATGGAGCCGGTGGCCGAAGTCGACGCGATGCAGGTGGCGATGGTGTTCACACCGTCGGCCGCCAGCATGGCGGGCGCGTCGACCGGACAGCGGTTGAAGGGCGCCCAGTCACCGTTGAGCTGGGTGGCGGCGGTGGCCGAGCCGGTGGAGAGCAGAGCGCTGAATGCCGTGAAGGCCGCGAGCAGACCTACGCGGGTTCGATTGGAAACGGATCTCATGTCGTCCCCTCTGTCGGCCGCCGTGACGCGGCCTCGTGCACGAAGTTGACCGGTTCTGCAACGCACGCCCGTACCGCGACGACCGTCGGCGGCGCCGGGACCTCGGGGGCCCGGGGGCGGAGCATCGGAGCATCAAATTTCGGGCAGATTTCATGCCTAATTGAACGAGGCGTGATGTTACTCGTCGGAAACAGGGCGACACAATCCGTCCGGCTAAGATTCTTTGTACTGCGCTCTTTTTGATCCGGAAATGAGCATCGCCTCCCGGTTCCCTTATCAAGGAATGCGCATCCGGAGGCAAGAAATTACCTACGGTCGCCCCGGGCCCCGCACCCGGTGCGTGAGTGCGGCCGCCTGGCCGGGAGGCACGGAAGCCCAGGCTCCGCCCTCCCGCGAAGCGCATGGGATTCGGCCACGCGGCTGGAAATCCCCTGCCAGGATTGGGTGTTCAGCCGCGTTCGCCATGGTGAGCCGCCCGCGCACCCGGCCATCCCCGGGGCGGCCACCTCCGGCCGGCTCCCCCTCGGAACAACTCGGCAACAGGAGAACCGCTTTGTTGTCACCGCCTGAGCGGGCGGCCGAAATTCATTGTCCGAAAGCGCGCAGCACCGCCCGACCTGCACGGCAGTCGCACAGTGCGGGCAAGATGTGTGCCCCCTGCACCCCGATCTTGTCCAAGTGGTGTGCAGCACCTGTTCCTTGGTCTATCTTCGTCGCGAACTTGGTACGCACCTGTCGGTTCGTGGGAGCGCTTTCCCCCACCGCCTCACCCCACCACCGGGCGCCGCGAGCAAGGGGATCTGTCATGCCACATCTCATACAGCCGTTGGATACCGAAGACCCGCTCGGGCCGCTCCCGCAGGAATTCGCGGCGATCATGCGGCCCGAACTGCCCAGCCTCATCAAGGAAATCGGCGTCGAGGTCACCCGGGCCTATCCGGAATACGCCCGGCTGCTCGACGGGCCGAACGGGCAGGCCATCAGAGTGGGCGTGGAGCAGAGCCTCGCCTCATTCGTCGATCTCGTGGCCGAGCCCTCCTCCCCCACCACCCTCCGCGACGACATGTGCCGGCGCTTCGGACGGTTCGAGGCGTACGAGGGCCGGAGCATGGACACGCTCCAGGGGGCCTACCGGCTGGGCGCGCGGGTGGCGCTGCGCCGGGCCAAGAAGGTCGGGCAGAGCTACCACCTCTCCCCCACCCTGATGCTGAGCTTCGCCGACGCGCTCTTCGCCTACGTCGACGAACTGGAATCGCTTTCCCGGGAGGGCTTCCTGGAGGCGCAGTCCCAGTCGGGCGAGCGCAGCGAGGCGCTGCGCCGCCGTCTGCTCCATCTGATCCTCGCCGGCCGCCCGGCCCCCGGGAGCGCCATCGCCGACCTGTGCGAGCAGACCGGGTGGACGCTCCCCGAGGAGGTCACACTGGTCGCCGTGCGCGCCCCGGCGGAGCTGGACCGGGTCGGCGCGGACCGCGACCTGCTCGTGGACCTCAGCGCCCCACAGCCGCACCTGCTCGTCCCGGGAGCGCTGGACGACGCGCGGAGCTCCATGCTCACCCAGGCCCTGCCGGACGGACGCATGGCGATCGGGCTCACCGTCCCCACGGCGCTGGCCTGCGAATCGCTCCGCTGGGCCCGCCGGGTTCTGGAACTCGTGGACTCCGGCGTGATCGACGACGCTCCCCTGATCCTGTGCGAGGACCATCTCCTCACTCTGTGGCTGCTCTCCGACCCCGCCCTGCTGGACCAGCTCGCCCAGCGGGAGCTGGCCGCCGTCGCGGGGATCAGCAGGAGCCGCCGGGAACGACTGGTCGAGACGTTGCGGATCTGGCTCGACACCCGGGGCACCGCGGCGCAGATGGGCGCGCTGCTGGATGTGCACCCGCAGACCGTCCGCTACCGCATGCGCAGCCTGGAGTCCATCTTCGGTGACCAACTCGTCGATCCTCACAGCCGCTTCGCCACCGAGGCGGTGCTGCGCGCGCTGCGCCTGCGCTCCCGTGCCACCGGCACATCCCCCTGACGTGGATCACGTTCGGCGCGACGGGTCAACTTACCGGCGCGTAAGGCGAAATAGCCGGTCAGTCCCAAACGGTTGCGACACGGAGACGTCTCCGGCGAGAAACCCGGAACCGCGTCCCGTACACAGGAGGGAGCCCGCCGCCCGTCAGGCGACGGAACCCCGTGCACCGCCTCCTGGCCGACCAGCGAAAAGGGAAAGCTCCATGACCGCCACGCACCTCCTCGTCCCCGTACCGATCCCGGACCGGGTCGCCGCGCTGATCGGCTCGTGCATTCCGCCGCACATCCTCCAGGCGGAGTTCGACGCCGACTGCGCGGCCCGCGAGGTCCGCAGGTTCCGCGGGCCACGACTGGACGTCGAGGACCAGGCCGACCGCGAACAGGCCCTGTCCGAACTCGCGCGCGCCAACAAGGTGCTCGCCGCGCACCACCCCTGCCTCGCGGTGCTGCCCGGCTCGCCCTTCTGAACGGCCTTGCGGGACGCCACCACTCCCCTTACCTTACTCTGAAGTAAGTTTACTTCGGAGTAAGGAACTGGCGTGGACGGAACCAGCAGCGGCGACCTCACCGACGACCTGTCCGCACTCGACTTCGCAGCGGTCGCCCCCGAGGAGTTCGCACGGATCGTCAAGAGCCTGTCCGGCAAGCAGCTCACCGAGATCATGCGGGGCGAGCTGCGCACCCGGATCCTCGGCGAGGTCTTCGGCCGGATGCGGCAGCAGTTCCGGTCCGAGGCGGCCGGGGGCCTCACCGCGCTGATCCGCTGGAAGATCACCGGGGAGAGCGATGCGGTCTACGAGACAGCGATAGCCGACGGCGTCTGCCGGGTCACCTCGGGCCGGTCGGACGCCGAGCCGCGCACCACGCTGGTGATGGCCGACGCGGAGTTCCTCAAACTCGTCTCCGGCAACGGCAATCCGGTCACGATGTTCATGACGCGCAAGCTCAAGGTCGCCGGTGACGTCGGCCTGGCGTCCGGCCTCACCCGCTACTTCGACATCCCGAAGGGGTGAGGGCATGAGCTTCTTCTCCCTGGCCCTCACCGAGGAGCAGCGGGATCTGCGCGACTGGGTGCACGGCTTCGCCGCTCAGGTGGTCCGCCCGGCCGCGGCCGAGTGGGACGCCCGGGAGGAAACCCCCTGGCCGGTGATCCAGGAGGCTGCCCGGATCGGCCTGTACGGCTTCGAATCGCTCGCCGACCTGTACGGGGACCCCACGGGGCTCTCCCTCCAGATCGCCAACGAAGAGCTCTTCTGGGGCGACGCGGGCATCGGTATGGCCCTGTTCGGCACCTCCCTCGCGGTCGCCGGAATCTTCGCCTCCGGCACTCCGGACCAACTCGCCGAGTGGGTGCCGCAGTGCTTCGGCGACGAGGACGACCCGAAGGTCGCCGCGTTCTGCGTCTCCGAGCCGGGGGCCGGGTCCGACGTCTCGGCGATGACGACGAGGGCCCGCTACGACGAGGCGGCCGACGCGTGGGTGCTCTCCGGCCAGAAGGCCTGGATCACCAACGGCGGCATCGCCGAGGTCCATGTCGTCGTCGCCTCGGTCGACCCCTCGCTCGGCTCCCGGGGCCAGGCGGCGTTCATCGTGCCGCCCGGCACGAAGGGCCTCACGGTCGGCCGTACGGTCAAGAAGCTCGGCCTGCGTGCCTCGCACACCGCGGACCTCTTCCTGGACGAGGTCCGGGTCCCCGGTCACTGCCTGCTCGGCGGAAAGGAGAAGCTGGACGCCCGCCTCGCCCGGGCCCGCGAGGGCGGCCCCGCCAAGGGCCAGGCCGCCATGGCGACGTTCGAAGTCAGCCGCCCGACGGTGGCCGCGCAGGCGCTCGGCATCGCGCGGGCCGCCTACGAGTACGCCCTCGAATACGCCGGTGAGCGCGAGGCGTTCGGCAGGCCGATCATCGAGAACCAGTCGATCGCCTTCGCGCTGGCGGACCTCCGTACCGAGATCGAAGCCGTACGTCTGCTGATCTGGCAGGCCGCCTGGATGGCCCGCAACGACCGCGCCTTCGACGCGGGCCAGGGCTCCATGTCGAAACTCCGCGCGGGTGAACTCGCCGTCGCCGCGACGGAGAAGGCGGTCCAGATCCTGGGCGGCGCGGGCTACAGCCGGGAGCACCCGGTCGAGCGGATGTACCGCGACGCGAAGATCTACACCATCTTCGAGGGGACCAGCGAGATCCAGCGTCTCGTCATCGCGCGGGCGATCTCGGGACGCCAGATCCGCTGACCGGGCGGCGAGCGGACGCACGAGGAGGGTGCCCTGCGCACGCACGGCACACACGGTCACACACCGGGAGGGTGCCCTCCGCATACACAGCGCACCCCGGGAGGCGCTGTCCTCCGCGTGCGCAGGACACACCCCATCCCTCCCCCACCCTTTGGTCACAACTCCATCACCACCGGAACAACTCGCTCCCGGGAGTTTCGCCGGGTCACTACGGTCGGTCCTCCGCACAGCACCCTGGGGGGACCATGGAGTGGAACAGTCCGCAGCACCCGTCGCGTCAGCCCGGCTGGGGCCAGGGCGGCGGCTTCACACCGCAGCCGCCGCCGACGGGTGGTCCGCGGTGGGCACGGAAGCGTGTCGTGCTCCCGGCAGCCGGCGCGCTGTTCGTGCTCGGTGTCGGGATCGGCGCCACGGGTGAACAGCCGCAGGAAGTGCGCACGGTCGCGGCGAAGACGACACCCGGGCCGACCGTCACGGTCACGGAGACGGCGACGGTCACGGTGACCGCGTCGCCCGAACCCGCCCCGACCGTGACGAAGGTCAAGAAGGTGCGGGTCACGGTCACCGCCGCTCCCCCGGAACCGGATCCGGAGCCCGCGGAGAAGCCCGTCGCGCGGGACGACTCCACCGGCGGCAGCGGTGGCTCCGGCGGCACATCGGCGTACTACAAGAACTGCGATGCGGTGCGTGCCGCCGGTGCCGCACCCATCCGGTCCGGCCAGCCCGGCTACGGACGGCACTTGGACCGTGACGGCGACGGAGTGGGCTGCGAATAGGGTCCGCTGAGATGTGATTCTCGTCGCCCCGGACGCGTGCGCCGCCGCCAAACCGACGTCCCGCTCACCGCGTTCCCGGCCGGACGCGCCCAGCCCTCCACCGCTCCGGTCGCGACGGACGCGCCCGGCCTCTTCATCCCGCCGCACGCCGTCCACGTGCGGCAACGGGATGTCCGGACCGCTCTGCGGCGCCGAGAGGCGGCCACGGGGTGAAGGGGCGCACCGGGCGGCAGGGCAGGGCTCCGGCGGCGTTTCGCCGTCGGAGCCGGGGCGGCCCGTGGCGGGCCCCACACGTCCGACCGGCCGCCGCACCGCATCCGTGCCACTAGCCTCTTCACATGACCTCCACTTCGACCGAGCCGACGCCTGCCCGCCCGCTGGTTGAGCTGAACGCGAAGATCCGTGCTCTGGTCGCCGCCGGCGGTGTGGTGTCGCCGGAGGGCCGCCGGGAGTACGAGCGGCTCCTCGTCGAGTGGGTGGCGGCCGTACGGGGCGGCGGCGCGGAAGCCGTCCGCCCCTAGAGATCGTCTTCAAAGGTCAGATCCAGAGCATGATGGAGGCGATGGTGACGGCCGCCTGGTAGGACTCGCGGGTTTTGTCATAGCGGGTGGCCAGTCCGCGCCACTGCTTGAGGCGGTTGAAGCAGCGCTCGACGACGTTGCGGCGGCGGTAGATGCACCGGTCGAAACCGGGCGGCCGTCCGCCGCGTGTGCTGCGGTTCAGCCGGCCCAGGATCTGGTCGGCGCGTTCGGGGATCGTGTGGGGGATGCCGCGTCGTCGCAGGTAGGCGCGGATCTTTCGAGAGCTGTAGCCCTTGTCGGCGACCACGTGGTCGGGCCGGGAGCGTGGACGCCCGGACCCGACTCTGGGCACGCTGATCGAGTCCATCACCTTCTCGAGGCGGGTGCAGTCGTTGGCGTTGCCGCCCGACAGGACGAAGCCGAGAGACGGCCGCGCCCGTCGCAGGCCAGGTGGACCTTCGTGCTCAGTCCACCACGGGATCGGCCGAGGGCGTGATCACCCGCTTCGTCCCTGTCGACCGCCCCCTTTTGCCGCCGGCGGCATGCTGGTGGGCCCGAACGATGGTGGAGTCGACCGACACCAGCCAGTCGATGTCCCCGGCCGCGTCCTTCTCCGCCTGGACGGCCCGCAGCATGCGCGAGAACGTCCCGTCCAGCGCCCACCTGCGAAAACGTGTGTACAAGGTCTGCCAGGAGCCATAACGTTCCGGCACATCACGCCAGGCTGATCCGGTCCGCAGCTTCCACACGATGCCGTTCAGTACCAGCCGGTCGTCCGAACGAGGCCGCCCCGCAGTCCCCGAACTCGGCAGCAACCGCGACAGCACAGCCCACTCGGCATCCGAAAGCTCATGACGACGCACCATGACAAGCATGATCCCTCATCACCTGATCACCTTTGAAGACGATCTCTAGGGCGACGGGTGCCGCCGCCGGACCGGGTACGACGGAAGGCGTCCGGCCGCAGGGCGGCGGATGCGGCCGCCGGACCGGGTACCGGCGACAGTGATCGTCCGTTCCGTCCTCACCCCGGGAGCACCCCATGACCGACGCGTCCCCCGCCGGCGCACGCCGCCCCTCCCTCCTGCTCGTCACCGACCTCGCGTACGAGGCGCGCGGCCGCCGCTACTGCGACGAGGACATCTACCTCTCCTCCCGGCTCCGCGAGGCCTACGACGTCGCGCTCTGCCACCCCCGGGACGCGGGCGCGCTGCTGGCCGGGTTCGACACCGTGCTGGTCCGCAACAGCGGGCCGGTGCTGCACTACCGGGAGGCCCACGACGCCTTCCTCGCACGGGCCCGGGAGCTGGGGGCAGCGGTCTACAACCCGCTGGACGGGCGCGGCGACATGGCGGGCAAGGAGTATCTCGTCGAGATGTCCGCGGCGGGTCTCCCGGTCATCCCGACGGTGGACCGGGCGGCGGACCTGGCAGGACTGCCCGACGCCCCCCGGTACGTGGTGAAGCCGAAGCTGGGGGCGGACTCGGCCGGGCTGCGCTTCGTCACCGCGGCGGAGGCCCGCACCGAACTGGAGACGGCGGCCGAGGGCTCCCTCCTCGTCCAGCCGCGGATCGACTTCCGGCACGAGGTGTCGTTCTACTTCGTCGACCACGACTTCCAGTACGCGCTGTATGCTCCCGACCCGGAGCGGCGCTGGGTGCTGGAACCGTACGCGGTGGGCCCCGAGGACCTGGAGTTCGCCCGGCGCTTCATCGCCTGGAACACCCTCGACCACGGGATCCAGCGGGTCGACGCCTGCCGGACGGCGGACGGCGCGCTGCTGCTGGTCGAGTTGGAGGACCTCAATCCGTATCTGTCGCTCGACCGGGTCGGCGAGGACGTCCGGGAGGCGTTCGTGGCCCGGCTGAAGACGTCGATCGCCTCACTGCCCCGCTGAGGCCCCACCGCCCCGTCCGGCCCGTTCCCGCATGCGGGGGCGCACGGAGGGTGTGAGGGTGCAGGGGTGACGACTGCCAGCGGCCAAGCGCCCGCCACACGGAGTGCCTCCGCGCCGCCGCCCGTGCTCGACCGGCGGCGGCGCAACATCGTCTTCGCGACGATCGTCCTCGGCATGCTGCTCGCGGCACTGGACCAGACGATCGTGGGCACGGCCCTGCCGACGATCGTCTCGGACCTGGGCGGCGCGGCGCACATGTCGTGGGTGGTCACCGCGTATCTGCTGGCCGAGACCGTGGCGACCGTGCTGGTCGGCAAGTTCGGCGACCTGTTCGGGCGGAAGCTGGTCTTCCAGGTCTCGGCGGTCGTCTTCATCACGGGATCGTTCCTGTGCGGCCTCGCCTCGGACATGCTGCTGCTGATCATCTGGCGGGGTATGCAGGGCATCGGCGCGGGCGGTCTCATGGTCACGTCGATGGCGCTGATCGCGGATGTCATCCCGCTGCGCGAGCGGGGCAAGTACCAGGGCGCGATCGGAGCGGTCTTCGGTATCTCCACCGTCATCGGACCGCTGCTCGGCGGGCTGTTCACCGACCATCTGACCTGGCGCTGGGCGTTCTACGTCAATGTGCCGATCGCCATCGTGGTGGTCATCGCCGCCGCCCGGAACATCCCGTCGGTGAAGGCCGCGGGGCGGCCGGTGATCGACTACACCGGTATCGCGCTGGTCAGCATCGGGGCGAGCGCGCTGATCCTGGCGACGAGCTGGGGCGGCAACGAGTACGCCTGGGGTTCGGCGGTGATCATCGGTCTCTTCGTGGGCGGGCTGATCGCGCTCGCCCTGTTCTGCGCCGTGGAGACCCGGGCGAAGGAACCGATGCTGCCGATGCGGCTGTTCCGGAACCCGGTGTTCACCGTCTGCTCGATCCTCAGCTTCATCGTGGGCTTCGCGATGCTCGGCTCGATGATCTTCCTGCCGACCTATCTCCAGTACGTGGACGGGGACTCGGCGACGCTGTCGGGGGTGCGGACGCTGCCGCTGGTCGCCGGTCTGCTGGCCGCGTCGATCTTCAGCGGCAACGTGGTGAGCAAGACGGGCCGCTACCGCGTCTTCCCGATCGTGGGGACGCTGGTGATGGCGGCCGGGCTGTTCCTGCTGTCCCGGATGGGGCCGGGGACCGGCGTGTGGCTGGAGTCCCTCTACATGGTGGTGCTGGGGCTCGGCATCGGGCTGGCCATGCAGGTGCTGACCATCGCCGTGCAGAACACCGTCGACTACGAGGACCTGGGCACGGCGACCTCGGGCGTGACGTTCTTCCGTACGCTGGGCAGCGCTTTCGGCACGGCGGTGTTCGGCACCATCTACGCCAACGCGCTGAAGCCGAACCTCGCCGACGGCGTCGCGCGGGCGGTCGCCGCCGGCGGCGATCCCGCGGTCCTGGCCGATGCCTCGCAGAGCCCGCAGGCCGTGCACGCGCTGCCCGCCGCCCAGTCGGAGCCGCTGGCCCAGGCCTACGCGGACACCCTGCACACGGTGTTCCTGTGGACGGTGCCCGTCGCGCTGATCGGGTTCGTCATCGCGCTGTTCCTGAAGGAGGTGAAGCTGCGGGACTCGGCACGGCTCGGTTCGACGGACATGGGCGAGGGCTTCGCCCAGCCGGGCAGCGGGGACTCGGCGAAGGTGCTGGAGTACTCCGTGGCCACGATCCTGCACGGCGCGGGTCCGGAGACCGCCCGGCGGATCACCGCCGAGTCCGACACCCGGCTGGACATGGCGGGGGCCTGGGCGGTGATGCAGGTGGACCTGTTCACCCGGATGGTCGGCCATGCGGGCCTCGGGCTGATCGCGGCCCGGCACCGCATCCCTCCCGAGGTGCTGGTGCCCGTCTTCGACCGGATGATCGAAGAGGGCTATCTGACGGGCGACGGGCGGATCTTCTCGCACACGGCGGCGGGCCGGCGGGAGGCCGCGGTGATCTCCGACGCCTGGGGCCGCTGGCTCAACGACCGCCTGGCCGAGGACGGCGCACGCCCCGACGACCGTCAGCTGAGGGCCACCGTCGACGTGATCGCCAAGCGGCTGCTGGCGGAGGACCTGGCCCAGGAGCTGTCCCCCGCGGCCGGCTCCGGCGGATCGTCGCGGGTGGGAGCCCCGGTCTGACCGGTGCGCACCGGGGCCGGCCGGACGGACGCGTACGCCCCGGGGTCAGTCGACGAAGACGGCCGTCGTGTAGACCCAGGCGCCCTCGTGCCGGGCGAAGCGGCTCTTCTCGTGGAGGGAGTCGGGGCGCCCGTCGTCGGTGTAGTGGGCGCGGAAGGTGACCGTTCCGGTGGAGTGGAAGGCGCTGCCCTCGGTGGTGTCCAGGATCTCCAGGCCCACCCAGCGCATCGACGGGTCGAAGTCGACGCCGGGCGGCCGGGTCTCGGGGTGCCAGGTGCGCAGCAGATACGCCGCGTCCTGGACGACGAAGGCCGCGTACCGGGAGCGCATCAGGGTCTCGCAGGTCGGCGCGGCGGCGCTGCCGGAGTGGAACCGCCCGCAGCACTCCCCGTAGGCGGCGGGCAGGCCGCAGGGGCACGGGGTGGTGGCGGCGATCCGCGGGGTGGCTCCCCGGGGCCGGGAGGTACGTCGTGACATGGGTCCATTGTGACGGGTGGCGGCCCGGAGCCTCGTACGGGCCGTGGTTCGCCTGCCTGCCGGACCCGCCCGTGCGCGGGCCGGCCGGCAGGACCGGCGTCAGGGCTTGCGCGCGACGCCCGCGTAGCCGGGGATCGGCTCGTCGCCGGGTACGTCGATGACCTCGCCGAGTCCGGGGTGCCAGTCCGCCGAGAGCGAGACGCCGGGATCGACCAGTTCGAGACCGTCGAAGAACGCCGTCAGTTCGGCCCGGCTGCGGGGCCGCAGCGTCATCCCGCGCGCCCGGTACATGGCCCGGGCCTGCGCGGCGCCCTCCGGGTTGAAGTCTCCGGTGGTGTGCGAGAGCACCAGATAGCTGCCGGAGGGGAGCTGGTCGACCAGCTTGCCGACCAGCTCGGCGGCGCCGTCCTCGTCGTCGATGAAATGCAGCAGGGCCAGCAGCGACAGGGCGATCGGCCGGTCGAAGTCCAGGACCTTCCCCGCCTGCGCCAGGATGGTCTCGGGCCGGCGGGCGTCCGCCTGGATGTACTCGGTGGCGCCCTCGGGCGTCGAGCGGAGCAGGGCCGCCGCGTGGGCCAGCACGATCGGGTCGTTGTCGCAGTAGACGACGCGTGCCTCGGGGGCCGCCCGCTGGGCGATCTGGTGGAGGTTCGGCTCGGTGGGTATGCCCGTGCCGATGTCCAGGAACTGGCGCACACCGCGCTCGGCGAGCCAGCGGGTCGCCCGGTGCATGAACGCCCGGTTGACCCGGGCCATGTCGCGGCCGCGCGCGTCCAGGGTGAGCAGTTGCCGTGCCATCTGTTCGTCGACCGGGTAGTTGTCCTTGCCGCCGAGGAACCAGTCGTACATGCGGGCCGGATGCGGCCTGCTGGTGTCGATCTCGAGGGAAGGGGGTTCTTGCCCGGTCATTGGCGCGCTCCGTGGTCAGAGGTCCGTGGCGAGGAGGGGCGGGATGTCAGGTGAGCAGGAAGTCGGCCTGGCCGGCCTTGGCGCCCTGGATGAACGCGGCGATCTCGCCGTTGGAGTAGATGAGAGCCGGGCCGTCCGGATCGGCGGACTGGCGGACGGCGACCCGCCCGTCGGCGAGCTTCATCGCCTCGATGCAGTTGCCGCCGTTCCCGCCGCTCCACGGCTTGTACCAGCCCTCGGAGCCGAGGTCACCGGCCGGCATGCCGTTGTATATGTGGTTCATCACAGCTCCTTGCGGAAGTCCCGGAGGATTTCCTTCGTGCGTTGTGCAGTTGCGGCCTGAGCCGCCATGCGGTCCATGACTTCGAGGTAGGAGGCCACCTCGGGGCGCGCGTCGAAGTAGACGGCACCGGTCAGGTACTCGCTGTAGACCATGTCGGGGAGTTCGGGAACGGCGAACCGGAAGAGGACGAAGGGGCCGTAGGTTCCCGGGTGGTGGCCGGAGGCGAACTCCGCGATCTGCAGCGTGACATGGGAGAGCTCGGTCGCTTCGAGCAACTTGTCGATCTGCCCGCGCATCACCCGTGCGCTCTCGACGGGCCGCCGCAGCACGGTCTCGTCCATGATCACCCAGAGCCGGGGGGCGTCCTCCTTGGCGAGCAGCGACTGACGCTCCATCCGCAGCGCCACATGGCGCTCGATGTCCTCGGGCCGCGTCTGGTCGACCGCCCCGGTCCGCATCACGGAGCGGGCGTAGTCCTCGGTCTGGAGCAGTCCGGGCACGAAGTGCGGCTCGTACATGCGCAGCAGGCTCGCGGCGCCCTCCAGGCTGACGTACATGCTGAACCAGTCGGGCAGCACATCGTGGAAACGCTGCCACCAGCCCGGCCGGTTCGCCTCCTCCGCCAGGTCCACGAAGGCCTCGGCCTCCTGGTCGGCGACGCCGTACTCCTTCAGCAGGAGCTGGACGTAGGGGATCTTGAGCCCGACCTCGGCCGTCTCCATTCTGCGTATGGTCGCGGGGGCGACGCGGAGGACCTTCGCCGCCTGGTCACGGGTCAGACCGACACGCTCGCGCAGATCCTGCAGGCGCTTGCCGAGAACGACCTGGCCCACGGTCGGGGCGGACCGCGGTTCGCTCACTTCAGACCTCCCCATGCGCTGTTTTGCGAGCAGTGTGCCATGCGTGCGCCCCCAACGACACAGTCACTCTGGAAATTTCAGAGTGCCCCTTGCCAAGTGTCATCGTCGGGGGGAGAGTTGACCTCCGAACCAGTTCGCTCAGTCATGCGCGCCCCCGAGCACCCGGGGAACGAAGCGTGACGCAGCCCCCACTGTGAGGAATCGGTCGTGGCACCTGGCAGTGCGCTCATCCCCCGGCTCGCGGACCTCAGCCCCGGGACGGAGGCGCTCCGTTACTGCTTCGCGCTGCCGGCGCACCCCGAGTCGGTGGCGGGTGCGCGGGAGCTGACGCGAACGCGGCTGGACGCCTGGCAGCTGGGCCGGGACGTGGGGGACGCGGCGGTTCTCATCGTCTCGGAGCTGGTGACGAACGCGGTCGTGCACACCGCGAGCACCCGGGTGGTCTGCGAGCTGAGCCGGTTCGGCGAACGGCTGCGGATAGCCGTGCAGGACCAGGGACATCCCTCGTGCGGCCCGCGGCTGCGCGCCTCCTCCGACGACGAGCACGGCCGTGGCCTGGTCCTCGTCGACGCGATGAGCAGCGCCTGGGGGGCGCACGACGCCCAGGATTCCTCGGGTCGCATCGTGTGGGCGGAGCTGTCGCACGGAGTCGAGCAGCCGTCCGGCACGGAGCGGCCATGTTGAGGAACGCGCTGTCCCGGCTGCGCTCGGCGCACCGGGGCCGGACGCCCGAACAGGCCCGCGGCGGACGGGTGCGCCTGGCGCTGCCGGCCTCGATGTCGGCGACGCTGGGCTGCGACGCGGTCGGGGTGCCCGCCCGGCACGGCTTCCGGCTCATGTCCCATCTGCCGCGCACCGGTTGTGTCTTCGCCGACGCCGACCGCTGGTGGTGGATCGTCCCGGCCGGCTCCGACCTGGATCTGGACTGGCCCGAGCAGGTGACGTACGCACGCGACGCGGCCGTGCCCGGCGGGCGGCCGCGGTTGATCCACTCACCGGACGCCCTGACTCCCTACACCCCGCCCATCCCGCTGTTCCTGATGGTCTGCCAGGTGACGGGGGTGGCCCCGAGCTGGGCCGCCCTCGGTTCCCGGAGCGTCGTGTCCGCGCCGTAGCGGCCTCGGCGAGCGGGCACAGAGCCCACGGCCGAACGAGCCGGGCCCGGTCAGGTCGGGCCCGTCTCGTTCGGCCGTGCCCTGCGGATCAGCCCCGGTCGAGGTACGCGAGCCCCGGGTGGACGTCGGTGTACCGGTCGAGCAGCCGCCGGGCCACCGTCACGGAGTCGACGAGCGGGTGCAGGGCGAAGGCCTGGACGGCCGCCGCGCGCGACCCGCTCCCGGCCGCCTCCAGCACCGCCCGTTCCACGGCCTTCACCGCGGTGACGAGGCCGACCGCGTGGTACGGCAGCGGCGAGACGGTCACCGGGTGGGCCCCGTTGGCGTCGACGAGGCAGGGCACCTCCACGACGGCGTCCGCGTCCAGGACCGACAGCGTGGTGCGGTTGCGGACGTTGAGGATCAGGGAGGTGCGTTCGTTGCGGGCGACGGCCCGCATCAGGGCGAGCGCGACCTGCTCGTAGCCGCCGGACTCCAGGTCGCTCTCCTCCCGCTCCCCCGCCCCGGCGACCTCGCGGTTCTCCGCCATGTAGGTCGCCTCGCGTTCGGCACGGGTGCGGTCCCAGGCGGCCCGGGCGGGCGTGCCGGGCCGGCGCATCCGGGCGTAGAAGTCCTCCTGCTGGACCCGGAGGAACGCGCCCCGGGTCTGCTCCGCCTCCTGGTAGGCGCGGACGGCCTCGCGGTTGGCGTAGTAGTAGTGGAGGTACTCGTTGGGGACCGCGCCCAGCGACCTCAGGAGTTCCGTGCCGAAGAGGCGGCCCTCCTCGAAGGATGCGAGGAGGGCCGGGTCGGCCAGCAGCCGGGGCAGTTCGTCGCGCCCGTCGACGTACAGCCCCTGCACCCACCCGAGGTGGTTGAGCCCGGCGTAGTCGGTCCAGGCCCGGTCCGGGTCGGCGCCCAGCACGCGGGCGACGCGCCGGGCGAGACCGACCGGCGAGTCGCAGATCCCGATGACCCGGTCGCCCAGGTGGCGGGACATGGCCTCGGTGACCAGGCCCGCCGGGTTGGTGAAGTTGATGACCCAGGCCTGTGGGGCGGTACGGGCGATGCGCCGGGCGAGGTCGAGGGCGACCGGGACGGTGCGCAGCCCGTACGCGATGCCTCCGGCCCCGACGGTCTCCTGGCCGAGCACGCCCTCGTCGAGGGCCACCCGTTCGTCGGCGGCGCGGCCCGCGAGGCCGCCGACGCGAATGGCGGAGAAGACGAAGTCGGCGCCGCGCAGCGCCTCGTCGAGCTCGGTGGTGGCGACGACGGCGGGCGCGTCGGCGATGTCCCGGGCCTGTTCCGCGAGGACGCGGGCGATGGCGGTGAGCCGGTCGGCGTCGGAGTCGTACAGCGTGACCCGCGAGACGCGGCCCTCGGCGTGGTCGCCGAGGAGGGCCCCGTACACGAGAGGCACCCGGAATCCGCCACCACCGAGAATTGTCAGCTTCACGCTGCTCGATGGTACGGGCAGGACGCAGCCGTGCGGGCCGGGCCGCGCCCGGCCCGCCGCACGACGCGGCGGCCCCGGCCCGTGGGCGTAGCCGGGGCCGCCGCGGCCGGAGGGCCGACGGCGGGTCAGTAGCCGTTCCACCAGCGCGTGACCGCCTGCCAGAGCCGGGCGGGGCGGCCGGGCGGCGCTGGCCCGGGATCGTCGCGACCGGCGCCGCTCCGGGAGCGAGGGGGGCGGCGGGGGCCGGGGCAGTGCCCGGGGCGTGGGCGGGTTCGGCTCCGGCGGTGTCGTCCCGGGGCTCGGGGACGGTCCGGGCCGGGGAGGAGACCTCCCAGGCCTCGGCGGGGCGGGGGGTGCGGGCCATCACGGAGAGCGGGTCGGCGTCCAGCTTCTGCTGGGAGCCGGGGGCGAACGTCACCGGCAGCTCCACCAGGTGGCGGGACATGATGTTGCCGACCCAGCGCAGCTCGCTCTCCCCCACCCCGAGCTCCAGGTCGGGCAGGCGCATCAGCAGCGCGTCGACGCCGACATCGGCGATGGCCCGGCCGATGTCCTGTCCCGGGCACTCGTGGGGGCCGCCGCTGAAGGCGAGGTGGGCCCGGTTGCCGCCCATGTCGGCGTTGAGGTCGGGGCGGACGGTGGGGTCGGTGTTGGCCGGGGCGATCCCGACCAGGAGGGCGTCGCCCGCCTTGATCTGCTGACCGCCCAGCTCGGTGTCACCGACCGCCCAGCGGCCGAAGACGGCGGTGAACGGCGGCTCGTCCCAGAGGGTCTGCTCGACCGCCTCGGGGACGGTCATGTGCCCGCCGCTGAGCCGGGCGCGGAAGCGCGGGTCGGTCAGGACCATCCGCAGCACGTTGGCGATGAGGTTGGCGGTGGACTCGTACGCGGCGATGAGGATGAGGCGCAGGTGTTCGACGACCTCGATGTCGGTCATCGTCGCGGGGTGCTCGACCAGCCAGCTGGCGAAGTCGTGGGCGGGTTCGGCGCGGCGGCGCTCGACCAGGCGGGTCAGCACGGCCACGATGTGGGCGTTGGAGGCCACGGCGGTCTCGGTGCCGCGGGTCATGTCGCGGGCAGCCTGGACGAGGCGCTCGTCGTACTCCTCGGGCATGCCGAAGATCGCGCACATCACCATCATCGGCAGGTGCTCCGCGAACTGGCTGACCAGGTCGGCGGTGCCCTTCTCGCAGAAGTCGTTGACCAGGCGGTTACTGAAGCGGTTGATGTGGCGGCGCACGCCGCGGGTGTCGATGCGCTCCATGCTGTCGGTGACCGCGCCGCGCTGCCGCTCGTGCTTCGCGCCGTCGGCGAAGACGCAGACGGGCTGCCAGGTGAAGATCGGGGCGAGCGGGTGGTCGGGGGCGACGCTGCCGTCCTGGAGGGCCCGCCAGCGCCGCGAGTCCCGGGAGAACTGCGACGGCGTGCGGGTGAGGTGGAGGTTCTCGCTGTGGCCGAGGACGAGCCAGGCGGGGACGTCGCCGTGGAGCAGGACGGGGGCGACGGTGCCGTGTTCGGCGCGGAGCTTGTCGTAGAGGCCCGCGGGGTTGTTCTCCGCCTCGGGGCCGTGGAGCCGGCGCAGTCCGCCGGGGCCGATGTCGAGGTTGTGGGCCGGGCACTGGGGCGGGGGCACGGTGCCGGGTTCGTGGTGGAAGGGGGTTGTCACGGGAGCTCCAGGGATCAGGATTCCAAGGCTGGTGCACAAGCGGGCGGAGGTGACGGGGCGTTCGGGCGCGGACCGGGCCGGGGGCGTACGCCGGGGGCGGCGCGCCTCCGGCCCGGTACCGGCGCCGGGCCCCGGAGGGACGGGGACGTCAGGTGAGGGGGACGGCCAGGCCGTGCAGGTAGCGCATCAGGGTCATCAGCACATCGCGGCTGGAGGCCCGCAGCCGGGCGTCGCAGTCGATCATCGGTACCTCGTCCGGCAGGTCGAGGGCTCTGCGCAGGGCCTCGACCGGGTGGTGCGGTGCGTCGGGGAAGGTGTTCACGGCCACGACGAACGGCACGCCGCGCTCCTCCAGCCGTCCGATGACGTCGAAGCTGACTTCGAGGCGTCTCGTGTCGATGAGGACGACCGCACCGAGGGCGCCCTCGAACAGGCCGTTCCACAGGAACCAGAAGCGTTCCTGGCCGGGGGTGCCGAACAGATAGAGGATCAGTTCCTCGCTGAGGCTGATCCGTCCGAAGTCCATGGCGACGGTGGTGGCGGTCTTCGTCTCCACCCCGGCGTTGTCGTCCACGCCGACGCCGGCCTGGGTCATGGTCTCTTCGGTCGTCAGCGGCCGGATCTCGCTCACCGAGCCGACCATGGTCGTCTTGCCGACGCCGAACCCTCCGACGATCACGACCTTCACCGCGGCGGTGGCCGTGGTGGGGAGGACGTCCTCGGTACGGGGTCCGGTGATCGTGTCAGAGCTTCTGAAGTCCATGCATCACCGCTTCGAGAAGGGACCTGTCGGGGAGGGCCGCGCGGACGATCGGCGCGCGCGACTCGATGAGCTCGGTGGCGAGGAGGTCGCTCAGGAGCGAGGTAACCACGCTGAAGGGCAGGCCGAGGTAGGCCGAGATCTCGGCGACGGACAACGGGGCCTGGCAGAGGCGCAGGATCGCGGCCTGCTCGGGCTGGAACGTCGGCGAGGGCTCCGCCTGCGCGACGACCATCGTGACCAGGTCGAGCGCGGCCCGTTCGCTGTCGTCGAGATCGCCGGTGATCACGTACAACCGTTCCGGATCGAGGAGGTCCGGGTCGGCCTTGCGGCGTTCTCGTCGAGGTCCACTCATCCGGACTGCCCGCCGTGGCGGGGCGGGCTGGTCAGATGGGCTCCGATTCGCACGACCATGTCCCGCATCCGGGCCCCGACGAGTCCGGCGTCCACGGTCTCACCGGCCAGGACCGCGAGATACGCGCCGGTGCCGGCGGCCATCAGGTAGAAGAACCCGCCCGTGACTTCGATGACCACGAGCTTCATCAGTCCGTCGCTGTACGGGATCTCGGTGGCCACCGCGGCGGCCAGGCTCTGCAGTCCGGCGCAGGCCGCCGCGAGCCGGTCGGCGACGTCCGGGTCGCCGCCGTGCATCGCGATGCGCAGGCCGTCCGACGAGAGCACCACGATCTGGTGGATGCTCGGAACGTCGTCGGCCAGTTCCTTGAGCATCCAGTCCATGTTTCCCCGCTGCTGGATCACTTCAGGTCTCCCTTGTCCCACGCGTCATCGGAGTCTTCGCCGTGCTTTCGTTCCTGCGGTACGCCGTTGACCGCCTTGGTGAAGGCCTCCAGCCAGAGGCCGGGGGGCTTCTCCTCGCCGCGTCCGCCGTCCTCGCCGTCGCCCGGTCCGGGCTGGAAGGGGTCCGCGGGGGCCGGGGGCGGCGTGGGCGGCTGCTGCGGCAGGTTGTGCGAGCCCAGCGGGGCACGGCCCCGGCTGCGGCGCTGCGGCAGCCCGTTCTCGGTCCACTCGGTGACCACGGGAACGTCGTCCTCCATGGCGGCCGCGGGAGGGGCCGGGCGCGAGGCGGCCGCGGGGGCGCCCGTGGCGACCGGTGCGGCCGCGGACGGCACGGGGCCGGTGGCGGCGGGCTTGGGCTTGGGCTTGCGCTTGGCGGGCGGCGGCACCACGTGCTGGAGCTGCGACATGTCCAGGGAACTGGTGGGCCGGGAGGTCGCGCCGATGCCGTGGGCGATGCCCGGGGCGGGCCCGGTGGTGATCATCTCGCGCGGCACGATGAGGACGGCGCGGACGCCGCCGTAGGCCGACTGCCGAAGCGACACCTGGAGCTGGTACATGCGGGAGAGCCGGCCGACGACGGCCATGCCGAGGCGCGGGGACTCCCCGAGGTCGTTCATGTTGATGCCGGCCTGGGCCTGGGCGAGCATGTTCTCGGCGCGGGCGCGGGCCTCCTCGCTGAGGCTGACGCCGCCGTCCTCGATCTCGATGGCGATGCCGGTCTGCACCTCGACCGCGGTGACGTGCACCCGGGTCTGGGGCGGCGAGTAGCGGGTCGCGTTGTCGAGGAGTTCGGCGCAGGCGTGGATGAGCGGTTCGACCGAGGTGCCGACGATGGCGACCTTGGCGATCGAGTGCAGATCGACGCGCTGGTACTCCAGGATGCGGGACATCGCGCCGCGCAGCACGCTGAACAGCGGTACGGGCTTGGGCCACTGGCGACTGGGGCGGGCACCGCCGAGCACGGCGATGGAGTCGGCGAGCCGGCCGATCAGCGCGGTGCCGTGGTCGATGCGCAGCAGGTCGTCGAAGACCTCGGGGTTGCGCCCGTAGTGGTCCTCCATCTCCCGCAGTTCACTGGCCTGCCGGTGCACGATCGCCTGGACGCGGCGGGCGACGCTGACGAAGGCGCGCTGGGCGGAGTCACGCCGGGCCTCCTCGTTGTCGATGACTTCGAGGACCTGGTGGATCTGCTCACGCAGTGCCTTGGGGAGATGGCGGTTGGCCGCGTCCGCGTCGACGATGTCGCGCATCACCTCGTCGGGTGAATTGCCCACGCGCAGCCGCCGGATGGCGGCGGGCATGACGTCCTTGGTGAGCCGTACCGTCTCGGCGTCGTGCGAGAGGATGCGGTGTTCCAGGTAGGCGATGCGCTGTTCGTACTCGGCGCGCTGGACGCGCAGGGCGCGTCGACGGCGGTGGAGCGCCACGGTGAGTACGGCGACCACGAGCGTGGTGATCGCGCCGCACACGGCGACTGGTATCCGAGCGGCCGGTGCGACCAGGGCCGACCCGGCGGCGGTCGCGCCGAGGAGCAGGACCACGGGCAGCAGGACTACGCGGACGACGGGTACTTCTCTGTCGGTCGGCGGTGATTCAACACGGACCATCTAAACCCTCTGGCGGTTGATTCCGGGATGTATGCGCACGTGAGCGGAGACTGTAGGAACAAGCGCTCGAATTCATCTCAACTCGACTTCACTGCGCGTGAGCTTAGCCAGATCAGAACAGTGCTTCGGCATATTCACCCAACCCCCTGCGGAAGCCCGCCGAGGGGAATACACTCGCCAGTTTTTGCACTCAGCGCTGTGAAGCGTGTGCGGGGAGTAGCGAAGGCTGAAAATGGTCGCCCTGCGCCCTGTTGGCGAAGGAGGGAAAGACCTTCTCTCCAGCGAACAAGCCGCTTACACGGCGAAAAGACCCATCATCCGCCCCTGAAACCGCACGGAATCAGCCAGAGGCACAGGTGACCGAACCGGATCGAAAGGAGCAGATTCCCGGCCGACGGAGGGGTGAGGGAGAAAATCGCCGCACTGACGCGTATGCGCCCCCCGCCGCCGGACCGGCGCCGGCCTCAGCGGCGGACACCCCCGAGGCGCCCTTCCAACTGGACGAGCAACTCGCTCAGCCGGGATGCGAGTTCGTCACGGCCGGGCTGGTCGAGACCGGCCAGCACCGAGCGCTCGTACGCCAGTTGCTCGGGCAGCAGCCGGTCGACCAGGGCCCTCCCCTCGTCGGTGAGACGGACATGGGCGACCCGCCGGTCCCGGTCGTCGCCCCGGCGCTCGACGAGGGCGCGGTCCTGCAGGGCGCGCAGCCGTTTGGTGACGGCGGCCCCGGAGGAGAAGGTCTCGCGGGCCAGTTCGCCGGGGGTCAGCTCCCGGTCCGTCCGGCGTACGGCTCCGAGGAGGTCGAACTCGGCGCGGGTCAGCCCGGCGGAGCGCAGCGGGGCGTCCTCCGCCTGCTGGAGCAGGGCGGCGCAGCGGTTGATCCGGCCGATGATCTCCATCGGCCCGGTGTCGAGCCCGGGGTTGACGGTCTGCCACTGCCGGACCACCGATGCAACGATGTCGTCGGTCACTCCGCTCCGATCGCAGGGGCGTGGGCCGTGGGCCCGCGCCGTTGTGCTGTCGCGGCGAGCGTACGGTGTCCGGCCCGCTCGGCCGCGAGAAGACGCTGCTCGGGCAGGGCGCGCTGCCACCATTCGCCCGCGGCGATGTCACCCGCCTCGCGCAGTTCGACGAGGCTCGCGGTGAGCGCCCGGCGGGCCCGGTCCCGCTCCGCGGGCGCGGCCGCGGGTCGGCGCCGGTCCGTTCCGCGGCGGCGCGGGCCCGGTCGGCGGCGTCGAGGGCCCGCTCGACCCGGCCCGTCGCCCGCCGGTTGGTGACAAGGGTCGCCGCCAGGAAGCCGGCGGCCGCGCCGAGGACGGTGTCCAGGACCCGGTCGCCGATCAGCTCCCCGGCGGGATGGGCACCGCCGAACTCCACGACCAGCAGGGCCATCGGGGTCACCGCGACGGTGCCGAGCCAGTAGTTGCGGGTGATGAGGGCCTCGGCGGCGAAGGCGAAGAAGAGGCAGCAGCAGACGAGGGCGAGCGGACCGGTCCGCGACACCGGCAGGACGGCGGCGAAGACGAGCACGCCCAGGAGGTTGCCGAGGGTGCGCTGGAGGGCGCGGTTCCACGACAGGGTGATGTTGGCCTGGCAGAGGGAGGCGGCGGTGACGATCGCCCAGTAGGGACGGCCGACGCCGAGCGCGGCGCAGAGGTACCCGGCGAGCGCGCAGCCGGCCAGGGTGCGGACGGCGACCGGCAGGAGCGGGGATCCGGGGCCGAGGCGGCGCAGCAGGGCGCGGCGGGCCGCGCGGCGGCTCCGCGGGCCCGCAGGGCGGCGCGCTCGGCGTCGATGCCGTGGAGTTCGCCGGCGGTCGCGGGGGCCGTCGGCGGTGCGGGTACGGGGCCCCGGCCCCGGGTCCGGGCGGCCCAGGCGCGCAGCAGCTCCGGTTCCGCCGCTCCGGCCCCGGGCCCCGGTGCGGTGAAGGCCGCTTCGGCGTGCAGCACCAGGCGTTCCAGTGACCGGCGTACGGGGGTGGGGCGCCCGGAGGCGAGCAGGCACTGCCAGGCGGCGTGCACGGCGGCGGCCGCGGCGTTGCGGCGCCGAGGGCCCGGGTCCGCGGCGCCGCCGTCGCCCGGGCCCGGGGCCGCGGCGCAGAGCGCCGCCGCCTCCAGGGCGCGGGCGACGGCCCGGCGCTCGGGCCCGTCGCGGCGGATCAGGGCGGGCGCGAGGGCGACCGCCCAGGCGAACGCGCCGGCGCCGAGGGTCAGGGCGAGGTGGCCGGGCACCTGGCCGAGGCTCTGCGGAGCGAAGAGGGCGGCCGAGCTGACGAACGTGAAGATCACATGACCGGGCGGGCCGATCCGGGAGGCGTCGCACAGCACCTTCTGTCCGGCGGCGAGCAGCGCCCCGACCGCGACGAGCACGGCGGTCGCGTCGGTGAGCGACGCGGTGACCAGGGCGACGGCGAGCCCGGCGGCCATGCCGAGCACCACCCCGGCGACGGCCCGCGCCCGCCGGGCGTACGGCAGGCCGTGACCGTAGAGCGCGCACAGCGACCCGGCCATGGTGTGGAGGGCGAGGTCCGGCCGGCCGGCGGCCAGGAGCGCCAGATGCGGTACGGCGATGGCGACCACGACGCTGAGGGCGGGCTTGAACCAGGTGTCCGAGGGCGGGGAGAGCCTGAGTGCCGGGGCCGACGGGAGACCGCGGACGGCCGGCTGGAGCCGCGGGAGCTTGCGGGCCGAGGGCCTGCGGGGAGGGACAGGTGTATCACTCACCCATACACGTTAACAGGTGTTACACCTGTAAAAGATCTGTCCTCTGTTCGCGCGGCGGCGACTCGGGCACACTGTCCCGCGAGCAGGGCGACCCATATTCTTTGAATCTTCATGCACCCATTACGATGACGGGCGATGACCAGGGTGAGCACGCGGAGCGACCGGCAGCGGTACCCCTTCCGCGCGCCCTCCGCCCTGGGCTGGGTCTTCTTCCTGCTGGCCATGCTCTTCTGCTGCTCGGCCACCGCGTCCTCCGCCACCGCGCCGGTCGCGTCGGGCGCCGCCGCGGAGGCCGTTGTCCGCGCGTTCACCCCGACGCCCGACGCCGCCTTCGAACCGGTCGTGCTGGCGTCTCCGGCGGACCACGGTCGGGGGACGTCGTGCCACGGCGGCTCGACGCACACGGCGGGCGTCGTCCTTCCGGCGCCGACCGCCCCAGCGGCCGTTCCCTCGTCCGCGGCCCTCGCCCCCGCCGACCCGCTCATGGGGGCCTCGGCCATCAGGGGTCCCGCGCACGACGCAGTGCGTTCCGTCGATCGACTGCGCCTCCAGATCCAGCGGATCTAGAGGCCGGGTCCGCTCTCCCGCCGCGCCCTCGCGCCGGTTCACCGGGAGCGGCTTTCCCCGCAGTGCGCATCCCCACCCCCTCATGCACAGCCCCCTTGTGCATCGGTTGAACGACGAGGACTTCCCATGGCTTCCGCCAAGAACCAGAACAACCCGGCAGCGGCACGCCGCGCCAAGCTCGAAGAGGCACGCCGCAAGGAGCGCGCCCGTGAGCGCCGGGTCCGCATGATGACCATCGGAGCGTCGGTGGCCGTGGTCGCGGCCCTGGTCGCCGGAGGCGGCTACCTGATGGCGCAGGCGAACGAGAAGGAGAAGAAGGAGGATCAGGCCAGGACGTCGCCCGTCACCGGTGAGCGCAGCTGGGACAAGCTGACGCAGGAGCACGTGGCGAACAAGGTCGACTACCCGATGAACCCGCCCGTCGGCGGTGACCACAACCAGGTCTGGATGAACTGCAACGCGGACGTCTACACCGAGGAGATACCGAAGGAGAACGCCGTGCACTCGCTGGAGCACGGCGCGGTCTGGGTGACGTACAACGACAAGGCCTCGGAGGCGGACGTCGAGGCGCTCACCCAGAAGGTCAAGTCGACCCCGTACTCCCTGATGAGCCCGGTCAAGGACCAGAAGGACCCGCTGATGCTCAGCGCCTGGGGCAAGCAGGTCACGGTCAAGAGCGCCTCGGACGACCGGGTCGACCAGTTCTTCACGAAGTACGTGCAGGGCCCGCAGACCCCCGAGCCGGGGGCCGCCTGCACCGGCGGGCTGGACACGTGACCGCCCTCGCACCCGCCCGCTCGACGCGCCGGCTGGTCCTCGCGGGGGCCTCGGTGCTGCTCGTCGCGCTGGGCCTCGTGGCGCTGATGGTCGTCCGCCCGTCCTCCGCCTCCCCGTCCGGGACGTCGTCGCAGTCCGCTCCGGCGGAGGACTCCGTGGACGCGGGCTTCGCCCGGGACATGGCGATCCACCACCAGCAGGCGGTCGAGATGTCGTTCATCGTGCGGGACCGCACCGACGACGAGGACGTGCGGCGGCTCGCCTACGACATCATCAACACCCAGGCCAATCAGCGCGGCATGATGCTGGGCTGGCTGGAGTTGTGGGGGCTGCCGAAGAGCGCGGCCGGGCCGCCGATGGCGTGGATGGGACACGCGCTCACGCCGGCCGACGACGGTTCGCTGATGCCGGGCATGGCGACCGACGCGGAACTGGCCGCGCTCACGGCCGCGGAGGGCGAGGAGGCCGAGATCCTTTTCCTGCGGCTGATGACCGTGCACCACCGCGCGGGCGCCGACATGGCACAGGCCGCCGCCGGCGCGGCGCGGACGGACGCCATCCGGAACCTGGCGCAGGGCATGGTGCGGGGCCAGCAGTCGGAGATCGGCCTGATGGCGGACATGCTGAAGGACCGGGGCGCGAAGCCCTGATCGCGAGGGGCGGTTCCGGCCGCGGTGCCGGGACCGCCCCTTCGCACGCCCGCCGTCCCGAGCCCATCGCATAGGCTCGGCGACGATATGAAGAGCATCCTCACTCCGCTGGGGCCCAAGGCCGACAAGGACACCGTGCGACGGCACAATCTCAGCCTGGTGCTGCGCGCCGTGCGGGACGAGGGCGAGCGCGGCGAGGCCACGCGGGCCGCAGTGGCCGCCCGGGTCGGGTTGACCCGGGCCGCGGTGTCCTCGCTCGTCGAGCAGCTGCTGGACAGCGGCTTCCTCACCGAGTCGGGCAAGACGTTCAGCGGCCAGGCCGGCCGCCCCGGCACCGCGCTCAAGGTGGCCCGCACCGGTCCGGCCGGGCTCGGGGTGGAGATCAACATCGATTACGTCTCGGTGTGCGTGGTGGATCTGGCGGGCACCGGCCGGGTCCGGCAGACCGAACACCTCGACAACCGGGGCGCGCCCGCCGAGGAGGCGCTGGCGCGGGCGGCCCGGCTGGCCGCACGGACCCTGGAGTCGGCGTCCGAGCAGGAGTTGCGTCCGGTGGGCGCGGTGCTGGCGCTGCCGGGTCTCGTCTCCGGCGGTTCGGTACGGCAGGCCCCCAACCTCGGCTGGAACGAGGTCCCGGCGCAGGAGCTCTTCGCCGGCGCGCTGGCCGCCCTGCGCCCCGGCGACCCGGTGCTGCCGGTCGCCTCCGAGAACGAGGCCAATCTCGCGGCACTGGCCGAGCTGTGGTTCGGCGGCCTCGGGGACGTCCGCAGCTTCCTCTATCTGACCGGGGAGATCGGGGTCGGCGGGGCTCTCGTCCTGAACGGCGAACTGCTGCGCGGGGCGCACGGTTTCGCCGGGGAGATCGGGCATGTCGTGGTGGATCCGGCGGGCCCGGAGTGCCGGTGCGGTTCGCGGGGGTGCCTGGAGCAGTACGCCGGACAGACGGCGCTGCTGCGGGCGGCCGGGATCGAGGAGGTCGGCGGCGCCTCCGGGGTGCTGGAGCTGGAGCGGCGCGCGGGGGCGCGGGACCGGCGCGCGGTGGCCGCGATCGACGAGGCGGGCCGGATGCTGGGCCGGGTGCTCTCGGGGGCGGTCAATCTGGTCGACCCGGACGCGGTGGTGCTCGGGGGGATCTACCGGGGCCTGATGCCGTGGCTGGCGCCGCCCGCCGACGCGGAGCTGACGGGCCGGGTGGTGTCGGGCCTCTGGTCGCCCGGCAGCGGCCGGCTGCGGGCGTCGTCGGTGGCGGGCGACGCGGCGCGGGGCGCTGCGGCGCTCGTGGTGCAGGACGTGCTGGACGATCCGGTGGCGTACGCGGAACCGTCGGGCGGGTGATCCGGGAGCCGGGACCGCCCGGCCCCCGCTCCCGGGCTTCGCCCACGCCGTACGTCACCCGGCCCGGCCCGCCCGCCGGGCCACCCGGGTACGCCCCCCGCGCGGGCCCGCCCGGTGCGTCACCCGCGCAGGCCCATCCCGTCAGCGACCCGCGCGGGGGCCGCGCGATCGGCCCCGTTGCGTCAGCGGACGGCGAGCAGGTGGTCCATGGCGAGCTGGTCCAGTGCCTCGAAGGCCATCCCGCGTTCCGCCGCCGCGTCCACGTCGAACTCCTCGTACGCCGTGCGGTCGGCCAGCAGTTCGGCCAGGCCTGCCCCCGCGGTCGGGCGCGCCAGCTCGTCCAGTCGGGACGCCCGCAGCGCCGCCCGCACCTCGGGGTCGGCGCGGAAGGCCGCGGCCCGCTCCTTGAGGATGAGGTAGTTGCGCATGCAGCCGGCGGCCGAGGCCCAGACGCCGTCGTGGTCCTCGGTGCGCGGGGGCTTGAAGTCGAAGTGGCGCGGACCTTCGTAGCCGCTCTCCAGCAGGTCGACGAGCCAGAACGCCTGGCGGAGGTCGCCCGCGCCGAAGCGCAGGTCCTGGTCGTACTTGATGCCGGACTGGCCGTTGAGGTCGATGTGGAAGAGCTTGTCCGCCCACATGGCCTGGGCGATCCCGTGGGGGAAGTTGAGCCCGGCCATCTGCTCGTGCCCGGTCTCCGGGTTGACGCCGACCAGCTCCGGGCGCTCCAGGCGCTCGATGAAGGCCAGGGCATGGCCGATGGTGGGCAGCAGGATGTCGCCGCGCGGCTCGTTGGGCTTGGGCTCCAGGGCGAAGCGGAGGTCGTAGCCCTGCTCGGTGACGTACTCGCCGAGCAGGTCGAAGGCCTCCTTCATCCGGTGCAGGGCGAGGCGGACGTCCTTGGCCCCGCCGGATTCGGCGCCCTCACGACCGCCCCACGCCACGAACGTCGTCGCGCCGAGTTCGACGGCGAGGTCGATGGTGCGCAGGGTCTTGCGGAGCGCGAAGCGGCGTACGTCGCGGTCGTTGGCGGTGAACCCGCCGTCCTTGAAGACGGGGTGCGTGAAGAGGTTCGTCGTGACCATGGGCACGACGAGTCCGCTGCCGTCGACCGCCTGCCGGAAGCGCTTGACGATCCTCTCGCGCTCGGCCTCCGGCGCGCCGAAGGGGATCAGGTCGTCGTCGTGGAGGGTCACGCCCCAGGCACCCAGCTCCGCGAGCCGCTGGACCGACTCGACGGGGTCGATGGCCGCGCGGGTCGCGTCGCCGAAGGGGTCCCGGCCCTGCCAGCCCACGGTCCACAGACCGAAACTGAACTTGTCCTCGGGGGTGGGGGTGAAGCGTTCCGTCATGGTCGTCCGACCGCCTTCGCCTGCTGTCGGGACACCCGGCCACAAGCCCGGCACCCCTATTTGTTCAGTGTCATGACTAATCAAGCACACCACGCCGGGGCACGGAACCCCCTGTGAGCGGGGAACGTCGGCACCCCCCTGTGCAGAGGGCCGCGCATCCCGTAATTTGTTCATGCCTCAGCCGAATGATCGGCGCGTGCCCCGCACCGCGATCCGATTCGTGACCAGCCCCCGGACCAGCCCCGTATTGCGAAAGAGGCCCCCATGCCGTCACCCGCCGTCGTCATCGGCGTGGACAGTTCGACCCAGTCCACCAAGGCGGTCCTCATCGACGCCGGGACCGGCGAGCAGCTCGCCGTGGGGCGCGCCCCGCACCTGGTCACCGGCGAGGCGGGGGCCCGGGAGAGCGATCCGGAGACCTGGTGGCGGGCGCTGTGCGAGGCGGTGGCCGCCGGGCTGAAGGAGTCCGGCCTGCCCGCCCGCGCGGTGACCGGGATCGCGGTGGCCGGGCAGCAGCACGGGCTCGTCGTGCTCGACCGGGCGGGCCGCCCGCTGCGCCCCGCGCTGCTGTGGAACGACACCCGCTCGGCGCCGCAGGCCGCCGCGCTCACCGAGGCGCTCGGCGGGCCCGGCGCCTGGACGACGCGGACCGGGTCCGTACCGGTGGCCTCCATCACCGCCTCCAAGTGGCAGTGGCTGCGGCAGAACGACCCGGCGAGCGCGGCGGACGCGGCGGCGGTCCGGCTCCCCCACGACTTCCTGACCGAACGCCTCGCGGGCGTCGCCGCCACCGACCCCGGGGACGCCTCGGGCAGCGGCTGGTACTCCACCGCGACCGGCGCGTACGACCCCGGGCTGCTGGACCTCCTCGGCCTGGACGCGGCCCTGCTGCCGGAGGTGGCGCCCACCGGGGCGGCCCGGATCGGCTCGCTCACCGCGGCGGCGGCACAGGCACTCGGCCTGCCGGCGGGCATCGCGGTGGCGGCCGGGACCGGCGACAACATGAGCGCCGCCGTGGGCCTCGGGCTGGGCGGCGAGGGGCTGCTGGACCACCCGGCCCTCAGCCTCGGCACCTCCGGCACGGTGTTCGCGGCCTCGCGCACCCGCCCCGCGTCCCCCGCGCTCAACGGGTTCGCCGCCGCCGACGGGACGTACCTCCCGCTGGCCTGCACCCTCAACTGCACGCTCGCCGTGGACAAGGTGGCGGCCCTGCTGGGCCTGGACCGCGAGGACGCGGCACCCGGCGGGGAGGCGGTCCTCCTCCCCTACCTCGACGGGGAACGGACCCCCGACCTGCCGACCGCCTCGGGCCTGCTCACCGGGCTCCGCCACGACACGACCCGGCAGCAACTGCTGGGCGCCGCCTACGAGGGCGCGGCCGTCACCGTGCTGCGCGCCACGGACGCGCTCCTGTCGGCCTGCGGCCTCGACCCGGCCGACCCCGAGGTCGCCGCCCGCCCGCTGCGCCTGATCGGCGGCGGAGCGCGGGGGCTGATGTGGGTGGAGACGGTACGCCGACTCTCCGGGCGCCCGCTCGTCATCCCGGGCGGCACGGAGCTGGTCGCCCTCGGGGCGGCGGCGCTGGCCGCGTCGGCCGCGGGCGGCGGCGACCCGGTGGCCCTGGCGACGGCGTGGCAGACGTCCGGGACGGACCGTCAGCTGCCGCCGGTGGAGCGGGACACGGAGACCTGGGAGCGGGTCACGTCGGTCCTGGAGCGGGCGTCGGAGCCGCTGCTGGGCGGCTGAGCCCACCGGGTGCGGACGGGCGTCGACGGGCCCCGAAGCACCGGGTTGGGATTACGAACTGATTTTCCATAAGATCCGGCGATGATCACTAGAAAACGGCTGACGACCGGGGTGGGCATAACGCTCGCCACCCTGGCCGCCGGGCTCGGCACCGCGATCCCCGCCGCCGCCGACGAAGCCCCCGCCGCCCCCTCCCCCAAGGTCGAGCTGGTGCTCGACGTCAGCGGGTCCATGCGCACCCGGGACATCGACGGCCAGTCCCGGATGGCCGCCGCGAAGCAGGCGTTCAACGACGTGCTGGACGCGGTGCCCGAGCAGGTTCAGCTCGGCATCAGGACGCTCGGTGCGGACTATCCGGGTGAGGACCGGAAGGTCGGGTGCAAGGACACCAAGCAGCTCTATCCGGTCGGCCCGCTCGACCGTACGGAGGCCAAGACCGCGGTCGCCACCCTCGCGCCCACCGGGTTCACCCCGATCGGCCCCGCCCTGCTCGGAGCCGCCGACGATCTGGAGGGCGGGGACGGCTCGCGGCGGATCGTGCTCATCACGGACGGCGAGGACACCTGCGGGCCGCTCGACCCGTGCGAGGTGGCCCGGGAGATCGCAGCCCGGGGCACCCACCTGGTCGTGGACACGCTGGGGCTCGTGCCCAACGCCAAGATCCGCCAGCAGCTGACCTGTATCGCCGAGGCCACCGGCGGGACGTACACCGCAGTCCAGCACAAGGAAGAACTCTCGGGCCGGGTCAAGCAGTTGGTGGACCGGGCCGCCGAGCCCGTCGTCACTCCGGTGGCGACCGAGGGGGCGAAGAGCTGTTCCACCGCGCCCGAACTGAAGCCGGGCCTCTTCACCGACCGCTCGGAGATCGGCCAGCACCGCTGGTACCGCGTCGACGTGCTGCCCGGCCAGGAGCTGCGCGCCTCGGCCAGCGTCGCCGCCGACCGTGCCGTGGACGACGACTACGGGATCCTGCTGCGTGCGGTGACCGTGCACGGGCGCGAGATCGTCCGGGGTTCCGAGGCCGGCACCGGCCGGACGGACGTGATCTCGTCGGGGCTGCGCTATCCGAAGCCCGAGACGGAGGAGGCCGACGACGGCGAGCCCGCCGCCGAGACCGTCTGCCTCCAGCTCGCCCACTCCTTCTCCGCGCCCGCCTCGGTGAAGCGGTCCCCCGGCCTGCCGGTCGAGCTGACCGTGGACGTGGTGGACGGCCCGGACAACGCATCGGACGTGGCGGCCTTCGGGCTCGGCCGCGGCTGGTGGCTGCTCGGCGTGCTCGTCCTGACCGGACTGGTCGCGGGCCTGCTGACCGGCTGGATCTCGCGCTGGCGTATCGCCGTCTGGAGGACCAACTGATGACCAGGACCCTTCGCCGCCCCCGCGGCGCACGGCTCGCGCTCACCGGGGCGCTGCTCGCCGGGCTCGCCCTCCTCGGCACGGCGGGCCCGGCGTTCGCGGACGACCCGTCGGCGAGCGCGAGCCCCGCCGGGGACGAGGCCGGGCCCACGGAGGCCGGCACCACGTTCCGTACGGCGACCGCCCTGGAACAGGGCCAGTCCGGCACCGCCCAGGCCTCGGCCGGCGACTACCTGTACTGGGTGTTCCCGGCCGACGCCGGTCAGCGTCCCACCGTCGAGGCAACCGTCAAGCTGCCCGAGAGCGCCGCCCGGCGCGGTACGTCCACGTGGCAGGTCGACGTGTACGACGGGCTGCGCCGCCGCCAGGCCTGCATGTACGGGCACCAGACCCGCAAGGCCGCGGCCGACGCCGCCTCCGTCGAGCTGTCCTGCGTCCTGCGCCCCGTGCGGTCCTGGTCCGAGCCGTGGGCGAACGACCCGCTGCCCGGGAGCTACTACATCCGCCTCACGGTGGTGGACCTGCCCGCCGCCGATCTGGGGCTGCCGGTCGGGGTGGAGGTGAGGACGAGCTTCAAGGAGCTGGGCGGGGCCCACGACCGGGACGGCACTCTCGCCGAACCGCTCGTGCCGGGCGTCTCCGTCGCCTCGGCTGGCGAGTCGGGCGAGGCGGGAGACGGAGGTGACGGGGGCGCTGCGGAGGCGCCGCGGACCGTCGCCACCGGTGAGCCGGAGGACGGCTGGGCCTCGGGCTGGTGGACCGACCGCTGGCTGTGGACCGTGGGCGGTGGCGTACTCGCCGCGCTGGCGGCCGTGTTCGGCTACTCGCTGACGCGGGGCCGGGGCCGCCCGGCCCACGTACCGCCCGGCGTCTGACAGGCGCCGGGCCGCGCCCGCACGGCGGCTCTCCCCGGCCTCGACGGTCCCGGCTCCCCGGCGGGGGCGGGATCATCGAGTCCGGGGAACGCCCGGCCGGGGGCGCCGCAGCGGCGGGGTACGCTCGGCCGGGTCGCCGCAGCGGAGGGGAACAGGATGAGCGGGACGACGACGTACGTACGGTTCCAGAGCACCGAGCGCGACCCCCGGGGCCACTTCCCGGGCATCTTCGCCCTGGCCAACCGGCTGGCGCGGGAGGGGCGGCTCAGCGAGGAGCAGCACCGCTTCTGGCGGTCGGGGAACGACTGGTACGACGCCGCCTACCCCGACCCCTCGCGGGTCGATCCGACGGTGTACGACCCCGAGGTCAACCCCGGGGCCGTGGCCTGGTTCAAGGAGACGGCGACGCATCTGCTGGACCGGATCCCGGGCTATCTCGCGCTGCTGGCCGCGCACGGGGTGGCGTGCGAACGGCTGGATTCGGTGGATCCCGGCCGGGTCGTGTACGAGGACGAGGTCCAGGTCGTCGTGGTGCCCCGGCCCGGCGACGGGCCCGGAGCGGGAGCGGCGGTGCCCGGGGGTGACTCCGGCCGGGCTCGGTGATCCGGTCCGTGCCGGTCCCCTGGCCCGCCCGGTGACAGCGGTACGCGCACGGAGCGCCTCGCCTCACCGCCTCACCGCCGCACCGCGTCGGCCTTCCCGCCGGATGTCCGCACGGGGACGAAACTCCTCCCGCGATCCCTGTCCGCATCCGTGGACGGCTGCGGCTGATCCCGACAACTCACCCGTCCCACACCGCTTCTGACGGATTTCGGCCACGCCCGGCGGACGCCCTGGCGGAGCGCCGCCGCCATCGTGTTCGATGGGCTCGAACGGTCGCGCGCCGGCAGTGGCGCGCCCCAGGGAGCGGAGTTCCTCGATGTCCACGCAGACCGGCCCGGCGCTCGACACCCAGCCGAGCGGCCACGCGTTCGCGCCGGGACCCAAGGGGCTGCCGCTGGTGGGGAACCTGCCGCAGTTCGGCAAGAACCCGCTGGCCTTCTTCGAACTGCTCCGCGGACACGGGGACATGGTGCGCTGGCGGTTCGGCCGCAACCGGTGCGTCTTCCTCTCCGACCCCGACTGCATCGGCGAGTTGCTGACCGAGACGGAGCACACCTTCGACCAGCCGAATCTCGGCATCGCCTTCCGTACGGTGCTGGGCAACGGGATGCTCGTGGCGCGGGGCCGCGACTGGCGGCGCAAACGCTCGCTGGTGCAGCCCTCGGTGCGGCCCAAGCAGGTCAGGTCCTACGCGGCCACCATGGCGGACTCGGCGGTGGAGCTGGCGGACCGCTGGTCGGACGGCCAACGGATCGACGTCAAGCAGGAGATGTCCGCGCTCACGCAGAAGATCGCCGTGCGCACGATCTTCGGGGTGGACACCCCGGCGGACTCCGAGGCGATGGGGCGGGCGATGGACATCGCCCAGATGGAGATCGGCAAGGAGTTCGCCGGGATCGGCGCGCTGCTCCCCGACTGGGTGCCGACCCCGGGCCGGACGCGCATCAAGAAGGCCGCCGCCGTCATCGACGCCGAGGTGGGCCGGGTGGTCGCCCGGCACCGGGACGGTGAGGAGGAACGCCCCGACCTGCTCAGCCGGTTGCTGACCGCCGTCGACGAGAGCGGGACGCGCCTCACCGACGACGAGATCCGCGACGAGACGGTCACGCTCTACATCGGCGGTCACGAGACGACGAGCACGACGCTGGTGTGGGCGTGGTATCTGCTCGGCCGCAGCCCCCGGGTGCGCGACGCGCTCGCCGAGGAGCTGGACCGGGTGCTCGGCGACCGGGAGCCCGGCTTCGAGGACTACGCCCGGCTGACGTACACCCAGGCCGTGGTGAAGGAGACGCTGCGGCTGTACCCGGCGGTCTGGCTGATCACCGGGATCGCCAAGGAGGGGGCGGTGATCGGGGGCCTGCCCATCGAGGAGGGCACCCGGGTGTGGAGCAGCCAGTGGTCCACCCAGCGCGACGCGCGGTGGTTCCCGGAGCCGGAGGAGTTCCGGCCGGAGCGCTGGGATTCCGCGAGCGGTGACGAGATCGCGGAGTACGCGTGGTTCCCGTTCGGCGGCGGGCCCCGGGTCTGCATCGGTACGCGCTTCGCGATGGTGGAGGCCGTCCTCCTGCTGGCGGTACTGGCCCGCCGCTTCACCCTGGACGTGGACCCGGGCGAGATCACGCCCGTGACGGGACTGACGCTCCAGCCGGACCGGGACGTCACCGCGACGGTCCGGGCGCGGTAGCGGGAGGGCGGACCGGACCCCGGGAGGAGCACGGCGCCTCGGAGGGGAGCACCGGCGCCTCGGGGGATACCGGCGCCCGGCGGACCGCAGTCGGCGCCCGGCTCCTGGGTAGCAGGGAGCCGGGCGCCGGAGCGTGTCAGTCCGCGGGCAGCCACTTCTTCCAGACGTCCGGGTGGCGCTCGATCCAGCGCTTCGCCGCCTCCTGGGGAGTGAGCTTCTGCGAGGCGATCATCTCGGACACCTCGTTCTGGTCCTCCTCCGACCAGTGGAACTTCTTCAGGAACGCGGACGCGTCCCCGCCGCGGTCGGCGAAGTCGGCGTTGAGGAACTTCTGCAACGGAGTCGTCGGGTAGGCGCAGTCGATGTCCGCAGGGTCCTTGGCCGCGCACTCGTCCGTGTACTCGGGCAGCTCCACCTCCACCATCGGCACCTCGTTGAACAGCCACTGCGGCTGGTACCAGTAGCTGAGGAAGGGCTTCTTCGCCTTGGCGAACTGCTGGATCTGGGTGATCTGGGCCGCCTCGGAGCCGGCGAAGACCACCTTGTAGTCGAGATCCAGGTTCTTCACCAGGGCCACGTCGTTGGTGACGTAGGACGGCGAGCCGTCCATCAGCTGGCCCTTGCCGCCGCTCTCGGCGGTCCTCAGCCGGTCCGCGTACTTGTTGAGGTTCTTCCAGTCGGTGACGTCGGGGTTCTCGTCGGCCCAGTACTTCGGGACGTACCAGCCGATGTGGCCGGTGACGCCGAGGTCGCCGCCGGGGACGATGGTCTTCTTCTCGTCGACGTACAGCTTCTCCTGGTCCGGGTGGCCCCAGTCCTCCAGGATCGCGTCGACGCGGCCCTGGCTGAGGGCGTCCCAGGCGGGGACCTCGTCGGTCTGGACGAGGTCGACGCGGTAGCCGAGCTCCTCCTTGAGGAGCTGCTCGGCGACGGCGACGTTCGCCTGGGCGCCGACCCAGGACTGGACGGAGAGCGTCACCGTCTTGACCCCGGCGGGGGCGGCGAACGGGGAGGCCTGCTTGGTCATGTCGGCGGCGCCGCAGCCCGCCGTGGCGAGCAGAGCTGCGGCCGACGACAGCGCCGTGATCAGGCGCGTACGGGAGCGGTTCATCTCAGCTCTCCTGTCGCTGGCGGCGGGTGGTGGGCTGGGTGACCCGGTCGAGCATCAGGCCGAGGCAGACGATCGCCGCTCCGGCGACGAGACCGGTGGCCAGGTCGCCCTGGGCGAGGCCGAGGACGACCTCGTAGCCGAGGGCGCCGGAGCCGACGAGTCCGCCGATGATGACGACGGCGAGGACCAGCACGACCGCCTGGTTGACGGCGAGCAGCAGGGAGGGCCTGGCCAGCGGGATCTGCACCTGGCGCAGTTGCTGGCCCGGGGTCGCGCCGAGGGAGCGGGCGCCCTCCATCGCCGCCGGGTCGACGCCCCGCAGCCCCTGGGTGGTGATGCGGATGACGGCGGGCAGCGCGTAGACGACCGCGGCCGCGGCGGCGGGCGCGCGGCCGACGCCGAACAGTGCGACGACGGGGATCAGGTAGACGAACTGCGGCATGGTCTGGAAGACGTCCAGGACCGGTCGCAGCAGCTTCTCCAGGCGTTCGCTGCGGGCCGTCCCGACGGCGACGCCGAAGCCGATGACCAGGGTGACGGCGACGGCGGCGAGCACCTGGCTGAGGGTGTCCATGGAGGGCTTCCACACGCCGAGCACGCCGATCGCGGCCATGGCGAGGACGGCGGTGGCGGCGGTCCGCCAGGTGCCGATGGTCCAGGCGAGGGCGGCGACGATCAGCAGCACCGACCACCAGGGCAGTCCGGTGAGGCCGCTGCGCAGGGGGTTGAGGACACCGCTGGTGAAGTGGGAGGCGAGGTCGGCGGTGCCGCCGACGACGGGCACCCCCGTGTAGAGGTGGTCGACCATCCAGTCCTTGGCGGTGTTGACCGGTCCGGCGATGGCCACGGTGACGTTCTCGGGCCAGACCCGCCCGTCGGCGAGCCGCCCGACGACGGCGACGACCGCGGTGAGCGCGGCGGCCAGGGACCAGCCGCGCCAGCCGCGCAGCAGGGCCGGGCCGGTGGGCTCGGCGCCGATGCGGTGTCCCGCCGCCTCCGTCGTGCGGTCCAGCACGACGGCCAGCAGCACGATCGGGATGCCCGCGGCGAGGGCGGCGCCGACGTCCACGGAGGACAGCGCCTGGTAGACCCGGTCGCCGAGGCCCCCGGCACCGATCACGGAGGCGATGACGGCCATGGAGAGCGCCATCATGATGGTCTGGTTGAGGCCGAGGAGGAGTTCCTTGCGGGCCAGCGGGAGCCGGGCGCTCAGCAGCCGCTGGCGTCCGGTCGCGCCGAGCGAGGTGACGGCCTCCATGACGCCGCCGTCCGCGCCGCGCAGACCGAGCGCGGTGAGCCGGGCCATCGGCGGGGCCGCGTACACGACGGTGGCGAGGACGGCGCCGGGCACGCCGATGCCGAACACCAGCACCACGGGCAGCAGATAGGCGAAGGCGGGCAGCACCTGCATGGTGTCCAGGACCGGTCGCAGGATGCGGAACACCCGGTCCGAGAGCCCGGCGGCGAGACCGAGGAGCAGCCCCAGGACGACGGAGGCGAGAACGGCGACGACCATCAGCGCGAGCGTCTGCATGGTGGGGACCCACATGCCGAGCAGCCCGCAGAGCAGGAACGACACGCCCGCGGTGAGGGCCAGGCGCACTCCGGCGACGCGCCAGGCGACGGCGGCGGCGAACACGGTGACGCCGGCCCAGCCGAGGGCCAGGAGGAGCAGGTAGACGCCGCGTACGGAGAGCACGACGGCGTTGCTGATGTGGCCGAAGAAGTAGAGGAACAGCGGGTGGCTGTCGCGGTTGGAGACGATCCAGTCCGTGACCTCGCCGAGCGGGGCCGAGAGGTCGGCGGTCAGCGCCTCGGGCCAGACCCCGCCGCCCCAGCGGCCGTGCACGAGCGGCACGACGACGACGGCGACGAGCGCGAGCAGCAGAAGCTTCGCGGCGGCGGGACGGTCGCGGAGGACGGCCAGCGGCCCGCGGCGCGTACCCGGGGCGGCGGGGCGGGCCGGGGTGGCCTGTGCGGTGGCCATCAGGCGGTCACCTCCCGGGTGCCGTCCGGCGCGTCGGGAGCCCCGGACGCGGGGGCGGTCGACGCCGGCGTGGCGGCGTCGCCGGCGCCGTCCGTTCCGGCCACGACGTCCAGCAGGCAGGCGTGGTCGACGACGCCGACGAGGCGGCCGCCGTCCATCACGCGGGCGGCGGGGTCGCCGGAGCGGGAGACCGCTTCGATGGCCTCGGAGACGGTGGCGTCGGTGCGCACGGCCGGGCCGCGCTCGCTCTCCCCGGCGAGCGCGGGCCGCATGGCGGTGGCGACGGTGAGGACCTGCTCGCGCGGCACGTCGCGGACGAACTCGCGGACGTAGTCGTCGGCGGGCGAGCCCACGATCTCCTCGGGGGTGCCGAGCTGGACGATGCCGCCGTCGCGCATGAGCGCGATCCGGGTGCCCAGGCGGAGGGCCTCGCTGAGGTCGTGGGTGATGAAGACCATGGTGCGGCCCTCCTCGCGGTGCAGGCGGACCACCTCGTCCTGCATCTCGCGGCGGATCAGCGGGTCCAGCGCGCTGAACGGCTCGTCGAAGAGGAGGACGGAGGGATCGACGGCGAGCGCGCGGGCGAGGCCGACACGCTGCTGCTGGCCGCCGGAGAGCTGCGAGGGGCGGCGGTCCTCCAGGCCGTCGAGACCGACCTTGGCGACCAGTTCGGCGGCCCTGGCGCGGCGTTCGGGCTTGCCGAGGCCCTGGATCTCCAGGCCGTAGGCGACGTTGTCCAGCACCGTGCGGTGCGGCAGCAGTCCGAAGTGCTGGAAGACCATCGCGGCCCGGTGGCGGCGCAGTTCGCGCAGCCGGGAGCGGTCCATCGCGAGGACGTCCTCGCCGTCGATGGCGAGGGTGCCGCTGGTGGGCTCGATGAGCCGGGTCAGACAGCGTACGAGGGTCGACTTGCCGGAGCCCGACAGGCCCATGACGACGAAGACCTCGCCCTTGCGGACGTCGAACGAGACGTCGCGGACGGCGGCGGTGCAGCCGGTGGCCTCGCGCAGTTCGGCGGGCGGGAGTGCCCCGTACTCGCTGCCGGGAATCCGGTCGGACTTGGGTCCGAAGACCTTCCAGAGGTTGCGTACGGAGAACACGGGGTTCTCGTCGCCTCCGGTGGCTCCCGCCTCGCCGGCGGGCTCGGTGGTCTTGAGGGTCTCGGTTCCGGTCATCGGGCATCGCCTCCGGTGCTGGTGCTGGTTCCGTCGGCCGGCGCGGTCGCGTGCGCCTGGCCGGCGAGGAGTTCGGCGCACTTCTCGCCGACCATCAGGACGCCGATCATCGGGTTGACGGCGGGCATGGTCGGGAAGACGGACGCGTCGGCGATCCGGATGCCCTGAAGGCCACGGATGCGCAGCTGCGGGTCCACGACGGCCTCGTGGTCGTCGGTGGCGCCCATCCTGCAGGTGCCCGCCGGGTGGTAGACGGTGTGGGCGACCTTGCGGGCGTACTCGCTGATGTCCTCGTCCGAGGTGACCTCGGGGCCGGGGCACACCTCGCGCTTGAGCCAGTGGGCCAGCGGCTCGGTGCGTGCGATCTCGCGGGCGAGCTTGATGCCGTCGACCAGGGTGCGGCCGTCGTAGTCGTCCTCGTCGGTGAAGTAGCGGAAGTCCAGGGCCGGCTTGACCTCGGGGTCGGCGCTCGTGAGGTAGAGGCGGCCCCGGCTGCGCGGCTTGGGGATGTTCGGGGTCATCGACACGCCGTGCTCGGGCTTCTCGTAGCCGAGCCGCTCCGGATTGTCGGTGAAGGGGATCTGGTAGAAGTGGAACATCAGGTCCGGGCCCCGGGATCCGGGGTCGCGGCGGACGAAGAGTCCCGCGTCGGAGTCCATCGCGGAGTTCTCCGGGATGGGCCCGTCGGTCTCCCAGACGATGACGGACTCCGGGTGGTCGAGCAGGTTCTCGCCGACGCCCGGAAGGTCGTGGCGGACCTCGATGCCCAGCGCCGACAGGTCCTCGCGCGGGCCGATCCCGGAGTGCATCAGCAGCCGGGGGGTGTCCACCGCGCCCGCGCAGACGATGACTTCGCGGGCCGCGCGCAGCAGCACCTCCTCGCCGTCCTTCCTACGGACGTGGACGCCGGTGGCGCGGGTGCCGTCGAACTCCAGGCGGTAGGCCCAGGTCTCCAGCAGGATCCGGAGGTTGGGGCGGTCACCGGCCTCGATGTGCGGGTGGAGGTAGGCCACCGAGGCGGACGAGCGCTTGTTGTTCTCGGGGTGGTAGGCGAGGTCGAAGAAGCCGACGCCCTCGTGGAACGGCTTGCGGTTGAAGCCCTCCACGCGCGGGACCCCGGCCGCCTCCTGGGCCGCGTCGACGAAGTCGCGGGCGATGGCGTTGCGGTCCTTCTCGTCGACCGGGACGATGTTGTTGCGGAGCTTGGCGAAGTACGGGTCCATCGCGGCGGCGTCCCAGCCGTCGGCGCCCGCCTCGGCCCACTCGTCCCAGTCGCCGGGCAGCGGCTTGAAGCTGATCAGCGTGTTGTGCGAGGAGCATCCGCCCAGCACCCGGGCGCGGCTGTGCCGGATGTGGCTGTTGCCGCGCGGCTGCTCGGTGGTCGGGTAGTCGTAGTCCAGGTCACCGCCGAGCAGGCCGAGCCAGCGGCGCAGGGTCAGCACGTCGTCTCGGTCGATGTCGGTGGGACCGCCCTCGATCACGGTGACGGTGACGTCGGGGTCCTCGGTGAGCCGGGAGGCGATGACCGACCCGGCGGTGCCGCCGCCGACGATCACGTAGTCGGCCACGGCGCCCTCGGGATCGGGGACTGCGGTGCTGCGGGGGGTGGAAGGCATCGGTCACTGCTCCTTCTGCAAGGTTCGTGCGTGTGCGTGGTGCTGCGAACAGCCGGGCGGGGCCCCGGGGTCACTCCGGCCCGGGGCCCCCGCAGGCGTCAGCCGGCGAACCAGCGCTGGGGGCGCGGGTTGAGGTTCTGGTAGATGTGCTTGGACTCGCGGTACTCGGCGAGTCCCGTCGGGCCCAGCTCGCGTCCCGTGCCGGACTTCCCGAAGCCGCCCCACTCCGCCTGGGGGAGGTAGGGGTGGTAGTCGTTGATCCAGACGGTGCCGTGGCGCAGCCGTCCGGCGACCCGGCGGGCGCGGCCGGCGTCGGTCGTCCACACGGCGCCCGCGAGCCCGTAGTCGGTGTCGTTGGCCAGCGTGACGGCCTCTTCCTCGGTGCGGAAGGTCTCGACGGTGAGGATCGGGCCGAAGGTCTCCTCGCGGACCACCTTCATCTCGCGGTGGCAGCCGTCGAGGACGGTCGGCCGGTAGAAGTAGCCGCCCTCGGGGAGTACGTCGCTGGGCTTCGGGCGCTCCCCGCCGGCCCGGACGACCGCGCCCTCCTCGCGGGCGGAGGCGACGTAGGCCTCGACCTTGGCGAGCTGCTGCGCGGAGACGAGGGGGCCGCACTCGACGCCGTCGAGCGTGCCGCGGCCGAGGCGGACGGCGTCGGCGCGGCGGGCCAGTTCGGTGACGAAGCGCTCGCTGACCGTGTCCTGGATGATCAGGCGGGCGCCGGCGGAGCAGACCTGGCCGCTGTGGAAGAACGCGGCGTTCAGGGCCTGGTCGACAGCGGTGTCGAAGTCCTCGTCGGTGGCGCAGGCGTCGGCGAAGACCACGTTGGGGTTCTTGCCGCCGAGTTCGAGGGCCACCTTCTTCACGGTGGGCGCGGCGGCCTGGGCCACCTTCGTACCGCTGGCGAGACCGCCGGTGAAGGAGACCAGGTCGACGTCCGGGTGCTCGGAGAGCCGGGCGCCCACCGGGTCGCCCGCGCCGGTGACGAGGTTGGCGACGCCGTCGGGGAGTCCGGCCTCGGCGAGCAGCTTGATCAGGTGGACGGTGGAGAGCGGGGTGACCTCGCTGGGCTTGAGCACGAAGGTGTTGCCCGCGGCGAGGGCCGGGGCGATCTTCCAGCTGGCCTGGAGGAGGGGGTAGTTCCAGGGCGCGATGAGGGCGCAGACGCCGACGGGCTCGTGGACGACGATGCTGTGGACCTCGGGGTCGCCGGCGTCGACGACCCGGCCGCCGCTCTCGTTCATCACGAGGTCGGCGAAGTAGCGGAAGGCGTTCGTGACGTCGTCGACGTCGACCCGGCCCTCCTCCAGGGTCTTGCCGGTGTCGCGGCTCTCGGTGATCGCGATCTCCTCGCGGTCCCGCTGGAGGAGCTCGGCGACCCGGCGCAGCAGCCCGGCCCGCTCGGCGACGGGCCGGTGCGGCCAGGGGCCGTCGTCGAAGGCGCGCCGCGCGGCGGCGATCGCCGCGTCGGTGTCCGCCACGCCGCCCTCCGCCACGACGGCCAGGGCGGTGGCGTCGGCGGGGTCGAGGACCGTGCGGGTTTCGCCCGATACGGCAGCCCGCCAGGTGCCGTCGATGTGGATGGTGCTGAGCTCCAGCATGTCGTGTTTAGCCTTCCGTGCCTGAAATGCCCCCTCCGGTTTCGGCCAGGGCATGCGCATGGCGGGCCGACGTCCGGCGCACCAGCAGCCTGGACCCCTCCCCCGTGGCGCGGAATGTATGCCGAGAATTTCACGCAGAGTGATGTGACTCACGCGCGGCACTCTCTACGGGGAGTTTCCCGAGCTTCGCCCAGGGCGCTGCGGTGCTGGTCAGGCGGGTGATGGCGGGGCCGCAGGGGACGGGAGAACGGGAGAGAGGCCGCGCGGAGCACGAGACAGGCACGCGCTCGCCCACAAGGACTGGGCAGGCGCGCCGACAGCCCGGATGGACGAGGCGGGCACACCCTCAGCCCGGATGCACGAGGCAGGCGCGCTCAGCCCGGCTGCACGAGGCAGGCGCGCTCAGCCCAGGAGCACGAGGCAGGCGCGCCCTCAGCCCAGGAGGACGGGGAAGGCCGCCATGTCGTTCTGCGTCATCACGGGAAGCCTGGTGATCTCCTCGTCCGGGACGGCGAGACGGAGTTCGGGGAAGCGGGCGAACAGCGCGGGCAGCGCGATGCCCGCCTCGACGCGCGACAGAGCGGCGCCGGGGCAGATGTGCGGGCCGTGACCGAAGGTCATGTGGCGGTTACGGGTGGGCCGGGTGATGTCGAAGGTGTCGGCGTCGGGGCCGTGCTGCTCGGTGTCCCGGCCGATGGCCCGGTAGGAGATGACGACGCCTTCCCCCGTGCGGATCACCCCGTCGCCGACGGCTATGTCCTCGGTGGCGAACCGCATCAGCAGATGGGTGGTGGGGGTGTCCCAGCGCAGCGTCTCCTCGATCACGGCGTCCCAGCCGATCTCCCCGTCGAGCACCTTGCGCAGCTGGCCCGGGTGGGAGAGGAGGGCGCGCACGGCGTTGAGGACGAGTCCGATGGTGGTCTCGTGCCCGGCGGCGACCATGGCCTTGAGGTTGCCCACCACCTCCTCCTCGGTGAGCGGTTCGCCGCCCTCCTCGGCCAGGATCAGCGCACTGGTGAGGTCGTCCGTGGGCCGGGCGGTCTTCTCCCGTACGAGGCTGGCGTAGAAGACGTCCAGCTCCGCCAGCAGGGCGAGGCGTTCGTCCTGCGGGGTGAGCATCGAGAAGAACGCCTTGTACTGCCGGGTGAGCATGGCGTGCTGGGACGCGTCGACGCCCATCAGCATGCCGACGACCTTCATCGGCAGCGGCTGGGCGAAGACCGCCTTCAGGTCGACGACCCCGTCCTCGCCCTGGGCGGCGTCGAGGTCGTCCAGCAGCTCTTCGGTGAACTTCTCGATGTCCGGGCGGATCGCCTCCAGGCGCCGGGGAGTCAGCGCCTGCGACGTCTTGGTGCGCAGCCGCCGGTGTTCGGCACCGTCGACGGTGAACATGGAACGCCCGGCGTCGATCATGCCGATCAGCGGCCAGGCACGTGTCACCGCTCCGCTCCGCCACGCACCCCAGGCGTCGATGTCCTTCACCAGGCGCGGGTCGACGAGCAGTTGGCGCGCCTCGGCGTGCCGGGTGACCGCCCAGGCCGGGACGCCGAGCAGGTCGATCCGGGCGAGGACCCCGGCGTCGCGCAGTCGCAGGGTCTCGCCGTCCAGGTCCTGGACCATGGGGTCGATGGTGATGACCTCGGCGTCCCGGCCGGCTCGGTCGGTTTCGGCGTGCGGGCAGTTCACTACGCGTCTCCTGTCGTTCGTACGGGCGTGAAGCGGACGGGCAGCGCGGTCGTGCCGCGCAGGAAGGCGGACGGCCTGCGGACCAGCTCGGTTGCGGGGACGGCCAGTTCGAGATCGGGCAGCCGGTCCAGCAGCACTTCGATCCCGGTACGGGCGATGATCTCGGCGATCTCCTGGGCGGGGAAGGGGCAGCGGTACTCGCCGTGGCTGAACGCCAGGTGGGCACTGTTGCCGCCCTGCCCGGAGCGGACGGCGGAGGCGCTGACCTGCTGCCGGATGTGCGGGTCGGCGTTGGCGGCGCCGAGGCCGAGCAGCAGCATGTCGCCGCGGGCGATGCTCCGGCCGCCGAGCCGGGTGTCGCGCGCGGCCCAGCGGCCGGCCAGGATCTGCGTGGGGCCGTCCTCCCAGAGCACCTCGTTCATGGCCTCGGCGACGCTGTGCCGGCCGCCGGAGAGCGCGTCGGCGAACTGGTCCTCGGTGAGCATCAGCCGGGTGGAGTTGCTGATCCAGTCGGCGGTGGTGAGGTGCCCTGCGGCCGTGACGGCCATCAGGTCGAGGGCGTACTCCTCGTCGGTGAACGGTCCCGGATGGGCCAGCATCCGCGAGGTCACGTCGTCGCCGGGGCGGGCCCGCTTGTCGGCGACGAGGCGCTGCATGTGCTCGCCGAAACGCAGATGCGCCTTCTGCGCGTCGGGCCCGCCGTCGGCGAGGTCCTTGAGCACCCGCGCGATGTCGGCCCCCTCGTCGTCGGGGAAGCCGACGAGCCGGGCGAGCACGAGGACGGGCAGCGGTTCGGCGTACTCGGAGACCAGGTCGGCGGTTCCCCGGGTGCACACGGCGTCGATGAGCCGGTCGGCCAACTGCTCGCAGTGCTGCCGGATCTCGAAGGGGTCCGCCCCTTCGAGGGCGGGGACGACCATGTCGACGTGCCGGCGGTGCTCGGCCCCGGCGGTGAAGTAGATGGACGGCATCGGGGTCCCCACCATGGGCAGCAGCGGCCAGTCGGCGGGGATGCTGCCCCACTGGTTCCACAGGGAGACGTCACGGGGGTACAACTCCCCGTCGCTGGTGACCTGGTGGAGTTCCCGGTAGCCGATCACCAGCCAGGCGGGAAAGCCGCCGGGCAGCTCGACCGGGACGACGGGACCGTGCTCGCGCCGCATGGCGCGGTAGAGCTCCTGGGGTTCCGTGTCGAAGCCGGGGCCACCGAGCGCGACGGCGCCTTCAGCGGCGCCGCGGGGACAGCCGCCGGTGCCGGTCGGGGACGCGGGCGTGGCGGAGGACGGGTTCGTCATCGTACGGACTCCAGTGGCGGCGACTTCACGCGTTGCGACCATACGATCAACGCGGCACCACTATAAGGACGTTCAGTGAACCCTTGGGCCCTGTTCGCGCTCATTTCCGCCCGAAGACCGGAGGACGCGGGATCGCCTTCCGGCGTTTCTCCTACGACATCTGCGCACCTTTGATCACAAGGTCGGCGGCGGGGTGAAGGCCACCTGGACGCTCCACTCCCCCGTTCGGAGGGTCAGGCCGCCGGTCAGGTCCTTCGACCGCTCCGGATCGGTCAGCCACAGGTTGACGGCCGACCCCAGGAGCACCGGGTCGAGTGCGGGCCGCCCGGACCCCCAGGCGCGTTCGGTGCGCGCCTCCCACTGCCGCCCGCCGCGCACCCGGACGAGGCAGCGGGACGCGTCCAGCCGGGCGACCAGGACGTTGAGGTTCTCGTGGCGCTGAGCCGCGTGGGCGATCCAGTCGAGCGCGGCCACCTCCGCGTCCGTGACGGTACGGGCCAGCACTTCCGCGGCGTCGGGCCAGTGGGGGTGGTTCTCCTCGGTGGTGACGGCGTAGAAGCCGCGGGCCTCGGTGTGATGCCCCGCGACGAGCGGCCTGCGCCGGATCCGTACGGTGCCCCGCACATGGCTCCCCGTCACGTCGTACGCCGTGGCCCGCGCCCGCCGCACCGGTTCGGGCAGCGGTACGGGAAGGGGCCGCGGCGCGTCCTCGGGCACCCGGACCCCGCGCTCGGCGAGGAACGCGTACATGCGGGCCCGCGTCACCTCACCGGAGGTGTCGACGGACGCGAGCTGCCCGTCGACCACGGGCCGCAGCGCCGCCGGGTCGTGCCGGGCCGCCACGTCCAGCAGTTGCGCGAGGAGATCCCCCTCGGCGTCCAGACGCGGCGCGCCCCGGGCGAACGCGGCGGCGGGAGAGAGCGGGTCCAGCTCGTCGAGACCGGTGGCCGCGAGCAGCGTGACGCGGTCCGCGGCGGCCGAGTAGAACGACGTACTGCCGTGGTCGCCGACCACCCAGTCACTGGCGACCACCGCGGCCCGCCACCCCTCCTGCGGCGGGATGATCATGAGGCCGGCGTCCATCGCGGCCCCGAGCCGCTCCAGGACGCCGGCAGGGGTGTGCCGGGCCCACACGTTGGGGTGGAAGACGGCCGCGACCGCGAACTCGTCGGCGGGCAGCGCGGTGACCAGCCGCAGCGGCAGGTCCGGATGGCGCCCGAGCAGCGAGTGCTCGCTCCAGGTGGAGTGGACGACGACCAGCCGCCGCCCGTCGACCGCGCCGAGCCGGGAGCGGTACCGGTCCCGCCGGGACAGGCTCGCGGTGATGCGCTGGAAGCACCAGTCGCCGACGGCCAGGGCGTACGGCACCGCCTCGGGGCAGATCTCGGCCAGTCGGTCGATCTGCTCCCGGTGGGAGACACCGATCGCCTTCGGGACGACCTTTCCCCGCCACATCAGCTCCCGCCGCGACAGCCCGGCGGGGGCGAGGGCGTCGCCCGTCGACTCGGTGACCAGGCGGTTGTACCCGGCCCCGTGCGGCAGCACCATCAGCGGGGCGTCGAGCCGGCGCATCGTCGGATGCACCGAGCAGCTCACGGCCAGATCGAAGGGACGCCGGATCGCCTCCTCCCAGCTCAGCACATGGACACCGAGACCGGACAGGTAGGCGTCCAGTCCATCGGCGAACGCCGATCCCGGATTGACCGTGTAGTACTTCTCGATGCCGTCCTCGGACCGCAGCAGGTGCATCACGTCCACCACCCGGGTGGCGGACGTGAGGGTCCGGGCCACCCCGAGCACCTCTGCCTTCGGCGGGTCCCAGGTGTTCCACCGGTCGCGGCCGGGCCGGGCCGCGCGGCGGCCCCTGAACCGGGCGGACGTACGGCTGAGCAGCGACGGCACCGAGGACAACGCGTGGCTCCGGGGGAGGTGGGGGGACGGGGAGAAGGAGGCCCGCAGGCTCAGGCCGTCGGCGCGGCCGGCGGCCTGAGCCCCATGGAACGCCGCAACGCGCTGAGCTTCTCCTCGCAGGCGTCCCGCAGCGGCCGGTCCTCGGCCCGGTCGGCCAGTGCGGTGAGCAGGTCGAGCGCCTGGTCGAGCTTGGCGAACTGTTTGAGCCCGGCCGCCGCGTCGGCCGCCGTGCCCGCCGCGGCGACCGCCCGGTCCAGCGAGCCGGACCCGGCGAAGGCGTGGGCCCGTACGAGGTCGATCCGGGGCAGCATCGGTGCGTCGCCGGCGGTGCGGGCGGTCTCGGCCGCCTCGTCCAGCACATCGAGGGCGTCGGCCCACCGCTCCCCCGCCACCAGCGCCTGGGCGACGTTGTAGCTCTGCACGACGATGCCGTGCGGGTCGGGGACGGCGCGGTTGGCCGCCAGCGCGCGTTCGAAGAGCTGCCGTGCCTCCTCGGCCCGCCGGCGCGCCGCTCCGGGCGACTCCTCCGCCCGGCCGCGCGCCAGGGCGATGAGCCCGCGGCTCTCCTGGACGACCCCGCTCAGCCGCGGGTCGACGGCCGGACCCAACAGGACGGCCGCGGCGTCGAGCTGGGACTCCGCACGGTCGAGGTCGCCCAGCTCGTAGGCGGCCCGCGCGACCTGGTTCCGCATCCGGATCTCGACGTCCGGACGCGCCTGGTGCTGGGCCGCCTCGATGCCGAGAAGGCCCGACTCGATACAGTCCGCGAGGTGTTTACGGCTGTGGTAGAGCGCCCACAGCGACTCGCAGAGCCGCCACACCTCCTCGTGCCGGCCTTCGTCGGCGGCGACCCGGACGGCCGCCCGGAGGTTGGGGCGTTCCGCGTCGAGCCACTCCAGGGCCTCGGCCCGGCCGGTGAACAGGGCTTCCCGGAAGGCGAGTTCACCGAGCGTACGGTCCGGCGGCGGCTGGATCCGGAACCGGTCACCCAGCACCAGCTGATCCCCGTGGGCCGCCGCGTCGGCGTAGAAGTCCACGACGCGCCGCAGAACGGACCGGCGCCGCTCCTCGGGCAACATCCGTGCGCGCAGCCGGGCATGGGCCCGCACCACGTCGTGCAGGCGGTAGCGGCGCGGCCGGTCCGACGACTCCACCAGCACCGCGAGCCGGCAGGAGAGGAGCTCGCCGAGGCCCTCGTCGACCCGGGTGGCGCCGACGGCCGTCAGCAGATCGGCCGTGGCCGTCGTACCGGGCAGGACGCCCAGGAGGTCGTAGAGGTGGCGGGTGTGAGCGGCCACCCCCGCCACCACCGAGTCCAGCACCGCGTCGACGGCCTCGCCCACGCCCTCCTCCTCCGTCCCTCCGCCCGCGCCCACGGCCACCGCCATCGCTCCCGGCAGGCCGTCCTCGCCCGCTCCGTACCGCCCGGCCGTCAGATCACGCACCACGTCGTCGAGGGTCAGCTGCGGCCGGGCCGCCAGCCACTCCAGCGCCGCCCGCAGCGCCAACGGGTGCCCTGCGCACAGCCGTACGACATCGGCGGCCGTCCCCTCGTCCGCGCCGGCATGCCAACGGCGTACGAGCTCCGTCCCCGCCGCCTCGTCCAGCGGGGCGACGTCGATGAGTACGGCCCCGTCCATCAGCAGCGACGGCAGGACCCGGCGCCCGGTCGCCACGAGCAGCCCCCGCGGCGGCATGAGGGCCCTCACCTCCGGGGCGTGCTGGACGTCGTCCACCGTCACCAGAAGGTGCAGCCTGGCGGCGACGCTACGGAAGAGCGCCGTCCGTTCCGCGAGTCCGCCGGGCAGGTAGTCCTGGTGGACCCGCAGCGCGCGCAGGAACTCCCCGAGCACCGCGGCGAGGTCGACCGCTCCGTCCCGGCGGTGGTCCGCCAGGTCGACGTGGAGCCGGCCGTCGGGAAAGGACCGGTGCAGCTCACGCCGGACGGCCTGGGCGACGAGCTGCGTCTTGCCGACCCCGCCCACCCCGACCACCAGCACGACACCCGGCTCCGGTCCGGCGGCCAGGGACAGCGCCGCGTCCCGCAGATCGGCCAGCTCCTGTGTCCGGTTGACGAACACCCGGCTGGGCAGGGGCCCCTGGCGCGGCGGGACGTCCGGCGGGGGCGCGGGCAACCGGATGCCCTCGATGTGCTGCGCCATCAGGACGGGCCCGACGATGACGGCGTCCCCGGACACCGTGTTGTACGCCGCGTTCCGCGCCGTTCCGCCGCCGTCGGTACCGAGGCTGCTCAACCCGTCTCCTTCCGCCGGTGCGGCCGCCCTTCGCGCGGGTGGACACTCCGGTTCCCTTCCCGGCTTCCGTGGACCGGAACCCGCCCCGGCCTCGCACTGTAGTCGCGCCGCTCTACGATCGGGGGCGTGTGCGCAGACGTCATGGTCGCGGAGGACGACGAGAAGCAGGCCGAGCTCGTACGGCGCTATCTGGAACGGGAAGGACACGCGGTACGGGTCGTGGGCGACGGCCTCGCCGTGCTCGACGCCGTCCGGCACCGGGAACCCGACCTGCTCGTCCTCGATGTGATGATGCCGCGGGCCGACGGGCTGGACGTGGTGCGGGTGCTGCGGTCCGAGAACCGCGGGCTGCCCGTGCTCATGCTGACCGCGCGGTCGACCGAGGACGATCTCCTGCTGGGTCTCGACCTCGGCGCCGACGACTACATGACCAAGCCCTACAGCCCGCGCGAGCTGATGGCCCGGGTCCGCACCCTGCTGCGGCGCACCCGGCGGCCCGGCGGCCCGGAGCCGGTGGCCGGGGATCCGGTGCTGCGCGTCGGCTCCCTGGTGGTCGACCCGGAACGGCACGAGGTGTCGGTGGGCGGCCGGACGGTGGAGTGCACCCCGGGCGAGTTCCGGATCCTGGCGGCCCTGGCGGCCGGACCGGACCGGGTGTTCAGCCGGCAGCGGCTCCTGGAGGAACTCCACGGGTTCGACCGCTACATCAGTGCCCGGACCGTCGACGTCCACGTCATGAACCTGCGCAAGAAGATCGAGCGGGCCCCTCGGCGGCCGGAACGGCTGCTCACCGTCTTCGGCGTCGGCTACAAGCTCACCGACCCCGCGAAGGCCGCGGCCCGGCGTGCGTAGGGCACGCGGGCACGGCGGCCGACGGCAGAGGCCGGACGGGGCGCGGCGGCCGCCGCGCGAGCCGGTCCGGACGGGACCGCCGCTCCGCCGGCCGGACCGGGCGCGGCTGCCGCTGCGGCGGAGCCTGCTGGGCCGGCTGCTCGCGGTCTCGGCGCTGGTGGCCGCGTGTTCGGTGGCGGCCACCGCCTGGATCGCCGTACAGACCACCTCGGGCGCGATCAGGCAGGAGCAGGGCCGCAACCTCGCCGCGGACGCCAGGATCTACGACACCCTGCTGGAGTACGCCGCCCGCAACCCGAGCTGGGACGGGGTCGGCGCGACGGTCCGGAAGCTGGCGCGGGAGTCGGGCCGCAGGGTCGCCCTGACCACGCAGGGCAGGCGGCCGCTCGCGGACTCGGCCACGGGGAAGACCTCCCCGGCACTGCCGCCGCAGGCGTCGGCCGTGGTCGACCCGTTGTCCGTGGACACCGTCCTGGCGGCGCGCGGCGCGGACGGGCAGGGGACGGGCGCCGACCGGATCGACCCGCGGGCGGTGGGTCCCTTCCGGCTCTCGGCGGCCGACAGCCGGGCGTTGCGGCGGGCGGCGGACGACAAGGTGGCGTGCCTGAGCCGGGCGGGGATCGCCGCGGACGTGGTGGTCGGCGCGAGCGGCCGTCCCCGGGTGCAGATCGTGGGCAACGACCCCGAACGCGCGCTCGGCACCCGCTGCGATCTCGCGGCCCTGGACGAGCCCACCCCCTCGGAACGCAAGGCGCTCGACGCTCTGACCGGGCTGGCGGACGCCTGCCTGGAGCGCCAGGGCCGCGAGGGCGTACGGCTGAACAGCGATCTGTCCTGGGGCGACCCGGTCCCGGTGGCCGTGCCGGGCGAGCCCGGGGCGGTCGCGCCGCGGCCGGTGCCCGCGCCGCGCGACGCCCAGGCGGAGCAGGCAGCCCCGCCGGTCGAGGTGCCGGAGCGGACCGGGGAGGACGACCGGGCCATCGCGTCCTGTGTGGGCTCGGCCCGGAGCGAGCAGCTCAGTTCGTACGTCGCCTCCCCCGCCCTCCTCTTCATCGGTGACGAGGGCGGCGCGACGCTGCCCGGCTTCGAGCTGTCCCCCGCGAACACCGCCAGGATCGTGGGAGCCGCGGCGCTCGTGCTGGCGCTCACAGTTGGCGCGTCGGTGTTCGCGGGAGCCCGCCTGGTACGCCCGCTGCACGCGCTGACCGGAGCCGCGCAGCGGATGCGGGACGGGGAGCAGCCGGCGTCGGTGCCCGTGTCGGGGGACGACGAGGTCGGGCGGCTGGCCGCGGCGTTCAACGACATGTCGGCCCATCGGGCGCGGCTGGAGGAGCAGCGCAAGGCGATGGTGAGCGATGTCGCCCATGAGCTGCGCACCCCGCTGAGCAACATCCGGGGCTGGCTGGAGGCCGCCCAGGACGGACTCGCCGACCCCGACCCGGCGTTCGTCTCCTCGCTGCTGGAGGAGGCCGTGCTGCTCCAGCACATCATCGACGACCTCCAGGACCTGGCGGCGGCCGACGCCGGGGCCCTGCGCCTGCATCCGGAGCCCGTCGACGTCCGGGAGCTGCTGGGCCAGGTCGCCGCCGCGCACCAGGCGCGGGCGGAGAACGCGGGTGTGACGCTCACCGTCACGGCGACCGCCCCGAGCGCGGCCGGCCCCGGTCCGGCCCTGAGCGCGGACCCGGTGCGGCTGCGGCAGGCGGTGGGGAACCTGGTGTCCAACGCCGTACGGCACACACCGCGGGGCGGGCGGGTGACGCTGCACGCGTACGTGTCCGGGCCGGGCACCCCGGAGCCGGACCGCTCCGGGCAGGACGACGCCTCGCAGTCGGGCCCCTCCGGGCAGGGCGGGTCGGCGCAGAGCACCCCCGGGCCGGGCGCCTCGGGGCCGGGCGTCTCCGAGTCCGGCGCCTCAGAGCCGGGCGGCTCCGGGCCGGGCGGCTCCGGGCCCGGTGCCTTCAGGCCGTACGTCTCCGAGCCCGGCGACGCTTCGGTGGTGATCGAGGTGGCGGACACCGGATCGGGTATCCCCGCGGACGATCTCGCCCATGTCTTCGACCGGTTCTGGCGCGCCGAGAAGTCCCGCAGCCGCCGAACGGGCGGCAGCGGCCTGGGGCTGGCCATCGTCCGCAAGCTGGTCGAGGCGCACGGCGGCACGGCGGAGGCGACGAGCACCGAGGGCGAGGGGTCGACGTTCGTCCTCCGGCTGCCCGGCGCGAAGCCGCCGCCGTCCGGCCCCTGATGGGATGACCACAGCGTTCTGACAGCTTCTTCATATCCACGCGCCAGCCTGGCGGCATGCCCCGTCCCCGGTGCGCACCCGCATCCGGGACTGTCGCGGGGCCGAGTATGGAATGGAGCCATCCGCATGACCGCTGTCCCCTCGCGCACCACCCTGCGCGCCGCCGTCCTCGCCGCTGTCGCGGCCGGCGCGGTGCTGGTCCCGTCCGCCGCCGCCTTCGCCGACGCCTCCCCGAAGCCGTCGGCGCCCGTCGAGGCCACACCGTCGCCGGAGCGGAGCGAGCCCGCCGCGAAGACCCCGGAGGACGCCGCCCGCTCGGTGACCCCGCGGCGGTGTGGCGGCGGGCGACCGCCCGGCACCCGCGGCGGGGCAGGCCGCCCTCACAGGCCGCCCCCGCGGTGATCCCGCGCGGCGGCGTCGCCGCCGGTGAACGCCCGGTCGCCGGCGCGGGCAACGGCACCGCGCTGCTCGCCGGTTCGGCGGCGGGAGCCGTCCTGCTCGCGGGCGCGGGCACGCTCGTGCTGCGCCGCCGTTCGGTCACCGGCCACAACGGCTGACCCGTACACCGACTGTGGCGCCGCCCCGGCACGGGACGGCGCCACACCGCTCCCCGCCGCGAGCCGCCCCCTCCCGCCCCGATCCCGGAGTCTTCTGTGCCGTCGCCCCGTCCGCCCCGCCGTTTCCCGCGGGCCGCCGCCCTGCTGACCAGCGTCGCGTTCTGCTTCGCCCTGGCCGGCTGCTCGTCCGCCGAGCCCTCGGCGGTCAGCGCCACCGCCCCCTCCGCATCGGCGCGGGACGAGGCGGGCCCCGGACCGGACGCGCCGCCCCGGACCGGAGGGGCGGAGCGGCCGGCTCCCACGGAGGTCGCCATCCCGTCGATCGGCGTACGGAGCACCCTGATGGAGCTGGGACTCAACGCGGACGGCACGGTCGAGGTCCCGCCGGCGGAGAAGGGCATGACGGCGGGCTGGTACCGCGGCGGGTCCGCACCCGGCGCACCGGGCCCGGCGGTACTGATCGGCCACAACGACACCCGCTTCGGCCGGGCCGTCTTCCACGACCTCAGGAACATCCGCAGGGGCGCCGACGTACTGGTCCGCGACGGGGCGGGGAAGACCCTGCGCTTCACGGTCACGGGGAAGGAAGCGGTCAGCAAGCAGGCGTTCCCCACCGGGAAGGTCTACGGCCCGACGAAGGACAGCACACTGCGGCTCATCACCTGCGACGGGGAGTTCGACGCGGAAGGCCACCCGGTGGACAACCTGATCGTGTACGGCGTCCTCGTCTGAGGGCCGACGCGGCGGGAAACGTACGTGCTCGCGGCGGCGTACCGGGGCGGCGTCACCGGCCGGGATCCGGATGGCAGCCGATCGGACAGACTCGTGCCACCCGGTGTCTACCCGTGGGTAACTGGCGCTGCTTGGATGGGGGGCGCCCGGTAAGCCCCCCACTCGACCCAGGAGACCTCGTGCCGAACACCGCGCTCCGCCGCCTCACCGGCGTCACCCTGTCCGCCGCGCTCGCCGCCGTCACCCTCGCCGCGAACGCTCCCCAGGCGGCGGCTGCCGAGACCCCGTCGCTGCGGGTGCTCTCGTACAACGCTTTCCTCTTCAGCAAGACGCTCTACCCCAACTGGGGCCAGGACCACCGGGCGGCCGAGATCCCGAAGACGTCGTTCTTCCAGGGCAACGACGTCGTGGTGATCCAGGAGGCCTTCGACAACGGCGCCTCCGAGGCGTTGCAGCGCAACGCCTCCGCCCAGTACCCGTACCAGACCCCGGTGGTCGGCCGGAGCAAGAGCGGCTGGGACGCGACGGGCGGCTCCTACTCGGCGACCACGCCGGAGGACGGCGGCGTCACCATCCTCAGCAAGTGGCCGATCGTCCGCAAGGAGCAGTTCGTCTTCAAGAACGCGTGCGGGGCCGACTGGTTCTCGAACAAGGGCTTCGCCTACGCGGTCCTGAACGTCAACGGCGCCCGGGTCCACGTCGTCGGCACCCACGCCCAGTCGACCGACCCCGGCTGCTCGGCGGGCGAGGCCGCGCAGATGCGCAGCCGGCAGTTCAAGCAGATGGACGCATTCCTCGACGCGAAGAACATCCCGGCCTCCGAACAGGTCGTCGTGGCGGGCGACTTCAACGTCGACGGACACTCGGCGGAGTACGCGTCGTTCCTCTCCGACGCCGGCCTGAGCACCCCGGACTCCCGGACGGGCCACCCGTACTCCTTCGACACCCGCGACAACTCTATAGCGTCCGAGCGCTACCCCGACGACCCGCGCGAGGACCTGGACCACGTGCTGCACCGCACGGGTCACGCCAAGCCGTCGGGCTGGAAGAACGACGTGGTCAAGGAGCAGAGCGCCCCCTGGACGGTGTCCAGCTGGGGCAAGAAGTACACGTACACGAACCTCTCCGACCACTACCCGGTGATCGGCTCCGGCCAGTAGTCGCACCCTGGCCTCGCTGTCCCCTCCGGCCCCCGGGCCGAGGGGACAGCGCCGTTCCCGGGCCCGGTCGCGCCCGGCCGGGACCCCTGACGGCACGCGCCCGGGGGCTGTCCTGCCGAGGATCCGGCAGGACAGGCGGGGTCGCCCGGCCCCCGCCGGGGGCGGTCCGGGATGCTGGTGCCGGGAGTACGAACCCGAAGGAGTACCCGTGAGCGACCTCCAGCAGCCCTTCACCCTCATCCCCGGGGCCGCCGGCTCCCCGGTCCTCCTCCACGTACCGCACGGATCCCGCCGCGTCCCCCACCACGTGCGTCAGGGGATCACGTTGGACGACCCCGCCCTGGAGCGCGAGCTCGACCACATCACCGACGCCCACACCGCCGAACTGGCCGCGGCCGCGGCGGCGCTCGCCCCGGTCGCCCCCTGGCGCTTCGTCAACAACCTGTCCCGGCTCGTCGTCGACCCCGAACGCTTCCCGGACGAGCGGGAGGAGATGCTCGCCGTCGGCATGGGCGCGGTCTACACCCGCACCACCCACCGCGAACAGCTCCGCCCGCCGGGGGACGACCCCTCTCCCCTGCTGGAGGCGTACTTCCACCCGTACGCGGACGCCATGACCGAGGCGGTCGAGGCACGCATCGCCGCCGCCGGCCGGGCGGTGGTCATCGACGTCCACTCGTACCCGACCGCGCCGCTCCCCTACGAGCTGCACGGCACCGGCCCTCGCCAGCCCGTCTGCCTGGGCACCGACCCGTTCCACACCCCGCCGGGCCTCCTCGCGGCGGCCAGGGCGGCGTTCGGCGACCGTTTCGGCCGTGGCGGCATCGGGCACGACACCCCGTTCGCCGGTACGTACGTCCCTCTCCGGCACTACGGGTCGGACCGCCGGGTCACCGCGCTGATGATCGAGATCCGCCGCGACACGTACATGACCGAGCCGGGCGGGCCTGCGGGACCGGGCCTGGAGATGCTGGCGGGGGCTCTGGCGGAGCTGGTGGGGAGCGTCACTTCCCGGTGACCACCCCTCCAGCGGCGGGGAAGAGCCCCGACGTGAAGGCGAGGACGACGTCGGCCGCTTCGCGCGGGGTGCATCAGTCAGGTGACGGCGGGCGGTGGGTCCGCTGTGCGGCCCGTCCCACAGCGCGAGGCTGATGCGCTGCCCGGCGTCCGCCCAGGCGGGCGGGGTCCGGACGACCAGGTACAGGGGCCTCGCCCGGTCGCGCTCCGGTGGGTCGTAGCGGGCCAGGAGGATGGTCAGCCCCGGGCGCAGCAGCCCGTGCGGGGCAATTCTCGGCATGTGCCAGCGCAGCAGGTCGGGGGCCAGGTGGCGCAGGTCCGCCCGGATGCGGGCGGCGAGGGCCCGGCCGTGGCTGCCTGCCACGGGCCGTAGTTGGAGATCGACGCCGACGCCTGCCGCGGCGCACGCTCCTGCCCAGTCCCCGGCCTCGCGGCGGGCGGTCGCCGTCGCGATCATCACGGGCGGCACGGCGAACTCGCGTACGCGCGGCCAGAAGGAGGGGAGACGGAGGTCGGACGGGTGGGAATCCCGGTTCGCGGTCGAAGGGAGCATCAGCACTCACCTTGCGCGGACGGGGCACCCAATCTGTTCGTGGAGTGAGTCATCGCGGGGAGCACAGCCACGGATCGCCCCTATCCGTCAGGCTCTTCTTCGGCGTGGTGCGGTGTGCGGGCGCCGGCCCCGCACACCGCACCACGAGCACCGAGATCCGAGCACCCAACACCGGTGGCAGGACGGGCGGTTGCGCCGGGCCCGCCCACCGCCCGGAGCGACTGCCCGTACCGGGTGTCAGAAGAACACCCCGCACCGCAGCAGCACGTTCGCGTACGGCCGCGCCTCGCCCGTGCGGACCACCAGGCGGGTCGTCGCCGTGAGCGCCTTGAGGTCGTCGTGCGGGACCGACTCCAGCCAGGGGAAGTGGGTGTCCAGGAGCGCCGCGGCCGCCGGGTTGGCGTCGCGGATCTCCTCGGCGGCCGTCGCGCCCTCGACGACCAGTTCGTCGAGCAGGCCGTCCAGCACCTCGGCGAACGACGGGGTCCCGGCGCGGAAGGCCAGGTCGACGACGCGGGGGCCGGGCGGGATCGGCAGGCCGGCGTCGCAGACCAGGACGGTGTCGCCGTGGCCGAGTTCGGCGATCGCGCCCGCCAGGTGGCGGTTGAGGATGCCCGACTTCTTCACAGCGCGTCGACCTCCTCCAGCGTCGGGAACGACTCCTGCGCCCCGCGGGCGGTGACCGCCGCCGCGCCCACCCTGACCGCGAAGGCCGCCGCCTCCCGCAGGTCGTCGCCGCGGCCGAGGCGCCAGGCGAGGGCCGCCGTGAACGCGTCCCCGGCGCCGGTCGTGTCGACGGCCTCGACCTTCGGGCTGACGAGGTGGTCCAGGGAGCCCGTACGGCCGTCCGCGACCAGGGCCCCGGCGGCGCCCAGGGTGACGACGACCGAGCGCGGGCCCAGCGCGAGGAGAGCCGGGGCCCAGTCGTGCGGCCCCTCCCCCGCGTCCCCGCCCAGGATGTACCGCGCCTCGTGCTCGTTGACCACCAGCGGATCGCACGCGGCGAGCACCTCCTCGGAGAGCGGGGCGGGCGGCGACGGGTTGAGGACGAGCCGGGTGTCCGGCCCCCGGCCGCGTACCGTCTCGGCCACCGTGTCCAGGGGGATCTCCAGCTGTACGGAGACCACCCGGGCGGCGGCCAGCAGCGGGGCCGCCGCCCGGACGTCCTCGGGCGTGAGACGGCCGTTGGCTCCCGGGGAGACCACGATGCTGTTGTCGCCCGAGGGGTCGACGGTGATCAAAGCGACGCCGGTGGGGGCGCCGCCGACCAGGACGCCGTCCGTGTGCACGCCCGCCGCCCGCTGGGTCTCCAGCAGGAGGCGTCCGTGGTCGTCGTCGCCGACCCGGGCGAGCAGAGCGGTCCTCGCACCGAGGCGGGCGGCTGCCAGGGCCTGGTTGGCGCCCTTGCCGCCGGGGTGGACGGCCAGGTCGGAACCGAGGACGGTCTCGCCGGGGGCGGGGCGGCGCTCGACGCCGATCACCAGGTCGGCGTTGGCCGACCCGACGACCAGCAGGTCGTACCGGTCGTCGGGGGCGTTGTCGCGCATGGGGGTGCTTCCTGCTTTCGTCGGTCGGAGCCGGTGGACGGATTCGGTGAGCGCGGCTCAGGAGAAGTCGGCGGCATTCTCCCGGGTGACCACCTTCACCGGCACCTTCACCGTGCTCGCGACCTTCTCGTCCTGCGCGGCCTTGACCGCGTTCCGCACCGCGATCTTCCCGAGTTCGGCAGGCTGTTGGGCGACGGACGCGTAGAGCGTGCCGGCCTCGACCGCCTTCAGGCCGTCCGGGGTGCCGTCGAATCCGACGACCGAGACGGACTTCCCGGCCTTGCCGCCGAGGGCCTTGACCGCGCCGAGCGCCATCTCGTCGTTCTCGGCGAAGACGCCCGTGACGTCGGGGTGCGACTGGATCAGGTTCGTCATGACGTCGAGGCCCTTGGTGCGGTCGAAGTCCGCGGGCTGCTTGGCGACCACCTTGATGTCCGGGTACGCCTTGAGGCCTTCGGCGAAGCCGGCCCCGCGCTCGCGGCTGGCGGAGGTGCCCGCCGTGCCCTGGAGGATGACGATGCTGCCCCTGCCGCCGAGCTTGTCGGCCAGCGCGTCGGCGGCGAGCTTGCCGCCCGCCACGTTGTCGGAGGCGACGAGGGTCGCGGTGTCGGCCTTGTTGACGCCCCGGTCGGCGGCGATCACGGGAATGTCCGCCTGGTTGGCGCTGCGGACGCCCGGCCCGACGGCGTCCGAGTCCACCGGGTTGACGATGATCGAGGATACTCCCGAACTGGTGAAGTTCTGGAGCTGGTTGGCCTGCTGGGAGGCGTCGTTCTGGGCATCGGTGACGGTGAGGTCGACGCCCGCCTTCTCCGCTTCCGCCTGTGCGCCTTCCTTCATCTGCACGAAGAAGGGGTTGTTGAGCGTGGAGAGGGACATGCCGATCCGCTTCGTGGAGCCGGACGAACCGGAGTTGACGTAGGAGACGGCGCCGGCGACGAGCGCCACGGCGAGGGCCGCCCCGGCGAACTTGAGTGCTCCCCTGCGCCCGGCGCCCGGCGCGCCGGGCGCCGTCCCCGCCGAGGGAGCCGCGCCCGAACCGGCCTTCCGGCGCAGCGTGTCGAGCAAGACGGCCAGCGCGATGACGACACCGATGACGACCTGCTGCCAGAACGCCGACACGGAGAGGAGGTTGAGGCCGTTGCGGAGGACGGCGAGGATCAGCGCGCCGATGAGAGTGCCGGACGCCTTGCCGACGCCGCCGGCCAGGCTCGCCCCGCCGATGACGACGGCGGCGATGGCGTCGAGTTCGTACCCCTGGGCGGCCTGCGGCTGGGCGGAGACGAGGCGCGAGGCCAGGACGATGCCCGCGACGGCGGCGAAGAGGCCGGACAGAGCGTAGATGACGATCTTCTGGCGCTTGACGCGGAGACCGGAGAGCCGGGCCGCCTCCTCGTTGCCGCCGATCGCGTACATCGAGCGGCCGATGAACGTGCGGCCGAGGATCAGCGCGGTGACCAGGCCCATCGCGATCATCACGAGGACCGGAACGGGAAGCCATCCGCCGAGCGTGTCACCGAGCCGTGAGACGGAGTCGGGGAACGCGATCGGGCTGCCCTGCGAGATGACGAGCGAGAGGCCGCGGGCGATCGAGAGCATGGCCAGCGTCGCGATGAACGGCGGGAGTTTGCCGTACGAGATCAGGGCGCCGTTCACGAAGCCGCAGGCGATGCCGGTGGCGATCGCGAGGACCACGGCCAGGACCACCGGCACGCCCGCCGATGTCGCCGACCAGGCGAGGACCGTCGCGGAGAGAGCGGCCACCGAGCCGACGGACAGGTCGATGCCCGCCGCGACGATCACGAAGGTGACGCCGAACGCGAGGATGGCGGTGACGGCCGCCTGGACGCCGATGTTCAACAGGTTCTGGGTGGTGAGGAAGTCGCCGGAGAGCAGCGACATCGCCACCACCAGAACGACCAGGGCGCTCAGCGCCCCGTTGTCGAGCAGGACACGGCGTATCACGGAGGCGCCCCCAGCGCCCGTGTCCCTCTTGAGTGTCTCAGTGGCCACGGGGGCCCTCCTCTGCGTTCTTCGGTGCGGGGTGTTCGTGGGGCGGCGGGGTGGAGACGGCGAGGGCCATCACCGCGTCCTGGGTGGCTTCCGCGGCGGGGAGTTCCCCGGCGAGCCGGCCCTGGGCCATGACGAGGACGCGGTCGCTCATGCCGAGCACCTCGGGCAGATCGCTGGAGATCATCAGAACGGCGTGGCCGGAGGCGGTCAGTTCGTTGATGAGCTGGTAGATCTCGACCTTGGCGCCGACGTCGATGCCCCGGGTCGGCTCGTCGAGGATGAGGACTCGGGTGTCGGCCAGCAGCCACTTGCCGATGACGACCTTCTGCTGGTTGCCGCCGGACAGCGTGCGCACGTGCTGGCCGATGCCGGACATGCGGACGCCGAGCTGCTGGGCGATACGGGCCGCGGCGGTGCGCTGGCCCTTGAGGTCGACGATCCCGGAGCGCGTGGCGGAGCGCAGGGTGACCAGGCCCAGGTTCTCCTGCACGGAGGCGTCGAGCACCAGCCCCTGGCCCTTGCGGTCCTCCGGTACGAGGCCTATCCCGGCGCTCATGGCGGCGGGGACGTCGTGCCGGGCGAGGCGTTCGCCCCGTACGTCGACGGTGCCGGCGTCGTACGGGTCCGCGCCGAAGACCGCGCGCGCCACCTCCGTACGCCCGGCGCCGACGAGCCCGGCGAGGCCGACGACCTCGCCCGCGCGCACGTCGAAGCTGACGTCGTGGAAGACGCCGTTACGGGTCAGCCCCCGCACGGACAGCAACGCGTCGCCCGTGTCCGGGCGTTCGCGCGGGTACTGCTGCTCGATGCTGCGGCCGACCATGAGCTGGACGAGTTCGTCCTCGGGGGTGGAGGCCGGAACCTGGTCGATGCTGCGGCCGTCGCGCAGAACGGTGACGCGGTCGCCCAGTGCGGCGATCTCGTCCAGGTGGTGGGTGATGAAGACGATCCCGACCCCGTCCGCGCGGAGCCGGCGGACGATCGCGAAGAGCTTGTCGACCTCTTCGGAGGTGAGCACGGCGGTCGGCTCGTCCATGATCAGGACGCGGGCGTCCAGGCTGAGCGCCTTGGCGATCTCCACCATCTGGAGCCGGGCGATGCCCAGTTCGCGGACCTTGGCGTCGGGGCGCACGTCGACGCCGACGCGGCGCAGCAGCTCCGCCGCGTCCTGGCGCATCCGGCGGTGGTCGACGAGCCCGAAGCGGCGCGGCTGGCGGCCGAGGTAGATGTTCTCGGCGACCGTCAGGTCGGGGACGAGGTTGAACTCCTGGTAGATGGTGGCGATCCCGAGCCGCTCGGCGTCCTGTGCACCGTCGATGCGGACCTCGCGGCCGTCGGCCAGGATGCGGCCGTGGTCGGGGCGGTAGGCGCCGGAGAGCATCTTGATGAGCGTGCTCTTGCCCGCGCCGTTCTCACCGAGCAGGACGTGCACTTCGCCTCTGCGGAGGTCGAAGTCGACGTTGTCGAGCGCCACGACGCCGGGGAAGGTCTTGCGCAGACCCTCGATGCGCAGCAACTCGTCGGGGGCGGTGGTCGGTTGCTCCTCCGGTGCGGTCACCGGTCGCTCCTCTGGTTCGTTGCGGCCCCGCCGCACGAGCGGCGTACGACGAGGCGGGCGGGCAGGGTGACGGACTGCGGGGTCCGCCCTTCGATCAGGTCGGCCAGCGCGCGTACGGCGGCCCGTGCCAGGTCGGCGGTCGGCTGGGCGATGGCGGTGATCGGCGGATCGGTGTGGACGAACCACGGGATGTCGTCGAAGGCGGCGAGCGCGATGGCGTCGGGCACCCGCAGCCCCCGCGCCCGGATCGCGTCGAGGGCGCCGAGGGCCATGAGGTTGTCGGCGGCGAACACGACCTCGGGCGGCTCGGCCAGGGCCAGGAACCGCTCGGTGGCCCGGCGCCCGCTGGCGGCCTGGAAGTCACCCTGCCCGATGTAGGCGTCGGGCAGGGCGAGCCCCAGACCCCGCATGGCCTCCCGGAACGCCTCGACACGCTCGTTGCCGGTGGTGGTCGCGGCGGGCCCGGCGATGATGGCGAGCCTGCGGTGGCCGAGTCCGTGCAGATGGGCGACCAGGTCCTTGACCGCCCCCGTACCGTCGGCCCGGACGACGGGCACGTCGATACCGGGGATCCAGCGGTCGACGAAGACCATCGGCGTACCGCCCAGGGCGACGTCCCGCATCAGCGGGGAGCCGCCGTCGGCGGGCGAGACGAGGAGCCCGTCGATCCTGCGGTCGATGAGCGTGCGGATGTGGTGGTCCTGGAGCTCGGGCCGCTCGTCGGCGTTGCCGATGATGACGCTGTAGCCGAGCGCGCGGGCCTCCTCCTCGACGAAGCGGGCCAGCTCGGTGAAGTACGGGTTGAGCACATCGCTGATGACCAGACCGAGGGTGCGGGTCTGGGCCGTGCGCAGCGAGCGGGCCACCGCGTTGGGCCGGTAGCCGAGCGCCTCGACGGCAGCGAGGACACGGGTGCGCGCCTCGTCGCTGACGGACGGATGGCTGTTCAGCACGCGCGAGACCGTGGCGACGGACACCCCCGCCTCGGCCGCGACGTCTTTGATGCTCGCCATGCCCGGACCACCTCCTTGTGGTTTCCGTACGCCTCGAAACCTGGAGGCGGAACGGTGGTGGACCGGTTCACGACGCCGTGGAATCGATTACACGCATGATTGGAATCGATTACATGGCCGAAAGCAAGACCCCCTTCCGTGGCCGAGACCGGATCGTGACGAGGGAAGGCGGTGAGCGGTGAGCTTCGCGAGAGGTGCGCGAACCACGGACCTGCTCGACGGGATCGCGCCGCGAAGCCACGTCCGAAGCGTCCGGACCGGGCGCTGGGGGCACGCCGCACCTCGCCCCGGATCCGGCTCCCCCAACGGGTGCGGCCGTTCGAGTAGACGTTTCGTCACTCTCTGCTACCGGCTGCGCCGCCTGCACCCCGCCGGACAGGCCGCTCCCGGCCGTAGCCGCGGTCCGCTCCGGGCTGTCGGCGTGCGCCGTTGCCGTGGCCGGTGCGCCAGGAACGACGGAAGGTCGGTTCTGTGGCGGCGGGCTCCTGCGCACACGGCGCTCCCTCGTGCCCGCCCAGCATCGAACTCCGAGGAGAGAGCTGTATGTCGAAGTCCACTGTCCGTGTTCTCACGGCGCTGACGGTCCTCGCCCCCGCCGTGGCACTGGCCTCACCCGCGCTCGCGGACGACGCGCACCAGAAGCACGACCGCGACCACGCGATCACGCTGCACGCCCAGCTGGATCCGTTCAAGGTCAACAAGGTGACCGGCCACGGAACCGCCCAGGTCCACCTCAAGGGCAACGAGGCGCACGTGAAGATGAAGGTCAGCGGCCTGCTGGCCGATGCTCCGCACGCACAGCACTTCCACATCGCGGCGAAGGGCGTCTGCCCTCCGGAGTCGGCGGCCAAGGTCCGCAACGGCAAGCGGTTCCTCAACACCACCGACGGGGTGCCCTTCTACGGCGGCATCGGCACGTCGCTGACCACGAAGGGTGACACCGGTCCGGGGTCGGGTCTGGCCGTGGACCGGTTCCCGGTCGGATCCGGCTACCACTACGAGCGGACCATCAAGCTCAGCGACGAAGCCGCCAAGAGTCTGCGCGAGGGCACCGGTGTCGTCGTCGTCCACGGCATCGACTACAACAAGAACGGCAAGTACGACGACAACCTCGGCCCCAGCGACCTCGACCCCAAGCTGCCCGCCGAGGCCACCAACCCGGCGCTGTGCGGGCAGCTGAAGAAGTCCGCCGACGGACCCGTCCACGGCGGCCAGGGCGGCACCCAGCTCGCCGCGTCGGACACACCGCTCACGGCGGCCACCGCCGCCGCAGGCGGAACCGCTCTCCTCGCTGTGGCGGGCGGAGCCTTCCTCCTGCGCCGTCGCGCGGGCCGCCAGAACTGAGCGGCTCGGCCATGGCATCCCGCCGACTCGGTGGCCGTCGCGGTCTGTGCACCGCGGCGGCCACCGCCTGCGCCGCCGCCGGGATCACCCTCCTGGCCGTAGCAGCCTTCACGCACCCCCCGGAGCCCCGCCGGCCCCCGCCGGAGCCGCCCGCGGCGGCCCGAACCCACGACACCCCCGCCCGGCCTGACGCGGACCAGGACCTGCCGGTGCTCGGCCCGTCCCCGCCCGTGCGGATCACCGCGCGAGCAGTCGGGCTCGACGCAGCCGTGGACACGGTCGGCACCGCCGAGGACGGCAGCATCGCGCTTCCCGGCGAGGGCGATCACGCCGGCTGGTACTCCGCGTCCGTCACTCCGGGCCAGCGAGGCAACGCCCTGCTCGTCGGGCACGTGGACACGACCAGCGGACCGGCGGCCTTCTATGCCCTGGGGGCCCTCCGTCAGGGCGACCGCATCACCGTCCACCGCCGTGACAAGTCCGTCGCCCGCTTCACCGTCACCGCACTCGACGTCTACGAACGGGACGGCTTCCCCTCGGCTTCCGTCTACTCGCCTGCCGCTCTCCCCGTCCTGACGCTGATCACATGCGCCGACTGGGACCCCGGCAACCGCACTTACACGGCGAACCTGGTCGTCACCGCCCGTCCCGAGCCACGGCTGACCCACACCTGACGACCTCCGGGCAGCTGGCGACCGAGCGTTCACCCGGTTCCCCGTACGGCTCTGCGCGCCTTGCCCCGACGGCGGGAACCGCCTGGCCACTCCCGGCGCCGGCCCCGGTCCCAGCCACGAGCGCATCGAGTGGCTCACGCCCGGACATCGGCCAACCTGCGGGAGTGGACCGGCCGGAGGCCGAGGAGCCGGCCGACGCGGCTTGGCCGGCCGACGCGGACGGGGTGACCGGCCTCGGCAACGCTGACATCCCCGTTACTCGGGCTCCCCGTCACAGGTGCAAGGACCCTGCAGAGGTACAGATCGCGCCCCGCACGACAACGAAGCCGGTCAGAGCGACGAAGATTCGCTCTGACCGGCTTCATTCGGTCGGCTGACCGTGGTGTCCGAGGGGGGACTTGAACTCTCCACTCGGGCACCGCCATTCTTCACTTCTGACCTGGGGAAACGTACGCCAGAGGCCCACTTCTCGACCACCAGGGTTGGTCATGCTTACCTGCTGTTTCGGGCTGTTTCAGGCCGCTGTTGATCATGCGTTGGTCACGTGACCGACCTTCCGCTCACTCTGGGTAAGCCGAGTATCTTTCGACGCTGGCCCGTCCCGTGGAACGGTCGAGTAGGCAAAGCTCCCAGGGTCCAGTGTTCACGTCGAAGTCCTTCCCGAACCCGACCCACTTGCCTGCCATACGTCGGCCTGTCGGCTCGATCAGAAGCTGGACGGCACCGTGGTAACGGGCGCCGCGGTAGTAGCCGTCCACCGCCGTCTGTTCCGTCCACGTGCCTGTGATGATGTTCCGGTCCACGGACAGGTCCAGGGACAGAGGACTGTCCGGGTTGGTCGACGCTCCGGGCAGACTCTGGGCTGTGAGCCTGTTGCCGTGCTGCACGATCACGACATGGTGCTTGCAGTCGAAAGTCTCGTCGCGACTGGACGAGTAGAACTCGTACCGAGACAGCCAGATCCCCGCGTACTCGCCTTGCGTCTCCGGCTCCGGGCTTGTGACGGCACTGGCCGTGCCGACTTCTCCAGCTTCCATGTCGTGGCCTCCTGCGCCGTCTGAGCGGACGCGTGTCATAGGGATCGCAAACCCCAGCGACTCGGGGGCGCGGCCAGTGAACTGTTTCAACGCTCGCGCGTACAGCGGGCGGCACGTCCTGGTCTTCCCGGACTCCCAGCGTTGCACGAGTCGCTTGGAAGCGTCGTTCGGTTCGCCCAGTTCTTCCCCCGCGCCACGTAACCCCCGGGCGAACTCGTCTTGGCTCAGGTTCATCGACTTGCGTACGGAGGTGAGTACATCGTTCGGAACTCGGTCACGCTCGGCCGTAGTCGTCATCGTCCGAGGCTAGTCACGCAGCACCGCGAATGACACCGGTTTGACGCCCTCTGAGTGACACCGCCATGACGTCCGAGGGTCGCCTCGAACGTCGCCGCGATGGTCGAGGTCAATCCGGAGCATGGTCGGCATGTCCCTCCGCATCAGCGCCTACTGGGTGACAGCCGACGGTAAGCAGACCGAGCCGCGAACCCTGTACGAGGGTGAGGGCGGGGAGCCCTTCGCGACTGGCGTGATGCCCCGTGCCTGTGTCCCCGGCGCAGAGGCGGACGGCATGAACGAAAGACGTCGGACATCCAACTACATGGAGGCAAGCCAACATGAGTACGGCAGTAGTGATCCGCGATCCGAAGAACTACGTCACGCCGGACGTGTGGGAGCGGGAGGTAACCCTTCTCCTCCGGAACCCGGAGAACACCCGCGAACTGGCGGAAGCCAAGTTCGGGCAGGCCATTGCCTACCTGGTCACGTGCGGTGAGAACCCGGACCTTCTCATGGGCCCCTCGGAGCAGGTGGACGAGGCATGGCACTCGTTCATGCTCGACTCGATCCCGTACCACCACTTCACCAACCGGCACTTCGGCCGGTACATCCACCACGTCCCCGAGCTTCCGGGAACGGCTGCCGGGGTCCAATGCCTCAGCGACGACGAGGCGACGCGGGACGGGCACGACTCCAGGACCGGCGGCCCGCTGGTCCTGGAGCGGACGATCAAGGCCATCAAGGCTGTCGGGTTCGAGATCGACCCCGACCTGTGGGGCATGGAGAGTGCAGCCAACTGCAACCAGTGCCACGCCGGGTGCCACGACTCACCCAAGTAGAGCCGCATTGGGGCTGAGTTGGGGCCTACCCCCTACGTTGGGAGTAGGCCCCTTCTGCTGAAAAGGATCACCGCATGTCATTGGCTGAGTCCTGGGACACATACGCGGCCGGAAGCAAGCCGCGCAGGGCAGTGAACGCCACGGGCGAGAGGACGTGGCTGAACTGGACTCAGTACGCCGATCACGGGCCGAACGAGAGCGTTCTGGGCCCCGTCGCCGGACGTCGGGTGCTGGAACTCGGTTCAGGCAGCGGGAGCAACCTGGCACACCTGGTCACACTCGGTGCGACCGGTCTGGGAGTGGACATTGCACCTGCCCGCGAATCGGTCGCAAAGGAACGCTGGGCCGGTCTGACAGGTATTGAGTTCCGCACGGCAGAGGCAACGGACTTCCTCAGCCAGACGGACGAGACCTTTGACGTCGTGCTCTCGATCTTTGGTGCCGTGTGGTTCGTCGAGCCGCACACCCTGCTACCGCTGATTCGATCCCGTATGGCTTCGGGCGGCACTCTCGCGTTCTCCCACCTCCCCGCCGGAAGTCAAGACCTGAAACCAGGCGGGGCGGGGTTGCGTCACAACCACAGCCTCGACGCATGGGAACACCTACTCACAGGCCACGGATTCGCGGCGGTGACAGCATCACTGATCGATCCGCCACAGGGCAGGACTGTGGGCACGATGCTCGTCCGCGCGCTGGCACGCTGACCGCGCACGCCGGCGGTCACTGACCAACGGGGAACGCCCCTGCCATGTGCGGCGGCGGCGTTCATTTTGTTTGTTCAGGCGATCAGAGGAGTGCGCGGAAGGGGTTGGCGTCAGGAACAGGCTCCGGCTGCTTGACCGGTGCCGGGGCCAGTGTGGGGGTCTGCCTCGGGCTGACGGTTCGTCTTCGGGGACGTGGCCCCCTTGGTGGTCCGCACGGTGTCCTGGACGGAGCGTCGGACCAGACGGAAAGCGACCGCCAGGATCTCTTCCGTGATGGACTCGGAGCACTCGGAAGTGGCCAGACAGGCAGCGACCCTGAGTGCCTGCTCTGCGGGCCGCTCGATGAACACCGCCTGCTCCTCCGGCAGCGTCTCGCCCAGGATGCGGGCGTAGCTGCGGACGATGCGCCACAGGGGGCGGGCGTCCTCGGTGAGGGCAATGACGCGGGGGCGTGCGGTGGCCCAGGTGCAGGCGTCGGCTCCGCGCGGTGGCGCACCCTGCGTACCCGGTTGAAGCTGCCGGAGGACTTCCGGATTCACGACTGGAGGCGCAGGAAGGTCACGAACGATCTGGAGGCCTGGGAGAACCCCGTGGAGTCTCCGCGAACGTCCGGCACCACGCGCCTGGCTACACCATGGCCCGGAACGGGCACTCACGTAAGGACGGAGCGCGGAAGCTCGCCGCCTCCGCTGCGGGCCGAATCGGCCTGTCATCCCTGGTCTGACCTGGGGGATCTCTCGGCTGTTGGTCACGTGGTTGGTCACGCCAGAGCCTGGAAAAGCAAAAAACCCCTGATCAACAGGGGTCTTAGCTGGTGTCCGAGGGGGGACTTGAACCCCCACGCCCGATAAAGGGCACTAGCACCTCAAGCTAGCGCGTCTGCCATTCCGCCACCCGGACAAGGTGTCTGCCGTTCGCGGTGTGTTCCCCGCGGCGACATGGAAAACCATACCAGGGGTTCGGCGTGCCCTTCACCCGCATATCCGGTGGTCAGTGCGGTGCGGCGGGCCGGCGGGCGGTCGGCCTCCCCGGTCGGCGGCGGTCGCGGGGCTACCTTCGCGTGCATGAGTGATCGCGGCTACCGCCGGCCCCGCCCGCTGTCCCCCCTGCGCGAGCATCTGCGCGACACGTTCTGGTTCGCCCCGACCATGGGGTTCGTCTGTGTGATCGTCCTGTGGCTGATCGCCGCCGAGGCGGACGAGGAGATCGTCTCCCTGTTCCAGCGGGAGGAGGCGTACGACGAGCTGGCCGAGCTGATCTCGTTCTCGCAGGACGCGAAGACCATCGTCACCACGGTCAGCTCGGCGATGATGACCTTCATCGGTGTCGTCTTCAGCATCTCGATGGTCGCGGTGCAGATGGCCAGCGGCCAGCTGACGCCCCGGGTCGTACGGATCTTCGTCAGAAGCCGGATCAGCAAGCTCACGCTGACGGTGTTCCTGGGGACCTTCCTGGGGTCGCTCCTGGTGCTCTCCTCGTACGAGAGCGAGACCGACCCGCGCCGGGTGGTGTCGGTCCCGCTGGTGCAGAGCCTGCTCATCCTGGTGCTCGTCGGGACCAGTCTGCTGCTGTTCGTCGTCTACGTCAGCTCCACGCTGCGGCTGATGCAGGTGGGGCCGGTCGTCGACCGGATCGCGCGGGACTCGTTCCGGGTCCTCGGCCGCATGCCGCGGGGGCCGCGGGCGGACGGCGAGGTCGGGGCCGAAACGGCGCGAGTCGCGTACGAGGGGCGGGCCGGGGTGCTGCGGGACGTGAACACGGCACGGCTGGTCCGGGCCGCGCGGCGGCAGGGGGTCGTGTTGCGGGTGATCCCGCGGATCGGGGACTTCGTCGTGCCGGGGACGCCGATGCTCGCCGTTCACGGCGGGACCGTACCTCCCCGGCACCGGCTGCGGTACGCCGTCTCCGTCTCGGTGGAACGCACACTGCACCAGGACCTGGCGTTCGGGCTCCGGCAGCTCGCGGACATCGCGCTGCGCGCGCTTTCGCCGTCCGTGAACGATCCGACCACCGCTGTGCAGTGCCTCGACCGGATGGTGCAGTTCCTCGCGGCCGTGGCGGATCTGCCGCTCGGCACCGTCCATCACCGGGACGGGGCCGGGTGGGTGCGGTTGGTGCAGGACGGTCCGGGCTGGGAGGACCTGGTGGACCTCGCCTTCGAGGAGATCCGCTGGTGTGTCACCGGCAGCCCTCAGGTCAGCCGGCGGCTCATGGCGGGACTCGATGATCTGCTGCTGATCGTCCCCGAGGAGCGGAGGACGTCCCTGGCCAGACACCGTGAACTGCTCGTCCAGACCATGGAGCGCTCGGTTCCGGTGTCCGCCGACCGCGCGTTCGCCCTGCTTCCGGACCGGCAGGGCATCGGGTAGGGCGGAGGCGGGACCCGGCACGGACGGGCCCGGTGCGCGGTACTGCCCGGCCCGCCGGAACCCCTTCGGCGGGCCGGGCCGCGTGCGTCAGTCGCCGCAGCGGCCCTCGCGCAGCGAGTGCAGGTGCTCGCTGGACTTCCGGGCGAAGGCGAGGGAATCCACCGGGTTGTCGTGCTCGGCCTGCCAGTGGTGGTAGGTCCGGCCGTGATGCGTCCGCCGCGTGACCTCGGACAGGAACGTCCTGTAGTCGATGTCCCCGTCGCCCACGTCCGACATGCGGTAGCCGTCGCGGGTCGTCTCGTCGCGCACCCCGTCCTTGACGTGGAAGAGGGGGTAGCGGTTCGGGTGCTTGAGGACGTACCTCAGCGGGTCGAGCGGGGCCGGGGTGCCGTCCACCCGCTTGCCGAAGCGGAACTGGGCGCAGTACGCCCAGTAGATGTCCATCTCCAGGTAGACGAGATCCGGGTCGGTCTCGGCGAGCAGGACGTCGTAGAGGCGGACGTTCGGCTTGTCGGTCGCGAAGGAGAACTCCTCCGCGTGGTTGTGCTGGTAGAACTTCATGCCCCGTTTGCGGGCGGCGGCGCCGTACTCGTTGAAGTCGTCGGCCGCGCGCTTCCAGCCGTCCACGGTGGAGCCGTACCGGAACGGTCCTGAGGCCGTGCCGATGTGCTTGAGGCCGAGCGCCTGGGCGTCGTCGAGGACCTTCTCCAGGTTCTGGGCGAAGGTGTACGCGCCGGGGTTGTTGTCGTCGTAGTAGCCGACGTGGCTGCCGATCGGGTTGAGGCCGTGGTCCCGGGCCAGCCGCTTGAGCCGGTCCAGGGTGATGGGGCCGGCCGAGCCCTGGGTGTAGCCCGCGAGTTCGATCTCGTCGTAGCCGTACTTCTCCAGTTCGGCGAAGACCGGCGCGAAGCCCAGCGTGGAGATCTGGTCGCGGAGGCTGTAGAGCTGGATGCCGAGACGGCCGGGGGGCAGGACGGGCTTGCCCTTTCCGTGGCCATGGCCGTGTCCGTGATCGTGGTCCTGCCCGTGGCCGTTGCCGTGGCCGCGGCCCCGGTCGGCGGCCTGGGCGCTCGCGGTGCCGATGATCGTGGCGGCGGTGGCTCCGGCGGCGACACCGAGGATGTTGCGGCGGCTCAGTCTGCGGGCGAGTTCGGTGTCCTTGGCGGTGCGGCTCATGTTCGGGTGTCTCCCTTGGTTGCCTGGCGGGGTGAGTGGTGCGGTGCGTGCGGTGCCGGGCGCGTGACGGGGATGGTCAGTGCAGTCCGGCAAGCTGGAGGAGCAGGGACTTCACGTCGGTGGCCCTGACCCGGTCGGTGAACGCGTGGGGGGTGGAGCAGAGGATGAGCGGACCTTCGTCGTCGCTCTCGGGGAGGCGGCCGTGGCTGCCGCGGACGGGTGAGGGGTCCAGGGGGACGACCGCCATGCGGTAGCGCATGCCGAGCTTCTTGCGGGCGACCGCCGAGACGGCCTTGACCCGGACGTAGGGGTCCTGGGGGTCCATGAAGAGCTCGACGGGGTCGTAGCCGGGCTTGCGGTGGATCTCGACGAGCTGGGCGAAGTCGGGGGCACGTGCGTCGTCGAGCCAGTAGTAGTACGTGAACCACGCGTCCTTCTCCGCGACGGCGACGAGCTCGCCGGAGCGCGGGTGGTCCAGGTGGTGCGCCTTCTTGCCCTCGTCGTCGAGGAGCTGATCGATGCCGGGCAGGTCCGCGAGGGCGGCCCGGGCCGCCTCCAGGTCCTCGGGGCGGCGTACGTAGATGTGGGCGAGCTGGTGGTCGGCGACGGCGAAGGCCCGGGAGGCCATCGGGTCCAGGTATTCCATGCCGTCCTGGGTGTGGACCTCCAGCAGGCCCGCCCGGCGCAGCGCCCGGTTGATGTCGACGGGCCTGCTCACCCGGGTGATGCCGTACTCGGAGAGCGCCACGACCGTGCGGCCTTCGGCCCGCGCGTCCGCCAGCAGCGGGGCGATCGCCCGGTCCAGGTCGGCGGCGGACCGGTGGGAGCGGGGGTCGTCGGGGCCGAAGCGCTGGAGGTCGTAGTCCAGGTGCGGCAGATAGCAGAGGGCGAGGTCGGGGGTGCGGGTGGCGATGATGTGGCGGGTGGCGTCGATGATCCACTGGGAGGAGACGAGGTCGGCGCCGGGGCCCCAGAAGTGGAAGAGGGGGAAGGTACCGAGTCTGTCGGTCAGTTCGTCGTGCAGGGCGGGCGGCCGGGTGTAGCAGTCGGGTTCCTTGCGGCCGTCGGCGTAGTAGACGGGGCGCGGGGTGACGGTCCAGTCGGTGTCGGCGCCCATCGCGTACCACCAGCAGATGTTGGCGACCGTGTAGCCGGGGTGGGCGCGGCGGGCGGCGTCCCACAGTTTGTCGCCCTCGACGAGGCCGTTGTGCTGCCGCCACAGCAGGACGTCGCCGAGCTCGCGGAAGTACCAGCCGTTGGCGACGATGCCGTGCTCGGCGGGCATCGCGCCGGTGAGGAAGGTCGACTGGGCCGCGCAGGTGACGGCGGGCAGGACGGTGGAGAGGGGGGCCTGCGCGCCCTGCTTCCCGAGGGACCGGAGGTTCGGCATGTGGGCCAGCAGGCGCGGGGTGAGGCCGACGACGTCGAGGACGAGGAGGGGGGTGGGACCGCCGGTTGCGCGTGCGGTGGCCGTGCCGGGGTCGGGCGCGCTCATGGCAGCTCCTTGAGGCCGAGGTCGACCAGGAGGTCGCGGGCGAGGGTGAGTTCGGCGGCGATGCCGTCGGCGAGCTGGGTACGGGTGCGGGGCCGCAGCTCCGCGGGCAGCGCCTGCCAGGTGTACGTCTCGACCTCCAGGTGCCGGGTCAGCGGCGCGGGTCCGCCGACCAGCCGGGCGAGCGTGTCCCGGAGCACGGGGAGCGTCGAGGTCAGCGGGGGCGCCGGGGGTGCGTGCAGCGGTACGTGGAAGTGGGCGCGCCAGGGGGTGGAGTCCGGGAGCGCCCGGCCGGCGACGGCCTCGTCCAGGTCGTCGGTGCCGCGCAGGCCAGCCGCGGTGCTGGTGCGGGTCTGGTGCAGGAAGCGGGGCTCGGCGAACGCGCCGAGCGCGGCGCGGACCTCGGGCAGGTGCGGGTGCTCGGCGTGCAGGGCGGCGGAGAGCTGGGACTTGACGATGCGGACACCCGCGCCGGACAGGGCGTCGAGCGCGGTCGCGGGGTCCTCGAAGGAGGTGGCGAGGTGGCAGGTGTCGACGCAGATGCCGATGCGCTCGTGGCCGACCTCGGTGAGCGGGGCGATCGCGTCGGCGGTGGTCTCGACGGTGCAGCCCGGTTCCGGTTCGAGGCCGACGCGGATGGATGAGCCGGTCGTCTCGGCCAGGGCGTCGAGGCGCTGGGCGAGGGTGGTGAGGGCGGAGCGCGCCGCGCGGGCCGCCTCGGGGTCGCTGTCGTAGGGGGTGCGCCAGGCGAGGGGCAGGGTGGAGATCGTGCCCTCGGTGGCGTCGTCCGGGAGCAGGGCGGCCAGCAGGCGGGCGAGGTCGGTGGTGTGGGCGAGGCGGTCGGGTTCGGTCCAGTCCGGCCGGTAGACCCGGTATTTGACCTCGTCCGCGCCGAACCCTTCGTACGGGAAGCCGTTGAGCGTGACCACTTCGAGGCCGCGGCTGTCGAGTTCGGAGCGGAGGGCGCGCAGTTCGGCGGGGTCGTTGATCAGGGTGCGGGCGGCGTCCCGGGCGAGCCAGAGGCCGATGCCGAGCCGGTCCCGGCCGAGGCGGCGGCGGACGGGTTCGCAGTGGTCGCGGAGCTGGGCGCGGACGCCGTCGAGGGTTTCGGCGGGGTGGACGTTGGTGCAGTAGGCGAGATGGACGGTGGAGCCGTCCGAGTGGCGGAAGCGCATGGCCGCCTCACTCCCCGCCGCGCAGGACGGAGTTGCCCTCGTGGAGCGGGTCGGGGGTGAGCACGTCCAGCCGGAGGCGGCCGCTCTGGCCGTAGAAGGCGACGGGGTTGCGCCACAGGACCTGGTCGACGTCGTCCTCGGTGAAGCCGGCCTTCAGCATCGCGTCGGCGACCTTGCGGGTCTTGAGGGGGTCGCTGTTCCCCCAGTCGGCGGCCGAGTTGACGAGCATCTTCTCGGTGCCGTGGTTCTGGAGGATGGTGACCATGCGGTCCTCGTCCATCTTGGTGTCCGGGTAGATGGAGAACCCGGACCAGCAGCCGCTGTCAGTGGCGGCCTTTACGGTGGTCTCGTTGAGGTGGTCGAGCAGGACGAGCTCCGGGGGGAGGTCCGATTCGCGGATGACGTCGATGGTGCGGTGGAGACCGGCGAGCTTGTCGCGGTGCGGGGTGTGGACGAGGGCGGGCAGCCCGTGGTCGACGGCGAGCTGGAGCTGGGCGGCCAGCGCGTGGTCCTCGGCCGGGGTCATCGAGTCGTAGCCGATCTCGCCGACGGCGACGACGGAGTCCTTCACGAGGTAGCGGGGCAGCGCGTCCAGGACGGGGATGCAGCGGGGGTCGTTGGCCTCCTTGGGGTTGAGGGCGAGCGTGCAGTGGTGGGCTATGCCGTACTGGGAGGCGCGGAAGGGCTCCCAGCCGAGCAGCGCGTCGAAGTAGTCGAAGAAGCTGGCGGGCGAGGTGCGGGGCTGGCCGAGCCAGAAGGAGGGCTCGACGAGTGCGCGGACGCCCGCGTCGTACATCGCCCGGTAGTCGTCGGTGGTGCGCGAGGTCATGTGGATGTGGGGGTCGAAGATGCGCATCAGGACTCCTCCGTGGGGGCGGGGGCTGCGGTCGGGTCGGCCGGGTGGCCGCCCTCGCCGGCCGGGGCGCTGCTGTCCAGGGCATGCCCCAGGACCGTGCGCAGGTCTTCGGGGACGGGGCGGCCCGCCGCGGTGCGTTCGGCGGCGAAGTCGCGGAGCATGCGGCCGAGTTCGGCGTCACCCCGGGCCCGGCTTCCCAGCCGGGCGACGGCCGTGACGGGTACCTCGGTGAACAGGCACTTCAGCACGGCGTGCCGCCAGGCGTGCGGGTCGAGGTGGTCGGCGGCGTAGGGGCCGACGGCTGCGGCGACCAGCCGGGTGTCGTTGGCGCGCAGGGCGTCCTCGACGAGTGGGAGGGCGGTGTCGCCGAGGTCGAGGAGGTGCAGGGTGAGCAGGACGGCGCGGCGTTCGGCGGCGGTGCCCTGTTCGTAGAGCCGGGTGACGGAGGTCAGCGGGGCGCGGGCCTCGACGAGCAGGAGGGAGCGTACGGAGTCGGCGTGCTCGGGTCCGCAGTGCCGGCCCGCAGTGGCGTAGCGCAGCTCCCAGGACGGGAAGGCGTAGGGGCTCGCCTCGCGGCGGGGGGCATCGTGCACGGCCCCCACATCGTGCGCGGCCTCGGCATCGTGCGCGGCCTCGGCATCGTGCGCGGCCTCGGCCAGGGCCTCGTCCAGCCAGGCGCGGGCGGCCCCGCCGAGTTCGGCCTCCAGTTCCTTGCGGGACTTCAGCACGGGGCGGCTCCCTTCGTCGCGGTACCGCGCGTCATCGCGTCGCGCAGGAAGTCGATCGATCTGCTGGCCAGCTCGGGGCCGGCGTGGGAGTGGCGGGGCAGTTCGACGACGGCGAGGCCCCGGTAGTCCGAGGCGGCCAGGGCGGCCAGCACGGGTGGGAAGTCGATCTCCCCGTCACCGAACGGCAGGTGCTCGTGGACTCCGCGCCTCATGTCCTCGATCTGGACGTGCCGGAGCCAGGGGGCGGAGTCCTTGACGCACTCCACGGGCGAGGCGTCCTCCAGGCACTGGCAGTGGCCGATGTCGAGGGTGAGGCCGAGCGGTCCCGGGTCGCCCAGGAGACCGCGCAGGTGGTGGAAGTCGGCGAGGGTGGCGAGGAGGTGGCCGGGTTCGGGCTCGATCGCGAGGGGGATGCCGGAGCGGTCGGCGGCTTCGAGGACGGGGGTGAGCGCTTCGGTGAGCCGTTTCCACGCGGTGTCCGGCGAGGTGCCGGGCGGGGTGACGCCGCTGAAGCAGTGGACGGCGTGCGCGCCGAGTTCGGCGGCCACGTCGACGGCGCGGACCAGCAGCGCGGTGCGGGCGGCCCGGGCAGTGGGGTCCGGGTCGAGGAGGGAGGGGCCGTGCTTGCGGCGCGGGTCGAGGACATAGCGGGCGCCGGTCTCCACGGTCACCCGGAGCCCGAGGGAGGTCAGCCGGCGGCGGACCTGGCGGGTGCGCTCGGTGAGGTCCGGGGCCATCGGGTCCAGGTGCATGTGGTCGAGGGTCAGGCCGACGCCCTCGTAGCCGAGGTCGGCGAGCAGACCGAGGGCGTCGTCGAGGCGGAGGTCGGTGAGCCCGTTGGTGCCGTAGCCGAGGTGGAGGGTCATGTGAGGCTCACCTTCCGGGCGAGGCTGCGGGCGAGGGGGACGAGCGCCATGACGGCGAGACCGGTGACGGGTGATCCGGCGCGGGCGGCGAGGACGGCCTGGAGCGGGATCATGGCCCGGATGCCCCCGCCGACCGCCCGCTGGGTCAGGGGCGGCGACGGGTTCAGTACGGCGTGCAGGAGGGGCGGTCCGGCCGTACGGAGGTAGGCCCCGGTGAAGGCGAGGGTCAGCAGCCGGGTGGAGTCGGCGAGGGTCCTGCCGGGCAGCCTGTCGGGGAGTGCGGCGGGACGCGGGCTCGCGGCGGGGCCGACGGCCCGGACGAGACGTGCCGCCACGCGCGGGGCGGTGCCGGAGGCGGCGGGGCTGATCGTCGTGGCGTGCCGCGCGCGAGCGGAGTCCGCCGTCGCCGCGGCAGGGTCTCCCGGGCTCTCTCGCCGCCACTCCCCCAGCACCGCTGCCGCGAGTGCCGTCGTCGTGGCGAGGACCGCGAGCGGCGTACGTGTGGAGCCGCCCGTGGTCTCGTGGCGCGACACGGCGGTGACGCCGTAGGTGTGCGCCCCGAGCACCAGAGCAGCCGGCAGCGCGGCCAGGCCGGGCGGGGCGGACGTGACGGCCGAGCCGGGCGGGGCGGACGTGACGGGCAGGACCGGCAGGACGGGAGCGGACGCGGTCGGCGCGCCCGGAGGCGGCAGCGCGTTCCCGCTCGCGGGCGCCGGCGCCCCGGCCGCCCGGTCCTCTGTACGGCGTCCGCCCGGAGCGCGCCCGGCCGTGACCGTGGCGCCCGCCGAGGGCGGGGCGTCGCCGTCGCCGCGGCCCCCAGCAGGAGGTCCAGCGAGCGAGCCGCCGCCATCGCCGCGGGGCCCGCCTTCGTGTGCTTCAGCCCCAGGTCGTAGGCCCAGACCGTGGTCGCCAGGCCCGTGGCCACCGTCAGCGCGGGGCGGCCGGCACGGGCCGCGAGGGCGAGGCCCGCGGCGGTCAGCAGCCCGGCCGTGCCCAGGGCCGCCGCCGGGCTGATGCGGCCCGAGGGGATCGGGCGGTGCGGACGGTCGACGGCGTCCTCGTCGCGGTCGGCCCAGTCGTTGAGGGCCATTCCCGCCTCGTACAGGCAGAGCGACGCCCCGATCGCCAGGACGGTACCCCGGCCGGGCCGGCGGCCGACCGCCGCGGCGCCCGCAAGGGCGTCTCCCGGCACGGAGAACAGGGCGGAGACACGCAGCAGTTCCGCCCAGGCCCGCAGGCGCTGCCGGGACGCCCCCGGGCCGGCGCCCGCACCGCCGTCCGAGCCGAAGGCTGTCGCCGTGCCCGGGGGGTTGCCCGCCCCGTCGGCCGGTCCGCGACCCGAGGCACTGCCCGGGACATGTACCCCACCCGAGGTCCCCGGGACGTCGGCCGGCCCCGGGCCCGAATCGACGGCCGAGCGGCGGCCCGGGGCCGTACCCGATCCGACGCCTGCGGCCGTGCCCGAGGCAGTGCCCGCTCCGGTGCCGGATCCCACGCCCGGCCCTGAGGCCGCGTTCGGCCGGCCCGGGCCCGTGTCCGCGCCGTGTTCCCCGTGCCGGCCCGTGGGCGGTGGTACGGGCCTGTCCGGTGCGGGCGCAGTCCCACCCGCACCGGACAGGCTGTCCTGGGTCACGGCGTCCGTCCGCACACCGCGGGCCGCACCGTTGCGCCGAGCGGGCCCGTCCGGGAGCACCGACAGGGCCGCGAGGAGCGCGGCCGGAAGGACCTGCCCCCGCCGCCTCACGCCTCATCCCGCAGTCGTCCGGCGAAGGTCAGCAGGGTGGCGTACTGCTCGGCGAGTGCCGCCGATGTACCGCCGTCCGGGTCCTTGAAGTAGAAGCCGAGCTCCGGCAGGGGTCCGCTGATCCCGGCCTCGTGGGCGCGGGCCAGCAGCCGGGCCAGGTCCAGGACGAGCGGGGCGGCGAGGGCGGAGTCGCAGCCCTGCCAGATGGTCTGGAGGATCATCCGGGAGCCGAGAAATCCGTCGAAGGCGATGTGGTCCCAGGCGGTCTTCCAGTCGCCCATGGCGGGCACGTCGTCGATGTGCACCTCGCCCTCGGGGGCGGTCCCGAAGGTGTCGGCGAGGACGCGTTCCTTGCCGGCGTTCTTGGCGGCGGCGGCCGCCGGATCGGCCAGCGCCGCCCCGTCCCCGCCGCCCAGGAGGTTCGTCCCCGACCACGCCCGTACGGGGAGGGCGCGCTGGAGGAACATCGGGGCGAGCACGGAGCGGAGCAGCGTCTGGCCGGTCTTGCCGTCGCGTCCGGCGTGGGGAAGTGCGCTGGAGGCGACGGTGTCGGTGAGCGCGGAGGTGCGCAGCCCGGTGGACGGCGTGAAGTTGGCGTAGGAGCAGCCGGCGCGCAGGGCGGCGGCCGCGTAGAGGGAGCTGGGGGGCAGCCGGGGGTCGCCGGGCCGGGAGGCGGGTTCGGTGGAGGCGACGTTGATCACGACGGTGCGGGCCAGGTCGTGGCGGTGGGCGAAGTCGGTCAGGTCGGCGGCGAACGCGGCGATGAGTTCCTGGTCGGTCCGGGTGTCGCCGGGGAGCGGACCGCCGGGGCGTATCTCCGTGTCGGCGGCGTCGAGTTCGGCGCGTACGGCCGGGGGAAGCCCGTGCGGGAGGACGCCGCCGTCGGCCAGGGCCTCGGCCCGCTTGGACAGCGGGCAGTCGAGGGTGTCGTGGCCGCCGAAGACCAGGTCGGTCAGGGCGGGCAGTCCGCTGCCGGCGAAGGGGGCCGTCTCGGTGACCATGCCGGTCGGCGGGTGGAGGCCCGCGGCGATGGCGGCGCAGCCCGCGGTGGCGGTGGTCGCCACGGAGCCGCGTGCTCCGATGAACCAGACCCCGGTGCGGCCCGATGTCCCCGCGGGGCCGGGGGCCTCGGAGGTGAGCGGCGCGTCGGTTCGGCCTGGGACGTCGGTTCTGCCGTCACGATCGGCGTGTGCGGTCACGGGCTGCCTCCTGGTGGATGGGTCGGGGTGGAGGACGACGGGCGGAGGGCGTGCGTGCTTCCTCCGCCCGTCGTCGGCAGGCGCGGCCGCCCTACTTCGAGGGCAGCTCCTTCAGTTGGATGTTGCGGAAGGACACCTGGTCGTCGGCTCCGTGGTTCTGGAGGCCGATGTAGCCGTCCTTCAGGCTGCGGGCCGGGTCCGTGTTGGTGAAGTCGTTGATCTTCACTCCGTTGAGGAAGACGCGCAGACGTTCGCCCTGGACCTTGATCTCGTAGCTGTTCCACTGGCCCGGCGGCCGCAGGACGCGGTCACGGGCCTTGATGTTGGCCGACTTGAAGGTGTAGACGGCCCCGGTGGTCCGGTCGGCGGTGTCGGTGGCGTCGATCTGGATCTCGTACCCGTTGTCGACCGCCGACCAGGGGTCGTCGGACTCGGGGTAGCCAACGAAGACCCCGGAGTTGTCGTCACCGGCCACCTTCCAGTCGAGCTTCAGCGAGTACGACGTCAGTTCCTTGGCCTGATACGTGAGCAGGCCCATGCCGCCCTCGGAGTGCAGGGCGCCGTCGCTGACGGAGAACCTCCCCGGGCCCGCCTGCTTCCACCCCTGAAGCGTCTTGCCGTTGAAAATCGGCCGATAGTCGGTGTCCGGCTTGCAGTCGGCCTTCACCTGGCCGGTGGCATAGCGCAGGCCACCCAGCACGTGGCTGCGGAAGGCGGGTTCGGCGTAGGACTCCTTGGTGTGGCCGAGACCGGTGTAGAAGGAGCGGCCGCCCTGGTAGGTCTGGCACCAGGAGATCGGGTGGTCGCCCTTCATGTTCCCGCCGGTGTAGGTGGTCTCGTCGAGCGTGGCGAGAACCTTGGCCTTGTCCCGGGGATTGGTGCGGTAGTTGTACCACTCGTCGGTGCGCTCCCACTCCTCGTCCAGATGGTCGGTGGCGGGGTGGTCGTGGTCCTCGACGCGGACGGTGGCGGGCTGGATCTGCGGGTGGGAGTCGAAGTAGGCGCCGACGAGGCCGCCGTAGAACTCCCAGTCGTACTCGGTGTCGGCGGCGGCGTGGATGCCCACGTAGCCGCCTCCGTTGGCGACGTAGTTCTCGAACGCCTTCTGCTGATCGGCGTTGAGGACGTCACCGGTGGTGGAGAGGAACGCGACGGCGTCGTAGCGGGCCAGGTTGCTGGTGGTGAACTGGGCGGCGGACTCGGTGGAGTCGACCGTGATGTCGGTGTCCTCGCCGATCTCCTTCAGGGCCTCGATGCCCGCGGGGATCGAGTCGTGGCGGAAGCCGGCGGTCTTGGAGAAGACCAGGACGCGCTTGGCGGTCCTGTCGACCGGGGTGCTGGAGAGTTCGAAGTCGTCGATGTCGTAGAGCGCTCCGTCGCCGCCCTTGAAGACGAGGAAGAGTTCGGTCTGCTTCCGGGGCGCGCCGCGCAGCGGGATGTCGATGTCCTGGAAGGTGTCCCAGCTTCCGGTCACCGGGACGGGCCCGGAGCCGAGGATCTTGCCGGTGGGCGATCCGGTGCGGACTTCGAGGAAGCCGCCGGAGCCGGCCGAGGAGATCCGGGCGGTGAGCCTGGCGGTGTCGCCGAGGACGTAGGTCCGGAAGGAGATCCAGTCGTCGTCGTGGATGTCGCCGACGGTCTTTCCGCCGTGCGCGCTGGACTTGCTCGGCGTGGTGACGCCGGAGGAGTCGTCGAAGTGCTCGGCCTGGCGGTGCCTGGGCTGGAGCCGCGAGGCGTCCTTGCCGGTCAGCGCGGCCTGGCCACCACCGCCGTTGTCGGTGTACGAGGCCGAAATGCCGCCGTAGATGTTGGCGTTGGGGTCGTGTCCGCCTTCCATGGCGGTCTTGATGGTTCCCTCGCAGCCGTGCTCGGTGGTGATGTCGTGGCCGTGGCTGTCGTGTCCCAGGGTGAACTTGACCTCGACCTCGGTGCAGTCGATGGTCCCGTCCTCCGGGTCGCTGACGTTGACCTTGAAGGGCACGGAGTCGCCGAACTCGAAGAGCTGCCCGTCCTCGGGGAGCACCAGGTCCACGGTGGGGGCGGTGTTGCCGACGGTGACGTGGACGCTGGCGGAACCGGTGCGGCCGGTCGGGTCCTCGGCGGTGAGGGTGGCGGTGTAGGTGCCGTTCTTCCTGTACGTGTGCGTGGGGTCGGCGGCGGTGGAGGTCTTGCCGTCACCGAAGTCCCAGGAGTAGGTGAGCGGGTCGCCGTCGCCGTCCGCCGTGCCGGCCGAGGAGAACCTCACCTTCAGGGGCGCGGTGCCCGACGTCTTGTTCGCCGAGGCCTCGGCGATGGGCGAGCGGCCTCCGGTGGCGTTCTCGATGCGGTAGAGTGCGGAGTTCTCGTCGCCGCCGAACCAGGCGAGGCCGTAGTCGAGGACGTAGAGCGCCCCGTCGGGGCCGAAGGCCATGTCCATGATCTGGGTGCCGGACCAGGGAACGTCGTTGATGGACTGGACGGCACCGTCGGCGTCCTGCTCGATGCGCTTGATCCACCTGCGCCCGAACTCGCCGGCGAAGAAGTCGCCGTCGTAGGCCTCGGGGAACTTGACCGGGGAGTCGAGGCCCGCGTCGTAGCGGTAGACGGGGCCGCCCATGGGGGACTCGGAGCCGGAGCCGAACTCGGGCACCGAGCCGCCGTCGTAGGGGATCCACGCGGCCTCGGCCGGCGGCAGGTCGACCAGTCCGGTGTTGTGCGGCGACTCGTTCTTCGGGGCGGCGCAGTCGAAGGCGGCGCCGGAGGTCCTGGTGGCGAAGTCGTAGTCGATGTACGGCTCGTTGTCGCCGACGCAGAAGGGCCAGCCGAAGTTGGCGGCCTTCGTCACCCGGGCGAACTCGACCTTCCCGGCGGGTCCGCGCCCCGGGTCGGCCGCGCCCGCGTCGGGGCCGTAGTCACCGACGTACACGGTGCCGGTGGCCCGGTCCACGGAGAAGCGGAAGGGGTTGCGGAAGCCCATCGCGTAGATCTCGGGGCGGGTCCTGTCCGTGCCCGGTTCGAAGAGGTTGCCTTCGGGGATGGTGTACGAGCCGTCGTCGGCCACCTTGATGCGCAGGATCTTGCCCCGCAGGTCGTTGGTGTTGCCCGAGGTGCGGCGGGCGTCGAACGCCGGGTTGCGGTCGGGGCGTTCGTCGATCGGGGTGAAGCCGTCGGAGGCGAAGGGATTGGTGTCGTCGCCGGTCGAGAGGTAGAGGTTGCCGTCCTGGTCGAAGTCGATGTCACCGCCGACGTGGCAGCAGATGCCGCGCGAGGTGGGGACGTCCAGGACCTTCTTCTCGCTGGCGGTGTCGAGGGTGCCGTCCTCGTTGAGGACGAAGCGGGAGAGGCGGTTGACGCCGTCGAACTTCGCGAAGTCCTCGGCGGTTCCGGTCTCCGGAGCGTCGCCCGCCGGGGTGTCCATCGGGGGCGCGTAGAAGAGGTAGATCGCCCGGTTCTCGGCGAAGTCCGGGTCGACGCCGACGCCTTGGAGTCCTTCCTCGTCGTGCGTGTACACGGGGAGGGTGCCGGAGATCCGGGTGTTGCCGGCGCTGTCGGTGATCCGCAGCTCGCCGCCCCGCGAGGTGTGCAGCACGCTGCGGTCGGGGAGGACGGCGAGCGACATGGGCTCGCCGGTCTCCTCGACCCCCTTGGCGAGGGTGACTTGCTGGAAGTCCTCCGCCACGGGCTCGTCGTGCCCGGGGTGGCCCGGGTGGGCGGCGGCACCGGGAGCGGAGCCGAGGGTCAGGGTGGCGGCGGCGAGCAGGCCGCCGGTGAGCAGGGCGAGGGTCTTCCGGACGCGGGTCCGGGCCAGGAGCCGCTTTCTGGTTCTGTGCACGTGGGTCCTCCGGAGAGTGCCGGTTGTACGGGCGGGTGCAGCCGTGCCGTGCCGCGCGGGGACTGCCGCGCGTGCGTCACCGGAGTCGGGAGCGACCCCGGTGACGCGAGTCATGTCGTGTACACGAAGGGGACGGTAGACCTGTTCGTCCTCGGCGGAAAGCCCTTGTGCAACGGGCGGGCCGAACTTCTTCTTCCTTCAGGACAAAGAGGTTTTCGGGCAGGGCGAGGCAGCCCCGGGGGCGGGGGCGGTGCAGTTCAACATGCCCCCGGGGCACCATCGTTCTGGCTAATCGCCGCCGAAGGCCGCGTCGAACGAGGCGGACGGCGGGTCGAAGTCGAAGCGCCTGAGGACAGCAAGCGCTTCCGGAGCGCCGACCAGCCGGTCCATCCCGGCGTCCTCCCACTCGACCGAGACCGGGCCTTCGTAGCCGATGGACCTGAGCATGCGGAAGACGTCCTCCCAGGGGACGTCGCCGTGGCCGGCCGAGACGAAGTCCCAGCCCCGCCGGGGGTCGCCCCACGGCAGATGCGAACCCAGGCGCCCGTTGCGGCCGTCGAGACGCTTGCGGGCCTCCTTGCAGTCCACGTGGTAGATCCGGTCCCGGAAGTCGTAGAGGAACCCGACCGGGTCGAGGTCCTGCCAGACGAAATGGCTCGGGTCGAAGTTCAGTCCGAACGCGGGCCGGTGGTCCACCGCTTCGAGCGCGCGCCGGGTGGTCCAGTAGTCGTACGCGATCTCGCTCGGGTGCACCTCGTGGGCGAAGCGCACCCCCTCGGCGTCGAAGACGTCCAGGACCGGGTTCCAGCGCTCGGCGAAGTCCTCGTAGCCCCGCTCGATCATGTGCGGCGGGGCGGGCGGGAACATCGCGACGAGGTGCCAGATGGAGGAGCCGGTGAACCCGACGACCGTGTCCACCCCGAAGGCGGCGGCGGCCCGTGCGGTGTCGGCGATCTCGGCCGCGGCCCGCTGCCGTACGCCCTCGGGCTCGCCGTCGTCCCAGATGCGGGCGGGCAGGATGCCCTGGTGGCGTTCGTCGATCGGGTGGTCGCAGACGGCCTGGCCGACGAGGTGGTTGGAGATCGCGAAGCACTTCAGCCCGTACTTGTCGAGCAGTTGGTGCCGGGTGTCCAGGTAGCCGGGGTCGGCCAGCGCTTTGTCGACCTCGAAGTGGTCTCCCCAGCAGGCGAGTTCGAGCCCGTCATAGCCGAAGTCCCGGGCGTGCTTGCAGACCTCCTCCAGCGGGAGGTCGGCCCACTGGCCGGTGAAGAGGGTGAAGGGGCGGGGCATGGGCGGCAGCCTCCTAGGACGAGGGCGGGACCGGGGTGTGGACGGAGTTCTTGGCGGCGCTCTCCTCGACGGCGGCGAGCACCCGCTGCACCTGGAGGCCGTCCGCGAACGACGGTACGGGCAGGGCCCCTTCGGCGATCGTGCGGACCACGTCGCGGGCCTGGTGGACGAAGGTGTGCTCGTATCCGAGGCCGTGCCCCGGCGGCCACCAGGCTTCCAGGTAGGGGTGCTCGGGTTCGGTGACGAGGATGCGGCGGAAGCCCGCGGTGGCGGCGGGTTCGGTGTGGTCGTGGAAGGACAGCTCGTTGAGCCGCTCCAGGTCGAAGGCGAGCGAGCCCAGTTCCCCGTTGATCTCCAGGCGCAGGGCGTTCTTGCGCCCGGCGGCCATCCGGGTCGCCTCGAAGGAGGCGAGGGCGCCGGAGGCGAGGCGGCCGGTGAAGACCGCCGCGTCGTCGACGGTCACCTCGCCCCGCTCCACCGTGTCGGCGCTGCCGGAGAGCCCGGCCGACGCCCCGGAGAGCAGGGGCCTCTCGCGTACGAAGGTCTCGCTGACGGCGGAGACTCCGGTCAGCGGCTCGCCCGCGAGGTACTGGGCGAGGTCGACGATGTGCGCCCCGAGGTCGCCGAGCGCGCCGGAGCCGGCGTGCTCGCGCTTGAGCCGCCAGGTGAGCGGGGAGGCCGGGTCGACCAGCCAGTCCTGGAGGTAGGTGGCCCGAACGTGGCGCAGAGGACCGAGCCGGCCCTCGGCGATGAGCTGCCGGGCGTAGGAGATCGCGGGAACCTTGCGGTAGTTGAAGCCCACCATCGCCACCTGGCCGTGGGCGGCGGCCGCTTCGGCGGCGCGGACCATGGCCTCGGCCTCGGCGACGTTGTTGGCGAGCGGCTTCTCGCACAGCACGTGCTTGCCCGCCTCCAGGGCGGCGATGGCGATCTCGGCGTGGCTGTCGCCGGGGGTGCAGATGTCGATCAGCTGGACGTCGTCCCGGGCGATCAGGGCCCGCCAGTCGGTTTCCGCCGCCGCCCAGCCGTGCCGGGCGGCGGCGGCGTCGACCGCCGCACGGTCGCGTCCGCAGATCGCGGCGAGAGCGGGCCGCAGCGGCAGGTCGAAGACGTGTCCGGCGGTACGCCACCCCTGGGAGTGGGCGGCGCCCATGAACGCGTATCCGACCATGCCGACCCCGAGCGTTCCCGGCGCCTGCCGCGTCGGCGGTACGGGGGCGTGCGTTTCCGTCTCTTGACTACGGGCCATGCGGACTTCCTCCTCATCGGTGTGCGGTAACGGGCCGGGGGACGCGCTCGCGCCCTCCCCCGGAGTCCCGGTCAGTTGAAGCCCGTCGGCAGGTACTGGTCGATGTTGTCCTTGGTCACGACCGCGGAGTACAGGGTCAGGGAGGTCGGGATCTCCATCTCGGAGAGACCGCTGATGCCCTTGGACTGGCCGAGGGCCCGGGCCAGGTCGATGGCGGATGCGGCCATCGTCGGCGGGTAGAGGACCGTCGCCTTGATGACCGAGTCGTCGGCCTTGATGGCGTCCATCGCGGACTTGGCTCCGGCGCCGCCGACCATGATGAACTCGTCGCGGCCCGCCTGCTCGATGGCTCGGAGCGCGCCGACGCCCTGGTCGTCGTCGTGGTTCCACAGTGCGTCGAACTGCTTCTGGGCTTGCAGGAGTTGCGCCATCTTCGCCTGGCCGGACTCGACGGTGAACTCGGCTGCCTGCCGGGCCACCAGCTTGATGTTGGAGTAGTTCTCGAGGGCGTCGGCGAATCCCTGGCTGCGCTGTTTGGTCAACTCCAGGTTGTCGATCCCGGCGAGCTCGACGACCTTGGCGTCCGCCTTGTCCTTGAGCTGCTCCCCGATGTAGTGCCCGGCGTTGAGGCCCATGCCGTAGTTGTCGCCGCCGACCCAGCAGCGGTAGGCCTGGGGGGAGGCGAAGATGCGGTCCAGGTTCACGACGGGGATGCCCGCCCTCATCGCCTCCAGGCCGACCTGGGTGAGCGCCTTGCCGTCGGCGGGGAGGACGACGAGGACATCGACCTTCTTGTTGATGAGGGTCTTGACCTGGCCGATCTGGGCGGCGGTGTCGTTGGAGCCCTCGGTGATCTCCAGGGTGACGTCGGAGTACGTCCCGGCCCGGGACTTGGCTTGGACGTTGATCGCGTTCAGCCAGCCGTGGTCGGCCTGCGGCCCGGCGAAGCCGATGGTGACGGCCTTGCCCGGCTTGTCGTCGGCGGGGGCGCTGTTGCCGGCGGGCTCGGTCTTCTTGGGCTCGTTGCTCGTACAGGCGGTGAGGAACGCTCCCGCGGAGACGGCGGCGGTTCCGAACAGCAGCCCTCTGCGGCTGGTTTCTGGCATGACGGTCTGACCCTTCATCCGGTGGGTGCGTACGCGGTGCGGGGATGGCGGTTCGTTCAGGCGCCGGGGCCGGCGGCCGGGGCGGCTCAGGTCTCCCGGCCGCGCATGGTGCGGCTCTGGACGAGGACGGCGGCGACGATGATGGCGCCCTTGGCGATCTGCTGGACGTCGCTCTGGAGGTTGTTGAGCGCGAAGATGTTGGTGATCGTGGTGAAGATCAGGACGCCGAGTACGGAGCCCACGATGGTGCCCCGGCCCCCGCTGAGCAGGGTTCCGCCGATGATCGCGGCGGCGATGGCGTCGAGCTCGTACAGGTTGCCGTTGGTGTTCTGGCCGGAGCCGGCCAGCACGATCAGCATGAAGGCGGCGATGCCGCAGCAGAGCCCGGACAGCAGGTAGAGGTACAGGCGCTGGCGGCGGACGTCGATCCCGGCGAGCCGGGCGGCCTCGGCGTTGCCGCCGACGGCGACGGTGCGGCGGCCGAAGGTGGTCCGGTTGAGGATCAGCCAGCCGGCGACCGTGACCACGGCGAACATGATGACCAGCGGCGGGATCCCGAGGATGTAGGAGTCGGGCAGGCCGAGGTCCAGGACCGGGTCGACGGTGACGATCTGGGTCTTGCCGTCGGTGATCTGGAGGGCGAGTCCGCGGGCGGACGCGAGCATGGCCAGCGTCGCGATGAACGGGACCATGTTGCCGTACGCGATGAGGACGCCGTTGACGAGTCCCGCGACGAGGCCGACGGTCACCGCGGTGAACGCGATGCCCGCGAAGCCGTACTCCTGGGTGGCCAGCGTCGTCGCCCACACCGAGGCGAGGGCGACCATCGCCCCGACGGAGAGGTCGATGCCCCCGCTGATGATCACGAAGGTCATGCCGACGGTGACGACGCCGATGACGGACGCCTGGGTGAGGATCAGCTGGAGGTTGCCGGTGTCCAGGAAGGCGTCCGGTTCGGTGATGCCGCCGACCAGGACCAGCACGGCGAGGACGCCGAGCAGGGACAGGATCCGGACGTCGAGCCGCAGACCGAGGGCCGGCATGCCCCCGCCCGACTTCGGGGGCGGCGCGTCGGAGGGAGCCGCGACGGTCCCCTTGTCCGGCCCGTTGTGCTGCGCCGACGGGGCGGGCTGTGTCATGGCGTCGGGCTCCCTTCCATCACGAGGTCGAGTACGCGGTGCTCGTCGAGCTCCCGGGCGGCGGCCGTGTGGACCACTTCGCCCTCGCGGAGGACCAGCACCCGGTCGGCGAGGCCCAGGACTTCGGGCACTTCGCTGGAGACGAGCAGGACGGCGAGGCCTTCGTCGGCCAGTCGGCGGATCACGGCGTAGAGCTCGGCGCGGGCACCGACGTCGACGCCACGGGTGGGTTCGTCCAGCAGCAGGACCCGGCAGCCGCGCAGCAGCCAGCGGGCGAGGACGGCCTTCTGCTGGTTGCCGCCGGAGAGGGTGCGGACGGCGGCGTCCGGGTTGTCGGGGCGCATCTGCAGTTCCCGGGTGGCGCTCCGGGCGGCCTTCCGCTCCCCGCCCCGGTCGATCCAGCCGATCCGGGCGAAGCGGGAGAGGGAGGAGACGGAGACGTTACGGGTGACCGACTCGGTCATCAGCAGGGCCTGCGCCTTGCGCTCCTCGGGGGCGAGACCGATCCCGGCAGCGACGGCGGCGCGGACGCTGCCGGGGCGGAGCCGCTTGCCCGCGACGGTGACGGTTCCGGTGGTCGCCCTGCGGGCCCCGTAGATCGTCTCCAGGATCTCCGAGCGGCCCGAGCCGACGAGTCCGGCGAGTCCGACGATCTCGCCGGGCCGCAGGTCGAGGTCGACGGGGGCGAACTCGCCCGTGCGGGAGAGGCCCTGGACCCGGAGCACGGGCTCCGCGCCGGTGGCGGGCGGTTCCTCGGGGCGGGGTGGGAAGACATAGGCGACGTCGCGGCCGGTCATCATGGCAACGATGTCGCGGGTGGGGGTGTCCGCCGCGGGCAGCCCGACGGCCACGGTCCGGCCGTCCTTGATGACGGTGACCCGGTCGCCGATGCGGCGGATCTCCTCGAGGCGGTGCGAGATGTAGACGACGGCCACCCCGTCGGCGGTGAGGCTCTCGACGATGCGGAAGAGGTTGTCGACCTCGTCGGGGTCGAGGGCGGCGGAGGGCTCGTCCATCACGATGAGGCGGACCTCGTGGGAGAGGGCCCGCGCCATGGAGACGATCTGCTGCTGGGCGGCGGAGAGGTCGCCGACGTGCCGGGCGGGGTCGATCTCCGGGTGTCCGAGGCGGGCCAGCAGCGCCTTGGCGGCGGCGCGCCCCTCGCCCGTACGGACGATGAAGCCGGCGCTGGTCGGCTCGTGGCCGAGGAAGACGTTCTCGGCGACCGACAGGTCCTCCACCAGATCGAGTTCCTGGTAGATGGTGGCGATGCCCCGGCGCATGGCGGCGATCGGAGACTTGAGCTGGACCTTCTCGCCGTGCCAGGTGATCTCGCCGCCGTCGGGCTGGTGGGCTCCGGCGAGCACCTTGATGAGGGTGGACTTGCCCGCACCGTTCTGGCCGAGGAGGCAGTGGACCTCGCCGGCCTGGACCTCCAGGTCGACGCCGTCCAGGGCGCGGACGCCCGGGAAGAGCTTGGTGATGCCGGACATGGTGAGCAGGGGTGGTTCCGGTGCCATGACGAATCCCCTCGGCGAATGGGGTCTCCCCTGCTCGGGCGGGTGCCGAGGACCGGGGAGGGCCGGTGAGCGGACAGGGCGCAGGGCTGGAGGTGCCGTGGAGCCGGCGGCACCGCGAACGGCTGCTGACGGGGTTATGCGGGGTGCGGGGTGCGGGGTGCGGGGTGCGGGGTGATTCTGACGGGAGATGGATTCCGTGGTGCGCGGTGCGTACGGCTGCTGGCGGGAGATGGATCCGTGTGGTGCGCGGTACGTGTGGCTGCTGACGGGGGGGTTCCGTGGTGCGCGGTGTGCGTACGGCTACTGACGGGGGGGTTCCGTGGTGCGCGCCGGCCTGGGGTCAGGCCGGGGAGAAGAGGTGGTCGCTGATGAGCCGGGCCGCGCCGATCACTCCGGCGGCGGGCCCCAACTCGCCCAGCACGATGGGGAGATTGCCGGTGGCCAGGGGCAGGGACTGCTTGTAGACCTGGGTGCGGACACTGGCGAGGAGGTTGTGACCGAGGCCGGTGACCCCGCCGCCGATCACCACCAGACCGGGATTGAAGAAGCTGACCAGGCTCGCGATCACCTGGCCGAGCCGGTTGCCGCCTTCGCGGATGAGGTCGAGGGCCGCGGCGTCCCCCGCAGCGGCGGCCGCCGCCACGTCGGCCGCGGTGATGCGGCCCGCCGCCTCCAGCCGCGCGGCGAGCTCGGGTGAGCGGCCCTCCCGGGCGGCGTCCTCCGCGTCGCGGGCGAGGGCCGCGCCGCTGAAGTGGGCTTCCAGGCAGCCCTTGTTCCCGCAGGCGCAGGGCCGGCCGTCGGGGTCGACCTGGATGTGCCCGATGTCCCCGGCGCTGCCGGTCGTCCCGCGGTAGACCTTGCCGCCGACGACGATGCCGCAGCCGATACCCGTACCGATCTTCACGCACAGGAAGTCGCCCACGGAGCGGGCCACGCCCGCGTGCTGCTCCCCCATCGCCATGAGGTTCACGTCGTTGTCGGCCATGACGGGGCAGCCCAGCTCCTGGCTCAGCGCCTCGCGGACCGGGAAGCCGTCCCAGCCGGGCATGATCGGCGGCGCGACCGGCACGCCCTCGGGGAACCGGACGGGGCCGGGAACTCCGATGCCCGCGCCGTCGAAACCTTCGGCGAGCCCGGAGGCCCGCAGTTTGGCGGCCAGCGACAGGACCTGCTCGAAGACGGCGACGGGCCCTTCGCGGACGTCCATCGGATGGTTGAGGTGTCCCAGTACCTCCAGCTCCGCGTTGGTGACGGCCACGTCGACCGAGGTGGCGCCGATGTCGACGCCGAGGAAGCGCAGCTCGGGGGCGAGCCGGATGTTGTGCGAGCGGCGCCCGCCACGCGATGCGGCGAGTCCGTCGGCCACGACCAGGCCGGTCTCCAGGAGCCGGTCCACCTCGACGGCCAGCTTCGAGCGCGACAGGTCGACCTGATCACCCAGCTGAGCCCGGGAGTTGGGCCCCCCGTCACGCAACAGCCGGAGCAGCCGTGCCTGATGCGTGTTCGCGGGTCGTGCCGTCATGCGTCTCACGCGTCCCTCCCCGCCACCTCGGCCAGTCCGTCGGGCTTTCGAGGGGAACGTAGCAGCGCTTTCCCGGAGTGGGAAGAAGTTGCGCGGGAATCCGCCCCAACTTTTCCCACACTCAGGACAAAGGTCGGCGGGAAGGCGCCCTGGAGGGCCGCGGAGGGTGGTCAGGGGCAGCGGATGACCTGGCCCGCATAGGAGAGGTTCCCGCCGAATCCGAAGAGCAGGACGGGCGCACCGGAGTCGACCTCGCCGCGCTCGACCAGCTTGGACAGGGCCATCGGGATGGAGGCGGCGGAGGTGTTGCCGGAGTCCACGACGTCCCGCGCGATGACGGCGTTGACCGCGCCGATCCTGCGGGCGACCGGCTCGATGATCCGCAGGTTCGCCTGGTGCAGGACGACCGCGCCCAGGTCCTCCGGCGCGATGCCCGCCTTCTCGCAGACCCGGCGGGCGATCGGGGGGAGCTGGGTGGTGGCCCAGCGGTAGACGGACTGCCCCTCCTGCGCGAAACGCGGCGGCGTGCCCTCGATCCGCACGGCGTTGCCCATCTCCGGTACGGACCCCCACAGCACCGGTCCGATGCCGGGTCCGCCCGGGGCGTCGGGGGCGGCCGGGTCCGCGGTGACCACCGCGGCTCCCGCACCGTCGCCGAGCAGGACGCAGGTGGAGCGGTCGGTCCAGTCCGCGATGTCGGCCATCTTGTCGGCGCCGACGACCAGCGCCCGGGTCGCCGCGCCGGCCCGGATCGCGTGGTCGGCGGTGGCCAGCGCGTGGGTGAAGCCGGAGCACACGACGTTGATGTCCATGACGGCGGGCGAGCCCATGCCGAGGCGGGCCGCGACCCGGGCCGCCATGCTCGGGGACCGGTCGATCGCGGTGGAGGTGGCGACGAGGACGAGATCGATGTCCGAGGGCGCGAGACCGGCCGCGGCCAGCGCCTTGGCCCCCGCGTGCGCCGCCATCTCGTCCACCGGCTCGTCGGGTCCGCCCACGTGGCGGGTCTTGATGCCGACCCGGCTGGTGATCCACTCGTCGCTGGTGTCGACCATCGCCGCGAGATCGTCGTTGGTGAGCACCTTGGCGGGCTGGTAGTGGCCGAGCGCCACGACACGTGAGCCGGTCATACGGGTTCCCATCGTCGGGTGGGGCAGGAAACAACCAGTCTTGGTCGCTACCGCCGGGTACGAGGGCACGTGATCCCACAGGAATCGGGCCCACACGTTGGAGCATTGACAACAGGCTGGTCAGCGTGCTGAACGGGTCGCTGCGACACGCCGGTGCGTGTGCCGGACAATGACCCGGAGAACGCGGGGCCGGGTTCCGGCCGCCCGCACCGGAACGGACCGGCCGTACGGACAGGCGCGCGCATACTCGTACGAACAGCCCCGCACGGACGGGCGCAACCGGACAGCCGCACACGGACCAGCCGCACACGGAAAGAATCGGGTTCAGCTCTATGGGACGGGTCACCGAACGCCGCCGCACCCTCCGCATCCGGGACGGTGCCGTCTCCTCCCGTCCGGACACCCTGGTGGCGGAAGAGCCCCTGGAGATCCGGCTGAACGGCAAGCCGCTGGCGATCACCATGCGGACGCCCGGCGACGACTTCGCGCTGGCCGCGGGCTTTCTGGTCAGCGAGGGGGTGATCGCCGAGGCGAACGAGGTCCAGTCGATCGTCTACTGCGCCGGGGCGACGGCGGACGGCGTGAACACCTACAACGTGGTCGACGTGAAGCTCGCGCCCGGGGTTCCGGTCCCCGACATCACGCTGGAGCGCAACGTCTACACGACCTCCTCGTGCGGTCTGTGCGGCAAGGCCAGCCTGGACGCGGTACGCACCACGGCCCGGCACCCGGTGGCCGACGCTCCCCCGGTACGGATCACGCCGGGGCTGCTGTCCGCCCTCCCGGACCGGTTGCGGGCCTCGCAGCAGGTGTTCGACCGGACGGGTGGCCTGCACGCCGCCGCCCTGTTCTCCGAGGAGGGCGAGCTGCTGGACGTACGGGAGGACGTCGGCCGGCACAACGCCGTCGACAAGCTGGTGGGCCGGGCGCTCACGGACGGGCGGCTGCCTCTGTCGCGGGCGCTCCTGCTGGTGTCGGGGCGGGCCTCGTTCGAGCTGGCGCAGAAGGCCGTGATGGCGGGAATCCCGGTGCTCGCGGCGGTCTCGGCGCCGTCGTCGCTGGCCGTGGACCTGGCGGCGGAGAGCGGACTGACGCTCGTCGGCTTCCTGCGCGGGCCGTCGATGAACGTGTACGCCGGTGAGCACCGGATCGCGCTGGAGACGGCCGCCCCTCAGCGCTGAGCCCGGGGCCTCCGGCGCACAGGCAGTCGTACGGCGCCCCCGCTCACTCCCCCGCGAAGGCCAGACCCTCGGCGGCCAGCGCCTCACGGAGCACCCCGATCGCCTTCGGGCCGACCCCGTGGAGGGCCAGCACCTCGGCGGCGGTCACGGTGGTGAGCTGCGCGAGGCGGGTGTGGCCCGCCGCGCGCAGAGCCCTGCGGGCCGGGTTGCCCGCCCCGCGCGGAAAGTCGTCGGCCGTCGCCCCGTCCTGGTCGCTCATGGCCCGTCCTCGCTGTAGATCAACACCCGGCTAGCGGCTACCGGCCCACCGTAACGGCTGGGTCGGACAGTGGGCCGGGGGCGGCGGCTGCTGCCGGGTCCTCTCGGAACGGCGGCTCCCCGGGATCGCGCGAGCGGCGCTTGGCGATCACCGCGCAGACCATCAGCTGCATCTGGTGGAACAGCATCAGCGGCAGCACGGCGAGGCTCGCGTGCGCGCCGAAGATCACGCTCGCCATCGGCAGCCCGGCCGCCAGGCTCTTCTTGGACCCGGCGAACTGGATGGCGATCCGGTCCGCCCGGCCGAACCCGAGCCTCCGCGCTCCGTACCAGCTCAGCGTGAGCATCAGCGCCAGCAGGACCGCCTCGGCGGCGAGCAGGGCGGCGAGCCGCACGGGGGTGACCTGGTGCCAGACACCGGCGACCGTCCCCTCGCTGAACGCGGTGTGGACGACGAGCAGGATCGCCGCCCGGTCGACCAGGCCGAGCACCTTCTGGTGCCGGGCCAGGAATCCGCCGACCCAGCGGCGCAGGAGCTGTCCGGCGAGGAACGGGACGAGCAACTGGAACACGATCGTCAGCAGGGAACCCGCGGAGAACCCGCCCCCGGTGGACCCGAGGAGCAGGGCGGCGAGCAGCGGGGTCACCAGGATCCCGGCGAGGCTGGAGAAGGACCCGGCGCAGATCGCGGCGGGCACGTTGCCCCGGGCGATCGAGGTGAAGGCGATGGAGGACTGGATCGTGGAGGGAACCAGGCACAGGAAGAGGAAGCCCGCCTGGAGCTCGGGCGTCAGCACGTACGGCACCAGGGGGACGCTCGCCAGCCCCAGCAGCGGGAAGACGACGAAGGTGCACACCAGGACGGTGAGGTGGAGACGCCAGTGCGTCAGCCCGTCGAGCACCTCGGCCGTGGAGAGCCGCGCCCCGTAGAGGAGGAACAGCAGGGCGACGGCGCCGGTGGAGGCCCCGCCCGCCACGTCGGCGGCGGTGCCCCGGGTGGGCAGCAGCGCCGCGAGGGCCACGGTGGCGGCCAGCGCCAGCAGATAGGCGTCGAACGGCAGCCAGGACGGCAGACGCGGGATACGGCGGGACATGTGCGGGCGCTCCGGCATTCGGGGATTCCGTTTCGGCGTCCATCCTGCGCCCGCCGCACGTCATCGGGAATCCCGTACACCGCTCTCACTGTCATCACGTAACTCGATAACGTGCTCCTCATGAACGCCGACCGGACGAAGGACGGAACGCGTACGGACGAGACGCATACGGACGAGACGCGTACGGACAGGACACGTGCAGACGTGACACATGCAGACGTGACACATACGAACGGAAGGCGTACGGACCGGATGACAGCGCAGCGGACGGACGCCACGTACGACCCCGCCCAGCTGCGCACCTTCCTCACCGTCGCCCAGACGCTGAGTTTCACGCAGGCCGCGCGCCGGCTCGGGGTCCGCCAGTCCACGGTCAGCCAGCACGTGCGGCGGCTGGAGGAGGCGGCCGGGCGGCAGCTGTTCGCCCGGGACACCCATCGCGTCGATCTCACGGAGGACGGCGAGGCGATGCTCGGATTCGCCCGGACCATCCTGTCGGCCCACGAACGGGCGGCGGCGTTCTTCGCGGGCACCCGGCTGCGCGGGCGGCTGCGGTTCGGGGCCTCCGAGGACTTCGTGCTGACCCGGCTTCCCGAGATCCTGGAGTCCTTCCGCCGCGACCATCCGGAGGTCGAGCTCCAGCTGACCGTGGAGCTGTCCGGGACGCTGCACCGGCAGCTCGCCGCGGGCCGGCTGGATCTGGTGCTGGCCAAGCGGCGGACCGGTGACACCCACGGCGAACTGATGTGGCGGGACTCCCTGGACTGGATCGGCGCGCCGCAGCTGCGCCTCGATCCGGAGGGCCCGGTGCCGCTGGTCGTCTTTCCGCCACCGGCCATCACCCGGGCCCGCGCCCTGGAGGTGCTGGAGGAGCACGGGCGGGCCTGGCGGACCGCCTGTACGAGTACGAGTCTGAGCGGCCTGGTCGCGGCGGCCCGGGCGGGCCTGGGGGTGATGGCGCACTCCCGGGGCATGATCCCGCCGGGTCTGGTGCCGGTTGCGGCCAGGGCGGGGCTGCCGGAGCTCGGCGGGGTCGACTTCGTCCTGCTGCACGGGAACCGGCGGAATGCGGCCCAGGCGGCGGCGGACGCCCTGGCCTCGGCGATCCTGGCGGGCGGCGACCGGCTGCACCGCGGAACGGGCGGCGCGGAGGGGCCGTAGCCGCACCCCGGACCGCGGATGTCCGCGCCGGGCCGGGCGGACACGGACCGGGGATGGTGAAGCCGGGCGCCGCCAGGAGCGCGGCCGCTCCCCGACCGGCACCGGCCGCGGTGGTCGCAGCGGTCGGATTCGGTGGAGATTCCGGTGCGAGCCGCTCACCCCTCCGGCAGAACCGGGCTCCCCCACGCCCGAGCCTTGCCCATCTGGCCGGATTTCGACGGTTGACCTGGGGGCCGTCCTGGTGTGCGAAGGTTCCGGACCTCTCCCGCCGGGCCCCTGCTTGGGGTAGCGTCGCGACGCTGTGCGGAGCGCCCCGAGGAGCATGTCATTGCGCGAATTCACTGTCCCGCCCATGGCGGCGCCGCCTCAGGTCGGCGGTCTGGCCGATGCGGTCTTCGACCACGCGGAGGATGATCCGCACCGCGTCGCGCTCGGTCGCAAGGACGCCGGGGGCCAGTGGCGCGATGTGACCTCCGGGGACTTCCGCGATCAGGTGATGGCCCTGGCCAAAGGGCTGATCGCGCACGGGGTGCGGTTCGGCGACCGGGTCGCGCTGATGTCCCGTACGCGGTACGAGTGGACGCTCTTCGACTTCGCGCTCTGGACCGTCGGCGCCCAGTCGGTGCCCATCTACCCGACCTCCTCCGCCGAGCAGGTCCTGTGGATGCTGCACGACGCCGAGGTGGTGGCGGTGATGGTCGAGCACGAGGACCACGCGATGACGGTCGGCTCGGTGATCGACCGGCTGCCGCATCTGAAGCGGCTGTGGCAACTGGACGCCGGAGCGCTCGACGAACTACTCGGGGCGGGCGTGGGCATCGACGACGACGTGGTGCAGCGGCACCGCCGCGCGGTGACCCCCGACTCCGTGGCGACCGTCATCTACACCTCGGGCACGACGGGCCGCCCCAAGGGGTGTGTGATCACCCACGCGAGCTTCATGTTCGAGAGCGACACGATGGCCGGCCGCTGGGAGCCGGTGTTCCGCTCCAGGCCGGACGACGAGGCGGCCACCCTCCTCTTCCTGCCGCTGGCGCATGTCTTCGGGCGGATGGTGGAGATCGCCGCGATCCGTGGCCGGGTCAAGCTCGGCCATCAGCCGGAGCTGTCCGCGAGCGCGCTGATGCCGGACCTGATGACCTTCCGGCCGACGTTCATCCTGGCGGTGCCGTACATCTTCGAGAAGGTGTTCAACGGGGCCCGGCGCAGGGCCGAGACGGAGGGCAGGGCCGGGCCGTTCGACAAGGCCGTCGACATCGCGGTGAAGTACGCCGAGGCCGTGGAGCTCAAGTCGTTCGGGGCCGGTCCCGGTCCGTCGGCGGCGCTGCGGATGCAGCACCAGTTCTTCGACAAGGTGGTGTACAAGAAGGTCCGCGACGCGATGGGCGGCCGGGTGCGGCACGCGATGTCGGGCGGCTCCGGCATGGACCGCCGGCTCGGGCTGTTCTTCGCGGGCGCCGGGGTGACGGTTTTCGAGGGGTACGGGCTGACCGAGTCGACGGCCGCGGCGACGGCGAATCCGCCCGAGCGCACCCGGTACGGCACGGTCGGGCAGCCGATCCCGGGAACGTCGGTGCACATCGCGGACGACGGCGAGGTGTGGGTGTGCGGGCCGAACCTCTTCTCCGGCTATCTGGGCAACCCCGAGGCCACCCGGGCGGTGCTGCGGGACGGCTGGCTGGCGACCGGGGACCTCGGTTCGCTGGACGAGGACGGCTATCTGACGATCACCGGGCGGAAGAAGGAGATCCTGGTGACGTCCGGCGGCAAGAGCGTCTCCCCGGCCGGCCTGGAGGAGCGCGTACGGGCGCATCCGCTGGTGGCCCAGTGCATCGTCGTCGGCAACGACCGCCCGTACATCGCGGCGCTCGTCACCGTGGACCAGGAGTCCGTGGACCACTGGCTGTCGATGCAGGGCCGCGCCCCGCTCGGCCCGGCCGAGCTGGTGCGGGACCCGGACCTGGAGATGGAGGTCCGCCGGGCGGTGGTGGCCGCCAACACGGCCGTGTCCCAGGCCGAGTCCATCCGCACGTTCCGGATCCTGGCCCATCCCTTCACCGAGGACGTGGGGCTGCTGACTCCCTCGCTGAAGCTGAAGCGGAAGGCGATCGAGACGGCGTACGCGGTCGAGGTCGACGCGCTCTACCACTGACCGGCGGGAACGGGAATGCCTGGACCCGCCCGGACGTTGTGCTCAGGAGTCAGCAACCCACGACGTTAGGATCGACCGCTCGTGAGCCAGGTCCCCTCCATCACCCTCAACAACGGCCTCGACATGCCGCAGCTCGGTTTCGGTGTCTGGCAGGTGCCGGACGACGAGGCGGAGAAGGCGGTCGCCACGGCCATCGAGACCGGGTACCGGAGCATCGACACCGCCGCGATCTACGAGAACGAGACGGGCACCGGCAAGGCCATCGCCGCCTCCGGCGTCGCGCGCGACGAGCTCTTCGTCACCACGAAGCTGTGGAACAGCGAGCAGGGCCACGACAGCACGCTGCGCGCCTTCGACGCCTCGCTCGACAAGCTCGGCCTGGACTACGTCGACCTGTACCTGATCCACTGGCCGGTTCCGGCGAAGGACGCGTACACCGACACGTACAAGGCCTTCGAGAAGATCCTCGCCGACGGCCGCGCGAAGGCCATCGGTGTGTCGAACTTCCACCCCGAGCACCTGAAGCGGCTGCTCGCCGAGACCTCCGTGGTCCCCGCCGTCAACCAGATCGAGCTGCACCCGCAGCTCCAGCAGGCCGAGGCCCGAGCCTTCCACGCCGAACACGGCATCGCCACGGAGGCCTGGTCGCCGCTGGGCCAGGGCAAGGGCCTCCTGGAGGTGCCCACGGTCGTCGCGGTCTCCCAGAAGCACGGCCGCACCCCCGCCCAGGTGGTGCTGCGCTGGCACCTGCAGACAGGAAACATCGTGATCCCGAAGTCCGTGACCCCGTCGCGGATCAAGGAGAACCTCGACGTGTTCGACTTCGAGCTGGACGCCGACGACCTCGCCGCCTTCACGGCCCTGGACGAGGGCAAGCGCCTCGGTCCGGACCCGGCGGAGTTCAACCTCGGCGCCTGAGCGCGCCCGGCCGACGACGGCGCCCCCACCGTGGATCGCGGTGGGGGCGCCGTCGTCGGCGAGCCGGACCGGCGGTCGTCGGCCGTCCGGCCCGGACACCCATCCATCGGGACGACATCGGGAAGACGGGGAACATGAGCGGCGAACTCGCTCCGGTCGTCGAGGCGGGGCCGTACCGCCTGCGCAACGTCGGCAGCAAGCTGGTGCTGGAGGTGTACGGCGCGGCGAAGGGCAGCGGGGCCCGGGTCCAGCAGGGCGAGGACGACGGGACGGCGGCCCAGGTGTGGCAGCTCTCCCCGGTGCACGAGGGCGCGGCCCTCTTCCACCTGGTCAACGAGCACAGCGGGAAGCGGTTGGACGTGGCGAACGCCGACACGTCCAACGGCACTCGGATCCAGCAGTGGAAGGCCAACAACTTCGGCGCCCAGGAGTGGCTGATCGAGCAGCACCCGCAGACACCCGGGACAGTGACGCTGGTGAGCTTCATCAGCGGGCTGGTCATGGAGGTCGCGGACGGTTCCACCGAGGCAGGGGGCACGGTTCAGCAGTGGGAGGACACCGACTCCCCCTTCCAGTGGTGGCAGTTGGAGCCCGTGCCACGGGCTTCCGGGAGCCGGCCCCCCGGAAGCGGATGAGGCAGGCCCCGGGAGCCCGTGCGGCAGGACCTCCGAGGCCGGCCCCCGGGGTCGGTCCCCCGGGGAGCCGGTCCCCCGGGGGCCGGTGAGGTATTCCCCCCGCCGCCGGTGGCCAGGCGCGGGAAGGGCTCCGGGCCGATGTCGTCCGCTCAGCCGCGGCGGCCCAGATGCACCGTGCGGGCGGCGAGCAGGTGGACGTCGGGGCGGTGGTGCAGGCCCTCGGGGTCGTCGGGGTCCAGCAGCCGGTCCAGGACGGCGCTGTCCTCGGCGGTCAGCAGATCGCCGAGCACCTCTCGCTCGCGGGTGATGCTCGCGACGACGTGCTCGCGGACCGGGCGGGACACGGGGGCGGGCAGGTCGAGGAGGAAGCTGCGGGTGCCCTGCGGGACGAGGCCGACCGCGGTGAAGAGCGCGGCCCAGTCCTCGGTCTCCCGCTTCGCGCCGGGGAGTTCGGACCGCATGTGCTCGAAGCGGGTGGCGGCGGCCGCGCCCATCCGGGCCTCCAGACCGGGCCGGCCGAGACCGATGTCACGGGGCAGACGCCGGGTGGGCAGACCTCCCTCGACGAGCGCGACCGTGCCGCCGGGCCGCAGCAGCCCGGCGAAGCCCGCCAGCGCGGCGCGCTGGTCGCCCAGGTGGTGCAGGGAGTTGCCCGCCCAGATCAGGTCGGCCTCGCCCAGCCGGTCCACATCCGCGGGGAGTTCGGCCTCCAGCGTCCGGAAGCGGTCGGTCACCCCGAGGCGTCGCGCTCGGTTCCTCGCGCGTTCCAGGAGCGCGGGCGTGCCGTCCACGGCCACCACCTCGGCCTGCGGGAAGACCTCGGCCAGCAGGCAGGAGACGACGCCGGGGCCGCTGCCGACGTCGAGGACCCGACGGACCTCGGGCGCGGTGGGCAGGGCGGCGATCCAGCGGGCGGCCTCCTCGTACTGCGTGGCGTTGAGTTCGGCTTCCTGCTCCAGCAGGGGACCCATGACGTCCCAGTCGATGTCGGCGGCGTGCGTGTCGTGGTGGCCGTGACCGGCGTGGCTGCTCATGAGGTCAGCTTCCTCACGGGCCGGCCGCTCGGCAAGGTTCCTTGCCGGTCCGGCAAATCGGGAGAGTCTTCCGGCGGACGGACGCGGTACTCCTGCGGGCTGAGACCCCTGACGCGCTTGAACGCGGCGCTGAAGGCGAAGGGGGTGCCGTAGCCGACCCTCCGGGCCACGGTCTCCACCGTGGCATCGCTCTCGCGCAGCAGGTCGGCCGCGACGGCGAGCCGCCGGCCGGTGAGGTACGCCATCGGCGGCTCCCCGACCAGTTCGGTGAACCGGCGGGCCAGACCGGCACGGGACACCCCGGCGCGGGCGGCGAGGGACGCCACGGTCCAGGGGTGGGCCGGGTCGTCCTGGAGCAGTCGCAGCGCCGTACCCACGACCGGGTCGCCCAGTGCGCGGTACCAGGCGGGAGCGTCGGCCCCGGGCCGGGCGAACCAGGCGCGGAGCACCGCGATGAGCAGCAGGTCCAGCAGCCGGTCCAGGACGACCCGCTGGCCCGGCTCGTCCTGGGCGATCTCCGTGTCGAGGAGGTCCAGCAGCGGCAGGGTACGCGCGTCGACGGGCACGGTGAGGAGCGGGGGCAGGGCGTCCAGCAGGCGGCGGCTGATCTCGCCGTCCAGCAGGTAGGTGCCGACGAGGACGGCCGTGGAGCCGTCGGCCGCGTTCCCCCAGGTCCGTACGTTCAGCACCATGTCCTGCGCGAGCGGACGGCCGTGCAGCGTGGTGCAGACGCCGCCGGGTCCGACGCGTGCGTGAGGTGTCGTCCCGGGTGTGTCGGCGACGGTGTACGGATCGGGGCCGCGGACCACCGCGACGTCCCCGGGCCCGAGCCGGACGGGTTCGCCTCCGTCGGACGGGACGACGCAGGCCTCCCCGCGCCGGACCGCCATGAGGCAGACCGGCGCCCGGTCCTCGATCCGTACCGCCCAGGGCGGCTCCATCACCATACGGAGCAGGAACGCGCCCCGGGCCCGGGGTCCGTCCAGAAGTCCGGCGAGAGGGTCCATGGCCCGACAGCGTAGACGGGCGCGGGGGTGCACGGGCGGTGGCGTGGACGGGCAGCGGCACGGGCGGTCGGTCGATCGTGTGGACGGGTGGACGCAGACGTAGGTGCGTGAGTCTTTCGAGCATGTCGCGGCGGGCGCGGGCCCGGGAGGCTGGAGCCATGACTCAGAACGCGTACACACGACGAGACGACAGCAACCGCACCCTTGACAGCACCGGTGCCTACACCGACACCGACACCGACACCGACACCGACGGGAACGGGAACGGCAGTGCCGACGGACGGGGTGCGGGCCGGATGACGGGCACGGTTCTGGTGACGAGCGGCACGGGGAAGACCGGCCGCCGGGTGGTGGAGCGGCTGGCGGCCCTCGGCGTGCCGGTCCGCTCGGGTTCACGTACCGGCGAGGTCCCGTTCGACTGGCAGGACGACACGGGGTGGGAGGCGGCGCTGCGCGGCACGGAGGCCGCCTATGTCGCGTACTACCCGGACCTGGCGGTACCCGGGGCGGCGGAGGCGATGGCCGTCTTCGGGCGGACCGCCGCGGCGAGCGGGGTACGCAGGGTGGTGCTGCTGTCGGGGCGCGGCGAGCCGCAGGCTGCCCTCGCCGAGGAGGCGCTGCGCGGGGCCGCGGGGGCGGTGGAGGTCACGGTCGTCCGGTCGGCGTTCTTCGCGCAGAACTTCAGCGAGGGGGCGCTGCTGGACGGGGTGATCGGCGGTGAGCTGGTCTTTCCCGCGGGCACGACGGCGGAACCCTTCCTGGATCTCGACGACCTGGCCGACGTGGTGGTGGCCGCGCTGACCGGGGACGGGCACGCGGGTGCGGTGTACGAGCTCACGGGGCCACGGTCCCTGACCTTCGAGGAGGCGGCCGGGGTGCTCGGCCGGGCGGCGGGCCGGCCGGTGCGGTACGTGCCGGTGACCGGTCCCGCGTATGCCTCGCTGCTGGAGGAATTCGGGGTGCCGGGGCCGGAGGCCGGATTCCTGGCCGAGTTGTTCGCCACGCTGCTGGACGGTCACAACGCGGCGCCGACGGACGAGGTGAAGCGGGTGCTGGGGCGGGAGCCGAAGGACTTCTCCGGCTTCGCGAGCGAGGCCGCTCGGAACGGGGCCTGGCACCGCTGAACCGGAACGCCGCCCCCGGCCGGTCCCGCCCGGGGCGTACGGCCCGTGTACACCGACCGAACGGTAGGCGGAGCGCACATATTGCCGGGGGGCTCCTGGGGCCATAACTTGCCCTTATGGAGCTGGAGTTGCGCCATCTGCGAACGGTCCGTGCGATAGCCGACACAGGGAGCCTCACCAAGGCCGCCGCCGCACTGGGGCTTGCCCAGCCCGCTCTCAGCGCTCAACTGCGGCGGATCGAGAAGGCCCTCGGCGGCGCCCTCTTCGATCGTGACCACACCGGAGCCCGGGCCACGCCGCTCGGCGAACTGGTGCTGGAGCGGGCCCGGGTGGTGCTGCCCGCCGTCAGTGAACTGCAGGCCGAGGCGGTGCGGTTCGCCAATGCCCGGGGGGCGCCGGACCGGTTCCGGCTGGGCGGCACGCACGGTCCGCTGCTCGGCGGTCTGGTGGACCGGATGGCCGCCGCGCACCCGGCGTCCGCGGTGTCGACGTACACCTCGTGGTCGGTGGACGAGATCGCCTCGCTGGTGATCGACGGGCGGCTCGACTTCGCGCTGATCGGGACGTGCGGTGAGAGCGCCCCGCCGATGGCGGACCGGCTGGTCTGGGAGGTCGTCGGGGTGGACCCGGTCTTCGTGATGCTTCCGGAGGACCACCCCCTGGCCGCCGAAGCGGAACTGGACCTGGCGGCGCTCGCGGACGAGTGCTGGGCGGACGTGCCCGGCGACGGCTGTTTCGCGGACTGCTTCACGGCGGCCTGCGCGCGGTCGGGCTTCACCCCGGTGTCGGTGTACGAGACGGACACCTCGTCCGTCGTCCACCTGGTGCAGGTGGGACGGGCGATCGGGCTGTGCCGGGCGACGTTCCCGCCGACGCCGGGCCTGGTGACCAGACCGCTGGCCGGGGCCCCGCTCAGCTGGCGTCACCTGGTGGGCTGGCACCCGCACTCCCCCGCCGCCGACGCGGCGGCGGGGACGGTGGCGGGGGCGACCCGCGAGGCGTACACGGAGGCGGTGTCTCGCAGCCCGAGCTACGCCCGGTGGCTCGGCGCGCACCCGCGGTTCGGCACGGTGGCCTGAGCGGGACGGGTGGATCACCCCGGGCCGACGGACGCAGGGCCCACCGCTCTGTCCGGCTGGGACGACCGGCGCAGGGGCCCACCCTCCTGTCCGGCTGGGACGGCAGGCGCAGGCCCCACCCCCCTGTCCGGCTCGGACGGCAGGCGCAGGCCCCCTGTCCGACTCGGACGGCAGGCGCAGGGGGCACACCGGCCTATTCGGCTCCGTGCGCCGGTGCGACGGCCGCCACCCGGGCGGCGAGCGTCAGGTCCTTCTCGGTGATCGCGCCGCCCGCGGAGTGCGTGTGGACGGCGAGGGCCACCGTGTTGTAGCCGAGCGTCAGATCGGAATGGTGGTTCAGCTCGTCCTGGATCCGCGCGATGTGAACCGTCAGAGCGGCGGCGGCGAAGTGGGAGGGCAGCCGGAAGGTCCGGGTGATCCGGTCGCCTTCCCGTGTCCAGCCGGGCAGGCTCTCCAGCCGGCTTTCGGTCTCGGACGGCGACAGCGGTTCGGCGCTCATGCAACGGCTCCTGTGGGTCTCGGTGGATCGGCGTACGCGTCACGTCGGGCCGGGCTGTCCGTACCGGCGCCGCGACCGGCCCGCCGGTGACGTTACGGTCTGGGCATGACGACTGTCTTGCCCGACACGGGAGTAGGGCCGCTGCTGCGGGACTGGCGGGAGCAGCGGCGCATCAGCCAGTTGGAGCTGGCCCTGCGCGCGGACTCCTCGGCCCGCCACATCTCGTTCATCGAGACGGGCCGCTCCCGCCCCAGCGAGGACATGGTGCTGCGGCTGGCCGAACACCTGGACATCCCGGTCCGGGAACGCAACGCCCTCCTCGTGATCGCCGGTTACGCGCCGCGCTTCCCGCAGACGTCCCTCGACGACCCCGCGCTGGCCTCGCTGCGCGAGAGCCTGGAGAGGCTGCTCGCGGCGTACGAGCCCTACCCGGCCCTCGTGGTGGACGGCACCTACGGGGTGGTGGCGGCCAACCGCGGGGTCGCACTGCTGCTGGAAGGCGTACCGGAGAGGCTGCTGACCCCGCCGCTGAACGCCATACGGCTCACCCTCCACCCGGAGGGGCTCGCCCCGCGCATCGTGAACCTCCCCGAGTGGCGGGCGGACCTGCTGGCCCAGATGAACCGTCAGATCGCCCTCGTACGCTCACCGGCCCTGCGCGAGCTGTACGACGAGGTCGCCGCGTACCCGGCCCCCGCCCGGACCGACGGCCCGTCCCGCGCCGCCCGGGGGACGGGAGGCGCGGGACGGCAGGAGGCCGGTGCCGCGTTCGCGCTGCCGATGCTGCTCGAACACGGGGGCCGGGTCCTGTCGTTCGTGTCGTCGATCGCGACGTTCAACACGCCGATGGACGTGACGGTGGCCGAGCTGGCCATCGAGACGTTCCTCCCGGCGGACCGGGAGACCGCCGCCTATCTGCACGCCCACGTCCCGTCCTGACCCGGCCCCTCCCGCTCCCGTCAGACGCGGGCTCCGTTGTCGAGCGGGTCACGGCGTGTCGCGTGGGCTTTCCCGCGCGACGTGCCCTTCCCCTTCCCCGGAGCGGGCGGCGGGGCCTTCGCTCCGCGCTCCAGGGCGAGGGCCCCGGGCAGGGCGGTGAACATCGAGGACCAGGTGCCGACGACGATGCCGATGAGCAGGGCGAGCGCGAAGTCGGCCAGCGAAGCCCCGCCCAGCACCGCGAGGGCCGCCAGGATGAACAGGGCTCCCATGCCGGTGTTCACCGTGCGGGGAACGGTCTGGAGGACGGCGCGGCGGGCGATGGTGTCGAGCGGGGTACGCCGGTTGGCCCCCCACAGTTCCCGTACCCGGTCGAAGACCACCACCGAGTCGTTGACCGAGTAGCCGATCACGGTGAGCAGGGCCGCCAGGAAGATGCCGTCGACCGGCCGCCCCAGCCAGGCGAAGGCGCCCACCACCAGGACCACGTCGTGGGCCATCGCCGCGACGGACGCCACCGCGAACGTCCAGCGGAACCGGACCGCCAGGTAGGCCAGTTGCACGGCCACCGCGACCCCCAGGGCGATCAGCGCGTTGCGGCGCAGTTCGTCGCCGAGGCTCGGGCCGATCAGTTCGTCGCGCAGCTTCGTCGTCTCGCCGCCCTCCTCGGCGAGCGCGGAGCGCAGGGCGTACTCGCCGTCGTTGTCGAGCTTTCCCGTGCGGACGGACAGGTCGCCGTCGCCCGCCGTGGTGACCTCGGCGTCCCCGAACCCGGCGGCGGCGAGGCTGTCCCGGGCCGTCTCGACGTCGACCGGGCGGCTGGTGGAGTACTCGACCAGCCGTCCCCCGGTGAACTCGACGCCCAGGTCGACGCCGCGCACCACGATCCCGGCCACCGCGACGACGACCAGCGTCGCCGACACGACGAGCCACCGCACCGGCTTGCGGAAGAGCTGCGGGTCCTTGCGGACCAGCCACGTGCGTACGGCACCGGGCCGCGCGATGCCGTTGACGCCCCGGTGGTCGCCGACGAAGCGGGAGTTCGCCGCGATCTCGGTGAGCACACGGGCGATGACCAGGGCGGAGAACATCGAGGCGACGACCCCGATGGCGAGCGTGACGCCGAAGCCCTTGACCGGGCCCGAGCCCAGGAAGAAGAGCAGCCCCGCCGCGATCAGCGTGGTCGCGTTGGAGTCGGCGACCGCGCTCCACGCCTTCTTGAACCCGGTGGTCAGCGCGGAGCGCAGGGAGCGGTCCGGCCGGTCGGCGCACTCCTCCCTGGCCCGTTCGAAGACCAGGACGTTCGCGTCGACCGCCATCCCGATCGCGAGGACGAACCCGGCGAGCCCGGGAAGGGTCAGGGTGACGCCGAGAGCGACGAGCGCGGCGTACGAGATCACTCCGTACGCGCCCAGTGCCAGGGTGGCCAGTGCGCCGAAGAGGCGGTAGACGACGATGATGAAGAGCGCGGTGGCGGCGGCTCCGATGAGGGCGGCCTGCGCGCTCGCGTCGATGGCCGCCGCACCGAGCGTCGGGCCGACGGTCCGCTGCTCGACGATCTCGACGGGCACAGGCAGTGCTCCGCCCTTGATGAGCAACGCCAGGTCACGCGCCTCGTCCGCGCTGAACGACCCGGTGATCTGGGTGGCCCCGGACGGCAGTCCGGCCCGGCAGCCGACCGAGGGGTCGACCTGCGGCGAGGAGATGACCTTCTCGTCGAGGACGATGGCGACCCTCCGCCGGTCGTCCCCGGCGGGGTGGCAGGCGGCCTCGCCGGTCAGCTTCCTCCAGTCCTGCCCGGCGCCCTTGCGGAACTCCAGCGACACGGTCCAGCCCGCTCCCCCCTGAGCGTCGAACGCGGCGCTCGCGTCCTCGACGCCCGCGCCGGACAGGCGGGGTTCGCCGAGATCGAGGAGACGGCCCTGCTCGTCGGGGAGCGTCAGAGGGTCGGAGTCGGGGGCGGGTTCGGTGCTGGAGCCGGGGGCCGGGGCGGGTTCGCCGGTGGAGTCGGTGGTGGAGCCGGGGGCCGGGCTCTTCCCGTCCGAGGTCGCTCCCTGCGGGGTCTTCCCGCCCGGGGTCTTCTCCTCCGGCGTCTCGCCGTCCGGGGCCTTCTCCTCCGGTCCGCCGGTCCCCGGCCCCTCGACCGCGTGGAAGGTGAGTTGGGCCGTCCGGCCGATCACCTCGGCGGCCTGGCGCGGATCTTGTACGTCGGGCAGCTCGACGATGATCCGGTCCTCGCCGGACCGGGTCAGGGTCGGTTCGGAGACGCCCAGCGAGTCGATCCGCTGCCGCAGCACCTCAAGGGTGCGGTCGGTGGTCTCCCGGTCCGCCTCGACGGTGGCGGTGTCCCGGGCCTGGAGCACGATGCGGGTGCCGCCCTGGAGATCGAGGCCGAGTCTGGGCGACTGGGTCAGGGTGATGAACACGGAGACGAGCAGCACGGCGACAGCCAGAACCGCTCGCACCGCGGTGGTGCGAGTCATGGAAATCCTCCGGTGGGGCGCCGGGCGCCCTCACCTCAGCGAGGACGCGACGCCAGAACGGCAGAACGGGACGGCGGATGACCGGTCGTGGGACCGGTGGCCCCGTCCGGAGGCCCCCGGACACCGGGCAGCCCGCCCCGGCGGCTGCCCGGCGCGTCGAAGGAGTCCGCGGCGACCTGCCGGCCGCCGCCGCGCTGCTCGGCCGGCTCCGGCGGCGCAGGGGCCAGCGCGTCGTGCGGCGGCGGTGGCGCGTGGAGAAGCAGGTACGCCCGGCCGGTGCCCGCCCGGGAGCCTGCGCCGGATCGGCCGCCGCCCTGGGCTGCTCGTGCCCGTCCGGCGCACCGAGATGCCGGGCGACGTCGTCCGCGGTGCCGTGCCCGGCGCGGTGGTGCCGGCAGTCGCGTGCCCCGTCGTGGCAGGTGCGGGGCCGGGGCGCCGACGCGCCGACGTGGCCGGCACGCTGTCCGGTCCGGTGGATCTGCGGTGCGGCGGCGGCCGTGGCGGTGGACGCGAGGCTCCGGGGAGCCAGGGCGGCGGGCGCCGTCCCGTTCGCCGTCGCGGCGCCGCCGGCCAGGGTGAGGACGGCGAGCAGCAGCGTGGTCAGCACCCAGCGCACCCGGTGCGGGTGCGCCCGGGGCCGTCGCCGGTGCGGCGTCACCTCGGGCGGCCGGATCGTCCGGGCGGCGTCGGCCGGTCGCGGAGCACGGCGCTGAGGATCTGACCGGCGCCGCGGACCACTGCGGTCGCCGGGTCGTCGGCCAGGCGCACCCGGGTGCCGAGGCGGTCGGCGAGGTGGTCGGTGACGTCGGGGCGCAGCGCACCGCCGCCCGCCAGCACGGGGCCCTTGCGCAGGGCGCCCCGGATCGCACCGTGCCGGTCGTGCCGCCACATGGACGTGATCATGTCGAGCACCGTGCGGCCGAGAACGGAGGGCAGCGCCGCCGGATCGAAACCGTCGAGGTCGTCGATCCCGCTCTCGGCCTGCCGTGCGTCGGAGACCAGGCCGCCCACGAGGAGCGTGACCTCGGTCAGTTCGGCTCCCAGGTCGACGACGAGAAGGGGGCCGCCCGTCTCGCTCGGCCCCGCGTCCGCGGCGGCGGCCCGGGCACTGCTCAGGACCAGGACGCGCGTCGTGCCCAGCCCGGTGAGCAGGGTGCGGGCGGCGGCGCGGTGTTCGGCGCCGGCGAGCACGGGGTGGCTGAGCACGATCACGCTGTCGCTGCGGTCGGGGCCCAGGGCCGCGTCGGCGATCCGGCCGAGCAGCCGACCGCAGGAGTCGGGGTCGACGATGCGCCCGCGCCGGACCGGTCGTTCGGTGCCCCCGTGCGGGCCGGAGCCGGGAAGCGGGTCCGGGAGCAGCCCTCGGCCGGGCACCCAGGCCCAGGTACGGGAGCTGCCGAGGTCCAGGGCCAGTCCCCGCGCGGCCGGGGCGGCCTTCGCTGCGATCCGGTGCCGGGACCGGCTCCGGTGCTCCGTCCGAGGACTCTCCCGGGCTCGGGAACTCCGGGCGCCTTCCGCCCCGAACGCCCCGGCACCGCTTCCGTCACGAAGCGGCCCGGGGCTCTTCCCCCATGGGCCCGCCCCCGGGTGGAACGGCCCTCGCCGCTCGCCGGTTGCGGAAGTGATCGGGACGGTCGGAGCAGGGGCACGGCCGGGCGGGGCGAGGACGGTGGCGCTCGGGTCCGGAGCGCTGCGGGCGGGTCCGGACCACGGGGGGACGGCGCGACCGGGTCGCTGTCCGTCGTGCACAGAACGCATCGTCCCTCACCCCTGGCCGGTCGTCTCCGCCGCCCACGCACCCGTCGGCCCACTGATAGTGAGGCCCGGCCGAGCACTCACTATGCAATACGGGGTGGTGGAACGCCACTTCCTCGCTGATTCACAGGCGCACAACACGCCGTGCGCCGCGGCCGGCCGCTCAGGCGTCCTCCGCCACCGCCAGGAACGCGCCGACCATCCCCGCGAACTCCTCCGGCATCGCGATCCGGATGCCCAGGTCCTCCGCCTTGGTGCGCTTGGAGCCGGCCTTGTCCCCGGCGACCAGCAGGCTCGTGCGACGGGAGACGCTGGAGGACGACTTGCCGCCCGCCCGCTCGATCAGCTCGTTCATCTGGTTGCGCGACAGCTTCTCCAGCGCCCCGGACATCGCGCCCGTCACCACCACGGTCATCCCCGCCAGCGGCAGTACGGAGCCGGCGCCGGCGGCCTCCTCGTCCGCGCCGACCGCCGCTTCCTCCCCGTCCCCGGGCTCCGGGGGCGGGGTGGCGCCCGGCTCGGTCATCGTCACTCCGGCCGCGACGAGCTTGCCGATCAGCGGTGCCAGCTCCACCAGCTCGGCGACCACCGCCGCGGCCTTCTCCTTGCCGATGCCGTCCACTTTCTGGAGCGTGTCCACGTCGGCGGCGACGATCCGGTCCATCGTGGCGAAACGGCGGGCGATGCGGCGTGACATGGAGCGCCCCGTGCCCCGTACGCCCAAGGCGCAGAAGACCCGGGAGAGCGGGCGGGTGCGGGCGGTCTCGATGGCCGCCAGGAGATTGTCCGTGGAGGTCTCGCCCATCCGGTCGAGGGCGAGCAACTGCTCGCGCTCCAGGGTGAACAGGTCGGCGAAGTCCGCGACGAGACCCGCGTCGACGAGTTGGACGACCCGGGTGGAGCCCAGCCCCTCGATGTCGAGCTGGTCACGGCCCGCCGCGTACGAGACGGAGGCGACGAGGCGGCAATGGCGACCCCGGGTGCAGCGCCAGCGCTGTTCGCTCGTGTCGATGCCGGAGCCGCACTGCGGGCAGCTCTCGGGGAAGTCGATGGGCGTCTCGTCGCCGGTGCGCAGGTGGACGACGGGAGCCTCGATGCGCGGGATGATGTCGCCGGCCTTGTAGACCATGACCTGGTCGCCCAGGCGCAGGTCGCGCCGGGTGATGTCGGCCGGATTGTGCAGGGTGGCGTAACCGACGGTGGAGCCGTCGATCTCGACCGGCTCCAGGACGGCACGCGGGGCGATGATGCCCGTGCGCCCGACGTTCCACTCGACGGCCAGCAGGCGGGTGATCTTCTCCACGGCGGGCAGCTTGTAGGCGATGGCCCAGCGGGGGGCGCGAGTGCCGGAGCCCGCCTCGCGCTGATCGACGGCCAGGTCGGCCTTGATCACGATCCCGTCGATGCCGAACGGCAGCTCGGCGCGCAGGGAACCGATGGCGTCCACCCGCGCCTGGACGTCCTCGACCGTGGCGGCCAGGACCGGCGCCGCGTCGGTGGCCGCGGCCGTGTGCACTCCGAGGTCGGCGACGTACGACAGGAGCTCGCTGTGGGGCAGTTCGGCGAGGGTCTCGCCCAGCTCCCCGGAATCGGGCAGCGGCAGCGCCCCGTAGGCGAAGAAGGTCGTCTCCACCCGGTAGGCGCGGTCCTTGGCGCGCAGCGTTCCGGCCGCCCCGTTGCGCGGGTTGGCGAAGGGGGCGCCGCCGTGTTCCGTGCGGATCGCGTTGCCCTGGTCGAACTGGTCGTGCGTCATGAGGATCTCGCCGCGCACCTCGATGGTGACCGGTTCGGCCAGTCGCTCCGGCAGGCCGACGACGGCACCCGCGGCGTGCGAGACGTCCTCGCCCGCCGTGCCGTCGCCCCGGGTGATGAGCCGCTCGAACCGGCCGTCGCGATAGCGCGCGGCGACCGCCAGGCCGTCGAGCTTCGGCTCGACGCTCCACGCGGTCACCGGTCTGCCGATGCGCCGCTCCAGCGAGGCGGTCCACGTCGCGAACTGCTCGGCCGAGAACACGTTGTCCAGCGAGAGCATGGGAACCGTGTGCGGCACGTCGCCCACGGCGGCCCCGCCCGCGACCTTGCCGGTCGGCGAGGCGGCGAGCACCTCCTCCGGGTGGTCGGCCTCGTACGCGGCTATCCCCCGCGCCAGTCGGTCGTAGGCGTCGTCGTCCAACGCGCTCTCGCCCGAGGCGTAGTACGCGGCGGCGGCTACGGATGCCTCCTCCACCGCTGCGGCGTAGGCGGCGGAATCGGCGAGGACAGCGGCTGAGTTCGTCATGGCCACCATTCTTCCGCCCACCACTGACAACGGCCGGGCGCGGAGCGGGCCCTCGGCCGAACAAGGCGGGCCCGCCTGCGGGTATAAAGGGCTGCATGACAGCCGAAGTGCCGCAGCCCGTACGCCCCGCGACCTTGGAGGACGTGGCGGCCGTGGCCGGTGTGTCACGGGCGACGGTCTCCCGGGTCATCAACGGGGCGACCACGGTGGACCCGGCCCTGCGGACCGTCGTCGAGCAGGCGGTGGCGACCACCGGCTACGTGCCCAACCGGGCCGCGCGCTCGCTGGTGACCCGGCGGACCGACTCGGTGGCGCTGGTGGTGTCCGAGCGGGAACGGCGGCCGATGTCCGAGCCGTTCGTCGGCCGCATGTTCTCCGACCCGTACTTCGGCCGGGTCGTCAGCGGGCTGCTGGAGGTGCTGCGCCCGGCGGGAATCCAGATGGTCGTGATGCTGGCCGACGACGAGGCCTCCCGCGGGCAGTTGCTCTCCTATCTGCGGCACGGCCATGTCGACGGGGTCGTGCTCATCACCACGCACGCCGACGACCCGCTGCCGGGACTGCTCCAGGAGACCCGGATGCCCGCCGTCCTCGCCGGTCGTCCGCACAGGCCGTCGCCGCTGGCCTATGTGGAGGTGGACCAGCATGCCGGGGCGCGGCTGGCGGCCGATCACCTGGCCGCGCAGGGGCGGCGGCGCATCGGCACGATCACCGGTCCCCAGGACATGCCCGCCGGACAGGTCCGGCTGACCGGCTTCCTGGAGGCCTGCGCCGCCCACGGAATCGAGGACGTGGCCTGCGCCGAGGGGGACTTCACCCATCTGGGCGGGGCGGCGGCGATGCGCCGGCTGCTGGCGGACCGCCCGGATCTGGACGGGGTGTTCATCGCCTCCGACCTGATGGCCCTGGGCGCCCTTCCGGTGCTGCTCCGGGCCGGTCGCGACGTGCCGTCCGACGTCGCGGTGGTCGGCTTCGACGACAGCAGCGCGGCCGCGGCCTGCGACCCGCCGCTGACCACGGTCCGCCAGCCGGTGGAGGAGATGGCCGCGGAGATGGCCCGGTTGCTGCTGAAGCAGATCGGCGAGCCCGGCGGCCCCTCGCCCTCCGTGCTCTTCCCGCCGACGCTGGTACGGCGGCAGTCGGCCTGAGCCGCGGGGCGCCTCGGCGAGGGGCGGGCGGGGAGGCGCGAGCGCTCGGTCAGGGCAGGTCCGGCCCGCCCGGAACAGGAGCCCGGGTCGGTCCGGGAGCCTCTGTCGCAGCCGGGGCCTGCGGCGACGCGGAAGTCTCCGTCGGCACCGCGCCCTGTGCCGGCCCGTCGCTCTCCCTCGGCGCCACGGTCTGTGGCGACCCGTCGGTCTTCCGCGACATCGCGGCCTGTGCCGGTCCGGGCACCTCCGTCGGCACCGCGCCCTGTGCCGGCCCGTCGGTCTCCCCCGGCGCCTCGGCACTCTCCCCCAGGGCCGGAGTGTCCGCCGGGAACGGTTCGTCCGCCAGGTCGGCCCCGGCGAAGCCCTCCGCACGCACCGGGACCTGGGGCCCCGAGGATTCCTGGAGCCAGCGGGTGAGCACCCGGTGGACCGCCTCGGCGCCCACCAGACCGCCGCCCGGCGGCGCCGGCGCGCCCTCCGCCGTCTCGGCGGCCACGATGTCGAGGGGGTCCGTGAGGCCGCGCGGCCAGAGCAGGAACGGCCGGGACTGCTCGCCGCCGAGGCCGCCGTGCGAGCCGATCTGCTCCTCGAACGCGTGCACGGTGTCGGTGGCGGGGTCGTACATGGAGTTGACCATGACGTCGGCGACGTGCGGAAAGGTGTCCGTACGGCGTACGGCGTCGGCCGCCCCGATACCGAAGGCCGCGAGCGGGCCCTCGCCGTCCGTGAGTTCGGCGACCGGGACCCGGGCGCCGCCGGCCCCGAGCACCACGGAGCCGTCCTCCCCGCCGACGAGGAGGAAGCCGATTCCCGGGTGGTTGGCGAGCGTGGAGAGCAGCGCCGGGTGGCGGCGCTCGATCTGTTCGCGGGAGGCGCGGCCCTCGATGTCGGGGAAGGAGATCAGCCCGAGGTTGCCGGAGGCCAGCACGATCGGGTCGGAGAGCTTGGCCGGATGCTCGTCCTGCTGTCCCTCCAGGGGGCGGTGGAGAGCGATCCGCACCGCGTCGCGGGCCTCGGATGCGCTGCGGGTGCGCTGCGCACGACGGGGCACGGGCAGCCCGCAGCCCGCCCGGACCAGGTCCTTGAGGGTGAGCCCGTACTGTCCCGCGAAGGTCTCCCCGGGGCTCTGTCCGTGGTCGGACAGGAGCACGATCCGGTAGGCGCGCGGAGTGTGTTCGGCGATCTTGGCGATCAGGGCGAGGGAGCGGTCGAGGCGTACGAGGACCTTCTCCGCGTCGCGGCTGCGGGGCCCCGAGTGGTGGGCGACCTCGTCGTAGGCGACGAGGTCGGCGTAGACGGCGGTGCGCCCGGCGAACATGTCGCCCAGGACGGCGGCGACGACGACATCGCGCTCCACGACGGTGGCGAAGGCGCGGATGAAGGGGTAGAGACCGCCGCGCTTGATCCGCGGGGTGACCTTCCGGGCGCGGGCCCGGGTCGACTGCCCGATCTCGCGGAGCACCTCCGCGACGAAGGACAGGGCGGTGCGGGTGGCGTTGGCCGGGTCGGCGAAGTAGGCGAAGTATCCGGCGCGGGAACGGCGGCCCTTGCCGCGCCGGGCGGCCATGGAGAGCACCAGGGCGAGCTGTCCGGCGCCGCCGCTGAAGAGATTGCCCCGGCTCGCCCCGTCGACGGCGAGGAGCCCTCCGTCGTGGGTGCGCCGGATGGCCCGGCGTTGCATTTCGAGGGCGCTCGCAGGGCGGCTGGAGACCATGACGGTGCCGGTCTCCTTCTCGTACCAGCGGAACGCGGGCACGTCGTGGTTGCTGCCGTGCAGGATGGCGAGCTGGCTGGCGCCGGTCTGGCTGGACCAGTCGGTACGCCAGGGGGTGAGGCGGTGTCCGGAGGAATCCGCGAGCCACCCGGCGACGGTCGGCATGAGCCCGTCGGCCGCCGCCTTGACCAGCACGTCGTGGCCCACACCGTCGAACTGGAGGAAGACCGTGCCGGGCGGGCCGTCGCGGCCGGGTTCGGCCGGTCCGGACGGTCCGCCGCGTCTGCGGCGCCGGTAGGCGAGCCGGGACAGCCGGCGGCGGTAGGCCTCGTCGTCCCGGACGGCGAGAGCGGTGGAGGTGGCGGAGGCGACGGCGGACATCACGGCGGCGACCACGACCGCGGTCTCCGGCGCCGCGTCACCCCGTCCGTCCGGGATCAGGCGCAGCGCTATCAGCAGCAGCGTTCCGTTGAGGAAGAAGACCAGCGCGCCGAGGACCAGCGCGGGCACGACGAGCAGGGACCGGACGAGGACGGGCCACACCAGGGCGGAGAGCAGGCCGAAGGCGCCCGCGCCCCAGGCCGCGGTGAACGCTGTCCTGGTGATCGTGTCGCCGTCGTCGGACTGGAGCTGGAAGTCGGGCAGGGCGCCGGCCAGCGCGAGCATGGTGAGGGTGGACACCGCCCAGACCGCGATCACGCGCATCAGGGCCCTGCCCGCCGTACGCCACTTCCCGTCATCCACGCCGGTCCACCTCACGCCCTCTCCGCCCCCGGGCCCGGTGCGTCCGGGGCCCGTCTGTCAGCTTTTCACAGCGTCGCTCCCGGTCAGCGGCTTCGGCGACACCCCCGGGCCCGGCACGCGGGTCGTGGGGGCGCATAGGCTCGTACCGGCAGCGCGCCCGGTCACGGTCCGCGCGGGCCGTGCACCGGGTCGCGGGGATCGTACGGGGCCGGACGAGGGCAGGATGAGGACCGGGCCGGACCGGGCAGGAACCGGACGGGGATCGAGCGAGGAGGCGGGCGTGCCGGTGGAGGTCACCTGGTGGGGTCATGCCACCTGCACGATCGAGGACTCGGGGGTACGGGTGCTGACCGACCCCCTGTTCGTACGGCGCTTCGCGCATCTGCGCCGCCGCCGGGGCGACGTACCGCCGCCCCGGGCCGCGGTCGCCGAGGTGGTGCTGGTCTCCCATCTGCACTCGGATCATCTGCATCTGCCCTCGCTGGCCCGGCTGGCTCCGGGCAGCCGGCTGATCGTGCCGAGCGGCGCGGTGGCGGCCGTGCCGGGTCTCCGGCTGCTGCGGCGGGCACGGCAGCTGCACGTCACCGAGGTGCGGCCGGGTGACACGGTGCGGGTCGGGGAGGTGCGGGTACGCGCGGTCCCCGCGCTGCACGACGGGCGGCGGCTGCCGGTCGGGCCGCACCGGTCCCCCGCGCTCGGCTTCGTCGTCGAGGGAGAGGCCCGGACGTATTTCGCCGGGGACACCGGGCTCTTCGACACGATGGCCGACGAGGTGGGGCCGGTGGACGTGGCGCTGCTGCCGGTGGGCGGATGGGGGCCCTATCTGGGGCACGGCCATCTGGACCCGGTCCGTGCCGCCGAGGCGCTGACCCGGCTCGCACCCCGGGCGGCGGTGCCGGTGCACTACGGGACGTACTGGCCGATCGGCCTGGACGCGGTGCGGCCGCACGAGTTCCACGCACCGGGGGACGAGTTCGTCCGGCACGCGGCGAGGCGGGCACCGGAGGTCACCGTGCATCTGCTGGGCCACGGCGAGCGGGTCAGACCGGAGGCCGGCCGGTGATCCAGGAGATCCAGCAGGTGGTGCGGGAGCTGCCCACCGAGTCGACCCAGCAGGCCGTCGGCTATCCGACGCTGTTCGCCCTGGTGGCGCTGGGTTCCCTGGTGCCCGTGGTGCCGACGGGCGCGCTGGTCAGTTCGGCGGCGGTGGTGGCCTTCCACCAGACGTCACCGCTCACCCTGCTCTTCGTCTTCCTGGTGGCGTCGGCCGCCGCGTTCCTCGGGGACATCTGTCTGTACGGGCTGGGGCAGCGCGGTGTGCGGTCGAAGAACGGGTCGAAGTGGCTGGCGGCCATAACCCGCCGGGCGGCGCCGGAGCGACTGGCCCAGGCTCAGGAGAAGCTGGCCGAGCACGGCGGGACGGTGCTGGTGCTGTCCCGCCTGGTGCCGGCCGGCCGGATTCCGGTGATGCTGGCGTGCCTGCTGGGCCGGATGCCGCTCCGGCAGTTCGCCCGGGGCGACGTTCCGGCGTGTCTGGCCTGGGCGGCGACGTACCAGCTGATCGGGATCCTGGGCGGCTCGCTGTTCCCGGAACCGTGGCAGGGGGTGGTCGCGGCGGTCGCCCTGACGCTGCTGATCAGCGGGGCGCCGGCGGTGTGGCGGAGGCTGCGGGCGCGGTTCGGTCCCGCGGCTTCCTAGCCGTCCCCGGCGGCCGTGCAGGTGGCCGGACCGAGCGTCGACGCGCCCCGGCCCGGCGCGGCCCGTACGCAGCAGGCGTACCCCGCGGCGCATCCGCGCCCCGGCCCGTACGCAGCGCAGCGCTGTCCCGGCGCAGCACAGCCCGTACGCAGCTCGGCCGTACTCAACGCAGTTCGGCGAAGACCGCCGCGAATCCCTCCAGGGCCCGCGCCACGTGCGGGAGCTCCAAGGGCTTCGCGGCGGCGAGGGACTCCGTCTGCTGCTGCGGCGTGGCCCCCAGCAGCGGACCGGTGCCCAGGCGTACGCGCAGCGCGCCGAGCTCGTCCCCGAAGCGGTGTCCGCCCGGGGCCGGTGCGCCGAGCCGGTCGGTGAGGTACTCCTCCAGCTCCATGGAGTCCGTGACGCCCAGGTCCGCCAGCCGGGAGCGGAGCGGGCCGAGGTCGGCGTAGAGGTGGCGGCCGGCCTGCGGGGGGCGGGCCAGTGCGCCGGAGCCGAGGACCGCGCGGTGCGCGGCAGCGGCGACCCCGGTCTGGAGCGCGGCGGCCCGCCGGATCCGCTCGCGTACGGAGTCGGGCTCGCCCAGGGCGTGGGCGGCGGCGTGGGCGACCGGACCGGCGACGAGGGCGCCGAGCGCGGTGAGGATGTCCAGGGTGCGGGCGTGGCGGACGGCGGCGCGGGAGGTGTCGGGGAAGCGGGCGACGGCGACCGGCCAGGCCGCGGGAACGAGGGCCCCGGACAGGTCGGCGATCACCGTCACGTCGTCCGGGCACATCTCGGCCGGACTGAGCAGGACGGTGTCGCGCGGGCGGTGCACGGTGTCGCGCCACGTCTCGTCGCTGACGATGTGCAGCCCTTCGCCGACGGCCGCCTCGCAGGCCTCGCGGACCAGCTCGGGCGGGGCGATGGTGGCGGTGGGATCGTCCACGACGGACAGGAGCAGCAGCTTCGGCCGACCGCCCTCCGCACGGACCCTGCGGACGGTCTCCAGCAGCGCGTAAGGGTCGGGTACGCCGCCGCATTCGGCCGGGGTGGGCACATGGTAGGCGGGGCGGCCCAGCAGCCGGGCCTGCGGCATCCAGGCGGCGGGGCAGGGGCGCGGCATGAGGACGTCGCCGCCGTGTGCGCCGACGAGGGCCAGGAGGAGCGGCTGGGCCCCGGGGGCCGCGGCGATACCGCCCGCCGTGCCGTGCAGCCCGCGCCGGTCCCAGTAGCCCCGGGCCGCCTCGCGGAGGACCGGCCCGCCGCCGGGGCTCCGGGCGGGTCCGGGCGGAGGCGGCGGCGAGGACGGCGGCCAGTTCGGGAAGGACCGGGAGCCCGGGGTCGGGGGCGGGCGGCCCGTAGCGGACGGGGCCGTGATCTTCGTGCGCGCGGCCGGGGCGCGCCCGCCTGCGGGCCCCTCGTCCTGGGCGGGGCGGCCCGGTCCTCCGGCGGGCGGGTCCGGTCCCGCCCCGCGTGGCCGGGTCCGCCCGGCAGGCTCCCCGGCGGACCCGTGTCCTCGGTCCCCTGCATCCGGGCCTCCTCCGCCGCTCGTCGCTTCGCGTCCTCGCCCGGCCGTCCCGCCCCGTGCCGCCGTCCGGACCGGGCGGACGGCCCCTGGCTTCTTTATACGGAGCTTCCGGGCAGCCCGCCCGGTCAATCGCGCGCCCGCGTCGGTGGCGTCACCGGGTCGGCCGTCGGGCGGCCGGTGGCGGCGCGTGGCGCGCCTCCCAGCGCGCCTGCTGGTTCAGCACGCCCCGGAGGGGTATTCGCTGATCCATGTCCACACCGACAACCTCACCCACCGCCTCCTCCGTACCGGCCGTCGCCCGGATGCGCGGCTGGCTGCAGGGGCGCGATCTCGCCGTCTTCCGGAGCGTCGCGGACCGTCACTGGCCGGGTGCCGATCCGCTGCTGCCCCGGCTGAGCCGGAGCGCCAACCACGGGCTGCTCTGGTTCGGGGCGGCGGCCGGGATCGCCGTCCTCGGCAGCAGCGCGCGGTCACGCCGGGCCGCGCTGCGCGGAGTGGCGTCCCTCGCCGTGGCCTCGGCGGCCATCAACACCGTCGGGAAGGGCGCGGTGCGCCGCGACCGGCCGATACTGGACGCCGTGCCGATAGTGCGCCGGCTCAAGCGGCAGCCCGTCACCACCTCCTTCCCCTCGGGACACGCCGCGTCGGCGGCCGCCTTCGCCACCGGGGTGGCTCTGGAGTCCACGGGCTGGGGTGCGGTCGTGGCCCCGGTCGCGGTGGCCGTGGCGGCCTCCCGCGTCTACACCGGGGTGCACTATCCGAGCGATGTCCTCGCCGGCGCGGCACTCGGCATAGGGGCCGCGTTCGCCCTGCGCGGCGTCGTGCCCACCCGGGGCCAGCTGCCCGCTCCCGGCCGGCCGCCCGGCGAGGCCCCGGCACTGCCCGCCGGGAAGGATCTCGTGGTGGTGGTGAACCAGGAGTCGGGCACGGCCACCGCGACCGCCTCGCTGGTCCGGGAGGCGCTGCCGATGGCGACCGTCATGGAGGTGGCTCCCGGCGATCTGCCGGCCGCCTTCGACGAGGCGGCGAGCCGCGGCCGGGCCCTGGGCGTCTGCGGGGGCGACGGCACGGTGAACCTGGCGGCCTCGGTGGCCGCGACGCACGGGATGCCCCTCGCGGTCTTCCCCGGCGGCACCCTCAACCACTTCGCCTACGACCTGGGCATCGAGACCGTCCACGACACCGCGGTCGCCCTCACGGCGGGCGATGCCATCCGGGTGGACCTCGGGCGCTTCCGGCCGGGCCCCAAGGGCGCGGACGGCGCCGACGGCTATTTCCTCAACGCCTTCTCGCTGGGCGTCTATCCGGACCTGGTCCGTACCCGGGAGCACTGGTCGCCGCGGATCGGCGGCTGGCCCGCGGGCGTGCTCGCGGCGTTGCACGTGCTGCGCGGCCAGCGGCCGCTGGAGGCCGAGTTCCAGGGCCGCAGGCGTCCGTTGTGGCTGGTCTTCGTCGGCAACGGGCTCTTCCGGCGCGTGGGCCCGAACCCGGGCCGCCGCCACAACCTGGCCGACGGGCTGCTCGACGTCCGGGTCGTCCACGGCGGGCGCGGGCCGGCGCTGCGGCTGCTGGCGGCGGCGGTGGCGGGACCGCTCACGCGCTCCCCCGCCCATGCCGCGGTGCGGCGGCGCCGGGTGCGGATCGGCGGACTCGCGCCGGGGACGCCGTACGCGTACGACGGCGAGGTGGCCCGCTCCGGAACGGAGCTGATGATCGACAAACTGCCGGAGGCGCTGACGGTCTACTGCCCCATGCCGGTCTGACCCACCGCGGCGCCCGCCACGAACCCACGTCCGCATAGCAAGACACCTATCTCACCATCCGACATCGCGGCGTACGGTGGCTCCGTCGCCGCGCCCGTCGGCGCGGGGCTTCCGGGAGAGGGAGAGGGCGTCACGCCATGCCGAAGGACACCGCCGTGTACACGCACGGCCACCACGAGTCCGTCCTGCGCTCGCACCGGTGGCGGACCGCCGCCAACTCGGCGGCCTATCTCCTCGACGAACTGCGCCCCGGCCTGGCCGTGCTGGACGTCGGCTGCGGGCCCGGGACCATCACCGCCGATCTGGCCGCACGGGTGGCGCCGGGCCGGGTCACCGCGGTGGACGCCGCCGCCGGCATCCTGGACCGGGCCGCCGCGGTGGCGGACGAACGGGGCCTGGAGAACGTCGAGTTCGCCGTGGCCGACGTCCACGCACTGGACTTTCCCGACGACTCCTTCGACGTGGTCCACGCGCACCAGGTGCTCCAGCACGTGGGCGACCCGGTGCGGGCGCTGCGCGAGATGCGGCGGGTCTGCCGGCCCGGTGGCGTGGTCGCGGCCCGGGACAGCGACTACGCGGCGATGACCTGGTATCCGCAGACTCCCGGTCTCGACGTGTGGCAGGACGTGTACGGTCGGGTGGCCCGCGCGAACGGCGGCGAGCCCGACGCCGGCCGCCGCCTCCTCGCGTGGGCGCGGCAGGCGGGGTTCACCGACATCACCCCGACCGCGGCCGCCTGGTGTTTCGCCACGCCGGAGAGCCGCGCCTGGTGGAGCGGCCTGTGGGCGGACCGTACGACGGATTCCGGCTATGCCGAGCTGGCGGTACGGGGCGGCCACGCGAGCCCCGAGGAGCTGGCGGCCATCGCGGACACCTGGCGCGGCTGGGGCGCCGACGAGGACGGCTGGTTCCTGGTGCCGCACGGTGAGGTGCTCTGCCGGGTCTGACGCGGGCCGCCGGCGGCGGACGGCTCAGGGGCGGCGCCACTCCATGACGTGCCCGGTCGCCGCGAACCGTTCGTTGCCGGCGAGCTTGCCGGTCTTCGTCTCGACGACCACGAACCCCTCGCTCTCGTAGAGGGCGCGGGCGCTGTCGTTCCCGGCCAGTACGGTGCACTCGATCCGGGCGGACGCGTCGGCGGTCAGCACGTGCCGGAGCAGGATCCGGCCGATTCCCTGGCGGTAGCGGGCGGGATCGACGTACAGCCAGGTCAGTTCGGCGTCCGCGAACGCGGCGAACCCGGCCACCCGCGGCCCGGCTCCCGTGCCGTCGTCCGCCTCCGCCACCCAGAGGCCGCCGTCGAAGAGCCCCTCCTCCTCATAGGTCTCGGCCAGCGTCAGAAAGGCCTCCACCCCTACAGAGCCGCGCAGTTCGTCCAGTCGCGCGATGTCGTGGATGCGGGCGATGGCGTCCCAGTCCTCCGGCCGGTAGGGCCGGACGGTGACCTCCGGTGGCATACGTCGTTCCATGGGGCGACCCTCGCACCACGCCCGCACCACGGCAACCGAGTTCCGGGCGGGCGGAGCGGACCCGAATCGATCACACCCGTGGCGCGGGCCAATTACCCTCGTCCCCATGGAGATTCTCGGAACCACGCTGCGTATCTGCGTCGACGACCTGGAGGCCGCGGTGGCCTTCTACGAGGGGCTCATGGGCGCCCCGGCCCAGCGCTTCGAGCGCGGCGGGGTGTCGGTCGCCGCCATCGGCTGCTTCCTGCTGATGAGCGGCCCCGAGTCCGAGCTTGAGGTGCTGCGGAAGGTGGGGGCGACCATCGCCGTCAAGGATGTCGACGAGACGAACGCGGCGCTCACCCGGGCCGGGGCTCGGATCGTCGCGGGCCCGCTGTCGACCCCGGCGGGCCGCAATCTGATCGCCCTGCACCCGGACGGCTCCATCTTCGAGTACGTGGACCGCAACGTCACCGCCTGAACCGGACGACCCGCTGATCGACGCCGAACGACCCTCCTCGTCCGTCTCACGGGCGGTCAGCGGGCGACGCGCCCGCAGCCGGTCCGCTTCCCGCGCACCGATCGAACAGAACGCCTGAGCGCCCCGGAGAGCGGCTTCGGGGTCGGACGAGCACCGGCAGACCGGCACCGGGACCGAGCAGTGCCGAGGCCGCCCTCACCGGGAGGACCCTGGCCGCGAGGGACCGCGGTGAACCGCGGTGACCTCATCACGGTGCTCCGTCGACAGTTGCAACCGGGCGAAGTACTCCTCTTCCGGGCGTGTCGTGCTGCGCGGCACCCGCGTCCGACTGTGTATGTCTTGCGTGGGTAAGCGGATGCGGATGCGGGCGTGGCCCGATGTCCGCCGGGAGGGGTGCCGTGCCAGCTGATGTGACCGCCGTCGATGCGGTCATCGTCGGGGCCGGGGCGGCCGGTCTGAGCCTGGCTCACCATCTGTGCGCGCCGGGCGGCCGCCCCCTGTCCGTGGTCCTCGTCGACGCGCCGCCCGGTCGCCTGAGTCCACCGCGGCGGACCTGGTGCTTCTGGGAGCCCGAGCCAGGGCCCTACGACGCGTCGCTGGCAGCCTCCTGGTCCCGGCTGCGGGTGCGCACCGCCGACGGGGGGTCCGTGGTGGCCCGGCTGCCGCGGCTGCGCTACAAGATGCTCCGTTCCGACGACTTCGAGGCCCTCGTGCTCCGGCGGCTCTCCCGCGCACCCGGGGTGCGCCGGATGACAGCCACGGTGCACTCGGTCCGCGACCTGCCCGGCGGCGGGGCCGAGGTCCTCGTCCGGGACGGCTCCGGAGAACGCCCCCTGGTCCGTGGCCGGTACGTCTTCGACTCCCGGCCGCCCCCGGTTCTGCCGCCCGCCCGCACCACCCTGCTCCAGCACTTCTCCGGCTGGTTCGTCAGGACCGAACGGCCGGTGTTCGACCCGGCCGTGCCGGATCTGATGGACTTCCGCACCTCGCAGCCCGAGCGGGGCCTGTCCTTCGGATACGTCCTCCCGCTCGATCCGCACACCGCGCTCGTCGAGTACACGGAGTTCTCCCCCGCGCCGCTGACCTCCGACGGCTACCGACAAGCCCTGGACCGGTACACCCAGGACGTCCTCGGCCTGGGAACGTTCGAGGTGACGGCGCGTGAGCACGGTGTCATCCCCATGACCGACGGCCGCTTCCCACGGCGCGTCGGGCGTTCGGTCCACCGGATCGGCACCGCGGGCGGCGCGACCCGCCCCTCGACGGGATACACCTTCGCCGCAATCCAGCGGCAGAGCCGTGCCGTCGCCGCCCGACTGCGCGCGGGCACGCCCCTGCGGATGCCGCCCGCCCACCGGCCGCGGGCGCGGGCGATGGACTCGGTGCTGCTGCGGGCACTCCACACCGGAAGGATCAACGGCCCGGACTTCTTCGGCCGCCTCTTCAGCGGCGTGCCCGCCGAACGGCTGCTCACCTTTCTGGACGGCGGCTCCCGGTGGTACGAGGACCTCCTCATCGGGGTACGCACACCCGTCGCTCCCATGCTGCGGACCGTCGTCGAACTCCCCTTCGTCCCTCGCCGTCCGCCCCGGCCCCTCCCCCCACCGCCCGCCCGTCCGGAAGAGAGCAGCTCATGACCCTGTTGCGCGGCGACGCACTGTCCGAAGCCTTCGACCGGGGCTCCGCGGCCTACGACCGGCTCGTCGGGGCCAGTCCCGGATACCACGCCCACCTGCACCGCTCCGCGCGACGGCTCGGCCTGGCGGACGGCGGTGCGGGAATGCGCGTCCTGGACCTGGGGTGCGGTACCGGCGCCTCCACCGAGGCGCTGGCCGCCGCCGCTCCGCTCGCCCGTTTGACCGGTGTCGACGCCTCCGCCGGCATGCTGGAGCGGGCGGCGGCCAAACCCCGGCTGACGCACGTCGAGTTCATCCACGCCCCGGCCGAGGCACTGGCCGGGCGACTGGCGCCCGGCTCCTTCGACGCGGTGTTCGCGGGCTACCTCTTCCGCAACGTCCAGGACGCCGACGCGGTGCTGCGGCTGGTACGCCGCCTGCTGGTCCCGTCCGGACGGCTCGCCGTGCACGAGTACACGCTCAGCGGATCACCGGTGGACCGGGCCGTCTGGAACGCGGTCTGCTCGACGATCATCCGGCCCGCGGGACGGCTCACGGGGGACGTGCGGCTGTACCGCCACCTCCAGGAGAGCGTGAACACCTTCGACACGGCTCCGGAGTTCGCCGGGCGGCTACGCGGGGCCGGATTCGAGGAGGTCCGCGTCCTGCCGCTGCCCGGCTGGCAGACGGGCATCACGCACACCTTCCTCGGTCGCGCAGCGCGGGAGGCGTGATGGCGCCGAGGCGGAACGGCACGGGCAGCCGCCACGGACGGGACCGGCGGGCCGCCGTGGTGCACGCTCCCGGCGGCCGCGCCCGCTTCACCGGCGATGCCCCCACCGCCGCGGTCGTCGGCGGAGGCATCGCCGGGATCGCCGCGGCAACCGGACTGGCCGAGCGAGGCGTGCGCGTCACCCTCTACGAGAGCGAGCCGCAGCTCGGCGGGCGGCTGGCGGGGTGGCCCACCCGACTCGCGGACGGCTCGACCGTCACCATGAGCCGTGGCTTCCACGCCTTCTTCCGGCAGTACTACAACCTGCGCGGGCTCCTGCGCCGCGTGGACCCCGGGCTCGGCTCGCTGACCCCGCTGCCCGACTACCCGCTGCGGCACAGCTCCGGACTGCACGACAGCTTCGCCCGTGTCCCGCGCACCCCGCCCCTGAGCGCTCTCGGATTCGTCGCGCTCAGCCCGACCTTCGGCGCGCGCGATCTGGCCAGGATGAATCCGCGCGCCGCACTGCCGCTGCTGGACGTACGGGTGCCCGAGGTCTACGAGCGGCTCGACGACATCAGCGCCCACGACTTCCTCACCCGCATCCGCTTCCCACCGGCCGCCCACCACCTGGCCTTCGAGGTCTTCTCCCGGAGCTTCTTCGCCGACCCGCGCGAACTGTCCGCCGCGGAGCTGGTCCTGATGTTCCACATCTACTTTCTCGGCTCCAGCGAGGGCCTGCTCTTCGATGTCCCCGCCGAGCCTTTCCCCACCGCCCTGTGGGACCCGCTGGGCGGATATCTGGAAAGCCACGGCGTGACCGTGCTCACCAGCACCCCCGTCCGGCAGGTGTGCCCGCAGCCCGACGGCGGCCTCAACGTGACCACCGATCAGGACACCGCGCGCTGCGACGCCCTCGTCCTCGCCCTGGACGGCGCCGGGCTGCGACAGGTGGTGGCCGCGTCCCCTGAGCTGGGCGCCCCGGACTGGCGCGCTCGGATCGGCAGGCTGCGGACCGCCCCGCCGTTCCTGGTGTCACGGCTCTGGCTGGACCGCCCGGTGGCACCCGGCCGGCCCGGGTTCCTCGGCACCAGCGGCTACGGCCCGCTGGACAACGTGAGTGTCCTGAACCGCTGGGAGGGCGAGGCCGCGCGCTGGGCCCGGCGCACCGGCGGATCGGTCGTGGAACTGCACGCCTACGCCGTCTCGCCGGAAGCCGACCGGAGTGCGGTGCAGGCGGAAGCGGTCCGTCAGCTGCACCGGATCTACCCGGAGACGTCCCGCGCCCGGGTGGTCGACGAGCGCCACGCCTGGCGGGCGGACTGCCCGATGTTCCCGGTGGGCGGCTACCGGGACCGACCGGGCGTTCGCAGCCCGGACCCCGCCGTCACGGTGGCCGGCGACCTGGTCCGCACCGGGCTGCCGGTGGCGCTGATGGAACGCGCGGCCACCAGCGGGTTCCTCGCCGCCAACGCGCACCTGGAGCGGTGGGGCGTACGGGGGCAGACCGTGTGGACGGTGCCGCGCACCGGGCGGTCCCTGCCTCTGCGGAGGCTCGCGTCGGTCGGCGGCTGACGCGCCGGCAGACGGCTGCCCGGCCGGTGCCGCCGGACCTCAGCCGGGGAACCGCCCCTGCGCCCGCAGTTCCCAGCGCCGCTCGGCGTACGCCAGGTCATCGCGCCACAACCGGCCGGCCGAAGCCCGCATCAGCGGGCGCAGGATCGGCGCCGCCGCACGGGCCACCGCGAATCCACGGCGGTCGGAGGCCGCGACGAGTGCCTCGACGACCGCGGTGCGGGGCCTGCCGCCCTCGTCCGGGGCCAGCGGGGTGGCATGGGTCTCGACCACGGACCCCGCTCCTTCGCCCTCGATGATGTGCATGACGACGGTGCGCGGCTCGGGCGCGGTGAATCTGGCCAGAACCGGAACGACGAGCCGCCCGGCCACTTTGAAGGACACCTCGACCAGAAAGCCGTCGTCGTCCCCGGCATCGTCGCCGGGTGCGTCGGTCACGGTGAGGTCGACGAAGGAGTAGGGGTGGTACCAGGCGCCGTGCCACGGGTCGAGCCGATTGGCCACCACGTCCTCCGGCTCGCACCGCCCCACCCCGCTGCAGACCGCGTCGACCCCGTGGCCCGGGGGTGGCCGGTCCGGCACGCGGGGGCGCGCGGTGGGCTGCTCGCCCCCCATGCGGTCGAGCCGCGCCCAGAGCAGGATGCCGTCGTCGAAGGCGGGACAGGGCTCCCATCCGGCGAACGGCCCGCCGTCCAGAGCGAGACCGTGCCAGTGGCAGACCAGCGTGCCGCAACGCACGGGGCTCTGCCGCAGAGGAGCCCCGAGGTGGGGGCAGGCTCCGGGGCCGGCGCGCAGCCGGCCGTCTTCGTCGCGCCAGGCGACGATCTCGGTCGAACCGACCGTGATGCCGAGGGCCTTTCCCGGCGGAAGGTCTCGCGAGGCGCCGATGACGTACCAGTTGCCGGAAGGGCGGCTCTGCGCCCGTTGGAGAGCTCGGGCGATGAGGGAGGGCTTCGCCGCCCGCCAGGTCGGCTCCTGCCGTTCCCACGGCACGGGTGCGCGCCGCAGTCGCAAGGGAATGCGGCGTCGCGGGGACGCGCTCACGCGGCCTCCCGCCGTACGGGCTCAGTGACGCCCGTGATCGAGGTGGCGGGGCACGGCCCGGGCGCCTGCCGAATCCGGCGCCGGACCGGGGCGCGGGCCGCGAGTGCTCGGGCCAGCCCGTCCAGCGCGACGGCGGCCCGGCGCCGGCGAGGAACGACAGCGCGGCGGTGCAGGACCGCGAAGCCGTCGGCCTCGACCGCGTCGAGGATTCCGCTGTAGAGCACGAACGCCGTACGGATGCAGGGCCGTGCCACCGGGTCCAGCATCCCCAGCCCCGGCAGCGCCTGGCGGTAGACAGCCCTCGTGTGGGCCGCGAACGCCCGGAGCGCGGCGGTGATGCCGGGGTCCCGTGCCCCGGTGCGGCGGCTCCGTTCCAGCCGCGCCCGGTCCACCCCGTGGGCAGCCAGCAGGTCGGCCGGAACGTAGACCCTGCCCCGGTCGAGGTCCTCGCCCACGTCCCGCAGGAAGTTGGTCAGCTGGAAGGCGACGCCCAGCGCGGCGGCGGGTCCGGCGGCTTCCTCGTGCCGGACCACGGTGCCGAGCACCGGCAGCATCTGCAGGCCGATCACCGCGGCCGAGCCGTGCATGTAGCCGCCCAGGTCGTCCAGCGAGGCGTAGCCGGTGACCGTCAGATCGCTGCGCATGGACGCCAGGAAGTCGGCGAAGTGCCGGTGGTCGATGCCGTAGCGGGCGGCCGTGTCGGCGAGCGCCCGGATCACCGGCTCGGCGCTCTCCCCGCTGTGCAGCCCCTTCTCCAGCTGTGCCTCCAGGGCTGTCAGGGCCGCGGCGCGCTCTGCGGCGGTGGCGGTCGACGCGAGGTCGTCCACGATGTCATCGGCCCAGCGGGCGAAGCCGTACAGGGCGTGGACGGCGGGCCGCCGGTCGACGGGCAGCAGCCGCGTCGCGAGGAAGTAGGTCTTGCCGTGCCGCGCGTTGAGGTCGCGGCAGCGGGTGTAGGCGGCGCGCAGGCCGTGGTCGTGGATACCTGCTGCGTCCAGCTCACGGGCGGTCATACGGCGGCGCCTCTCGTACGTCGGGGCGGGGCCCCGGGTGCGGGTGGGCCGGTGATCCTCTGCGCGGCCAGCTTCCCGGAGATCAGCACGGTCGGCACGCCGACGCCCGGAGTGGTGCCGCCCCCGGCGAGAACGGCGTTGGCGGTGCCCCTCACCAGATTGCGCGGCCGGAAGGGCCCGGTCTGGGGGAAGGTGTGGGCCACGGCGAACGGCGTACCGGCCGCGTGCCCCTGGGCGGACCAGTCGACGGGGGTGACCAGCCCCTCCTGCTCGATCGCCGCGCCGAGCCCCGGCATGTCGCGCCGCTCCAGCCACCCGAGCAGCTCGTCCCGGTACCGGGGGCCCAGCTCGCCCCACTCCCGCACGCCGGGCCCGAGCGTGGTGTTCGGGCAGGGCGCGAGGATGTAGTGGAGGTGCTTGCCGGGCGGGGCGAGGGAGGGATCGGTGGCCGTGGGCCGGGTGATCAGGAGCGAGGGGTCCGACATCAGCTCGCCGGTGCGGGTGAGCTGATGGAAGGTGCTCTTCCACGCCGCCCCGAAGGAGATGGTGTGGTGGGCGAGATCCGGCCAGGTACGGTCCGTGCCCGCGTGCAGGATCACGGCGGACGGTGAGTGCTTCAGCGTCAGCGGACGCCGGGGAGCGCGGCCCAGGAGGCGGTAGCTGACGGGCAGGTCGGGGGTCAGGATCACCGCGTCGCACGGGATGCGTTCCCGGTCGGTGACGACCGCGGTGATCCGGTCGCCGGAACGCTCCAGCCGGTTCACCGTCCGCCCGTACCGGAACTCGCCGCCCGCGTCGGCGGCGGCCCGGGCCAGGGCGGTGGGCAGGGCGTGCATGCCGCCGCGTGGGAAATACACTCCGGCGACCGTGTCCATGTAGGCGATCACCGCATACGCGGCCAGGGCGCGGGCCGGGGGAACCCCCGCGTACAACGCCTGGAAGGAGAAGACACGGCGCAATCGCTCGTCGGAGACGAAGCGGCCGATCCGGGAGTCGAGGCGGCCGAACCCGCCGAGGGCGGCGAGCCGCGCGAGGTCGGGGTGCAGCAGTTGGACGGGCGAGTCGAAGTTGGCGTCGATGAAACGGCGCATCTGCACCTGGTAGAGCCGCTCCAGCCAGCTCCGCAGCCGCCGGTAGCCGAGCGCCTGGCGCGCCCCGGCGAACTGTTCGACGGCGGCCTCCATGGCCGCGCCGTCGGTGTGCACGTCGAGCTGCGACCCGTCCGCGAACCTGGCCCGGTAGGCGGGGTCCAGCCGGATCAGCTCCAGCCGGTCGGCCATCCGGGCGCCGACGGCGGCGAAGGCGTCCTCCACCAGGTCCGGCATGGTCAGCACCGTCGGCCCCGTGTCGATGCGGTAGCCGCCCTCCGTCAGAAGACCGGCCCGCCCGCCGGGGAGCGCGTCCCGTTCGACGACGGTCACCCTGCGACCCGCGCCGAGGAGGTGCAGTGCGGCGGACAGCCCGGACAGCCCTGCGCCGACCACCACCACGTGGTCGACCGGCCCCTTGACCGTGATCACCGTACGTGGCCTCCTTCGGACAGGGTGAGGGTGGGATGCGCCGTACCGGAACGTGGCTCCCGCGGTGCGGTGGCCCGGGTCCCCGAGACCGCCCGCAGCAGGCCCAGCAGGCGGTCGCTCGCCTGCGGGTCGGTGTCGACGGCCCGGTCCAGTCTTCGCGCGGCCCGCTCGCCCAGGCGTTCTGCCTTGTCCTCCACCAGAGCACGGGCGCCGACGGCCTCCAGAACGGCGCGTACCTCCGCGAGGCCGTCCTCGTCGAGGTCCGGGTCACCGACGGCCCGGTCCAGCAGGGCCAGGGCCCGGTGGTCACCCGCTGCGTCGGCGCAGGTACGGGCCATCGCCAGCAGATAGGTCGGCTTGCCCTGGCGGATGTCGTCCCCGGAGGGCTTGCCGGTCACCGCGGGATCACCGAACACACCGAGCAGGTCGTCCCGCAGCTGAAAGGCCATTCCGGCGTACCGGCTCGCCGAGCACAGGGCGTCGGTGGTCCACTCGTCCGCACCGGCCAGGGCGGCCCCCAACGCCACGGGCCGCTCCACCGAGTACAGAGCGCTCTTGAGGCGGGCCGTGCGCAGGGCACGCGCCGCCGAGGTGCTGCCGTCGATCTGACCGCGCAGGTCCAGGTACTGCCCGGCGACCATCTCACCGCGCATGGCCCGCCACAGCGCCCTCACCGGTCGTCGCCGCGCGGACGGCAGGAACGTCTCGGCGACCGTGTCGTCCGCCCAGACGAGCGCGAGGTCCCCGGCGAGAACGGCCGCGGAGGCGCCGAACGCCTCGCCCGCTGCGGAGCCGGCCGCGAGGCCGGCCTCCTCGGCCAGGGCGATGTGGACGGCGCGCCGTCCACGCCTGGTACGCGAACGGTCCATCACGTCGTCCTGGATGAGGGCGCAGGTCTGGATCAGCTCCAGCCCCACGCCCAGCCGCAACGCGGCCCGGGTCTCGGCCGCACCGCAGGCGCGCATGGCCCACCACAGCAGACGGGGGCGCAGGCGTTTGCCGCTCCGCAGGGTGAAGTCGGCGACCCGGTGCGCCACGTCGTCGGAGAACTCCGGGTCATGACGGGTCGCTTCGGCGACACACTCCCCCAGTACGGACTCGGCCGTCCGTTGGACGGCCGCGACCACATCGTGGTCGACGGCCTGCGCGTCCTGGAGCGGCCGGGGACCGGACAGGCCGAGGTCAGGTGGCACGGGATCGGCAAACGCGTGGTCCGCGGGGTGCAGACGGCCCATCTCAGGCTCTTTCCGTCAGAGGTGACAACGAACGCCTCGTCATCGGCTGTGTCACGTACCCCGCCCGGCCCTCGGCCGTCGAGGCCGCCGCACGGCGGTCCGCGCGGCGCGAGGTCGCCTCTCGGCGAACCGGAGCACGCACACGACGTACGGATGACCACTTTCCACCGCTTTGACGACAAAACACTACGATCATCGCGTGGGCCGGTGTCCCGGGCCAGCCGGCCTACACCCTGGCGGGGAAAGCCCCGTGCGCGACCGCGACGCCGCCCGGGCCTCGGCGTGTCAGGCCGATCAGCGCGGCGGGCTCGTCGTCGCGAACGCCCGGGGCATCCGGGCCGCGCCTGTGGAGGCGGTGATCGCGGCGGGAATCGGTGCCGCCCTGTGCCTCTGGTCTGCGGTGCTCGGTACGCCTCGCCGGAACCACCGCCGTACGGTCCCCCGCGGGCGCGTCGTCACTTCCCCCGGCGGCGGAAGAGGTAGCCGCCGCAGCCGAGCCCGATGAGGAACATGGCCGCCAGTGCGGCCCACAGGGGCATCGTCACCTCGGGGATCAGTACGCGGATGGTGACGTCCCTCGTGTTCACGCAGATGAACACGATGACGAGCACGACCACCACACCGATGGCGATGCGCCCCGGAGTCAGCCACCCCTGGGCCCGCCCGCTGCCGCTCGATACGTCCTTGGGGCTCATGGTCCGGCCCTTTCGCTCGTTCCTCGCCCGTCCGGCCCGCCGTCGTGCACGCGACCGCCCCCCGGGGTCCCAGCATGGGCGGATGCCGGGTCCGGGGGGCGGTGCTGCTGAGCCGTTCGGGTGAACGGGGGGTGCGGACGTCAGCCGGCCGGGACCACCGGGAGCTCCAGTACGCCGGTGTCCTCGGGGGCGTGGACGACGGTGACGGGCTTGATGCCCCGGTTGCCGAAGTACGCGGTGTCGCTGGCGGCGATCACGAACTCCAGGCGGTGCCCCTTCTCGTACCGGTGGACGATGCCGGGCAGTTCGACCATGAAGGGCCGGGTGACATCGGGCACCCGGACCGGTGAGACGAGCCGGTTCACGAGCGTGCGGCGGCCGTCGGGGGCGATGTCGTAGATCTTGGCGAACAGGACGAGCTTGTCGGACGCGTCACCGCTGTGCTGGACCCGCTCTGCCTGGGGCGAGTCGACCTTGAGGGTGGCCCTCGGTGCGCCGACCACGTCGAGGGGTTCGGTGAGGGGTTCGCCGCGCCAGGCGAGGTACGTGCCCTTCGTGTCGTACGGCTTCGGGTCGGGCAGTCCGATCAGCGGGGCGATGGAGCTCTCCGAGTGGCTGGTGGGCACGAGCCAGTTCGTGTAGTGGCGGCTGCCGCGCGCGACCTTGGAGCGGTTGTCGACGAGCTTTCCGTCGCCGGAGAGGTAGAGGGACTGCGAGAGGGCGGGAACGTCGGCCGCGGTGCCGTAGCCGCTGCGCCAGTCGCGGTAGTAGGAGAGGGCGGGGCCGGTGTCGGCGCCCGTGTTCTTGCGCAGGTAGCGGTCGAACCAGGCCAGCACCCGCTGCCCGACGTGACTGGTCTCCAGATTGCCCCGGCTCAGGTCGAGTTCACCGGGGACCTGGCCGCCGCTGTGCCCCCAGGCCTGCCAGATCATCTTGGTCTCGGTGCCCTGCGCCCTGAGCGTCCGGTAGGTGGCGGTGGCCTCGTTGAGGTTGAACAGGCTGTCGGCCTGCCCCTGGACGATGAGGGTGGGAGCCTTGACCCGGTCGAGATAGGAGACGGGCGAGACGCTGCGCGCGTACGTGAGCATCTCCTTCGTCCTGTCCGCCGGGTAGCGGCCGGAGTTGAGCAGCCGGATGGTCTCGCAGGCACGGGTGGCGAAGTGCAGGCAGTCCAGCCGGTTGATCCGGGAGGGGTCCAGGCTCGGGTTGAGGAGCGGCTGCCCTTCGCCGATCAGAAAGAAGCCGTTGGCCCACTGCCACTTGAAGACGCCGGGGATGTCGGAGGTCACGCCGGCCGTCGCCCCGGTGTTGTTGGGGGCGAGTGCGTAGGCGAGGTCGTTCCAGGTGATCAGGGGGACGATGGCGTCGACGCGGGGGTCGACGGCGGCGGTCGCGAGCTGGATCGCGCCGCCGTAGGAGCCGCCGATCATGCCGACGCGCGGGTCGCCCTCGGCGTCCCGGAGGACGAAGTCCGCCTTGGTCCCGTCGTCGGCGGTGCGAACTCCCCCGAGGAAGTCCAGGAGTTCGCTCGCGGCCTGTCCGTCGACCGCGGGGTCGTCGAGGGTGATCAGGCAGCCGGACTCGCCGAAGCCGAGGCCGGAGTAGACGAGCCCGGCGTAGCCGCGCTCGGCGAGGGCTCTGCCGATGGCGTCGGTGGAGCCGTCGGACTTGCTGCCGCCGAAGCCGTTGGTGGCGAGGACCGCGGGGGCCGGGTTCCCGGCGTCGGCCCCGGCGGGCCGGTAGAGATCGGCGTCCACCGCGCAGGTGCGGTCGCCCGCCTCGACGGTGAACGTCAGCGGGGTGACGGTGTAGGGGGCGGCGTCGGCCCGGGCCGGACCGGCGAGGAGGAGAGGGGCGACCAGCGCCGCCCCGGCGACCGCGACGAGCGGGCCGCGCACTCTGGAAACAGCACCTGACACGAAGACCTCCACACCGAGGGCACCTTACCGACCGGTAAGTACCGGGTCGCGCTCATGCTGTGACACAGGTCATATCCGTGTCAACGCGTCGCACAGCGGTTCTTGACGGATGTTCACATCCGTGGGGCGTGAACACACACGCCCCACGCCCGAGCACCGAAGGCGGTGCGGGCGCGGGCGGCGGAAGAGGCCGAGGAGGCTCAGAGCAGCGCCGGGACCTCGACGGTGAGCGTGCAACGCCCGCCGTCCGCCGGTGCGTCGAGCACTGCGGGCAGCCCCAGGGGAATCGTCAGCGCGGTCGCCCCGTGGCCGAACCCCAGCTCCTCGACCACGGGTATGCCCAGCGGGCCGAGCCGGTCGGCGAGCACGGCGCGGATCTTCTCGTACGGGCCGCACTCCTCCCAGGATCCGCAGGCCACTCCGGCGACCCCGGCCAGGGCCCCGGAACGCAGGAGCCGGGTGAGGATGCCGTCGAGCCGGTAGGGCTCCTCCCCGGTGTCCTCGATCACCAGCAGGCCGCCCCGGGCGTGGGACCGGCCACCCGGGGTGCCGGCGTCGGCGGCGAGCAGGCTGACGCACCCGCCGTAGAGGACGCCCCCGGCCCGGCCGGGGGCCAGGGGCCCGGCCGTCGCGAGGCCGAGGGTCCGCACGGACTCCGGTTCGAAGAGGGTGGCGCGCAGGTGTTCACGCGTCGCCGCGTCCTTGAGGAACGTCTCGGTGGCGACCATGGGTCCGTGCAGGGTGGCGAACCCGGCCCGCAGGGCGAACGCCTCGTGCAGCACGGTGATGTCGCTGTAGCCGACGAAGGCCTTGGGCCCGGCGGCGCGGATCGCCGCCCAGTCGATCAGGTCGACCATCCGGTGCGCGCCGAAGCCGCCCCGGGCACAGAGCACGGCCGCCACGGAGGGGTCGCACCACGCCGCCTGAAGGTCCGCCGCGCGCCCCGCGTCCGTACCGGCGAGGTAGTCCAGATCCGGGTGGACGGAGCGGACATGGGGACCGACGACGGGTTCGAGGCCCCAGTCGCGCAGGACGGCGAGACCGTGCTCCAGCCGGTCGGCGGAGACCGGTCCGCTGGGCGCGACGACGGCGACCCGGGAGCCGGGGCGCAGCCGGGCCGGCCGGACTAGCGGGGTGGCCGGCCCGGGGTCCCGGCGGGTCACGTGGTCAGCTCCAGGAGCGGGACGTCGGGACGGTCAAAACCGAACGTCTGCGCGTAGAGGGAGAGTTCGGACTCCAGGGCACGGACCAGGGTCTCCGCCCGCCGGAATCCGTGGCTCTCCCCCGCGAAGGCGACAGAGGCGTGGGCGACGCCCCGGCCGGACACGGCGGCGAGGAACCGCTCGCTCTGGGCCGGCGGGCAGATCACGTCGTCAAGGCCCTGGAGCAGCAGGAACGGGGTGTCCAGCCGGTCGGTGCGATTCATCGGGGAGCGTTCCCGGTAGCGCTCGGGGACCTCGGCGAAGGGGCCGACGAGGGACTCCAGGTACCGCGATTCGAAATCGTGGGTCTCGTCGGTGGCCCACCCTTCGAGGTCCAGGATCGGGTAGAGGATCGTTCCGCAGGCATAGCGGCCGGTGCTGGTCAGCGAGGCGGCGGCGGTCCAGCCGCCCGCGCTGCCGCCCCGGATCGCGAGCCGGTCCGGGTCGGCCGCGCCCTCCTCGACCAGGGCGGAGGCCACCGCCTCGCAGTCCGCCACGTCGACCAGTCCCCATGCCCCGCGCAGCCGTTCCCGGTAGGCCCGTCCGTATCCGGTGGAGCCGCCGTAGTTCACCTCGGCCACGCCGATGCCGCGCGAGGTGAAGTAGGCGATCTCCAGGTCGAGGACGAGCGGGGAGCGGCCGGTGGGACCCCCGTGCGCCCGGACGACGTACGGGGGCTTCTCGCCCTCGGGGCCGGTGTGTCGGGGGTGGTGCGGCGGGTGGACGTGGGCGTGGATCTCACGGCCGTCGGGGCCGGTGAAGATCCGGCGCTCGGGGTCCGGGTAGTACGCGGGGTCGACGGGGTCCCGGTGGGGCGCGCCGATGACGCGGGTGCGCCCGGTGGTGGTGTCCAGCTCGACGACCTCGGGAGCGCTGCGGGGACTCGCGGCGACGCCGACGACGCGGCTGCCGTGCACGGCGAGCGTGTCGGACCAGGCGGTCCAGGGGCCCGGGGCGTCGGCGAGTTCGCCGGTCTCCGGGTCGAGGATGCCGAGGCGGTGGTCGCCCTCGCCGTGCAGGACGGCGATCAGCCCGTTGTCCAGCGGGTGGAACCAGCGCAGCCCGATCTTCCAGAGCGGCCCGCCGAACTCCTCGCCCCGGGGCGGCAGGAGGCGGCTGCTGGGGACCGCGCCGCCCGGGACGGCGTCGGGACGGACGCGCTGGAGCTCCCACCAGCCGGAGAGGTCGGAGACGAACAGGAGGCTGCCGTCGCGGTCCCACTCCACCTGGCAGACCGACTCGTCGACGTCCCCGACGAGAGGCCGGGCGCCGGTGAACTCACCCGTGCCGGTGATGTCGGCCAGCATGACCACCGTGCCGTCCCAGGGCATCGCCGGGTGGTCCCAGGCGATCCAGGCGGCCCGCCGCCCGTCGTGGGAGATCCTGGGGCCGGTGACGAACCGGTGCCGGCCGTCGGAGAGTTCGCGGACCGCCGTGCGGTCGTCGGCCGCCGAGCCGTCCAGCGGTACGGCGACGACGGCCCGCCGCACGTCGGTGGGGGCGGGTCCGGTGAACTCCTCCATCACACACCAGACTTCCCCCCCGGCGCCCTGCTCCGGGCGCACCTGCGGGTCCACCCAGCGCAGCCCGCCGCCGACCTCGGAGACCGGAGTGAGCGGCCGGGGCTCCTCCGACCCGTCGGGAGCGTAGGCGTACAGCCGCTGGTCGGTGAAGTGGACGAACACCACGAGGAGTTCACCGTCCTCGCGCACCGTGCCGGCCCAGGGCTGTCCGCCGTACTCGATCACCCGGCTGCGGGCGTTCCAGGGGGCGGGCAGGGCGGGGGTGACGGTACCGTCCGCCCGGCGGCGCATCAGCGCCCGGCGGCCGCCCTCGGCGGGGCGCGGCTCGGTCCACCAGACCTCGTCCCCGACCGTGCCGAGCTGGTCGGGGCGGCCGTCGTGCGAAGCGGCGAGCGCCGCGTCGATCGGCGACGGCCAGGTGCCGTACGGCGCCGGTTCCGGCACGGTATTCACGTAGGGCGGTTTCACGTGGGACGGTCCCCCGGGGCGCGGTTCGGTCGGCAGGCGGTCAGGCGGTGCGCAGGTAGTGGTCGAGGACGCGGACGCCGAAGTGGAGGGCGTCGACGGGCACGCGCTCGTCCACGCCGTGGAAGAGCCGCTGGTAGTCGAAGCCGACGGGCAGCTTCAGCGGGGTGAAGCCGTAGCCGGTGATGCCGAGCCGGGAGAACTGCTTGGCGTCGGTGCCGCCGGACATGCAGTACGGGACGGTGTGCGCGTCCGGGTCGAAGCGCTCGACGGCGGCGCGCAGCTTGGCGTACGTCGGGGAGTCGACCGGGGCCGTCAGGGCCGTCTCACGGTGGTGGAACTCCCAGTCGACGAGCGGCCCGGTGAGCCGGTCCAGGGTGGCGTGGAACTCCTCGTCGCCGCCGGGGACCACGCGTCCGTCGATGTGGGCGGTGGCGTGGCCGGGGATGACGTTGACCTTGTAGCCGGCGTCCAGCATCGTCGGGTTGCTGCTGTTGCGGACGGTGTTCTCGACGAGGGTGGCGGCCGGGCCGAGCTTGCCGAGCAGTTGGGCGACGTCGAAGCCCGGGTCGTCGAGGTCGGCGGTGATGCCGTGCAGGGCGGCGATCTCGGTGATCGCGGCCCGGACGGTCGGGGTGAGGCGGATGGGCCACTCGTGCTCGCCGATCCGGGCGACGGCGGCGGCCAGCGCACTCACCGCGTTCTCCCGGTTCACCTTGGAGCCGTGCCCGGCCCGGCCCGCGGCGGTCAGCTTCAGCCAGCCGGTGCCGCGCTCGCCCGCCGCGATCGGGTAGAGCGAGAGGCCGTCGCCCGCGTGGAAGGTGAAGGCCCCCGACTCGCTGATCCCCTCCGTACAGCCCTCGAACAGGTCGGCGTGCTGCTCGGCGAGGAAGCCGGAGCCGTCGGCGGCGCTGTCCTCCTCGTCGGCGGTGTAGGCGATGACGATGTCGCGCGCCGGGCGGAAGCCCTCGCGGGCCCAGCCCCGGACGACGGAGAGGACCATCGCGTCCATGTTCTTCATGTCGACGGCGCCCCTCCCCCACACGACCCCGTCGCGCACCTCGCCGGAGAAGGGGTGGACGCTCCAGTCGGCGGGCTCGGCGGGCACCACGTCGAGGTGGCCGTGGACGAGCAGCGCGTCGGCCGAGGGGTCGGTGCCGGGGATCCTGGCGACCACGTTGGTCCGACCGGGGGTGCGCTCCAGCAGCGTCGGCTCGATTCCGGCGTCCGCCAGCCGCTCGGCGACGTACTCGGCGGCCGGGCGCTCGCGGCAGTCGCCGCCGCCCCGGTTGGTGGTGTCGATGCGGATCAGCCCGGAGGTGAACGCCACCACTTCGTCGAGGGCCTGCCGGTCGACGGGTCCGAGCGGGTCGGGGGCCTCAGCCATAGTGTTCCTCCACGGCGGCCGACACGATCGTCGTCACCGCCTTGAACGTGCGAATTCCTTCGTACATCGTCGCGCTGGTGTACGCGACGCGCCTCTCACCGCTGGGCGCCACGCCGGGGACGACGGTCGCGGCCGCCGCCAGATGCTCGGCGTCGAACTCCAGCTCGACGGTGAACGCGGAGCCGGTCACGGGGTCCCGGCGGCCCGCGAGCGCGGTGGCCGCCTGCGCCGCCGCCCGGATGTCGGCGGCGGTACGGGCCGGGGTGCGGCAGACCGCCGCGTACCGGGAGACGTAGTCCTTCACGGCGACCTTCCGGGCACCCGGGGCGTACCCCTCGGCGTCCACGCAAGTCAGGTCGTCGCCGGTGACGAGGACGACGGGCACCCCGTACTCGGCGGCGACGTGCGCGTTGAGCAGGCCCTCGCTGGCCCGGACGCCGTCGAGCCAGACGCCGGTGATGGAGTTGGCGAGGTAGGTGTGGGCGAGGACGCCCTCCGTACCGGCCCCCGTGTGATAGCCGACGAAGGCCACCGCGTCCACGTCGCCGTGCTGGATGCCCTCCACCATGGACAGCGACTTGTGCTTGCCGGTCAGCATCTGAACGCGTTCGTCCATGTGCTCCAGCAGGAGATTGCGCATCGACCAGTGGGCCTCGTTCACCAGCACCTCGTCGGCGCCGCCGTCGTAGAAGCCGAGCGCGGCCGCGTTGACGTCCGAGGTGAACATCGTCCGGCAGCGCTCCCACTGCGGGGTCCCCGGCAGCACGTCGGCCGGCCAGGTGACTCCGGTGGCGCCTTCCATGTCGGCGCTGATGAGGATCTTCATGCCGTCACACCGTACGCCCCGTGAGCGGCGCGGGCCAGGGAAGGGCGGCGCGCCACAGGTCCGGTCCGCCGGAGAGACCGGGCACGGGCAGCGCCATGCCCTATGGCATCGCCTCGGGCCGTACGGCGATACTGCGGGGCCCCACCCGGTGATACGAAAGGGAACCGTGTGACCCACCAACTCCCCGCGACGGCCCGGATCGGTATCGGCGGCATGGCGCTGCTGCTCGTCCTGGCGGGCTCCGCCCTCCCCGCCGCCGCCTCCCCCGCGTACACCTCCCGCACCCCTGCGGAGGCGACCGTCGAGGAGCGGCGCCTCGACCGGGCCGCCCCGCAGGAGATCCTGCGGCGCAGCGGATTCGACGCCCTCGCCCCGCGCTTCGAACGGGCTCTGGAACGCTCGAAGAGCTATGCGCAGGCCGAACGGGCCGTGACCCGCCATGCCTCGGCGCTGTGGCGGCGCGCCGTGGACCGGGCGCAGGGGCGAGGACCCGCCGCCGGTGACCTGAGCCGGGGCGACGACCGCCCGCTCTACTGGGCCCGGCTCGCACTCAGCCGTGAACTGCGCACCTGGGAACCCCGGTTCGGCCTCGACGACCGGCGGCGCGAAGCCCTGCGCTCCGCCCTGGAGACCGCGTCGCGCGGCCAGAGCGACATCCACTACCAGGGGCACCGGACCAAGCGCGTCCTGGTCACCGGGTTCGACCCGTTCACGCTGGACCGGGACGTCCGGATCGGCAACCCCTCGGGCGCGAGCGCCCTCGCCCTGGACGGGACCCTGGTGCGGACCCCCGACGGACCGGCCCGGATCGAGACCGTCGTCTTCCCGGTGCGCTGGGCGGACTTCGCCGAGGGCATCGTCGAGCGGGCCCTCGCCCGGCATCTGCCGCGTCTGGACCTCTTCACCACCGTCAGCCAGGGCAGGCAGGGCCGCTTCGACGTGGAGCGCACCAACGGGGCCTGGCGCGGCGGCTTCGCCGACAACGAGAACGCCTCCAGCACCGGTCTCGTCCCCGTCGCCGATCCGGCCACGCAGCCGCAGTGGACGTCCACGACCCTCCCGTACCGGGAGCTCACCGAAGCGGACACGGGCCGGTTCCCGGTGTACGACAACACGGAGGTCACCGAGATACCGGCGGGCGGCACCCGGCCCGTGACCCGGCCCGACGGCCCCACCCCGGGCTCGGCGGCGCGGGCCGGGGGCGGCGGCGACTACCTCTCCAACGAGATCGCCTACCGGGTCACCCTGCTGCGCGACCGGCTGGCGCTCCCGCGGCTGCCGGGCGGCCATCTGCACACCCCGGTCCTCCAGTTCGGCGCGGAGAACACGGATCCGCGGTCGGGCGCGGTCACCGACCCGGACTTCGAGCGCAACCGCGCCGACATCGTGGACCAGGTGAGGGAGCTGGTGAGGACGGCGGTGAGCGCCGCCGGCTGACCGGCGCGACGGCGAGCCGCGCGAGGCGGCCGGAGGCGGCGGCTCGCGGGCGCGCGCTGCGGCGGCTCGTCCGGCGTGTCCCCGGTGGCCCCCGAGGGCGCGCCACGCCGGCTCGCCCCGGCGCGTGCGGCGGCCCGCCGGGGCGAACACTATGAACGCAATGCACGCGGGGCTTCTCCCCCGGGTGCGGCGCTTCCTAGCATCCCGGCATCCCGGCGCACTCCGTGCCGGGGCAGCCGCACAGACCGTTCCGGCTGCGGCGCCCGTGGGCGCCGCAGCCCGCGCCGAACGCCAGGAGCCGCCGCGTGAACCTCCCCGACATGCCCGTCCGCGCCCTGCCGCTGTACCGCCGCCACCGGCTGCGCTCCGCCGCACTGGCCGCCACGGTCGCGGCCCTGCTCCTCGGTTCGGCGGGGCGGGCCCCGGCGGCGCCCGCCCCGCCCGCCGGCCCGGCCGGGGCTCCGGTCGCCGCCGACTGTCCGGAGGAACTGGCCGGAAAGGCGCGGTGCTACACGGGCCGGGACGAGAACGGGGCGCACTACGCGCTCGCCGTCCCCATCCGCTGGAACGGCTCCCTGGTGGTGCACGCGCACGGCGGGCCCGACCTGGGCGACGCCTCGGACCCGGCCCGCTCGGCCGAGGACCTGGGGCGCTGGGCCGTCATGGTCCAGGAGGGGTACGCCTGGGCGGGCTCCTCCTACCGGCGCGGAGGCTACGGAACGCGGATGGCGGCGGCCGACACCGAGAGCGTGCGCCGGGTCTTCACCGACCGGTTCGGGAAGCCGGGGCGGACCTATCTGCACGGCCAGTCCTGGGGCGGGAACGTCGCCGCCAAGGTCGCCGAGACCTACGGCCGCGAGCCCGGGGCGTACGACGGGGTGCTGCTGACCAACGGTGTCCTGGGCGGCGGCTCGCGCGGCTACGACCACCGGGTGGACCTGCGCGTCGTCTACCAGTACTACTGCGGCAACCACCCGCGCCCGACCGAGCCGCGGTACCCGCTGTGGCAGGGGCTGCGCCCGGACTCCACGATGACGTCCGCCGGGCTTGCCGCCCGGCTGCGGGAGTGCACGGGATTCGACGCCGAACCCGCCGCCAGGACCGCGCTCCAGCAGCGCAACCTGGACGACATCCTGGCCGTCACCGGGATTCCGGAGCGGTCCCTCCCGTCACATCTGCGGTTCGCGACGTTCACCTTCCGCGACCTCGTCTCGACCCGGCTGGGGGGACGCAACCCCTTCTCCAACCGGGGGGTGCGGTATACCGGCTCGCACGACGACCGGGCGCTCAACGCGGGCGTGGAGCGGTTCTCCGCCGACCCGGCGGCGCGCCGGGACCTCTCGTGGGACAGCGATCTGACCGGGCGGGTGTCCCTGCCCGTCCTGACCCTGCACGCGATCGACGACCCCACGGCGTTCGTCGAGCACGAGGCGGCTTACCGGGCCTCGTTGCGGGGCGCGGGGCGGGAGCACCGGCTCGTGCAGTCCTTCACCCGGGAGAGCGAGCACAGCCGGCTGAGCACGGCGGAGTACGCCAACTCCATCGCCGCCCTGGACCGTTGGGCCCGCACCGGCGAGAAGCCCACCGCGCGGTCGCTGGCCGGATCGTGCGCCGCCTTCGACCGGGCGTACGGGACGGGCTGCTTCTACGACCCGGAGTTCCGGCCCTCCCCGTACGCCTCCCGGGTGCGGCCCCGGCCGGGCGGGCTCGGCTGGCCGGCCCTGACCGCCGGTCAGGAGCGGGCCTGGAGCCGGATCGACGGGGTGGGCATCGCTCCCTGAGACGCGGACGCGGCGTCCCTCCCGGCTCACGGGCGGGGCGTCGCCGCCTCGGCCCGGACGGCTCCGGCCACCCTTCCGGCTCCGCGTTGGTATACCGTAACGCCGCCTTCACACCGGCCGTACGCGAGGGAAACGGCGGCTGCCTAGCGTCCCCCGCCATGGATACCCGCACTCAGCTCACCGAACCGGCCCCACCGGACCCGGCACCGCCCACCGCCCCGGCCGAAGCCCAGGCGGTACGGGAGACGCTGGAGGACTACACGCTCCGCTTCGCACCGCGCAGTTACCGCCGCTGGACCCCGATGGTCGTGGCGACGACAGCGCTCGGCGGCATCGCCTACATGGCCGACTTCTCCATCGGCGCCGGGATAGCCATGGCCCACGGCACCGGCAACGCCCTGGTCGCGATCACGGTCGCGGCGGCGCTCATCTTCATCACCGGATTCCCGCTCGCCTACTACGCGGCCCGCTACAACATCGACCTGGACCTGATCACCCGGGGTTCCGGCTTCGGCTACTACGGATCGGTCCTCACCGGCGTCATCTTCGCCAGTTTCACCGTCATCTTCTTCGCCCTCGAAGGGGCGATCATGGCGCAGGGCCTCGAACTCGGCTTCGGGCTGCCGCTGTGGCTCGGCTACGCCGTCTCCACCCTCATGGTCATCCCCCTCGTCATCTACGGGATGAAGGCGCTCAGCAAGCTCCAGGTGTGGACCACCCCCGTCTGGCTGCTGCTGATGGTGGGCCCGCTGGTCTATCTGGTGGCCACCGACCCCGGCACGGTCGACAGCTTCCTCGCCTACGCGGGCACCGACGGCGAGGGCAGCCTCAACACCGCCTCCGTGCTGCTCGGCGCGGGCGTCTGCCTCTCGCTCATCGCGCAGATCGGTGAGCAGATCGACTACCTGCGCTTCATGCCGCCCAAGACTGGTGCGAACCGGCGCAGTTGGTGGACGGCGGTGGTCATGGCCGGGCCCGGCTGGGTGGTGCTCGGCGCGATCAAGCAGGCCATCGGAGTCTTCCTCGCCGTCTACATCCTCTCCGAGGTGGGACCGGCCGCGGCGACCGAACCGATCCAGCAGTTCCGCGGGGCGTTCGACGCGATGATGCCGTCCTGGCTGGTGGTGCCGCTGGCCGTGGTCCTCGTCGTGATCAGCCAGATCAAGATCAACGTGACGAACGCCTACTCCGGCTCGCTGGCGTGGACGAACTCCTTCACCCGCGTCACCAAGCACTACCCCGGCCGCATGATCTTCGTGCTGGTCAACCTGGCCTTCGCGCTGATCCTGATGGAGGCCGACATGTTCAGCTTCCTCAACAGCGTCCTGGGCTTCTACTCCAACTGCGCCATCGCCTGGGTGGTCACCGTCGCCACCGACATCGGGGTCAACAAGTACCTGCTGAAGCTCTCCCCGCACGCGCCGGAGTTCCGCAGGGGCATGCTCTACCCGGTCAACCCGGTCGGCGTGACCGCGTTCACCGCCGCCTCCGGGCTGTCCATCGCGATGTACTTCCACGCCTTCGGCGACGCGGTCCAGCCCTACTCGCCCGTCGCCGCCGTGGTGATCGCGTTCCTCCTCACCCCGCTCATGGCGGTCGTCACCCGGGGCCGGTACTACCTGCGGCGGAGCGACGACGGCATCCCGGTGCCCCTGCTGGACGCCGAGGGCAACCCGAGCGCGGTCACGTACGACTGCCATGTCTGCCGGCAGGCCTTCGAGCGCCCGGACCTCGCCGCCTGCCCGGCCCACGACGCCCCGGTCTGCTCACTGTGCCTGAGTACGGACAAGGCCGGCAGTCATGTGCTGCCGGCCGCACCGCCCGTACCGCTCTCCGGCACCCGCCCTTCGGCCCGTACGTGACCGGACCCGGGTGACCGGATCCACGCGCGGCCGGACCTGAGCAGCGGGATCCACGTGACCGGGTCCACGTGACGTGCGTCAGGCCGTCTCGGGACCCCGCAGCAGTTCCTCGATCCGGGACAGCTCGTCCACGGTGAAGTCCAGGTTCCGGGCGGCCTCGACGCTGTTCTCCAGCTGCGCGACGCTGCTCGCGCCGACGACGGCGGAGGTGAGCCGGCCGCCGCGCAGCACCCAGGCCAGGGCCAGCTGCGCGAGCGACTGGCCACGCTCCTTCGCCAGCGAGTCCAGCGCCCGCAGCCGCTCGACCAGCTGCGGGGTGACGGCGTCGGCGGACAGGAAGGGGCTGTCCCCCGCCGCCCGCGACCCGGCCGGAATGCCGTGCAGATAGCGGTCGGTGAGGATGCCCTGCTCCAGCGGCGAATAGGCGATGGACCCGACACCCAGCTCGTCCAGGACGTCCGGCAGCCCGTCGGCCTCGATGCGGCGGTCGAGCATCGAGTAGCGCGGCTGGTGGATGAGGAGCGGGGTCCCGAGGTCCTTCAGGATCGCGGCGGCCTCACGGGTCTGCGCGGCGGAGTAGTTGGAGAGGCCGGCGTAGAGGGCCTTGCCCTGCCGTACGGCCGCGTCGAGCGCACCCATCGTCTCTTCGAGCGGGGTGTCCGGGTCGGGGCGGTGGGAGTAGAAGATGTCGACGTACTCGACACCGAGCCGCTCCAGGCTCCGGTCGAGCGAGGAGCGCAGGTACTTCCGCGAACCCCACTCCCCGTACGGCCCGTCCCACATGTGGTAGCCGGCCTTGGTGGAGATGACGATCTCGTCGCGCAGGCGGGCGAAGTCGGTCGCCAGGGAGCGGCCCAGGGTCTCTTCGGCGGAGCCGGGCGGCGGGCCGTAGTTGTTGGCCAGGTCGAAGTGGGTGATGCCGAGGTCGAAGGCGCGGCGCAGGATCGCGCCCTGTGTCTCGGGCGTCCTGTCGCCCCCGAAGTTGTGCCAGAGGCCGAGGGAGAGCGCGGGCAGCAGCAGACCGCTGCGGCCGGTGCGCCGGTAGGGCATGGCGGAGTAGCGGTCGGGGGACGGCAGGTACATGGGCAGGCTCCGCTGGAGAGATCCGGGGTGTCCGGGGAGGGACGGGAGGTGCGGGGGGCGTACGGGGACCAGGCTTGCGCAGATCGATCCAGCAGTCCAACAGGAGATTCCGCTCGGATTCATCGTCTAGATTGCTCAATCATGGAATTGCGTCAGCTGGAGCACTTCGTCGCCGTGGCGGAGGAGCAGCACTTCACCCGCGCCGCCGAGCGCCTCTCCGTATCGCAGTCCGGGCTCTCCGCCTCCGTACGGGCTCTGGAGCAGGAGCTGCGGACCCCGTTGTTCAGCCGCACCACCCGCTCGGTACGGCTCACCGAGGCGGGGCGGGCGCTGCTGGTGGAGGCGGAGCGCACGCTGGCCGGGGCGCGGGCGGCCCGTGACGCGGTCGACGCGGTACGGGGGCTGCTGCGCGGGACGCTGACGGTGGGGGTCGAGCAGTGTGTGGCGGGGGTGAGTCCGGCGCGGCTGCTGGCGGCGTTCCACCGGGAGCACCCGCAGATGGAGCTGCGGCTGCGCCAGGAGGGGACCAGCAGTCTTCTGGACGGGGTGGCGGGCGGGCGACTGGACCTGGCGTTCGCGGCGACGGTCGCCCCGGCGGAGTGGCGCGGGGAGCTGGTGCCACTGGCCCGGGAGCCGATGGTGCTGCTGTGCGCGGCGGGGCATCCGCTCGCGGGGCGGGCCGAGGTGGCGTGGGAGGAGCTGCCGGGGGCGTCGTTCATCGACTTCCATCCGGACTGGGGGCCGCGCCGGGCCGCCGATGAGGCGTTCGCCGCGGCGGGGGTGCGGCGGACGGTGGGCCTGGAGGTCAACGACGTGCACAGCCTGCTGGAGCTGGTGCAGGAGGGGTTGGGGATCGCGGTGGTGCCGCACCACTTCTCGCGCAAGCCGGAGGCGGCACGGCTGGTCGCGGTGGGGCTGGCGGGTGCGCACCGGGCGGTCTACGAGAGCGTGGCGGTGCTGCCGGGGGCGCGGAGCCTGAGCCCGGGGGCCCGGTCGCTGATGCGGCTGGTGCGGGAGGAGCCGGAGCGGGAGGGCTCGGTGCAGGAGGAGCCGGTGCGGGAGCTGGTGCGGGAGCCGGTGCGGGAGAACCCTGTGCGGGAGGAGTCGGTGCGGGCTCAGCCCTGACGTCCCGACGGCCGCTCAGCCCTGACGTCCCACCGGCCCCTGAAGTCCCACCAGGCCCTCAACGTCCACCGGCCACCGACACCGGCTCCCCGCCCCGTACCGCTCAGTCCTCGTGGCCCAGCTGGAGGTCGCGCTCGGTACGGCCGCCGCCAGCGACCTGGAGGACGGTGGCGACCGGCGGGTATCCGGCGGCGATCACGGTGTACTCGCCGGACGACAGGTCGACGAACCGGAACGACCCGTCGGACCCGGTCGTGAGGGTGTCCACCACGTTGCCCGCCGCGTCGAGCAGCGTGACCCGCGCGTCCTCGACGGGCCGCCTGCCGGTCGCCCGGACCACGCCGCGCAGGACGGCCCCGCCCGCCAGTTCGATGTCCTGCCGGGTCTCGCGGGCGGCCTGCACGCTGACCGGGAGGGCGGCGGGCCGGAAGGCGGGGGCGCTGGCGGCCAGCGTGTACTCGCCCGCGATCAGCTCGCCGATGACATAGCCGCCCTCGCGGCCCGTACGCGTCGAGGCGACGACCTCGCCCCGTACGTCGGTGAGCGTGACGGCCGCGTCGTGTACGGGTCCGCCGTCGGGGGTGAGCACGGATCCGGCGAGGCGTCCGGCGCCGCCGAGCACCACGTCCAGCTCGACGGGGCGTTCGCCCACGGTGACGCTGACGGCCTGCGGCTGGTGGCCGCCCGCCGCGGCGATCAGGACGTAGGAGCCGGCGCCGGGAACGCTCAGCGCGTACCGCCCGTCCTCGCCGCTGGCCCCGCGCCCGATCTGCTGCCCCTGGACGTCGATCAGGGTGAGGGCGGCCCGGGGGACGGTCGTGCCGTCGGGGTGCTGGACGCTGCCGTGCACCGGGACCCCGGAGAGGTGACCGGGGGCGGGCCGGCCCGAGTCGGCGCGGGCGGCGGGGATCTGCGTGGTCGGGGCCTCGGCGGCGGCTTCGGGACTGTGGTGGGACACCAGCGGTTTCTCCTTGAGGAAGAAGGCGAGGATCAGGCCGAGGACGAGCACCGGCACGAGGTAGAGGAAGATGCGGGGCATCGCGTCGACGTAGGCCTGGATGTAGGCGTCGCGCAGCGCGGGTTCCATCGCGTGGACGATCTGCGGGGTGATCGACTCGGGGTCCGGGAGCTCCGCTCCGGTGGGCAGGCGCACGCCCAGCGCGTCGGAGAGCCGCCCGGCGAACAGCGTGCCGAAGATCGCCGCGCCGACGCTGCCGCCGATCTGCCGGAAGTAGTTGTTGGCGCTGGTGGCGGTGCCGAGGTCGCCGGGGCGTACGGAGTTCTGCACGGCGAGCACGAGAACCGACATCACCAGTCCGATGCCGAGGCCGAGGACGGCCTGGTAGAAGCTGTACGCCAGGGGGGAGGTGTCCGCCTCCAGCAGGGACAGCAGCCCCATGCCGACCACGGAGACGGCGCTGCCGACGATCGGGTAGATCCGGTAGCGGCCGGTGCGGGTGATGAGCTGACCCGAGGCGATGGAGCCGCCGACGATGCCCAGCATCATCGGGAGCATCAGGAGCCCCGATTCGGTGGCGCTGACCCCGTCGACCATCTGGAGGTAGGTCGGGAGGTAGCTGGCGGCCCCGAAGAGCGCGATGCCGACGACCGCTCCGATCAGGCCGGTGACGTTGAAGACGGAGTCGCGGAACAGCCGCAGCGGAATGATCGGTTCTGCGGCTCGGTGCTCCACGGCGACGAAGAGCACCGTCGTGACGACCGCACCCGCCGCGAGGCCCAGGACGGTGCGCGAGCCCCAGGCGTACTCGGTGCCGCCCCAACTCGTCACCAGCACCAGGCAGGTGGAGGCGGCGGCGAGGAGCACCGCGCCCAGGACGTCGAGCCGGGGGCGTACGGCGGGCCGGGGCAGCTTGAGGACGACCGCGATGACGGCCAGGGTGACCAGCCCGAAGGGGACGTTGATGTAGAAGCACCAGCGCCAGGAGGCATGGTCGGTGAAGAACCCGCCGAGCAGGGGTCCGGCGACCGAGGCCAGGCCGAAGACCGCGCCGATGAGGCCCATGTAGCGGCCGCGCTCCCGGGCCGGGACGATGTCCGCGATGATCGCCTGGACGCCGATCATGAGACCGCCGCCGCCGATGCCCTGGAGGGCGCGGAAGGCGATCAGTTCGTCCATGGTGCGCGACCAGCCCGCGAGGGCGGAGCCGATGATGAAGACGACGATGGCGAACTGGAAGACGCCCTTGCGCCCGAAGAGGTCGCCGAGCTTGCCGTAGAGCGGCAGGACGATGGTGGAGGCGAGGAGGTAGGCGGTGACCGCCCAGGACATCTTCTCCAGGCCGTGCAGCTCGCCGACGATTCCGGGCAGGGCGGTGGCGACGATCATCTGGTCGAGCGCCGCGAGCAGCAGGGTGAGCATCAGCCCCAGGAAGACCATGCGGACCCTGCGGGGGCTGATCTCCGCTGCCGCGCCGCCCGGTCCGGGTCCGGCCGGAGGAGGCGGCGGGGGTGGTGCGGCGGTCCCGGCGCGCGCCGTCGTGGTGTCCGGAGCCGGGCCGTCGGGTCCCGTGCCGTCGGGTCCCGTGCCGTCGGGTCCCGTGCCGTCGGGTCCCGTGCCGTCCGGCCCGTCCTTCACCAGCGTGATACCGCCCACCACGAAACGCTCCCCTCGTCGCACCTGCGCCGCCCATTTGTCGCACCGTGCGGCAAGGCGGGGCAAACGTGACGAGGGGCGTACGCGGCGCGCACAGAGGGCTTATGCGCCGGTGAGAGCCACTACGGCGCACAACCGGTCGCCCCGGAAAACCACCCGTTCCGGTGAGGCCGGTCGTCGCGCGGGGGCCGGACGGACCGGCCCCCGATCACGGGTCGGTCCTACTTCTCGACCTCGGTGGCGAGGTTCTGGAGGAGCTCGTCGTAGATGCGGGCGAGGCCCTTGGGGGCGAAGGTCCGCTCGAAGAACCCGCCGATGCCGCCCGCGCCGTCCCAGACGGTGACCACGACGGCCTTGGACTTCCCCTCGCCGGCGGGGGTCACGGTCCAGGTGGTGACCATGGAGGAGTTGCGGTCCTTCTCGACGAGCTGCCCGTCGGTCGGCTCGCTGACCTCCAGCAGGCAGTCGCGGACGCGCTTGCTGGTGGCCTGGAGCTTCCAGTGCACCAGGGTGCCCTCGCCGTCGCCGCCCTCCCGGACCTCGTACTCGCTGAAGTGCCCGGTCAGCACCTTGCCGCGGACGTCCTTGTAGTCGGCCAGCGCGTCGAACACCGTGTCCGCGTCCGCCGCGATGATCCGCTCCGTGGTGGCCTCGACCTGCGCCATGGCTGTTCCTCCAGCTGTCCGTGGTTCGGGGGGTGAGCTGAGCCAACCACCTCGGGTGCGGCCGCTCAAAATCGGGTCCCGGAGCGGATCCGGCCGCCGGACGCCGGGGGCGATCAGGGGCAGCGGGTCCCGAGGACACAGAACTCGTTGCCCTCCGGGTCGGTGAGGACGACCCAGCTCGCCCCCTCCGGCGCGACGTCGGCGCGCCGGGCGCCGAGCGCGAGCAGCCGCTCGACCTCCTCGCCCTGCTCCCGGTCGGTGGGGTTGACGTCGATGTGCAGCCGGTTCTTGACGGTCTTGCCCTCGGGGACGCGCGCGAAGGTCAGCGTCGGCGGCACCGGCCCGGGGCGGCTCTTCCCCTCGGGCACCCCGGGCGAGCCGATGCTGACGACGCCCTCCTCCTCTTCCACGTCCTGCACCTCGTAGCCGAGGACCGCGCACCAGAAGCGGGCCAGGGCGGCGGGGTCGGCGCAGTCGATCGAGAGCTCGGTGAACTTGCTGGCCATGGTCGGGACCTCCCGGTCCGGTAGCGGCTCGTGCAGGGGACCCACACGTTAGGCGGTGCGCGCCTCGCGGGTGCGGCCCCGTGGCCGCGCCCCAGGGGGCGATGGCCTGCCGCGCACGACCGGGAGAACACGTGCTCGTCGCCGTCGTCGTGGGCCGACGCGTCGTCGGCAGAACCGCCGGGGCAGAGCTGAGGCGTCATGGCGTCGCGCGCAGGCAACAGCACAGCACCGCGCCCGCCCCACGCAGCGAACGCATCGACACATCGCCACCGCCACCGCCACCGCCACCGCCACTGTCACCTGCCTCCTCGCGGCACAGGACACGGGCCGTCACGGGGAAGGCGTCCCGCGCCCGGCCGCTTCACGTACACCGGTGTCCCGTCCGGCCTCGTACGACGCCCCGTCCGGGCAGGCTCGCCCACCTCCCGCGCACGCCCGGCGGGGCGCCCGCGTTAGCCCGCCCGGGTGCCTGGACCACCGGCTCGCGTGCGTCGCGGTGCGTCCCGTAGGTCGGCGGACCGGTTTGGGCCATGTTGCTGACCGTCGGGTCGATCGGCGCGGCACCAGCCGGACACGAAGGAGACCCAGGGTGGGCGAGCTGTACATCGGCGGTGAGTGGACACCGGCGGCGGCCGGCGGCCGGCGCGAGGTGATCAACCCCTTCGACGCCTCCGTCGTCACCACCGTCGACGAGGCCGACGCCGACGACGTCGACCGCGCGGTACGCGCCGCCCGGCGGGCCTTCGAGGAGGCCGACTGGGCCGGCGCCCCCACCCGCCGCCGTGCCGACGTGCTGCTCCGTGTGCACGACCTGCTGCTGCGCGACAGGGAGGAGATCGCCCGCACCGAGACCCTCGACACCGGCAAGACCCTGGCCGAGGCCCGGATCGACGTCGAGGACGTGGCGAACGCCTTCCGCTACTTCGGCGAGGTCGCCGACAAGGACGGCGGCCGGGTCGTGGACGTGGGCCCCGACGTCCTCAGCCGGGTCGTCTACGAGCCGATCGGCGTGTGCGCGCTCATCGCCCCCTGGAACTACCCCCTGCTGCAGGCCTCCTGGAAGGTGGCCCCGGCCCTGGCCGCCGGCAACACCTTCGTCCTGAAGCCCAGTGAGACCACCCCCCTCACCACCATCGCCATGGTCCGGCTCATCGCCGAGGCCGGAGCTCCCCCCGGGGTCGCCAACCTGGTGCTCGGCTCCGGGGCGACCGTCGGCGCCGCCCTCACCCATCACTCCGAGGTGGACCTCGTGTCGTTCACCGGCGGGCTGGCCACCGGGCGCGGCATCATGGCCGGTGCCGCCGACGGACCCAAGAACGTCGCCCTGGAGCTGGGGGGCAAGAACCCCAACGTGGTCTTCGCGGACGCGGACGTCGAGGCCGCCCTGGACAACGCGCTCAACGCCGCGTTCCTCCACTCCGGACAGGTCTGCTCAGCCGGTTCCCGCCTCCTGGTCGAGGATTCGCTGCACGACCGGTTCGTCGAGGCCCTCGCCCGCCGTGCCGCCGCGATCCGGCTCGGCAACGGCATGGACGACGGCACCGAGAGCGGACCACTCAGCTCGGCCGAGCACCGCGAGAAGGTCGAGCGCATGATCGCGGTGGGCCGCGACGAGGGCGCCCGGGTCGTCACCGGCGGTGGCCGCCCCGCCGATCCCGCCCTCAGCCGCGGCTACTTCCTCCAGCCGACCGTCTTCGCCGACTGCCACCGCACCATGCGCATCGTCCAGGAGGAGGTCTTCGGACCGGTGGTCACCGTCGAGCGGTTCCACACCGAGGACGAGGCCGTCGAACTGGCCAACGACACCCGCTACGGCCTCGCGGGCGGCGTGTGGACGTCGGACGCGAGCCGCGCCCAGCGCGTCGCCGGGCGGCTGCGGCACGGCACCGTGTGGATCAACGACTTCCACCCCTACGTCCCGCAGGCCGAGTGGGGCGGCTTCGGCCTCTCCGGCGTCGGGCGCGAACTCGGGCCCACCGGCCTGCGCGAATACCAGGAGGCGAAGCACATCTACCAGAACCTCAGCCCCTCCCCCACCGGATGGTTCAAGGGCTGACCGAGCACCACCCCGCCGCCCGCCACCGGCGGCCCCGACGAAGGACACACCATGGCTTCCACCACCCCCAACGGCGCCGAGTCCGCCTACGACTACGTGATCGTCGGCGGCGGCACCGCCGGCTGCGTGCTCGCCGCCCGGCTCAGCGAGGACCCCGACTGCCGCGTCTGCGTCGTCGAGGGCGGGCCCAGCGACGTGGGCGACGACCGCATCCTGCGCCTGCGCAACTGGATCAACCTGCTCGGCTCGGAGTTCGACTACGGCTACACCACCGTCGAGCAACCCCGCGGCAACTCGCACATCCTCCACTCGCGCGCCCGCGTCCTGGGCGGCTGCTCCTCCCACAACACCCTGATCAGCTTCCTGCCGCTCCCGGAGGACCTGGACGACTGGGTCGCCCGCGGCTGCGACGGCTGGGACCCCGCGACGGTCCTGGCCTACCGCGACCGGCTCCGGACGAACATCGTCCCCGTGGCCGAGGCCGACCGGAACCCGATCGCCAAGGACTTCGTCACCGCGGCCGCCGGTGCCCTCGGCGTCCCCGTCATCGAGGACTTCAACGCCCAGCCCTTCTCGGAGGGCACCGGGTTCTTCTCCCTCGCCTACCAGCCGGAGGGCAACCTGCGCTCCTCCGCCTCCGTCGCCTACCTCCACCCCGTCCTCGACCGGCCCAACCTCACCGTCCGCCTGGAGACCTGGGCGCACCGGCTGCTCCCGGACGACGCGGGGCGGCTGACCCGGGTGGCCGTCCGCGGGGCCGACGGCGGTGAGGCCGTCCTGCGCGCCGAGCGGGAACTCCTGTTGTGCGCGGGGGCCGTCGACACCCCACGGCTCCTCATGCTGTCGGGGATCGGGCCTGCCGAGGACCTGCGGCGGCTGGGCATCGACGTGCGGGTCGACCTGCCCGGCGTGGGCGAGAACCTGCTGGACCACCCCGAGTCCGTGATCGTCTGGGAGACCGACGGTCCGCTGCCGCCCAACTCGGCGATGGACTCCGACGCCGGGCTCTTCCTGCGCCGCGACACCGGACAGCCCCGCCCCGACCTGATGTTCCACTTCTACCAGGTGCCGTTCACCGTCAACACCGAGCGGCTCGGCTACCCCGTCCCCGAGCACGGGGTGTGCATGACGCCGAACGTGCCGCGCGCCCGCTCCACCGGCCGCATGTGGCTGCGCAGCGCGGACCCGGCGGAGCACCCCGCGCTGGACTTCCGCTACTTCACGGACCCCGAGGGGCACGACGAGCGCACCATCGTCGACGGGCTGAAGGTCGCCCGCGAGGTCGCGGCCACCGCGCCGCTGCGCGACTGGCTCGTCCGCGAGGTCGCGCCGGGCCCCGGGGTGACCTCCGACGCCGACCTCTCGGAGTACGGCCGCCGTGTCGCGCACACCGTCTACCACCCCGCCGGCACCTGCCGCATGGGCGCCCCGGACGACCCGATGGCCGTCTGCGACCCCGCTCTGCGGCTGCGCGGCGTCGACGGTGTGCGGATCGTCGACGCCTCGGTGTTCCCGACCATGCCGACGATCAACCCGATGGTGACCGTGCTGCTCGTCGCCGAGCGCGCCGCGGACCTGATCAGCGGCCGCACCTCCGTACGGGGGGCCGCCCAGTGACCCGCCATCCAGCAGAAGGGAGCCGTCAGTGTCGACCGTAGGAGGCAGGAACGCCGGATACGCCCCCGAGGAGCCGGCCGAACCCGAGGAGGAGGGCTCCGGCACACTCAAGCCGCTGGTCTTCTACGGCTCGGCCGTGCTGATCCTGGCCATCTCGATCTGGGCGATCGTCACCCCCTCGGGCGCCGAGGACGTCATCGGGGTGGTGGTGGACAAGATCTCCGACTGGTTCGGCTGGTACTACTTCCTGGCCGCCACCCTCTACCTGCTCTTCGTCCTCTTCATCGGCGTGTCGAAGTACGGCACCGTGAAGCTGGGCCCCAAGCACTACAAGCCCGACTACGGGCTCTTCGCCTGGGCGGCGATGCTCTTCGCCGCGGGCATCGGCATCGACCTGATGTTCTTCTCCGTCGCCGGACCGGTGAGCCACTACCTCGCGCCCCCCGAGGGGGACCCCGAGTCGCTGGAGGCCGCGCGGATGGCCGTGGTGTGGACGCTGTTCCACTACGGCATCACCGGCTGGGCCATGTACGCGCTGATGGGCATGGCGCTCGGCTACTTCGCCTTCCGGTACAAGCTGCCGCTCGCCATCCGCTCCGCGCTCTACCCGATCATCGGCCGCCGCATTCACGGGAAGATCGGCGACGCCGTCGACCTGGCGGCCATCATCGGCACGGTCTTCGGCATCTCCGTGTCACTCGGCATCGGCGTCGTCCAGCTCAACTACGGGCTGAAGTTCCTCTTCGACGTGCCGGAGGGGCTGCCCGCGCAGATCGGCCTCATCGGCGTCGCGGTCGTGATGGCCACCGTCTCCGCCGTGGCCGGCGTCGACAAGGGCATCCGCCGGCTGTCGCAGCTCAACGTGCTCCTCGCCGTACTCCTGATGCTGTTCATCCTGGTGGTCGGCGAACCGTTCCAGCTGCTGAACGCCCTGGTCCAGAACATCGGCGACTACGTCAGCGGCTTCCCCTCGATGACGCTGAACACCTTCGCCTACGACCAGCCCACCGAGTGGCTGGACGCCTGGACGTTGTTCTTCTGGGCCTGGTGGATCGCCTGGGCGCCGTTCGTCGGGCTGTTCCTGGCCCGGATCTCCCGCGGGCGCACGCTGCGCCAGTTCGTCGCCGCGACGCTGATCATCCCGTTCCTGTTCACCGGGCTGTTCCTCGCGGTGTTCGGCAACAGCGCCCTGTTCGTCGTCCGGGACGGCAACGCCGCCTTCGGGGAGACCGCGCTCAACTCGCCCGAGCAGGCCTTCTACGGGCTGCTGGAACTCTACCCCGGGGCCACCTTCAGCGCGGGCCTGGCCACCTTCGTCGGTCTCCTGCTCTACGTGACCTCGGCCGACTCCGGAGCCCTGGTGATGGGGAACCTCAGCTCCCACCTGCCCACCCCGGTCACCGACGCGCGGACCTGGCTGCGCATCTTCTGGGCGGTCACGACGGGCCTGCTCACCCTCGCCATGCTGATCGTGGGCGGGGTCCAGGCGCTGACCGACGCGACGATCATCATGGGCCTGCCCTTCTCGTTCGTGATGTTCCTGATCATGGCGGGGCTCTATCTGGCGCTGCGCTCCGAACGGATGAGGGAGGAGGCCCTGACCGCCACCCTGCCGGCCTCCCTCTCCGGGAGGACACCGCAGACGGGCGTGGCGGCGACGCGCACCTGGCGCCAGCGCCTGACCCGGGCGATGTCCTTCCCCGGCCCGCGGGCGGGGGCACGCTTCGTCGATGAGGTGTGCCGACCCGCCTTCCAGGAGGTGGCCCAGGCACTGCGGGAGCAGGGTGCGGAGGCGGAGATCACCTCAGGGACCGAGGAGGAGAGCGGACTCCCGCACGTCGGCATCATGGTGCCGATCGGGCCGCGCGACCAGTTCGTCTACCGGGTGTGGCCCGTGGAACGGCCCACCCCCGGGTTCGCCACCCGGTCGATCAGCACGCACGACAGCTACGTGCGCTACGAGGTGCAGCTCGCCGAGGGCAACCAGGGCTACGACGTCATGGACTACACCCGGGAGCAGCTCATCGCCGACACCCTCGACCAGTACGAGCGGCATCTGGAGTTCCTCAGGCTCCACCACGAGGCGACCGCCGGGTCTGCCTTCCCGGACCACCGGCCCGACGACCCGGACGCCGACCGGCCGGAGTAGTACGTGCGGAACGCGGGGCGGGCCCCACCGGGCCTGCCCCGCGTCAGCCGGCGGGCCGATGGACCTGACGGGCCTGACGATGCTGGCCGGGCTGATGGGGCTGATGGGGCTGATGGGGCTGATGGGGCTGATGGGGCTGATGGCGTGACCGTACGGGTCGAGTCCGCGCGGAACGGACCCTTCCGCGGGGGAATTCGGGGAGCATGCGGCGGGGACCGGTGATCCGGCGCCGCGTCCCGCCACTCCGGGAGGCCCCATGACGAAACGTGCAGGAATTCTGGTCGCCGTCGGCGCGACCGTCGCCGGTCTGCTGACCGCGGCGCCCGGCCCGGCCGCCGCCACGGCGGCGACCACGCAGCCCGCCCCGAAGCCGAAGTGGACGGACTGCCCGACCGAGAACTACCCGACGCTCCAGTGCGCGAAGGTCCGCGCCCCGCTGGACCACCGCCGCCCGTCGGGCCGTCAGATCACGCTCGCCCTGTCCCGCGTCCCGCACACCGCGAAGACCTTCCAGGGCCCGCTGCTCGTCAACCCGGGCGGCCCGGGCGGGAGCGGCCTGTCGATGGCCGGGTTCGTCGCGTCCTCGCTGCCCGAGAAGGTGGCCGCCCAGTACGACGTGATCGGGTTCGACCCGCGCGGCGTCGGCAAGAGCAGCCCCGCCCTGAACTGCCTGCCCGGCCACTTCGACGCGGTGCGCCCGGACTCGGTGCCGACGTCCTACCGGGCGGAGCGGATCAACCGCGACCGCGCCGAGGCCTTCGCGCGGGCCTGCGGTGAGAAGCACGGCGACGTGCTGCCGTACATGGACACGGTCAGCGCGGCCAAGGACCTCGACGTGATCCGCCGGGCGCTGGGCTCCCGGCAGCTCAACTACTTCGGCTACTCCTACGGCACGTACCTCGGCGCGGTCTACGCCCAGCTGTATCCGGAGCGGGTGCGCCGGCTGGTGCTGGACTCGGTCGTCGACCCGGACGGCGTCTGGTACGAGGGCAACCTCGGCCAGGACTACGCGTTCGACGACCGGCACAAGGCTTTCGCCGCCTGGGTCGCGAAGAACGACGCCGCGTACGGCCTGGGCACCGACCCCGCACGGGTCGAGGCCGCCTGGTACCGGATGCGGGCGGACGTGGCGCGCAAGCCCGCCGGCGGCACGGTCGGCGCGAGCGAGCTGGAGGACGCCTTCCTGCCCGGCGGCTACTACAACGGCTACTGGCCCTACCTCGCGGAGGCGTTCGCCGCGTATGCGAAGGACGGGGACGCCGAGGCGCTGGTCGAGGTGTACGAGAACTTCGGCGCGGTCGACGCGAGCGGCGACAACGGCTACTCGGTCTACACGGCCGTCCAGTGCCGCGACGCCGGCTGGCCCGAGCACTGGAGCACCTGGCGCAACGACAGCCGCCGGATCCACAAGAAGGCGCCGTTCATGACCTGGAACAACACCTGGTACAACGCGCCGTGCGCGAACTGGCCGGTGCCTCCGCTGAACCCGGTCCGGGTGAACAACCGCCTGCTGCCCCCGGCCCTCATCCTCCAGGCCACGAACGACGCGGCGACCCCGTACGGCGGTGCGGTCAGCATGCACCGCAAGCTCAAGGGCTCCAGCCTCGTCGTGGAGGAGGGCGGCGGCAACCACGGCATCACGCTGAGCGGCAACGACTGTCTGGACGAGCATCTGGCGGCCTATCTGACCGACGGCACGGTGCCGCGCGGCCGGGGCGAGGCGGACGCCGTCTGCACCGCCCTGCCGGACCCGAAGCCGCTGCCCGCCGAGAAGGCGGCGGCGCAGTCGGTGGACAACAGCAAGGGCAGCCGCCTGCACGGCCTGCTGGGCTTCCGCCACTGAGCCGCCCGCGTCGATGCGGGTCCGCGGCCGCGACAGCACCCCCACCGGGCCGGCTGTCGCGGCCGCGTCCGGACGGGACGGGCTCCGCCCGCGCCCCGGGCACGCCGCCCCCGTCTGCGCTCACTCCCCCGGCAGCCGGCTGAGCGCCGCAGCCGCTGCCGCGCCGAGCCGTGGATGCGGGAGGGCCGCCGTGAGGACCGGGCGGGCCTGTTCGTCGGCGAGCCGGCCGAGCCCCTCGACGCAGGCCAGGGCGACGCGCCAGTGGGGTTCGCCCGGGGCCAGCAGGCGTTGCAGCGTGGCGACCAGGGCGGGCACCGACTCGGGGGCCCGCAGGTCGGTCAGCAGGCGCACCGGGTGCAGCGCGTACGCGGTGCGCAGGGCGTTGGTGGCGAGCGCGGCGGCGGCCCGGGGCGTGCGGGGGTCGTTCAGGCGGGCCAGGGCGTGGGCGGCGGAGACGCAGCGTTCGGGGTCGCGGTGGTTGAGCAGGAGCACCAGCGCCTCGAAGGCCCGCCGGTCGCCCGCGCAGCCGAGCCGGAAGGCGGCCATCTCGCGCGCCCACAGCGGCTGGTGCGGCTCCACGAGGACGCGGGCCAGCTCCTCGGGGTCCTCGGCGGCGACGAGCCGGGCGTACCGCGGCGATCCGGCCGCCTCGGGCTCCAGCCGGTCCACGAGTGAACGGAACTCCTCGTCCCTGACGTCATCCATGACACTCAGCGTATCGACGGACACACTCCGTACGGGGCGGGACGGCCGAGCCCGTGTGGCCCAGGGCACACGGACCCAGGGGTGGCGCGCTCGTTACCCGCCAGTTAATCTCATCTGAGCGGGGCACACTCCCCGCAGACTCCGGTGGCCTGGTGACGCAGCCACCCGGAGTGCCTGTCGGTTCGGCTCCATGTGCGACGTGACTCCGGGACAGAGTCCGTCCCCCCTCCCGGCCGGGCGCGCTCCTCGCGCCTCGGCCCCGTGCTCCACGACACGCAGCTTCCGTACACCGCGCGCCGCTCCCTCATCGCCGCGCGCGCTGTGCTCCCCCAGTCGTCACTCACCCTGGAGTCCCGTGATGGACACCCCTCTCTCCACCATCGCCGTCGTCGGCCTCGGCACCATGGGCACCGGCATCGCCGAGGTCCTGGCCCTGGCGGGCCGCGAGGTCATCGGCATCGACATCAGCGAGGCGGCCGCCCTCGGGGCCGTCGCCTCCCTCGAAGCGTCCACCGCGCGCGCCGTGACGCGCGGACGGATCACCGAGGAGGAGCGGGCCGCCGCGCTCGCCCGCTTCCGTACCGCGGACACGCTCCAGGCCGCCGCCGATGCCGAGCTGGTCGTCGAGGTGGTGCCGGAGTCGTACGAGATCAAGCAGCAGGTGTTCCGGGAGCTGGACGCGATCGTCTCCCCCACCACGATCCTGGCCACCGGCACCAACGCGCTGTCGGTGACCCGGCTGGCCGCCGAGTCGCAGCGCCCCGAGCGCGTGCTCGGCCTGCACTTCTTCAACCCGGCGCCCGCGATGAAGCTGGTCGAGGTGGTCTCCTCGGTGCTGACCGCGCCGCCCGCCGTCGAGGCCGTCACCCGGCTCGCCCGGGAGCTGGGCAAGGAGCCCGTCGCGGTCGGCGACCGGCCGGGATTCGTCGCTGACGGGCTGCTCTTCGGCTACCTCAACCAGGCCGCCGCGATGTACGAGGCGAACTACGCCTCCCGCGAGGACATCGACGCCGCGATGAAGCTGGGCTGCGGGCTGCCGATGGGCCCGCTCGCCCTGCTCGACCTGATCGGCATCGACACGGCGCGCACGGTCCTGGAGGCCATGTACGCCGAGTCCCACGACCGGCTGCACGCCCCGGCCCCGATCCTCGGGCAGCTCGGCAGCGCGGGCCTGACCGGCCGGAAGGCCGGGCGCGGCTTCTACACGTACGACGCCCCGGGCGGCCAGGACGTGGTGCCCGACGCGCTGACCCCTGCGTCCGGCGCCGAGGCGGGCGCGGGGCGCGAGGTGGCGTCGGTGGGCGTCGCGGGCTCCGGGACCATGGCCTCCGGGATCGCGGAGGTCTTCGCGAAGGCCGGGTACACCGTGGTCCTGGCCGCCCGCAGCCAGGAGAAGGCGGACACCGCCAAGGGCCGGATCGCGAAGTCGCTGGAGCGTTCGGTCAGCAAGGGGCGGCTGAGCGCCGAGGCCCGCGACGAGACGCTGGGGCGGATCACGGCGGCCGGTTCGCTGGACGCCTTCGCCGAGGTCGACCTCGCCGTCGAGGCGGTCGCCGAGGACCTGGAGATCAAGCAGCAGCTGTTCGCCGCCCTGGACAAGGTCTGCCGTCCCGGCGCGGTGCTCGCCACCACCACCTCCTCGCTGCCGGTCGTCGCCGTCGCGCGGGCGACCGCACGCCCCGAGGACGTCATCGGGATGCACTTCTTCAACCCGGCGCCCGCGATGAAGCTGGTGGAGGTGGTCCGCACCGTCCTGACCGCCGACGACGTGCACGCCACGGTCCGCGCGGTGTGCGCGAAGATCCGCAAGCACCCGGTGGACTGCGGGGACCGGGCCGGGTTCATCGTGAACGCGCTGCTGTTCCCGTACCTCAACAACGCGATCAAGATGGTCGAGGAGCACTACGCCTCGCTGGACGACATCGACGCGGCGATGAAGCTGGGCGGCGGCTACCCGATGGGCCCGTTCGAACTGCTCGACGTGGTCGGCCTGGACGTCTCGCTGGCCATCGAGAAGGTGCTGCACCGGGAGTTCCGCGACCCGGGCCTGGCGCCCGCGCCGCTGCTGGAGCACCTGGTCGCCGCGGGCTGCCTCGGCCGCAAGACGGGGCGCGGCTTCCGCGAATATGCCCGTCGCTGACCCGGGGGCCGGGTGGGGCGGGCTGCTGGGGCCCTCCGGCGGCCCGCCCCCGCAGGCGCGCTCTCCTGCACCGATGGGTTACGTTCATGCCATGTCCCAGCCCGCCAAGTCACCCCGTGCCACCGCCGCGACCGACGCCCCGGAGACCACCGCGGGGACGCGGGCGGCCGCCCAACGGCTCAAGATGCGCCGCGAACTGGCCGCCGCCGCGATGGAGCTCTTCGCCACGAAGGGCTACGAGGCGACCACCGTCGACGAGATCGCGGGCGCCGCGGGCGTCGCCCGCCGGACCTTCTTCCGCCACTTCCGCTCCAAGGAAGAGGCCATCTTCCCGGACCACGACGACACCCTCGTCAGGGCCGAGGCCGTTCTGAACGCCGCCCCCGCGCACGAGCACCCGCTCGACACCGTCTGCCGCGGCATCAAGGAAGTCATGAAGATGTACGCGGCCAAGCCCGCCGTCTCCGTGGCCCGTTACAAACTCACCCGTGAGGTGCCGACCCTCCGGGAGGCCGAGATCGCGTCGGTGGCCCGCTACGAGCGGCTGTTCACCCGCTATCTCCTCGGCCACTTCGACGAGCGCGACCACCATGTGGGCAACGACGACCCGCTGCTCGCGGAGGTCGCCGCGTCCGCCGTCGTCACCGCGCACAACCACGTGCTGCGCCGCTGGCTGCGGGCGGGCGGCCAGGGCGATGTGGAGGCCCAGCTCGACCGGGCGTTCGCCATCGTGCGCGACACCTTCGGCACGGGGATCGGGGCCGGCCGGACCGCGCAGGCCGAGCCCGAGCGGGTCCCGGCCGCCTCGGTGGCCGCGGACGGCGAGGTGCTCGTCGCGGTGGCGCGTACGGACGCCCCGCTGGACGAGGTCATGCGGACGATCCAGCAGGCGCTCAAGGACCGCTGAGACCGGCACGCGGCTCCTCGGGGACCGCCGCTGCCGGCTCCCAGGGCGGCGCCCCGCCCCCGGCCCAGGCGGCCAGCTCCTCGGGGCCGCAGCAGAGGATGCCGCACTGCTCGGCGTAGTCGAGGGCGGGTTCGGTGAAGCCGCCGGTGGAGACGACGAGCGCGACCTCGGCCGCGTGGACCGCGTAGCAGGTGCCGCCGAAGCGCTGGAGGTCCTGCGACCCGGCCCGGTTGCCGGTGCCGTAGCGCTTGCACTGGACGACGAGGCGGCGGCCGTCCGGGGTGGTGGCGAGCACGTCGGCGCCGAGGTCGCCCGCGCCGCCCACCACCCCGGCGTCCGCGCAGCCGTCGCGTCGGCACAGTTCAGCGACGGCCTCTTCGAAGGCGTAGGGGTCCAGCTGGGTGTAGTCGACGGGGTGGGCGGCCTCCGGCGGTGCGTCCGGGTCCTGGGTCCGGGCGGCCTCGGCGGCGGCGTCCAGCTCCGCGAGACCGGTGTCGACGATGTCGTACGCGGCCTCGGTCACGGCTGCCGCGACCCGCCGGGCGCGACGGCGGCGGAGCACCGCGACGGTGCCGGCGCCGAGGATCGCGGCCGCCAGGAGCACGGCCGCCACCGGATCGCGCAGCGCGCTGTGCCAGGCCGCCCGCACCGTCATGCCGCCGCCCGCGACGACCAGCGCGACCAGGGCGAAGCCGAAGGTGGTGCGCCGGAGGTCGAAGGAGGTACGCCGGTCCCGGATGCTCCGTCTGCGCATGGATATGCCCATCGCCGCCCACCCCTGCTTCCTGCCGATTTCAAGATCGTTGCGCGGTTCCGTCTGCCCCGGGCCGCGCGTTCGACGCGTGGGCCGGCCCGGGAATCCGCTCGCCCGCCGCGCGCCGCCGTGCTGAGCTGCCCGGATGAGAAGTGATGTGGACGTCCACGAGGTACGCGCCCTGTACGACCGCGCGATGCGCGAGCACGCCCGTCCCGACGGCCCCGGTGTCCGGGTCGAGCGGGCTGGTCCCGTCGTCCGCCAGGTGGGCGGCCCCGACGACTGGAACGGGGTCGTCTGGTCGTCCCCGGATCTGGACGCCGAGGGGGCCGACGCGGCGATCGCGGCGCAGATCGGGCACTGCGCGGCGCTCGGCCTGCCGGAGTTCGAGTGGAAGCTGTACGCGCACGACCGGCCCGGCGATCTGGGCGGCCGGCTGCGGGCCGCCGGGTTCGCCCCCGGGCCGCCGGAGACGCTGCTGGTGGCTCCGGCCGAGTCGCTGACCGGGCCGGTGGCCCTGCCCGACGGCGTCACCCTGCGCCCCGTGACGGACGCGGCGGGGGCGGAGCTGATGGCGCTGGCCCATGAGCGGGCGTTCGGCACGGACGGGAGACGGCTGCTGCACCAGGTGGTGAAGCGGCTGGAGCGGGCGCCCGAGGACTTCGTGGCGGTCGTGGCGGTGGACGGCGACGGCGAGCCGGTCTGCTCCGGGCGGCTGGAGCTGCATCCGGGCACCGGGTTCGCCGGGCTCTGGGGCGGGGGGACGGTCGCCGCCTGGCGCGGCAGGGGCCTCTACCGGGCCCTGGTGGCGTACCGGGCCCGGATCGCCGCCGAGCGAGGCCACCGCCACCTCCAGGTCGACGCGAGCGGTATGTCGGCCCCGATCCTGGCCCGGCTCGGCTTCACGGCGTTCGGAACGACGACGCCGTATGTGTACCGCCCGGCTCGCTGACCGCCTGCCAGCAGGACAGAACGTCTCGTAACGCCCATCGTGTTGCTCATGCGTGCCCACGAGATGACAAGTGAGAGAAATTGTTGGCACTGGGTGCCTTGTCAGGTGTCACGGAGTGCCATACGTTGAAGGTGTCCGGGCGGCCGGCGTACGGGGACCTCACCCGTACGCCGGCTGTCCCCGCAACCACCGTGCTGCGCGCCCGGACGCCTGCGTCACAGGCACCTTCTGCTCCACCGAGCAAAGCCAGCTCCACCTGCCGAACCGACGGCAACACCTCCACACCGCACCGCTCCCCCTGCCAGCAGGGCCCCTCAAGCGTTCCCTCGACGCCGCATCACCGGAGGCAACACCGTGAAGGAAATCCTGGACGCCATTCAGTCGCAGGACAGCACGGCCGCGGACTTCGCGGCCCTGTCCCTCCCCGAGTCCTACCGCGCGGTCACCGTGCACAAGGACGAGGCGGAGATGTTCGCCGGTCTCGCGACCCGCGACAAGGACCCCCGCAAGTCGATCCACCTCGACGACGTGCCGGTCCCCGAACTCGGCCCCGGCGAGGCCCTCGTCGCCGTGATGGCCAGCTCGGTGAACTACAACTCCGTCTGGACGTCGATCTTCGAGCCGGTCTCGACGTTCAGCTTCCTGGAGCGGTACGGGAAGCTCAGCGAACTCACCAAGCGCCACGACCTCCCGTACCACGTCATCGGCTCCGACCTGGCGGGCGTGGTCCTGCGCACCGGCCCCGGCGTCAACGCCTGGAACCCGGGCGACGAGGTCGTCGCGCACTGCCTGTCGGTCGAGCTGGAGTCCTCCGACGGCCACAACGACACGATGCTCGACCCCGAGCAGCGCATCTGGGGCTTCGAGACGAACTTCGGCGGCCTGGCGGAGATCGCGCTCGTCAAGTCCAACCAGCTGATGCCCAAGCCGAAGCACCTCAGCTGGGAGGAGGCCGCCGCCCCCGGCCTGGTCAACTCGACCGCCTACCGCCAGCTCGTCTCGCGCAACGGCGCGGGCATGAAGCAGGGCGACAACGTGCTGATCTGGGGCGCCAGCGGCGGGCTCGGCTCCTACGCCACCCAGTTCGCGCTGGCCGGCGGCGCCAACCCGATCTGTGTCGTCTCCTCTCCGGAGAAGGCCGAGATCTGCCGGTCGATGGGCGCGGAGGCGGTCATCGACCGCAACGCCGAGGGCTACAAGTTCTGGAAGGACGAGCGCACCCAGGACCCGAAGGAGTGGAAGCGCTTCGGCAAGCGCATCCGCGAGTTCACCGGCGGCGAGGACATCGACATCGTCTTCGAGCACCCGGGCCGCGAGACCTTCGGCGCCTCGGTCTACGTCACCCGCAAGGGCGGCACGATCACCACCTGCGCCTCCACCTCGGGCTACATGCACGAGTACGACAACCGCTACCTGTGGATGTCCCTGAAGCGCATCATCGGCTCCCACTTCGCCAACTACCGCGAGGCGTGGGAGGCCAACCGCCTCATCGCCAAGGGCAAGATCCACCCGACGCTCTCCAAGACGTACTCCCTGGAGGACACCGGGCAGGCCGCGTACGACGTCCACCGCAATCTCCACCAGGGCAAGGTCGGCGTCCTCGCCCTGGCCCCCCGCGAGGGCCTCGGCGTGCGTGACCAGGAAATGCGCGAGCAGCACATCGACGCCATCAACCGCTTCCGCAACGTCTGAGGTTCCCCGATGAACGAACGTCAGAAGGACCGGCCCTGGCTCATGCGGACGTACGCAGGTCACTCGACCGCCGAGGCGTCCAACGAGCTGTACCGCCGCAACCTCTCCAAGGGCCAGACGGGTCTCTCGGTCGCCTTCGATCTGCCCACGCAGACCGGATACGACCCGGACCACATCCTCGCCCGCGGCGAGGTGGGCCGCGTCGGTGTTCCCGTCTCGCACCTCGGTGACATGCGGCGGCTGTTCCAGGACATCCCCCTGGAGCAGATGAACACCTCGATGACGATCAACGCGACCGCCATGTGGCTGCTGGCGCTCTACCAGGTGGTCGCGGAGGAGCAGGGGGCCGACGCCTCCCGGCTCCAGGGGACGACGCAGAACGACATCGTGAAGGAGTACCTCTCGCGCGGGACGCACGTCTTCCCGCCGGTGCCCTCACTGCGGCTGACCACGGACATGATCACGTACACGGTCAACCGCATCCCCAAGTGGAACCCGATCAACATCTGCAGCTACCACCTCCAGGAGGCCGGGGCCACCCCGGTCCAGGAGATCGCGTACGCCATGTCGACCGCCATCGCGGTGCTCGACGCGGTCCGCGACTCGGGCCAGGTGCCCGAGGAGAAGTTCGGTGACGTGGTCGCCCGCATCTCGTTCTTCGTGAACGCGGGCGTCCGCTTCATCGAGGAGATGTGCAAGATGCGCGCCTTCGGGCGGATCTGGGACCGCGTCACCCGGGAGCGGTACGGCGTCGTCGACGCCAAGCAGCGCCGCTTCCGCTACGGCGTCCAGGTCAACTCCCTCGGCCTGACCGAGGCGCAGCCGGAGAACAACGTCCAGCGCATCGTCCTGGAGATGCTGGCCGTCACCCTCTCCAAGGACGCCCGCGCCCGCGCGGTGCAGCTGCCGGCCTGGAACGAGGCGCTGGGGCTGCCCCGGCCCTGGGACCAGCAGTGGTCGCTGCGGATCCAGCAGGTGCTGGCGCACGAGAGCGATCTGCTGGAGTACGAGGACATCTTCGCCGGTTCGCACGTCATCGAGGCCAAGGTGGACGCCCTGGTCGAGGAGTCGCTGGCGGAGATCGACCGGATCCAGCAGATGGGCGGCGCGATGGCGGCCGTCGAGTCCGGCTACCTCAAGTCCGAGCTGGTCTCCTCGCACGCGGCCCGGCGGGCCAGGATCGAGGCGGGCGACGAGAAGATCGTCGGCGTCAACATCTACGAGTCCACCGAGCCCAACCCGCTCACCTCCGACCTCGACGGCGCGATCATGACCGTCGACCCCGAGAACGAGGCCCGGGTCGTCGCGGCCCTGCACGAGTGGCGGGACAACCGCGACGAGGCACGGGCCTCGGAGGCGCTGGCCGCGCTGAAGAAGGCCGCCGCGGGCACCGAGAACATGATGGAAGCCACCGTCGAGTGCGCCCGCGCGGGCGTCACCACCGGCGAGTGGGCCTGGGCACTGCGGGACGTCTTCGGCGAGTTCCGCGCCCCGACCGGGGTCTCCTCGGCCCCGGTCGCGGTCACCGCGGAGCCGGGCAGCACGCTCGCCCTGGTCCGCGAGAAGGTCACCCGGACCGCCGCGGACCTGGGTGTCGGGCGACTGCGCCTGCTGGTCGGCAAGCCGGGCCTGGACGGGCACTCCAACGGGGCCGAGCAGATCGCCGTACGGGCCAGGGACGCCGGGTTCGAGGTGGTCTACCAGGGGATCCGGCTGACCCCGGAGCAGATCACCGACGCGGCACTCGCCGAGGACGTGCACTGCGTGGGCCTGTCCATCCTGTCCGGCTCGCACGCCGAGCTGGTCCCCGACGTGCTGCACCGGCTGCGCGAGGCCGGGGCTCCGGACATCCCGGTGATCGCGGGCGGCATCATCCCGCCGGCCGACGCCACCGCACTCATCGAAGCCGGAGTGGCCGCCGTCTTCACCCCGAAGGACTTCGGCATCACGGAGATCATCGGCCGTATCGTCGACGAGATCCGGAAAGCGAACAAGCTCGACCCTCTGGAGGTCCCCGCATGACCACGCCCGCCCACCCGTCGCCCGCCACCCCCGTGAACCGGCTGCGGCCCCGCCGCTCGTGTCTGGCCGTGCCGGGCTCCAACCCGCGCTTCCTGGAGAAGGCCCAGGGCCTCCCGGCCGACCAGGTCTTCCTGGACCTGGAGGACGCCTGCGCGCCGCTCGCCAAGGAGGGCGCCCGCCACCACATCGTGGACGCGCTGAACAACGGTGACTGGAGCGGCAAGACCCGGGTCGTGCGGGTCAACGACTGGACGACGCACTGGACGTACCGGGACGTGATCACGGTCGTCGAGGGCGCGGGCCCCAACCTGGACTGCATCATGCTGCCGAAGGTCCAGGACGCCCAGCAGGTCGTGGCGCTGGACCTGCTGCTGACCCAGATCGAGAAGACGATGGGCTTCGAGACCGGGAGGATCGGCATCGAGGCGCAGATCGAGAACGCCAAGGGTCTGGTGAACATCGACGAGATCGCCGCCGCATCGCCGCGCCTGGAGACGCTGATCTTCGGCCCGGCCGACTTCATGGCCTCGATCAACATGAAGACCCTGGTCGTCGGCCAGCAGCCGCCCGGCTACCCCGCGGACGCCTACCACTACATCCTGATGCGCATCCTGATGGCGGCCCGCACGCACGACCTCCAGGCGATCGACGGCCCGTTCCTCCAGATCCGCGACGTGGACGCCTACCGCGAGGTGGCCGGCCGCGCCGCCGCCCTCGGCTTCGACGGCAAGTGGGTGCTGCACCCGGGGCAGGTCGACGCGGCGAACGAGGTGTTCTCGCCGTCGCAGGAGGACTACGACCACGCCGAGCTGATCCTCGACGCGTACGACTGGTGCACCTCCGAGGAGGGCGGCAAGAAGGGCTCCGCGATGCTCGGCGACGAGATGATCGACGAGGCCAGCCGCAAGATGGCCCTGGTCATCGCGGGCAAGGGCCGGGCCGCGGGCATGCAGCGCACGTCCAAGTTCGAAGCCCCGGAGGCCTGATCATGCAGTTCGGACGCACCTATGAGGAGTTCGAGGTCGGCGCCGTCTACAAGCACTGGCCCGGGAAGACGGTCACGGAGTACGACGACCACCTCTTCTGTCTGCTGACCATGAACCACCACCCGCTGCACATGGACAGCAACTACGCGGAGAAGACGACCGACTTCGGCAAGAACGTCGTCGTCGGCAACTACATCTACTCGCTGCTGCTCGGCATGTCGGTGCCGGACGTCTCCGGGAAGGCCATCGCCAACCTGGAGGTGGAATCGCTCCGGCACATCGCGCCGACCTTCCACGGCGACACGATCTACGGCGAGACGACCGTGCTGGACAAGACCCCGTCGAAGTCCAAGAACGACCGCGGCATCGTGTACGTGGAGACCAAGGGCTACAAACAGGACGGCACGGTCGTCTGCGTCTTCCGGCGCAAGGTGATGGTCCCCACCGAGACGTACATCAAGGAGCGCGGCGGGGAGCAGCCCGGCCGTCCCACCCCCGCCCAGTAACGGTGCGAAGCCTTGCCCAGTAACCGCGTGAAGCCCTTCGGGGACATCCGTGTGAAGCCACAGGAGAAGCAGCCATGACGCGACTCGCCCAGACCGCCGGTCTCAACGACATCCAGCGGGAAATCCTCGCCACGGTCCGGGATTTCGTCGACAAGGAGATCATTCCGGTCGCGACCCAGCTGGAGCACCGCGACGAGTACCCCACGGACATCGTCGAGGGGCTCAAGGAACTCGGCCTGTTCGGGCTGATGATCCCCGAGGAGTACGGGGGGCTGGGTGAGTCGCTGCTCACCTACGCGCTGTGCGTGGAGGAGATCGCCCGCGGCTGGATGAGCGTGTCGGGCATCATCAACACGCACTTCATCGTGGCCTACATGCTCAAGCAGCACGGCACGCAGGAGCAGAAGGACACGTTCCTGCCGCGGATGGCGCTCGGCGAGGTGCGCGGGGCCTTCTCGATGTCCGAGCCGGCGCTCGGCTCGGACGTCTCGGCGATCTCGTCGAAGGGCGTGAAGGACGGCGACGACTACCTCCTCAACGGCCAGAAGATGTGGCTGACGAACGGCGGAACCTCGACGTTGGTGGCCGTCCTGGCCCGAAGTGACGAAGGCCACCCCGAGGGCACCGCGCCGCACAAGTCGATGACGACCTTCCTGGTGGAGAAGGAGCCCGGCTTCGGAGAGGTCCGGCCCGGCCTGACCATCCCCGGGAAGATCGACAAGATGGGCTACAAGGGCGTCGACACGACCGAGCTCATCATGGACGACCTGCGCATTCCGGCCAATCGTGTCCTCGGGGGCACGACGGGCCGAGGGTTTTACCAGATGATGGACGGCGTCGAGGTCGGCCGGGTGAATGTCGCCGCGCGTGGCTGCGGTGTCGCACAGCGTGCGTTCGAACTGGGCGTTTCGTACGCCCAGCAGCGCCAGACCTTCGGCAAACCGATCGCCCAGCACCAGGCGATCCAGTTCAAACTGGCCGAAATGGCCACCAAGGTCGAGGCCGCCCATGCGATGATGGTGAATGCGGCACGCAAAAAGGACTCCGGGGAACGAAACGACCTGGAGGCAGGGATGGCGAAGTACCTCGCCTCCGAGTACTGCAAGGAAGTCGTCGAGGACGCCTTCCGTATCCACGGCGGCTACGGCTTCTCCAAGGAGTACGAGATCGAGCGCCTCTACCGCGAGGCGCCGATGCTGCTGATCGGTGAAGGTACCGCCGAGATCCAGAAAATGATCATTGGCCGGCGCCTCCTGGAGGAGTACCGATTCCAGGGCTGATTGTCCGTTCTGGGGTGATTTGGTGGCGAAGAACATCACACCGGGTCACCCTCGACGGGCGGCGTTCGACAGTCCGACTCGGCTGCTGGCTTGCCCAGTTGCGCCCGGCAACCGATAGCATCTTCGGAAAGCCGCCGTCCCCCGTTGCCAGCGCGGCATCATCCGCTACGAAGGTCATTCATGCCCGACAGCACTTCCTCCGCATCCCGCGGCGGGGTCCGCATCGCCCGCGGAGCCTCCCCGTGGCTCCTGCCGACCGTCGCCACCGCAGCCCTCAGCCTGGCCCGCGCCCGCAAGTCGGGGCGCTGGGCAGCAGCGGCTGTGCCCACCACCGCGCTCGCGGCGGGCATGCTGTGGTTCTTCCGTGACCCCGAGCGCGAGATCACCGACGGCCGGGTCATCTCCCCGGCCGACGGCGTGGTGCAGAGCATCATGCCGTGGAAGGACGGGCGCACCCGCGTCGCGATCTTCATGAGCCCGCTCAACGTCCACGTCAACCGCGCGCCGCTGGCGGGCACCGTGACGTCGGTCGAGCACATCCCGGGCGGGTTCGTTCCGGCGTTCAACAAGGAGAGCGAGAACAACGAGCGCGTTGTCTGGCACTTCGACACCGAGCTCGGCGACATCGAGATGGTGCAGATCGCGGGAGCGGTCGCCCGTCGGATCGTGCCGTACCTCCCCGAGGGCACGAAGGTGGAGCAGGGCGAGCGCATCGGCCTGATCCGCTTCGGCTCGCGCGTGGACATCTACCTCCCGGAAGGGATCGATGTCGCGGTCGAGGTCGGTCAGGCCACCACCGCGGGGGTGACTCGAATTGACCGTGATTGATCCCGATACCAAGGCCGGCTGGGTGCCGGAGGCCGACGACGAGAACGACGTCGACGGCACGGAGGACATGCCGCTGTCGATGCGCCTGTCGATAGCGGACACGCTCACGCTCGGTAACGCGACGTGCGGGTTCATGGCGGTGTACTTCACCACCACGGGCATTCTGATCCCGCACCTCACGGGCAGCGACGAGACGGGCATGGCCCGGCACTCGGCCGCCACCGCCGTGATCCTCATGCTGATGGCCGCGATCTTCGACCTGTTCGACGGTCTCGTGGCACGCAAGCTGCGTTCCTCGCCGATGGGCGCCGAGCTGGACAACCTCTCGGACCTCATCAGCTTCGGGCTCGCACCGGCCTACTTCGTGCTCGTGTACGGCATGGTCGCCGACGACGCCCACCAGCGGGTCTCGGCGCTGGCGGCGATCGTCGTCCTGCTGGCGGTGGTGCTCAGGCTGGCCAGATTCTCCTGCGTGACCCTGAAGGACGGCATGTTCCAGGGCATGCCGAGCCCCTTCGGAGCGCTGACGGTCGTCTCGATCGTGCTCCTGGAGCTGCCCTTCGTGCCGACCCTGCTCGCGATCATCGGGGTGGCCTGGCTGATGGTGAGCCGGGTGGAGTACCCCAAGCCGCGGGGCATCCTCGCGGTGGCGATGCTCAGCTGGATCGTGGCCGCGATGGGGCTGCTCGCCGCCTGGGCCTTCGACGCCCCCGGCGGTCAGCTGCTGCTCCAGACGGGCTGCGCGCTCCAGGTGGTGCTCGGCGCGGTGATCCCGCTGTTCGCCACGGCGCGACGGGTGAACACGTTCCGTGACAACCGTCGCGAGGCGCGGGCGGCACAGCTGCCGTAGCCGTACGTAACGGACGAGATCCTCGGGGCCCGGATGCTCCCCGGCATCCGGGCCCTCGTGCGTTTCCGGTGACGGGCGCCCCGGGGTCCGGCGGTCAGCCGGGCGAAGGTCCCGGTGCTCCTGATCGTGGATGCGCCGCTCCCGGGCCGTCGGTTAGGGTAGGTGCATGTCTACGCCCCGAGTTTCCTAGCCAAGGACCCGCTTCCACGCCAGAAGTGTGTCCTTTCGCTTTCTCGGAGCGTTTTCTCATGATTACCGTTCGCGGTGTCGAGCTGCGCGCGGGCGCCCGCCTGCTGCTCTCCGACATCTCCTTCACCGTCTCCCCCGGGGACCGTATCGGCCTCGTCGGCCGCAACGGCGCGGGCAAGACCACCCTGCTGACGACCCTGACCGGGCAGACCGGGCCCGCCGCCGGCACCATCACCCGCACCGGTGGGATCGGCTTCCTCGCGCAGGACTCCCGCGCCGCCGACCCGGACGTCACGGTCACGGACCGGATCCTGTCCGCCCGCGGCCTGGACCGGGCACTGCACCGGCTGCGCACGGCCGAGACGGCGATGGCCAACGCCGCAGCCCCGGCCGCACTGGAGCGGGCGATGAACACCTACGCCCGCGCCGAGGCGGCCTTCCAGGCCGGCGGCGGCTACGCCGCCGAGGCCGAGGCCGCCCGCATGGCCGCCGGACTCGGCCTGCCCGAGCGGGTTCTCGGCGAGCCGGTCGGCACCCTGTCCGGCGGGCAGCGCCGCCGCGTCGAACTGGCCCGCATCCTGTTCGCCGGACACGACGGCACCCTGCTGCTGGACGAGCCGACCAACCACCTGGACGCCGACTCGGTCACCTGGCTGCGCACCTTCCTCCAAGGCCACACCGGCGGCCTGGTCCTCATCAGCCACGACACCTCCCTGCTGGCCGACGTCGTCAACCGGGTGTTCCACCTGGACGCCACCCGCGCCACGATCGACGTCCACAACACCGGCTGGGGCACCTACCTCGCCCAGCGGGCGGCAGACGAGCGGCGCCGCGCCCGTGAGCGGGCAGCCGCCGAGCGCAAGGCCGCCGCCCTGCACACGCAGGCCGACAAGATGAAGGCCCGCTCCGCGACCGCCGTCATGGCCAAGAGCATGGCCCGGCGCGCCGATCGGATGCTGGCCGAACTGGAACCGGCCCGGCGCACCGAAAAGGTCGCCAGGATCCGGCTGCCCCAGCCCGCGCCCTGCGGGCGGATGCCGCTCGGCGCCGTCAGCCTGGCCAAGTCCTACGACGGCCACCAGGTCCTGACCGGTGTCGACCTGGCCGTGGACCGGGGCAGCCGCCTGGTCATCCTCGGCCTCAACGGCGCGGGCAAAACCACCCTGCTACGCCTCCTCGCCGGACAGGAGCAGCCGGACTCCGGCCGCGTGGTGCACGGCCACGGCCTGCGCCTGGGTTACTTCGCCCAAGAGCACGACACCCTCGCTCCGGGGCGTACGGTCCGCCAGAACCTGGCGGATGCGGCCGCGCACCTGACGGACGGTGAGGCACGGCGGGTCCTCGGGGCGTTCCTCTTCTCCGGGGACGACGCCGACAAGCCGGCCGGGGTGCTCTCGGGCGGGGAGAAGACCCGCCTCGCGCTGGCCGGGCTGGTCCACTCCGGCGCCAACGTGCTGCTGCTGGACGAGCCGACCAACAACCTCGACCCGGCCTCCCGCACCGAGGTCCTGGCCGCCGTCGGTTCCTACCCCGGCGCGATCGTGATGGTCACCCACGACGAGGGCGCCATCGACGCCCTGCGCCCCGACCGCGTCCTGCTGCTGCCCGACGCGGACGAGGACCTGTGGAACGAGGACTACCGTGACCTGGTCGCCCTCGCCTGAACCCACCGCTCCGCCCGGCCGGACAGCGGGCTTGCCCGCTGTCCGGCCGGGCGGCGGCCGCGGTCCGAACGAGCCTGCGCCGCCCCGCCGCGGTCGCGGATGCCTGCCGCACACCGTGCCGTGCCGCGTGCTTCGCTGAACGGCATCCCTGACAGACCGAAGGGGCACCAGCTCGTCCACCACCCGCCCCGCTCCCCCAGCGTCCCCACGAGGGAGCTGCGGCTGCGCGGAGGGCTGCTGCTGACGTCCGTCCCCGAGGGCGACCCGGAGGCTTCGGACCGACCTCGGCGCGTCCATCGCGCGACTTCTCACAGCCGGAGCTACCGGCGATGGACGACCGGGAGGTCCGGCCGGGCGCCCCGGCCGGACCTCCCGTCACCGTCCGGTCACCCCTCGCTGCGCGGGGCTCAGTTGCCGATGGTGAAGGACTCGGCCGCCGGGGCGACCGCGGCCGGCCGGACCACCTTCAGCCCGCCGGCGGCACCGGCGTCGGGCTTCATGATGACGCTCTCCCGGGTGGACGGCGCCTTCGGGTCCGAGAAGTCGTGCGTCACCCCGAACTCGGTCCCGTACCCCTTGATCCTCAGGACCGCCTTGTCGATGCCCTCACGGGTGAGGTCCTTGTCGTCGCAGGCCAGCGACAGGGCCTCGCCGAAGAGGGAGGCCGCCGTGTAGCCGGCGACGACGCCGTTGTCGAGGACGTCCTTCGGGTACTGGGCGGCGTACTCCTTGGCGAGCTTGGCGGGGCCGTCGCCCGGGTCGCCGATGGGCAGCGTGGAGGAGGCGACGTAGTAGTCCTTGAGCAGGGCCGGGCCCGCCTGGGTCTTCAACAGCTGCGGGGCGAAGGCCGAGTTGTTGCCGACGACCGGGACGTCGAAGCCGGTGGCCGCGGCGACGCCGACGAGCGAGGCCGCCTGACGGGGGCCGGCGCTGACGACCACGGCCTTGACCCCGGCCTGCTTCAGGGCGGCGACCTGGGCCGTCATGTCGTTGTCGGTCGGCTTGATCTTCTGCTCGACGACGGTGAGTCCGGCCTCCTTCGCCGCGTACTTCGAGCCGACGAGCGCGTTCTCGCCGTAGTCGCCCTCGAAGTACACGTGACCGATCTTGTCGCCCTTCGCGATGCGCTTCTCGGCGAGGAGATAGTCGACGAGGTTGATCGTCTCGACGTCGTAGGTGGCGCCGATGACCCGGATGTACGGGGAGCCGAGCAGATTCGCCGACCAGGCCTGCGGCAGCACCAGGCCCTTGTCCTGGCCGTCGATGCGCTGTTCGACGGCGGCGACGAACGGGGAGCCGATGAACTGGGCGAAGCCCGCCACGTCCGGCACCAGCTCGGTGTACGCGGCGATCGCCTTCTGCGGGTCGTATCCGTGGTCGCGGACCGTCAGTTCGATCTTCCGGTCGCAGATACCGCCCGCGTCGTTGGTCTGCTTGACCCACAGCTGCTGGGCCTGGGTGACGCTCTTGCCCAGCGAGGCGTAGACCCCGGTCATGTCGGTCAGCACCCCGAGGGAGATCGTCGAGGAGGAGACCCCGGGGCCCGTCTTGATGCCGCCCTCGCCCTCCTCGTCAGCCTTTCCGTCGGTCGCCTTGCCGCTGCATCCGACGAGGGTGACGGCGAGGGCCGCGACGACGGCCGTGAGCACTCTGAGCTTCATGACTTCTCCCCTGGATTCTTCGGAGCCGCTGGATTCACCGGAGGCGCTGATTGCCTGGTAGCCGACGGCTTCTTCGTGCGGACGAGGCCGAGGCGGGCGAGGCCGCCGGGCAGGAACAGGACCACCGCGACCACCGCGGCGCCGTACAGGTAGCGGGACGCCTCACCGGGTGCCAGACCGCCCGTGCCGGGGGCGGAGACCAGCGGCAGGGAGTCGCTGTAGTGCGTGAACACCTGCGGGAGCAGGGAGACGAAGGCGGCGCCGATCACGGCTCCCGCGACGCTTCCGAGACCGCCGATGACGATCATGGCGAGGTATTCGAGGGACAGGATCATGCCGAAGTACTCGGGCACGGTCCGCTGGAAGACCAGGGCGAGCAGCACGCCCGCGAGGCCCGCGTACATCGAGGACAGGACGAAGACCCCGGCCCGGTAGCGGGCCACCGGCACACCCATCACCCCGGCCGCGATCCGGTGGTCGCGGATGGCGTTCATGGCGCGCCCGGGGCGGCCGCGCAGCACGCCCCGGGCGAACAGGGCGCTGAGCAGGAGCGCGAGCAGACCCGCGTACCAGAGCTTCTCCGAGGAGCCGAACGGGACTGCGGCGACGACGAGTTCGGAGTCGTCGAAGGTGAACCCGAAGACGGACAGCGGCGGTACGGCCCGGCCGTTGTAACCGCCGGTCAGCGAACCCGCGTTGAATAGGACGTGCTGCCCGATGAAGATCAGGGCGAGGGTCGCGATACCGAGGTAGGCGCCCCGCAGCCGTCCGGCGATGGGGCTGAAGATCCCGCCCGCCGCCCCGGCGAGCAGCACCGCGAGGATCGCGGCGAGCCAGGTCGGCAGGCCGAGGCCGGTCAGCGTGTGCCCGTTCTCGGTGCCGCTCTCGCCCGCCAGGACGCAGTAGCCGTACGCGCCGACGGCGAGGAAGAACGCGTGCCCCATGGAGAGCTGTCCGGTGGCGCCGGTGAGCATGTTGAGCCCGATGGCGCCGATCGCCGCCGCCATCGCGAACAGTCCGGCCTGGAGCCAGAAGCGGTCCAGGTAGAAGGGGAGCACGAGGAGCAGGAGGGAGCCGACGAGTACGGCGTACGTACGGGGGCTGCGCAGCCGGTCGGTGACGCCCTCCGCTCCGCCGCGTACGGGCGCGGTCGCGGTGGGGGCGGCGGGGGCTTCGGCGGTGGTGTCAGACACGGGCCGGCTCCTTCGTACCGAAGAGTCCGGCGGGCCGGATCAGCAGGACGGCCACCATCACCAGGTAGGGCGCCAGATCGCCGATGCCCCGGCCGAGGAAGGAGAGATCGCTCTGGTAGCCGGTGGCGAGCGATTCCGTGACGCCGACGATCAGTCCGCCGGCGAGCGCCCCGGTGGTGGAGTCGAGCCCGCCGAGGATCGCGGCGGGGAACGCCTTGAGCGCGGCGAGCGAGGTGGCGCGCTCCAGGCCCGGGGTCGGGAACACGGTGAGGAAGAGCGCGGCGACGGCGGCCAGCGCCCCGGCGACCGCCCAGGCGGCGAGCGAGACCCGCCCCAGCCTGATGCCCATGAGCGCCGCCGTCTGCGGGTTCTCGGCGGCGGCCCGCATGGACACGCCCCAGGAGGTGTACCGGAAGGCGAGGAGGAACACCGTGATCAGCAGCCCGGCGGCGAGGAACGCGGCGATGCGGGTGTGGGCGAGGGTGATGCCGCCGATGGTCACGACCTCGTTGCCCCAGGGGTCGCCGAGGGCGAGGACGTCCGTGCCCATGCGGCGGGTGAGTTCGGTGATGAGGAGGATGTCGACGCCGATGGTGACGATGGCGAGGACGCTGTGGTCGCTGCCCCGGTAGCGGCGCATCACGAAGAACTCGATGGCCGCGCCGACGGTCGCGGCGCCCGCGATCCCGGCGATCAGCGCGGGCCAGAACCCGATGTCGTCGTGGAACACGGCGGTGACGTAGCCGCCCGCCAACAGCAGGGACGCGTGGGCGAAGTTGACGACCTCGGTGGCCTTGAAGATGACGACGAACCCGAGCGCGATGAGTGCGTAGACCGAGCCGATCGACAGGCCGCCGAGGAGGAGTTCGAGGAACGTGGTCATTGAGGTGCTCCCAAGTAGGCCTGGACGACGGCCGGATCGTTCTGGACCTCGGCGGGGGTGCCGTCCGCGATCCTGCGTCCGAAGTCGAGTACGGTCACCGCGTCCGCGAGCCGCATGACCACCCCCATGTCGTGCTCGACCAGCACGATGGAGATGCCGAGGCTGTCGCGTACGTCGGCGACGACAGCGGCCGTCCGCCGGCGTTCGTCGGCCGTCATGCCCGCGATCGGCTCGTCCAGCAGCAGGACCCTGGGCTCCATGCACAGGGCGCGGCCGAGCTCAACGAGCTTCTGCTGACCGTACGGGAGCGAGCCTGCGGGCCGCTCCAACTCCTTCTCCAGACCGATGAATTCGGCGATCTCGCGGACCCTCTCGCGGTGGCGTCGTTCCTCGCGGACGGCGGAGGGCAGCCGCAGGCCGGTGGCGAGGAACCCGGATCGGGTCAGCCGGTGGCGGCCGAGGAGGAGGCTGTCGGCGACGGTGGCGTGCGGGGGCAGCGCCAGGTTCTGGAAGGTGCGGGCGACCCCGAGGTCCGCGATGGCGTGCGGCGGGAGGCCGGTGAGCCGGGTGTCGCCGAGGCGGACGTGCCCGGAGGTGGCGCGGTAGACACCGGACAGGACGTTGAAGCAGGTGGACTTGCCCGCGCCGTTCGGCCCGATGACGGCGTGTACGCTGCCGGGTTCGACGGTGAAGGAGACGGCGTCGAGGGCGGTGAGCCCGGCGAAGCGGACGGTGACGTCGTGGACGGCCAGGGCGGCCGCGGCGGTGCCCCGGGGGGCCGTTGCGGTGGTCGTCGTCACGCGGACCACCTGCTCAGGGTACGCCGGGGCCGGGCCGCCGGGTCGGCTTCCGCAGCCGCGTCCTCGTCGACGACGCCGAGATAGCGGCGGCGCACCTCGTCGGAGGCGGCGAGCTCGTCGGCGGCCCCGGACAGGGCGACCTCCCCGACGTCGAGGACGTACGCCGTGGAGGCGAGGCGCAGAGCGATCGCCGCGTTCTGCTCGACGAGCAGCACCGAGGTGCCGCCCGCGTTGATCTCCTGTACGGTCTCGGCGATCCTCGCCGCCATCAGCGGGGCGAGGCCGAGCGAGGGTTCGTCCAGCAGGAGCAGCCGGGGCCCCGCCATCAGGGCGCGGCCCATGGCCAGCATCTGCTGCTCGCCGCCGGACAGCAGCCCGGCCCGCTGGTGCGCGCGGTCGGCGAGCACCGGGAACAGTTCGTGCACCCGGGCGAGCGCCGCGCCGGTCTCCTTGCGCCCGCCGCGTGCCCCGAGGGCGCCCGCCCGCAGGTTGTCGGCCACCGTCATCCGGGCGAAGACCTGCCGGCCCTCCGGCACCTGGACCACTCCTGCGGCGACCACCTGGGCGGGCCGCAGCCCTTCCAGGGGCCGGCCGTCGAACCGGATGCTCCCGGTGCCCGTCCCGCGGTGGAAGCCGAGGGTCCGCGACACGGCCCGCAGCAGCGTGGTCTTGCCCGCGCCGTTGCCGCCGAGCACGGCGGTGATCCCGCCGTCCGGCACCTCGACCGAGATGTCGCGCAGCGCCCGGACCGGCCCGTAGCCGACGGACAGCGCGCGGATCTCCAGCGTTGCCATGCGTCCTCCTCCTTCCGCCAAGTCGTGTGTCGTGCTGGTCTGTCGTGCTCGTCCGTGGGGGTGGTGCCACAGACCAGCACCGGGCGGGACGGGCGTCCACGGGGCGGGGCGGACTCGATGCGGGCGACCAGCGAACGAGGGGCCTCGTTGTGCACGCGCACAGACGCCGTGACGGGCGGGCACCCGCGGCCGGGGACGGTGGCATCCTCGTCGGTCGTCAGGAGCGCCCGGATGCGGGGACGGAGCGGCGGATGCGGCGTGGAACGCGGTACGGGGCGCTGCTCGGCCCACTGCTGGCGGGCGGAGCCACGCCGGCCTCGGTGGCCCGTGCGGCGCGCGGCCTCGGGCTGCCGGAGCGGGGGTGTTACGCCGTGGTGGTGCTGGGCACGCCGGCGCCGGAGGCCGCGGTGGCCGCGGGCCCGGACGCGGACGGGGCGCGCTGGTGGTGGGGCGGGTCGGAGGGTTCCTCGGGCGGGGCGACGGACCGGGCGGAGGACCGGCAGGTCGCGGTGGTGCTGCTGGGCCCGGCGGGCCCGGCCGGGGCGGCGGCGCGGCTCAGGGAACTGGGCGCCGGGCCGGGGGGTGTGAGCCCGGTGGTGGGCTCCCTGGCGGAGGTGGGCGCCGCGCGCCGGCTGGCGGGTACGGCGCTGCTGACGTGCGAGCCGGGCAGCCGGGAGATCGTGCGGCTGGACGAGCGGCTTCCGGCGGCCCTGCTGGTGAGCCGCCCGGAGCTGGCGACCCGGCTGCTGGCGGAGGTGTTCGGCCCCCTGCTGACGCTCGGACCGGCGGAACGGTCACTGCTGGTGAAGACGCTGGAGACGTGGCTGGAATGCGGAGGCTCGGTGGGGCGGGCGGCGGCCCGGCTGGGGTGCCACCGCAACACGGTGTTCAACCGCCTGAGACGCCTGGAATGCGGAGGCTCGGTGGGGCGGGCGGCGGCCCGGCTGGGGTGCCACCGCAACACGGTGTTCAACCGCCTGAGACGCCTGGAACGGCTGACCGCACGCTCGCTGTCCCGGCCGCGCGAACTGGTCGACCTCGTGCTGGCGCTGGACGTGCTGCGCCTGTCGTCCGCCCCGCCGCGGCCCGGGGGCGGGGGTGGAGGCTGAGGGTGCGGGCGGGGGCATGACGGAACGAGCTCGGCGGACGAGGAACGGCCGGGCCGGAACCGGAGCCGGACGCGAGCCGGGGGCCGACCGGGGGGCACGCGGGGTACGGTCCCGCCGCGGGCCGGGCTGGGGCTTTCGGCCGCCACAGACCGAGCCACCGTCCGGTCCCGCTGCGGGCCGGACCGGGGCTTTCGGCCGCTGCGGGCCGGGCCGGGACCCGGCCACAGCCCGGGTCGGGTCCCGGTCCGGGCCGAGGCTCTCGGCTGCCACAGGCCGTGCCGCCGTCCGGTGTCGCCGCAGGCCGGGCTGGGGCTTTCGGCCGCCGCGGGCCGAGCCACCGTCCGGTCCCGCCGCGGGCCGGACCGGGGCTTTCGGCTGCCGCGGGCCGGACCGGGACCCGGCCACAGGCCGGGGTCGGCGTCCGAGGCTGCCGCAAGCCCGGCCAGGGTCCACGCCCGCCACACGCCCGGCCAAGGTCCACAATCGCCACAGGCCGGGCCGCCGTCCGGGACCGCCGCAAGCCCCCCCAGGGACCACGACCGCCACAGACCCGGCCCGGGTCCGCCAGAGGCCGGGGTCGGCGTCCGAGGCTGCCGCAAGCCCGGCCTGAGTCCACAATCGCCACAGGCCGGGCCGCCGTCCGGGTCCGCCGCAAGCCCGGCCAGGGTCCACGACCGCCACACGCCCGGCCAAGGTCCACGGCCCCCACGGGCCGGGCGAAACTCCGCGGCCGCACGAGGACGAAGCCCAGTCTCGGCACGGACGCGGGGCGGGGGCAGGGCGTCGTCGCCCGCCCCCGCCCCGCCTCTCCCCCGGTCGTGCGGGTGTCAGCCCGCCAGGAAGTCCCGGGCGATCGACTCCGCCGCCCGCTCCAGCAGCGGACCGGCCTGCGCCATCGAGACCGCCGGGTCCGGTTCCAGATCGGCCAGGGCGTAGGCGCGGCGGATGCCCGCTTCCCGCAGGGCCTCCGGGGTCAGGGCGAGACGGCCGCAGACCGCGACCACCTCGGTCCCGGCCGCGCGGGCGGCGGCGGCGACCCCGGCCGGGGCCTTGCCGTGGAGGGTCTGCTCGTCGAGCGAGCCCTCGCCCGTGATCACCAGTGTGGCGCGGGCGAGCGCGGGGGCGAAGCCGAGGACGTCGAGCATGACCTCGATGCCGGGGCGGAAGCGGGCGCCGAGGGCGACGAGCGCCCCGTAGCCGATGCCTCCGGCCGCTCCCGCGCCGGGCAGCGCCGCCGTGTCGGGGCCGAGGATCGAGGCGTAGTGCGTGAGGGCCGCGTCGAGGACCGCGATGTCCTGGTCGCTCGCGCCCTTCTGCCGCCCGTAGACCTCGGGCGCCCCCTTGGGTCCGGTCAGCGGGTTGTCCACGTCGCTGGCCAGGATCAGGTCGACTTTCGCCAGGCGCGGGGCGAGTCCGGACAAGTCGGCCTCCGCCAGTGCGGCCAGTCCCCCGCCGCCGGGACCGACGGGCTTGCCGTCGGCATCCAGGAAGCGGGCCCCGAGGGCGGCGAGCATGCCCGCGCCGCCGTCGGTCGTGGCGCTGCCGCCGACCCCGAAGACGATCGTCGTGGCCCCGTCCTCCAGGGCGGCCCGCAGCAGCTCGCCCGAGCCGTACGTGGTGGCCGTGAGCGGGGCGAACACCCCGTCGGGCAGGTGCTGGAGGCCCGAGGCCTCGGCCATCTCCACCACGGCGGTGTCCCCGCGCAGCGCGTACGCCGCCGTCACCGGGTCCCCGAGCGGGCCGGTCACCCGCGCCTCGCGGCGCTCGAATCCGGCGGCGAGCGCCGCCGCGACCGTACCGTCACCGCCGTCCGCGACCGGCAGGGTCTCCACCGCCAGGCCGGGAACGACGCGCCGCAGCCCGGCCGTCACCCGCTCCGCGACCTGAACGGCCGTGAGCGAGCCCTTGAACTTGTCGGCCGCCACGAGCACGCGGGCGGTCTCCACATCTGCTCCGTCCGTCACCTTGCATCCCTTTGCTTTCGAACAGGCAGTCGCGCCGACCCGACCCTATCCGCACAACCCCTGATCTGCCCATGGCCGTCCACGGCCGGGCGGTCCGGGCCCGGGCCAGTACGCTGTCGGCCGTGACGACTCCCGATGCCGACTACGCCGGCCGGGCTGCCCGGCGGGACCATCGAGTCGGAGACGGGCGAAGGTCCCCGGCAGGGCGCCCGCCGCGAGGCGGCCGAGGAGATCGGGCTCGATGTGGCCCCGGGACGGCTGCTCGCCGTGGACTGGGTACGGGGCACGGGCCGGCCGCCGATCGTGGCGTACGTGTACGACGGCGGGGTGCTCTCCGCCGACCGGCTGGCAGCGATCCGGCTTCAGGAGGAGGAGCTGCTGTCCTGGCGGCTGGTGGCCCCCGCCGACCTGGACGACTACCTGCTGGGCCCGCTCGGCGGCCGGGTACGGGCGGCGCTGGGGGCTCTGGCGTCGGGCAGCGGTCCGGTGGAGCTGGAGGACGGTGAGCCGGTGCGGCCGGAGCAGCCGGAGGACGGTAGGCCGGTGCAACTGGAGGACGCCGGGCCGGTGCAGTCGGGGGACGGTGAGGCGGTCTCCCGGGAGGCTCCTCCCTTGCCGTAGGCCGGTCCGAACGGCGGTCAGCCCTGCTGCGCCTCGGGTTTGATCTCCGCCTCGCGACCCGTGCCCTCCCGCTCCGCGACGAGAGCCTCGGTGCGGTGGCCGCGCGCGATGTAGTCGCGCACCACGAGTTCCACGGCGTCCTGCGGGTTCCCCACCCCGGCGAGGACCATCGCTTCGACGACGAGCTCGGCATCCAGACTGACGGTCACCTTGGCCATGCGCGGACCCTACCCCGGCGTGTACCGGCCGGAGCCCGCTTCCCCGGAAAGCTCGGCGTCGCAGCGGGGCCGGACCGGTGCCGCCACCATCCGGGCGGGCCGCGATGTGTGGCCGTCCGCCATCGCCCGGGGGCGTCCCGGATTCCTAGTCTCATGCGCAGTCGATGCGGCGAGAGGTGTACGGATGAGCAGGGACAAGGTGGTCGCCGACGCGGCGGACGCGGTCGCGGACGTGGGACGCGGGGCGTCGCTGGCCGTGGGCGGGTTCGGACTGTGCGGCATACCCGGCGTGCTGATCCACGCTCTGCTGGAGCGGGGAGCCGGTGGCCTCCGGGTGGTGTCCAACAACTGCGGGGTGGACGACTGGGGCCTGGGGCTCCTGCTGCGTGCGGGGCTGATCGCGCGGATGACCAGCTCGTACGTCGGGGAGAACAAGGAGTTCGCGCGCCAGTACCTCCAGGGTGAGCTGGAGGTGGAGCTCGTCCCCCAGGGCACCCTGGCGGAACGGCTGCGGGCGGGCGGGGCGGGCATCCCGGCGTTCTACACGCCGGCCGGAGCGGGCACGGTGATCGCCGAGGGCGGTCTGGCCTGGCGGCACGGCGCGGACGGCTCCGTCGCGGTCGCGTCGCCGCCCAGGGAGACCCGGGTCTTCGGCGGGCGTGAACATCTGCTGGAGGAGGGCATCACGACCGATTTCGCGCTGGTGCGCGCCGCCGTGGGCGATCGGCACGGGAACCTCCGCTTCGACTCCTCCGCCCGCAACTTCAACCCGCTCGCCGCGATGGCAGGACGCATCACCGTGGCGGAGGTCGAGGAACTCGTCGAGCCGGGCGAGCTCGCCCCCGACGACGTCCATCTGCCCGGGATCTTCGTCCAGCGGGTTGTTCCCGTCGGCAGGGACGACCCGCGCGCCGAGAAACGCGTCGAACGCCTGACCGTTCGCCCCGCTCCTCCCTCCCCCACCGTTCACGAAGGGACCGGCTGAGATGCCGCTGACGCGTACCCAGATGGCCGCCCGTGCCGCGCGGGACCTGCCCGACGGCTCCTACGTCAATCTCGGCATCGGCCTGCCGACGCTCATCCCCGGTCATCTGCCGGACGGCGTCGAGGTGGTGTTCCAGTCGGAGAACGGCATTCTCGGCGTCGGCCCCTACCCCGTCGCGTCCGAGGTCAGGGCGGATCTGATCAACGCGGGCAAGGAGACGGTGACCCTGCTGCCCGGGGCGTCCTGTGTCGACTCCGCGCTCTCCTTCGCGATGATCCGGGGCGGGCACGTCGACGTGGCGGTCCTGGGGGCGATGCAGGTGTCCGCCTCCGGCGACCTGGCGAACTGGGTGGTCCCCGGCGCGATGGTCAAGGGGATGGGCGGTGCCATGGACCTCGTCCACGGGGCCCGGCACGTCATCGTGCTGACGGAGCACACGGCACGCGACGGCTCCCCCAAGCTCCTCGCGGAGTGTGCCCTGCCGCTGACCGGCCGGGGCGTCGTGCACCGGATCATCACCGATCTCGCGGTGCTCGACGTCACCCCCGGCGGCTTCCTGCTGCATGAGGTGGCGGCCGGGGTGACGGTCGATCAGGTACGGGCCGCGACCGGGGCGGAGGTGACCGTGGCGCCCTGCCTGGCAGTGGCGCCCCGGAGCGCCCCCGTGCCCTGATCGGCGGGCGCGGCGGGCGGGAGGAGCGGTGAGGCGTCGGCGGGGAGGCGCGGGCGGGAAAGACCGGTGAGGCGTCGGGCGGGGGCGCGGGCGGGGAAGACCGACGAGGCGTCGGGCGGGGAGGCGCGGGCGGTAAAAGCCGGTGAGGCGTCGGGCGGGGAGGCCCGCGCCTCGCACCCGTAGCAGCCGGGCGGGCTCACGGCAACAGGTCGTGGACCCCGGCTCCCGGGCCGGTTGTGGAGGGCATCGCCATTACCCGGCCTCCCGCCCGCTCCCTACGGTGACCGCACCCCGGCCGCACCCGCCGCCGCACGGCGGGCCCCGGCCGGGGCCACGGGATCACGGGCGATCCCGTGCACCGTCCCACGGGAGGTCACCATGCCGCACGTCATGCCGTCGCATCCGGCTCCGCTCAAGGCTCCGCCCGGCGCCCCGCCGCCCGGGGCGGAGCGCGGCGGGCGGTGGCGGCGTACCGTCCGGCGGTTCGCCGTCGCCGTCGCCCTGGCCACCGGGGCAGCGCTCACCGGACCGGGACTCGCCGGGGCGGCGCCGGCCGGCCCCGTGGCCGCCGGGGAGCGGGCGTCCGCCGCCCTGGAGCGGGTCACCTCGTTCGGGGCCAACCCCGGCGGCCTGACCATGTACGTGTACCGGCCCGCGGCGCTTCCGGCGAACGCGCCCGTGGTCGTCGCCCTGCACGGGTGCACCCAGAGCGCGCAGGTCTACTCCGACAACGCCGGTCTGAACACCTTCGCCGACCGCCACGGTTTCCTGGTCGTGTACGCCGAGACGACCACCGCCAACAACGCCAGCACGTGCTTCAACTGGTTCCAGCCGGGCGACACCCGGCGGGGCGGGGGCGAGGCCGCGTCGATCCGGCAGATGGTCGCGCACGCCGCGACCGCCTACGGCGTGGACACCGGCCGGGTCCAGATCACCGGTCTCTCGGCGGGCGGGGCGATGACCTCCGCCATGCTGGCCGCCTACCCGGACGTCTTCGCCGCGGGCGCGGTCGTCGCCGGCATCCCGTACGGCTGCGGGACCGACGTCGTCTCGGCGTTCGGCTGCATGAGCCCCGGTGTGGACCGCACCCCGGCGGCGTGGGCGCAGGCCGTCCGGGACGCGCACCCCGGTTTCGCGGGCCCCTGGCCCCGGGTGGCGATCTGGCACGGAGACCAGGACACGACCGTCGCCCCGAGGAACGCCGACGAGCTGCGGGACCAGTGGACCGCGGTGCACGGGCTCGGCCGGACCCCGGACCGTACCTCCACGATCGGCCCCGACGACACCCGGTGGAGCGAGTATCTGGCGGCGGACGGCCGAAGCGTCGTGGAGGTCGACCGGGTGCCCGGCATCGGGCACGGCACCCCGGTCGATCCGGGCAGCGGCGCCGAGCAGTGCGGTGCGACCGGGACCCGGCACTTCATCGACTCGATCTGCTCCAGCCACTGGATCGTCCGGTTCTTCGGTCTGGACGGCACCACCGCCCCCGAGCCGCCCGTGGACCCGCCCGCCGAGCCCGCCGCCTGCTGGACGGCGAACAACTACGAGCACGTGCGCGCCGGCCGGGCCACCACCGCCGGCGGCCAGGTGTACGCGAAGGGCTCCGGCCAGCTCCTGGGGCTCTACAACACCTTCGTGACCCACACCCTCAAGGAGTCCCCCGCAGGCCACTACGTCCTCGCCGACGGCTCCTGCCCCTGACGCCGGCCGCCCGATACCGGCCAACCGCACCACGCCCACCCGACGGAGGCACCTCTCATGCTGACCCCACCCCCGGCACCACCGGCGTTGCGGCGCGCCGGACCACGACACGACTCCGCCCGCCGCCCGCCCCGGGGCCGATGGCTGCGCCGAGCGGCCGTCGCGGCGGCCGTCCTGACCGTCTGGACAGCGGCCCCGTCCGCCGCGGCCCCGCCGGACCGGGGCTCCGGGCACGGGCACTGCGCCCGGCAGGGCGTCCTGCACGTGCCCGGAGCCGCCCGCCAACAGGCGGACTGCCTGACGGAGTTGACGACGGCGGGGACGGTGGCCTCCGGGCACACCGACCCCGCGGACTGGGCGGGGCTCACCCCGGAGGGTCTGGCCACCCCCAGGGGCGTACCGGGCATCCAGATCGACGGGTACTTCCCCGACACGTCGAGCGGCAACACCAACCACGGCTGGAACCACGACTCCCAGTTCGTCATCCGGCTCCCCGACGACTGGAACGGCGGCCTCGTGGTGGCCGGGTCGCCGGGCGTGCGTGAGCAGTACGCCAACGACCGGGCCTTCGGGGACTGGGCGGTCGACCGGGGCTACGCGTTCGCCGCGACCGACAAGGGCAACACCTCGACCGCGTTCCACCGGGACGGCCGAGCGCCCGGAGACGCCGTCGCCGAGTGGAACACCCGGTTCACCCAGCTCACCCGCGCGGCCCGGGCGGTGGTCGCCCAGCGCTATCTGCGTCTCCCTTCGCGCACCTTGGCGATGGGCCTGTCCAACGGGGGCTATCTGGTGCGCTGGCAGCTGGAGAACCATCCGGGGCTGTACGACGGCGGGGTGGACTGGGAGGGCACGCTCTGGCGCGCGGAGGGACCGAACCTGCTCACCTTCCTGCCGCCCGCCCTGCGCGCCTTCCCGCGCTACGCGGCCGGGGGCGCCGACGCCGAGGAAGCCCACCGGACCATGACGGCCGCCGGATACCCGGCCGGATCGGAGTTCCTGTGGCCCTACCACCACCAGTACTACTGGGACCTGACCCAGCGGATCTACCGGGAGGAGTTCGACCCCGGCTTCGACGGCGCGACCGAGGCCGGCACGCCCTTCTGCTCCCCCGGGACCCCCGCCTGCGACGCCGACTACGCGTACGCCCAACGGCCCGACGAGGTGCGCGACGCGGTCGCGAAGATCGCTCTGACCGGCCGAATCGGGAAACCGCTGATCAGCTTCCACGGCACCCTGGACGTGCTGCTCCCGATCTCCCGGAGCTCGGACGCGTACGCGCGGATGGTGCGGCGGGAGGGACGCGGCGCGCTGCACCGCTACTACCGGGTCGAGGGCGGCACGCATGTGGACTCGCTCGCCGACGCCTTCCCCGGCCGGCTGCGGCCGCTCGTACCGTGCCACCGTTCGGCCGCCGCGGCGCTGGAACGCTGGCTGGACGACGGCCGGCGTCCCCCGTCGAGCCGCACCCTGAAGCTGCCCGCGGACGCCACCCCCGCCGAGCGGCTCACCCGCTGCCCGCTGTCCGGAAAGCCGGACGGCGGGCCCGGCAGGCCGAAGGGGTAGCGGAGACCGCCACTTCGCCCCGGCTCACTGTGGAGACGCACGCCATGGGATGTCCGGCCGGGTGTCTCTAGCGTTTCCGGCCATGACGAGCCAATTTCACGCAGCCTCCGCTTCTCCGGCGCCCGGTGCCGGGGAAGCGGACCTCCGGGGGCGTACCGCCCTCGTCACCGGCGGCGGCAGCGGCATCGGGCGGGCCACCGCCGAGGCGCTCGCAGCCGCCGGGGCCCTGGTGCACGTGGTCGACCGGGAGGCCCGGAGCGCCGCATCGGTCGCCGCCGCGATCGGCGGGGTGGCCCACGTCGTGGACCTGGCCGACGCGGAGGCGGTCGGGACGCTCCCCACCGGGGTGGACGTCCTGGTCAACAACGCCGGGCTCCAGCACGTGTCCCCCATCGAGGAGTTCCCGCCGGCCCGCTTCGCGCTGATCCAGCAGGTGATGGTGACCGCGCCGTTCCTGCTGATGCGGCAGTGCCTTCCGCACATGTACGCCCGCGGCTGGGGCCGGATCGTCAACGTCTCCAGCATGCACGGCCTGCGGGCCAGCGCCTTCAAGTCCGCCTACGTCGCCGCCAAGCACGGCCTGGAGGGGCTGAGCAAGGTGGCCGCGCTGGAGGGCGCCCCGCACGGGGTGACGAGCAACTGCGTCAACCCCGGCTACGTCCGCACGCCTCTGGTGGAGGGACAGATCGCGGATCAGGCCGCCGCGCACGGGATCCCGCCGGAGGAGGTCGTCACCGACGTCCTCCTGGAGCGCTCCGCGATCAAGCGGCTGATCGAGCCCGACGAGGTCGCCGCGGTCTGCCTCTGGCTCTGCGGCCCCCGTACCGGATACATCACCGGCGCCTCCCTCCCCGTGGACGGGGGCTGGGGCGCCCACTGAACCCCCACCCCGGCTCCGGCCCCCACCGCAGCCGGGCGCACCACCCGCATCACCCGCACCCCCGTCCCTGACCGTCCGCCAACGAATCGCGGTGACTCACCATGGGTTCCCCCCGTTCCGCTCCGCCCGGCACCAGCCGCATCGGCCGCATCGTCGCGGCCAGCCTCGTCGGCACCACCATCGAGTGGTACGACTTCTTCCTCTACGGCTCGGCCGCCGCGCTCGTGTTCAACTCGCTCTTCTTCCCCAGCAGCGATCCGCTGGTCGGCACCCTGCTGGCATTCCTGACGTACGCGGTCGGCTTCGCCGCCCGTCCGCTCGGCGGGATCGTCTTCGGCCACTACGGCGACAAGATCGGCCGCAAGAAGCTGCTCGTGCTCAGCCTGCTCATGATGGGCGGCGCCACCTTCGCGATGGGCCTGCTGCCCACCCACGCGAGCATCGGGGTGTGGGCGCCGATCCTGCTGACCGTGCTGCGCCTGGTGCAGGGATTCGCGCTGGGCGGCGAGTGGGGCGGCGCGGTGCTGCTCGTCTCCGAGCACGGCGGCGACGAGCGGCGCGGCTTCTGGGCCTCCTGGCCGCAGTCCGGTGCGCCCGGCGGCAATCTGCTGGCGACCGGTGTCCTGGCGCTGCTCGCGGCCGTCCAGTCCGACGCGGCGTTCCTCGCCTGGGGCTGGCGCATCCCGTTCCTGCTGTCCGGCGTCCTCGTCATGATCGGCCTGTGGATCCGGATCTCGGTGGAGGAGTCCCCGGTCTTCCTGGAGGCACAGCGCAGGTCGGCCGAGGCGGCCGCGCAGGGCGAGAAGGAACAGCCTCCGGTCGTCGAGGTGTTCCGCAAGAGCTGGCGCGAGGTGCTGCTCGCGATCGGCACGCGCTTCGGCGAGAACATCTCGTACTACATCCTCACCGCCTTCCTGCTGGTCTACGTCACCGCGCATCTGGAGATGTCCCGGAGCGACGCGCTCAACGCCGTCCTGATCGGCTCCGCGGTGCACTTCGTGGCCATCCCGCTGTGGGGCGCGCTCTCGGACCGGCTGGGCCGCCGCCCGGTGACCCTGATCGGCGCGGTCGGCATGGCGGTGTGGGCGTTCGCGTTCTTCGCCCTCCTGGACACGAAGTCGTTCCCCGTCATCGTCCTCGCGGTCACCCTCGGGCTGCTGCTGCACGGCGCGATGTACGGTCCTCAGGCGGCGTTCATCTCGGAGATGTTCGACACGAAGGTCCGCTACTCGGGCGCCTCGATGGGCTCTCAGCTCGCCTCGATCATCGGTGGCGCCCTCGCCCCGCTGATCGCGGTCGAACTGCTCAAGGACTACGAGTCGTCCGTCCCGATCTCCCTCTACCTCTGCTTCGCCTCCCTGGTCACCGCGGTGACGGTCTGGGTGGCCAGGGAGACCCGCGGCCGCGACCTGACGAAGGACGGCGTGGACCGTTCCGTCCCGGCCGCGCCGGCCGCGGCCGTCCAGGACTCGGTCCCTCTCGGCCGCTGATCCCCGCCCTCCCGCGCACCGCTGCGTACGGTGCGCGGGAGGGCTGTCCCCGTTGCCCGCTCGGCCCCTCCCGGGAGGCGATCACCGTATGCTCACCGGCGTGACACGCCCCGCCCAGCACTCCGCGCCCGCCCTGCGCAGGCTCCTCGACCTGCTGGCGCAGGGTGCGGCGGCCGAGGAGTTCGACCGGCCGGCCGCCGACGCCCGGCGGGCCGGGGCCTCCTCCGCCGAGCTGGCGGAGATCGCCGAGGCCGCCGCCGTGGCGCTGCGCATCCGGCGCACGCTCGGCCAGCACCGGGTGCGGGAGGCACAGCTCACCGCCCTGTTCGACACGGCCAGCGACCTGGCGGCCCTGCGGGACCTGGACGCCGTGCTGCGGGCCATCGTCCACCGGGCGAAGCTGCTGCTCGGCACGGACGTCACCTACCTCTCGCTCAACGACGACGCCGCGGGCGACACCTACATGCGGGTCACCGACGGTTCGGTGGCCGAGGCGTTCCAGAGGGTGCGGCTCGGGATGGGCGAGGGGCTGGGCGGGCTGGTGGCGCAGACCGCCCGCCCGTACGCGACCGGGGACTACCAGGCCGACACCCGGTTCCACCACACGACCACCATCGACAGCGCGGTCCTGGACGAGGGACTGCGGGCGATCCTCGGCGTACCGCTGCGCCTGGGCGCCCGCGTCATCGGTGTGCTGTACGCGGCCGACCGGTCGCCCCGTGAGTTCACCGCGACCGAGGTGGCGCTGCTGTCCTCCCTGGCCGACCACGCCGCGATCGCCATCGACGGGGCCCGGCTGCTGGAGGAGACCCGGGCCGCGCTGGTCGACCTGAACGCCGCGTCGGAGACCATCCGGACGCACAGCGAGGCGATGCGCCGCGCCGAGGAGGCCCACGACCAGCTCACCGATCTCGTGCTCCGGGGCGGCGGCGCCGACGACGTGGCGGCGGCGCTCGCCGACATCCTGGACGGCGGGATCCTCATCCATGACGCGGACGGCGCCGAGCTGGCCCGGGCCCGCGCCGAGCCGCTGCCGCAGCCGATCTGGGCGGTGTCGGCCTCCCGGGCGCGGGGGCGGGCGGTTCCGGTGGACGGCACGTGGGTCTGTGCCGTCCTCGCCGGGCCCGAACTCCTCGGCTCCATCGCCCTGACCGGCCGGGCCGGGCTCGCGGACGCCGACCGGCTGCTGTTCGAGCGGGCCGGTGTCGTCACCGCGCTGCTCATGCTGCTGCGCCGCTCGGTGGCCGAGACGGAGGACCGGGTCCGGGGCGAGCTGCTCGCGCGCACCGGTGACCCGGGGACCCTGGCCGCGCGCGCCCGCCGGCTCGGCGTCGATCTGAACCGCCGCCACAGCGTGTTCGTCGCCCACAGCGAGGTGGCCCCCCGCCACCGGCTGCTGGCGGCGTCCGCCCGCAGCGCACAGGCCCTCGACGGGCTGGCCGGGCTCCACCACGACCAGGTGGTGCTGGTCGCGCCGTCCGGCACACCGGGGCCGGCTGCCCAGGCGCTCGCCGCCGAGCTGGGCCAGGCGGTCGGCTTCCCCGTCACGGTGGGCGCGGCGGGCCCGGCCACGGGTCCGGCCGAGCTCTCCGACGCGCACCGCGAGGCCGGCCGCTGCCTCTCCGCACTGCGTGCGCTGGGCCGCACCGGGAACGGCGGGGCCGTCGACGACCTGGGGTTCATCGGCGTGCTGCTGGGCGACCAGGCGGACCTGGGAGGCTATGTCCGGCGGATGCTGGGGCCCGTGCTCGACTACGACAGCAGGCGGGGGACCGATCTCGTCACGACGCTGGACGCCTATTTCGCCGAGGGCGCGAGCCTGACCCGGACCAAGTCCCTGCTCCATGTGCACGTGAACACGGTGGTGCAGCGGCTGGAGCGCATCGGCCGGCTCCTCGGAGCGGACTGGAACACGCCCGCCCGCACACTGGAGATCCAGCTGGCTCTGCGGCTCCACCGGCTGACGCAGGGCCCGTGAGGGGCCGCGTCCCTCCGGCGGGCGGGACCCTCAGCCGTCCAGGCCACCGAGACCCGGGCGGGCGGGGCGCTCAGCCGTCCAGGCCCGCCGAGACCCGGCGGGAGGGCTTGAAGACGTACAGGTCGAGGATGTCCGGCGCGTCCGCGAGCCCCGGGCCGCCGGCCGCCGCCCAGGTCACGATGTCCTGCTCGGCGTGTTCGTCGTTGACCAGCCCCAGCCACACCGGCCTGCCTCCGGCCCGGCGCCCCTCGGCGGAGGGCTGCACGACGATCACGTTGCCCTGCTCGCAGGCGTCGAGGCACTCGACCGCCCGTACGGTGGCGGCGCCCCGGAGCCCGGAGCGCAGCCGGGACAGCTGGGCCGCGTGGTCGACGCCCGGGATCTTCTCGGTGCCGCAGCAGCAGCCCCGGCAGACGCTGACGGTGGGGCGGCCGGCGCCCTGGGCGGGCACGTCCTTGCGGGGGCGGCGGCTCATCAGGGCACTTCCCGTCGACGAGAGAGGGTGAGGTGGAGTGAGGACCACCGCCGGTCCGGGTGATCACCCCGACTCTACCGAGGCGTCCGCCGTTCGAACACCAGCACCCTCGCCAGGTCGGGTGGGGTATCGTTGACGGCTGCGAAGGGGAGTAGCCCCGCAAACCGGTCGTCGACACACTGGAGCCCTCGGGTTCCCGGTGGCCGGGCCTGTGGATCCTGAGAGGGATCCCGGGCGGGCGAGACCTTCGGTCCTGTATGACACGCCCACGCCCTGTGGGCGCTGCCGTCATGCCGGGCCGAGTGGTCCTCCGAAAAGCCCGTACGGCGCTTCGCGAAGATCCGGGGCCCGGCTCGCACAGAAAGCCACCCGGAATGCATCTCGACCTTCTGGCGGTCATCACGGCCTTCGGGCTGATCTTCCTCGCGGAACTCCCCGACAAGACGATGTTCGCCTCGCTGGCCATGGGAACGCGGATGCGGCCGCTCTACGTGTGGTTCGGCACGTCGTCCGCCTTCGTCGTGCACGTCGCCATCGCCGTCGGTGCGGGCAGCCTCATCGGGCTGCTGCCCGACTGGACCGTCAAGCTCGTCTCGGCCTCGCTCTTCGCTCTGGGCGCGTTCCTCCTGCTGCGCGGCAGCGGCGGGGACGACGATGACGAGGCCGAGGTCAAGACGGTCACCGGCTTCTGGCCGGTCTACTCGACCGCCTTCATGGCGGTCTTCATCAGCGAGTGGGGCGACCTGACGCAGATCACCACCGCCAACCTCGCGGCGAGCAACGGCACCTGGTCCACGGCCATCGGTTCGGCTGCCGCGCTGATGTCGGTGTCGGCCCTGGCGCTGTTGGCGGGGAAGTTCATCGCGAAGCGCGTACCGCTGAAGACCGTCCAGCGCATCGGCGGCCTCTGCATGCTGGGTCTCGCCGTCTGGACGGCCGTGGAGATCTTCACCGGCTGAGCGGCGCCCGGCGGGGCGGGGGCGTGCCGGTTCCGGTGCGCCCCCGCCCGCGCTCAGAAGAGGGCCGCCGCCTCCTGACGTGTGCCGCCGCTCTCGAAGGCGAGCAGCCGCTGCTTGCGGTCGAGGCCCCCGCCGTATCCGGTGAGGCTCCCGGAGGCGCCGATCACACGGTGGCACGGGACGATGATCCCGACCGGGTTCTTTCCGTTGGCCAGGCCGACGGCCCGCGAGGCGCCCGGCTTGCCGAGTTCCGCGGCCAGTTCGCCGTACGTCCGGGTCTCGCCGTACGGGATCCTCAGCAGCGCCGCCCAGACACTCCGCTGGAACGGGGTGCCCGCGAGGGCCAGCGGGAGGTCGAAGGCGGTGCGCTCTCCCGCGAAGTACTCGCCGAGCTGCCGGACCGCTTCGCCGAAGGGCTCCGGGTCGGGTGCGCCGAAGGATTCCTCGGGCGGGCGGTGACGCTGTCCGGTCATGTAGAGGGCCGACAGGACGCCGTCGGTGGCGACGAGCGTCAGGGGGCCGTAGGGGCTGTCGACGACGGTGTGCCGCTGGGCCGGGGCCGTGGACGTCATGGGGGTCACGGAGCAACTCCTTCAGGCGGGCAGGTGGTTGATGGGGTGGTCGTCCACCGTCCAGAGGTACTGCACGGCGTACGCCCGCCAGGGGCGCCAGTCGGCGGCCCGCGCGGTGAGGGCGGCGGGGGTGGCGGGCAGGCCGAGCCGGCCGGCCGCGCGGCGGATGCCGAGGTCCGTGGGGAGGAAGGCGTCGGGGTCGCCCAGGGACCGCATGGCGATAGATTCGACGGTCCAGGGGCCGAAGCCGGGCAGCGCGGCCAGTTCGGCGCGCGCCCGCTCCCAGTCGCTGTCGGTGTCGAGCCGCAGCCGGTCCTCCGCGAGGGCGGCGACGAGCGTGGTGAGGGTGGTGCGGCGGGTCCGCGGCAGCGCGAGGGTCTCCGGGTCGAGGTCCGCCAGCGCCGCCGGGGCAGGGAAGAGGTGGGTGAGCCCGCCCTCGGGGTCGTCGACCGGAACGCCGTGCGCGGCGACCAGCCGGGCCGCGTGGGTGCGGGCGGCGGCGGTGGAGACCTGCTGGCCGAGCACCGCGCGTACGGCGAACTCCGCGCCGTCCACGGTACGCGGCACCCGGCGGCCGGGACCCGCGTCGACCAGCGGGGCCAGCAGCGGGTCGGTGCGCAGCAGGGCGTCGACGGCGACCGGGTCCGCGTCCAGGTCGAGGAGCCAGCGGCAGCGGCTGATGGCCCGGGTGAGGTCGCGGGGGTCGGTGAGGGACAACCGGCAGGCGATGTGGCCGGGCTTCGGGGTCAGGGCGACGACGCCCTGACCGTACGGGAGGGTCAGCGTGCGCCGGTACGCCCCGTCGCGCCACTCCTCGACGCCGGGGACCGCGGTCGCGGCGAGGTGGCCGAAGAGGTTGCCGGGGTTGAGCGGCGCGCGGTACGGCAGGCGCAGCGCGATGACGCCGGGTACGGCGGTGGTGCGCGGACCCCGTGCGGCGCGGGTGCGCAGGTCGCCGGGGGCCAGGGCGAAGACCTCGCGGACCGTCTCGTTGAAGGTGCGGATCGAGGCGAATCCGGCGGCGAACGCCACCTGGGCCATGGGCAGGTCGGTCGTCTCGATGAGGAGACGGGCGGTCTGCGCCCGCTGGGCGCGGGCCAGGGCCAGCGGTCCGGCGCCCAGCTCGGCCAGCAGCTGGCGTTCGATCTGGCGGGCGGAGTAGCCGAGCCGGGCTGCGAGTCCGGGGACGCCCTCGCGGTCGACGACCCCGTCCCGGATCAGGCGCATGGCGCGGGCGACGGTGTCGGCGCGCGCGTTCCATTCCGGGGACCCGGGGCTGGTGTCGGGCCGGCACCGCTTGCAGGCCCGGAATCCGGCCTGCTGGCAGGCGGCGGCGCTGGGGTAGAAGGTCATGTTGCGGGTCTTGGGCGGCACGACGGGGCAGCTGGGGCGGCAGTAGATCCGGGTGGTGAGGACCGCGGTGAAGAACCAGCCGTCGAAGCGGGCGTCCTTCGACCGGACGGCCCGCACGCAGCGCTCGGTGTCGGTGTGCATGGTTCCAGGATGGTTCACCGGTCAGGGGCTTGACTGGCGGAAATCCGACACGGAGGTCCTGGGGCCGCCGCCCGTGGGCCGGTACGGGAGCCGGCTGCCTGTCCGGGGCCGTCCGATCACCTGCCGCGGTCGGGCCGCGCGGGCGCTCGGGCGGCCACGGCTGCGCCGGGGGCGGGGTGTCGCTGTCCGGTCAGGCCGCGCGGGCGCGGAGGCGGCGCAGCATGCGGGGGTCCTCGAAACCGACCGAGCGGGCGGCGGCGTCCATCGTCGCGCCGTGGCCGATGAGGTGTTCGGCGCGTTCGAGGCGGAGGGTCTGCTGGTAGCGCAGGGGGGTGAGCCCGGTGGCGCGGCGGAAGAGGCGGGTGAGGGTACGTTCGCTCACGCCGACGGCCGAGGCCAGGGCGGGCAGCGGAAGCGGCTGGTCGAAGCGGGCGTCGATGAGGTCCTGGGCGCGGTGCACGGTGTCGACGAGGTGGGACCGGTGCCGGAGCATCTCGCTGGACTGGGGTTCATGGCCGTTGCGGCGGGTGTGGACGACCATCTCCCGGGCCACCTTGGCGGCGGCGGCCGGGCCGTGCCGGGTCGCGACCAGGTGCAGCGCCAGATCGATGCCGCTGGCGATGCCGGCCGAGGTGACCACCCGGTCGTCAGCGGTGAACAGGACGTCGCGGACGAGCACCGCCCGGGGGTGGCGCCGGGCCAGTTCGTCCTGCACGTCGTGGTGGGTGGTGCAGTGGCGGCCGTCGAGCAGGCCGGCCCGGCCGAGCGCGTCGGCTCCGGCGCAGACGCTGGCCACCGTCCCGCCCCCGGCGTGGTGGTCCCGGAGGACCTGCAGGGAGGCGTCGCCGATGGCAGGGGCGCCGGCCGGGGTGGAGGTGCGCCAGCCGGGCACGACGATCAGATCGTCGGGCCCGAGGTCGGGCCAGTCGGTCCCGGCCGCCAGCGGCAGCCCCTGGGCGGTGAGGACCTGTGGCTGCTCGGCGACGTAGGCGAGCGTGTAGGGGTGCCCGAAGTCCGCGGCTGTCGAGAAGACCTGCGCGGGTCCGGCCAGGTCCAGCAGATGGACTCCGGGCACCAGGAAGAAGACGATGCGGCTCACGATTCGGTCATTGTGCCGGAAGACCTGCCGCGGCCTCCAGCTGGTCGACCGTCGCGATGGTGGCGAAGCGTCCGGCGAGGGCGTACTCGGTGCGTCGGACGACCTCTGCGGCGGGCAGCGTGCGGGGGTCGGCCAGCAGTTCGGCGACGCTCCGGCCGGCGGGGGCGTCGCGGTGCGGGATGGGGTTGGTCGCGGTCGCGTCGACGACGAAGGTGACCTGGTAGCCGAGGTCGCTCGCGACGCGCGTGGTGGTCTCCACGCACTGCTCGGTGCGGATGCCGCAGACGGTGAGTTCGCGGATGCCGCGCTCGGTGAGGAGCTGTTGCAGGTTGGTGGTGGTGAACGCGTTGTGGGACGTCTTGTGGATCAGCGGCTCCCCGTCCGCCCGCTCCAGTTCCTCCATCAGCCGGACATGGCCGAGGGCCGGGTCGAAGACGTCACCGGTGCCGGGCTCGGAGTGCAGGACCCACACCACCAGGTCCCCGGCCCGGCGGGAGAGCCGGACCAGTCGGTTCACCTGGTCGGCGATCCTCAGGTCGGAGGTGGTCTCCCACAGCGGGCGGGCCCGGAAGGACTCCTGGACATCGATGACGACGAGTGCTCGGTTCATGTCCCCAAGCCTGAGCCGCGCGGGCGGGGCGCGACAGGCCGCATCGGGTCCGGCAGCGGACCGATCCGGTCAGCGGCAGGACCGGCGGTGCGGGATCGCGTCGCGAGGACGCCGTGAGGCGGGAGCCCTCGGGGTGGAGGGTCACGCCGATCGCCCGGTCGTGGGCGGCCGGGCCGCCCTGCCGCCGCGGAGCCCGCCGGGACCGCCTCCGCGGCGGGTGCGGACTCAGCCGCGCATCGCGAGGACTTCCTCGAACTCCACGTACGCGTGCGCGTCGAAGAGTACGAAGCGCACCTCCTCCACCGGCTCCACGGTCTCCGCCAGGACCGTGCGCACCGCGATCCGGGCACCGTCGTCCATCGGCCAGCCGTAGATCCCGGTGGAGATCGCCGGGAAGGCGATCGACTTGGCCCCCAACTCGGCTGCCAGACGGAGGGATTCGCGGTAGCAGGAGGCGAGCAGGGCGGAGCGGTCCTGGGCGCCGGAGAAGACCGGGCCGACCGTGTGCACGATCCACTGCGCGTCGAGGCGTCCGGCGGTCGTGGCGACGGCCTGCCCGGTGGGCAGCCCCTTTCCGTAGTGCGAGGCGCGCAGTTCACGGCAGGCGGCGAGGATGTCGGGGCCGCCGCGCCGGTGGATGGCGCCGTCGACTCCGCCGCCGCCGAGCAGCGAGGAGTTGGCCGCGTTGACGATGACGTCGACGGACTGGTCGGTGATGTCGCCGCAGACCAGGCGTACGGCGGGAGAGACGGAGGAGCTCATGCGGACATCATGCCGCGCGCCGCGGCGCTGTGCCGCCCGGTCGGGGCGACCCGCCGGGCGCGCCCCGGTGCGCTCCGGTCCGAGGGCGGGCGGCTGCTTCAGGAGGCCGCCCGCAGGCGCCGCCACGCGGCCCTGGCGGCGTGGTGACCGGACATGCCGTGCACCCCCGGTCCGGGCGGAGTGGCCGAGGAGCAGAGGAACACCGCGGGGTGCGCGGTGGCGTACGGCACGCGGGCGAGCTTGGGGCGGATCAGGGTCTGGAGCCCGGCGAAGGCGCCGCACGCGATGTCGCCGCCGATGTAGTTGGCGTTGCGGGCGGCCAGTTCGGGGGGTCCGGCGACCGCGCGGGCGAGCACGAGGTCGCGGAACCCGGGGGCGAAGCGCTCCAGTTGGCGTTCGATGACGTCGGTGGCATCGCCCTCCCAGCCGGCCGGGACGTGTCCGTACACCCAGAAGACGTGGCGCCCTTCGGGAGCCCTGGAGGGGTCGGTCAGGGTGGGCTGGGCGGTGATGAGGAAGGGGGCGCTGGGGTCGCGCCCTTCGACGGCGGCCGTCAGCGCCGCGTCGATGGCGGTGGCGGTGGGGCCGATGTGGACGGTGCCCGCGCGGCGGGCCTCGGGCGCGGTCCAGGGCACGGGGCCGGACAGCGCGTAGTCGATCTTGAAGGCGGAGGCGCCGTAGCGGTAGCGGTGGTAGGCGCTGCCGAGTCCGGCGATGCGGGCGAGCGCCGAGGGGGAGGTGTCGAAGATGTAGGCGCGGGCGGGCGGCAGCTCGTCCAGCCGCTTGACCTCACTGCCGGTGCGGATCGTGCCGCCGTTCTCCCGGAGCAGGGAGGCGAGGGCGTCGGAGATGGCCTGGGAGCCGCCGCGCGGCACCGGCCAGCCGTTCTCGTGGGCGGCGAGCGCGAAGACGAGGGCGATCCCCGAGGTGGCGAAACCGCTGGTGGGAGCTATGGCATGGGCGGCGAGCCCGGCGAACAGGCCACGGGCCTTCTCGCCCTGGAAGCGGCGGGAGACCCAGGTGGCGGGCTGGAGGCCGAGCAGACCGAAGCGGGCCAGCCGGTACGGGTCGCGGGGCAGGCTCTCCCAGGGGGTGCGCAGGAAGTCGGCGGCCAGGGTGTCCCAGCGGCCGAGGAAGGGGGCCATGAGGCGGCGGTAGGCACCGGCGTCGGCGGCCCCCAGCGTCATGGCGCTTTCGCCGACGGAACGGGTGAGGGCGGCGGCCGTGCCGTCGGGGAAGGGGTGGGCGAGGTCGACCTCGGGGTGCAGCCATTCCAGGCCGTGCCGCTCCAGGGGCATCGCCCGGAACGCGGGCGAGCCGATCCCCAGAGGGTGCACGGCGGAGCACGGGTCGTGCCGGAAACCGGGGAGGGTCAGCTCCTCGGTGCGCGCGCCTCCGCCGATGGTGTCGTGCGCCTCGTGGACCTCCACGGAGAAGCCCCGGCGGGCCAGTTCGGCCGCGGCGGTCAGGCCGTTGGGCCCGGCGCCCACCACGACCGCATCGAGCATCGACGGCACCTTGGGACTCCTTCGTCGGCCGGCAGTCGGACCCCCAGCGTATGCGGACCCACCGACAGCGCGGAGGCGGACCCCCGGACCCGGATGGCGACGGGCCCGGGTCCTCGGCGAGGGCCTGGGCCCGTGCGGCGGCCCGGCGCCCGTACGGCGGCCCGGGTCCCGAACGGCGGCCTGGGTCCCATGCGGCGGGCCGGGTCCCGTCGGCGGCGCAGCCGTCGTGGCCCCGGCGCCGTCGTGGCCCCGGCGCCGGTCTGCGTCAGCCGCCCGCCCGCAGCGCCGCCAGGATCCGGTCGGCGGTGGCCCGGTCGCGGGCCGCCGTGAACGGCAGGTCGTTGCCGCCCGCGATCCGGAACGGGACGCCCGCCAGGGTCGACTGCGCGCCGCCCGCCTCGGTGACCAGGAGCAGTCCGGCCGCGTGGTCCCAGGCGTACTCCCAGTTGAACGCGGTGGCGTCCAGCTCCCCGCGCGCCACCGCCAGGTACTCCAGGCCCGCCGAGCCGCAGGGCCGGGCCGCGATGCCGTCGGTGCGCAGGCCGAGCAGGGCCCGCTTCTGGGCGTCGGTCGTGTAGTCGGGGTGCGACATCGCCACGTTCAGCACGGCGCCGGGGGCGGGTGTCCCGGAGCGTATCGGGGTGCCGTTGAGCGTGGCGCCCCGGCCGCGCACGGCGACGGCCATCTCGCCGAGGACCGGTGCGTACGTCCAGGAGGCGTGGACCTCCCCGTGTTGGGCGAGGGCGACCAGCGTGCAGAAGCCGGCCTCGCCCCGGACGAACTGGCGGGTGCCGTCGACCGGGTCGACGATCCAGACGGGGGCGTCACCGCCGAGGGCGTCGTAGACCGCCGGGTCGGCGTGGACGGACTCCTCGCCGACGACGACCGAACCGGGCAGCAGCTCGGTGAGGGCGGCGGTGAGGTGTTCCTCGGCCAGCCGGTCGGCGGCGGTGACCAGGTCGTGCGGGCCGCTCTTCTCGATGATCTCGTGGGCGGCGAGCTTCCGGTGGCGGGGCACGATCTCGGCAGCGGCGGCGGCGCGCACCGCGGCCTCGACCTCGGCGAGCGGCCCGGTGTCCCCGGCGGTCCCGTACAGGAAGTCATCGATCATGCCTCCACCCAATCACGGCCGCCCCGCGAGACGGCCGCCGGGCGGCCGAAGGCGCTGGTCAGCGAGGGGCGGAAGGCGGGGCTGGGCACCATGGGTCGAGACGGGCCGACAGCGCCGGGCGTGCGGCGCGGTTCAGCGGCCGACGGCGTACCCCTGCATACCGCGCGGGTTGGCGGCGGCGGACAGGATGCCGGTGGCGGGGTCCCCGTACCGGGCCTCACGGTCGGCCATGGCGAGTTTGCAGCCCTCGACGAGCAGGTGGACGTAGTCGGCGGAGCCGTGCGCCGGCAGGTCGTCCGGGAGCAGCGCCAACTGCTGGAGGAACGCGGGACCCTGGCTCCAGCCGCCCGCCTCGGCCAGCGTCCAGCCGTTCCAGTCGTACGTGACGGGGGCTTCGTACGACACGGACCAGCCGGCCAGGCCGGCGGCGGTGAGCGTGCAGGCGTGCCGCTCGCCGCTGGTGCCCAGGGTGAGGACCGCCGCCTGCCGTAGGAGGGCTTCGGCGACGAACCCTTCGCGCCAGATCGTGCGGGCGGCCTCGATGCGGCCACCATGCCGAAGGCGCCCTGGAGGATGGGCCGGGTGGTGAACATGCGGGCTCCCGATTCGCTGACGGCGCGCGTACGACGGTCGAGTCTGCACACAGAACGCGGCCGGGGACATCGCGCGGCGCCTTCGGTCCACGCCCGCTGAGCGAGTCCGGCGGACACCGGCTGCGCGGCCCTGGCGGGAACGCGGCGTCCTGGGCGCTGCGCCGCGTTCGAGGACGAACAGGTCCTTCGAGGTCGGAGCCGTCCTGACGGGGCGTCGGCCCCGACGGGATCGGGGGTGGGAGCCGCGGCCGCTCACCACGCGCGGGCGACCCCCGTCAGCAGATCGCGCACCCGCGCCACCTGAGGGTTGGCGGCCGAACCGGGGCGCTGCACGAGGTACGCGGTGTTGATCGGCGGGTCCTCGGGGGCGTACAGCTCGACGAGGGCGCCCGAGGCCAGTTCGGCCGCGCAGAGATAGCGCGGCAGCACCGAGAAGCCCGCCCCCGCCACCACGGCGGCGAGCACCCCGCGCAGGTCGGGCACGGTGACGGCGGCCCGGCGGTCCAGGCGGCGGCCGAAGACGTGACGCCAGTAGCGGCGGGCGATGGGCAGGTCCTCGGCGTACGTCACCAGGGGCAGGCCGTTCAGCGCACCCGGCCCCCGGGCCTCGACGTTCTCCGGCCCCCCGGTCCGGGCGGCCCAGTGCGGGGCGGCCGTCAGCACGAACTCCTCGTCCATCAGCGGCACCGCGGACAGCGCCCGGCCGCGCGGGCGGGCCGTCGCGATGACCAGGTCGTGGCGGCCCGCCCGCAGCTCGTCCAGGAGCGGATCGGTGAGCCCGGTCGCGGCGCGCAGCAGCAGCCCGTCCGCGACGAGCGGGGCCAGCGCCGGCAGCACCCGCAGGCACATCAGCTCGGCGGGGCCCGCCAGGTGGACGGGGTCGCACGGGCGGTCACCGGCCGCGACCGTGTCACCCGTGACCTCGGCGAGGGCGTCCAGCGGGGCGACGACGCGGGCCGCCAGCTCGTCCGCGTACGGCGAGGGGGTCACCCCGCGCGGCTGCCGCTCGAACAGCTCCCGGCCGACCTGCCGCTCCAGGGAGCGCATCTGGGCCGTGACCGTCGGCTGGGAGAGGCCGAGCAGCCGGGCGGCGGCGGTGAAGGAGCCCGACCGGTGCACGGCGAGAAAGGTCCGCAGCAGATTCAGATCGGCCGGCCCCGCTGGCGCGTCCGCCGGACGGCCCAGCTCCGCAAACCCATCAGGATTCTTATTCCTCATAGCTGCCAGCCTATTGGAAACCTATGGACGATCCGGCCTACCGTCGCACAGGTCAGCACATCCCGATCCCCCGAGAAACCTCTCGATCTACGGAGACGTACGACATGGCAAAGATTCTTTTCGTGGTGACCGGCGCGGACCACTGGACCCTGGCGGACGGCACGAAGCACCCCACGGGCTTCTGGGCCGAGGAGGCCGTGACCCCGTACGAGACCCTCACCGCCGCCGGTCACGAGGTCGTCGTCGCCACCCCGGGCGGCGTCGTCCCGACCGTGGACCGCGGCAGCCTGGCGCCCGAGGTCAACGGCGGCCGGGAAGGCGCCGACCGGGTCACGGCGGGGCTGGGCGCGTTCGAGGAGCTGCGACGTCCCGTCGCGCTGGAGGGCGTGGACCTGGACGCGTACGACGCGGTGTTCTACCCCGGCGGCCACGGCCCGATGGAGGACCTCGCGGTGAACGAGGCCTCCGGCCGGCTGCTCACCGCCGCCCTGGCCTCGGGCAAGCCGCTCGGAGTGGTCTGCCACGGTCCGGCGGCACTGCTGGCGGCGACCGGCCCCGACGGCGCCAACGCGTTCGCCGGGTACCGGCTGACCGGGTTCACCAACGCCGAGGAGACCCAGGCGGGCCTCGCAGAGCAGGCGAAGTGGCTGCTCCAGGACCGGCTGGTGGCGGCGGGCGCGGACTTCCAGGAGGGCGAGCCCTGGGCCCCGTTCGTGATCACCGACCGGAACCTGATCACCGGTCAGAACCCGGCCTCGTCCGCCCCGCTGGCCGCCGAACTGCTCGACCGGCTGGGCTGACCGGCCGTCCGGCCGCCCGGTTCGTCAGATCCAGTCCTGGCGCACGGGCGGCTCGCAGAGTTCCAGCACCACCTCGCCCGTCTCCGGCTCGTCCCCGGAGACGGGCCGGACGCGCGCCCCGACCGCCACGAGGTGCGGGGCCGCCCCCACGATGCGGCAGCGGAAGACGAACCCTTCGGGGAACCGCACCAGGGACTCGTTGCGCGCCGCCTCGGTGTAGCGGTGGATCACGGCGGTCCGGACGACCACGCCGTGGCCGGTGGTGCGTTCGGGCTCCAGTTCGCTGGACGCGCACACCGGGCACAGCAGCCGCCGGAAGGAGGCGGTGCCGCACCAGCGGCAGCGGTGGAAGGCAAGGCCGCACTCCTCGCGCGCCTTCTGGACGGTACCCATTCCTGTCTGGGACACGGCTCGACCCCCTGCGCTCGACTCGGACGCGCCGCACCTGCACTGCCGGCGCGTCCGCACCATATGGCACTCAGTGCCGGACCGTAAAGGCACTGAGTGCCCATTGATGCTCAGTTCTCGCCGACGGCCGCCTCGATCTGCTGCACGACACGCCACATCGGGGCGCCCTTCCGCGCGACCATCACGACCACCTCACCCTCGCCGTCACCCGGGACCGAGAGGGAAAGGGCGGGGGCTGCGGCCCCGAAGGCGGCCGGGGCGGCGGCGGGCCGACCCCAGACGTCGCGCACCAGGGCGAGCGCATGGTCGACCGCCGCCTCCGGATCACCCTCCCCGCCCGAACGCAGCCACAGCCGCAGCCCGTTGTTGTGCGCGGCGACCACGGACGCGGCGATCACCTCGGCCCGCAACGCCCCGTCGCCGTCCGCACCGAACCGGCTCCGCAGATGCCCGGCGAGGGTCTGCTCGTAGCGGCGCACCACGGACAGTTCGTACGTCCGCAGCCCCGGCACCTCCCGGGTGAGCCGGTAGCGCTGCACGGAGAACTCGGGGTCGGCCGCGTACATCCGCAGCACGATGCGCGCGGCGTCGGACACGGCCCCCACCGGATCGCCGTCGTCGGCGGCGGCCAGGAACTCGGTCATCTCCGCGAGGCACCGCTCGTGGTCCGGGAAGACCGCGTCCTCCTTCGACGGGAAGTACCGGAAGAACGAACGCCGGCCCACACCGGCCCGCGCCACGATGTCGTCCACGGTCGTCCGCTCGAAGCCCCGCTCCAGGAAGAGCTGGAAGGCCGCCTGTGCCAGCACCTCCCGCATGGGTGCCTTCTTCTGGGGTCCTCGCGCCTCGGTCATGCGGCGAAACGTAGCACCGGACGAGGCATTTTGGCACTGCGTACCTTTACAGAGGGTACTGAGTGCCATAGTCTCTTCATCAGTACGAATGACCCAGGTGGGACCACACCCAGGTAGGCAGGAGAGCCGGCGTGAGCTTGAGGATCGTTGTCTGTGTGAAGTACGTGCCCGACGCGACCGGTGACCGGCGTTTCGCCGATGACCTGACGCTGGACCGTGAGGATGTGGACGGTCTGCTGTCGGAGCTGGACGAGTACGCGGTCGAGCAGGCGTTGCAGATCGCGGACGGGGCGGACGATGCGGAGGTCACCGTGGTGACGGTGGGTCCGGAGGACGCCAAGGACGCGTTGCGCAAGGCGTTGTCGATGGGTGCGGACAAGGCGGTTCACGTCGAGGACGACGATCTGCACGGCACGGACGTGATGGGCACGTCGCTGGTGCTGGCGAAGGCGGTCGAGAAGACCGGCTTCGATCTGGTGGTGTGCGGTATGGCGTCGACGGACGGTGTGATGGGTGTGCTGCCGGCGCTGCTGGCGGAGCGTCTGGAGGTGCCGCAGGTGACGCTGCTGTCGGAGGTGTCGGTGAACGACGGTGTGGTGACCGGGCGCCGGGACGGTGACACCGCCACCGAGCAGCTCCGGGCGTCGCTGCCGGCGGTGGTCTCGGTGACCGACCAGTCCGGTGAGGCGCGTTACCCCTCGTTCAAGGGGATCATGGCGGCGAAGAAGAAGCCGGTCCAGTCGCTGGATCTGGAGGATCTGGAGCTGGACGCGGACGAGGTCGGTCTGGCGGGCGCCTGGACGGCGGTCGACTCCGCGACCGAGCGTCCGGCGCGCACGGCGGGCACGATCGTGAAGGACGAGGGCGAGGGCGGCAAGCAGCTCGCCGGGTTCCTCGCGGGCCAGAAGTTCATCTGATCCCGCACGCACGGTCCTTCCTCTCTCTTCCCCTCCCTTCTCTTCCTCTCGTCTGGAGTGCGTTGTCATGGCTGAAGTTCTGGTTCTGGTCGACCATGTGGATGGTGCGGTCCGCAAGCCCACCCTGGAGCTGCTGACGCTGGCGCGTCGGATCGGTGACCCGGTCGCCGTCGCCCTGGGCGCCGGCGCCGGGGCCACTGCGGGTGTGCTGGGTGAGCACGGTGCGGTGAAGGTCCTGACCTGTGATGCCCCGGAGTTCGCGGACTACCTCGTGGTGCCGAAGGTGGACGCGCTGCAGGCCGCGTTCGAGGCCGTCTCCCCCGCCGCGGTGCTGGTGGTGTCCTCCGCCGAGGGCAAGGAGATCGCCGCCCGTCTCGCGCTGCGGACCGGGTCGGGCATCATCACCGACGCCACCGACCTGGAAGCCGGCGACCAGGGCCCCGTCGCCACGCAGGCGGTCTTCGCCGCCTCCTACACCACCAGGTCCCGGGTCTCCCGGGGTGTTCCGGTCATCACGGTCAAGCCGAACTCGGCCGCGGTCGAGGCGGCCCCGGCGGCCGGCGCCGTGGAAGCACTGACGGTGGCGTTCGGGAAGAACGCGACCGGTACGCAGGTCACCTCCCGGACCCCCCGTGAGTCGACCGGCCGCCCCGAGCTGACCGAGGCCGCGATCGTCGTCTCCGGCGGCCGTGGCGTCAACGGCGCGGAGAACTTCCCCCTGATCGAGGCCCTGGCCGACTCCCTGGGCGCCGCGGTCGGCGCCTCGCGTGCCGCCGTCGACGCCGGCTGGTACCCGCACACCTCCCAGGTCGGCCAGACCGGCAAGTCCGTCTCCCCCCAGCTCTACATCGCCTCCGGCATCTCCGGCGCGATCCAGCACCGGGCAGGCATGCAGACCTCGAAGACCATCGTCGCGATCAACAAGGACGCCGAAGCCCCCATCTTCGAGCTCGTCGACTACGGCGTCATCGGCGACCTCTTCACGGTCGTACCCCAGCTCACCGACGAGATCAACACCCGCAAGGGCTGACCTGCCCGGTGAACGGAACGCGGCCGGGCCGCACGGTGAACCACCGCGCGGCCCGGCCGCTTTCCGTCAGCGGCGCTCTCCGGCCGGACGTGCCGACGGGTCCTGGTCGTCACGGTCCCTCTCGACACGGACCCTGTCGTCACGGACCAGGTCCTCCCGGTCGTCACGGTCCCGCGTGCCGAGGCCGAACGTGGTGAAGGCCGTGCGCTCCGGCAGCGGATAGAACTCCTTGCCCGTCAGCGCGTTGACGATCACGGCGGAACGCCAGGCGGCCAGGCCGAGGTCCGGTGTGCCGACGCCGTGCGTGTGCCGTTCGGCGTTCTGCACGAAGACGGAACCGGCGATCTCCGGTGCGAGCACGAGCCGTTGCGCCGCGTCGACCTGCGGACGCCCGGCCTCGTCGCGGACGGCGTACGGATCGAGGGCTGCGAGCAGCGTGTCCACGGGGCGCTCGCGGTACCCGGTGGCGAGCACGACGGCGTCCGTGACGAGCCGGCCCCGCGCCTCCTGCTGGCCGTGCTCGACGCTCAGCTCGATCCGCCCCGCCCCCGTGGTGGCGGCACCGGTGACCTCGATCCCGGGGGTGAGCGTGACGTCGGGCCACTCGCCGCCGAGGCTGCGCCGGTACAGCTCGTCGTGGATGTCCCCGAGCGTGTCCCCGCTGACGCCCTTGTACAGCTGCCACTGGCGAGGCAGCAGCCGGTCCCGGGTGGCCTGTGGCAGGCCGTGGAAGTAGCGGGTGTAGTCGGGGGTGAACTGCTCCAGGCCGATCTTGCTGTACTCCATCGGCGCGAAGGCCGGCGTACGGGCCAGCCAGGTCAGCCCCTCCGCTCCCTCGGGCCGGGAACGCAGCAGGTCCAGCAGCACTTCGGCGCCCGACTGGCCCGACCCGACGACGGTGATGTGGCGGGCGGCCAGCAGCCGGTCCCGCTGGGCGAGGTAGTCCGCCGAGTGCAGCACGACGGAGGCCGGGTCCCGGACCAACTCGCGCAGCGGTTCGGGGACATGGGGTGCCGTGCCGACGCCGAGGGCGAGGTTACGGGCATGGACCAGGCCGCTCGTCAGGGTCTCCCCGTCCGGGCCCAGCCGGGTGAACTCCACGGCGAACGCGCCCTGTCCGGGGTCCCAGGCGACCGTGTCGACGCGGTGACCGAAACGGGTGGAGGGCAGTTCGGTGCTCACCCAGCGCAGATAGGCGTCGAACTCCGAGCGGTGGATGTGGAAGCGCTCGGCGAAGTAGAACGGGAACAGCCTGCGGCGGATCTTGATGTAATTGAGGTACGACCAGGGGCTGGTGGGCTCGACGAGGCTCACCAGGTCGGCCAGGAAAGGTACTTGCAGGGTCGCGCCCTCGATGAGCAGTCCCGGGTGCCAGTGGAACGCGGCACGCTGCTCGTGAAAGGCGGTCCGTAGCCCGGGAACGCCGTCGGCCAGCGCGGCGAGCGAGAGGTTGAAGGGCCCTGCCCCCACCCCCAGCAGATCGAGGGGCGGCGTGCGCGGTCCGGGTGTCATCGGGTTCCTCCGGCAGGGGTCGCGGGTGCGGCGGGGATCGGCCCGGGGCGAGCCGTGCGCATCGTCGGCGTCATGACGGCAGCCTTTCCGTCTCGGGGGCCCCGGCACCTTCGGCCGTCGGGGCTCCGCTCGCCCCGCGGTCCGCGTCCGATGCGCTCAGGGCACGGTCCGCCGCCGCGGTGACGAGGTCGAGCAGCGGGAGCAGATCGGCCGTCGCGGCGTTCGGGTGCAGCAGGGTGGCCTTCAGCCAGAGGCGGCTGCGGCCGTCGCCGTCCTCGGCCACCGCCCGCCCGAGCACGGCGCGCCCCTCGGTGAGCAGGGCGCGGCGGACCGCGGCGACCACGGCGTCACCCGCCTCGTCGCTCAGCGCGTCGGCCACGGCGGGGCGGAACAGCACGGTGCTGATCCCGGTCCCGCCGGGGTGCAGGCGGAGGCGGGGGTGCGCGTCGACGGCGCGGCCGAACGCGTGGGCGGTACGCACACAGTGCTCGACCAGTGCGCCGAGTCCCCGCCGTCCGAGGGCCCGGAAGGTGACCGCCATCTTCAGGGCGTCGGGACGCCGGGTGGTGCGGATCGACCGGCCCAGCAGATCCGGGAGTCCGGCCTCGGTGTCGTCGTCGGCGTTGAGGTAGTCGGCACGGAGGGAGAGCGGGGCGAGCAGCTCGGTGTCGGCGACCGTCAGCACCCCGGCGGCGACCGGCTGCCAGCCGAGTTTGTGCAGGTCGAACGTGACGGTGGCGGCGCGTTCCAGGCCCGTGAGCCGAGGGGCCAGGCGTTCGCTGAACAGCAACGGGCCGCCGTAGGCGGCATCGACGTGGAGCCGGGCCGTGTGCCGTTCGGCGATGCGGGCGATCTCCGGGAGGGGGTCGATGCGCCCCTCGTCGGTGGTCCCGGCGGTGGCGACGACCAGGAGCGGCGACCCCGCGAGGCCGGTGAGAGCACGGTCGAGGGCCGCCGGGTCCATCCGGCCCCTGCTGCAGGCGACGACCGTGGGGGCGGGCAGGCCGAGCATCCAGGCGGCCCGGTGGACGCTGTGGTGGGCGTTGGCGCCGGTCACCACGCGCAGGGGGCCACCTCGCGCCCGTTCCCGGGCGAGGAGGAGGGCGACCAGGTTGGACTCGGTGCCGCCGCTGGTGATGAGCGCGTCGGGGGCGGGGGCCGTGGGGTGGACGAGCCGCGCCAGGGCGGCCGTGGTCAGCTCCTCGATCACCCCGGCGGCGGGCGCCTGGTCCCAGGAGTCCATGGAGGGGTTGAGGGCCGCGCCCGCCAGGTCCGCCGCGACGGCCACGGCGAGCGGCGGGCAGTGCAGATGGGCGACACAGGCGGGGTCGGCCGGGTCCGCGGCCCCCTCCGCGACCGCGCGCACGACGTCCCCGAGCGCGGCCTCGGGGCCGACGCCCTCCTCGGGCAGGACCGGGGAGCAGAGAGCGCGGGCGCTCCGGGCCACGGCCTCGGGCCCTCCGGCGGGCAGTGGCCCGCCCCGGGCCGGGGCGGCGTCCGCCAGGGCGTCCAGGACGATGGCGGTGAGGGGCCGCAGGTGCTCCGGACCGCGTGCACCGCCCGCGACGAGACCTCCCCGTACGCCTTCGGGACCGGGGCTCGACGGCGTGGCGGAGTGCGCGCCCGACGCCCGGCGTTCCTCGGAGGGTTCACCGGGGGGCGGGAGGGAGGCAGGCGGCATGGCGGGGCCTTCGGTCGTGGTGCGGACAGGCCGCGCGGAAGCGGGAGCCGCGCGGGGGCGGCTCCGGAGGCGGAAAGATCCACCTCCGCGGCTTGACGGTTAGGCTAACCTAACTCCGAGGGTGTGAACGACGCGCGCTCAGCCCGCTCGGGGGCGCCACTTCGCTTACCAGGGGCCCCAGTTGCTGGTTTCCGAGTCGTCCCGCAGCAGCAGGCCGGTACCCGCTGCCCGTCCCACACGAGATGGCTGACGAGGCAGGCCGCGAAGAGGTCGAGCCAGGTACGGGCCGAAGGGGCCTGCTCCCGCGAGGAGGCGACGACATCGCCGAGAGCTGTGTCCTCGGTGCTGAGCCGCTCCCCGATCGGCGGGAGGAGGACCTCCTGGTCGCCGTCGGGGAAGCAGCCGACGCTCATCTCCCCCGGACGGCACTCCGCCGCCGTGAGCAGCGCGGAGCGCGCGACGTCGTCCAGCGCGCCGCCCTGACCGGTGCTGGCGGCGACGTGGTCGAGCAGTTCCCCGGCCGGTTCACGCATGCGCCGCGGGGTCGGGGCGCCGTAGCGCGTACCGTGCCACCGCCCCGCCGTCCGCCCGACGATGCCTTCCGATACCGCGTCCAGGCGCCGGGCATCCACCTCATGGCATGTCACTTCCCGTACGCACCCCGCCTCTTCGTGATCCCCGGTACGGAAGCGGCACGCTACCAGCGGGCTCGGACACGCATCGGTACGGACCGGTGCGGACGGGCACGGCCCGATGCGGGAGGGGCGGTGGCCCCTCCCGCACCGGGCCGGTATCACACCGCTTCGGTGGCCAGCTCCGCGCGGATCTTCCGGGCTGCGGCGACCAGGTTCTCCAGGGAGGCCCGGGTCTCGGGCCAGCCGCGGGTCTTCAGGCCGCAGTCGGGGTTCACCCACAGACGTTGCGCGGGGATGGCCTCAAGTCCCTTGCGCAGCAGGGCCGCTGCCTCCTCGGCGCCGGGGACGCGGGGTGAGTGGATGTCGTAGACGCCGGGCCCGGCCTCGCGCGGGTAGCCGTGGGCGGCCAGTTCGCGGGCGACCTGCATGTGGGAGCGGGCGGCCTCCAGGCTGATGACGTCGGCGTCGAGGTCGTCGATGGCCTGGACGATGTCGCCGAACTCCGCGTAGCACATGTGGGTGTGGATCTGGGTGTCCGGCCGTACCCCGGCGGTGGCCAGCCGGAAGGACTCCGTCGCCCACTGAAGGTACGCGGCGTGGTCGGCGGCCCGCAGCGGGAGCGTCTCGCGCAGCGCGGGTTCGTCGACCTGGATCACCGACGTGCCGTTCGCCTCCAGGTCGTTCACCTCGTCGCGCAGGGCGAGGGCGACCTGGCGGGCGGTCTCGCCCAGTGGCTGGTCGTCGCGGACGAAGGACCAGGCGAGCATGGTGACCGGCCCGGTGAGCATGCCCTTGACCGGGCGGTCGGTGAGCGACTGCGCGTACGCGGTCCAGCGCACGGTCATGGGCCCGGGGCGCGAGATGTCCCCGGCGAGGACCGGTGGGCGGACGTAGCGGGTGCCGTAGGACTGCACCCAGCCGTGCTGGGTGGCGAGGTAGCCGGTGAGCTGTTCGGCGAAGTACTGGACCATGTCGTTGCGTTCGGGCTCGCCGTGCACCAGGACGTCGATCCCGGCCTTCTCCTGGAAGGAGAGGACCTCGCGGATCTCGTCCTTGATGCGTTCCTCGTATCCGGCCGCGTCGATCCGGCCCGCTCGCACGTCGGCCCGCGCGGTGCGCAGTTCGGTGGTCTGCGGGAACGAGCCGATGGTGGTGGTCGGCAGCAACGGCAGCCCGAGGTGGGACCGCTGGGCGAGGGTCCGCTCGGCGTAGGGCTGGGAGCGTCGGCCGTCCGCGTCGGTGATGGCCGCCGTTCGGGCGCGTACGGCCGGGTCACGGGTGATCGCGGCATCGGTGCGGGATGCCAGGTCGGCCCGGTTCGCGGCGAGTTCGGCCGCGATGGCGTCCGTGCCGGAGGCCAGAGCGCGGGCCAGGACGACGATCTCCTCGGTCTTCTGCTCGGCGAAGGAGAGCCAGCGGGCGATCTGCGGGTCGATGCCGTGCTCGGCCTTCGCGTCCAGCGGGACATGCAGCAGGGAGCAGGAGGCGGAGACGTCGACCTGGTCGGCGAGGCCGAGCAGGGTGCCGAGGGTGGCGAGGGACTTCTCGTAGTCGTTGATCCAGATGTTGCGGCCGTTGACGACGCCGGCGACCAGCCGCTTGCCGGGCAGCCCGCCGGCGGCCGCGAGATCGTCGAGGTTGCCCGCACCGGTCTCGGTGAAGTCGAGGGCGAGGCCGTCGACGGGGGCCTTGGCGAGGACGGCGAGCGCCTCGCCGAGCCGCCCGAAGTAGGAGGCGACCAGCAGCTTGGGCCGGTCGGTGAGTCCGCCGAGGTCGCGGTAGGCGCGGGCGGCGGCGTTCAGCTCGGCCGGGGTGCGGTCCTGGACGAGGGCGGGCTCGTCCAGCTGGACCCACTCGGCGCCGGCCGCCCGCAGGTCGGCGAGGACCTCGGCGTACACGGGCAGCAGACGGTCCAGCAGGGTCAGCGGCTCGAAGCCGTCGGCCACACCGGGGGCCGCCTTGGCGAGCAGGAGGTAGGTGACGGGGCCGACGAGGACCGGGCGCGGGGTGTGGCCGAGCGCGAGGGCCTCCCTGAACTCGGCGACCTGCTTGGCCGAGTCGGCGGTGAACACGGTGTCCGGGCCCAACTCCGGCACCAGATAGTGGTAGTTGGTGTCGAACCACTTCGTCATCTCCAGCGGCGCGACGTCCTGCGTACCGCGGGCCATGGCGAAGTAGCCGTCGAGGGCGTCCGCGTGGACCGCCGCACGGTGCCGTGCGGGGACGGCGCCGACCATGACGCTGGTGTCCAGGACGTGGTCGTAGTACGAGAAATCACCGGTCGGCACGTCGTGGACGCCGGCCTCGGCGAGCTGCTGCCAGGTTCCGCGGCGCAGTTCGGCGGCGGTCCGCCGGAGGGTGTCCGCGTCGACGCGGCCCTTCCAGTAGCCCTCGACGGCCTTCTTCAGTTCACGGTTCCGACCCTGGCGGGGGTAGCCGTACACGGTGGCCCGTGCTGCCGCGGCTGCGGGCTTCGCTGTCACGTGACTCTCCTTCGCGAGCGTGTCTGCGACGCAGATCCCGGGACGGGACGCGGACGCGAAGGGATGACGTGTCGGGCGGACACCGGGGCACGTCGCAGCGTGCCCGTCCACCTGACCGTTCCGCCGACCCGCCCACGAGGTCACCGAGATCTCCGCACGCGAACGGTCGCGTGCGGGCAACGGGCAGGTCTTCGGACTCGCGGGCACGTCTGCCGGGGCAGACACCTAGTGGCCGTCGCTTCCCGGACCCGGTCGGGCCCAGTGCGTATGACGGCGGTCGTTCCCACTCACCGCTGCGGGGCAGTCCCGGATTCCCACCGGGTTCCCTCTTACGACGCCCTGTCTGGCGGACAGGGCGAACCAGCTGCACGGGCCACCCTAAGGGGAGCACCGCCGGACGCACACCGCTGTTCATACTTCGGACCGTGAGGTGAGACACGGGGTGGTCCTTTCCGGCCGCCCGTGGCTGACGCCCGCGGCTGACGTCGTCGGACCGACGGCGCCGGCAACCCTGGCCTCGGTCCGACGCCCGCCATCGGTCCGCCCGAGCGCCGGACCGATGGCGGGCGTCACAGGTTCCCCGGTCGTTCGGCTGTTCGTCATCCGCTCCCTGACCGCCGGTCAGGCCGGTCGTCTCGACTGTGCGGAGGCAGTGACCCAGATGTAACCGAATGGCGTAGGGGAATGCGGAACCACGGAGCGTCACAGGCCGTTCTTCTTCCCACTACACGGCCCTGCCGATCCCCGGCAGGGCCGATCGAGGAACGGAAAACGTCATATGAAGAAGACAGTTGGGTGGGCCCAGGACGGCGACGACTGGACGATCACCGTGAACGGCACGCAGTATCGCGCCGTCGAGCGGCCGACGGACGGCCGGGTCGACAACTACCTCGTGCGGGGCGACGACCTGAGCGCCGAGTGCCCGAGCCTCGGTCATGGACTGGGCGTCATCAGGGAACACGAGTCCCGGCGCTGACCCCGGCCGGTCAGCCGAGCGGGCCGCCCACCGAACCGTCCGCGCCGTCCGCCGGGCGGCCCGCCGCCTCCGCCTCGCCCGCCGCCCTCCCGCCGGAAGGCCCCCGGCGCAGCAGATAGGTGTCCATGATCCAGCCGTGGCGTCGGCGGGCCTCCCCGCGCAGCCGGCTGATCTCTCCGGCCACCTCGTCGAGCGGCCCGGAGAGAAGGATCTCGTCGGGGGTCCCGATGTACGCGCCCCAGTGGATCCACAGGCCCCGGCCCGTCAGACGGGTGAAGCTCTCCTGGCCGTCGAGCATCACGACGATGTCGCTGTCGTCCTCGGGGAAGCCCTGGGCCAGCCGTCTGCCGGGCGTGATGCGGACGGGGCGGCCGACCTGGTTGAGGGTGACGCGGTGCCGGGCGGCGAGGGCGGAGACGCTGCTGATGCCGGGGATCACTTCGTGGCCGAATTCCACGGTGCCACGTTCCCGGATGTCGTCGAGGATCGCGAGCGTGCTGTCGTACAGGGCCGGGTCGCCCCACACCAGGAAGGCTCCGCACCGCCCCGGTGCGAGCTCCTCGATGATCAGGCGTTCGCAGATGTCGGCGCGGCGGTGACGCCAGTCGTGCACCGCCTCGGTGTAGCGCACGGCATCGTCCTGGGTGCGGTCGCGCCACGGATCGTCGGCCTCCACCACGCGGTAGGGGCCGGTGAGGTGTTCGTCGAGGATGTCGCGCCGCAGCCGGGTCAGGGACTCCTTCTCCCGGCCCTTGCCGAGCACGAAGAAGACGTCGGCCCGGCGCATGGCCTTCACCGCGGCGAGGGTCAGGTGGTCGGGGTCGCCGGCGCCCATGCCGATGACGAGGATGTGCCGGAGCGCGTCGCTGGAGTCTGCCATGTCCGCCGATCATGCCAGGGGCCGGGCACGGCCCCTGCGGGCGCATCGAGCACCCCGCCCACTGCACAGGGCTCCTCTGCGCTTCGGCTTCGCCGCCGCAGGCGCTCGCCGCCATCACCCGCGGCTGCCGGGCCCCGGGATATACTTCCCCGCTCCACTCCGACCGGAGGTCATCCCCTTGTTCCCCGCACGGGTACGCGCCGTCGCCCCGCTGGCTCTGGTGATATGCGCCCTGTCCGGCTGCTCGTCCTGGGGCTGCACCGACACGACGGCGGAGCGCGGCAAGGCCGGTGTCAGGGTGCAGGTCGTGGACACGGAGGGGCAGCCTCTCGGCGTCACCGCCGCGGTCGTTGACTGGAGCCTGGAGCCCCACCCGCAGGTGCCCTCCGAAGGCGACCAGGTCCACTTCCGCTTCCGCTTCGACGGCGCCGATGAATATTCCGACCGAGCGGTGGACGCCTGTGCGGTCGACGAGGAGCGTGTGACGTTGGGGTGTCAGACGGTTTTCTCGTCCCAGGCGTCCGGGCCGGCCGACGATCCCCTCACGGGCAACACCTGGCTCGCCGTCGAGCACCCTGAGCAGGTTGACGGAGTTCTGTTGATCCCCAATGACCAGTCCTACGACCCACGGACCTGCGAAGCGGACGTCAAGGACGGTGGCGGGACGTATCCTCCGGAACCACCCCGCAGGGGGGACCAGCTGTAGGGAGGTCCTGGCGGTTGAGCGCGGGGCGCGGGTCTGTCGGCACCCAGTGTTCGTGCTGCTGGGCGGTCTGGTTCGCCCGTCCCGGCTCGGGGCGTGGCCGGGGCCGGGTGGCCGTCCACGCCCCGATCCGGGATGATCTACGCCCTGACGCGCGTTGTACCCGGTGGTGTCCGGCTCCTGCGGCGAGCCGGGATCTCGAGGTGTGAACTGGAGGCGGCGCCGTGCACGGTGAGTACAAGATTCCCGGCGGCAAGCTGGTCGTGGTGGACCTGGAAGTGGCGGGCGGGGCCCTGCGGAACGTCCGGGTCGCCGGGGACTTCTTCCTCGAACCGGACGAGGCGATCCTCGCGATCGACGCGGCCCTGGAGGGCGCCCCCGCCCACACGGACACGGCCGGGCTCGCGGCCCGGATCGAGGCGGCGCTGCCCGATTCCACGGTGATGCTGGGGCTGAGCGCGGAGGGCGTCGCCACCGCCGTACGCCGGGCGCTGGCGCACGCCACGGAGTGGAGCGACTACGACTGGCAGCTGATCCACGAGGCCCCGCAGTCACCCGCGCTGCACATGGCGCTGGACGAGGTGATCACCGCCGAGGTGGCGGCGGGGAAGCGGCCGCCGACCCTGCGGGTGTGGGAGTGGGACTCCCCCGCCGTGATCATCGGCAGCTTCCAGTCGCTGCGCAACGAGGTGGACCCGGCGGGCGTGGAGCGGCACGGCGTGGACGTCGTGCGCCGGATCTCGGGCGGCGGCGCGATGTTCGCCGAGCCCAGCTCCACCATCACGTACTCGCTCGCCGTCCCGCAGACGCTCGTGTCGGGGCTGTCCTTCGCCGACAGCTACGCCTATCTGGACGACTGGGTGCTGGAAGCCCTCGCGGACATGGGCATCAAGGCCTGGTACCAGCCGCTCAACGACATCGCCACCGAGGTCGGCAAGATCGCGGGGGCGGCGCAGAAGCGGGTGGTCGGGCCGGACGGCGGGCCGGGGGCGGTGCTGCACCACGTGACGATGGCGTACGACATCGACGCCGACAAGATGCTGGAGGTGCTCCGCATCGGCAAGGAGAAGATGTCGGACAAGGGCACCCGGTCGGCGAAGAAGCGTGTGGACCCGTTGCGGCGGCAGACCGGGCTGCCGCGCCAGGTGGTGATCGAGCGGATGATCGACTCGTTCCGCAGACGCCACGGCCTGACCACCGGAAGCGTGACGGGCGCCGAGCTGGCCCGTGCCGAGGAGCTCGTACGGAGCAAGTTCGCCACGCCCGGGTGGACGGCCCGGGTGCCGTAGTCCGCCCTGGGCGGGTGGGCGCGGCCGCATACTGGTCCCCATGGACAAGGCGGCGCCCGGCTCCGGGGTACGGGAACGGCTCGGCAGGAGCCTCTTCGCGCGCGTGGCGGGGCCTTCCGGGCCGGAGAACCGCGCCCGGATCCACCAGACCCCCGGCCCCCGCTGGTTCGGGCCCGACCGGCCGGTGCGGCGGGTGCACGGGGACGCGTCCATGTTCATCGGGGGGTTGCGCGCCCTGCTGCTCCAGTCGCTGCACCCCCTCGCCATGGCGGCCGTCGCGGGCCACTCGGGGTTCCGGGGCGATCCGTGGGGGCGGCTCCAGCGGACCAGCACCTTCCTCGCGGTGACCACGTTCGGCACGGCCGAACACGCCCAGGAGGCGGTGGACCGCGTGCGGTCCGTGCACGCGTCGGTGCGCGGGACCGCCCCGTCCGGGGAGCCGTACCACGCGGCCGACCCGCACCTTCTGTGCTGGGTGCACATCGCCGAGGTGGACAGCTTCCTCCGCGCCCACCAGCGGTACGGGGCACAGCCGCTGGACGGGCCGGGGTGTGACGGGTACATCCACGACATGGCGACGGTGGCCCACGCCCTCGGCATCCCCGACCCGCCGCACGACCGGGCGGAGCTGACCGCCCGCATCGCCGCCTACCGCCCGGAGCTGCGTGCCACCCGGGAGGCCCTGGACGCGGCCCGCTTCATCCTGCTGCACCCGCCGCTGCCCTGGCCGGCCCGTCCCCCGTACGCCGTACTCGCCGCGAACGCCGTGGCCGCGCTCCCGCCGTGGGCCCGGGAGCCGTTGCGGCTGCCCCGGGTACCGGGGGTCGAGGAGGTCTGCGTACGGCCCGCCGGAAGGGCCCTGACCCGGACCATCCGGTGGGCGATGACCCCGCCTGTGGGCGGCTGAGCACCGTCCGGGTGCCGGGTGCCGCCGATGGCAGGACGATGGAGGGGACCGTACGCGGGGGGCCGTGACGGGAGACCCCGGTGGCACGCAGCGAATCGACGGACGTCCTCGTGGTGGGCGCGGGCCCGGTCGGCCTGACGCTCGCCGCGGAACTGCGGCGGGCCGGGGTGGCCTGCCGGATCGTGGACCGGCTCCCGGCCCGGCTGCCGTACGCCAAGGCGGTGGGCGTCCAGCCGCGCACCCTGGAACTCTTCGACCGGATGGGCCTGGTGCGGGAGGTGCTGGACGCGGCGGTCCCGATGCGCGGGCAGCTGACGTACGTGAAGGGTGCCGAGCGGGGCCGCGTCGAGCTGGTCCTGCCGCCCGAGGTGCCGTACGGCTTCGCCGCGCTGCCGCAGTGCGACACCGAGCGCCTCCTGGAGGAGTTCCTCGGGCGCTACGGCACCGGGATCGAGCGGTCGACCGCTCTCGTGGGGTTCGCCCAGGACCACGCCGGGGTGACCAGTCGGCTGACGACCGCGTCCGGGGAGGGGACGGAGGTCCGCTCCCGGTTCCTGGTGGGGTGCGACGGGGCGCATTCAGCGGTGCGCAAGGGGCTGGGGCTCACCTTCGAGGGCGGCGCGTTCCCCGAGGAGTACATGCTCGCCGATGTGGAGGTGGGGTGGGATCTGCCGCCCGGGTACGGCGTGCGCTCGATGCACCGCGGCGAGGACGGGGCGGTCGACGATCTGCTGGTCTGCATCCCGCTGCCGGGGAACGGCCGCTACCGGATGTCGATGCTGGTGCCGCCGGAGCTGTCCGCCGCGCGGCAGGCCTCCGGGACGGCGGCGGGCGGTGACGGGGTGGCGCACGGACTGGAGGGCGGTACGGCTCCCGCACTCCCCGACATCCAGAAGGTGCTGGACCGGCTGGCGCCGGAGCCGGTCACCGCGTCCGCGCTGCGCTGGTCCTCGGTGTTCCGGATCAGCCACCGGCTGGTGGACCGGTACGGGGAGGGCCGGGTGTTCGTCGCCGGGGACGCGGCACACATCCATCCGCCGACCGGTGCCCAGGGCATGAACACCGGGATCCAGGACGCCGCCAACCTGGCGTGGAAGCTGGCACTGGCCGTCGAGGGCGCGGCGGGGCCGCAGGTGCTCGCCGGGTACGACGCGGAGCGGCGGCCGGTGGGCGAGGAGGTGGTGGGCCGGACCGTCCGGCACGCCGCCGAGGGGGTGCAGGCGGATCCGACGGACCGGGAGACGCTGCTGCTGCGCGAGGCCCAGCTCCTGGTCGGCTACCGGGAGAGCCCGCTGGTGACGCCTCTCGCCCCGGACGATCCGGCCTCGCTGCGGCCGGGCGACCGGGTCCCGGACTGCGGCGGTCTGACCGGGGACATCGCCGCCTACCCGGTGCGCCTGTTCGACGTGCTGCGCGGTCGCGGGCACGTCCTGCTGGTGTACGGGGACCACCCGGCGGGCGACCCGGCCGCCGATCTCGCCGCGGCGGCGCGGGAGTTCTCCGGCGGACGGATGGCCACGCACCGGATCCTGCCCGCCGATGCCCCCGGGCGGTCGGCGGGCGTCCCCCTGTACCACGACAGCCGGGGCGAGTTCGCGCGCCGGTACGGGGTGGGCGAGGGCGCGGCGTTCGCCGTGCGGCCGGACGGATATCTGACGGCCCGTCTCGAACCGCCCGGGGTGGCGGCGTTGAGGGAGGCCCTGGGGCGGATCTTCGCTCCGTGAGGGCCGCCTTGGCGGTCATTCGACGGTGACGACCACCGAGTGCCACCCGCTCGCCCCGTCCGGAATGGTCTTCGTGCGCTTCTCGGTCTGCGTCTCGCCCGTGCCGTCCGTGGCGCGGACGGTGAGGGTGTGGCTGCCGGGGGTCGCCTGCCACGGGTAGGTCCACTGGCGCCAGGTGTCGACGGTGGCCTGCTCCGCGAGCTGGGCGGGCTTCCAGGGGCCGTCGTCGACCCGGATCTCGACCTTCTCGATGCCCCGGTGCTGCGCCCAGGCCACCCCGGCGACCATGACCGTGCCCGCCTCGGGGCGGGCGAAGGGCTTGGGAGTGTCGATCCGGGACTGGGTCTTGATCGGGGCCTCGCGGGCCCAGTCCCGCTTCACCCAGTACGCGTCGTAGGAGTCGAACGTGGTGAGCTCGATGTCCTCGATCCACTTGCAGGCCGAGACGTACCCGTACAGTCCGGGCACGAGCATCCGGACGGGGAACCCGTGGACGAACGGCAGCGGTTCGCCGTTCATGCCGACGGCGAGCATCGCGTCCCGGCCGTCCATGACGTCCTCGACCGGGGTCCCGATCGTCATGCCGTCCACCGAGCGGGCGACGATCTGGTCGGCCTTCCCGCCCCGGGACGGCGGCTTGACGCCCGCCTCCTTCAGCAGGTCCGCGAGCCGGACACCGATCCAGCGGGCGTGGCCGATGTAGGGACCGCCGACCTCGTTGGAGACGCAGCACAGGGTGATCTCGCGTTCGATCAGCGGACGGTTCAGCAGGTCCTGATAGCTGAACTCCAGGTCACGCCGTACTCCCTCGCCGTGGATGCGCAGCCGCCAGGAGCCGGCGTCGACCTTGGGGATCACGAGGGCGGTGTCGACCCGGTAGAAGTCGTCGTTGGGCGTGGTGAACGAGCTGATCCCGCGCACCCTCGGCTGTGCTCCCGCCGGGATCGGCTCGGCGGGCGAGGCCGGGGCGGGCAGCCGTACGGCGTCCCGGGAGGCGACGGCGTCCTGGGCGCTGCGGCCGTTGAGCGCCCGGCCGGCGGCTCCCGCGGCGGTGGACGCGGCGGCCGCCGCGGCGGCGGCGACCAGGAAGCCCCGCCGGTCCCAGCCGGCCTCCTCGCCCGCCTCCGTGGCGGGCGCGGCGGTGAGCCTGCCGACGAGGACGTACAGCAGGACCGCTCCGGCCACCGCGCCGACCACGGACGGCAGCCCGTCGGTGAAGCCGGTGGAGTCCGGCCTGCTGACGGCGGCCGCCGCGCCGACCACGCCGAAGAGCAGGACGGCGGCGGAGCCCGTACGCCGGTGGCGCAGCGCCAGCAGGCCGACGGCGACGGCGAAGAGGGCGAGGGTGATGACGATGCCGAGCTGGAGGACGAGCTTGTCGTCCTCGCCGAACGTGCGGATCGCCCAGTCCTTCACCCCCGCGGGCGTCCGGTCGATGGCGGCTCCGCCGACCGCGGTGACGGGGCTCGCCTGGCGTCTGACGGCGGCCGAGACGAGCTCGGCGACGGTCAGCGCGGCGAACCCCGCGAGCAGTCCGCTCAGGGCGGCGAGGGCGGGGCGGGTCAGGGTGGTGCGGTTGATCCTCACGGTCCTCATTCGGAACCGGAAGGCCGCCGGATTGCTCCGGACACCCGTACGGCTGCGCAACCCCACCCGTTCGAGGGCGCTCACACGCGGACCGCCCCGGCCGGCACGGGGCCGACCGGGGCGGTCACGGGCGGGGGGCGAAGCGGCCGCCCCCGGGCTCACGTCACCTCAGACGAGGGAGGCGATCGCGTTGTTGAAGGTGGTGGACGGACGCATGACCGCCGCGGCCTTGGCCGGGTCGGGCTGGAAGTAGCCGCCGATCTCGGCCGGGGAGCCCTGGACCGCGATCAGCTCGGCGACGATGGTCTCCTCCTGCTCGGACAGGGTCTTGGCCAGCGGGGCGAACGCCTCGGCGAGCCCCGCGTCGTCGGTCTGCTGCGCCAGCTCCTGGGCCCAGTAGAGGGCCAGGTAGAAGTGGCTGCCGCGGTTGTCGATGCCGCCGAGGCGACGGCTCGGGGACTTGTCCTCGTTGAGGAAGGTGCCCGTCGCCCGGTCCAGGGTGTCGGCGAGGACCTGGGCCCGCGCGTTGTCCGTGGTGGTGGCCAGGTGCTCGAAGCTGACCGCCAGGGCCAGGAACTCACCCAGGCTGTCCCAGCGGAGGTAGTTCTCCTTGACGAGCTGCTGGACGTGCTTGGGGGCCGAGCCGCCCGCGCCGGTCTCGAAGAGGCCGCCGCCGTTCATCAGCGGGACCACGGAGAGCATCTTGGCGCTGGTGCCGAGCTCCAGGATGGGGAAGAGGTCCGTGAGGTAGTCACGGAGCACGTTGCCGGTGACGGAGATGGTGTCCTCGCCGCGGCGGATGCGCTCCAGGGAGAAGGCGGTGGCCTCGACCGGGGACTTGACGGTGATGTCCAGGCCGTCCGTGTCGTGGTCGGCGAGGTACGTCTTCACCTTGGCGATCAGGTTGGCGTCGTGCGCGCGGGTCTCGTCCAGCCAGAACACGGCCGGGCTGCCGGTGGCGCGGGCGCGGGTGACGGCGAGCTTGACCCAGTCCTGGATCGGCAGGTCCTTGGTCTGGCACATGCGGAAGATGTCGCCGGCGCCGACGACCTGCTCCAGCACGACCGCGCCGCTCGCGTCGACGACGCGCACGGTGCCGGTGGCGGGGATCTCGAAGGTCTTGTCGTGGCTGCCGTACTCCTCGGCCTTCTGCGCCATCAGACCGACGTTGGGCACGGAGCCCATGGTCGCCGGGTCGAACGCGCCGTTGGCGCGGCAGTCGTCGATGACGACCTGGTAGACACCGGCGTAGCTGCTGTCCGGGAGGACGGCGATGGTGTCGGCCTCGTTGCCGTCCGGGCCCCACATGTGACCCGAGGTGCGGATCATGGCGGGCATGGAGGCGTCGACGATGACGTCGCTGGGGACGTGCAGGTTGGTGATGCCCCGGTCGGAGTCGACCATCGCCAGGGCGGGGCCCTCGGCGAGCTCGGCCTCGAAGGACGCCTGGATCTCGGCGCCGACGTCCGGCAGCGAGCCGAGCCCCTTGAGGATGCCGCCCAGACCGTCGTTGGGGGTGAGGCCGGCGGCGGCGAGCTGGTCGCCGTACTTGGCGAAGGTGTTCGGGAAGAAGGCGCGGACCGCGTGGCCGAAGATGATCGGGTCGGAGACCTTCATCATGGTGGCCTTGAGGTGCAGGGAGAACAGCACGCCCTCGGCCTTGGCGCGGGCGACCTGCGCGGTGAAGAACTCGCGCAGCGCGGCGACGCGCATGACGGCCGCGTCGACGACCTCGCCCTTCAGGACGGGTACGGACTCACGGAGCACGGTGGTGGTGCCGTCGTCGCCGTGCAGCTCGATGCGGAGCGTGCCGTCCTCGGCGACGACCGCGGACTTCTCGGTGGAACGGAAGTCGTCGACGCCCATGGTGGCGACGTTCGTCTTCGAGTCGGCGGTCCAGGCGCCCATGCGGTGCGGGTGGGCCTTGGCGTAGTTCTTGACGGAGGCGGGGGCGCGGCGGTCGGAGTTGCCCTCGCGCAGCACCGGGTTCACGGCGCTGCCCTTGACCTTGTCGTACCGGGCGCGGACGTCCTTGTCGGCGTCGGTCTGCGGGTCGTCCGGGTAGTCCGGGAGCGCGTAGCCCTGCTCCTGCAGCTCGGCGATGGCGGCCTTGAGCTGCGGGATCGACGCCGAGATGTTCGGCAGCTTGATGATGTTCGCGCCGGGCGTCCTGGCCAGCTCGCCCAGCTCGGCGAGTGCGTCATCGATACGCTGCTCGGCCTTGAGGTGCTCCGGGAAACTGGCGATGATCCGGCCCGCGAGGGAGATGTCACGGCGCTCGACCGTGACGCCTGCGGTCGAGGCGTAGGCCTCGACGACGGGCAGGAACGAGTAGGTCGCCAGGGCAGGGGCCTCGTCGGTGTGCGTATAGATGATGGTCGAGTCAGTCACCGGGTGCTCCGCTCCACGTCTGCAACATTGCTTGACATCAAGATATCTCTTCGGGGTGCCGGGCTCCACAAGGCCCCCGCACGGCTTCGCGGCCGGAGCCTCGGGCGGGCCGGGACCGTGACTCCGCGCTCACGGCGGGTGAGGACCTCCGGGCCCGCCGCCTCTGCGCGGCCCGTCACGGCCCGCCGCCGCCCGGCGGGCCCTCGGGGCCGAACGTCAGCGTGAACAGCGCCCCGCCGCCCGGCGCCGCCCCCGCCGTCAGCTCCGCCCCGTGCGCGCGGGCGATCTGCCGGGCCATCGCCAGGCCGAGACCCGAGCCGGGCAGGGCCCGCGCCGTCTCGGCACGGTAGAAGCGGTCGAAGACGTACGGGAGGTCCGCGGCGGGAATCCCCGGACCGTGATCCCGGACCGTCAGCTCCAGCCCGCCCCCGTTTCCGGGCCCGCCGTCCCCGGTCCCGTACGCGCTCAGCGCCACCTCCACCGGAGTGCCCGGCGGGCTGAACTTGGCCGCGTTGTCCAGCAGGTTCGTCAGCAGCCGGGTTAGCCGCGCCGGAACCCCCGGGCGGACCGCCTCCGCCGCGCCCGCCCCCGCCTCCAGCGGGAACGGGGTCTGCGGCCAGTGCGTCCGGGCCACGGCCACCGCGTGCTCCACCATCTCCGCGATCCGTACGTCCTCCAGGAGCGGCAGCGGCTCCTCGTCCCGGGCCAGCTCGATCAGATCGTTGACCAGTCCGGTCACCTCCCGGATGCCCCGCCCCAGCGCCCCCGACGCCCGCTCGCGCTGCGCGGGCGTCAGCCGGTCGCCGCGCGCCAGCAGCTCCGCGTTGGCGCGCAGCGCGGTCAGCGGGGTCCGCAGCTCGTGCGAGGCGTCCGCGACCAGCCGGCGCTGGGAGCTCACCGACTGCTCCAGTTCCCCGAGCATCGTATTGAAGCTGGCCGCCAGCCGGGTCACCTCGTCCTGGCGGGCCGGCGGGCCCGGCGGCAGCTCGATGCGGTGGCGCGGGTCCCGGGTCGCCGCGATCCGCTCGGCGGTCGAGGTCAGCCGGGCCACCGGGCCCAGGCCCGTACGCGAGACGGCGTACCCGAGCAGCCCCGCGAGGAGCACCCCCGCCCCGCCGACCGCGGCCAGCAGCACGGCCGCCTGCCGCACGCCCTTCTCCACCGGGTCCGCCCGCAGCGCCACCTGGAGCGCCCGCCCGTCCCCGAACGGGGTCGTCAGCATCCGCAGCGGCTGCCCGAAGCGGCTGACGTTGCTGTAGTACGGGGCCCGCTTCCCGGCCGCGACCTCCCGTACGGGGGTGGAGACGGGCAGCAGGTACGCCGCGTCCGGGTCCGCCGCCGGGTCGGCCGGGACGATCTGCGCGCAGGCGGGCGCGGACAGGTAGCGGCACTCGCCCGCCACGGTCTGCGGGCCCTCGCCCCGGTTCTCCTGGATCACCCGGGTCGCGGACTGGGTGAGGGACAGGTCGAGCTGGTGCAGCAGCTCGTAGCGGATGACGAAGAAAGCCGCTGCGCACACCCCGACGGCGACCAGCGCCACCGCCGCCGATGCCGCCACCGCGAGCCGGGTCCGCAGCGGCCGCCTGCGCCGCCAGCGGGCGCCCAGGCGGCGCACCCCGCTCACGCCACATCCAGCCGGTAGCCGAGCCCGTGCACGGTGTGGACGAGGCGCGGGTCGCCGCCCGCCTCCAGCTTCCGCCGCAGATAGCCGACGTACACCGCCAGCGCGTTGGAGTCGGGCCCGAAGTCCTGGCCCCAGACCCGCTCCAGGATCACCTCGCGCGCCAGCACCTGGCCCGGGTGGCGCAGCAGCAGTTCCAGCAGGGCGGCCTCGGTGCGGGAGAACTCCAGCGGCCGGCCGCCACGCCGGCCGGTCCGCGTCACCGGATTCAGCGTCAGATCCGCGAAGGCCAGGTCCCCGTCCGGGACGGGCGGCGCAGCCCGCCGCAGCAACGCCCGTACGCGCGCGACCAGCTCGTCCAGCGCGAACGGTTTCACCAGATAGTCGTCGGCCCCGGCCTCAAGACCGTCCACCCGTTCGCTCACCGACGACAGCGCCGTCAGCACCAGCACCGGCGTCCGGTCCTCCATCGCCCGCAGTCGCCGGCAGACCGCCAGCCCGTCCAGTACCGGCATCATCACGTCCAGCACCAGCGCGTCCGGCTCCCAGGCGGCCACCGCCGACAGCGCCGCCAGGCCGTCGCCGACGCCGCGCACCTCGTACCCCTCGACGCTCAGCCCGTCCTCGACGGCGGCCCGTACGTCCGGCTCGTCCTCGGCCACCAGAATCCTGCCCGTGCTCCGCGTGCTGCTCGTACCGCGCACGCCACTCGTGCCACTCATGCCTGAAGCCTGCCAAACCGGACTCTTAGAACCCTCTTATGCCGCTTTCCGAGAGTGGCGGCATGCGCACACCACTCTCCGTCGTGATCGGTGCGGGCGGCACCGGCGGCCATATCTATCCGGGTCTCGCCCTCGCCGAGGCCCTGCGCCGCGCCGACCCGGACGCGGTCATCTCCTTCATCGGCACCGAACGCGGTCTGGAGACGACCCTGATCCCGGCGGCCGGACACCGGCTGCACACCGTCGACATGATCCCCTTCGACCCCGCGCTCGGCGCGAAGCGCTTCCTCCTCCCGGCCGCGCTCCTGCGCTCGGGGGCCCAGGCCCGGTCGATCCTGCGGGCCCAGCAGGCGCAGGTCGTCGTCGGGATGGGCGGCTACCCGAGCGCCCCGGCGATCGTCGGGGCGAAGATGGCCGGGCTGCCCAGCGTGATCCACGAGTCCAACGCGGTCCCGGGCCGGGCCAACCGGTTCGCCGCCCGGCTCACCGAACACCTCACCGTCGCCTTCGACGGCAGCCGCGCCCATCTGTCGGGCGGTGAGCGGGCGCGGACCGTCGGCATGCCGATCGCCGCGTCCCTGGCCGCCCTGGACCGGCCGGCCCTGCGCCAGGAGGCCCGGCGCGCCTTCGGGATACCCGAGGGGGCGCGGGTCGTCCTCTTCAACGGCGGCAGCCTCGGCGCTGCCCGGCTCACCGCCGCCGCCGTGGGCCTCGCCGCCCGGTGGCGGGGCCGCGGGGATGTCCACCTCCTGATCAAGACGGGCCCGGCCGCGCTGGCCGACACCCGGCGGAAGCTGACCGACGCGGGCGCGGGGGCCGCCGGACCTCCGCACGGAGGCGGCGGGCACGCGCACGGAGCCGGGCACCCGCACGGAGGTGCCGGGCACACGTACGGGTCCGGGCACCCGCACGGCTCCGGCGCGGGGGCCGGGCCCGTCGCGCAAGCGGTGCCCTACCTGGACCGGATGGACCTCGCCTACGCGGTCGCCGACCTGGTGGTCTGCCGGGCCGGCTCGGCCACGATCGCCGAGCTCGCCACGACCGGGGTCCCCGCCGTTCTCGTGCCGTACCCGCACGCCCCCGGCGACCACCAGACCCACAACGCCCGGGTCCTCTCCGACGCGGGCGCGGCCTGTCTCCTCCCGGACGCCGAGACCACCGCCGCCCGCCTCGCCGAACTCATCGACCCCCTGCTCGCCGACCCCGCGCGGCTCGCCGTGATGGGGCGCGCCGCCGACCCGGGCCACCACGCCCGCGCCGCCGACCTGCTGGCGGAAACCGTCATCCGCCTCGCCGGACAACCCACCACCGCGAAGGAGTTCACCTCATGAACAGCACTGCCGTCGACTGGACCGGCCGCACCGTCCTCGTCACCGGGGCCGAAGGCTTCATCGGCTCCACACTCGTGGACCTGCTCGTCGAACGCGGCGCGCGCGTCCGGGCGTTCGTCCACTACAAGCCGTACGCCGACAAGGGGCACCTCGCCCGCTACCTCGACGACCCGGACAGCCCGGTCGAGTTCGTCGCCGGGGATGTCGGCGACGCGGGCCGCGTGATGGACGCGGTCGAGGGCGTCGACACGGTCTTCCACCTCGCCGCGCTCATCGGCATCCCCTACAGCTACGACTCCCCCGGCGCCTACGTCCGGACCAACGTCGTCGGCACCGAGAACATCGCCGAGGCCTGCCGCCGCCACTCCGTCCGACGCCTGCTGCACACGTCCACCAGCGAGGTGTACGGGACCGCGCTGACGGCCCCGATCAGCGAGGACCACCCCCTCCAGCCGCAGTCGCCGTACTCCGCCTCGAAGATCGGCGCGGACATGATGGCCCTGTCCCACTGGCACGCCTTCGAGCTGCCGGTGACGGTCGTCCGGCCGTTCAACACGTACGGGCCCCGCCAGTCGGCCCGGGCCGTGATCCCGGCCATCCTCGCCCAACTGCACTCCGGGGCGCGGGAGATCCGTCTCGGCTCGCTGACCCCGACCCGCGACTTCACCTACGTCACCGACACCGCCGCCGGATTCCTGGCCCTGGCCGGCTGCGACCGGGCGCTGGGCGAGAGCGTCAACCTCGGTACCGGCCGGGAGATCTCGGTCGGGGACCTCGCGAAGGCCCTCATCGCCGCCTCCGGCCGGGACGCCGAGATCGTCGTGGACCCGGCGCGGCTGCGGCCCTCCGGCAGCGAGGTCCACCGCCTGCTCTCCGACAACACCCGCGCCCGCACCTGGGCGGGCTGGGAGCCCGAGGTCGGCCTGGAGGAGGGCCTGGAGCGGACGTCGGCCTGGGTGGCGGAACACCTGCACCTCTTCGCACCGGGCCGCTACCAGGTCTGAGCGCCCCGCCAGGGAACGAGCGCCGGTCAGACCGGCGGCCGGTGCTCGAACCAGCGCCGGTCGTCCTCCAGTTGGGCGGCGAGCGCGATCAGCCGCTCCTCGCTGCGGGAGGGGCCCAGCAGCTGGGCCCCGACCGGGAGGCCGGAGCGGGTGAAGCCGGCCGGTACGTTCACGCCGGGCCAGCCGAGAACGTTCCACGGCCAGGCGTAGGGGCAGGCGGCGGCGATCGCGACGTCGGTACGCCAGGCACTCAGGTCGTCGAACCGGCCGATCCGGGGCGGCGGGGCGGCCGTGGTCGGGGTGAGGAGGACGTCGAACCCGGAGGCGTCGAAGAGGGCGCCGATCCTGCGGTGCTGGCGCACCTCGCGGGCGCGGGCGGCCCGCACCACCCGGCCGCCCAGCCGCGTCCCGGTGCGCAGGGCGCTGCGGGTGCGCGGGTCGAGCAGGGCCGGTTCGGGGTGCCGGGCGGCGAACTCGGCGATGCCCACGGTGGCGCGGGGCACGAAGGCCAGGCCGATCAGCCCGTACCGGGGGCGGGCCTCCTCGACGTGGTGGCCGAGCCGGGCGAGGGTGTCGGCGAGCGCGGTGACGGCCCGGCGCACCTCCGGGTCGGGCCCGGCGCCGGTGAGGGTGAGCGGGGGACGCCAGGCGAGGGCGATGCGCAGGCGGCCCGGGTCGCGGCGGGCGGCGTCGGCGGCGCGCACGGCGGGCGGGCGGTGGAAGTCCTCGGGGTGGGCTCCGGCGACGGCGTCCAGGAGGAGTGCGGCATCGGCGACCGTACGGGCGAGGGGGCCGTTCACGGTGAGGCCCTGGAAGGAGTCGCTGTGCGGGTGGACCGAGATGCGCCCGCGCTGGGGTTTGATGCCGACGAGATGGGTCCACGCGGCGGGGATGCGCACGGAGCCCGCGCCGTCCGAGCCGAGCGCGGCGGGGACGAGCCCGGCGGCGACAGCGGCGGCGGAACCGCCGGACGAGCCGCCCGGGGTGTGCGCGGTGTTCCACGGGTTGCGGGTGGCGCCGAAGGCGGTGCCCTCGGTGAAGGGCCACTGACCGAGTTCGCAGGAGTTGGTCTTGCCGACGACGACGGCTCCGGCGGCGCGCAGCCGGCGCACCGCCTCGCTGTCGGACGCGACCGGGGGCAGGTCGCCGTCGCAGCCGAAGTGTGTGGGCAGGCCCGCCACATCGGTGTCGTCCTTGACGGCGACCGGCACGCCCAGGAGCGGCAGCCGCTCCCCCGCCGCGAGCCTCCGGTCGGCCTCCGCCGCCTCGGCGAGGGCAGCCTCGGCCCGCAGGTGGCGGAAGGCGTTGAGGGTGGGCTGTGTGGCCTCGATCCGGACGAGGGCGTCGGCCACGAGGGCCGTGGAGGTGGTGGCGGCGTCGGCGAGCCGGCGGGCGCTCTCGGCGAGCCCCGGGAGCGGTGACGGGTCCGGGGCCGCCGCGCGGGGCGCGGCCGGAGCGCCCCGCGGCCGGGGCGGTCCGCTCCGGGGCACCCGCCTCGGTGGGCTCCGCTTCGGTGGGCTCCGCTGAGGACATGGGCCTGCCGCCTCCCTCGTGTCGCGGGGCCGTCCGGTGGTCCCGGCTGCACCCCCACGTACGTACTGGAGGGTAACGAGGGGAGGCGGCACGCTCAACCGTTCGGACCGCTCCCGCCGTTGCGGGTGGGGACGGCCGGTGCGGCACTCGGCGCGGGTTCTCACCGCTCCGGGATCACGGGCGTACGTGGATCTCGCCGATACCGGTGCCGAGGCTCCCGCAGTGGGCGGTGGACTGGCCGGACTCGCCGGGCCTGAGCGTGACGCGGTTGCCGTCGACGTCCGGGGACCAGCCGCACACGAGATGGACCCAGAAGGTCTGTGTCCGACTGCCGTCGTTGCGGCAGAGCGCGAAGCCCGTGTAGTCGTCGACGGCGTGCTTGCCGGTGTGGCAGGACAGGCCGGGCGGGATCGCGGCCGGGGCGGCCGTCGCGGTCGCCGAGGTGACCGACACCGCGAGCGCGGCCCCCGTCGCCGCGGCGGCGAGCGCTCGCAAGGCGGTCCGAGAGCGCCTCCCCACCGCGGCGGACCCCTTGCTCCTCGTCCCCGTGAACCGGTTCATCGATGGGCCTCCTTCGTGCTGCGCACGTTCCTGACCCCGGGCGGGATCACCGCAGCTCTGCCCACGCTCCGTGTCCGAAAACACCGTGGCGCTTCACTCTCCGTGCACGCGCCGGGCGGCGCCCCCTCTCCCGGCGTACGCTCGGACATGCCGGTCCTGCTGGCTCGTATGCCCTGACCGGGGCCTTTTCGAGGAGGCGACGTGAGCGGACACCGATGGGCCGCCGGGGCGGCCGCGGGTGCGGCGGCCGTCGTTCTCACCGTGACGGGTGGCAGTCTCGCGCAGGCTGACGACGACATCGACACACTCCCCGCCGAGGAGATCACCGAACGCGCCCGCGATGCCCTGGTCGACGCCCGGTCCCTGCATCTGAGTGCGCACGGCAGCGTCGACGGGACCGGCGAGGACATCAGCATCGACCTCACCCTGGACCGAGAGGGGAACTGCGCGGGCGGTGTCGACATGGGGGACGACGGTTCGGTGGAGATCGTGAAGCGCGGCGACGACGTCTGGCTGAAGCCGGACGCCGCCTTCTGGAACACCCATGTGCCGATCGGCGGTTCCGCCTTCGACGCGATCCTCGACGGCCGCTACATGAAGACTTCGGCCGACGACACCCGGCTGCTGGAGGTGACCGGGGTCTGCGACCTGGACACGTTCCACGAGCTGATGACGGACAACGCCGACGCCCCCGATGCCGACGGGCTGACGAAGGGCGCGCGGACCGAGGTGAACGGCGGGCCGGCCGTCCCGGTGACCCGGGCCGAGGGCGGGGAGCGCCTGACGGTCTACGTCGCCGCCGAGGGCACCCCGTACCCGGTCCGGATCACCGTGCGCGGCGGCGGTGGGGAAGGGACCGTGGACTTCTCCGGGTTCGACCGGCCGGTGCCCACGGCGACTCCCCCGGCGGACGAGACGGTGGACATCACCGCCCTGCTGGGCCGCAGCGTCTCACCGGTGTAGCGGGCCGGGTCGCCGAACGCCGGTGCGGGCACCCTTCCTCAGCCGGCCGCCGGACGCTCCCGGCGGCTCAGCGCCACGTACAGCAGCAGCGAGGAGACGAGCCCGACCGCCCAGCCGTAGTCGGCCAGCGGCTTCAGGAACGGGATCAGGCCGTCGGCGGGGAACGGGCCCTTGCCCGGCGCCGAGTGCGACCCGCCCACCGCCAGGACGCCGCCGGCCGCGAAGGCCGCCACCGCCCGCCAGTTCCAGCCGTTCCGGTACCAGTACCGGCCGCCCGGCCGGTAGAGGTCGGGCAGGTCGAGGACGGTGCGGCGGACGATCCAGTAGTCGGCGATCAGGATGCCCGCCACCGTACCGAGCAGGCCGCCGACCAGGCCCAGCCAGGTGAAGATGTACAGCTCGGGCGTCTCGGTGAGCTTCCACGGCATGATGACGACCCCGATCACCCCGGTGATCAGCGCCCCGGTCCGGAAGCTGATGCGCTTCGGCGCGAGGTTCGCCAGGTCGTACGCGGGTGAGACCACGTTCGCCGCGATGTTCACCGAGATCGTCGCGATCAGCACCGTGACCAGGCCGAAGACGAGGCCGAAGACGTTGTCGGTCCGGGCGACGAGCTGGACCGGGTCCCAGAGGGCCACCCCGTACACCGCCTGCGAACCGGAGGTGACGAAGACGGAGAGCAGGGCGAAGAAGGTCATCGTGGTCGGCAGCCCGAGCGCCTGGCCCCGGACCTGGGCGCGTTGGCCCGCGCCGAAGCGGGTGAAGTCGGGGATGTTGAGGGAGAGCGTCGACCAGAAGGCGATCATGCCCATCAGCGAGGGGAAGAAGACCGGCCAGAAGTCGGCGCCCCAGCCGAGGGCGGACGGCTGGTCCAGCAGCGGACCGAAGCCGCCCGCCTGGGCGGCGACCCAGACGAGCAGCACGACCGCGCCGACCAGGACGAACGGCGCCGCCCAGTTCTCGAAGCGGCGCAGGGTGTCCATTCCCCGGTGGATGATGGCCAGTTCGAGGGCCCAGAAGAGGACGAAGCAGAGCCAGAGCGTCCAGGGCTGCCCGCCGATCTCCGCGGCGCCGGACCAGCCGCCGAAGATCTTGCCGAGGAGCGTGAAGATGCCGACGCCGCCGATCCAGGTCTGGATGCCGAACCACGCGCAGGCGACGGCGGCCCGGATCAGGGCGGGCAGATTGGCGCCGCGCAGCCCGAAGGAGGCGCGGGCCAGGACGGGGAAGGGGATGCCGTACTTGGGGCCGGCGTGGCCGGTCAGCAGCATCGGGGCCAGCACGATCACATTGGCGAGGGCGATGGTGAACACGGCCTGCTTCCAGTCCATGCCGAGCGCCACCAGGCCGGAGGCGAGCAGCCAGGACGGGATGTTGTGGGCCATGCCGATCCACAGGGCCGCGAAGTTGTACGTCGTCCAGGTGCGCCGCTCCACGGGGACGGGCAGCAGGTCGTCGTTGGTGAAGCGGGGGTCGTCGGGGAGCTGTCCGGGGGCGAGTTCGACGCGGCCGGACGGGGCGGCGGGCGCGGGTATCGCGTCCGGGGGCGGAGGGGTGGGCGGGACGGTGGCGGTCATGACGGTGGAGCCCTTCGCTCGGGAGCGGTGCCGTGCGGGGCGATGCGGGCGGGGCGCGTACGGGGCGATGCGGGCGCGGTGCGTACGGGGCGATGCGGGCACGGTGCGTACGGACGGGCAACGGGGTCGGAGAGCGGGGCGCCCCGGGCAGGCAGTGGGGCGGAGAGCGGGGCGCGTACGGGCAGGCAGCCTCGGGGCCGGGGCGGGACGCAGCGGGTCGGAGGGCGGGGGTCAGGCGGTCAGGGCGGGGATGATCTCGGCCCCGTAGGCGTCGATGGTCGCCTCCCGGGCGTCGTGCATGTTGTAGACGGCGAACTGGTCGACGCCCATGTCCCGCAGCGCCCGGAGCTTCTCGATGTGCGCCTCGGCGGGGCCCAGCAGGCAGAACCGGTCGACGATCTCGTCGGGGACGAAGGCGGTGTCCGGGTTTCCGGTGCGGCCGTGGTGGCTGTAGTCGTAGCCGGAGCGGCCGGCGATGTAGGCGGTCAGCTCCTCCGGCACCATCCCCGAGTGCTCGCCGTAGCGGGCGACCAGGTCCGCGACGTGGTTGCCGACCATCCCGCCGAACCAGCGGCACTGCTCCCGGGCGTGGTCGAGGTCGTCGCCGACGTAGGCGGGAGCCGCGACGCAGATGGTGACGGAGTCGGGGTCGCGTCCGGCGTCGGCCGCCGCGTCCCGTACCGCCTTGATCATCCACTCGGTGAGGAAGGGGTCGGCGAGCTGGAGGATGAAGCCGTCGGCCTTCTGCCCGGCGAGCGCCAGGGCCTTGGGTCCGTACGCCGCCATCCACACGGGCAGCCGCCCGTCCTTCACCCAGGGGATCTGCACCGGCTGCCCGTCGACCGTCGCCTCCCTGCCCTCGGCGAGGTCCCGGATGACGTCGATGGCCTCGCCGAGGCGGGCCAGGGTGTTGGGCCGGCGGCCCGCGACGCGCATCGCGGAGTCGCCGCGCCCGATGCCGCAGACGGTGCGGTTGCCGTACATGTCGTTCAGGGTGGCGAAGGTGGAGGCGGTGACCTCCCAGGTGCGGGTGCCGGGGTTGGTGACCATCGGGCCCACGGTCAGCTTCTCCGTGTGCTCCAGGATGCGGCTGTAGATGACGAACGGCTCCTGCCAGAGCACCGCCGAGTCGAAGGTCCAGCCGTAGCGGAACCCGTTGCGTTCGGCGCGCCGCATCAGGCCGACGACGGCGGAGGCGGGCGGGTCCGTCTGGAGGACGAGGCCGAAGTCCATGGCGGGATCTCCTAGTCGAGGTACTGACAGGTGGCGCGGGGGGTGTAGCTGCCGTGGCCGGAGCGTCCGGTGAACTTCCGTCCGTCGATGACGACTTCGCCGCGCGAGAGCACGGTCTCGACCTGGCCGGTGATGCGTTTGCCCTCGTACGCCGAGTAGTCGACGTTCATGTGGTGGGTCTCGGCGGAGAGCGTGTGTTCGGCTTCCGGGTCGTAGATGACGATGTCGGCGTCGGCGCCCGGGGCGATAGTGCCCTTCTTCGGGTAGAGGCCGAACATCCGGGCCGGGGAGGCGCAGGCGATCTCGATCCAGCGGCGGCGGGTGATGTGTCCGTCCACGACGGCCTGGTGCAGCAGGTCCATGCGGTGCTCGACGCCCGGCATGCCGTTGGGGATCTTGGAGAAGTCGCCCCGGCCCATCTCCTTCTGCCCGGAGAAGCAGAACGGGCAGTGGTCGGTGGAGACGACCTGGAGTTCGTTGTTGCGCAGGCCCCGCCACAGGGTCTCCTGGTGCTCCTTGGGGCGCAGCGGGGTGGAGCAGACGTATTTGGCGCCCTCGAAGCCGGGCTCGGCGAGGTTGTCGGTGGACAGGAACAGATACTGCGGGCAGGTCTCGCCGAAGACGGGCAGACCCTTGTGGCGGGCCGCGGCGATCTCCTGAACGGCCTCGTCGGCGGAGACGTGGACGACGTAGAGGGGGGATCCGGCGACCCTGGCGAGCTGGACGGCGCGGTGGGTGGCCTCGGCCTCCAGGGCGACCTTGCGGACGTCGCCGTGGTAGCGGGGGTCGGTGTGCCCGGCGGCGAGGGCCTGTTCGACCAGGACGTCGATGGCGATGCCGTTCTCGGCGTGCATCATGATCAACCCGCCGTTGCCGGAGGCCTGTTGCATGGCGCGCAGGATCTGTCCGTCGTCGGAGTAGAAGACCCCGGGGTAGGCCATGAACAGTTTGAAGGAGGTCACACCTTCGGAGACGAGGCGGTCCATCTCCTTGAGCGAGGACGGGTTCACGTCCGCGAGGATCATGTGGAAGGCGTAGTCGACGGCGCAGTTGCCGTCGGCCTTGGCGTACCAGGCGTCGAGCCCTTCGCGCAGGGACTTGCCCACGCTCTGGACGGCGAAGTCGACGATGGTGGTCGTGCCGCCCCAGGCGGCGGCGCGGGTGCCGGTCTCGAAGGTGTCGGCCGCGTACGTTCCGCCGAACGGCATCTCCATGTGGGTGTGCCCGTCGACACCGCCCGGGATGACGTACTTGCCCGTCGCGTCGATCCTGCGGTCGGCGCTCCAGCTCTCGGCGGCCTCGGTTCCGTGGGCGGCGAGCGCGACGACACGGCCGCCCTCGACGAGCACGTCGGCGTGGATCTCGTCGGACGCGGTGATGACCAGACCACCGTGGATGACGGTGCGACTCATGGGTTCTCCTCAACTCGGGGCGCCCCCGCGCCGGACCGGTGGGCCCGGCGCCGGGGCGGCCCCGCGCGGTTCGAGTGCGTACGGGCCGGCGGGGCGGGTCTCAGCCCGCCGCGTGGAGGGCGTCCGCGAGGATCGCCGCGCCTTCCTCGGCCTCGGCGACGGTCAGGGTCAGCGGCGGGGCGATGCGCAGCACACTGGTGTCGTGGCCGCCGCCCTTGCCGATGAGGAGCCCGCCCGCGCGGGCCGCTTCGAGGACGGCCGCGGCGGCCTGCGGGTCCGCCTCGTCGGTGCCGGGCCTGACCAGCTCGATGCCGATCATCAGTCCACGGCCGCGCACTTCGCGTACGGCGGGAGAAGCGGCGGCGATGGACCGCAGCCGTTCGATGAGGAGTCCGCCGACGCGCCGGGCGTTGCCCTGGAGGTCGTGTTCCAGGAGGTACGAGAGGTTGGCGAGCGAGGCCGCCATGGTGACCGGTGAACCGCCGAAGGTGGAGATGGAGTTGGCGTCGAGGCAGTTCATCACCTCGGCGCGGGCCACCACTCCCCCCACCGACATGCCGTTGCCGATCCCCTTGGCGAAGGTGAGGATGTCCGGCGGCCCGTGCTCGGCGTGCGCCTGCCACCCCCAGAAGTGCTCACCGGTCCGGCCCCAGCCCGTCTGCACCTCGTCGGAGATCCACAACACCCCGTGCCGGTCGAGGACTTCGCGGAACGCGGCGAACAGGCCGTCGGGCGGGGAGGTGAATCCGCCGACGCCCTGGATGGGTTCGGCGATCAGGGCTGCCGGGTTGCGGGTGTGGCCGAGGAGGTCCTCCAGGTCGGCGACGCAGGCCCGGATGAACGCCTCGTCGCTCAACTCGGCGTACGGGCCCCGGGAACGGACGCCGCCGTGGACGTACAGCGTCTGGAGCGGGGACAGACTGGTGGGCGACCAGGCCTGGTTGCCGGTGATCGAGACGGTGGAGAACGACCGGCCGTGGTAGCTGTTGCGCATCGCGAGGATCTGGTTGGACCCGCGGTACGCGGTGGCGAGCAGGAGGGCGGTGTCGTTGGCCTCGGTACCGGAGGTGGTGAAGAAGACCCGGGCGTCCGGGATACCGGAGAGGGTGGCGATCCGCTCGGCCATCTCCACCATCGGACGGTTGAGGTAGAGCGTGGAGGAGTGGATGATCCGCCCGGCCTGCTCGGCGACCGCCTTGGTCACCTCGGGCAGTGCGTGAGCGGTCATGGTGGTGAGGATGCCGCCGAAGAAGTCGAGATAGCGGTTGCCGTCGGCGTCCCAGACGTGGCGGCCCTCGCCGTGGGTGAGTTCGACGGGGTGGCGGTAGTAGAGGGCCAGCCACTCGGGGCTGACGGCGAGATGGCGCTCGTACAGTCCGCTCACGGCTCCACCAGCCCGTCGTAGGCGTCGGGCCGTCGGTCCCGGTAGAAGGCCCACTGGGTACGGACCTCCTCGATCAGGTCGAAGTCCAGGTCGCGGACGACGAGTTCCTCCTCCTTGTCGCTGGCGACCTCCCCGACGAACTGGCCGCGCGGGTCGACGAAGTAACTCGTGCCGTAGAAGTCGTTGTCGCCGTACTCCTCTCGGCCGACGCGGTTGATCGCGGCGACGAAGTACTCGTTGGCGACGGCGGAGGCCGGCTGCTCCAGCTGCCAGAGATGACTGGAGAGCCCGCGCGAGGTTGCCGACGGGTTGTACACCAACTGGGCTCCGCCGAGTCCGAGTTGCCGCCAGCCCTCGGGGAAGTGCCGGTCGTAGCAGATGTAGACGCCGACCTTGCCGACGGCGGTGTCGAAGACCGGCCAGCCGGCGTTGCCGGGCTTGAAGTAGTACTTCTCCCAGAACCCCTTGACCTGCGGGATGTGATGCTTGCGGTACTTTCCGAGGTAGGAGCCGTCGGCGTCGATCACGGCCGCGGTGTTGTAGTAGAAGCCGGACTGCTCGATCTCGAAGACCGGGACGACGATGACCATGCCGGTCTCCCGGGCGAGGTCCTGCATGCGCTTGACGGTCGGCCCGTCCGGGACCGGCTCGGCCCAGCGGTAGTGCTCGGGCTCCTGGACCTGGCAGAAGTAGGGGGCGTTGAACACCTCCTGGAAGCCGATGATCTTCGCCCCCTGGCGGGCGGCCTCGCGCGCGTGCTCCTCGTGCTTGGCGATCATCGATTCGGTGTCGCCGGTCCAGGTCGCCTGGACGAGTGCGGCGCGTACGACGTGGGACATGAGCTGCTCCTTCGACGCGGCGTCAGAGAGCCTGCACGCGTTCTCTACGCACGTAGATCGGTGCATGGATGGAGAACGTAAGCCCCTCCGTCCGGCGGGGCAAGACCATCGCCGTGAACCGGCGGAGTCGATCATGTTTCGCACCCGACCGGTCCACAACGGACACGATCCGGTCGTCGGCGGCGTTCCCGGGGCCTCAGACCCCGGGAACGCCCGCCACCCGCAGCGCGTGGACCAGGTCCCATTCGGCTTCCACCGACACCTCGCGGGCCCCGGCCATCAGGAGCGGAAGCAGGCGGGTCCCGCCTGCCGGGGCGAGTCCGGCGGCTTCCTGCGGAGTGTGTACGCGGACGAAGGCGCCGAGCAGGTCCCGCGCCCGGTCCTCGCGGCCCGCACCGTCCAGGGCGAGTGCCGCATCGGCCACCTCGGCGGCGGGCCGGGCCACGCCCTGGCGCAGGAGCAGCCCGCAGTCCGCCTCCCGCCCGGCGGCGGCCAGCGCACCCGCCGCGGCGGCGAATCCGGCGGGCGGGAGCGAGGACACTTCCCAGAGCAGGGTCGTCCAGTCGGCGGCGAGGCCGGCGCGGTGCAGGGCGAGGGCGAGCAGCGGCAGCCGGGGGGCGGGCCAGGCCGCGACCTCGCAGAGCACGACGTGCGCCTCGCCGCTGCGGCCCTCGGCGCGCAGCCGGACCAGCTCGGCCACGGCCCCGGCGACGGCCTGTCCTGCGGCCGGGTCCGGGACGGCCGGACCGGGCGCCCCGTCCGCGCCCCGGTCCCGCCCGGCGCGACCCCGGCCCCGGCCCCGGCCTCCCTGACCTTCGTGGTCTCCGTGACCTGCCTGCCCTCTGCGGTGCTCCACCTCGTCCGCCGCCCCGCCGAAGCGGGCGCCGCGCGGGACGGGCGCGCCGGAGCGTTCGGGCTCGGGGAGCGCGGGCAGCGGGGAGGGGGCGTATCCGGACGCCTCTTCGTCGACGTCCAGACCGGCGAACCGGGCGCCCCGGGGCTTGGTGCGCCGAGGCGCGGGGACGGCGGCGCCCCCACCGGCGGAGGGCTCGACGGTTCCGCGCGACTCGGCGGCCACGTGCGGTTCGGCGCCCCCGTGCGGTCCGGCGGCCCCGCGCGGTTCGGTGGCCCCGGAGCCCTCGGCGGGGCGTCGTGGGCGGGCGCGTCGTACACAGGCGCGTTCGGAGCGGGGGCATCCCGGGCGGGGACGTTTAGCGCGTGGGTGTCGGGGCCGTGGACGTCCGCGGCGCGGCCGTCCCGCGCGTGCGTGTCGGGGGCGTGGGCGTCCGGCGCGTGGGCGTCCGGCGCGTGGGCGTCCGGCGCGTGGGCGTCCGGCGCGTGGGGTCCCGGGCCGCGGTGGCGGTCCACGGTTCGTGCTCGGCGCCGGGCGGCTGATGGTGCGGGGAGCCGGCCACCGCGCCCCGGTCTCGGCGCGCGGCCGCGGAACTCCGCGCACCCCGGCGCCGCCGGAGACCACAGCTCCGTCCGCCCCGCGCCCTCCCGCGCTCCGCTCCTCGCCGCCCTCCGCCCGGAACCAGCCCTCGGGCGCCGCCACCGCCGCCAGCCGCTTGCGCAGCTCCGCACAGCGCGCGGTGGCCCGTTGGTGGTCGTCGCGGGCCCAGGCCAGCGCTTCCGGTTCGGCCGGGTCCGGGCCGCCGGGCCCCGCGCCGCGCAGGCGCTCCGCCGCCCGGTCCTGCTCGCGGACCATCAACTCCAGCCGGTGGACGAGCTCCTGGCGCCCGCCGGGCCGCCGGTCGTGGGCGGCGGCGGACGCGGAGTAGAGCGCGGCGGCGCGGACCGAGACCTGCTCGGCGAACCGGGCGCCGTGCACGGCCGCCAGGTCCGCGAGCAGCGACTCCACCACGTCCCAGGGCGGGATCTCCACCCCGTCGAGGCAGGATCGCATGCCCGCCGGATCACGCCGGGCGAAGACCCCGTACCACCCCCGCCCGGGATCCAGGCGGGCCACCAGATCCCGCAGGTACTGCGCGAACGCCCCGACTTCGTAAGCCTGCTGATGCACCGTCATCTTCGCCCTCGCCGACCGCCGACCGTCGACTGGAGCCTTCCAGTCCGGAGGCATTCGACCGCAGTCGTGTTACAGGGCGGCTACGCGCGGCTTTCGGGCACGCTGCGGTGGGAGCGCGGCCGCCGGAGGGCGCCCCCGGGATCAGAAGGTGATGGCGATCCCGGTGTGCGGCCGCTTGCCGAGCCGGGCGACGGTGGCGGGCCAGTCGACGAGCCAGAACTTCCAGGTGTACTTGCGGGCCAGCAGCTTGCGCGCCGCGCGGGTGCCGTCCTCGTCGAGTAGCCGGGCCGTGCCCTCCGCGCTGGGAGCCCCCTCGGCGATCCTGCCGCGCACGTCGCAGACGGTGACGACGACTGTGGCGTTGCTGCGGAGCCGCTTCACCTTCCACGAGTCGGTGCGGGTCCAGACGTACAGCACGTCCCCCTCGGCGGCGGCCCAGACGGGCGTGGCGACGGGTGTGCCGTCCTTCCGGTACGTGGTCAGGCTGATGTACTCGCTGCGCGCGAAGTCCTGGAGAGTCACGGGCGTGACCCTACGCCCTGCTGGTGACGGCCGCCGACCTGCCGGGAAGCGTCGGCCCGCAGGGGCGGTACACCCAGGGCACCCGGATTGGCACTCCCCTAAGCGGTCAACGGCGCCGCGGCCCGCGCCACGGCCGGCTCCGCCGCGCAGCGGCCGAGGATCTCGTCCAGGGAGAGGCCCAGCGCACCGGCGAGAGCGGCCACGGTGAAGAAGGCCGGGGTGGGGGCGCGGCCGGTCTCGATCTTGCGGAGGGTCTCCGCGGAGATTCCGGCGCTCGCCGCGACGGCGGCCATGCTGCGCTCCCCGCGCGCCGCGCGGAGCAGGGCGCCGAGCCGTTCGCCGCGCAGGCGCTCTTCCGGGGTGAGAGGGGTACGGACCATGCGCCCATCCTACTACGGCCTGCCATTTCTATACCGTCATTACTATACCGCTTCGACCGGTATAGTAATGGGCATGGTGCACATCAAGACGGACACACAGATCGACGCGATGCGCGAGGCCGGCCGGGTCGTCGCGCAGATGCTGACCCGGGCCCGGGAGGCGGCCGCGGTCGGCGTGACGCCACGCCGGCTGGACGAGGCCGCCCGCGAGGTGCTGGACAGGGCCGGAGCGGCCTCCCCCTTCCTGAACTACCAGCCCCACTTCGCGCCCACCCCGTTCCCGGCCGTCATCTGCGTCTCGGTCAACGACGCGGTCGTGCACGGCATCCCGTCCGCCGAACCCCTGCGGGACGGCGACCTGGTCAGCGTGGACGCGGGAGCCCTCCTCGACGGCTGGGCCGGTGACTCGGCGATCAGCTTCACCGTGGGTGAGGCCCGGCCGGAGGACACCCGGCTCATCGCCACCGCGAACGAGGCGCTGGCGGCCGGGATCGGCGCGGCCGTGGCCGGCAGCCGGATCGGCGACGTCGCCCACGCGATCGGCACGGTCTGCCGCGACGCGGGCTACGGCATCCTGGAGGGCTACGGCGGCCACGGCATCGGCCGGTCCATGCACGAGGACCCGCCCGTGCCGAACGAGGGACGGCCGGGGCGGGGCATGGTGCTGCGGCACGGCATGGTGCTGGCCATCGAGCCGATGCTGCTCGCCGGGGGCCTCGACGCGTTCCGCCACGACGAGGACGGCTGGACGCTGCGGACGACGGACGGCAGCCGGGCCTCGCACGCCGAGCACACGGTGGCCGTCACCCATGACGGCCCGCGGGTCCTGACCGCACTCTGAGCGCCCCGCGCGGACGGTCCGCGGCCTGCGGACGGTCCCGTGCGGTCGCCCCGGCCGTACGGGCCGGGCCGCACGAACCGTTGTCGGCCGTCCGGGCGGCCCGGATCCGGACTACGGGCGCCCGACGAACTCCCTGGCCAGCGCCGCTCCCCGGCTCTGCGCCCGTGCGCGGCTCTCGATCGGGGAGACGCGGGAGTTCTTGAAGGCGATGTAGGTGACGCCGGACTCGGCGCCCCCGGTCGCCGGGTCGGGGTCGATGCCCAGCGACCTCGCCATGGCGTACGACGCCTCCCCGATGATGCCCGCGGGGCCGGTGTCGCCGATCACGCCGTACCGCACCCGGTCCCGGTACACGACCGCCACGACGCTGCCGCCCGTGAGCCCCGACTTCCGGTAGTCCCACACCTTGCTCGGGCCCGGTACGACCACATGGGGCAGGGCGGCCGAGTCGAGGGGTTCGCCGCGGGAGCTCTGGAACGCGGTCTCCGGCAGGTAGTACGGATCGGTCTTCCGGTTGCAGGCCCGGGTCTTCCGGCCGTCGCAGTCGATGTCCATGTCCGCCTTCCAGAACACGGCGTCCCGCGTTCCGCAGACCGGGACCGTGGCCCTCGCACTGCCGCTGTCGGTGCGGTACTTCCCCTTCGAGATCCGGGAGCAGGCGCGCACCTCGGCGAGCAGTGCGGCGGCGGTCACCTCGTCCGCCCCCGCGTCCGCTTCCCGGCCGGAGGCGGAAGCGGACGCGGGCAGCGCCGCCGCTGCGAGGAGCGCGGCGCCGCAGGCGGCGGATGTCAGGGCGAGCATGCGGGTGCGCATGGTGCGGAAGGACCCTTCCCGTAGGAGAGCCCGGTCGGGCCCCTTGGCGACGGTGTCCCGGCGGCGCGCCCCTCCTGGCTCAGTGCCCGCGGCCCGGATGCACCACCATGGCCGAGCCTCCACCCCGGCGCACCTTTTCCGCCGCCGCCAGCCAGCGGCCGTCGGGCAGCCTCTGCACCCCGGTGGCGGCGCCGATCTCCGGGTTCAGCCGGAAGGCGTGGCCGAGCTCCTCCAGCTCCGCGCGGACCGGGCTGTCCCACAGGTCCGGCTCGATGTCGGTGGCCGGCGCGTTGCGCTGGCTGGCGCGCGGCGCGGCGATCGCGTCGACCAGCGGGAGCCCCCGGTCCAGGTGTCCGGTGAGCGTCTGGAGCACGGTCGTGATGATCGTGGCCCCGCCGGGCGAGCCGAGGGCGAGCACCGGCCTGCCGTGCTGCAGCACGATGGTCGGCGACATCGACGAGCGCGGCCGCTTGCCCGGCCCCGGCAGGTTCGGGTCGTGGACCGCGGGGTCGGCGGGGGCGAAGGAGAAGTCGGTCAGCTCGTTGTTGAGCAGGAAGCCGCGTCCGGGCACGGTGATGGCGCTGCCGCCGGTGGACTCGATCGTCAGGGTGTAGGCGACGACGTTGCCCCACTTGTCGGCCGTCGTCAGGTGGGTGGTGTTCTCGCCCTCGTACGGCGTCGGCACGGCCGTGCCGACGCCGGCGCACCGCTCCGGGTTCCGGGGGTCGCCCGGCGCCAGGGGGCTGGTCAGCGCCTGGTCGTCGCGGATCAGGCACTCCCGGGCGTGCGCGAACCTCCGGCTCAGCAGCTCCTTCGTCGGTACGTCCTCGAAGGCGGGGTCACCGACCCAGCGGCCCCGGTCGGCGAACGCGATCCGGCTCGCCTCGATGAGCCGGTGGAGGTAAGGGGTCTGCCCGGCCCGGGAGAGGTCGGTGGCCTCCAGGATGTTGAGGGCCTCGCCGACCGTGGTGCCGCCGGACGAGGAGGGTGCCATGCCGTAGACGTCGAGCCCCCGGTAGTTCACCCTGGTCGGGCCCTGGCGCAGGGTCCGGTAGGAGGCCAGGTCCTCGCGGGTCAGGTCGCCGGGGCGGACGACCCGGGTGGCGTCCGGGTCGACGGGCGGCTTGCGCACCGTACGGACGATGTCGTCGGCCAGCGGGCCCCGGTACAGCGCGCCGACGCCCTCGCGGCCGAGCTTCTCGTACGTACGCGCCAGATCGGGGTTCTTGAACACCGATCCCACGACGGGGAGTTCGCCGCCGGGGAGGAAGAGCTCCGCGGAGGCCGGGAAGTCGGCGAAGCGGTCCTGGTTGGCGGCCGTCTGCGAGCGGAAGGTGCCGTCGACGACGAAGCCGTCGCGGGCCAGACGTCCGGCCGGCTCCAGCAGCGTACGCAGGGGCTTGCTGCCCCACGTGTCCAGCGCCTTCTCCCAGGTGGCCGGGGTGCCGGGCGTGCCGACGCCGAGGCCGCTGGTCACCCCCTCCGCGAACGGGATCGGCCTGCCGTCCTCCAGGAACAGCGAGGCGTCCGCGCTGCGCGGGGCGGTCTCGCGGCCGTCGATGGTCCGCACCTGGCGTGTCTTCGCGTCGTAGTGGACGAAGTAGCCTCCGCCGCCGATCCCGGCCGAGTAGGGCTCCGTCACGCCGAGTGCCGCCGCGGTGGCCACGGCCGCGTCCACCGCGTTGCCGCCCCTGCGCAGCACCTCGATCCCGGCGGCCGAGGCGTCCGCGTCGACGCTGGCGACCGCTCCCCCGTGGCCCACCGCCACCGGGGACTTGGACGGCGCGGGGCGGGGTGTACCGGTGGCCGCCGAGGTCGCCGGAGCGGCGGCACCGACGGAGGCGGCCAGGGCGATTAAGGCCAGCAGTGATGTGTTCCGGACGACGGAACGGCGCATACGTACCTCCAGTCAACGGATCTCCGCCGCAGGGTAGCCCCGGGAAACCCGGACCGTCAGGACCGCCTCGAACGGATACCCGAATGACCGGTACCATGCGCGCCCATGACGGACGACGTGCGCAACATCGTGCTGGGCGTGATAGCAGCCGGGATCAGTGCTTCGCTGGGCTGGCTCGCGCGCACCTATCTCTGGCGGCGGGGGCTCCGCCGCAAGCAGGCCTTCTTCGGGCTGCCGGCCAACTCCGAGTGCCTGCTGGTCGTCAACCGCTACGCGGGCGCCGAGGGGGCGGTGCACCGGCACGACGCGTTCGCCCTGCTCGAACTCTCCGCGCTCATCAAGGACTGCGGGGCCCACGCGCAGATCGTCACCCACGACACGGCGCAGCAGGGATTCGGGGAGCGTACGGAGTACTGCGTCGGCGGCCCGACGTCCAACCAGCGGATGGCGGCACACCTGCGGACCCTGCTGCCCGGGGTGCGGATCAACGTCGAGCAGGACCCTGGGCCGGACCGGGTGGCGTTCCAGGTCGGCTCGGAGCGCTACCGGATGGAGCCGGGCACCTCGGAGTACGTCCTGCTGGCCCGCCTGACGGGCGGTCAGGAGGCGCGCCCGGTCTTCCTGTTCTGCGGTCAGCGCGCCATCACCAACCAGGCGGCCACCCGCTACGTCGCCCGCAACCACGACAAGCTGCGCCGCAAGCACGGGAACAAGTCGTTCTGCCTGCTGCTGAAGGTCGTCAACTCGCAGGCGTACGGCCCCGACGTGGTCGAACTGGTCGGCGACGTGACCCGCGAGGCCCAGTCGCCCGCCCCCAGCACACCCGCCTCGCACCGGGCGGGCAGCTGACCGGACCGCCTCGGCGACGCGGTCGGACCCGGCCGGGCCGCGGCCGGAATTTCCGGCGTCCGGAAGGAACCCGGCACGGGTGACCTACCTCTTGCCTGCTGAGCACCCAGCCCTGGAGGTCTTTCCGTGAGTTCCGCACGCCCGCGCATCCGTCGTTCCGCCCCGGCCGGCCGCAGCAGCCGGTTCGCCCTGACCGGCTCCGCGGCGCTGCTCGCCGCCGCGCTCACCGCCTGTTCGGGCGGCGCATCGGGCTCCGCCGAGGTGAGCGGGGACGGCAAGGCCCCCGACACCGGCATCACGGTGAACCTCCGGGGCGAGGCCGCCGCGCCCGGGGAGCCGGTGAAGGTGAAGCTGGCGCGCGGGAAGCTCAAGGCCGTGTCGGTGACGGCGGAGGGGGGCGGCCCGCTCGCCGGGAGGATATCCGCCGACGGCCGGACCTGGACATCCGACCGGGTCGCCGCGCCGGGCACCGCGTACACCGTCGAGGCGACGGACGCGGACGGCGGCAGCGACCGGGCGTCGTTCGCCACCGCCGAGGCCGAGAAGGTCAACAAGCTCCTCCTGGCTCCGGGCAGGAACACGACCGTGGGCATCGCGCAGCCGCTGTCCGTCGTTTTCGACCACCCGGTGAAGGACAAGGCGGCGGTGGAGAGGGCCCTGAAGGTCTCGACGTCGAACGAGACCGAGGGTTCCTGGGGGTGGCTGAAGGACTACTCGGGGAAGGACCGCGTCGACTGGCGGCCCGAGGAGTACTGGAAGCCGGGCACGAAGGTCACCCTGGACGCGCAGTTGAACGGCGTCGACTCGGGAGCGGACGGCGGCTGGTTCGTCCGCGACTACGCCACGGCGTTCACCATCGGGGCCGCCCAGGTGGTCAAGGTCGACCTGGACGGCCACCGGCTCGCCCTGCACCGGGACGGCAAGCAGGTCATGGACATCCCGATGTCGGCGGGCACCCCCGGCGGCGAGAAGGCGTCCTGGCGGGGCACCGCGGTCCTGATGTCGAAGGAGGGCACCATCAACATGCGCTCGGAGACCGTGGGGCTCGGCGACGCCTACGACAAGATGGTCGACTACTCGATGCGGCTGACCTGGTCGGGGATGTACGCGCACGCGGCGCCCTGGAACGCGGGCGTCTTCGGCCGGGCCAATCGGAGCTCCGGCTGCGTCGGGATGAGCGACGCGGACGCCGCCGCGCTGTACGGGCAGGTGCGCGTGGGCGACCCGTTCGAGATGACCGGCGCCGAGGCCAAGGGCACGGTCGCCGAGGGCAACGGCTACGGCGCCTGGAACGTCTCGTGGGCCGACTGGCAGGCCAAGAGCGCCCTGAAGTGACCCGGTGGCGCCCGTGCCGCACCGGCGCCGCTACTGACGTCACGTCCAACAATCGTTACCTTCGCGCAACACGACGAGTAGTTACCAGGGGTAAACATCCGGGGTTACCGTCGGGTCACTTTGCACTGACACGCGTGAGGAGTGACCCGTGGTACGTCCGAAACCGGCACTGCGCACCACCGCTTCGATCACCACCGCCGTCGCCCTGTTCGCCGGGGGCGCGCTCGTCGCCGCGCCCCCGGCGGCCGCCGCCCCCGCCCCTCTCACCGCGCCCGCGAGCACGGCGGCCGGGGATCTGACGTTCCACGACATCCCCGGGTCCGGGGGCATCACGCTCAAGGGCAATGTGTTCTCCCCGGCCGGCGCCTCCACCGGAGCCGCATACCCCCTCATCGTCTTCCCGACGAGCTGGGCGATGCCGCAGATCGAGTATCTGGCGCAGGCCCAGAAGCTCGCCGACTCCGGCTATGTCGTGGTGAGTTACACCTCGCGCGGGTTCTGGCGCTCCGGCGGGAGGATCGAGGTGGCGGGCCCGCCGGACATCGCGGACGCCTCCGCCGTCATCGACTGGGCGCTGGAGCACACCGCCGCCGACCCGGACCGCGTCGGCATGGGCGGCGTCTCCTACGGGGCGGGCATCAGCCTGCTGGCGGCCGGGCACGACCCGCGGATCAAGGCGGTCGCCGCACTGAGCGGCTGGGCCGACCTGATCGACTCGATCTACAGCGGGCGCACCCAGCACCTCCAGGCCGCCGCCCTGCTCGGCGGCGCCGGCCTGGTCACCGGCCGGCCCAGCGACGAACTGACCCGGACACTGCGGGACTTCCTCGGGTCCAACCTGGACAAGGAGCCGGAGATGATCGCCTGGGGGAAGAAGCGCTCCCCCCTGACGTACCTGGACCGGATCAACTCCAACGGTGCGGCGATCATGATGGGCAACGCCTGGGGCGACACCATCTTCCCGCCCAACCAGTACGCCTCGTTCTACGACAAGCTCACCGGCCCCAAACGTCTGGAGTTCCGCCCCGGCGACCACGCCACCGCCGAGGCCACCGGTCTGCTCGGGCTGCCCAACGACACCTGGACGAGCACCCGCCGCTGGTTCGACCGCTATCTCAAGGGCGAGCGCAACGGCATCGACACCGAGCAGCCCGTGCAGCTCGCGTCCCGCACCGGCAAGGGGTACGAGGGCTACCCGGACTGGAAGTCGGTCGGCGCACGGAAGAACCGCATCCCGCTGGACGACACCAAGAAGGTGTGGGCCAACATCGACTCCGGTGCGAACGGGGGCATCTCGATCCTGTCCAACGCGCTGGACCAGTTCCTGAAGCTGCCGCCGACGGTCTCCGTGCCGCTGCTGCCGCGGGCGTTCGCGAGCGTCTGGCAGTCGGAGCGGTACGCCACCGAGCAGCGGATCCGGGGGACGGCCGAGCTGCACACCACGGTCACCAGCACGAAGCCGAGCGGCACCCTCGTCGCGTATCTCTACGACGTGGGGCCGCTCGGCATCGGCAAACTGGTCAGCAATGCTCCGTACACCTTCCACGGGCAGACGCCGGGCCGGCCGTTCCCCATCGACCTGGAGCTGTTCTCCACGGCCTACGACGTCCCGGCCGGTCACCGGCTCGCCCTGGTGATCGACACCGTCGATCCGCTGTACATCGAGCACAACCCGACCGGCGCGCAGCTGACCTTCTCCTCACCCGGCACGGACCCGAGTCATCTCTCGGTCCCGCTGCGCGAGAAGTGATCACCGGCTGCTGCCGGGCGGGCACTGCCCGGCTACCGCCCTCCCGGCAGCAGCGTCCCCGGATCGGCCGGGGCCACCCCGACCGCTCCCGTCTTGAGGTTGCGCCGCTCCCGCTCGGCCACCCAGGTGGCGAACCACGAGAGCAGCATGCACATCCCGATGTAGATCGGTGAGATCACCATCACGACGGGGATGAAGGGAAGATCGTAGTCGAGATTCGACGCGATCAGCTTGCCGGCATGGAGGAACTCCTCGTAGGTGATCAGATAGCCCAGGGAGGTGTCCTTCAGCGCGACCACCAGCTGGCTGATGATGGTCGGCAGCATCGCACGTACCGCCTGGGGCGCCAGGACGTAGGTGGTGACCTGGGTCTTGCGCATGCCGAGCGCGTACGCTGCCTCACGCTGGCCCCGGTCCACGGCGTTGATCCCGGTGCGGAACACCTCGGCGAGGACCGAGCCGTTGTAGAGGGTCAGCCCCGCGACGAGGGCGGGCAGCGGCTGGACCTTCAGCGCCACGAAGATGAAGAAGATCATCACGAGCACCGGCATGGCCCGGAAGAACTCGACCAGCACGGTCGAGATCCAGCGCAGCGCCCGGTGTTCGGAGAGCCGGCCGACGGCGAGGACCGCGCCGAGGGCGAGCGAGAGGACCGCCGCGTACGCGAAGGCCTTGAGGGTGTTGCCGAGCCCGCGCAGCAGCAGTTCCTGAATGCCCTTGTACTCGAAGGGCGTCCACTTCTGCGCGGTGAACTGGTCGGTGTCGAAAAGGAGATAGACGATCCAGCCGAACAGCGCCACGATCAGGACCGTCGAGGCGATCCCGTACAGCAGGTGCCGTCTGCGGGTGACCGGTCCGGGGATGTCGTAGAGCGCGGTGGCCTCGGGCGTCGACGGCTTGCGGGTGAGGGTCCTGGTCATCGTGCGACCCCCCAGCGCTTCTCCATCACGGTGAACACCGCGCTGATGGTCAGGGTGATGATCAGGTAGCCGACGGCGATCCAGACGAAGGACCAGATGATGCTGTAGCCCAGCTCGTTGAGCGTCTTGTAGGTGCCGAGGAGTTCGGTGACGCTGAACGCCCCGGCGATGGCGGAGTTCTTCGCCAGTGCGATCAGGGTCGAGCCGACCGGCGGGATGACCGACCGGAACGCCTGCGGCAGGACCACGGTGCCCAGGGTCTGGCCGAAGGTCATGCCGAGGCTGCGGGCGGCCTCGCCCTGGCCCTTGGGCACGGTGTTGATGCCGGAGCGCAGCACCTCGCAGATGAACGCCGAGGTGTAGCAGCCGAGCGCGATGACGGCGAAGAGCTGGAACGGCAGGACGAGCCCGAAGCGGGGCAGGCCGAGCAGGACCGCGAAGAACAGCAGGGTCAGCGGGGTGTTGCGGAGCACGGTGACCCAGACCGTGCCCAGCACCCGGAAGGAGCCGACGGGCGCGACCCGGAAGGAGGCCATCAGGAAGCCGAGGACGAGCGCCAGCGCCGAGGCGTAGACGGTCAGTTCGACGGTCCCGAGGAAGCCCTTGCCGTAGAGGGAGAAGTTCTCTGTCAGTACGTCCATGGGTGAGGCGCGTCCCCTCAGGTCGCCGGGTAGCGGTCGATGGGCGGCGGGGCAGGCGCGGGCGCTCCGGAGAGGCCGAGCGTCGCGTCGTACGCCTTCTTCCAGTTGCCGTCCCTCTCATTGGCCTCCAGGGCGTCGTTGAGCGCGTTGCGCAGGGCGTTGTCGCCGCGTGGTACACCGATGCCGTACGGCTCCTGCGAGAAGGGTTTGCCGACGACCTTCATCTCGTCGGGCGCCTTGGCCGCGAAGCCCAGCAGGATCGCGTCGTCGGTGGTCACGGCGTCGACCTGGTAGGTGAGGAGGTTGTCGACGCAGATCGAGTACGTGTCGTACGCGACGAGGGTCGCCTCCGGGTAGTCGGCGGCGATCCGCTGGTAGGGCGTGGAGCCCGCCGCCGAGCAGACGGTCCTGCCCGCCAGGTCCTGGGGGCCGTGGATGTCGTCCTCGTCGGTGCGCACCAGCAGTCCCTGCCCGGCCATGTAGTAGGGCCCGGCGAAGCCGACGAGCTTCTTGCGCATGTCGTTGATGGTGTAGGTGCCCACGTAGTAGTCGATCTGCCCGTTCTGCAGGGCCGTCTCGCGGTTGGCGGACGCGATGGTGCGGAAGCGGATCGTCTGCGGTTCGAAGCCGAGCGAGGCCGCCATCATGCGGGCGATCTCGATGTCGAACCCGGAGTAGATCCCGCTCGCCGGGTCCTTCTCCCCCAGGTAGGGCTGGTCCTCCTTGGCGCCGACGATGAGGTGGCCGCGCCGCTCGGCCCTGGTCCAGGTGCGGGAGTCGGGCAGTTCGAAGGCGGTGTCGACCCGGTAGACGGGCAGGGCCTCGGCCTTGGGGCCCTTGACCGGCGGGCTGCCGTCCTTGCCGCAGCCCGCGGCGAGGGCGGCGAGCAGGAGGCCGGCCACGAGGGCGGCCGCCCTGCCCGTACGCGCGTTCCTCGTACGCAACATGGAATGCCCCCTCAGTGCTTGAGGATCTTGGACAGGAAGTCCTTGGCGCGGTCGCTCGACGGGGACGTGAAGAAGTCCTCCGGGACGCGGTCCTCGACGACACGGCCGTCGGCCATGAACACCACGCGGTTGGCGGCGGAGCGGGCGAAGCCCATCTCGTGGGTGACGACGATCATCGTCATGCCGTCCCGGGCCAGTTGCTGCATGACCTCCAGGACTTCGTTGATCATCTCCGGGTCGAGCGCCGAGGTGGGCTCGTCGAAGAGGAGGGCCTTGGGGTCCATGGCGAGGGCGCGCGCGATGGCCACACGCTGCTGCTGGCCGCCGGAGAGCTGGGCGGGGAACTTGTCGGCGTGGGCGGCCAGGCCGACCCGGTCCAGCAGCTCCCGGGAGCGCTTGTCGGCCTCGTCCTTCTTGCGCTTGCGGACCTTGACCTGCGCCAGCGACACGTTGTCCAGCACGGTCCGGTGGGCGAAGAGGTTGAACGACTGGAAGACCATGCCGACTTCGGCGCGGAGCCGGGCCAGGCCCTTGCCCTCCTCGGGGAGCGGCCTTCCGTCGATCGTGATGCTGCCGGACTCGATCGCCTCCAGCCGGTTGACCGCCCGGCACAGGGTGGATTTCCCCGAGCCGGAGGGGCCGATGACCACCACCACCTCCCCGCGGCCGACGGTGAGATTGATGTCCTGAAGTACGTGCAACTCTCCGAAGTGTTTGTTGACGTCCCTCAGTTCGATCAAAGGATCGACGGCCATGCGCTGCCCTACCCACTTGTCGCTGTGTCGAGGTCAGCGCAAACTATCCATCGCGAAAAGGGACTTCGCACCCGACACGCGCCAATGGGGCAAAAGGCTTTTTAACTGGATTAGATGAGAGGGGCGGGCGGCCCGCCGGCCGCGCGGGTCAGTTCTCCGCGGACTCCGCGTACACCTGCGAGAGCTCCGGGCTGCCCGCCATCGCCCAGTCGAGTCCGGCCGAGACGACGTCGATCTCCCGTCCGGACTCCAGCCGCACCACCGGCCGGCCGCTCGGCCAGATGTCCCATGCGGCGCCCGGCACCGTCCGCACGATCACCGTGCCGAGGTAGAGACCGGCGTCGTTGCCGAGCCAGGGCAGCTCCTCGGGGTCGTCGCGCCAGCGGGGCGGCAACTGGTCAAGCGCGGCCAACGAGGCCGGGGTGTCGTCGAGTTCGAGTCCCTGCTGCCCCGCCCGGACGCGCAGCAGTTCGCATTCGGCGAGCAGCTCGGCCACACCGTCGGGGTCCGTCTCGACGGCGGCGGCGAGCGTAGCCGACGGCGTACCGCCCTGACGCTTACGCCAGTTGTCCAGGAAAGGGATGTTCATACCACTAGGGTCCCATCCCGGCCAGGTTCCGCACCACAGGGCGCGCGGCGTTCACCGGTCCCCCACCCCGCCCCGGCCGGCGAGCCGGGCGCGTATCTAAGGTGCGTACATGAGTGATCGCACCTATGTCTCGGAACTGTTCTCGCTGGAAGGCCGGGTGGCGGTGGTCACCGGAGGCAGTTCCGGCATCGGCCGGGCGATCACCGGCGCCCTGGCCCGCGCCGGAGCGGGCGTCGTCGTGGTGGCCCGCCGGGAGGCGGAGCTGCGGGCGACCGTGGACGAGCTGACCACCGCGGGCTGCCGGGCCGCCTGGGTGAGCGCCGACCTGGGCACTCCGGAGGGGGTACGGACCGGGGCCGAGGAGGCCGCCGCGGCGTTCGGCGAGCCAGACATCCTGGTGAACTGCGCCGGGATCAATCTGCGCCCGCCGATGTCGGGGCTCGGCGAGGACGTCTGGGACACCACGATGGCGGTGAACCTGAAGGCGCCCTTCCTGCTCGGGCAGCGGTTCGGGCCGGGCATGGCCGAGCGGGGGTACGGGCGGATCATCCACGTCACGTCGCAGCAGGCGCACCGGGCCTTCGTGAGCAGCGGCGCCTACGGGGTGCCCAAGGGCGGCCTGGAGTCGCTGACCCGTTCGCAGGCCGAGGCGTGGTCGCCGCACGGCGTCACCGTGAACAGCCTGGTGCCCGGGTTCGTGCTGACCCCGCTGAACGCGCGCCTCCAGTCGGACCCGGAGAGGGTGGCGGCGCTGGCCGCCCGGACGATGGCCGGACGGAACGGGCTGGCGGAGGACTTCGCCGGGGCCGCGGTGTTCCTCGCGGGGCGCTCATCGGCGTACATCACGGGGCAGTCGCTGTTCGTGGACGGCGGGTTCTCGGTGCACTGAGTCCGCCGTCCACGACCGCTGGGCCGCCGGGGAGCTCAGGGCTTCTGCTGCCGGAGGGCCCCGGCGGCCTCGCCCACCGCCCGCTCCACCGCGGCGGACACGGCCTCCTTGCTCAGACCGAGGCCGGACAGCACGCCGGAGCCGTCCTCGAACTCCAGCAGGGCCAGCAGGACGTGCTCGGTGCCGACGTTGCTGTGGCCGAGGCGCAGGGCCTCGCGGAAGGTCAGCTCCAGGACCTTCTTGGCGTCCGCGTCGTACGGGATCAGCTCGGGCGCCGCGTCCACCGGGGCGGGCAGCGCCGTGGTCGCCGCGGCCCGCAGGGCGTCCGGCTCCACGCCCTGCCCGGCGAGGACGCGGGCGGCGACGCCCTCGGGTTCGACGAGCAGGCCGAGGACCAGGTGGGCGGGGACGATCTCGGCGTGCCGGGCGGCCTGGGCCTCGTTGTGGGAGGCGACCACCACGTTGCGGGCGCGCGGGGTGAAGCGGTGGAAGCCCTCGTTCGGGTCCAGGTCCGAGGAGCTCTCGGCCTTCTTGGGCACGAAACGCTTCTGGGCGGCCTGGCGGGTGACGCCCATGCTGCGACCGATGTCGGTCCAGGAGGCGCCGGAGCGACGGGCCTGGTCCACGAAGTGGCCGATGAGGTGGTCCGCCACGTCTCCGAGGTGATCGGCGGCCAGGACCGCGTCGGAGAGCTGCTCCAGAGCGTCGTCGTTGGTCTTCTTGATGGCCTCGATCAGATCGTCGAGGCGTACGGAAGGGGTGACGGGAAGAGGCTGCGTCATGCGACAACCGTAGGTTGACACCTCAGGGGTGTCAACCTTGGGTTGTCACATGCTCCGCGGCTTCGCCCGCAACCGCCCGCCCCTGATCAGAGGTCGAGGTCGACGACCACCGGGGCGTGGTCGGAGGCGCCCTTGCCCTTGCGCTCCTCACGGTCGACGTAGCTGTCCTTGACGGCGGCGGTGAACGGGGCGTTGCCGAAGGTCAGGTCGATCCGCATGCCCTTGTTCTTGGGGAACCGAAGCTCGCGGTAGTCCCAGAAGGTGTAGGCGCGGTCGTACTTGAGGGGGCGGGGGTGGACCTCGCTGAGGCCCTCCGCCTCCAGGGCCGCGAGGGCGGCGCGCTCGGCGGGCGTGACATGCGTGGCGCCCTCGAACAGCGCCCGGTCCCAGACGTCCTCGTCGGTCGGCGCCACGTTGAAGTCGCCCAGGACCGCGAAGGGCAGGGTCCCCGCGGCGTCCGCGGCCACGGCCTTCCGCAGGGCTTGAAGCCAGCGCAGCTTGTACGCGTAGTGCTCGTGCTCGACCTCGCGGCCGTTGGGCACGTACACCGACCACAGGCGCAGCGGGCCGCAGGTCGCCGAGATCGCGCGGGGCTCCTGCACCCCGTCGTACTCCGGGCCGCCGGGCAGTCCGGAGACGACGTCGGTGAGGCCGACGCGGGAGAGCAGCGCGACCCCGTTCCACCGGCCGGTGGCGTTGACCGCGGACTCGTAACCCGCCTCGCGCAGGGCTTCGGCGGGGAACTGCTCCGCCGTGCACTTGGTTTCCTGGACGCACAGCACATCGGTGCCGCTGCTCTCCAGCCAGGCCAGCAGCCTCGGCAGCCGGGCGGTGATCGAATTGACGTTGTAGGTGGCGATGCGCATGGCAGCCAACCTAGCCGCTCCCACTGACAGCGGCCGCCGGGCTCACAGCTCGGTGGAGCCGCCCGGGGCCAGCCGGCCGTGGTCCGCGCCGCCCAGGGCCCCGATCTGGTGGTCGTAGACGGGGCGGGCCAGATCGGTCAGCAGGGCGTCGTGGACGTCGATGGCGCGCCGCGGCTTCACCTCGCGTACGTAGTCGATGACCTCGGAGATCTTGCTCCAGGGGGCCATCACCGGCAGCAGCAGTGTGTCCACGGGGCGCTCGGGGACGGTGAGCGCGTCGCCGGGGTGGAAGACCGAACCGTCGACGAGGAAACCGACGTTGGTGATCCTCGGGATGTCCGGGTGGATCACCGCGTGCAGCTCGCCGTGGACGGTGACGTCGAATCCGGCGGCGGAGAACGCGTCCCCGTTCCCCACGGTGTGCACCCGGCCCGGGAAGGCGGCCGAGAGCTGCCCGGCGACGCTGCGCAGCGTCCAGATCTCGGCTGCCGGATTGGCCTCCAGGCCCACGCGCAGCCGCGCCTCGTTGAAGTGGTCCGGGTGCTCGTGCGTCACCAGCATGACGTCCGCGCCGAGCGCCGCGTCGTCCTCGGAGAAGCCCCCGGGGTCGATGACCAGGACGCGCCCCTCCTTCTCGATCCGGACGCAGGAGTGGGTCTTCTTGGTGAGGGTGAGTGCCCCGGGCGATGCGTTCATGGCTCCATCCTGCTACGTGGGCGGCGTGGTTTCCTCCTGTATCACCTTCCGCGCCACGGCGAAGGCCGCCCCGGCGGCCGGGACGCCGCAGTAGACGGCGGTCTGGAGGAGGACTTCCCCGATCTCGGCGGGCGTCAGGCCGTTGCGCAGGGCGGCCCGGGTGTGCGCGGCGAGGCCCTCCAGGTGGCCGGAGGCGACGAGCGCGGTGAGCGTGATGACGCTGCGGGTGCGGCGGTCGAGGCCGTCACGGCTCCAGACCTCGCCCCAGGCGTACCGGGTGACCAGTTCCTGGAAGTCCTCGGTGAAGGCGTCGGCCGCCTCGTTCACCGCGTCGACGTGGGCGTCCCCCAGCACCTCGCGGCGCACCTTCGTGCCCTGCTCGTACCGGTCGTCCGGGGCCGGCGTGAGAGGGCCGGGCCCGGCGGCGGTCGGGGGGATCTCGGCCACCGGGACGATCGGCGCGGCGGGGGCGGCGACGTGGGGCAGCACGGGGATCGCGGCCGAGGTGTCCTGCTGCCAGCCGGTGGAGAAGTGCGTCAGCAGCAGGTCGCTGACGGCGGCGGGCTGTTCGACGGGCGCGAGGTGGGAGGCGCCGGGGACGAGCGCGAGGCGGGCGTCCGGTATCCCGGCGACCAGCGTGCGGGCCTCGGCGGGCCCCGTGACCTGGTCCTCCGCCCCGACCAGCACCAGGGTGGGCACGCCGATCCGGTCCAGGGCGCCGCGGATGTCGAACGCCGCGAGGGCCTCGCAGGCGGCGATGTAGCAGCCGGGATCGGTGGTGCGGACCATCTGCACGGCCCATTCCACGATGGCGGGCTGCGCGGCGGCGAACCCGGGGGTGAACCAGCGCTCGGGCGCGGTGCGGGCCATCGGCTCCAGGCCGTTGGTCCGGACGATCACACCGCGCTGGCGGAACTCGTCGGCCGTGCCGAACCGGGGCGAGGAGGCGACGAGGGCCAGGGAGGCGACCCGGTGCGGGTGGCGCAGGGCCAGGTCCGCGCCGATCGCGCCGCCGATGGAGCAGCCCGCGTACCCGAACCGCTGGATGCCGAGACCGTCCAGCGTCGCGAGCAGCCGGTCGCCCAGCTCGGCGACCGAAGCGGCGGCGTGGGCGGGCGCGCCGCCGTGGCCGGGCAGGTCGTAGCGGAAGACCCGCCAGTGCTGGGACAGCTCGGGTATCTGGCGGTCCCACATGTGCCAGGTCGTACCGAGGCTAGGACCGAGCACCAACCAAGGTGCGTCCTCCGGCCCATCTACCTGGTACTTCATCGCTTGCGGCTGCGTTTCACTCATGCGTCACACGCTCCCACATCTCACACAACCTCACGGCCCCTCCTTCGCCTGGACGAGATCGCCCCACGTCGTCGCGGCGGCCGGAAATCTTCGACGTCCGGCTTTACGTACCACTTCTTGGTGATGCTGACGTTGGTGTGTCCGGCCCACCGAGCCGCGATGTGATCCGGCCCGCCGTTGTCGGCCAGGACGGTGAAGCAGGATGCCCGAGCATCGGAGAATCGCACGTTGCGCGACGCCGCACGTGCCATGAGCACACAGGCCAGGGTGCGGAGTTGCTTGGTCGTAAGACCCCCACCGGCTTCGTCTGCGCACACGTGGCCGGAGTTCACGTAGTCAGACCTCGGCGCCGCCCTTTCGGCTGCCTGCGGCGCCTTGAGAACGCACACCCCGGGCGTCCCCCTGTGCAGGAGAGGGAGAGCCCGCTCCCGGCCATGGACTTGGTGTCCTTCTCGCTGACTGTCTTGTTCCCCATCGTGGTCCGCGTGTTGGCGATCAGAAGGGATTCTTTCTCCAGGTTGACATCCATCCCAGCCCCTACCGCAGACCTCCGCCGGATGGAGACCCGTGAGAGAGAAGAGAAGACATAGCGGTGAGGTGTCGATCTCGGGGCCTTGGCCGCTGATGCTGGACACACGAGAACTGGATCTGCGTGTCTGAGAACGGACATCTCGTGGTCATGAAGAACTACCCGCCGGAGTTCCGGGCGGACGCGGTCGGGCCGTACGAGTCGCAGCCAGGGGCGACGATCAGGTCGGTCGCCGCCGATCCGGGTATCACCCCGGAGACCCTGCGAAACCGAGTGAGGGCAGCCGGGGCGAGCCGTCCTCCGGGGACGCCGGACGCAGGAACCGTCCCCGCCGCCGGCCCCGTCGGAGTCGGGGAACGCACCCTTGCGGAAGAAGGTCCGCGAGCTGGATGAGGAACGTGAGATCCTGCGCAAAGCGACGACCCAAAGTGACGAAACCAGCCAACACAGCACTACCAGGGGCAACAGCATGGCCGCCGTCGCCACCGACTCCGTGTCCGACCTCGATTTCCGCCTCCGTGATGAACCCTTTCGTCACGCCCTTCCGGCGCCGCGGCATGCTGGCGCCTGAGCGCCCCCGGGTCGGGGACCCGGGGGCGCTCGGATGACTGGCAGGAACGGCGTGTGGTTAGGCGGTTGTGGTGGGGCGGCGGCGCTTGAGGGCGAAGACGACGCCGGTGCCGACGAGGATCGCGAGGCCGCCTGCGGTGGCGATGACCGGGAGCTGGGAGTCGGCGCCGGTTTCGGCGAGGACGCCTTCGGGGTTGATCTCGGTGTTGCCGGCGGGCTTTACCGGTATCGGCTTCTTGCCGCCTTCCTGGGGTTCGGCCTCGTTGGACTCTCCGGGCTCGGTGCCGACGGCGAGTATCTCGAATTCGTAGAACGACTGGTCGCCGGCGAAGACGCAGTTGCCCTGGTCGTCGGCGTAGATGCCGATAGTGATGGCGAAGCCGAGGCCTGCGGGTGCCTTCTTGTCGACGCTCAGGCGCATGTCGATGGAGAGGGTCTCCTTGGCGCGGACGTCGGTGTAGCCGAGGTAGCCGGCTTCGTCGTCGTCGGCGTCGAGGGAGATGTCCTGCCACTGGCCGGTGTCGGGGTTCTTGAACTGCAGCGTGAGGTGGCCGGTGGTCTCCTCCCAGGTGTCGGCGTCGAACTGGGCGGCGAACACACCGAGGTCGACACGCTGGTAGGCCTTGTCGCCCTTGTTGACGACGTTCAGTTCGAAGGCCTGGAACCCGCTGCCTGCCACGACCTTGGAGGGCAGCCCGGACAGGGAGGTGCTCAGGCTCTCGTCGAGCAGGGGCTCCTGTTCGCCGTCGCAGATGTCCTCGAGGGAGGTCGGCGTCGCGGACGGGGTCGGATCCGTGGTGGTCTTGGCGGGAGCGGGCTGCGTGGAGGCGGCCTGGGAGGGGGTGGCCGAGACGGTCGGCGCTGCGGCGCCGGGCCCGGTCGTCTCCACCGCGGCGGAGGACGTCTCGGTGCCCTCGGGAGCGGGCGCCGAGGTCTCCTGGACCGGGGCGGTCGTCTCTGCGGAGACGGAAACCGGTTCGGCCGTCTCGGAGTCGGCGATGGCCGCGGTCGCGGACAGGAGCGTGACGGGGGCGAGGGCGGCGGTCGCGGCAGCGACGGCCATGGCTCGACGGAGCTTCATGAAGACCCTAAAGGGATTCAGGTGCCGACAAGGTCGGCACATTCAAGGGGAGACCACACCGGCGGCAAGCACACCGACGTGATCAGGGAGAACGACCTGTGAAGAGCGCGGGAGGTTGTATACCGGCAGGCAACCGCCGACGTGACATGCGCCACTCCATCGCACGACCCATCGCCGGACACCATGAGCACGGACGACCAGCGCGCCCCCACGCATGATCACCGGTACGCAGACAGCCACTGCGGACTCCCTCGCCCCCTGCGTGGTGAACCACATCAATCAGCTGCCCGACCGCATTGAACCGGCAACCGAACCGAGATCCCCGATTCCACGCCCGTGCGTAGCCCCCACAGGGGCAGCAGGGGTGTCCTGGCCGTCACGCGTGAGCGGGGGTGGTGTGGGTCAGGCGGGTGCGGCGGATGCCGTCGGCTGATTGCGACCCCAGCGCGCGTCAGGCGGCACGGCCGTGCTCGGAACAGCCGCGGGCGGGGATCAGGCCCCAGACGGTCTGCTGCCTGGGCGGGGTGCGGACGGGAACGCCGCGGTGGGTCATACGACGGTGAGCACGTCGGCGACCGCTCTGCGCGGGGTGGCCGCCGCCGCGGGACCGTAACCGAGGCGGAAGACCATGTGGACGAAGCCCATCCTGGATGCGGGGTCGCGGGCCATCGACCTCAGCTCCGGCCATTCCAGGGGCTGGGACATCAGGGAGGTCGCGAGACCGTCCCGTGTCGCCACCAGCAGGACCCGCTCCATGGCCTGCCCCGCTCGCAGCCAGTCGGCGGGGCGGTCCGATTCCGTACCGAGGACCGCCAGCTGGGGGTGCTCCTCGAACGTGGCCGTGGGACGGCGCCGGGAGTCCTGGGGCAGCCCGAAGTCGCGGACGGGCACCTTCACGTCGTGCTGACGCGGCCCGAAGGCGTAGGACGGTACGCCCTCGGCCGCCGATCCCTCGCCCGCCCGCCCCATGCGCGTCCAGGCGATGATCTCCGCCTGCATGAGGTCACTGGCGGACTCGTGGAGCTCGGCGTCGTGGACGAGGTCGACCAGGGCTTCGGCGTGCCAGCCGCTCGGAACGGCGAGCCGGGCCCCCTCCAGGAGCGCGGCGGCGCACAGCTCGTCGAAGATCTCCGGCGGGATCCGTTCGTCGGAGAACGGGAAGCGGCTGGTGCGCCGGGCCTTCACCGCGGGACTCAGCTCCGCCAGCGCCCGGTCCGGGGACTCGGCAACGGACTCGCGCAACGTGACATCGGCCAGCCGCCAGGGGTCGTTCCGGTCCGGGAGTATCTCGGTGACCGCCTCCCAGCCCGCCTCCGCGGCGGCCACCCGGAGGTTGAACAGCGCGGCCGCGCATCCGAGATGCATGCCCCGGTAGTCGGGGTCCCCGACCGGCAGGGCGCGGTCCGGATCTCCGTACAGCGAGAGGACGCCGGTCTCCGTGTGATGGACGAACCTCCACGGCTGGGCGTTGTGCATGGACGGCGCGGCGACGGCCGCCTCGACCAGCGCGGGAACCGCTTCGGCGACTCGGTCTCTCATGGCTGACCCCTCTTGCTCACAACGCCGTCGCCCCGTCCCCGGCGAACCCGGCCCGTCCGGCCGTGCCGATGTCCGGACCGCCTGCTTCCAACCTAACTCCGCCGCCGCGTCGCTTCATGCCCAACGCGAGAACGGCCGGCACCGGGGATCTCCCGGTGCCGGCCGCCCCTGGGCCGGGTGTCGTCAGACGCGGTCGGCCGCGATGAGGACGTACTGGAAGGACCCGTCGCGATAGGAGTTGATGAACGCGTCCTCGATCCCCGTGACCAGCGAGGACGTGGCCCGCAGCTCCCAGTAGGGCAGGGTGTCGGGGGTGAGGTCGACGACGGCCTGCGGCACGAGACGGTTGTCGGCCATGGCGCGCAGGTACTCCCGGCGCGAATGGATATTGCATTCGAAATGCGCATTGATCTGCGAGACCCACTTCGACGGCTGACCGTAGCGCGGGTTCCAGCAGCCGGTGATGGTCACGTAGCGGCCGCCGACCTCCAGGACACGGGAGTGCTCGGCGAAGAGGTCGTCCAGGTCCACGTACATGCTCGACTCGTTGTTCCACGAGGCCGCGGCGGAACCGGTCGCGAAGGGCATGGAGAGCATGTTGCAGACCGTGGCGCGGACGTGGTCGTCGATGCCCAGCTCCGCGGCACGCCCGTTGGCGAAGTCGGCCTGCTTGGCCGACAGGGTCACGCCTTCGACCGAGCACCCGAAACGCTGGTGCGCCATCACCATGGAGCCGCCGCGGCCGCAGCCCGCGTCCACCAGGGTGTCGCCACGGCCGATGCCGCCGAGGTGTTCGAGGAGAACGTCCGCCTGCGCGGACTCCAGTCGGTGGAGCTCGGCGATCAGCCGGTCCTCGTACCCCCTGTCCGCCGCGTCGCCGAGCGCGGCGGTGTCGACCTGGCCGACCCCGTAGTGGTGGTGGTAGAGGCCGTCGACGTCGCCGAGGCGCAGGTTCACGGGCCGGGCCTCACCGTCCCAGTAGCGGGCGATGTCCCCCTGGTAAGGGGTCGCCGGGCCGGGGATGTGCAGGGCGGCGGGTGCGGCGGCGGTCAGTTCGGCGCTGGTCACAGATGGTTTCCTTCTCTTTACCAGAAATCGGGCAGGCTGTAGCGATAGGTGTTCGACTGGTGCCAGTGGTGGTTGCCGTCGACCCAGGCGGCGACGCCTCGCAGGAAGCGGTGCGCGCTCGGGAGGGGGCAGGCGGCGGCCAGTGCGGCGGCCTCGGTCTCGAAGTCGCGCATCAGCTCGTTGTGGATCTCGACCGACTTGAGGTAGGCGTCCTTGTCCGACAGTCCCTCGCGTTCGGCGATCACGACGGGCAGGTTCAGGTGCCGGCCCGGAGCGTCGAGTTCCTTGGTGTACGAGTAGAGGTCGTTGACGATCGTCGTCGCGTTGGAGGCCAGCGCGATGACTTTCTGCATGTCGGCGCGGGCGTGCAGGTCCGCCGGGAGTTCGTAGCCGCCGACGGTGTCGGTGATGGTGGGGCAGGGCCGGAAGTTGTTGAACTGGCGCATCGCCAGGTACTCCCAGACCTCCGGCACCCGGTCCTGCTGGGCCCAGGCCGCTTCGGCGAGATACCCCAGGTGCAGCCGCGCCATGTCGTGGCGGAGCCGGTCCGCCTGGGAGGGTGCCGCCGCGCGGACGAAGTAGTCCATGGCCGAGCGGTAGGCGCGCCGGGGGGCGTCCGCGTGGAGCGAGGCAGCCCAGTCCGGCTGGTACTCGCGCGCGGTGTACAGGGGGTCCAGTGCGGTGTGCGCGAGCAGCAGCCGCTCGCCGAGGCCGATGGGCGACCCGCCGTGGTCCTCGCAGTAGCAGTCGTCCACGGCGTTCTCGGCGACCATCAGGCGGGTGGCGAGCATCAGGTGGTCGACGGTGGGCGCGTCCGGGTGGCAGCCGACCATGTACCGGCCCACGGAGAAGCCGTCGAACTGTTCCTCCCACTCCTCGGGGTACAGGGAGACCTCGTCCAGGGCCCAGGCTTTGATGCGACGGCTGACCTCGTCGACCCGCACCGGGTCGGGCTCGGGGATCGGGTGGTGGTACAGCCCCGGAACCGGCCGGCCGCGCTCCGCCGCCGACTCCGCGCAAGGCTCCTCGCGCGGAGTCAGCCGCAGGCCTGCCGTGCCCAGGCCGTGGGGCCCGCTCAGCAGCCGTTCCAGGCCGCCTGCCGGACCCGTCCACGCGGCCTCCGTCCCGCCGGCCGGCGGTGCGACGGCCGGCGGAGGGCCCACGAGGCCGGCGGAAGGGATCGGCGGCGTGGCTGCGTCGGACGATGCGCCGGCGGCGGCACCGAGGCCGGGGGCGCGAGCCGCGACCGCCTCGCCTGCGGTCGCCCCGAAGCGGGAGACGGCCTCCGGCAGGCTCGACCGCGCAAGCGGCAGCTCGGGCACGGGCATGCGTGGCTCCTTGATGAGGTGGGCTGGTCTTCGACGACGTCCGCGCACGCGGTCCCCTTGTGGGCGCCGCGCCGCGCGCGCTACCTGGGCCAGTGGGCGATCTGTACGTTCTCCAGCACGCCGACCGCGTCGGGCACCAGGATGGCGGCGGAGTAGTAGGTGCTGACGAGGTAGGAGATGATCGCCTTGTCGTCGATGCCCATGAAGCGCACCGAGAGGCCCGGCTCGTACTCGTCCGGCAGCCCGGTCTGCCGGAGACCGATGACGCCCTGGTTCTCCTCGCCGGTACGCATGGCGAGGATCGAGCTGGTCTTCTCCGGGGTGATGGGGATCTTGCCGCAGGGCAGGATCGGGACGCCTCGCCAGGCGGGCACCTGCTGGCCACCGAGGTCGGTGTGGTCCGGGTAGAGGCCGCGCGCGTTGAACTCGCGCCCCATCGCCGCGATCGTCCGGGGGTGCGCGAGGAAGAACTTGGTGCCCCGGCGGCGGCAGAGCAGCTCGTCCAGGTCGTCCGGGGTCGGCGGGCCGGAGTGCGGCTGGATGCGCTGCTTGAAGTCGGCGTTGTGGAGCAGGCCGAAGTCCCGGTTGTTGATCAGCTCGTGCTCCTGGCGTTCGCGCAGCGCCTCGATGGTGAGCCTGAGCTGTTCCTCGGTCTGGTTCATCGGACCGTTGTAGAGGTCGGCGACCCTGGTGTGGACCCGCAGAATGGTCTGGGCCACGGAGAGTTCGTACTCGCGCGGGCGCAGCTCGTAGTCGGCGAACGCGCCGGGCAGCTCGTGCTCGCCCACATGCCCGGCCGACATCGCGATCTCCGCCTCACCGCGGTGGTTCTGCCGCTGCCGGGAGCGTGCGGTGAACTCGGCGAGGTGGGCACGGAGCTCGGCCGAGTTCGACACGATGGCCGCGAAGTCCGCGCGGGAGAGCGTGAGGAGCGTGCCCGCGGTCTCGGCGGTGGCGGTCTGCGTCCACCGGGCGTCGTCGTCCAGCAGGACGTGCTCTCCGAAGTGGTCCCCGTCCGCCAGGACGTCCAGGGTGACCTCGTCGCCGTAGCTGCCGACGGAGGTCTGCCCGATCCGGCCGTGCGCGACGAGGTGGAGCTGGTCCGCGGCCGCGCCTCGCTCGACCAGCGTCTCCCCCGCCCGGAAGTCACGCTGGACGCACCGGTCGGCGATGGCGGTCAGGACCTCGATGTCGTCGAAGTCCCGCAGCGGGGCGAGCTCGCCCAGCTCCTGGGGGATGACCCGGATCGTGGCCCCGTCCTGGACGAACTCCACCCGCCCGTCACCCACCGTGAAGGACAGCCGCCGGTTGACCCGGTAGGCGCCGCCCTTGGTCTCGACCCACGGGAGCATCCGCAGCAGCCAGCGGGAGGTGATCTCCTGCATCTGCGGGGCGGACTTCGTCGTGCTGGCGAGGTTGCGGGCCGCGGCCGTCCCCAGGCTGGACTGCCGGGGCACTTCCAGCCGGGTTTCCGGGCTCGATTCAACAGTCATCGGGCAGGCTCTCCTTGGTCGGGCGGGACGCGCGCACGCGGACGCGAACGGTCGTACGGGAGGAAAGGCGGAGGAAAGGTTCGAAAGGAGAGGAACCCCCTCCAGATCCAGGGGAACACTAAGGGCCCCCTCGCCCTACGGACCAAGGAAATCTGCCGACATTAACTCGATACGATGATCGCGCCCGCGGGACGTTTGGCCGCGTCAGACGTGTTTCGGCCGTGCTTGCGAGGGGCCGTCCGGCGGGCTTCCGGGGCCGGTGGAGCCCAGCACGGCCGCTGCGCGACGAAATTCGGCCTGCCCGGCCGGGCGGGCGGTGGCAGTGGCGCGCGGGACACGGTAGGGCGGCCGCGGAGAGGGGCCACGCACACGCGCGTCGGCCCCGGCGGTGGGGTCACCGCCGGGGCCGACGAACTCGGGGATCGTGGGCCGGCGCACTCCGCTCACCGGCCCACGGCCACGAGGGGCGCCTCACGGACTCACGGCGAGGGGCCCCTCACGGACTCGCGGTCAGGGGGTCGCCGCCGATACGACGTACACGACGGGGCTGGCCGGGTCGGTCATGTTGACCGTGATGGTCTGGGTGGGGCGCGGCTTCTCGTTGCGGTGCGTCGTACCGGCCCAGTGCTGGCCCGGACCGAAGGACCAGCCGGTGATCCTGATGTCCCGCGCGCTGATGGAGACCGTGTCCGGCTCCAGCGCCGCGCGGCCGGTGCCCATCCCGGTCAGAAAGCGGTCGAGACCGGCGGAGGTGGTCCGGAACTTGGCGTACAGCCGGCTGGCTTTCCAGTTGTTCGTCTCGTAGTACTGGACGCCCTTGCCGTTCCCGGGAATGGGGATCTCGAAGATCCGGCGCTGCATCTTGGAGGGCCAGCCCTCACGCAGCCCCTGGGCGGCCGCCTCGGTCTCCTTGTCCATGCCCGAGCGGCGGCTCTGGCCCGCCGAGATCAGCAGGTAGCCGGCCGGGATGCCGATCAGCAGCACGATGATCGTGGCGGTGATGAGGCGCCGCTTGAACACGTGGCGGCGGTCCTCGGGCGGCTTGCCCTCGCCGTCGCCCGGAGGCTCCGTCTGGTGCGGCACCTCGGGGTGCTCGGCTGCGATCATGATCAGGTGGTCCCTAGGTGCTGCGAAGACGTGGCGAGGCGTACGGAGGGGGACGCCGGGAAGGGCGGTCGCGGTTCAGTCGACGGTACGGGTGGACCGCGTGTTGCGGATGGTGCTCGCCGCCTGGTCGTAGATCTGGGCGTACCGCTCGTACCGCTCGACGCGCCGCCGGTTGGTCCGGCGGAAGCGGCGGGCGACCAGTCGCGCCAGGTCCGCGGCGCCGACCATACCGGCCTCGGGGCCGAGCTGCGCCTTGGCGATCCTGGCCTCGGGGCGGTAGCCGCGGCCGGTGAGGTGGCGCTTGAAGGCGTCCCGGGCGGGGGTGATCAGCAGGTCGTCGGCGGCGCTGACCCCGCCTCCGATCACGAAGCAGGAGGGGTCGAGCGCGGCGGCCAGATTGGCGATGCCGATGCCGAGCCACTGGCCGATGTCCTGGAGGAGTTCGATGCACATCGCATCGCCTTCGCGGGCCAGTTCGGTGATGAGCGGCCCGGTGATGTCGGAGACGTTCCCCTTCACCCGGTCGAGCAGGTAGTGGGCGACCGGGGAGTCGGCCGCGGCCAGTTCCCTGGCCTCGCGGACGAGGGCGTTGCCGGAGCTGTACTGCTCCCAGCAGCCGCGGTTGCCGCAGGGGCAGCGGTGGCCCGAGGGCACGACCTGCATGTGGCCGAACTCACCGGCCACACCGTACTTGCCGCGCTTGACGCGGCCGTCCTCCAGGATCGCCCCGCCGATGCCCGTACCGAGGGTGATCATGACGAGGTGGTCCTCGCCGCGGCCCGCGCCGAAGCGCCATTCCGCCCAGGCGGCGGTGTTGGCGTCGTTGTCGACCATGACGGGGACGACGAGACGCGAGGCCAGGGCGTCGCGCAGGGGTTCGTCGCGCCAGGCGAGGTGCGGGGCGAAGAGGACCTTGGAGCGGTCCGCGTCGACCCAGCCCGCCGCGCCGATGCCGACCGCGTGGACGTCGTGCCGGTCGGAGAGGTCCAGGACCAGCTCGACGATGGTGTCCTCGACCACCTTGGGGCTCTTGGACTTGTCGGGCGTCTCGGTGCGGACCTTCTCCAGGATGGTGCCGTCGGCGTCGACGACGCCCGCCATCACCTTCGTACCGCCGATGTCGATCCCGACCGTGGGGACACGGGGCGCGGACAGGTGCGAGCGGCGTTCCTTGGTGCCGACCGTCCTGAGGACGGTGGCGCGGGCGGAGCCGCGGTGGGCGAAGTCGCGGTACGTGCTCATCGTCCCTGCGGGGTCTGAGGGGCCGGGCCGCGTCGCGGCCGGCGGCGGACGGCGCCCGCCGGGCTCGATTCTGCCACTGCCCGGCCCCGGCGGACCGATGGGCGGGGTCGGCCGCGCCGGGGCGGGGCGACGGTCAGGACCCTTCTTCGGTCGCCGCGGACGTGCCCGGGAGGGTGGGGGCCGGGGTGCGTTCCAGCTCGTGGCTGAGCTCCTCCAGCTCGCTGCCGCCCGCCATCTGCCGGGTCAGCTCGTCGAGCGTGATGTCGTCCTTGGTGTGGCTGCCGGACATCACTCCGCGCTTGAGGAGGACGAACCGGTCGCCGACGAGGTGGGCGTGGTGCGGGTTGTGCGTGATGAGGACCACGCCGAGGCCCGCGTCGCGGGCGGCAGCGACGTACTTGAGCACCACACCGGACTGCTTGACGCCGAGCGCGGCGGTCGGCTCGTCCAGGACGAGGACCTTGGCGCCGAAGTAGACGGCGCGGGCGATGGCCACGCACTGGCGCTCGCCGCCGGACAGGGTGCCGATGGGCTGGTCGACGTCGCGCAGGTCGATGCCCATGCGGAGCAGCTCGGCGCGGGTCGTCTCGCGCATCTTCCGGACGTCGAGGCGCTTGAAGGGGCCGACGCCCGTGGTGGGCTCGGAGCCGAGGAAGAAGTTCCGCCAGACCGGCATCAGCGGGACGACGGCGAGGTCCTGGTAGACGGTGGCGATGCCCCGGTCCAGGGCGTCGCGCGGGTTGGCGAGGGTGGTCTCCTCGCCCTCGATGAGGAAGCGTCCGGCGTCGTGTCCGTGCAGCCCCGCGATGATCTTGATGAGGGTGGACTTGCCGGCTCCGTTGTCCCCGAGGACACAGGTGATCTCGCCCGCGTGGACCTCCAGCGAGACGTGTTCCAGGGCCTTGATGTTGCCGTAGAACTTGGACACGTCGTCCAGCTCGACGAGGGGTCCCGTGCCCTTCTTCTCGGACGTGGCCGTCATGACGTCGCCTCCGCGCGCTTGCGCACCCACGCGTTGAGCAGGGTGGCCAGGAGCAGCATCGCCCCCAGGAAGAATTTGAACCAGTCCGGGTTCCACTCGGCGTAGACGATCCCCTTGCTGGTCATGCCGAAGATGAAGGCCCCGACCGCCGAGCCGATCGCGGAGCCGTAGCCGCCGGTGATCAGACAGCCGCCGATGACGGCGGCGATGATGTACGTCAGCTCGTTGCCGACACCCTCGCCGGACTGGACGACGTCGTAGCTGAACAGCAGGTGCTGGCCGGAGACCCAGGCGGCGAAGGCGACGCCGAGGTAGAGCCCGATCTTGGTGCGGACGACGGGGACGCCGACCGCGCGGGCCGCGTCGGCCTCGCCGCCGACGGCGAAGATCCAGTTGCCGAAGCGGGTACGGAGCAGGATCCAGGTGGCGACGGCGACGAGGGCGAACCACCACAGGATGGTCACCTTGAACTCGACGCTGCCGACGGTCAGCGTCGAGGCGAACAGGGCGTGGGCCGATGCGAAGCCCTCCATGTCACCGATCGCCTTGGTGGAGACGGTGCCGCTGATGAGCTTGGTGAATCCGAGGTTCAGTCCGGTCAGCATGAGGAACGTGCCGAGCGTGATGATGAAGCTCGGCAGTTCGGTGCGGGTGAGCATGAACCCGTTGAACGCGCCGATGGCCAGCGTGACCAGCAGGGACACGAGGACGCCGACCCAGACGTTGGCCGTCATCTGGTAGCTGAACATCGAGGAGACCAGCGCGGAGCTGGTCACCAGGACCCCCGCGGAGAGGTCGAACTCGCCGCCGATCATCAGCAGGGCGACGGGGGCGGCCATGATGCCGAGGACCGAGGCCGCGTACAGGACGGTGCCGAAGCTGGAGGCCTGGAGGAAGCTGTCGGCCACGATCGCGAAGAACAGGAAGACGGCTGCGGCGCCGACGACCGAACCCAGCTCGGGGCGGCCGAGCAGTGTGCGCAGCGGCGAGGTGTGGACGAGGCGCTCGTCCGGCTGCTGCGGGGCGGCGGTCGAGCCGCTCATCGGGTGCCCCGCTTGGTGTAGTCGGCCAGGGCGTCGGCGTCGCCCTTGGTGATCACCTGCGGGCCGGTCAGGACGGGCCGGCCGCCGCCGAGCACGTTGCGGTTGTAGCGGTAGAGCCAGAGCAGGTCGACGGCCTCGTACCCCTGGAGGTAGGGCTGCTGGTCGACGGCGAAGCCGAGCTTGTCGGTCTGGAGGCCGGTGGCGACCTTGGCGTTGAGGTCGAAGGTGTCGATCTCGGCCTTGCTGCCGGCCGTCTGCTTGGCCTGGACGGCCGCGTCGGCGAAGGGGGCGCCGAGGGTGACGACGGCGTCGATGCTCCGGTCGGACTGGAGTTTGGCCTCGATGGACGCGGTGACGTCGGGCATGTTGGTGCCGTCGACGTACAGGTTCTGCATCGTGCCGTCGAAGGTCTTCTTCGCCCCGGCGCAGCGCTGCTCGTGGCCCACGTTGCCCTGCTCGTGCAGGACGCACAGGGCCTTCTTGCGGTCTCTGCTGTTCAGCTCGTCGCCGACGGCCTCACCGGCGATCGTCTCGTCCTGGCCGATGTGGGTGAGGGCCCCGAACTCCTTGGACTCGGCGGAGCCGGAGTTCACGGTGACGACCGGGATGCCCGCCTTGACGGCCTTGGCGACCACGGCCTTCATCGCGTCCGGCTTGGCCAGCGAGACGATCAGCCCGTCGACCTTCTTGTCGATCGCGGTCTGGACGAGCTGGGCCTGCTGGTTCGCCTCGTCGTTGTGCGAGTAGATGAAGTTGATGTTGTCCTTGAGGGCCGCCTGCTCGGCGCCCTTCTGGACGATGTCCCAGAAGGTGTCACCGTCTCCCGAGTGGGTGACCATGGCGAAGGTCCAGCGCGGAGTGTTCACCGCGGCCCGCCCCTCGGCGGCCTCGGCCGCGCGTTCTTCCGCCCGCTTGCCGCCGGTGCTGCTGCATCCCGCGGCTGCCAGCATGACCGCCAGCACGGCGCCCAGCGCGCGTACCCCTGTCCGAACCCTTGCCACGACACCGTGCCCTTCTTCTGCTGCTGTGCGCTTCGCTCGACCGGGCCGGATGTACGTACGGCCCGGGGCCGGCTGCCCAGTATCCCCGAGCCCCGCGCGGGCTCCGTCCGCGGGCCCGGCGCGGCCCGCGCCCGACGGACAGGGAGCCTGGGGCACGGGCCGTCCGGGCGCAACCCGTGTGCCCGGACCGATTCCGCCCGCTCGGCACGCGCGGGCGGGCCGGGCCGTGCGGCTCAGGTGCGGACCAGGAGCTGGAACTCGAACGTGTACCGCGCCGCCCGGTACACGTGCGACCCGAACTCCACCACCCGCCCCGTGTCGTCGTACGTCGTACGTTCCATCGTCAGCAGCGGCGCCCCCGGCTCCTCGGCCAGCGCACGCGCCTCCCCCGCCGTCGCGGCCCGCGCGCCCACCGACTGCCGGGCGCTGTGCAGCGCGATGCCGCCGGCGCGCATCAGCCGGTAGAGGCCGGTGGCCTCCAGCTCCTCGGTGCGCAGGGGCACCAGCCCGGGTGGCAGGTGGTTGCGCAGGAGCGCCATCGGTTCGCCGTGCGCGCTGCGCAGCCGCTCCACCAGGTGGACCTCGCTGCCCTCGGCGACACCGAGGGCGGCGGCGACCCCGGCCGTGGCCGGTTCCACCGTGTTGCGCAGGACCTCGGTGGCGGGGCGCTGGCCCGCCGCCTCCAGGTCGTCGTAGAGCGAGCTGAGCTCCGGCGGACGGCGGACCTGGCTGTGGACGACCTGGGTGCCGACCCCCCTCCGGCGCACCATCAGCCCCTTGTCGACGAGCGTCTGGATGGCCTGGCGGACGGTCGGCCGGGACAGGCCGAGGCGGGCGGCGAGGCCGATCTCGTTCCCGAGCAGGGCGCCGGGGGCCAGCCTGCCCTGTTCCACGGCTGCCTCCAGCTGCTGCGCCAGCTGGAAGTAGAGCGGCACCGGGCTCGTGCGGTCCACGCTCAGCGGCAACGGCCGGTCGGTTCCATCTGCGGTCACGGGGCGAGCGTAGTTCGCTTGTCCGGACAAAGCCATGGCGCACCGGGGCGGAAGCCGCAGTCGACGCGGCTCCTTTGTCAGGACAAACGCTTGACATGACGACCGGGCGAACGCCACCTTGGGGCCCATGCGCATCGGACTGATCGGAACGGGACGGATCGGAACATTCCATGCGGAGGTGCTGAGCCGTCACCCCGCCGTCAAGGCCCTGCTGCTGGCGGACGCGGACCCCGAGCGGGCGGCCGCCGCGGCCCGGCGGACGGGGGCCGCGGCCGTCTCCGTGGACGACCTGTTCACCGGGGCGGGCGAGGCCCGGGGCCTGCCCGACGCCGTCGTGATCTGTTCGGCGACCGCGGCCCACGCCGCTCTCATCGGACGGGCGGCCCGCGCCGGGCTGCCGGCCTTCTGCGAGAAGCCGGTCTCCCTGGACCTGCCCGGCACGCTCGCCGCGCTGGCGGAGGTCCAGGCCGCGGGGAGCGTGCTCCAGCTCGGCTTCATGCGCCGCTTCGACGCCGGGTACGGCGAGGCCAGGGCCGCCGTGCGGGACGGGAGGCTGGGCAGACTGCACACGGTGCGGGCGGTCACCTCCGACCCCGCGCCGCCGCCCGCCGCCTACCTCCCGCTCTCCGGCGGGCTGTACCGCGACTGCCTGGTCCACGACTTCGACATCCTGCGCTGGGTGACGGGCCGGGAGGTCCGCGAGGTGTACGCCATCGGCTCGGACACCGGGCCCGCGATGTTCCGGGAGGCCGGGGACGTGGACACGGCCGCGGCCCTGCTCACCCTCGACGACGGGACGCTCGCCACCGCCACCGCGACCCGGTGCAACGGCGCCGGGTACGACGTACGGATGGAGCTGGCCGGCGAGCTGGACCAGATCGCCGTCGGCCTCGACGACCGCACACCGCTGACCTCGGCCGAGCCGGGCGGCGCCGGCGCACCGGCGAAGCCCTGGCCGGGCTTCCTGGAACGGTTCGCACCGGCGTACGAGGCGGAGCTGGACGCGTTCCTGCGGGTGGTCCGCGGCGAGCTGGCCAACCCGTGCGACGGGCGGGAGGCCCTGCACGCCCTGCGGATCGCCGAGGCGTGCGAGACCTCCCGCCGCGAGCACCGGCCGGTGGCGCTGACCGAGATCCCCGGCGGCTGACCGAAAGCCCTACCAGGCGACCGGCAGGCTCAGCGGCCCCCGCATCAGCATCCCGGCGCGCCAGGTCAGGGTCGCCGGGTCGGCGGCCGGCCGCAGGTCCGGGCAGCGTTCCAGCAGCGACCGGATGGCGGTCCGGGCCTCGATGCGGGCCAGGGGCGCGCCCAGGCAGTAGTGGATGCCGTGCCCGAAGGCGATGTGGCCCCGGGCGTCCCGGGTGATGTCGAAGCGGTCCCCGCCGGGATAGCGGCCGGGGTCCCGGTTGGCGTCCGACATCGCGACGAGGACCAGTTCGCCGCCTCCGGGGATCACCGTGCCGCCCACCTCGATGGGCTCGGTGGTGAAGCGGTACGTGGGCGTCTCCACCGGCCCCTCGAAGCGCAGGATCTCCTCGACGGCGTTGTCGATCAGGGAGAAGTCGGCTCGCAGGGCGGCCAGTTGTCCGGGATGCGCGAGGAGGCTGTGCACCCCGTTGGTGATGAGGTTGACGGTGGTCTCGTGCCCGGCGACCAGCAGCAGCCACGCCATGCCGATCAGTTCCTCGCCCGAGAGGCGGTCGCCGTCCTCGTCGGCGGTGTGGATCAGCGCGCTCAGCAGGTCGTCGGCGGGCTTCTCCCGCTTGCCGGCCAGCAGACCGGCGATGTACGAGGTCATCGCCTGCGTGGAGGAGGCGCGCACGGACGGGTCGATGGAGGAGACCGCCTGGCCCGACCACGTGCGGAAGTCCTCGCGGTCCTGGAAGGGCACGCCGAGCAGCTCGCAGATCACCGCCATGGGCAGCGGGAAGGACAGGGCCTCGACGAGGTCGGCGGTGCGGTCCGGAGCCGCGAGCATCGCGTCCAGCAGCTCGTCGGTCATCTCCTGTATCCGCGGCGCCAGTTGTTCCATGCGGCGCGGGGTGAACTCACGGGCGACCAGCTTGCGCAGCCGGGTGTGGTCGGGGGCGTCGGAGCCGAGCATCGAGGAGCCCGCGGACACCTTGCTGACCCCGAGCGTGGGCGAGGCACGGCTCCAGTGCTTGGAGAGCCGCTGGTCGGCGAGGAGAGCGCGGCCCGCCTCGTATCCGAGGACGAGCCAGGCGTCGGCGCCCTCGGGAATCCGGACCCGGTGGACCGGGCCCCGCGCACGCAGGGCGGCGTAGACGGGGTAGGGGTCGCGGGTGAACTGCTCGCCGAGCGCGGCGAGGTCGACCAGGTCTTCGGTGCTCAACACGTTTCCCTTCAGGAGGAGTTACGGCGACGTGTGACGGCGTCGCGGAGCTCACGGGACGGGCGGCGGTCCCTCACCAGCGCACCGGCAGACCCCGGGTGCCGCGCATCAGCAGACCCGGGAGCCAGTCCAGCTCGCCGCCGGACGGGTCGTGGGCGAGGCCGGGGCAGCGCTCCAGCAGCGCGCCGATCGCGATGCGGGCCTCCATCCGGGCGAGCGGTGCGCCCAGGCAGTAGTGCGCACCGTGGCCGAAAGCCAGGTGCCCCTGGGGCTCGCGGCGGATGTCGAAGGTGTCCGGGGCCGGGAAGCGGGCGGGGTCGCGGTCGGCGGAGGCCAGGGCGACGAGCACCGCGGCGTCGCGCGGGATCACGGTGTCCCCGATGGTCACCGGCTCCCGGGCGAAGCGGAAGGTGGTGGTCTCCACGGGTCCGTCGTAGCGCAGCATCTCCTCCACCGCGCCGTCGATGAGCCCCGGGTCGGCACGCAGCAGGGCGAGCTGGCCGGGATGGTCGAGCAGGGCCCGGACCCCGTTGGCGATCAGGTTGACGGTGGTCTCGTGGCCGGCGACGAGCAGCAGGAAGGCCATGCCGACCAGTTCGGCGGAGGAGAGGCGGTCGCCGTCCTCGTCCGTGGTCCGGATCAGCGCGCTCAGCAGATCGTCGCCGGGCGAACGGCGTTTGTCCGCGATGAGGTCGACGAGGCAGGCGTTCATCGCGCCGGCCGGGTCGGCGTCCCGCTGCTCCCGGGTGGGTGTGACGATGCCGTTCGAGAGCGTCCGGAAAGCCTCCCGGTCGATGTCCGGTACGCCGAGGAGTTCGCAGATCACGGTCATCGGCAGCGGGAAGGCGAGCGCGTCGACCAGGTCGGCGGAGCCCTGCGGCACCATCGCGTCCAGCAGCTCTTCGGTGATCCGGGTGATGCGCGGGCGCAGCGCCTCGATGCGCCGGGCGGTGAACTCGCGCACGACGAGCCGGCGCAGCCGGGTGTGGTGCGGGGCGTCCAGCTCCAGCATGTTGGCGCTGAGCTGGACCTCGGACGGCTCCCAGGGGCCGGCGGTGTGCCAGTCCTTGCCGAGCCGCTGGTCGGCGAGGGCGGCACGGCCCTCGTCGTGTCCGACGATCAGCCAGATCCGCTCCATCTCCTCGGTGCGCACGGTGTGCACCGGCCCCTCGGCGCGGAGCTTGGCGTAGTACGGGTGGGGGTCGGCGGTAAAGTCCGGCAGGTCACGCAGATCGAGCTCGGCCATGGTGAGCGGCCCCTCTCCCGTCGCGGCCCGCTCCGGTCCGGGCCGTTGCCCCTCAGCGTAGGCGGCTTCCCCTCCCGTCGTCGGTGTCGAGGAGTCCCGCGTCGTGGACCAACAGTGCTATCTGGACACGGTTGTTGAGCCCGAGTTTGGCGAGAATCCGGGAGACGTGGGTCTTGACGGTGGCGACGCTGAGGTAGAGGGAGGCTGCGATCTCCGCGGTGGAGCCGCCTCCCCCGACGGCGACGGCGACCTCCTGCTCCCGTTCGGCGAGTTGGCCGAAACGCCTGCGTGCGCGGAGGGTTCGGTCGGCCCGACTGTCGGGCCCGCCACCGGCGGCGCGGGCCATCAACTGGCGGGTGACGGCGGGTGAGAGGACCGGGTCCCCGGCGGCGACCCGGCGGACGGCGTCGACGATCCGGGCCGGCGGGGTGCAGGCCGGGGGTATCGGGGGCGCCGGAGTGCTCATGACGGCCACCGTAGCCAGCCGGTGCGCGGTGCCGGAACGGCGGGCGTCGCGTGCTCCGGTACCGCAGACGTCACGCGCTCCCGTGCGGCCGGCGTCACGGGCTCCCGTACCGCAGACGTCACGCGCTCCCGTGCGGCCGGCGTCACGGGCTCCCGTACCGCAGACGTCACGCGCTCCCGTGCGGCCGGCGTCACGGGCTCCCGTACCGCAGACGTCACCCCCACCCGCACGACGGGCATCACCCGCACCCGCGCCGCAGGCACCGCCTGCTTCCCCGACGCAGACGTCACCCGCTCCCGCACGACAGGCATCACCCGCACCCGCACCGCCCGCTTCCCCACCGCAGGCATCGCCCGCTCCCGCACGACGGGCGTCACGCGCTCCCGCACCCCGGCGCTCACGCTGCGGGCCACGGCAGTCGGGCCCGGACCGCGAAGCCGCCGTCCTCCGTCGGGCCGTGCTCCAGCTGTCCCCCGGCGAGCGTGGCGCGTTCGGTGAGGCCGATGAGCCCCTGGCCGGAGCCGGGGACCCGTTCGAAGGGTTCGGTGGGGGCCGGGTTCACCACCTCGACGGTGAGACCGGCGCCGGGGCCGCCGGTCACGGTGAGCAGGACCTCGGTGCCGGGCGCGTGCTTCCGGGCGTTGGTGAGAGCCTCCTGGGCGATGCGGTAGACCGTGCGACCGGTCGCGGCCGGGGCGTCCTCGGGTTCGGCGACCCGGTTGTCGACGGCGACCTTCATGCCCGCGCTCCGGGATTCGGCGACCAGGGCGTCCAGCGTGGTGAGGGTGGGCTGCGGCCGGTGGGTCTCGTCGGTGTCGCCGGGGCCGCGCAGGACGCCGATGATCTCGCGGAGGTCCTGGAGTGCCTCGTGGGCGCTGTCCCGGATGACGCCGGCTGCCCGGCCGACCTCGGCGGCGGGGGCGTCGGGCCGGAACTCCAGGGCCCCGGCGTGCACGCTGAGCAGGGTCAGCCGGTGGGCCAGGACGTCGTGCATCTCGCGGGCGATGGCCTCCCGCGCCAGGCGCTGGGCCTGTTCGGCGCGCAGTTCCGCCTCCGCCTCGGCGCGGCGGGCCCGTTCGCGGAGGCTGACGACGAGCTGGCGCCGGGACCGTACGGCCATGCCCCAGCTGATCACCAGGAGGATCAGCAGGGTGCCGAAGACGAGCGAGGCGAGGAACGACGTCGTCGGGTCGGGGCGCAGGAACGGCTGCACGGGTACCAGGACCAGCGCGAGCGCACCGACGATCGCGACCGGCTTGAACGGGCGGTGCACGGCCAGGCTGAAGAGGGCGACCAGCAGAGCCCCGGCGGCCACGGGTTCGACGGCGGACACGAGGGTCAGGGCGACGGCGAGTCCGATGGGCCAGCGGCGCCGGAGCCAGAGGGCGCAGCACGCCAGCGCGCCGACGACCGAGTCCGCGAAGACGACGATGTCGGCCGTGGAGTCGTCGGCCTCGATCGTGCCGATGGCCAGCATGCCGATGCCCGCGGCGATGAGGAAGGCCGTGAGGTCGACGGCCCAGTCCCGCACGGTCCGCCGCGTCCGGATCCGGTCGTCCGGCAGCTCGGGGCCGGCCATCGCCGACGGGAGGAGCCAGCGGTACTCGGTGCGCGTCATGTCGACAAAGTTACGCAGCCGGACGGCCTGGCAGGGTTCCGATCGGCGTGGAAGCTACCGAAGTCGCACCTCGCGCTCCTTTCGGCGCGGGGAACCAGACCGATGGCCGACGCGGCGAGCCCGGGCTAGGCCGAAGGCTCGGCCCATGAAGAACATCGTCGAGACCATCGGGTTCCTCGTCTTCGTCCAGGGCGTGGGCGGACTGCTGTACGAATGGACGGGCTGGTTCCGGTTCTGGGCGCTGGTGCGCCACATCGACTTCCTCGGCGACCGGCTGCTGTTCGTCAGCATCGTGCTGATCGTGGCGGGGGCCGCCGTGATGATCGCGGCGGATTCGATCAGGACCTGATCCGCCGGACACCCCCGAGGGCGGCACGCCGCCCCCACGCGGTGCCCGCCAGCACGAGCACGGCCCCGGCCGCGCCCGGGGCGCCGAGCTGTTCCCCGCCGAGGCTGATCCCGACGGCGGCGGCCCACAGCGGCTCCGTTCCGAGCAGCAGGCCGACCCGGGACGGCGAGGTGCGCCGTACGGACCACATCTGCACGAAGAACGCGAACAGCGTGCAGAACACCGAGAGGAAGACCAGGCCCGCCCACTCCCGGGCGCCGAAGCCCGCGGCCGTGCTCCACGGTGAGGCGCCGGTGCCGGGGAGGGCGGCGAGGACGGCGAAGACCGCGACCGCGCTGCCGAGCTGGACGGTGGTCAGCGAGAGCGAGTCGGCGTCCCGCACCGCCTTGATCCGGGCCATGGCCAGGACGTGGACCGTACGGGCGAGGGCGGCGAGGAGCATCAGGAGATCGCCGCCCGAGGGGCTGGTGAACCCGGCGCCCTGGGTCAGCAGGACCACTCCGGCGACGGAGAGCCCGGCCGCGGCCACGAATCCGGCCGACGGGCGGACGCGGGTCACGGCGGCCTCGGCCAGCGGCGTGAAGATCATGGTCAGGCTGATGATCAGCCCGGCGTTGGTCGCCGAGGTGTGCACCACCCCGTACGTCTCCAGCAGGAAGATCCCGCTCAGCACCAGCCCGAGCACTCCGGCGCCCCGCCACTGCGCGGCGGTCAGCGCCCGCAGCTTGCGCCATCCGGCCGTCACGAGCACGGGCAGCACGATCGCGAAGCGCAGGACGAGGACGGCGACGACGGTATGGGACGTGGTGACGCCCTTGGCGGCGAGATAGCTCGCGCCCCAGACGGCGGCGACCGCCAGCACGGGCAGGTCGGTGACCCAGGCGGGGCGCGGGGAGACACTCCCCGCGGCGGGCACGGCGGCAGCGGACACCTGGTTCTCCCGGATTCTCCACGGAACGTGATGTGGAGACCTCGCCGGCTCGCACGCGGAGTGATCACGCTACCCGCCGGGTTCCCGGAAAGGGAACACCTGTCTCAGCGGTCGGATCGCTCCCGGGCGGCTCCCGCCGCTCCCTAGACTGACGCATCGGTAACGCTGAGGCACGGAGTGGTCACATGGTGTCGGTAAGGGCGGACGGGCGGGTCGAGCGGGGGAACCAGACGCGACAGCTGGTCCTGGGGCGGGCGGTGCAGATCGCGTCGGTCGAAGGTCTTGAGGGCCTGTCGCTGGGGCGGCTGGCCACCGAGCTGGGGCTGAGCAAGAGCGGGGTCTTCGCGCTGTTCGGCTCCAAGGAGGGGCTCCAGCTGGCCACCGTGCGGGGAGCGGTGGCCGTCTACGTCGACCATGTGCTGCGCCCGGCCCGGTCGGTGCCACCGGGGCTCGGGCGGGTGTGGCGGATGTGCGAGGCGTGGATCGCGTACTCCCGCGAGCGGGTGTTCCGGGGCGGCTGCTTCTTCTACGCCACCACCGCCGAGTTCGACGCCCGCAGCGGCCGGGTGCACGACGCCCTGGCGTCCGCGCAGACGGGCTGGGTGACCTTCGTGGAGGAGACGATCGAGGAGGCCAGGGCCGCCGGGGAGCTGGCCGGGGACACCGACGTGTGCCAGCTGGCGTTCGAGGTGATCGCCCTGCTGGAGCTGGCCAACGCCGAGTCGGTGCTGCAGAACAACACCCTCGGCTACGACAAGGCGGCCCGCGCCATCCTGGCCCGCCTGCGGGCGGCGGCGACGGACCCCGACCTGCTGCCGTTACGGTGAGCGGCCCCGGGCCGCCGTAGGTGTCCGATACCCGCCGGTGCGCGGGCCCCGGCGCGCGTTTGCTGGGGGGTGCCGTCGGAGCGACGGCACCCCCGTCAGCGAGGAACAGCCATGTCCAGCAACGCTTCCGGCACACCCACCGGAACCCGGTCCGCAACCGCTCCCGCCGCCGTTCCTGCCGCCGTTCCCACCGGTCGTGCGCCCCGGGCCGCCCTGGTCACCGGGGGCAGCCGGGGTATCGGCGCCGCGATCGCACTGCGGCTCGCCCGGGACGGCGCGGACGTCGCCGTCACCTACGTACAGGACGAGCAGGCGGCCCGCGCGGTCGCCGCGCGGATCGAGGGCTACGGCCGCCGGGGCGTCGCCCTGCGCTGCGACGCGGCGGACGCCGACGCGGCCGCCGACGCCGTGCACCGGGCGGCGGACGCGTTCGGCCGGCTGGACATCCTGGTCAACAACGCGGGCATCGGCATCCTCGGCCCGATCGCCGCGCTCGCCGGTCCTGACGTGGACCGGACGCTGACGGTGAACGTACGAGCGGTCTTCCTCGCCTGCCGGGCGGCGGCGGAGCGGCTGGCCGACGGTGGCCGCGTCATCTCCGTGGGTTCCGCTCTGAGCAGGTACACGGGCGGGCCCGGCTCCACCCTCTACGGGCTCAGCAAATCCGCGCTGACCGGGCTGACGAAGCCGCTCGCCCGGGAGCTGGGGCCGCGGGGCATCACCGTGAACGTGATCCAGCCGGGGGCCGTGGACACCGATCTCAACCCGGCCGACGGGCCGTTGGCGGAGGGGCAGCGCGCGGCGAACGCACTGGGCCGCTTCGGCACGACCGAGGAGATCGCCTCGCTCGTCGCCTACCTCGTGAGCGCCGAGGCGGGCTTCATCACGGGCACCGAGCTCGTCGTGGACGGCGGCCACGCGGCCTGAGCCCCGCCGCGACCGGGGCGCGCCCCTCCGGGGACCCGCCCGGCTCTTCCCCGCTCCGCCGCCCGGACGTACGCCGGGGCGCGCTCCCTGGCGTACGCCCGGCTGCCGCGTACCGGCGGCGCACCTACGCTGGCCGGGACGGGGCAGCGACGGGAAGGACAGGACCAGCACATGTCCGGTACACCGCTTCACACGCTCAACGACGGCACACCGCTCCCCGCGGTCGGGCTCGGCACCTACCCGCTGGACGACGCGGCGGCCGAGGAGGCCGTCGCCGGGGCGCTGGAGCTGGGCTACCGGCTGGTCGACACGGCCCTCGCCTACGGCAACGAGACCGGCACCGGCCGGGGCATCGCCCGCAGCGGCGTCCCCCGGGAGGAGGTCGTCGTCACCACGAAGGTGCCCGGCCGCCATCACGGGTACGAGGAGACACTAGCCTCGTTCGAGGAGTCACGGGCCCGCCTGGGCGTCGACTACGTGGATCTGTACCTGATCCACTGGCCGCTCCCCCGCGTCGACAGGTACGTGGAGACCTGGAAGGCGATGATCCGGCTCCGGGAGGACGGCCTCGTCCGCTCCATCGGCGTCTCCAACTTCACCGCCGCGCATCTGGACCGGCTGGAGCGGGAGACGGGGGTGCTGCCCTCGGTGAACCAGATCGAGATGCATCCGCTCCTCCCGCAGGAGGAACTGCGGGCGGTGCACGCGGCGAAGGGCATCGTGACGGAGAGCTGGAGTCCGCTGGCCCGGGGCCGGGAGGTGCTGGAGGACCCCTCGACCGTGGCGATCGCGGAGGACCACGGAGTGACGCCCGGCCAGGTGGTACTGCGCTGGCACACCCAGCTGGGCACGGTGCCGATCCCGAAGTCGGCGGATCCCGGACGGCAGCGCGAGAACCTCGATCTGTTCGGGTTCGAGCTGACGGAGCAGGAGTTGACGACGATCGCGTCCGGGCGGCAGCGGCGGTTCGGCGGCGACCCGGAGTCCCACGAGGAGTTCTGAGCACCCGCGGGGCCGACTCTCCTCGCGCGACGGCCGGCCGGGCGTACCGCCATCCCCCTGCGATCGCGGTGTGCCCGGCCGTTTCCGCCTCCGGGTCAGCCGCCGAGCTCCCGGTGACGGGCCGCGAGGGCGGCCGCGCCGTCGTCGGTGGGCGATCCGTACAGCCGGAGCCGGGAGATGCCGCCGTCCGGGAAGATGTCGATCCGTACGTGGGTGGCCCGGACTATCCCGTCGAGCACGAAGCGGTGGTTGGTGTCGGGCTGGAGACGGGTCCGGGGCAGGGCCTCGGTCCAGTCGCCCCCTTCGCCGTCCCGTACCGAGAGCGCGGCCCAGCCCGCCGCGTTGCCCTTGAGGTAGGCGGTGTCGATCTCCACGGCCCGGATGCCGGACCGCGTGGCGAGGCGGTAGCTGATCCAGTCGTTGCCCCGGTCGCGCCGGCGGCGGGTCTCCCAGCCGTCGTCCATCTTCCGGGAGCGGCCGGGCTGGATGGTGTTGGTGGCGGGGGAGTAGAAGCGGTCGGAGGCGTCCTCGACCCGGCCGCCGTTCTCCAGGGCCACGAGGTCGAACGTACCGAGGGCGGCGAGCCAGGCGGGGTCGGGGGCGACCTCTCCGTACACACGCAGCCGGGCGATCCCGCCGTCCGGGTGCTGGTTGACCCGCAGGTGGGTGAAGCGCTGCTCGGCGTCGACGGCGAACCCGTTGGCCGCGTGGCCGCCGACCGCCGTACGGGTGACGAGCGTCGTCCACTTCACGTCGGGGTCCAGGAGGTCCTCGGGGGACGGGGAGCCGGGCAGGGCGACGGCCTCGACGGAGACCGCCTGGGGGTAGTTGCCGCGGAAGTGGGCGGTGTCCAGGACGATGCCCCGGATGACGCCGGGTGCGCCGAGCCGGACGAGGGCCCAGTCGTGGTCGTCGGCGGTGGGGTGGGGTTCGGCGGCACTGACGCCTCGGCGGCGGCGGGTCTCCCAGCCGTCCATGATCTTGCCCTTGTGGCCGAAGTGCTCCGGGTCGAAGACGGCGGGTTCGGGCTTGAGGAGGTTCTCCCGCTCGGCGAAGAACTCGTCGTTGGCCGCGATGACGCCCGCCCCGAGGCGGCGGTCGGCGAGGTCGACGAGGTGGGCGAAGGGGAAGTCGGCGGTGCGGTGGTCGGCGTACGGGTCGCCGCCCGCGTAGGGGCTGGCGTCGCCGGTGAAGCGGGGTATCGAGGCGTCCGTCATGGTCGGGGGGTCCTTTCGGGCACGGTCGGGGGGCGCGTTCGCGGAGGGCCGGTGGGGTGCGGTTCCCGGTCCCGTTCCGGGGGGCCGGTGGGGCCGGTGGGGCCGGTGGGGCCGGTTCAGCGTCCCTCTCCGAGGAGGCGGCCGGGTGGGCTCGGGTCAGCGGTTCCGTTCGCGGAGGGGCCGTGGGCCCGGGTCAGCGGTCCCGTTCGAGGAGGCGGCCGGTGGGCTCGGCGAGGACGCCGTCGGAGACGATGCGGGCGCCGCGCAGCCAGCTGGAGCGGACCACGCCGTGCAGGGTCTTCCCGGCGTAGGCGGTGACCTGGTTGCGGTGGAAGAGCTCGGCGGGGTCGACGGTGAAGGTCGCCTCGGGCGCGAGGACCGCGAAGTCGGCGTCACGGCCGGCCTCGATGGCGCCCTTGCGGGTCAGCCCGGCGAGTTCGGCGGGGGCGGTGGACATCCAGCGGACCACGTCGTCGAGGGAGTGGCCGCGCCTGCGGGCCTCGGTCCAGATGGCGGGCAGGCCGAGCTGGAGGGAGGAGATGCCGCCCCAGGCGGAGGCGAAGTCGGGGGTCTTGAGGTCCGTGGTGCACGGGGAGTGGTCGCTGACGATGCAGTCGATGGTGCCGTCGGCGAGCCCGGCCCACAGAGTGTCCTGGTTGGCGGCCTCGCGGATCGGCGGGCAGCACTTGAACTCGGTGGCCCCGTCCGGAACCTCCTCGGCGGTGAGGGTGAGGAAGTGCGGGCAGGACTCGACGGTGACGCGGACGCCCTCGCGCTTGGCGGCGGCGATCAGCGGCAGGGCGTCGCTGGAGGAGAGGTGCAGGACGTGGATGCGGGCGTTCAGCCGCCTGGCGTGGGCGATGAGCCCCTCGATCGCGGTGTTCTCGGCGTCGCGCGGGCGCGAGGCCAGGAAGTCGGCGTAGGCGGGGCCGGGACGCTGCGGGGCGTCGGCCAGGTGGTGCGGGTCCTCGGCATGGACGATGAGCAGGCCGCCGAATCCCGCGATCTCGGCCATGGAACGGGCCAGCTGCTCCTGGTCCAGCTCCGGGAACTCCTCCACCCCGGAGGGCGAGAGGAAGCACTTGAAGCCGAAGACCCCGGCCTCGTACAACGGGCGCAGGTCCTTGACGTTGGACGGGATCGCACCGCCCCAGAAGCCGGTGTCGACGTGCGCCTTGGGGGCGGCGACCTGCTGCTTGGTCCGCAGGTGGTCGACGGTGGTGGTCGGCGGGAGGGAGTTGAGCGGCATGTCCAGGAGCGTGGTGATGCCGCCGGCGGCGGCCGCGCGGGTGGCGGTCCAGAAGCCCTCCCACTCGGTGCGGCCGGGGTCGTTCACGTGGACGTGGGTGTCGACCAGGCCCGGCAGCAGGACGTCGTCGCCGAAGTCCTCCAGACGGGCGCCCGCGGGCACGTCGGCGTCGTACGGCAGGACCGCGTCGATCGTCCCGCCCGCGACGGCGACCGCAGCCGGGCGGGTGCCCTCGGGGGTGACGACGCGCGTCGAGCGCAGTACCAGGTTCACGTCCACACCGGACACCTGTGCTCCTTCACTCCAGGATGATCACAACAGGAATTCAACGAACTGTTGAAGCTCCGATGGAGTCTTCACTCGACAAACGCCCTCGTCAAGACCCACCTTCCGGCACGGGGACCCGAGGGGCCACCTCTTCCACTCCGACTAGAGGTTTCCACAAAGTAAAAGTCATATTTCGAACTGCGGAACGTAGCATGGGCCAGGAGAGGCGGCGCCGAGCCGTCCGAACCGACCGGCGGCACCCGGACAAAACAGGCCCTGACCGGCACGGACGCCGACCGGGCAGCTGTGGGCCGCACCGGAACCGCCCGGTAGGCTGCTGCCTTGCCTTCCGCTTCGAAAGGACCGTTGACGTGCCGCCGTCCCACGCCAGCACAGCCGACTCCAAGCCCTCCGGTTCCAGCGGTGGGGTGCAGTCCCTTGAGCGCGCCTTCGATCTGCTGGAGCGGATGGCCGACGCCGGGGGCGAGGTCGGGCTGAGCGAGCTGTCCGCGAGCAGCGGTCTGCCCCTGCCGACCATCCACCGGCTGATGCGCACCCTGGTCGTCTGCGGGTACGTACGCCAGCAGCCCAACCGCCGCTACGCGCTGGGGCCCCGGCTGATCCGGCTCGGCGAGTCCGCCTCCCGGCTGCTCGGCACCTGGGCGAGGCCCTACCTCAGCCGACTGGTCGAGGAGACCGGCGAGACGGCGAACATGGCCCTGCTGGACGGGGACGAGATCGTGTACGTCGCCCAGGTGCCGTCCAAGCACTCCATGCGGATGTTCACCGAGGTCGGCCGACGCGTCCTGCCCCACTCCACCGGCGTGGGCAAGGCGCTCCTCGCGCACACCCCCGCCGACGAGGTCCGCGCGCTGCTGGCCCGTACGGGCATGCCCGCCGCCACGGAGAAGACGATCACCACGCCGGAGGGCTTCCTCGACGCCCTGGAACAGGTGCGCCGCGCCGGGTACGCGGTGGACGACAACGAACAGGAGATCGGGGTGCGGTGCCTCGCGGTCTCCGTACCGGACTCCCCCACCTCGGCCGCGATCTCCATCTCGGGCCCGGCGGGGCGGGTGACGGAGGCGGCCACGGAACGGATCGTGCCGATCCTCCAGCAGGTCGCGGGCGAGCTGTCCGAAGCCCTGGCGAGCAGCGGCGCGAACGGCGGCTGAATCGCGGGGCCGGCGGCGACACGGAGGCGCGGGGCGTGGGGTTTCGGACTTCGGCGTTTCAGACCTCGGCCGGGACCGTCAGCCGTCCGTCGTCCATCGTCACCGTCCGGTCCACCCGGTCCAGGTGCGCCCGGTCGTGCGTGACCAGCACCGTGGCGGTGGCGCGCTCCCGGGTCAGGGTGACCAGCAGGTCGAGCACGGCCCCGCCGCGTACGTGGTCGAGTGCGCTGGTCGGCTCGTCGACGAGCAGGACCGCCGGTTCGTTCATCAGGGCCCGCGCGATGTTGACGCGCTGGCGCTGACCGCCGGAGAGCTGGTGCGGCCGACGCTCCGCACGGTCGGCGAGCCCGACCGCGTCCAGCAGCTCCAGGGCCCGGCGCCGGGCACCGCGGGCGGTGCCCCCGGACAGGTGGCGCATGGCCTGGAGCTGTTCGGCCGCGGTGAGCGACGGCAGCAGGTTGGGCTGCTGGAAGACGATGCCGATCCGGTCCCGGCGCAGCGCCGCCCGCCCCGCGCGGCTCAGCCCCGCCGTCGGCGTCCCGGCCACGACGACCTCGCCGGAGTCCGGGGTGACCAGGGTGGCGGCGGCCGCGAGCAGGCTCGACTTGCCCGAGCCGGACGGCCCGACGACGGCGGTCAGCGTGCCCGGCGGGACGTCCAGCGAGACCCGGTCCAGGGCGGTGAGCCGGCCTTCGCCGTCCGGGTAGGTGAGGGTGACGTCGGTCAGGGTGAGCGTCATCGGGCACTCCCGAGTGCGGTGAGCGGGTCGACGGCGGTGATCCGCCGGACGGACAGGGCGGCCCCGAGCGCGCCGAGGGCGATCATCACGGCGGCCGGGACGAGGACGGTCGCCGGATCGAGGACGAACGGGACGGCTCCCCCGCCGATCAGGGCCCCGGCCCCGGCAGCGAGGGCGGCGCCCAGTCCCGTACCGAGGACGAGCATGACCACGGCCTGCCCCAGCGCGTCGCGCAGCAGGTACGGGGTCGACGCTCCGAGCGCCTTGAGCACGGCGACGTCGCCGCTGCGCTGGATCGTCCAGACGGTGAAGAACGCCCCGATGACGAGCGCGGAGATGGCGAAGAGGAAGCCGCGCATCAGTTGCAGGGAGCCGTTCTCCGCCTGGTAGGAGCCGATCGCGGCGAGGGAGTCGTCGAGCGGGAGCGTGCTGGTGCCCGCCGCCGCGTCTCCGGCGGCGAGGTCGACGCCGCCGGTGGTGGTCAGGGCGATCACGGTCGCCTGCTCGGCGGGCCCGGCGCCGTCGTGGCCGATCCGCTGCCAGTCGTCGAGGGTGGTCCACACGACGGGCGTGTGGCTGTACGAGGCGTCGGTGGCGACGGCGGCGACCTCGCGCTCGGTCCCGCCGAGCGCGATCCGGTCACCGGCGGCGGCGTCCAGCTCCTCGGCGGCCTTCGCGGAGAGCACGACCCGCCCGGGGCCGATCCCGTCCGGCCCGAGCGTGCCGTCCGGTTCGACGCCGAAGACCGACACGGCGCCGCTCCGCTCACCGGCGGTGGCGTTCAGGGTGCGGATGCCGACCGGCTGCGCGGCGTCGACCCCGGGCCGGGCGGCCCAGGCCCGCCAGGCGTCTTCCGGGACGGCCGAGTCGGCGAACGACTCCGCCTGCCCGTCCGGAGGTGCGGCGAAGGCCAGGTGGTCGGCGTCGAGGCCGGTGACGGCCGAGGTGTTCTCCCGGGCCAGCCCGGCGGTGAGGCCGGACAGCAGGCCCACGAGCAGCGTGATCAGCACCACGACCGAGCCCATGAGCGCGAACCGGCCCCTGGCGAAGCGGAGGTCTCTCCATGCGACGAACATGACCCCAGCGTCGTCGGGCGCGGCCGGGAGGACATCGCGCTGCGGACGGGCCCGGGATCAACCTTTCGATGGACCGGGGCCGAGGTCTCCGCGGCTACGCTGGACACACCATGGATTCGCGATCGCACACCCACGTCACGGCTGCCCTGCGGCTCTGTCTGCACGCCCTGCTGGCGGGGCTGCTGGCCCTGGTGGTGGTGCGCGCGGTCGGCGAGGGCGCTCCGGACACGGCGGCGGTCGTGTCGGTGACGCTGCTGACGGCGGCCGTGTACGCGGCGGGGGCGGCCCGGTCCTCCCCCGTACGGCCGGGAAGCGGTTCCCCGTCCGTACGGCCGGAGGCCTCCGGCGCTCGGCCGGGAAGTCCCTCCGTACGGCCGGACGGCTCGGGCACACGGCCGGGAGACTCGGGGACACGACAGGCAGACTCCGCTGCCCGGCCGGAAAACTCCGTCGCACGGCGGGGAAACCCCGTACAGCCGGGAACGCGGGCAGGGGCGTGGTGGCTGGCCGGGCTGTGGGCGCTGTGGGTCGTGCTGCTGGTGCTGTCGCCGGACGCCCTGTGGGTCGCCTTCCCGCTCTACTTCCTCCAGCTCCACTTCCTGCCGATGCGCTGGGCGCTGCCCGCCGTCGTGGTCACCGCGGCCGCCGCGATCACCAGCTTCGTCGTGCACCGGCAGGAGATCGAACCCGGTGCGTTCATCGGGCCGCTGATCGGCGCGGCGGTCGCCGTCGCCACCGTCCTCGGGTACGACGCCCTCTTCCGGGAGAGCGAACGGCGGCGGGAGCTGATCGTGGAGCTGGTCGCCACCCGGGCGGACCTCGCCGAGGCGGAACGCACCGCGGGGACGCTCGCCGAGCGCGAGCGTCTGGCCCGGGAGATCCACGACACCCTGGCGCAGGGGCTGTCCAGCATCCAGTTGCTGCTGCGCGCCGCCGAACGCTCGCTGCCCGAGGACGCCCCGGCGACCCCGCACGTCCGGGCCGCTCGCGAGGCGGCGCAGGCCAATCTCGCTGAGGCGCGCTCCTTCGTCCGGGCACTGACCCCGCCGGACCTGGAGCACGGGACACTGGCCGCCGCGCTGGAGCGGCTCTGCGCGCGGACGACCGCACCGGAGCTGACCGTCCGGTTCGCGGTGAGCGGCACCCCGGTGGAGCTGCCGACCCCGTACGAGGTGGCGCTGCTGCGGACCGCCCAGTCGGCGCTGGCCAACACGGTGCGCCACTCCCGGGCGCGTCGGGCGGAGATCACCTTGAGCTTCATGGACACCTCGGTGGCGCTGGACGTCGTGGACGACGGGCGGGGCTTCGACCCGTCACAGGCTCCGGTGCGCGAGCGGAGCAAGGGCGGCGACGGCGGCTTCGGGCTGCCGGCGATGCGGGCGCGCGCCGGATCGCTGGGGGGCGCGCTGAGCGTGGAATCGGCGCCGGGACAGGGGACCGCGGTGGCACTCACGCTGCCGCTGCCCGTCCCGGAAGCGGCAGAGGCAGAGGCAGAGGCAGAGGCAGAGGCAGCGTCAACGGCGCAGGAAGCCGGTGCGCGCACGGTCCCGGGCACCGCCGCGAACCCGGAGCGGGCCGCGTGAGCGCGGGCGGCGACGCGATCAGGCTGCTGCTCGCGGACGACCATCCGGTGGTCCGGGCGGGGCTGCGCGCGGTGCTGGACACCGAGCCGGACTTCCGGGTCGACGGCGAGGCCGCCACCGCCGAGGAGGCCGTCGCCCTGGCGGCGACGGGCGGCTTCGACGTGGTCCTGATGGACCTGCAGTTCCGTGCGGGGATGCACGGCTCCGAGGCCACGGCGACGATCACCGCAGCCCCGGACGGGCCCCGGGTCCTGATCCTCACCACCTACGACTCCGACGCGGACATCCTGGCGGCGGTCGAGGCCGGGGCGATCGGCTATCTGCTCAAGGACGCGCCGCCGCAGGAGCTGGCGGCCGCGGTACGGACGGCGGCGGCGGGACGTTCCGCGCTGGCGCCCTCGGTGGCGCACCGGCTGATGGACCGGATGCGCACACCGGCCGAGGCGCTGACGCGGCGCGAGCTGGAAGTCCTCCAGCTGGTCGGGGAAGGTCTGTCGAACCTGCGGATCAGCAAGCGGCTGTTCCTGAGCCAGGCCACGGTGAAGTCCCATCTGGTGCACATCTACGCCAAGCTGGGCGTCGACTCCCGAACGGCGGCGGTCGCGGCGGCCACCGCCCGCAGGCTCATCCGGCGCTGACGGGACCCGCCCGCAGACTCATCCAGCGCCGACAGGGCCCGCCCGCAGGCTCATCCAGCGCTTGCAGGGCCCGCCCGCAGGCTCATCCAGCGCTTGCAGGGCCCGCCCGGCGGATGAGGCGCGGACGTCCGGGCGGGCGGTCACCCGCGCGGCGGCTCGCCGAAGAGGTCGACCGCGTTGCGCACCTCGCGCAGGGCCGCCGCCACCGCGCTCACCGAGCCGATGGCGCCCGCGATCAGTAACAGGGAACGGCGCATACGGGGGATCTCCGGCACACCGCCGACGGCCATGGCGGCCAAGGCCGCCAGCTCGTCCTCGGCGATCGGCCGGTCGGGGAAGTCGATGCGGAGACCGGCCAGCTCCCGGCGCAGCCGCGAGACGGCTGTCCGCAGCTCGGCCACCCTCGGGTCCTCGCCGCTGCCGGTCAGCGGCTTGTGCCCCACGCTTCGCAACACAGCACTCCCCCTCGCACGTCCGTGTGCCGGTGTCTCCCCCCGTATCCGGGGTGGTGGCCAAGTCCCCGGGTTCGTCCGCAAGTTAACGCCATGACAGGCAGTGCGCGCCAGCCCACGGAAAGAAATCGGGGTTACCCCTGAGAGTGACATGCGTGTCGCATGTGCGAAGGGCGCAGTGGTATCCAGACCTCATGGTTGAGGACATGGCGAGGGACAGAGCGCGCGGGACGCGGAACCCCGAGGTCGCGGGGGTGCTGCTGGCCGCCGGAGGCGGCCGTCGGCTCGGCGGCCGCCCGAAGGCCCTGCTGGGGCACCGGGGTCGCCCGCTGGTCGAACACGCGGTGCGCTCCCTGCGCGACGGCGGCTGCGGCCCGCTGCACGTGGTGCTGGGGGCGGCGGCCGAGGACGTGCGGACCCGGGCGGATCTCACGGACTGTGCGGTGAGCGTGAACCCGGACTGGGAGCAGGGCATGGGCTCCTCGCTCCGGCTGGGCCTGGCGGCCCTGGCGGCGACGGACGCGGACGCGGCGCTCGTCCTTCTGGTCGACCAGCCGGGGATCGGCGCGGAGGCGGTGGCGCGGGTGCGGCTCGCGTACCGCTCGCGCATGAGCCTGGCGGCGGCCTCGTACGGCGGGGAACGGAGTCATCCGGTGCTGTTCGGGGCGGACCGGTGGACGGACATCTCGGCGGCGGCCGTCGGGGACCAGGGTGCGCGCGCCTATCTGCGGGAGCACCGTGATGCGATCACGCTCGTGGAGTGTTCGGATGTGGCCGAGGCGTACGACATCGACACCTCGCGGGACCTCAGGCACCTGGAGTGACCCCGGCCACTGCTCACGACGTCGCGGGGCCTCCGCCCGCCCCTCAACCGTGCGTGGCCGCGCTGGCACGCTGCGCCGCCGTCGGCCCGTTTCTGTCGACCCGGAGAATCTCGATATCAACAAACCATTGAACTTCCACCATGAGGAAACTACTATCCACTGGTCAGAAGCCCTCTGAACCTCAGACGGCACCCACGGCCGTATCTCGGAGCCATGGCACGCCGTGCCGTCCCAGGTGACCCGGCGGCCGTCGAGACGCCGCCGCCCGCTGAAGGAGTGACAGCTCATGTCCGCACCAGCGCCGTCCACGCTGGCCATCGTCGATGCCGAGCCCCTGCCCCGGCAGGATGAGGTCCTGACCGACGCGGCCCTCGCGTTCGTGGCCGAGCTGCACCGGCAGTTCACCCCGCGCCGCAATGAGCTGCTCGCCCGGCGCGGTGAGCGCCGCGCCGAGATCGCCCGCACCTCCACGCTGGACTTCCTGCCCGAGACGGCGGCGGTCCGCGCGGACGACTCCTGGAAGGTCGCGCCGGCCCCGGCCGCCCTGAACGACCGCCGGGTGGAGATCACCGGTCCGACCGACCGCAAGATGACCATCAACGCGCTCAACTCGGGCGCGAAGGTCTGGCTCGCCGACTTCGAGGACGCCTCCGCTCCCACCTGGGAGAACGTGGTCCTCGGCCAGCTCAACCTCTCCGACGCCTACGAGCGCCGCATCGACTTCACCGACCCGAGGTCCGGCAAGTCGTACGCGCTGAAGTCCGCCGACGAGCTGGCCACGGTCGTCATGCGCCCGCGCGGCTGGCACCTGGAGGAGCGCCACCTCCAGCTGGACGGCGTCTCCGTGCCCGGCGCCCTGGTCGACTTCGGCCTCTACTTCTTCCACAACGCGCAGCGGCTGATCGACCTCGGCAAGGGCCCGTACTTCTACCTGCCGAAGACCGAGTCGCACCTGGAGGCCCGCCTCTGGAACGACATCTTCGTCTTCGCCCAGGACTACGTCGGCATCCCGCAGGGCACGGTCCGCGCGACCGTCCTGATCGAGACGATCACCGCCGCGTACGAGATGGAGGAGATCCTCTACGAGCTGCGCGACCACGCCGCCGGGCTCAACGCGGGCCGCTGGGACTACCTCTTCTCCATCGTCAAGAACTTCCGTGACGGCGGCGCCAAGTTCGTCCTGCCGGACCGCAACGCGGTGACGATGACCGCCCCGTTCATGCGCGCGTACACCGAACTCCTGGTCCGCACCTGCCACAAGCGCGGCGCGCACGCGATCGGCGGCATGGCGGCCTTCATCCCCTCGCGCCGCGACGCCGAGGTCAACAAGGTGGCCTTCGAGAAGGTCAAGGCCGACAAGGACCGCGAGGCGAACGACGGCTTCGACGGCTCCTGGGTCGCCCACCCCGACCTGGTCCCGATCGCCCTGGCCTCCTTCGACGCGGTCCTCGGCGAGAAGCCCAACCAGAAGGACCGGCTGCGCGAGGACGTCTCGGTGGCCCCGGGCGACCTGATCGCCATCGACTCGCTCGACGCCAGGCCCACGTACGACGGCCTGCGCAACGCCGTCGCGGTCGGCATCCGTTACATCGAGGCCTGGCTGCGCGGCCTGGGCGCGGTCGCCATCTTCAACCTGATGGAGGACGCGGCCACCGCCGAGATCTCCCGCTCCCAGATCTGGCAGTGGATCAACGCGGACGTGGTCTTCGAGAACGGCGAGCACGCCACCGCGGACCTGGCCCGCAAGGTCGCCGCCGAGGAACTGGCCGCGATCCGCGAGGAGATCGGCGAGGAGACCTTCACCGCCGGCAAGTGGCAGCAGGCCCACGACCTCCTGCTCCAGGTCTCCCTGGACCAGGACTACGCGGACTTCCTGACCCTGCCCGCGTACGAACAGCTGCGCTGACCCGCCCCGTCAGGACACCAGCGCCACCGCCCCCGGCACCGCACAGCGCCGGGGGCGGTGGCGTTCACGGGTGAGGCCGGCCGCAGGGCTGCGGCTCCCTGCCCGAGCCGGACACCGGGAGAAGCCGTGACGCGGCTCGGCGCGCCGGGGGCGGGGAACCACCACGAGCCCGTCCGGGGATGTCAGTCCGTCAGGACCACCGTCCGCTGGGCCGAGAAGTCGCCCCACGTGCCGTCCGGGAGCTTGGCCCTGAGCTTCACCGAGTAGCGGGTGCCCACCGGGTCGGGGAGGTCGAGGCGGTAGGTGGCGCGGCCCTCGGGGGGCGTGCCGCCCCAGACGATGGTGGTGGTCAGCTTGCCGTTCATGTGGAGCTCGTAGGCGGGGATGGTCCCGCCCGTTTCGGGCTGGTCCCAGGAGAGGTCCAGGGTGAACACGCCGCCCGCCCTGCCGACTTCGGTCCGCAGGCCGGTGGGGGCGGTGCTCGCGGGGGCGCCCGGGGCGGACGCGGTGGTGAGGTCGAGGGCGTTGCTGTCGGCCGAGGACTTGTCGGAGGCGTCCCGGGCCCGGACGGTGAAGGTGTAGACGGTCCCCGGGCGCAGCCCCGTGAGCTTCGCCGTGGTCGCGGAGGCGGGGACGCTGTGGATCCGGGAGTCCTCCTGGTAGATGTCGTACGAGGTGACGCCGACGTCGTCCGTGGCCGCATCCCAGGTGAGGGTGGCTCCACGGCTGCCGTCCGCACGGCCCGTCAGCTTCGCCGGGGCGGTGGGCGGCTCGTCGTCCTCGGGCGGGGTGGCCCGGGTGGTCACGGGGACGGCCTTGCTGAGCTCGGAGAGGTTCCCGGCCGCGTCCTTGGCCCGGACGCTGAAGGTGTAGTCCGTCGAGGCCGCCAGACCGTCGACGTCGATCATGGTCTTTGTCACCGGGACGCTCTTGACCTTGGCCTTTCCCCGGTAGACCTCATAGCCGGCGACCTTCTCGTCGGCGGGGGCCGCCTTCCACATCACGTGCACCGAGGTGGAGCTGCTGGCCTGGGCGGTCACGTTCTGCGGGATGCCGGGCGGCTGGGTGTCGGCTTCGGCGGTACCACCGCAGGCGGAGAGGAGGGGGGCGAGGAGCAGGGCGGAGCAGGCCAACGCGGCAGATACGTGGGGGCGTTGCACGATGGTGCCTTCCATCCGGACAGCAATGGTCCAGACCTGTATGGCATGGCGTGGGGCCCTCCGACAAGAGTCCGGCCGGGAACCTTCCGCTATGTGCCGGGTTGTGTCGCCCGCCCCGCGGCCCCGGCGTCCGTCGACCGATGAGATTCCGGCGGTGGAGGGGTCATCCCTGTATGGATACGCATCAGACCCCCGTGCCGGCCACGCCCGCGACCGCCGCGCCGGCCACCCGCCTTCCGGACCTGGGACCGGCGGCCCGGCGGATCACCGCACTGCTCGGGCCGGTCGACGACAGCTCCCTGGACGGCCCCACCCCCTGCCCCGCGTACGCCGTACGGGAGCTGCTCGGCCATCTCACCGGGCTGGCCACCGCCTTCCGCGACGCGGCCCGCAAGGACCTCGGGCCGAGCACGGCCACGCCTCCCGACGCGGCCCTCCCCGTGCTGGAGGACGACTGGCGCGAGGCCCTTCCCCGGCGGCTGGAGGAGGTGGCGGCGGCCTGGCGGGCGCCCGACGCCTGGACGGGCATGACCCGGGCGGGCGGGATCGACCTGCCCGGTGAGGTGGCCGGGGTCGTCGCGCTCAACGAGCTCGTGATCCACGGCTGGGACCTGGCCCGCTCGACCGGGCAGCCGTACGCGGCGGGCGAGGCCGAGCTGCGGTCCTGCGAGGCGCTGCTCGCTCCGGACGCGGACGACCCGGACCGCGGGGGCATCTTCGCGCCGCCGCTGCCGGTGGCGGCGGACGCCCCACTGCTGGACCGCGTGATCGCGCTGAGCGGCCGACGCCCGGACTGGCGGCCGGGCGGCTGAAGGGCAGCCGCCACGGCGCGGACCGGGCGGCACGGCCGGTTTCGTACGCGGCGCGGACCGGGCGGCAGCGCCGGTTCCGTACCCGGCGCGGACCGGGCGGCAGCGCCGGTTCCGTACCCGGCGCGGACCGGGCGGCACCGCGGGTTCCGTACGCCGCGTGGACCGGGCGGCAGCACACGTTCCGTACGCCGAGTGGGCGGGCGGGACCGGCCCGCCGGATCGCTCGCCGCTGACCGCCGCGCGCGGCCGCGCCTCTGCGCACTGGTGCCCCCGCGCACGGTCTCCCCTGCGCACGGGCGTTCCCGCGCGCACCAAGCGCACCGGGCGCGGGAGCCGCTCAGCTGGTGAAGAACTCCGTGATCTGCGCGGCCACCTGGTCCGCCCGGGTCTCGTGCACGCGATGGCCGCCCGGGACCGTGATCAGGCGGCAGTCCGGGACGAGGGCGGCCACGTCCGCCTGGCGGTGCTGTGCCATCCCGCTCTCCGGGCCCCCGGTGATGACCAGGGTCGGGGAGACGATGTCGCCGAGGTGCTCAGCCGCGTCCGGACCGGGGTCGGCGAGCTGGTCGTGGACGGCGGGCACCGCGTTCTCGTCGTGGTCCACCGGGCCCTCGGCGCGGCCGGCCGGGCCCGGGTCGCCGGGGAACGGGGCCGGGGTCTCCACCAGCACCAGCCGCTCCACCCGGTCGGAGTGCTCCTGGGCCACCAGCCGGGCGACGACGCCGCCCATGCCGTGGCCGACGAGCCCGACGCGGTCCAGCTCCAGTTCGTCGAGGAAGCCCACGACGTCCTCGGCCATCAGCTCCAGGCCGTAGTCGTCGGGCCAGTCGCTCTCGCCGTGGCCGCGCAGGTCCAGGGCGTAGACCCGCCACTCCCGGCCCAGCAGGGCGCCGGCCGCCTCCCAGTGCGCGGCCGAGTCTCCGAGGCCGTGCAGCAGCACGACGGGCGAGCCGAACGCATCGCCCCAGGCCCGGTACGCGAGGCGCACGTCGCCGACATCCACAACAGACTGGTCTTCCATGCCCCTGACGCTACCGCCGGCGGGCGGCCGTCCGCGCCGCGGCCCCCGCCCCGGACGCGCGCCGGCCCGGCGGGACCGTGCGGGGTCCCACCGGGCCGCTGTCAGGGGCGAGGGTCAGTGGACGCCCACCCCGGCGGCCGCCGGCACCACGTGTTCGCCGGGCTGCTGCTCCTCGTCCGCCGCGTCCGGCTTGCGGCCGACGTGGTTGAAGGCGAGGTTGAGCACGATCGCCACCACACAGCCGGTGGAGATGCCCGAGTCGAGGACGACCAGGAGGTCCTCGGGGAAGGCGTGGTAGAACTGCGGCGCGGCGATCGGGATCAGGCCGATACCGAGCGAGGCCGCGACGATCAGCGCGTTCTCGCCCTTCTCCATGGCGGCGGTGGCCAGGGTCTGGATGCCGCTGGCCGCGACCGTGCCGAACAGGACGATGCCCGCGCCGCCGAGCACCGGCAGCGGTACGAGCGCGATGACCGAGGCGGCGACCGGGACCAGGCCGAGCACGATCAGGATGCCACCGCCCACCGCGACGACGAAGCGGCTGCGGATCCTGGTCATGGCGACGAGGCCGACGTTCTGCGCGAAGGCGCTGCACATGAAGCCGTTGAACAGCGGGCTGACGGCACTGCCGAGGGTGTCGGCGCGCAGACCGCCCTCGATGATCTTCTCGTCCGCCGGGCGTCCGACGATCTTGCCGAGGGCCAGCATGTCGGCCGTGGACTCGGTCATGCAGACGAGCATCACGATGCACATGGAGATGATGGCGGCGACCTCGAACTGCGGGGCGCCGAAGGCGAACGGGGTCGGGAAACCGACCACGTCGGCTTCCTTGATGGCCCCGAAGTCGGTGATTCCGGCGGGGATGGCGATGAGCGTGCCGACGACCAGCCCGAGCAGGATCGCGATCTGCTGGAGGAAGCCGCGCAGCAGCTTGCGCAGGGCGAGCACGATGACCAGGGTCACGGCGGCCATGGTGATGTTGGTCATCGAACCGTAGTCGTCGGCCGCGGCATTGCCGCCCTGGGACCAGTTGAAGGCGACCGGGAGGAGCGACACGCCGATCAGGGTGATCACGGTGCCGGTGACGACGGGCGGGAAGAAGCGGACCAGTTTGCAGAAGTACGGGGCGAGGACGAAGCCCAGGAGACTGGCGACGATGATCGCGCCGAAGATGACGGCTATCCCGTCGTGTCCCCGGTCCTTGCCTATCGCGATCATCGGGGCGACCCCGGCGAACGAGACGCCGTTGACGAAGGGCAGCCGGGCGCCGACCTTCCAGAATCCGATGGTCTGGAGCAGGGTGGCGATCCCCGCGGTGAAGAGGCTCGCTCCCATCAGGAAGGCGGTCTCCTTGGCGGTGAGGCCGACCGCCGGCCCCACGATGAGCGGCGGGGCCACCACGCCCGCGTACATGGCGGCCACGTGCTGGAGGCCGCTGGTGAACATCTTGAGTGGGGGAAGGGTCTCGTCGACCGGATGCTTCCGGCCGTCACCTGCTGCTTCCGCCTCGGTGACGGTGTCGTCCGTCACGTCGGGGGCGGCTGCGTCTGCGTCTTTGCGAAACCTGGGCTTAGCGGCCACGGCGGTTCCTCCGGTCGGTTACACGTCGTCGGCGACGTGGGGTTCAGGGAGGTGGTGCGTTAGTGGTGCGGCGGAGCTTGCGGCTCTCTCAGGTGGTGCAGGTGGTGCAGAGGGGGGTGCGGGAAGGGGCGCGCACGGGGGTGTGTGCGGGCAGCGTTCATCACCGGTCCGGCGGGCGCTCACCGTGGGGTGCGCGTCCGCCGGACCGGCTGCCGTGGACCCCGCTCGGGTCCACGGCGGCCGGTCTCGGGCCGTCCCCCCAGACCGGCCGGTCGGGGATGTCGCGCGGAATCAGGCTCCGGCGGCGATCTGCGCGAGGCGGCGGGCCTCGTCGCGGGTGACACGGGCGATGGCGTCCTCGTCCACCGTGGTGAGGTGGTCGCCCTCGACAACCGGCTTGCCGTCGACGAGGGAGAGGGTCACCGGGGCGGCCGCGCCGAAGATGAGCGCGGTCACCGGGTCGGCGATCGAGGAGTGGGCCAGGGTGTCCAGCTTCCACAGGACGAGGTCGGCGAGCTTGCCGGCCTCCAGGGAGCCGATCTGGTCGGCGCGGCCCAGGACCTGGGCCCCGCCGAAGGTCCCGAGGCGCAGGGCCTGACGGGCGTTCAGGGCGGCCTCGCGGTGGGCGCCGAGGCGGTTGATGAGCAGCGCGTTGCGCAGCTCGGTGTGGAGTTCGCCGGACTCGTTGGAGGCGGTGCCGTCCACGCCCAGGCCGACCGGTACCCCGGCGGCGAGCATGTCGGGCACCCGGGCGATACCGGCGGCGAGGCGGGCGTTGGAGGACGGGCAGTGGGCGACACCGGTTCCCGTACGGGCGAAGGCGGCGATGTCCGCGTCGTTCATGTGGACGCAGTGGGCCATCCACACGTCGGCGCCGAGCCAGCCGGTCGACTCGAAGTACTCGGTCGGGCCCATCCCGAACAGTTCCTTGCAGAACTGCTCCTCCTCGACGGTCTCCGAGCCGTGGGTGTGCAGGCGCACACCCTTGCGGCGGGCCAGCTCGGCGCCCTGGCGCATCAGTTCGGTGGAGACCGAGAACGGCGAGCAGGGTGCGACGGCGACCTGGGTCATGGCGTCGAAGGAGGCGTCGTGGTGGGCGTCGATCGTCGCCTCGGTGGCGGCGAGCGCGCCGTCCAGGGTCTCGACGGCGAAGTCCGGGGGCAGGCCGCCGTCCTTCTCGCTGCGGTCCATGGAGCCCCGGGCGAGGGTGAACCGTACGCCCATCTCACGGGCGGCCCCGATGATGGCGCCGGACAGGTCGCCGGAGCCCTTCGGGAAGACGTAGTGGTGGTCCATGGCGGTGGTGACACCGCCGCGGGCCATCATGGCGAGCGAGCCCTGCGCGGCGGCGCGGGCCATCGGCTCGTCGATGCGCGCCCAGGTCGGGTAGAGGGCGACCAGCCAGTTGAAGAGGTTGTGGTCGGTGGCCAGGCCCCGGGTGATCCACTGGTAGAAGTGGTGGTGGGTGTTGACCAGGCCGGGGGTGGCGAGGTGCCCGGTGGCGTCGATGCGCCGGACGACACCGCTCAGGCCCTCCGGGGCCTTGCCCGCGCCGACGGACTCGATGCGGTTGTCCGCCACGACGATGTACCCGGAGGCGTACTCCGTGTCGTGGGCGTCGACGGTGGCGATCGAACAGTTCTCGATGACGATGCGCTGAGGGTCTGCCGAGGCTGCCATGGCGCTTCCTTCTTCTCTCTGTGGCGATGTGGGCACGGCAGGACCCTAGGAGGATTTGAGTGCCACAGCGTTGCGGCTGTGGGTGCCGAGATGGTGGAAGAACAGGTTGAGCACGACCGCGACCAGTGCTCCCGCGCTGATCCCGGAGCCCAGGACGGTCTGCGCCCAGGCCGGGAACCCGGCGTAGAAGGCGGGCGCGGCGAGCGGGATGATGCCCGCGCCGAGCGCCACGGCCACCAGGATGATGTTGGAGCTGTCGTCGAGGCCCGCTTCGGAGAGCGTGCGGATGCCGCTCACGGCGATGGAGCCGAAGAGGACGATGCCGGCACCGCCGAGGACGGGCATCGGGACGAGTGAGACGACCGCGCCGAGCACCGGGAAGGCGCCGAGGATCAGCAGGACTCCGCCCGCCGCCGCGACGACGTACCGGCTGCGGACGCGGGTCAGCGAGACGACACCGACGTTCTGGGCGAAGGCGCTGGTGGGAAAGGAGCCGAAGACCGGCCCGAGGAGGGTGGCGATCCCGTCGGTGCGGCGGTCGCAGATCTCGCCGAGGGCGAGCATTCCGGCCGAGGACTCCGTCATCAGCACGAGCATGACGATGCAGAGCGAGAGGATCGCGGCGGGCTGGAACTCCGGTGCGCCGAAGGCGAAGGGGGTCGGCAGGGCGGCGAGCGGTGCGGACCTCAGCGCGGAGAAGTCGGCGAGTCCGAACGGGATCGCGGCCAGCGTGCCCACGAACATACCGGCCAGCAGCGCGACTTGCTTGAGGAAGCCGCGGCCGAAGCGCTGGACGAGCAGGATGACGACGAGGGTGAAGGCGGCCAGCGCCAGGTACTTCATGGCGCCGAAGTCCTCGGCGGTGGCGTCGCCGCCCTGGGCCCAGGCGACGGGCACGGGCATGAGGGTGACACCGATGAGGGTGATGACCACGCCGGTGACGAGTGGCGGGAAGAAGCGCAGCAGCCTGCCGAAGAAGGGGCCGACGGCCAGGCAGAAGGCTCCGGCGACGAGCACCGCCCCGTAGATGGCGGGGAGTTGGTGGCCCGGTGCGCTGGTCTCGGCGATGGCGAGCATCGGCGCGATGCCGGCGGATGAGGCGGCGTTGACGAAGGGGAGGCGGTTGCCGGCGAACGCGCCGACGCCGAGGGTCTGGAGGAGGGTGGCGAGTCCGGCGATCAGGAGGCTCGCGGCGATGAGCCGGGTCATTCCGGCGGCGTCCAGGCCGACGGCCTGGCCGATGATCAGCGGAGGGGTGACGACGCCCGCGTACATGGCGGCGATGTGCTGGAGGGCCGCGGGGAGGAGCCGCGCGGCGGGAAGCTTCTCGTCGACCGGGTGGACTGCCGTGCCGGCGAGGGATTTCGAGGGGGCTGTGCCTGGGCCTTCGGCCGGCCCCGTTGCAGGCTGTGCCATGGGTGTTCCCTCCGGGATGACCGGCCGCCGCCCGTCTGCGGGCGGGCGGCGGCCGGTTCAGTGCCGCGTCAGAGGTTGGTCATGTCGACCGGGATCTTCGGCTCGACGCCGTCCCGGAGCACGGTGGCCTCGATCAGACCGTAGGGACGGTCCGCCGCGAAGTAGACAGCACCATCGGCGGTATCGTTCTTCAGTCCGAACGGTTCGAGGTCCACCAGGAAGTGGTGGTTGTTCGGCAGCGAGAAGCGGATCTCGTCGATCTCGCTGCGGCTGTTGATGATGCGCGAACCCATCTGGTACAGGGTCTGCTGGAGCGAGAGGGAGTACGTCTCGGCGAAGGCCTGGAGCATGTGCTTGCGCGCCTGCTCGTAGGACTTCTCCCAGTTCGGCATGCGCTGCTCGTCGCTGGTCCAGTTGTAGCGCCAGCGGGCGGAGACGTCGGTCGCCAGGATGCGGTCGTACGCCTCCTTCAGCGTCGTGTACTTGTCCTTGACGTAGCCCCAGAACTCGGAGTTGGTCGAGTTCATCACGGTGAGGTCCTTGAGGCCCGAGATGACCTCCCAGTTCTCACCGTCGTAGGTGATCTGGGTGACCCGGGTCTCCATGCCCTTGCGGGCGAAGGAGTGCTTCACCTCGTCGGCGCCGATGAACCTGGAGTTGCCGTCGGAGGTCGCGATGCGCTCCCAGGCGTACTCCTCGATCCGGATCCGGGCACGGTGGATCGGCTCCTGCGAGGAGACGAAGTGCCGGGCGAGATGGATGCCGAACTGCTCGGCGGACTCGATCCCGTGCTCCTTGGCGAACGCGAACACCGTGTTCTTGGTGGTGTCGGTCGGCAGGACGTTGGCGTTGGAGCCGGAGTAGTGCACGTCGTCCATGTCGCCGGAGAGGGCGACCGAGACGTTCAGGTCCTTGATGTGGTGGGTGTCGCCGTCCCGCGTGATCTTGACGACGCGGTTCTCTGCTTTGCCGTACTGGTTCTGGCCGAGAATCGTGGGCATGTCGGTGCTAGCTCCCTCGGTAAACGGAGTAGCCGAACGGGTTGAGCAGCAGCGGTACGTGATAGTGCTCGCCGGGGACGACCGCGAACGCGATGGTCACCTCCGGGAAGAACGCGCCGCTGTCCCTTACGCGGGGGGCGTCCTGCTGCGCCTCGGCTTGCTTCTTGGAAAAGTACGTCTCGGTGTCGAAGTCGAGACGGACATGGGTGGTGCCCTCCGGCAGTGCCGGGAGGTCCTTGCAACGCCCGTCCGCATCGGTCGCGGACGCCCCGAGCGTGACGTACGGCGCGTCGCTTCCGCTGCGGGCGGCGAGCGAGACGGCGACGGACGCGGCGGGGCGGCCGATGCTGGTGTCCAGGATGTGGGTGGACACCGATGCGGTCGTGTCGGTACTCAAGACCGTCACTCTCCTAGATCTCAAGAGTCCTGTGCGGGAGCGTCCTCTGCGAGCGCCTCCGTCACGAGACGGGTCAGCCGGATGCGGTTGATCTTGCCCAGTTCGGTGCGCACGATCTCCTGCTCCTGCTCGGGCGAGTTCCCGATCCGGGACTTCAGCGCGTCGCGCATCTGCTCACCGGTGGCGCCGGTGGCGCAGATCAGGAAGACATGTCCGAACCGCTCCTGGTAGGCCAGGTTCAGTTCGAGCATCTCGGTCTTGAGCTCCTCGGAGGCGCCGGCCATCCCCCGCTGCTCGCGGGAGGAGGTCGGGTCGCCGGGCTTCGGGCGGCCGATCGGCGGGTGGCCCGCCATCGCGTCGGCCAGGTCCTCCGCGGTGAGCCGCACCATGGCGGCGTCGCTCGCGGAGAGCAGGGCTTCTTCGGTGGCGTACGGACGCCCGGCGAGGATGCTGTCTCCCCAGGCCGCACTGGCACAGACCTCGTGCAGTGCGGGGGTGGCCTCGCCGTCCGCCAGGGTGTTGAACCGGGTGAGGCCCGGTGTGGAGCTCGAAGTCACGGGAGCCTCCGTGGCTGTTTTTCGCTGTGCGTTGTTCGGGCTGCGGATAGCTAACGCCCTCCACAACACGACGTCAACACTTTGTTGAAATATCGCGAACGAAGAAAGCCGCCGTCCCGGCATGTGGACGGCGGCTTTCCTGCGTGTTCGGCCAACTACTCACCCTTGGCCGTATGTTCCCGGTTCAGGTAGTTGTACACCGTGAACCGGGAGACGCCCAGGGCTCCGGCCACGGTCTCCACTCCGTGCCGGACGGAGAAGGCACCGCGTGCCTCCAGGGTCCGGACGACGCCCTGCTTGGCCTTCCGGTCCAGGTCGGCGAGCGGCATCCCGTGCCGTCGCTCCATCGCGGCGAGGATGTGGTCCAGCGAGTCGGAGAGCTGGGGCAGGCGTACGGCTATGACGTCCTGGCCCTCCCAGGCGAGCACCACATCGTCCGGCTGGGCCTGCTCGGGGCCCAGCAGCTCGGCGCCCATCGCGTCGGCGAGCGGCTTGACCGCCGATACGAAGGGGTGGTCGACGGTCACCGGAGCGTGATCGGCGGAGTCGGTCACCGGGTCCCCTCCCCGATCACGTTCACCTGGAGCGAGACCCGGGTGGCGCCGGAGGCGAGGGCCCGGCGCAGCAGGGAGTCCACGGCGGTGAGCACCTCGTCCGCACCCCCTTCCGCGGTGTTGCCGAAGGGGCCGACGTCGACGGCGTCCAGCCCGGCGCCCTGGATCACCTCCCGGGCTACCACCGCGTGGGTGGGCGCCTCGTCGAGATCGAAGGGCTCGGTGGTGAATTCCACCCTCAAGCGCACTGTGCCTCCCTGATGTCCTCGCCGCGGGTGCGGGCGCGCGGCTCGGCCACGACTGTAACCGCTGTCCGGGAACCGGCCCCCGGAGTGCGCGGCCGCGTACGCCGGTGGTCACGGGAGCGGCAGCGCGCGGGGCGTCGACCGGCGCCCGGGAAGGGAGCGGCAAGGGCGGCAGGGCCGAAGGGGCGGGTCCCGGGAACCGTGGGGCGCGGACCCCGGGAGCCGCGGGCCCGGGAGCCGCAGGGCGGGCCCCTGGGGCACGGCCCCCGGGAACCGCAGGGCCGCCGGGGCCCCGGTGCACGCTCGGCAGCCGGACGGGCCCCCGGAGGGGCGCGCGGCGCCGCAACCGCCGGTGGAGCGGCTGCCGGGCACCCGGTACGGTCCGTCCGGCACACGGCGGTGGCCGCGCCCGGTCAGGCCCCCGCCTGGATGTCCCCCCTGGTCGACGAGGCGATGGCGTCGCCGTGCGCGAAGTCGCCGGGCGGGATGCCCGGGTGGTGCCCCTCCGGATCGGGGGCGACCTCGGCCGCCGGGCCGAGCGCGAGCCGGGAGACGATCCGGTAGCGGTCACCCCGGTAGAGCGAGTGGACGTACTCCACCGGACGGCCCGTGGTGTCGGAGGTCAGCCGCTCGAAGAGCAGCGCCGGGGACAGCTCCGGGACGTCGAGCAGCCCGGCCTCGGCGCGGGTGACGACGGTGGGCTCGATGCCCTGGACCGCCTCGTGGACCTGCACGCCGTGGGTGGTCCGCAGATGCTCGTACAGGTCGCCGCTCTCCAGCTCCTGCGCGCTGAGGCCCGGCACCAGCTCCGCCCGGATGTGCAGATGCTCGATGGCCATCGGCGCCCCGTCGACCAGCCGCAGCCGGGCCACGTAGACGATCTCGGCGGCGGGCGACATGCGCAGCTTGCGGCCGACCCGGGCCCCGGCCTGGAGCGTGGTGAACTCCAGCAGCCGGCTCGACCAGGCCCCCGACGCCCGGGGTACGCCGAGCGCCCGGTCACCCGCGACCAGCTCCTGGGTGATCTTGGCGGGGGCGACGAACATGCCCCGGCCGTGCTCGCGCACCAGGAGTCCGGCGGCGACCAGCTCGTCGACCGCCGCGCGCACGGTGGGCCGGGACACACCGAGCAGGGCGCACAGGGAGCGCTCCGAGGGGATGGCGTCGCCGGGGCTGCGGGACTCGATCAGCTCCAGTACGGCATCGCGGGTCCGCTCCCGTTTGAGCACCGTCCCCGGCACATCCGCGTCCATGGTCTCCCCTCCTGACGGCCGGATTTTTTCTTACCAGTTGACCACACCGTCACCTCAACTGGCTTGCTGGTCAGGTGCAGTGTAGCGCTTTCCGGAGCTGGGCCGACCGATGCGATCGAGGGTGGATCGCCAACTTCGCGTTCAACAAGAGGGGTTGACGGCCCTATTGGTCTATGCCACCTTCGTCCACCACCGACAAGCGAGCTGTCCAGTAAGGCTCACTGGTCAGGTGGTCAGGCCTCGCCAGGTCCGTCCGATCCATTCTGCTTCCCGAGGTGAACCGTGAAGTACCGCTTGCTCGCCGGTGGGTCCGTGCTCGTCCTGACCGCCGCGCTCAGTGCCTGCAGTCCGTCGTCCGGGCCGGACGCCGCGAACGGCGACGGCCGGACGACGGTGGACGTCTGGCTGATGCGCGACAGCGTCTCGACGCAGTTCCAGAAGGAGTTCACCGCCGACTTCGAGAAGCGCCACCCGGACATCGACGTGAAGATCCAGATCCAGGAGTGGGACGGGATCGGCCAGAAGATCACCGCGGCCCTGGCCAGCAACGACGCCCCGGACGTCATCGAGGCGGGAAACACCCAGGTGGCCCAGTACGCGGAGAGCGGCGGACTGCTCGACCTCACCGACCGCACGGACGAGCTGAACGGCGAGGACTGGCTGAGGGGCCTGGCCGAACCGGGCGCGTTCGAGGGCAGGCAGTACGGCATCCCGTACTACGCGGCGAACCGGGTGATCGTCTACCGCACCGACCTCTTCGAGCGGGCGGGCGTCGACGCGGCCGGGATCAAGACCCGTGAGCAGTGGATCGACGCCACGACGGAGCTCAACAAGGGCGGCACGCAGGGCATCTACCTGCCCGGGCAGATGTGGTACGCGCTGGCCGGGTTCGTCTGGGACGAGGGCGGTGACCTGGCCACCGAGTCCGGCGGGACGTGGTCCGGCGCGCTGGACACCCCCGAGGCGCTGCGCGGCATGGCGTTCTACGAGCGGCTCCAGGCGCTGGGCAAGGGCCCCAAGGACTCCGACGAGGACGACCCGCCGCAGGCCGAGGTGATGGCCCAGGGGCAGGTGGCCCAGGTCATCTCCACCCCGGGCGGGGCCAACGTCATCGCGGAGCACAACCCCGAGCTCAAGGGCAAGCTGGCCTTCTTCCCCATCCCGGGCAAGACGGCGGACACCCCGGGCGCGGTCTTCACCGGCGGCTCCGACCTGGTCGTGCCGACCGCGGCGGCCCACCCCGACGCGGCGGTCACCTTCATCAAGGAGCTGACCGGGGACACCTGGCAGAAGAAGCTCGCCGTCGCCATGAGCTACGTACCGAACCGGACGTCGCTGGCCGCCGCCGTGGCCGGTGACCCGGGGGCCGCCGCGATGGCGGTCGGCGCGGCCAACGGGCACGCCACGCCCAACACCCCCGGCTGGGCGGCGGTCGAGGCGGAGAACCCGATCAAGGACTACATGACGGCCGTGCTCACCGGAGGAGATGCGGCACGGGAAGCGGCGAAGGCCTCGCGGGACATCACCCGGGCCATGAACGCCGGCTCCTGACCCCGCATGGCCCTCCCCCGGCTCCGAGAAAGGAGGCGTGCCGTGCCGGCCCTCGACCAGCGCACCGCGCCCAGCACTCCCCGGCGAGGCCCGGCCCCGCGCCTCTCCGCCCCCACGTCCCCGCCCCCGCGCGGGGGATCGGCCAGAGCCCGAAGCCTCTGGCCGTACGCCCTGGTGGCCCCGGCCGTCGGCGGCATGCTCTATCTACTGGTCTACCCGCTGGTGCGGGCCGTCCTGATCTCCTTCCAGGACTTCCGGCTGCGCCAGCTGATCGCCGGTGACGCGGACTTCGTCGGCCTGCGGAACTACCGGACGCTGCTGACGGACCCCCGGTTCTGGGAGGTGGTCCGCCGCACGTTCCTGTTCATGGCGGTCAACGTCGTCCTGATCATGGTGATCGCCACGCTCGTCGCCCTGATGGTGGAGCGGCTGGGCCGGATCGGGCGGACGGTGGTGCTGTGCTCGCTGGTGCTGGCCTGGGCGATGCCGGTGGTCGCGGCGACCACCGTCTTCCAGTGGCTGTTCCACTCGGAGTTCGGCATCGTCAACTGGTCGCTGACCTCGCTCGGCCTGGACTCCTTCGAGCGCTATCCGTGGTTCGCCGACGGCACCGCTGCCTTCGCGATCCTGGTGACGCTGATCGTCTGGCAGTCGGTGCCGTTCGCCGCGATCACCCTGTACTCGGCGCTGACGACCGTCTCCCCCGAACTGTACGAGTCGGCACGGCTGGACGGGGCGGGCGCGGGGCGGATCTTCCGCTCGGTCACCTTCCCGATCCTGCGGCCGGTCTTCCTGCTGGTGCTGTCGCTGGAGGTGATCTGGACGTTCAAGGCGTTCGTCCAGATCTGGGTGATGACCCGGGGCGGGCCGGGTGACGCCACGACGATCCTGCCCGTCTACGCGGTGCAGACGGCGCTCTCCAGTCAGCGGTACGACCTCGGTTCCGCCGCCTCGATGGTCACCGTGGTCCTGATGTCCGGGGTGCTCGTCCTGTACTTCCGCCAGATGCTCCGCCAGGAGGACGAGACCCGATGAGCACACCTGCCGTACGCCCGCTCCTCCGTCGGCTTGCGCTGCGCCTCGCCGCCACCGTGACCGTCGTGATCTGCCTCTTCCCCGTGTACTGGATGATCTCCACGGCCTTCAAGCCGTCCAAGGACATCCAGTCCGCCGACCCGCGGCTCGTCCCGCACACCTGGACCCTCGACCACTTCCGGCGGGCCGTGGAGGCCGACGGGTTCGCGCTGTTCTGGCGCAACAGCATCCTGGTGACGCTGGGGGCCGTCCTGCTGGCGCTGGTGGTGGCGCTGGGCGCGGCGTACGCCGTGGCGCGGCTGCGGTGGCGGGGCCGGCGGCAGTTCATGCTGATGATCTTCATCGCACAGATGGCGCCCTGGGAGTCGCTGATCATCCCGGTCTACATCATCTCCCGGGACACGAACATGCTCGACCGGCTGCCGACGCTGACCCTCGTCTACTTCATGATCACGCTGCCGTTCACCGTCGTGGTGCTGCGCGGGTTCATCGGGACGATCCCGCCGGAGCTGGAGGAGGCGGCGCAGGTCGACGGCTGCACCCGGACCGGGGCGTTCCGCCGGGTCGCGATGCCGCTGCTGGCGCCGGGGCTGATGGCGACCTCGCTGTTCGGCTTCATCACCGCCTGGAACGAGTTCGCCTACGCCAACTTCCTGATCATCAAGCAGCAGGACAACCGGACGCTGCCGGTCTGGCTGTCCTCCTTCCAGAACACCTTCGGCACCGACTGGGGGGCCACGATGGCCGCCTCCACCCTCTTCGCGCTGCCCGCCCTGGTGATCTTCCTGCTGCTCCAGCGCCATGTCACGTCCGGCTTCGCCGCCGGCGCCGTGAAGGGCTGAGGGGCGGAGAACGCCGCTTCGCCCCCCCGCCCCCCCGTCCCCCGTCCCCCCGTCCCCCGTCCCCCGTCCCCCGTCCGCGAACCGACCCCGGAGACGCCCGTGCCCGCACCGCACCCCGCCCTTTCCCTCCTCCCCCACCCCGGCAAGGTCTCCTCGCTCGGCGGTCGGCTCACCCTCGACCGGAACACCACCGTCCGCGCGCTGCCGGGCGCGGAGACGGCGGCGGACCTGCTGCGCACCCTCGTCGGCCGCCCCGCGGGCCTGCCGCTCCCGGTGTCGCCCGACGGACGGATCGTGCTCGCCCTGGACGACCGGCTCGGCGGCCTCGGCGAGGAGGGGTACGGGCTGACGGTCGCCCCGCAGGCGCTCCAGTTGCGTGCCGCCCACCGCACCGGGCTGCTCCGGGGCATCCAGACGATCCGCCAGCTCCTGCCCGCCGAGGCCCTGTCGGGCGGACCGGCCGGCGCCGGCTCCTGGCAGCTGCCCTGCGTCGAGATCACCGACGTACCGGACCGGCCGTGGCGCGGGGCGATGCTGGACGTGGCGCGCCGCTTCCAGCCCATCGGCTGTCTGCGCCGGTTCGTGGACCTGCTGGCGCTGCACAAGCTCAACGTCCTGCACCTCCACCTCACCGACGACCAGGGCTGGCGGATGCCGGTCGACGCCTACCCCCGGCTGACCTCGGTCGGCTCCCGGCGGGCCCGTTCGCAGAAGGGCCCGACCGGTCCGGACGGGGCGCACTTCGACGCGGCGCCGCACGAAGGGCACTACACCAAGGCGGAGTTGAGGAGTCTGGTGCGGTACGCGGGGGAGCGCGGGATCACCGTCGTACCGGAGATCGAGATGCCCGGCCATGTGCGGGCCGCGCTCGCCGCCTATCCGGAGCTGGGCAACCACCCGGGGCGAGAACTGGACGTGTGGACCCGCTGGGGGGTGTGCGACACGATCCTCGGCGTCCACGAGGGGGTCTTCGACTTCTGCCGGGCGGTGCTGGAGGAGGTGATGGACGTCTTCCCGTCGCCGTACATCCACCTCGGCGGCGAGGAGTGCCCGACCACCGAGTGGGAGGACAGCCCGGCGGCCCGTGAGCGTGCGGCGGCCCTGGGACTCGCGAGCCCGGCCGGGCTGCACGGCTGGTTCCTGGGCCGGGTCGGGGCGTTCCTGGCGGAGCGCGGCCGGATTCCGCTCGCCTGGGTCGAGAACGGCACCGAACTCCCGCCGGAATTCACGGTGATGACCTGGCGCGATGCCGCGCACGCCCGGGCCGCCGCCCGCCGCGGCCATCAGGTGATCGCCGCGCACCACCGGGCCACCTATCTCGACTACGCCCAGTCGGCGGACCCGTCCGAACCGGTCGCCCAGCCCGGTGCGCCGGTCCTCCTGCACACGGTCCACGGCTACGAACCGGCGCCGCACGACTGGCCGGAGGCGGAGCGGGCCCGGGTGCTCGGGACCCAGGTGCAGCTGTGGACGGAGTACGCCCGCACCCCCGAGGAGATCGATTACCTCAGTTTTCCCCGGCTCTGCGCGCTCGCCGACCGTTCCTGGTCCGGCGGGCGCGGCGACTGGCCGGGGTTCGTCGAGCGGCTGCGTCACCACACCGCCCGGCTGGACGCCCTGGGCGTCCGCCACCGCCCCCTGGACGCGCGGTCGCTCGCGACGGCGGCGTACGCGTCCCCCTCCGCAGGAACAGCGCGACTCCGCCCGTGACCCGTCCCCCACCACCGTTCCGGAGAGGAACACGCCTGTGAACACACCGCCCACCCACCCCCGCCGGAGCAGGCTGCGCACCGCCGCCGCCTCGGCCGCCGCCGTGGCCCTGGCCGCCGCCGGTCTGGCCGCGTGGCCGTCCTCGGCGTCCGCCGCGGCCGACGGGATCGTGGTCCAGTACCGTACGAGCGCGTCCGGTGCGAGCGCCGACCAGAGCGAGCCGTGGCTGAAGGTCCGCAACGCCGGCTCCGGGTCCGTACCGCTGAGCAGCGTGAAGATGCGCTACTACTTCAAGGCCGACTCGGCGTCCGCCGCCTACCGGTTCGCCTGTTCCTGGGCGGTGAAGGGGTGCGCGAACATCACCGGCACGTTCGGGACGCTCGCGAACCCGACCGCCACCGCCGACCGCTATCTGGAGATCGGCTTCACCGCCGGGGCGGGCTCGCTCGCCCCGGGCGCGGACACCGGGGACATGCAACTCCGGTTCCACCAGACCTCCTGGGCTCCGCTCGTCCAGTCCGACGACTACTCCTTCGGGCCTCAGCAGACCGCGTACGGCGACTGGTCCGCGGTGACGGCCCAGGTCAACGGCGCGACCGTGTGGGGCGAGGCCCCCGGCGGCAACGGTCCGACCGATCCGCCGGACCCGACGGACCCGCCCACCGACCCGCCGGGGGACGCGCCGACGCTCTTCGACGACTTCGACTACAGCTCGCACACCGATCCGCGGATCGGCGCCAACGGCTGGAGCGTACGGTCCAACTCCGGCGGGCCCGGCGTGCCGGGCGCGACCTGGGCTCCGGAGAACGTCACCTTCGCCTCGCAGAACGGCAACTCGGTGATGAACCTGGAGACGTCGACGGCGGGCACGGGCGCGTCGACGAAGCACACCGAGATCCTGACCAGGTCGATGAAGTTCAAGAACGGGACGTACGCGTCCCGCGTGAAGTTCAGCGACGCCCCGCGCTCGGGCCCGGACGGCGACCGGATCGTGCAGACGTTCTTCACCATCAACGACCTCAAGGCGCCGATGGCGGACGACTACGCGGAGTACGACTTCGAGTATCTGCCGAACGGCGGCTGGGGCGAGCCCGCGAACATCCTCTACACGACCTCGTGGGAGACCTACCGGCCCGACCCGTGGGAGGCGGTCAACGCGCACAGCCAGGTCCGGCAGTCGTACGCGGGCTGGCACGACCTGGTGGTGACGATCGACGACAGCCGGATCACGTACTACGTCGACGGCCGGCACTTCGGGACGCACGGGGCGGCGTATCTGCCGGAGCGTCCGATGTCGATCAACTTCAACCAGTGGCTGATCGATCTGGCGGGCCAGCCGAGCACGACACCCCGTGCCTACGACCAGCAGGTGGACTACGTCCTGCATGTAAAGGACCAGGTGCTCACCCCCTCGCAGGTGAACGCGATGGTCGGGGCGTACCGCAGTGCGGGGACGAGTTTCGAGGACACGGTTCCGGCCGGATAGCGCTCGGCGCGCGAGCGGCGCGTACGGGGTGAGAAGCGGGCGGGGCGGAGGCCGACGACGGCCTCCGCCCCGCTTTCGCGTGGCCACAGGCACCGGCGCCTCCCCGCCCGAGGGGCCCGCTGCCGCAGGTCCGAGGGCACCCGCGCCGCCGTGTCGGCGGGCCGCCGGCCGGGGCGAATTTTTCGGCACCCCCTTGACAGCCCTGCCACCCTCCGGGCAATCTTCCGTTAAGCAGAAACTAACTTCCGCAATACGGAAGGAGCGCCGAAACCCTCATGGGATACCCGGACCAGCGCTTCGATGTGAACCTCTCGATCCTCTTCACGGAACTCCCGCTCCTGGAGCGTCCCGCGGCAGCCGCCGCGGCGGGCTTCACCGCGGTCGAGCTGTGGTGGCCCTGGATCGAGACCCCCACCCCGCCACAGGCGGAGCTCGACGCCCTCAAGAAGGCGCTCGACGACGCCGGCACCCAACTGGTGGGGCTGAACTTCTACGCCGGACAGCTGCCCGGCCCCGACCGCGGCGCGCTCTCCGTGCCCGGTGAGGAGTCGGACCGCTTCCGCGCCAACATCGAGGTGGCGGCCGACTTCGCCGCCTCGGTCGGCTGCACGGCGCTCAACGCGCTGTACGGCAACCGCGTCGAGGGCGCGGACCCGCAGGTCCAGGACGCGCTCGCGCTGGAGAACCTGGTGCTGGCGGCCCGCGCCGCCGACCGGGTCGGGGCGATCCTCCTGGTCGAGACCCTGAACAAGCCGGAGTCGCCGCTCTATCCGCTGGTCAGCGCACCGGCCGCGATCGAGGTCGTCGACAGGGTCAACGCGGCGACGGGCCTCGGGAACGCCAAGTTCCTGCTGGACCTCTACCACCTCTCGATGAACGGCGAGGACCTGAGCCAGGTCATCAAGGCGTACGCCGCGAAGACCGGTCACGTCCAGATCGCCGACAACCCGGGGCGCGGCGCGCCGGGCACCGGCGACCTCCCGCTGGAGCGGCTGCTCGACGAGCTGAAGGACGCCGGTTACGCGGGCTGGGTCGGCCTGGAGTACAAGCCGGGCGAGCGCCCGAGCGCCGACTCCTTCGACTGGCTCCCGCCGTCGGCCCGAGCGGCCGGCTGACCGGCCGGGTCCGTCACGGGGTGAGTCCAGTCCCCTCGGACCCGCCGGGTCTTACGTACACCCGTTTTTCAGGAAGGCACCCTCATGAGCAACAACCTCCCCAAGGTTGCGTGGATCGGTCTCGGCATCATGGGCTCCCCCATGTCGGAGAACCTGATCAAGGCCGGTTACTCCGTCACCGGATACACCCTGGAGCAGGACAAGATCGACCGGCTGGCCGCGGCCGGCGGCACCGGCGCCTCCTCGATCGCGGACGCGGTCGGGGACGCGGATGTCGTCATCACGATGGTGCCCGCATCCCCGCAGGTCGAGGCCATCGCGTACGGCCCGGACGGCATCCTGGAGAACGCGAAGCGCGGCGCGCTGCTGGTGGACATGTCCTCCATCACCCCGCAGACCTCGGTCGACCTCGCCAAGAACGCGGCGGAGAAGGGCATCCGGGTCCTGGACGCGCCGGTCTCCGGCGGCGAGGCCGGCGCCATCGAGGCGGTCCTGTCCATCATGGTCGGCGGCGAGCAGGCGGACTTCGACGCCGCGAAGCCGCTCCTGGAGGCGCTCGGCAAGACCATCGTGCTCTGCGGTCCGCACGGCTCCGGTCAGACGGTGAAGGCCGCCAACCAGCTGATCGTCGCGGTCAACATCCAGGCGTGCGCCGAGGCCGTGGTCTTCCTGGAGAAGTCCGGGGTCGACCTCACCGCCGCGCTCGACGTCCTCAACGGCGGGCTCGCCGGTTCGACCGTGCTGACCCGCAAGAAGGACAACTTCCTGAAGCGGGACTTCGCCCCCGGCTTCCGCATCGACCTGCACCACAAGGACATGGGCATCGTCACGGACGCCGCCCGCAACGTCGGCGCGGCCCTGCCCGTCGGCGGCGTGGTCGCCCAGCTGGTCGCCTCGCTGCGCGCCCAGGGCGACGGCGGCCTGGACCACTCGGCGCTGCTGCGCTCGGTCGAGCGGCTCTCCGGCGCCCAGGTCTGACCCCTCCCCGGCTCCGCGAGGAGCCCCCGGCCTCGTACGGGGCCACGGCCCGCACGACGGGCCCCCTGATCTCCGGGCCGCGGTGGCGCTGACACCTGTCCTGTCGCGCCCAGGCGCCGCCGCGGCCCGGAACCACACACTTCGATTTCAACAAACTGTTGACGTTCTCTCCGCGGCGAATCTACGCTCCTCAAGCCGTCAGCAGCTCGTACGAAAGGTCATCCCGCCACATGGCTAAGCGTGTGCTCACGACCGAGTCAGGCGCCCCGGTCGCCGACAACCAGAACTCCGCCACCGCCGGTGTCGGTGGACCGATCCTCCTCCAGGACCAGCACCTCCTGGAGAAGCTCGCCCGCTTCAACCGTGAGCGCATCCCGGAGCGCGTGGTGCACGCCCGTGGATCCGGCGCGTACGGCTACTTCGAGGTGACCGACGACGTCACGGGCTTCACCCGCGCCGACTTCCTCTCCTCGGTCGGCAAGCGCACCGAGACGTTCATCCGCTTCTCGACCGTCGCCGACTCCCTCGGCGGCGCGGACGCGGTCCGCGACCCGCGCGGATTCGCCCTCAAGTTCTACACGGACGAGGGCAATTACGACCTGGTCGGCAACAACACCCCGGTGTTCTTCATCAAGGACCCGATCAAGTTCCCCGACTTCATCCACTCGCAGAAGCGCGACCCGTTCACGGGCAAGCAGGAGCCGGACAACGTCTGGGACTTCTGGGCGCACGCTCCCGAGGCGACGCACCAGGTCACCTGGCTGATGGGCGACCGCGGCATCCCCGCCTCGTACCGCCACATGAACGGCTACGGCTCGCACACCTACCAGTGGACGAACGCCGAGGGCGAGGCCTTCTTCGTCAAGTACCACTTCAAGACGAACCAGGGCGTGCGGTCCCTCTCCGCCGACCAGGCAGCCGAGCTCGTCGGCAAGGACGCCAACTCGCACCAGACGGACCTGCTCCAGGCCATCGAACGCGGCGTCAACCCGTCCTGGACGCTGTACGTCCAGGTGATGCCCGCCGCCGAGGCCGCGGACTACCGGTTCAACCCGTTCGACCTCACCAAGGTGTGGCCGCACGCGGACTACCCGCTCCAGCGGGTCGGCCGCCTGGTCCTGGACCGGAACCCCGACAACGTCTTCGCCGAGGTCGAGCAGGCCGCGTTCTCCCCGAACAACTTCGTGCCCGGCATCGGCCCGTCCCCGGACAAGATGCTCCAGGGCCGGCTGTTCGCCTACGCGGACGCGCACCGCTACCGCCTGGGCGTCAACCACACCCAGCTGCCGGTGAACGCGCCGCGGACCGCCGTCGTGGACAACTACGGCCGCGACGGTCTGCACGCGACGCGCAACGGCTCGCGCCACGACAAGAACTACGAGCCCAACTCGTACGCCGGGCCGGCGCAGACCGACGCGGCGCTCGCCGCGCCGCTCGCGATCCACGGCTGGACGGGCACGCACGAGGCGCCCGCGCACACCAAGGACGACGACTTCTTCCAGGCGGGCGAACTCTTCCGGCTCATGTCGGAGGACGAGAAGGGCCGCCTGGTCGCGAACATCGCCGGAGGCCTCTCGCAGGTCACCCGCGACGACGTGATCGAGAAGAACCTCGCCCACTTCCACGCCGCCGACGCCGACTACGGCAAGCGGGTGGAGGAGGCGGTCCGCGCCCTGCGCGAGGACTGAGCCTCCCCCTGGACCCTGCCCGTACCGCGCACCCGGATGAGGGGTGTCGCGCGGGACGGGCAGGACGACGAGGCCGCGGCGGCTGTGCGATGCCAGTGCGGTGGTGAAGGCCCGGGGAACGTCTCCTGACCTGAAGGAGACGCCCTCACCCGGGCCGATCGCCGCCGCCGCGGTCCCTGTCACTCCCTGAGCGGGGGCGTCTCTCCTGAACGGGGACGCCTCCCTGATCGAGGGCGTGGAGTACGGATACGGTCCCGTACTCCACGCCCTTCTCGCATGCCCGCACCCTCGTTCTCGGCCCGTCCGGGGAAACTCCCAGGCCGTCTCCGCACGGTGGCCCTGGCCCGGAGGTCCCTATCCGCTGGGGCCCGCGGGGGCCCGCTGCGCGCCGGCCCGTGGGCCGGCACCGTACAGGCCCGTCTCCTCGCGGTGGGCCCGGACCCGGACATCCAGCCCGCCCGGCGCTTGAGGACGGAACCCCCTCAGCGGTGGTGCCGCACCCTGCGCCCAGGGACACATGGCCGCCCCGTCAGGGACACGTGGCCGCCCCGTTCAAAGGGGCTCGGGCTCACCGCCCCAGGGTTCCGCCCGCACACGCCGGGCGGGCCGGGTTCCGGGGCAGCCCGAAGGGCCCCTGGCCCGGAGCGTCGCTCCGGGCCAGGGGCCCTCGTCGGTGGCAGGTCCGTCAGGAGACCGTCAGGGGGCGGATCGCCGTCGGGGCGTGGGACGGGTCCGTCGCCAGGTCCTCGAACTCGTTCACCGACGCGATGTCGCTGCCGCTCATCGCGATGTTCGTGACCCGCTCCAGGATCGCCTCGACGACCACCGGGACCCGGAACTCCGCAGCCAGCTTCTTCGCCTCCTCGAAGGCCGGCAGCAGCTGGTCCGGCTCGGTCACCCGGATCGCCTTGCAGCCCAGGCCCTCGACGACCTTGACGTGGTCGACGCCGTAGACGCCCAGCTCCGGGGAGTTGAGGTTCTCGAACTCCAGGTTGACCTGGAAGTCGATGTCGAAGTTGCGCTGCGCCTGGCGGATCAGCCCGAGGTAGGAGTTGTTCACCAGGACGTGGACGTACGGAATGCGGTGCTGCGCGCCGACGGCCAGCTCCTCCAGCATGAACTGGAAGTCGTAGTCGCCGGAGAGGGCGACGACCGTGCCCTCCGGGTCCGCGGTGGCGACACCCAGCGCGGCCGGGATCGTCCAGCCCAGCGGACCGGCCTGGCCGCAGTTGATCCAGTGGCGCGGCTTGTAGACGTGCAGCATCTGCGCGCCCGCGATCTGGGAGAGCCCGATCGTGGTGACGTAACGGGTCTCCGGGCCGAACGCCCGGTTCATCTCCTCGTACACGCGCTGCGGCTTGAGCGGCACGTTGTCGAAGTGCGTCCTGCGCTGGAGGGTCGCCTTGCGCTCCTGCGTGGAGGCGGCCCAGGCCGAGCGGTCCTTCAGCTCGCCCGCCGCCTTCAGCTCGCGCGCCACCTCGACGAAGAGCTCCAGCGCGGCCTTGGCGTCGGAGGCGATGCCGAGGTCGGGGGCGAAGATCTTGCCGATCTGGGTGGGCTCGATGTCGACGTGGACGAAGGTGCGGCCCTGGGTGTAGACGTCCAGCTTGCCGGTGTGGCGGTTGGCCCAGCGGTTGCCGATGCCGAGGACGAAGTCGGACTCCAGGAAGTTCGCGTTGCCGTAGCGGTGCGAGGTCTGGAGGCCGACCATGCCCGCGTTCAGTTCGTGGTCGTCGGGGAGGATGCCCCAGCCCATCAGGGTCGGGATGACCGGGACGCCGGTCAGCTCGGCGAACTCCACGAGCAGTTCGGAGGCGTCGGCGTTGATGATGCCGCCGCCCGCGACGAGCACCGGGCGCTCCGAGGCGTTCAGCATCCGCACGGCCCGCTCGATCTGCTTGCGGGAGGCCGCGGGCTTGTGCACCGGGATGGGCTCGTACAGCTCGGGGTCGAACTCGATCTCGGTGAGCTGGACGTCGATCGGCAGGTCGATGAGGACCGGGCCGGGGCGGCCGGTGCGCATGAGGTGGAAGGCCTGCTGGAAGACGCCGGGGACCTGCGCGGCCTCCAGGACGGTGGTCGCGGCCTTGGTCACCGGCTTCGCGATCGAGGCGATGTCGACGGCCTGGAAGTCCTCCTTGTGCAGGACGGCCGTGGGCGCCTGGCCGGTGATGCAGAGGATCGGGATGGAGTCGGCGATGGCCGAGTAGAGACCGGTGATCATGTCGGTGCCCGCGGGGCCCGACGTACCGATGCAGACGCCGATGTTGCCGGCCTCGGCCCGGGTGTAGCCCTCCGCCATGTGGGAGGCGCCCTCGACGTGGCGGGCCAGCGTGTGGTTGACCCCGCCGGAGGCCTTGAGGGCCGCGTAGAAGGGGTTGATCGCCGCGCCCGGAACACCGAACGCGTTGCTGACGCCTTCGCGCTTGAGGATCTCAACTGCCGCTCGGGCAGCGGTCATACGAGGCATGGAAGCTCCTGCTCGGGATTGGTGGAGTCGGGCTCTGTCGCGCCACCTGAGAGCACCAATTCCGTATTACGGAAACTTAGTTCTGCTATATGGAAGCAATCTAGAAGCTGGGGCGATCGCAGTCAAGGGCGCGGACCGCCGCACGCATCGCACGAAGTACGCCGATCACCTCCCCGGAACCCCGCTCCTGGTGGACGATGGTGTGACGCGTCAGGCACGGAGCGGAGTCGGCCGCGCGGCCGTGCCGGAGGGAGGGATCCGTGGAGTCCGTGCCGGTCCGGTGCCCCGTCTGCCACCGGGACCACGCCTTCAGCACACCGGCCTACCCCTGCCCGTGCGGCAGACCCACCGCCCCGCCGCTGCTGGCGGACGTCCCGGCGGTCCGGGTCGCCCACCGCAGCTGGAACGACGCCTGGGTCACCGTGCGCTGCGCGTCCTGCGCCCGGGAGGACCAGTGGCCGCAACCCGAGCTGTGCTGCCCGTGCGGCACCGTCCTGCGGATACCGGTGCGCCCGGTGACCGCCGCCCCGCCCCCTCGGTCCCCGGTCGCCCCGGCCCACATCCCGCTGCCGCGCACCGCCGCGCACCCGCGCCCCGCGTTCCGCCCGACGGCGATCCGTACGGGCCACGACGCGGTGAGCGCGGCCGGCCTGTATCTGACCTGGCTCGGCTTTGCCGACGTCGGGCGGCCGGGCGCCGGACCGGCCTCCGGGATCGATCTGCGGGGCGACGGAGTCATCGCCCGGGTCGACTCCAGCACCCGCCCGGCCACGCTGCGCGCGGTCGAGACCCTCTGGCTCAACGCCCTGGGCACCTCGGCGACCGGGGTGTTCTTCTCCCTCGCGGGGTACGCGGCCGACGCGCGGGCCCGCGCGGACGGCGTCGGCCTCCCGCTCTTCGTCCTGGACCTCACGGGAACCCCGCAGCCGGTGAACGGCCCTGCGGACGAACTGGTGAGCACGGGCGCCTGAACGAACGAACCGGGCCCCGCCCCGGGAGCCGGATCCGGCCACCCGCGTACCGGTCCGGCTTCCGGCGCGGCACACTGAGTGCATGCGTATCCGCTCCGCCAGACGCCCGGATCTCCCGCTGCTCCAGGAGATCGAGCGCGCCGCAGGGGAACCGTTCCGCGCCCTGGGCATGGCCTTCGTGGCCGACGACGATCCGCCCCCGCTCGACCTGCTGGAGAGCTACCGGCAGGCAGGCCGTTGCTGGGTGGCCACCGACCCCCTCTCCGCCACCGGCGACCGGCCGCTCGGCTATGTGCTCGCCGATCCCGTCGACGACGCCCTGCACATCGAGCAGGTCTCGGTCGACCCCGGCGCCGCCCGCCGGGGCATCGGGCGGGACCTGATCGCCCACCTCGCCGCCCTGGCCGCCCGGCAGGGCATGGCGGCGCTGACCCTGACCACCTTCACCGACGTGCCGTGGAACGCCCCGTACTACGCCCGCATCGGATTCCGGATCCTGGGCGAGGACGAACTCACCGACGGGCTTCGCACGATCCGCGCCGAAGAGGCCCAGCACGGTCTGGACCGCTGGCCCCGGGTCTGCATGCGCCGCGAGCTGTCGGCCGTTCCCCGGCCGGCGCAGGCCCCGGCGCCCGCGAGGACGCCTCCGGTTCCGGACACTTCCGGGGCGTCGGACGCCTCGGGAGCCCTCGCTGTCAGTGGCGGCCCCTAAACTGTGCGCATGGCTTTACTCCCCGACAGCTTCCGCCCCGCAGACCGCCCCGCGCCCGCCGCCGAGCAGGCCAACGAGGCCATCCGCGCGCTCGTCGACTCCACCGGACCGGACTGGTCCGCGGTGGCGGCGGCGACGTACGAGGTGCTGCTCATCGAGTGGGCGGCGGCGACCCGAGGGGACCCCGACATCATCGAAGCCGCCTGACCCGGCGCCCGCCCGGCCCCCTCCCGCCGCTCGCCGTCCGCCCACGTCTCGTCAGTCCGTGTCTCGTCAGTCCGCGTACGCCTCACGCAGTTCGATCTTGCGGACCTTCCCGCTGACCGTCATCGGGAAGGCCTCGAGGACCCGCAGCCTGCGCGGGATCTTGTAGTGGGCGAGCCGCTCCCGGCAGTGCTCGGTGAGTTCCTCCAGGGTGGGCGGGTCGGCCGGGTCCCGGGGGATGACGCAGGCGAGGATCTCCTCGCCGTAGCGCTCGTCCGGGACCCCGACCACCTGCACGTCGGCGATCTTCGGGTGGCCGTGCAGGAACTCCTCGATCTCGCGCGGGTACACGTTCTCGCCGCCTCGGATGATCATGTCCTTGATCCGGCCGACCACCTCGACGTAACCGTCCTCGCCCATCACCGCGAGATCGCCCGTGTGCATCCACCGACCGGCGTCGATCACCTCGGCGGTGCGGTCGGGCTGGTCCCAGTAGCCGAGCATCACGCTGTAGCCCCGGGTGCGCAGTTCGCCCGAGGTGCCGCGCGGCAGGGTGACGCCGGTGACGGGATCGACGACCTTGACCTCGATGTGCGGCAGCACACGGCCCACCGTGCCGGTCCGGCGTCCCAGGTCGTCGTCGCGGCGGGTCTGGGTGGAGACGGGTGACGTCTCCGTCATGCCGTAGCAGATGGACACCTCGGCCATGTGCATCTCGGCGACGACCCGCTTCATCACCTCGGCCGGGCAGGGGGATCCGGCCATGATCCCGGTCCGCAGCGAGGAGAGGTCGTACGCGGCGAAGTCCGGCAGGTTCAGTTCCGCGATGAACATGGTGGGCACCCCGTACAGCGAGGTGCAGCGCTCCTGCTGCACGGCCGCGAGGACGGTCGCGGGTTCGAAGGACGGACCGGGGATCACGACGCAGGCGCCGTGCGAGGTGCAGGCGAGGTTGCCCATCACCATGCCGAAGCAGTGGTAGAAGGGCACCGGGAGGCAGACCCGGTCCGCCTCGGTGTAGGTGATCGTCTCGCCCACGAAGTAGCCGTTGTTGAGGATGTTGTGGTGGGAGAGCGTCGCTCCCTTGGGGAAGCCGGTCGTGCCCGAGGTGTACTGGATGTTGATCGGGTCGTCGCAGGACAGCTCCGCCTCGCGGGCCGCCAGTTGGTCGCGTGTGACGCCGGGGGCGGCGGCCGTCAGCTCCGCCCAGGACGGGTCGCCGATGTAGTGGACAGCCCGCAGCCCGGGGCAGTTGCCGCGGACCTGCCCGACGAGGGCCCGGTAGTCGCTGGTGCGGTGGGCGAGCGAGGCGATCAGCAGGGAGATGCCCGCCTGCTTCAGGACGAACTCCACCTCGTGGGCGCGGTAGGCCGGGTTGACGGTGACCATGACGGCCCCGATCCGGGCGGTGGCGTACTGGACGAGCACCCACTCGGGGCAGTTGACCGCCCAGATGCCGACCCGGTCGCCCTTCGCCACGCCCGACGCCATCAGGGCCCGGGCCAGTTCGTCGACGTCCGCGACGAGTTCGGTGTACGTCCAGCGCCGGCCCGAGGCCACGTCGACCAGGGCCTCGCGGTCGCCGTGCTGGGCGGCCGTCCGGTCCAGGTTGCGGCCGATGGTGTCGCCGAGCAGCGCGGTGTCGCCGGTGCCGTGCGCGTAGGAGAGCAGGCTCACTTCAGGTCTCCCTCGTCGAACTCGGCTCCGGTGCCGAGAGCGGTGCGTTCGCGGAGCTCGATGCGGCGGATCTTGCCCGAGACGGTCTTGGGCAGTTCCGCGAACTCCAGCCTGCGGATGCGCTTGTACGGGGCGAGGACCGCCCGGGAGTGCGCGAAGAGGACCTTCGCGGTGTCCGGCCCCGGCTCCCAGCCGTCCGCGAGCACGACGTACGCCTTCGGGACGGCGAGGCGGAGCGGGTCGGGGGCGGGCACGACGGCGGCCTCGGCCACCGCCTCGTGTTCCAGCAGGGCGCTCTCCAGCTCGAACGGCGAGATCTTGTAGTCGGATGCCTTGAACACGTCGTCGGCGCGGCCGACGTAGGTGATGTAGCCGTCCTCGTCACGGGCCCCGATGTCCCCCGTGCGGTAGTAGCCGCCGGCCATCGCCTCGGCCGTGCGGTCGGGGTCGCCGTGGTAGCCGGTCATCAGCCCGACGGGACGGTCGGCGAGGTCGAGGGCGATCTCCCCCTCGGCCGCCCCGGGCTGCCCGGTGACCGGGTCGAGCAGCTCGACGGTGAATCCGGGGCTCGGGCGGCCCATGGAGCCGGTCTTGAGCGGCTGGCCGGGGGTGTTGGCGACCTGGACGGCGGTCTCGGTCTGCCCGAAACCGTCCCGGACGGTGACGCCCCATTCCCGTCGGACCGTCTCGATGACCTCCGGGTTCAGCGGCTCACCGGCCGCGACGACCTCGCGCGGCGGGGTGGCCAGCCGGCTCAGGTCCGCCTGGATGAGCATCCGCCAGACCGTCGGCGGGGCACAGAAGCTCGTGACGCCCGAGCGGTCCATCTCGGCCATCAGCCGGCCCGCGTCGAAGCGGGTGTAGTTGAAGATGAAGACGGTGGCCTCGGCGGTCCACGGAGCGAAGAGGTTGGACCAGGCGTGCTTGGCCCAACCGGGCGAGGAGATGTTCAGATGGACGTCGCCGGGCTTGAGGCCGATCCAGTACATCGTCGCCAAGTGGCCGACCGGATAGGACACATGGGTGTGCTCGACCAGCTTGGGGCTGGCGGTGGTACCGGAGGTGAAGTAGAGCATCAGCGGCTCGTCCGCGTCCGTCTCCCGCCGGGCGGTGAACCCGGCGGGCGCCTCGGCCGACTCCGCGTACGGGCGCCAGCCCGCCACCTCCTCCCCCACCGCGATCCGGGTGTAGCGGCCGGGCACCTTGTCGAACTTCGCGGTGTCCACGTCCCGCACCAGCACATGGCGCACCCGGCCGCGCTCCACCCGGTCGCGCAGGTCGGCCGGGCCGAGCAGCGGGGTGGCGGGGATGACGACGGCGCGCAGCTTCATCGCGGCGAGGGCGGTCTCCCACAGCTCGACCTGGTTGCCGAGCATCACGAGGATCCGGTCGCCCTCCCGTACACCCTGCGCCTGCAGCCAGTTGGCGGTCCGGTCGGAGCGCGCCGACATCGCGGCGAAGGACACCTCGGTGCGCCGGCCGTCCTCCTCGACGATGTGCAGGGCGGTCCGGTCGTTGTTCTCGGCGATGACGTCGAACCAGTCCAGCGCCCAGTTGAAGCGGTCCGTCCGCGGCCAGCGGAAGCCGGCGTACGCCCGCTCGTAGTCCTCGCGGTGCTCCAGCAGGAAGTCCCGGGCGGCCCGGAACGTCTCGGTCGCGCTGGTTGCCGACATGTGCCCTCCTCATTACGGACCGGTCGCCTAACATCATGTAAACAGTGACCCAGGTCTCACCACCCCCGGACGGGGGTGGTCCTCTCCCCCGTCCGGGGGGTTGCGCGGGACGGGGTGGAGGAGCGTCGAGGTGCCGGAAGCGGTCGATGCGGTGGAGATGCAGGCGGCGCTGGTGAGGCTGCGCCGCACGAGCGGGCTTCCCGTGGTGTTCGGCGGGCTGCTGTCGGACGCGCGCCACGCACGGATCGCCGAGCTGAACGGGGCGCAGACCAGCGCGCTGCGGGGTCTGGTCGTCTCCGCCGGCAGCGGCCTGGGCGGCAAGGCCATCGCGCTGTCCCGGCCCTGCGCGGTGACGGATTACGCCGCGTCCCGCCACATCAGCCACGAGTACGACGCGGCGGTGGCGGCGGAGGGCCTGCGTTCGGTCGTCGCGGTCCCCGTCGTCGTGCGGCGTGCGGTGCGGGGCGTGCTGTACGGGGCGTTGCGTACGCCGGGGGCGCTCGGCGACCGGACGTTCGACGCGGTGGTGGCGGCGGCCCGTGATGTGGAGCAGTCGCTCGCGGTGCGGGACTCGGCGCGGCAGTTGCTGGCGGCGGGCCGGGAGCGGGTGAGCGACCCGGACGCGGTGCCGGGCGCCTGGGAGGACGTGCGCGAGGCCCACCGCGACCTGCGCGCCCTGGTCCCGCGGGTCGTCGACCCGGTGCTGCGCGACGAGCTGCTGGAGGTCTGCGGCCGGCTCGCCTCGGCGTCGGGGGCCAGGGCGCCCGCGGCCCGGGAGGTCCGCCTCGCCCCGCGCGAGGTGGACGTGGTGGCCTGTGTGGCGGCGGGCGCGACGAACGCGGCGGCGGCCGAGCGGCTGGGGCTGCGGCCCGAGACGGTGAAGGGGTATCTGCGGTCCGCGATGCGGAAGCTGGGGGCGCACACCCGGCTGGAGGCGGTGGTGGCGGCCCGCCGGGCGGGGCTGCTGCCCTGACCCGGACGGCCGGGGACGCCCCACCCGGTCTCCGCCCGGCCCACTCAGCCCTCTTGGCCCGCCCAGCCCGCTCGCCCTCCTGGTCCGCCCGGCCCGCTCAGCCCGTCCACTCGGCCCGCTCAGCTCTCCAGACCCGCCCGACCCGCTCAGCCCTTCTGGCCTGCCCGGTCCACCCGGTCCGCTCAGTCACCGAAGTCCAGGAACGTGCCGAACCGGACCTCGTGGTCCGTCGCGTCCGTCATCACCGTCAGCATCCCCGCCGCCTCCTCGGTGATCTCCGTACGCTGCGCGCGGGTCGGCTTCCGGAGCGGCTGCACGGTGAGGACCGCCGTTCCGCCCTCCCGGTCGACGCGCCACAGGGCGTCGAGGAATCCGTCGACGAGGACGCTCCCGTACGTCTGTTTGCCCTTCCCGTTGCGCCCCTTGTTGACCTCCGGGATGACCCGGGTGCGGTCGGCGTGGCCGAGCAGCACGTTGTCGAACTCGGGCAGGAAGCGCGGCGGGGCCGGGGTGTCCGGGTCGGGGCGCGGGGCGTCCGGGAGGTCGAAGAGCTCGGCGCCCCGCTCGTCGCGGAAGGTGCGCAGGCCGGGCCGCAGCCGTTCGAAGACCTCCCTGGTACGGGTGAGGCCCGCCCACGACTGGAAGTCCATCACCGAGGCGGGGCCGAACGCGCCCAGGTAGCGCAGCACGACGTCGTCGAGCGCGGGCGCGGACACGGGGTCGGCGGACCGGCCGAGCCAGTGCTCGACGGTGGTCAGGGCGACCTGTCCGCCGCGTCCCCACAGTCCGCGCGGGGTGGCCTGGACGAGGGGCAGCAGACAGCGGGCGGCGGCGGAGAGCGCCAGGGGGTCGGCGTCCGGCCAGTGGGTGAGGAGTTCCTCGCGCAGTTCCCCCAGCGGGCGCGGGCGCTCCTCGACGAACTCCTCGGTCACCGCCGCCAGCCGGTCCAGGTCCACGCCGGCCAGTCCGCGCCGGAAGTTCCTCAGCTCCCGGTCGCGCGGCGCCCGTACCAGAGGCCCCAGGGTGAGTGCGTCGTCCGCCGTGTGGGTGTGCAGGGTGGAGCGCAGGGAGACGGTCCGGACGGCCTGACGGGATTCCATCAGGGCGGAGAGCTCCTCGGGGTCGAAGTCCGCGAGCCGGGCGTAGAGCTGGAAGTACGGGGGCTTGGTGTTCTGGGCCTGGAGTCCCACGAGATGGGCGACCGCGTCCTTCGCGGACATCGGTGACCGGCGCAGCAGGAGCTGCCGGTCCAGGGTCGCGCGGTTCAGCGCCCGGGAGGAGAGGACGGCGGGCGGTGCGGCGGTGCGGTGCGTCTTCGCGGCCATGGTCCGCACGGTATCGGGGCTCGCGGTCGGACACGGTCGGCGAGGGTGGCGTACGGGCGTTACGCCCACCGGACCCGTGCGCCGCGCGCCCCGGGCGGGCCGCCGCCATGATGACCGGGTGATCAGTGTCCTGTTCGCCGTCCTGACCGCGCTCAGCAACGGTTCCGCCTCGGTGCTCCAGCGCCGGGCGGCGATGGAGGTGCCGGACAGCGAGGCGATGCGGCTGTCGCTGATGGCCCGTCTGGTGCGGCAGAGGGTGTGGCTGGCGGGGATCGGGCTGGTGATCGTGGCGGCGGTCTGCCAGGCGGTCGCGCTGGCCACCGGGCCCATCGCGGTGGTCCAGCCGATCTTCGTGATCGAGCTGCCGCTGACCCTGCTGGTGGCCGGTCTGGTGATGCGGGTGCGGGCGGACGCGGCCGTCTGGTCCGGGGTCTCGGCGGTCACGGCGGGCCTGGCGCTCGGTATGGCGGCGGCCGCCCCGGTCGAGGGCAGCGACACGGTGGAGGGCGTGGCGTGGCTTCCGGCGCTGCTGGTGACCGGGGTGTTCGAGGCGGGGCTGATCGTCGCCGCGCTCCGCACCCGGGGCAACCCCCGGGCGGCGCTGCTGGGCCTGGCCGCCGCCTGCGGGTACGCGCTGACGGCCGCGCTGATGAAGGACGCGATGGCGAACCTGGACGACGGCGGGCTGGTCGCGCTGCTGGCGTCCTGGCAGCTGTACGCCACGGCGGCGGCCGGGGTGGGTGCGCTCTTCCTGCTCCAGAACGCCCTGCAGGCGGGCAGTCTGGTGGCCGTTCAGCCGATGCTGACGCTGGGGGACGCGCTGATCAGCATCCTGTACGGGGTGACCCTGTTCGACGAGGAGCTGCGGACCGGGTGGTGGCTGCTGCCCGAGCTGGTCGCGCTGGCCCTGATCGCCGCGGGCTGCGTGCGCCTGGCCCGTACGCCCCTGGCCAGGGGCACGCTCGCGCCGTCACCGGCTGCTCCCCGCTGAGCGCCCCGGTCAGCGGGGAGCAGCCGGGGTGACCCGCTCGTCCCGCGGTGCCGGGCCCGGGGGTGTGCCGTCCCCGAAGGGCCGCCCGCCGAGCTGTTCGCGGTGGTGCGGGGTGGTCCAGCCGGAGAGGTCCGGACCGACGGGCACGATGCCGGTGGGGTTGATGCCCGTGTGCACCTCGTAGTAGTGGCGCTTGATGTGGTCGAAGTCGACCGTGTCACCGAATCCGGGGGTCTGGTAGAGGTCGCGGACGTACGCCCACAGGACCGGGTCCTCGGTCAGCTTGCTCCGGTTGCACTTGAAGTGGCCGTGGTAGACGGCGTCGAAGCGGACGAGGGTGGTGAAGAGGCGGATGTCGGCCTCGGTGATGGTGTCGCCGACCAGGTAACGGCGGTCGGCGAGGCGCGCGGAGACCTGGTCAAGGCGGGCGAAGAGGGCCGCGTACGCCTCCTCGTACTCCCGCTGCGAGCTGGCGAAGCCGCACCGGTAGACGCCGTTGTTGACGTCCCGGTAGACGCCCTCCGCCACGTCGTCGATCTCCGCGCGCAGCGGTTCGGGGTAGAGGTCGGGGGCGCCGGGCCGGTGCAGGGCGGTCCATTCGGTGGCGAGGTCGAGGGTGATCTGCTGGTAGTCGTTGGTGACGAGCCGCCCGCTCGGTACGTCGACGACGGCGGGGACGCTGACGCCGCCGGGGTAGTCGCGCTCCCGGGCGTCGTAGGCCTCGCTGAGGTGGTGGATGCCGAGGACCGGGTCCTTGTCCCCGGGGTCGAGGGTGAAGCGCCAGCTGCGGTCGTCCTGGATGGGGTCGGCGACGGCGAGGGAGAGGGCGTCCTCCAGGCCCAGGAGCCGCCGGGAGACCAGGGCCCGGCTCGCCCAGGGGCAGGCCCGGCTGACGACGAGCCGGTAGCGGCCGGATGCGACGGGCCATCCGTCGCGGCCGTCCGCCGTGATCCGGTCGGGGAAGTGGCTCGTGGACCGCTTGAACGGTTTGTGGCCGTAGGCGTCGTTGCCGCTGGTTCCGGCGCTGTCGTTCCCGGTGGCGTCCGTGGTCGTGTCGTTCATGCGGCGCTCCTCGTTGCGTCGGTGTCCGGTCGCTCGTCACGTCGTCTGCCCCGTCGGCCCGCTCCGACATCGGCCACGGCCACGATCAGTGCGGCCAGGACGAAGGCGACGGAGACGATGAGCCCGTGATCGTACGCGTCGGCCCAGCCGTCCGGTCCGACCTGGGCGAAGAAGACCGCACCGACGGCGGCGATGCCGACCGCGGAGCCGACCCGCTGGCCGGTCTGGAGTGTGCCCCCGGCGCTGCCCGCCCGGGGGACGGGGACCTCCGCGAGGGTCAGGGTCTGGTTCGGGGCGATGACCAGCCCGCTGCCGAGGCCGGCGAACAGCAGCGGGCCCGCCATGGCCCAGCCCGCGCCGGTGCCCGGGACCAGGTGGACGGCGACGGCGGTGCCGGCGAGGCCGAGCGCGACCATGGCCAGGCCCGCCACCACGAGCGGGCGGCCGAAGCGGCCGACGAGGCGGCCGCCGATGGACGCGGCGACGCCGGAGCCGAGGGCGAAGGGGGTGATGGCGAGTCCGGACAGGAGGGCGGAGTAGCCGAGACCTGACTGGAGGTAGAGGGTCGTGACGAAGAAGATCGAGGTGAACCCGGCGAAGTAGAGCAGGATCAGCAGACAGCCCAGCCAGTAGGAGCGCAGCCGGAACAGCGACAGGTCCAGGACCGGCTGGACGCGTCCGCCCGTGCACCGCGATTCCCAGGCGACGAACGCGGTGAGCAGGGCCGCGGCCAGGACGAGCAGCAGCCACTTGGTGGTGCCGGGCCACTGCTGGGCCTGGACGAACGGCAGCAGCAGGGCCAGCACCCCGGCGCCCAGGAGCAGCACGCCGAACGGGTCCAGGTCACGGGGCCGGACCCGGGTCGCGGAGGGGGTGTCGGGCAGCAGACGGTGGGCGAGCAGGAGGCAGACGGCGCCGATCGGGAGGTTGACGTAGAAGACCCAGCGCCAGCCGTGGTCCGGTCCGGCGGCCTGGATGAGCAGTCCGCCCAGGAGCGGGCCAACGGCCGTGGAGATGCCGACGACGGTGCCGAACATGCCGAAGGCCCGGCCGCGCTCGCGCCCGGAGAACAACTGCTGGATCAGGGCGGAGATCTGCGGGGAGATCAGGCCGCCCGCGACGCCCTGCACCAGACGGGCGATCACCAGCCAGAGGCTGGACTGGGCGGCTCCGCAGGCGGCGGAGGCCAGGGTGAACAGGGCGAGTCCGGCCATGAAGACCGCCCGGCGGCCCCGCGCGTCGCCGAGGCGTCCGGCCGGGATGAGGAAGAGGCCGAAGGCGAGGGCGTAGCCGGAGAGGACCCATTGGAGGTCGGACTCGGGGGTGTTCAGGCCCTCCCGGATGGAGGGGAGGGCGACGTTGACGATGGAGACGTCCAGCAGGGTCATGAAGCCCGCGACCAGGCAGACGGCGAGTGCCTGCCAACGCCGGGGGTCGGGGCCGTCCGGGGTGGCGTCGCCCCCGGTCGGTCCGGGCTGCGCCGCGCTCCGTGCCATGGTTCGCACCTTAGGTCGCGTGAGGTGTTTCCTCATCCGGGACGCGGCCGCACCGGTGGCCCGGCTTCCGGATCCGGGACGGGTCCGGCCCGGCGTGCCCGCGCCCGCCGGGGGTAGCCGTTGCGGCATGACTGTGGAGAAAACGAGCGTCCTCGTCCTTGACTGTGCCGAGCCCGTCGAGCTGGCCGAGTTCTACGCCTCTCTGCTCGGCGCGGAGACCCGGATCAGCACCGACCCCGACTTCATCGAGATCGTCGGCACGGACGGCGTCCGGCTGGCGGTCCGCCGCGACCACGGCTACGCCCCGCCGAGCTGGCCGCGCCCGGAGGACTCGCAGCAGGCGCATCTGCGGATCCTGGTGGCACGGGAGGACATCGACGAGGCCGAGCGGGAGGCGATATCCCTGGGGGCGCGGCCCGTCGACACCGGTGACAGCAACAACGGCCCCCGGGACGTGCGGGTGTACGGGGATCCCGCGGGGCACTCCTTCTCGCTGGCGGTGTATCCGCTGCCGGAGGGCTGAGCGGCAGACCGGCACATCCGGAGCGGACACCTGGCGGAAGGGCCCCAACGGGCCCTTCCGCCAGGCGCGTTAACAGGAAGGAAAGTTTCCCATCACCGTTGACGCCAATTGGAAGGAAGCTTTACTTTCAGTTCTGCCGACATGGCGCCTCCCACCCCCCTCCGAAGGGAGCACCACCATGCACCAGCGCACCACTCCCCCCACCGGCCCTACCGGCCCCACCGCCACGCCCCGCCGCGGCCGAACGGCCCGCAAGGCCCTGCTCGCCGCGTCCGCGCTCGGTGTCGTCACCGCGCTGCTGACCCCGCTGCGCGCCGGAGCCGCACCCGCGCCCGCCTCCACCGCCGGCGCCGCTCCCACCGCCGCCACCCCGCTCGCCGCCAACGGGCAGCTCTCCGTCTGCGGACGCCGGCTCTGCAACGCCTCCGGCCGGGCGGTCGCGCTCAACGGCATGAGCACGCACGGCACCCAGTGGTACGCGCAGTGCGTCACCGACGGCTCGCTCGACGCGCTCGCCCGGGACTGGCGCTCCGACGTGCTGCGCGTCTCCACGTACGTACAGGAGGGCGGCTACGAGACGGACCCGGCCGGATTCACCGCCCGCGCGCAGAAGTTCGTCGACGCGGCACACGCACGCGGCATGTACGCGGTGATCGACTGGCACATGCTGACCCCGGGCGACCCGAACGCGAACCTGGACCGGGCGAAGACCTTCTTCACGGCGATGGCCAAGAAGTACAAGAACCACCCGGGGGTGCTCTACGAGATCGCCAACGAGCCCTCGGGGGTGAGCTGGCCCGCCATCAAGTCGTACGCCGAGCGGATCATCCCGGTGATCCGGGCCCAGGATCCCGACGCGGTCGTACTGGTCGGCACCCGCGCCTGGTCCTCCTTCGGCGTGTCCGAGGGTTCCGACGAGTCGGAGGTCGTCAACAACCCCGTCAACGCCACGAACATCATGTACACCTTCCACTTCTACGCGGCCTCGCACCGCGAGGAGTACCTGAGGACGCTCGACCGGGCGTCCGACCGGCTGCCGGTGTTCGTCACGGAGTTCGGGACGCAGAACTACGCGGGCGAGGGCGCGAACGACTTCGCCATGTCACAGCGCTACCTCGACCTGATGAAGCGCAAGAAGATCTCCTGGACCAACTGGAACTACTCCGACGACCACCGCTCCGGGGCCGTCTTCAAGACCGGCACCTGCGCCGGCGGCACCTGGACCGGCACCGGAGTCCTCAAGGAGGCCGGGGTCTGGATCCGCGACCGCATCCGCGCGTGACGCGGGGCCCGTCCGAGCGCCGCCGCCCGGACGGCGGGAGACCGTCGTGACGCGCCCGGTGCGGCCCCCTTCCGGGACCGCACCGGGCGCGTTGCCGCGACGGTCACTGCGGATACGCACGGAATTAACCCCCGAAGCCTTGTCATGCCCCGTTCTACGCGCATAGCTTTTGCCCCTACCACTCAGTTCAGTTGGGGGCTCCTCCCGTGCAGATATCCAGATCCGGTTCCGTCCTGCTGACCGGCGCCGTCGCCGCCGCTCTCGCGGTGACCGCCCTGCCCGCCGCCCAGGCGGCGCCGTCGGCCACCGCCGTCATCTCCGAGGTGTACGGCGGCGGGGGCAACTCCGGCGCGACCCTGACCCGTGACTTCGTCGAGCTGGCCAACGCCGGCTCCGCGTCCTTCGAGGTCGACGGCCTCAGCGTCCAGTACCTGCCGGGCAGCCCGTCGGCCGGATCGCTCTGGCAGGTCTCCCCGCTGTCCGGGGCGATCGCGCCCGGCGGCCGCTATCTGGTCGCGCAGGCCACGGGCGCCGGCGGAACGGTCGCGCTGCCCGCTCCGGACGCCACCGGCACCGTCGCCATGGGGGCGGGCAGCGGAACCGTCGCCCTGGTCTCCGGGACGAGCCCGCTCACCTGCAAGACGGCGGCGGACTGCGCCGCGGACACCCGGATCGTCGACCTGGTCGGCTACGGCTCCGCGGTCGTCCGGGAGGGCAGCGGCCCGGTCCCCGGCGCCTCGGCCACCGCTTCGGTCGCGCGGGCCGCCTCGCTCGCCGACACCGACGACAACGCGGCCGACCTCGCCGCGGGCGCTCCCACCCCGGTCAACTCCAAGGGCGAGACGTCCGGCGGCGGGCAGCCGCCCGAGGAGCCCGGCCCGACCGAGCCCGGCGACGTCCGGATCCACGACATTCAGGGCACCACCCGTGTCTCCCCGCTGGCCGGCGCGGCCGTCACCGGCGTCCCGGGCGTCGTCACCGGCGTCAGGACCTCGGGCTCGCGCGGCTTCTGGATCCAGGAGACCGCGCCGGACGGCGACCCGCGCACCAGCGAGGGCCTGTTCGTCTACACCGGCTCCACCGCGCCGGCCGTGAAGGCGGGTGACATGGTCCTGGTGAGCGGGAAGGTGGCCGAGTACTACCCGGGCAGCGCCACCCAGTCGATCACCCAGATCACCGGCCCCCGCGTCACCGTCCTCTCCTCCGGCAACGCGCTGCCGGCACCGGTCGTCCTCGACGCCCGCTCGGTGCCCGGCCGTTACGTCCCCACGGCCGACGGCGGCTCGATCGACCCGCTGCCGCTGGAGCCGAAGCGGTACGCCCTGGACCTGTACGAGTCGCTGGAGGGCCTCCGGGTCCAGATCGCCGACACCCGGGTGACCGGGGCGACGACGAAGTACGACGAGATCTGGGTGACGGTCAAGCCGAAGGAGAACCCGACCCGGCGCGGCGGCACGCTCTACGCCTCGTACGAGGACCAGAACACCGGACGCCTCAAGGTGATGTCCCTGGACCCGGCGCAGCCCGTCCCCGCGGCGAACGTGGGAGACGTGCTGAAGGGCCGCACCACCGGGGTGCTCGACTACGCCTCCTACGGCGGCTACAACCTCCAGGCCACCGAGCTGGGCACGCACGTCGACAAGAAGCTGCGCCGCGAGGTGACGCGCCAGCAGCGCAAGGGCGAGCTGGCGGTCGCCACGTACAACGTCGAGAACCTGGACGCGGCCGACGACCAGGCCAAGTTCGACACGCTGGCCGAGGGCGTCGCGAAGAACCTCTCGTCCCCCGACATCGTCTCGCTGGAGGAGATCCAGGACGACAACGGGCCCGTGAACGACGGCACCGTGGGCTCCGAGGCGACGCTGAAGCGGTTCACGGACGCGATCGTCGCCCAGGGCGGCCCGCGCTACGCCTGGCGCTACGTCGCCCCGGAGAACAACCAGGACGGCGGCGAGCCCGGCGGCAACATCCGCAACGTCTTCCTCTACAACCCCGACCGGGTCTCCTTCGTGGACCGGCCGGGCGGCGACGCCACCACTCCGGTGGAGGCGGTGAAGACCTGGAAGGGCGTGAAGCTCTCGGCGTCACCCGGCCGGATCAACCCGGCGAGCCCGGCGTGGGAGTCCAGCCGCAAGCCGCTGGTGGGCGAGTTCGTCTTCCGGGGCAGGTCGGTCTTCGTCATCGGCACCCACTTCGGCTCCAAGGGCGGCGACCAGCCCCTGCACGGCCGCTTCCAGGAGCCGACGCGCTCCTCGGAGACGAAGCGGGTCCAGCAGGCCGCCGAGGTCAACACGTTCGTCACCTCGCTGCTGAAGGCGGACAAGTCGGCGCGGGTGGTGGCGCTCGGGGACTTCAACGACTTCGAGTTCTCCCCGACGTTCACGGCGCTGACCGAGGGCCGGGTGCTGAAGCCGCTCATCACGACGCTGCCCGCGTCCGAGCGGTACAGCTACGTCTACGACGGCAACTCCCAGACCCTGGACCACATCCTGACCAGCCCGGCGATCCGGCGCCTCGACTACGACGTGGTGCACATCAACGCCGAGTTCGCCGATCAGGCGAGCGACCACGACCCGCAGGTGGTGCGGATCAAGGTCAGCGGCCGTAAGGCCCGGTAGGGCGTGCGGCACCGCCCCGGCGGGCGCTCCTTCAGGTGCGCCCGGCCGGGGCCCTGTGCTGCCGCGGCAGCACGGCCGCACCGCTCGCGGCCGGTGCGACGGCCCCGGCCGGCGCACCGGCCGCCGGCTCCCGCCCGGTGAAGAACCCGGTGACGAGCGAGGCCACCTCCTCGGCCCGCTCCAGGACCACCCAGTGGTCGGACTCCCCGATCGTCAGGAACCGGCTGCCCTCGATCGTCGCGGCGAACTCCCGCTGCCGCGCGGGCGAGGTCACCGTGTCGTGCTCCCCGGCGAAGACCAGCGCCGGCACACCGGCGAGCCCGCCGGTGAAGTCGGGCCGGTCGGCCAGCGCCCGGTGGAGCGAGTCCGCCGCGTGGGGCGAGTGGGTGAGCGCGTGGAGGAAGGAGCGCCGGACATAGCGCCGGGCCAGCTCCCGTCGGTGCACCGGGCGTTCGGGGTCCAGGCACATCAGCGCGTCGGCCGCCGTCGCGGCGAACTGGTCACGGTCCCCGGCCGCCAGTTGCCGCCGGGCCTGCTCCCAGCAGGCGGCCTGTTCGGCGTCGATGTGGACCGGCACCCCGCCGAGGGCGAGCCGGGCCACCCGGTCCGGATGCCGCTGGGCGAAGCCGAAGGCGATGGCGGTGCCGTAGGAGAAGCCGAAGATGTTCAGCCGGGGGGCGCCGAGGTCGTCGGCGATGCCGAGGACGGCGCGGCGCAGCAGATCGGCGCTGGGTCCCGGCGGAAGCGGGTCGGCGCCGCCCATACCGGGCAGGTCGGCGGTGACCACGTCGGTGGCGGGGCCCAGGTGGTCGTCCATCTGGGGCCAGCCGAACATGCCCTGGAGCGCACCGCCGAGAATGAGCGTCGGTTCCGTGCGGGGGACGGCCCCACCGCTCCGGTCGTACGGCAGGACGCGGTAGCCGTAGCGCACTGGGCCGGCCGACAGGGTCCGGATGATCTCCTCGGGCATGTGCTGCTGCGTTTCCTTCCGCTCAGGGCCTGGTGAGGACGAGTGCCGCGTTGTGTCCGCCGAAGCCGAGCGAGGTCTTGACGGCACAGTCGAAGGCGGCGGCGCGGGCTTCCTTGGCGACCACGTCGAGGGGGATCTGCGGATCGGGCGCGTCCAGGTTGACGGTCGGCGGGACCAGCTGGTGCTGGAGGGCGAGCACGGTGAGCGCGGCCTCGATGCCGCCCGCCGCGCCGAGGGTGTGGCCGGTCATCGCCTTGGTGGAGGTCACCAGCGGGCTCTCCCCGAGGACGCGGCGCAGCATCGTCGCCTCGATCAGGTCGTTGGAGAGGGTCGACGTGCCGTGGGCGTTGACGTGCCCGACGTCGGCCGGGGAGAGGCCCGCATCGGCGAGCGCGGTACGCAGGGCGCGTTCGATGCCGAGGCCGTCCGGGTCCGGGGCGACGGCCGAGTGGGCGTCGCTGGAGGCGCCGTAGCCGTTCACCCGGGCGCGGACGGTGGCGCCCCGGGCACGGGCGTGGTCCGGGTGTTCCAGGACGAGCAGGCCCGCCCCCTCGCCGACCACGAAGCCGTCCCGGTGGGTGTCGAAGGGGCGGCAGGCGGCCGCGGGGTCCTCACGGCGGGTGGAGACGGCCTTGAGGCTGCACGCGCTGGCGATCAGCAGACGGGCGCAGGTGGATTCCGCGCCGCCCGTGATGACGACGTCGCAGGCCCCGGAGCGGAGCATCTGGTGGGCGGTGCCGATGGCGACGGTGCCGGAGGAGCAGGCGGTGGAGACGGCCTGACTGGGTCCGTGGACGCCGAGATCCAGGCTGACGCTGCTGGCCGCGCCGTTGACGACGCTGAGCGGGGCGAGTTTCGGGGAGACGCGGCGGGGGCCGCGCGAGGCGAGCGCGACGGCCTGTTCGTCGTAGAAGGGCAGTCCGCCGTGGGCGGAGCCGATGACGACGCCGACGCGGCCGCTGTCCCAGACGGCCGGGTCGAGACCGGCGTCGGCGACGGCCTCACGGGCGGCGATGACGGCGAACTGCGCGAAGCGGTCCATCAGCCGCTGGGTGGCCACCCCGAGGACGGCCGCCGGGTCGCAGTCGGTGACGGAGTAGAAGAAGTCGCAGGGCAGGCCGTCCAGTTCGGGCCGGGGCGCGGCGGACGGCGCGAGGCCCTCGGTGACGCCGTGCCAGGCGGCTTCCACACCCGTACCGGCCGAGGTGACCAGGCCGACGCCGGTGACGGCGGCGGCGAACGGGGCGAGCGGGGCCCGGCGGTAGGGGGCTGCGGCGGCCGCGGTCATGCGGTGACCTTCCCGTGCACGGCCTCGACGAGGCGGCCGACGGTGTCGCGCGAGGTGAGCGCGACGTCCTCCAGGTCCACGTCCAGCCGGTCCTCGATGTGCAGCCGCAGTTCCTCCAGGGCGAGGGAGTCCAGCCGTAGCCGGTGCAGCGGAACTTCGGGGCGGATGGCCTCGGGGTCGGTGCCGAACTTCGTCACCAGCAGCGTGCTGATCTCTTCCGACGTGCTCATGCGGCTCTCCTGGGCTCGGTGACGCGGTGACGCCGGCCGCGTGGTGAGGGGAGGGGGAGGGGAGGGGCCATCGGGGGACGCCGGCTGCTCCGGAAGGACCCTTTATACGCCCTCGCGGGCGGGCCCCCGGCCCGCGTTCCCCCGTGCGGTGGGAGGGCTGTCCAGGTGTGCGATTCCGGGGTGCGGTGACGAGGGAGGGCAAGCGCGCGGGGAAGCGGGGATGCCAGGATGGGGGCGCGGCCCGCAGGGGGCGCCAGGAGAGAAGGAGAAGCCCATGACGGCCGAGCAGGACGACGGGCCGGAGGCCGCGCCGAGCCCCGCCGCGTGGGTGGCCCGGCAGGCCGAGCTGTACGAGTCGTCCGGCGGCACGGAGGGCACCACCCAGCTCGGTGTCCCCTGCCTGCTGATGGACTACGTCGGCCGGCGCAGCGGGACGGTGCGGCGCACGGTCCTGATGTACGGCCGGGACGGTGAGGACTATCTGATCGTGGCGTCCAACGGCGGATCGGACCGGCCGCCGATGTGGTATCTGAACCTCCAGGCGAACCCGGAGGTCCGACTGCGGGTGGAGACCGAGCGGTTCGCGGCGGTCGCGGCCACGCTGCCGGCCGCGGAGAAGGCACGGGTCTGGCCGGGCCTGGTGGAGCTGTTCCCCCGCTACGGGGAGTATCAGGCGGGCACCGAGCGGGACATCCCGGTGGTCCGGCTGACGCGGACCTGAGACGGTGGCCGGGGGCCGGGACGGCGGACGCGGCGATCGCGGGGTCCGGCCGCCGGAAGCCCTTATGGCGCGCCGGCCGAAACCGTAAACTCCGCGATCATGACGACCGAAACGATGCAGGCCGACCCGTCCGCCCCCGGCGGCCCCGCGCTCTTCGCCACCATGTCCACGATGCGCGCCATGCGCCGGCTCAAGCCGGACCCGGTTCCCGAGGAGCTGGTCGAGCAGCTCATACAGGCGGCCGTCTGGGGACCCAGCGGCGGCAACATGCAGTGCTACGAGTACGTGGTGGTGACGGACCGCCAGGTGATGGCGCGGCTCGCCCCGCTGTGGAAGCGGTGCGTCGACGCGTATCTGGCGACGACCGGCAAGTACGCGCCCGCAGGCATGGACGAGGCGGCGTACGGCCGGATGGTCGCGGCGATCGAGTACCAGCGCGACCACTTCGCCGACACTCCGGTGCTGATCGTGCCGTGCTACCGGTTCCCGGAGCCGCGCCTGGACGAGGAGGGTCTCGCCGCGTCGGCGCGGGCGCTCGGCCCGCAGGGCACCGAGCACATGATGAACACGCAGACCCGTTTCCAGGCGCTGGCGGAGGGCTCCTGCGTCTATCCGGGGGTGCAGAACCTGCTGCTGGCGGCCCGGGGGCTGGGGCTGGCGGCGAACATCACCATCTGGCATCTGATGCTGGAGCAGGAGTGGAAGAAGGAGCTGGGCATCCCGGAGGACATGGCGACGTTCGCCGCCGTTCCGGTGGGGTGGCCCGCGGGCAACTTCGGGCCCGTCCGACGGCGTCCGGTGGCGGACGTCATCCACCGCGACCGCTGGTAGCGGCTGCCGGGCTCCGGTGGTTCCGCGCGCTGATCCGTGCGGAACCACCGTCACCCCCGAGCCCGCGTCAACCGACAGCGGCACCCCTGGCGGGTGACGCTCGATATCACCCGACAGGCCCAGCGCCAGGCTCAACTCCCCTGCTTCTGCAGGATGTTGCCAGCAGAATCAACGACGGACCTCTTTGTCATGCTCCCCTCACATCGATAGCCTGGCCGGGTTCGGCACCCCTCTGGCCCATCCGGGCCCGGGGGCTTTTTTCTTCCTCCCACAGAGCAGGAGCCCCGATGCGCCCACGCACCGCCGCCCGAACCCGGGCCCGCGCCTGTGCCGTGGCGGCCCTCACCGCCGCGGCCCTTCTCGCCACCGGGCAGCCGGTGGACGCCACCGCGCGGGCGGACCGCCCCGACCCGGTGAACCGGGCCTTCGCCGAGGCGTCCCGGGAGTACGGCGTACCGCGCGATCTGCTGGCCGCCGTGGGATACGGCGAGTCCCGGCTGAACGGACACGCGGGCAGGCCGAGCCAGGCGAACGGCTACGGCGTGATGCATCTGGCGAGCAACCCCGCCAACCGTTCCCTGGAGAAGGCCGCCGCGCTGACCGGCGAGAGCGCGGCCCGGCTGCGCCGGGACACCGCGGCCAACATCCTCGGCGGAGCCGCCGTGCTGCGCGACCACGCCGACGCGCTGGGCCTGGACGCCGCCGAGCGCCGGGACGTGAACGCCTGGTACCCGGCGGTGGCCCGCTACAGCGCCGCCGACGGGCCGGCGGCCGCGCTCTACGCGGACGCGGTCTTCACCTTCCTCGCCGAGGGCGTCTCCGCGACGGTGGCCGGCGGCGAGGAGGTCCTCGTGCCGTCCCGGCCGGTCGCCCCGGACAAGGACGCGGTGCCGGAGGCCGACGTCTACGCGCAGAGCGCGGACTACCCCTCGGCGCGCTGGGTGCCCGCCCACTCCGGGAACTTCGCCGCCGGCCGCACCGCGACCGTCGACAAGGTGGTCGTGCACGTCACCCAGGGCTCGTACGCGGGTTCCATCAGCTGGTTCCAGAACCCGGCGTCGCAGGTCAGCGCCCACTACGTGATCCGGTCGTCGGACGGAGAGGTCACCCAGACCGTCCGGGACAAGGACACGGCGTGGCACGCGCGCAGCGCCAACGCCTCGTCCGTCGGGATCGAGCACGAGGGGTGGGTCGACGAACCGGCCTGGTTCACCGACGCGATGTACCGCTCCTCGGCCGCGCTGACCTCCCACCTCAGTGCGAAGTTCGGCATCCCGAAGGACCGGGCGCACATCGTCGGCCACAGCGAGGTGCCCGGCAACGACCACACCGACCCCGGCCCCCACTGGGACTGGGACTACTACATGGAGCTGATCGGCGGTGACCCGGGCAACGGCGGCGACGGTCTGACGTTCCCCCTCTACACCACCCAGCAGTCGGGCTCCTCGGGCCCGCAGGTGACCGCCGTCCAGACGCTGCTCACCCAGCAGGAGTACAACCCGGGCACGGTGGACGGCCTGTTCGGCCCCGCCACGAAGAGCGCCGTGGAGGCGTTCCAGCGGGCCCGCTCCCTCGACGCGGACGGGACGGTCGGCCCGAAGACCTGGACGGCCCTGCTCTCGGCCGGCACGACCCCGCTGCTGAAGCAGGGCAGTTCGGGCGATGCGGTGAAGCGGCTCCAGCGCGCCCTGACCGCGGCGCTCGGCAAGACCGTGGACGCGGACGGCAGCTTCGGCCCGGCCACGGACGCGGCGGTCCGCAGCTACCAGACGACCCGGAAGCTGGGCGTCGACGGCCAGGTCGGCCCGGCCACCTGGACGGCCCTGCAGAACGGCAGATGAGCACGGACCCGGGCGGGACCCTCCCCGAGCAGGAGGGGCCCGCCCGGGTCAGCACACCGCCGGGGGCGGCTGGGAGACGCCCGCCCGCGCCCGCACGCGAGCCGACGCGCCGGGCCCCGACGGGCTCACCCGCTCACCCGCTCACCCGCACCACCCGCATCACCCGCCGACCGGATATCCGATCTCCTCGATGTCCTTGGCCAGTTCGGCGGTGACCCGCTCCGGCTGGAGCGCGGCGACGATCTCGTCCGTCAGCGGTCGCAGCGCGTAGACATGGCGTACGGCTTCGAGGTCGACGTCCACCTCGAAGTAGTCCTCGGCCCACTCCTGGTACGACTCGGGCGTCCCCGTCACGAGGAGCTGGAAGAGCCAGTCCGCCCCGTCGGAGTCCTCCCCGTCCTCCGGGAACTCCACCTCCCCCGCACGCCAGCGCTCGTCACCGCTCTCGCGCCAGAGGCAGGCGGTGACGACGGGCATCCCGAACTCGTCGCAGAACGACGGCTCGTCCACGTACCGCCGGAACACCTCGGGCACGTCGTCGAGCACCCCGGGCCAGGGCGCGTCGTCCACGTACGGGCTCATCGGGGACTCGTGGTCGAAACCGCGGGCGTAGACCCCTTCGGCGGAGAAGACGATCGCGTACTCCCCGCCCGCCCCGTCCCGCATCGAGGCCATCGCCTCGGTCGGGGACCACTGCGCGTCGAAGCCGTGCCAGCGGTGGTCCCACTCCGGACACAGGATCGCGTCGAGCATCGCCAGGGAACGGCAGAGATCGGCGAGGGCGGATATGCCGGGCAGCCGACGGGCCACGTCGTGAACGCTCATGGGCCCCATCCAACCGCACCGGCCGGGCCGGCCATTCACGTGCTCCCCCGATGCCGTCCGGGCGAACGGTCACGATAGACGCCGATCCCCCTCCGTGCTCGCCCCGCAGGCGGGTGCTCGACGCATCTGGTCCCGCACCCCCGGGGAGGGAGTGCGGGACCGGATCAGCGGGTCGCTCCATGGCGAACGCCCGGAGATCGCCTCAGGCCGAAGGGCCGGGTGATCTCCTGGCCGGCGACGAGCCCCCGGGGCCCTCCCCGTGGGCCATGAGCGGGGCCGCCGTGGCGGTAACCCGCCCGGGACGGACGGGGTGTTGACGGGCGTTTCAGGCCACCGAGGCGAGCGGCTGCCCGCTGCTGTCGTGGTGGATGGGGGTGTGGGCCCCGGTGAGCGGTACGCCGCTGCCGCCGCGCCGGACCGCGACGATCTCGGCCGCGATGGACAGGGCCGTCTCCTCCGGCGTACGGGCGCCGAGGTCGAGGCCGATCGGCGAGTGCAGCCGGGCCAGTTCGCGGTCGGTGAGGCCGACGTCGCGGAGGCGCTCGTTGCGCTCCAGGTGGGTGCGGCGCGAGCCCATGGCGCCGACGTAGGCGACGGGGAGACGCAGGGCCGCCTCCAGCAGCGGTACGTCGAACTTGGCGTCGTGGGTGAGGACGCAGAGCACGGTCCGGGCGTCGGTGGCGGTCCCGGCGAGGTAGCGGTGGGGCCAGTCGACGACGATCTCGTCGGCCTCGGGAAAGCGGGCCGCGGTGGCGAAGACCGGCCGGGCGTCGCAGACGGTGACCCGGTAGCCGAGGAACTTCCCGGCCCGCACCAGGGCGGAGGCGAAGTCGATGGCGCCGAACACGATCATGCGGGGCGGCGGCACGCTGGACTCGACCAGCAGCTCGACGGGCCGGCCGCAGCGCGAGCCCTCCGCGCCGATGGCGAGCGGTCCGGTGCGGCCCGCGTCCAGCAGGGCCCGCGCCTCGGCGGCGGCGGTCCGGTCGAGCGCCGGGTGGCCGCCGAGCCCGCCCTCGTAACTCCCGTCGGGGCGGACCAGGAGCGGCAGGCCGAGCAGTTCCCCGGGCCCGTCCGTGACCCGGGCGAGCGCGGCCGCCGTCCCCTCCGCGGCGGCCGCGAGCGCGGCGGCGAACACCGGCCGGGCGGGGTCGTCCGCCCGGACCGGGGTCACCAGGATGTCGATGACGCCACCGCAGGTCAGGCCGACCGCGAAGGCGTCCTCGTCGCTGTAGCCGAAGCGCTCACGGACGGGGCGGCCGTCCTCCATGGCCTGTCGGCACAGTTCGTAGACGGCCCCCTCCACACAGCCGCCGGAGACGGACCCGACGGCCGTGCCGTCGCGGTCGACGGCGAGGGCGGCGCCGGGCTGCCGGGGCGCGCTGCCGCCGACCGCCACCACGGTGGCGACGGCGAACTCGCGTCCCTGCGAGACCCACCGGTGCAGCTCTTCGGCGATGTCCAGCATGGCGTTCTCTCCTCGGGGTGAAGGGGGCCCGGGCGTCAGTGGACGCCCAGCCAGCTCTCGATCGGGTTGAGGGCGAAGAAGACGATGAAGATCACCGTCAGCCCCCACATGAAGGCCCCGACCTCGCGGGCCCGGCCCTGGGCGAGCTTGATGGCGGAGTACGAGATGACACCCGCGGCGACACCGGTGGTGATGGTGTACGTGAAGGGCATCAGCACCACGGTCAGGAAGACCGGGATGGCGACCGAGCGGTCGCCCCAGTCCACGTGCCGGGCGTTCTGCATCATCATCGCGCCGATGACGACGAGGGCGGCGGAGGCCACCTCGGTCGGCACGATCGCGGTGAGCGGGGTGAAGAAGAGGCAGGCGGCGAAGAAGAGGCCGGTGACGGCGGAGGCGAGACCGGTGCGGGCCCCTTCGCCGACGCCGGTGGCCGATTCGACGAAGACCGTCTGACCGGAGCCGGAGGCGACACCGCCGATGACCCCGCCGGCGCCGTCGATGAACAGCGCCTTGGACAGGCCCGGCATGCGGCCCTTGTCGTCGGCGAGCTTGGCCTCGGTGCCGACGCCGATGATGGTGGCCATCGCGTCGAAGAAGCCGGCCAGCACCAGGGTGAAGACGATCATGCCGACGGTCATCACGCCGACGTCGCCCCAGCCGCCGAACTCGACGTTCCCGAAGAGCGAGAAGTCGGGGGCGGAGACCGCGCTGCCCTCCAGCGCCGGCGGGCCGCTGCTCCATGCCTTGGGGTCGATGTCGACGATCGCGTTGACGGTGATCGCGACCAGCGTGCCGACGACGATACCGATCAGGATCGCGCCGGGGATGTTGCGCGCCTGGAGCATGAAGATGAGCAGAAGGGTCACGCAGAAGATCAGGACGGGCCAGCCGGCGAGTTCACCGGCGGGGCCGAGGGAGACGGGGGTGGCCACGCCCTGGTGGACGAATCCGGCCTTGTAGAGGCCGATGAGGGCGATGAAGAGCCCGATGCCCATGGTGATGCCGTGCTTGAGCGCGAGCGGGATCGCGTTCATGATCATCTCGCGGAGGCCGGTGACCACCAGGAGGCAGATCACCACACCGTAGATCACACACATGCCCATGGCCTGCGGCCAGGTCATGTTGGGCGCGACCTGCGAGGCGAGCACACCGGAGACGCTGAGCCCGGCGGCGAGCGCCAGGGGCACCTTGCCGACGAAGCCCATGAGCAGGGTCGTCGCGGCGGCCGCGAGGGCGGTGGCGGTGATCAGGCCGCTCTGGCCGAGAAGGTTGCCGTCGACGTCCTCCCCGCCCAGGATCAGCGGGTTGAGCAGGAGGATGTACGCCATGGCCATGAAGGTCGTGACGCCGCCGCGCACCTCGCGCGCGACCGTGGATCCTCGTTCGGATATGTGGAAGTACCGGTCGAGCCATGATCTTCCGGCGGGGACGCGCGAGCCGGGGCCCGCGCTTTCCGGACTGGTTCTCGGTTCCACTGACTGCTGGGTCATGATGCCTGACTCCCAAGGTTCACAGGGGCACCCGCTTGGAGATTCCTGAATGCGGGATTTGGGATGACTGCGTCGGCTGCACGACCCGGGGACGGCCGGGACGAACTGTTGAGGCAGAACGGATGTGCCGGCGGCACGGATGATCCGTGAGGCGTTGCCGTGCTCTCGGGCACGGCGGTGAAGAACCGCGAGCGGTGCGGTACTCGGGGCCTCCGGGCGGTGCGGGGTGCGGAAAAGTGTGACGTTCTCGGCGCTGCGCACCGCCCGGAGAGTTGGGGGGACCGCTCGGAGTCTGCCGGGTGACGTGACCGGTGGGAGGTCACCCGGCAGGCTCTCAGGTGCTGGTGAGGTGTTCGGGCCGCACCGGTGTCCTGTTGAGCTCAAGGCCCGTCGCGTTCCGGATCGCCGCGAGGACGGCCGGGGTGGACGACAGGGTGGGGGCCTCGCCGATGCCGCGCAGCCCGTAGGGGGCGTGCTCGTCGGCGAGTTCGAGCACGTCGACCGGGATCGTCGGCGTGTCGAGGATCGTGGGGAGCAGGTAGTCCGTGAAGGAGGGGTTGCGCACCTTCGCGGTCTGCGGGTCGACGATGATCTCCTCCATCACCGCGACGCCCATGCCCTGGAGGGTACCGCCCTGGATCTGACCGAGGACGGAGAGCGGGTTGAGCGCCTTGCCGACGTCCTGGGCGCAGGCCAGTTCGATGACCTTGACCAGGCCGAGTTCGGTGTCGACCTCGACGACGGCGCGGTGGGCGGCGAAGGAGTACTGGACGTGGCCGTTGCCCTGTCCGGTACGCAGGTCGAACGCCTCGGTGGGCCGGTGGCGCCACTCCAGCTCGATGTCGATGACCTCGTCCTCCAGCACGTCGGCCAGGTCCGCGAGGACCTCGCCGCCGTCGGTGACGACCTTGCCGCCCTCCAGGAGGAGTTCGGCGGTGGCCCAGGCCGGGTGGTAGGTGCCGAACCTGGTGCGGCCCAGCTCCAGGACCTTCTCCCGGACGGCTTCGCAGGAGTTCTTGACCGCGCCGCCGGTGACGTACGTCTGGCGGGAGGCCGAGGTGGAACCGGCGGAGCCGACGCGGGTGTCGGCGGGGTGGATGGTGACCTGGTTGACGCCGAGTTCGGTACGGGCGATCTGGGCGTGCACGGTGACGCCGCCCTGGCCGACCTCGGCCATCGCGGTGTGCACGGTGGCGACCGGTTCGCCGTTGATGACCTCCATCCGCACCCGGGCGGTGGAGTAGTCGTCGAAGCCCTCGGAGAAGCCGACGTTCTTCAGGCCGACCGCGTAGCCGATGCCCCGGACGACGCCTTCGCCGTGGGTCGTGTTGGAGAGCCCGCCGGGCAGGGCGCGCACGTCGACGGAGGTGCCGTCGCTGCCCGCCGTGAGCCATTCCTGCTCGGGCGGCAGCGGGCGGGCCTTGACGCGGCGCAGCAGCTCGGCGACCGGGGCCGGCGAGTCGCAGGCCTGTCCGGTGGGCAGCAGGGTGCCCTGCTCCATGGCGTTGAGCTGCCGGAACTCCACGGGGTCCATGCCGAGCTTCGCCGCGAGCTTGTCCATCTGCGCTTCGTAGGCGAAGCACGCCTGGACCGCGCCGAAGCCGCGCATCGCGCCGCAGGGCGGGTTGTTGGTGTAGAGGGCGATCGCCTCGATGTCGACGTCCTCGATCTTGTATGGGCCGACCGAGAGCGAGGAGGCGTTGCCGACGACGGCCGGGGAGGCGGAGGCGTAGGCCCCGCCGTCCAGGACGATCCGGCACTTCATGTGCGTGATCTTGCCGTCCTTGGTGGCGCCGTGCTCGTAGTGGAGCTTCGCCGGGTGCCGGTGGACGTGTCCGAAGAAGGACTCGAACCGGTTGTAGACGATCTTGACGGGCTTGCCGGTGCGGAGCGCCAGCAGGCAGGCGTGGATCTGCATCGAGATGTCCTCGCGGCCGCCGAAGGCCCCGCCGACGCCGGAGAGCGTCATCCGGACCTTGTCCTCGGGCAGGCCGAGGACGGGGGCGATCTGGCCGAGGTCCGAGTGCAGCCACTGGGTGGCGACGTACAGTTCGACGCCGCCGTCCTCGGAGGGCACGGCGAGCCCGGACTCGGGGCCGAGGAAGGCCTGGTCCTGCATGCCGAAGGTGTACTCGCCCGTGACGACGACGTCGGCGCGCTTGGCGGCCTCGTCGGCGTCGCCGCGGATGATCGGCTGGCGGTGGACGATGTTGGGGTGCGGGACGTGCCCGATGTGGTGGTCGTCCCGGCCCTCGTGGACGAGCACGGCGTCGGGGGCGGTCGCGGACGCCTCATCCGTGATGAGCGGCAGCTCGCGGTACTCGATCTTGATCTTGGCGGCGGCGCGGCGGGCGGTCTCGGGGTGGTCGGCGGCGACGATGGCGACCGGCTCGCCGTGGTGGCGGACCTTGCCGTTGGCGAGAACCGGGGTGTCCTGGATCTCCAGGCCGTAGTTCTTCATCTCGGCGGGCAGGTCGTCGTACGTCATCACCGCGTAGACGCCGGAGGTGGCCAGCGCCTCGGAGGTGTCGATGGAGACGATCTCCGCGTGGGCGACGGTGGAGCGCAGGGTCTGGCCCCACAGCATGTCCTCGTGCCACATGTCGGAGGAGTACGCGAACTCGCCGGTGACCTTGAGGGTGCCGTCGGGACGGAGCGTGGACTCGCCGATGCCGCCCTTGGTGGGCGACCCCTGGGTGATCTTGGTCGGGGTGCCGGACGGTACGTTCTGCGCCGTCGGCATCGTGGCCGCGGGGCGCGTGGTGGCTTCGGGGCGCGTCGTCATGACTGGGCCGCCTCTCCCTGGCGGGCGGCCGCGAGGCGGACCGCGTCGAGGATCTTCTCGTAACCGGTGCAGCGGCAGAGGTTGCCGGAGAGCGCCTCGCGGATGTCCTGGTCGGACGGGGAGGGGGTGTTCTCCAGCAGCTCGTCGGCGGCGACCAGCAGGCCGGGGGTGCAGAAGCCGCACTGGACGGCTCCGGCGTCGATGAACGCCTGCTGGATCGGGGCCAGTTCGACGGCCTCGCCGGTCTGGCCGTCGGTGGGCCGGGCCTGCCAGCGCTTGGCGGCGTCCAGGGTGGTGCCGCAGGCGCCGGAGGCGCAGCCACCACCCGGGTGGGCGTCCTCGCGGTGCCGGGCGTAGTCGGCCAGACCCTCGACGGTGACGACCTCGCGGCCCTCGACCTGTCCGGCGGCCACCAGGCACGCGCAGACCGGGACGCCGTCCAGCCGGACGGTGCAGGAGCCGCACTCGCCCTGCTCGCAGGCGTTCTTGGAGCCGGGCAGGCCCATGCGCTCACGCAGGACGTACAGGAGGGACTCGCCCTCCCAGACGTCGTCGGCTTCCTGCTGCCGGCCGTTGACCGTGAAATTGACTCGCATGGTTACGCAGCTCCTTCCAGCGTGCGGCCCGCGCCGCGGTACTGCTCCCAGGTCCAGCCGAGCGTGCGGCGGGCCATGATGCCGACCGCGTGCCTGCGGTACTTCGCCGTGCCGCGCACGTCGTCGATCGGGTTGCAGGCGCCGGACGCGAGAGCGGCGAACTGCTGGGCGATCGAGGGGGTGATGATCTTTCCGTTCTCCCAGAACCCGCCCTCTTCGAGCGCGGCGTTCAGGAAGTCCTCGGCCTCCTTGGCCCGGATGGGCGTCGGGGCGGCGGAGCCGATGCCGGTGCGCACGGTGCGGGTCTCGGGGTGCAGGGCGATACCGAACGCGCAGACGGCGATGACCATGGCGTTGCGGGTGCCGACCTTGGAGTACTGCTGCGGTCCGCCGGCCTTCTTGATGTGCACGGCGCGGATCAGCTCGTCCGGCTCCAGGGCGTTGCGCTTGACCCCTGTGTAGAAAGCGTCGATAGGAATCAGCCGCGTGCCGCGTACGGATTCGGCCTCGACCTCGCAGTCGGCGGCGAGCAGGGCCGGGTGCGCGTCACCGGCCGGTGAGGCGGTGCCGAGGTTGCCGCCGACGCCGCCGCGGTTGCGGATCTGCGGGGAGGCGACGGTGTGCGAGGCGAGCGCCAGGCCGGGCAGCTCGGCCCGCAGGTGGTCCATGATGCTGCTGTACGGCACGGAGGCGCCGAGCCGCACCTTGTCCTGGCCCACCTCCCACTCGGACAGCTCACCGATGCGGTTCAGGTCCAGGAGGTACTCGGGCCGCCGGTGGTCGAAGTTGATCTCGACCATCACATCGGTGCCGCCCGCGATGGGCACAGCCGTGGGGTGCTCGGCCTTGGCGGCGAGCGCCTCCTCCCAGCTGGCGGGGCGAAGGAAGTCCATGAGTGGCTCTCTTCTTCTCAATCGGTCGTTCGCCGGGGCCGGGGACGGCCTGCCTCGACTGGCTCGTTCATGTGGTGTTCACGTGGTGTGTGGCCCAGTACACAAGCCCGGACCCGGCCGGTGCAGTCACCGAAACACTGAAGGAGTTGGCTGGTCTCCGCCCCCGTCTTGTAGATTCGAACGAATGACGGGGATCGGTAACCTCACCGCAATTCACAGATACCCCGGCGACCCCACCGCTCCCCCACCCCCACGACCCCCTTCACCCACTTCCCCCCACCTGTTCCCCCGGTGAACTTCACCCGTTCCCTCTACGAAAGATCGGCGGCGACGAGATGCGGCTGCGCGCACTGCTGGAGACCGATGCGCTGGGCCTGCGGCTGCTCGGCGGCGAGGACGAGCTGGACCGCACGGTCCGGGGCGTCATGACGACCGACCTGCGTGACCCCAGCCGCTACCTCTCCGGCGGCGAGCTGGTGCTCACGGGGCTCGCCTGGCACCGGGACGCGGCGGACTCCGAGCCGTTCGTCCGGATCCTTGCGGGCGCCGGGGTCGCCGGTCTCGCGGCCGGCGAGGCGGAGCTCGGGGACATCCCGGCCGATCTCGTCGAGGCGTGCCTGCACCACCGCCTGCCCCTCTTCGCCGTGCACGAGACCGTTGCGTTCGCAACGATCACCGAACATGTCGTACGCCAGGTCTCCGGCGAACGGGCGGGCGACCTGGCGGCCGTGGTGGACCGGCACCGGCGGCTGATGACCTCGGGCCCGACCGGCGGCGGCCCCGAGGTGGTCCTGGACCTCCTCACCTCCGACCTGGACCTGCGGGCCTGGGTCCTGTCCCCCACCGGCCGCCAGATCGCCGGGGCGGGCGCCCCGCTGCCCGGCCCGCTGGGCGCGACGCTGGCCGGACACCACCTGGCCGCGACCCGGACCGGCCGCCGGGGCCCGCACCGGGCGGCGGTCGCCGGTACGACGTATTCGCTCTTCCCGATCCGCAACACCGGCCGGGGAGCAGTGCCCGCCGCGCGTGACGTGCGGGAGTCGGTGCTCTCCGACTGGCTGCTGGCGGTCGAGGCCGACGCATCGGACTGGCCCGCCGCCCGGCTCGACCTGCTCCAGGGCGTCACCCAGCTGATCGCGGTCGAACGCGACCGCCGCGACGCGGCCCGTACGGTGCGCCGCAGGCTCGCCCAGGAGGTGCTGGAGCTGGTCCAGGCGGGCGCCGCCCCCGCCGAGATCGCGGCCCGGCTGCGGGTCGCCGCACCGGTCCTGCTGCCCGGCCTCGGCGCGGCCCCGCAGTGGCAGGTCGTGGTGGCCCGGGTCGACTGGAGCACCGCGGGCCAGGCGACCGCGGGCGAGATCCCGAGCGGTCCGGTGGCCCAGGCGCTGCTGGAGGAGATCCTCGTCGACCCGGCGGTCAGCGGCCCCGACTCCGCCGACCGGATCGCCGTGGCCCACACGGGCGAGGAGGCCATCGCCCTGGTGCCGCTGCCCGCGCTGATCACGGCGTCCCCGGAGCCCGGCGCTGACGAGGAGGGCGCCGCGTCCCGCCCGGACGGCGAGGACGCCGACGCCCTGGCCGGGGAACCCGGGCTCCACGCCGACGCGCTGCTCGCCTCCGTACGCGAACCGCTCTCGGCGGGGCTCGCCGACGACGGCCGGCTGACACTGGGTGTCAGCGCGGCGGTGCATTCCGCCGAAGGGCTGCGCGGTGCGCTGGAGGAGGCCCGGCACGCCCGCCGGGTGGCCGCGGCCCGTCCGGGGCGGGTCTGCGCCGCCGGTCACCACGAACTGGCCTCGCACGTGCTGCTGCTGCCGTTCGTCCCCGACGACGTCCGGCGCGCCTTCACCGCCCGGCTGCTGGACCCGCTGCGCGACTACGACCGGCGCCACCGGGCGGAGCTGGTCGAGACGCTGGAGGCCTTCCTGGACTGCGACGGATCCTGGACCCGCTGCGCGGCCCGGCTGCACCTGCACGTCAACACCCTGCGCTACCGCGTCGGCCGCATCGAGCAGTTGACGGGGCGTGACCTTTCGCGGCTGGAGGACAAGCTCGACTTCTTCCTCGCCCTGCGCATGAGCTGACCCTCCGGCCACGCGCGGGGCCGGCCGGGGCCCCGTCACCCTTCGAGCGATTGTGAAATCTTTCACCTGACATTGTCCGGACCTCTTGGCCCGGAGTGCCGATCCATGCTGAGATGCGGCATCACTCAAGCACTCAACAGCACAATGGCGCGCTCGGGGAGGGCAATGTGGCGCATACCGCCATGTCTGGTTCCGGAACGACAGCAGATGACGATCCGCCGCTCCAGACCGCGGTATGGCGGTTGCGGTCACGCGCCTGCTGGACGGACGCCGCCGCACTGCTGGAGCACGACGCGGGCACCGATCCGGGCGCGGCTCTCCAGCGCACCGCGCTGCTGACCGAGCGGTGCCTCTACACCGGGCAGGGCTGGACCGAGGCCGAGGACGCCCTGCGCACGGCGGAGGCCATCGCCCGCAGCGACGACGAACGGGGCTCCGCCGCCTCCGAGCGGGGCCATCTGGCGTACGCCTCCACCCTCCTGGCGGTACGGGACCGGGCCGACGAGGCGAGCGTGGCGCTCAGCCGGTCGGCGGCCCTGCTGGCCCCGGCGTCACCCGCCCGGCCGCTGCTGGACTACCGGCGCGGGCTGATCGCCCAGAACATCGCGGAGTCGCCGCAGTCCGCGCGCGCCGCGTTCCGCCGGGCGCACGCCGGTGCCCAGACCCTGGGCGACGAGCTGCTGCTGTCGTCCACCTGGCGGCATCTGGCCGCGCTCGCGCTCCGCGAGGGGGAGCTGGCCGAGGCCCGGCACGGCTTCGCGGAGTCGCTGCGGATCCGGGAGGAGCTGGGATTCCTGGTCGGTACGGCCCCGGCGCTGATCTCGCTGGCGGAGGCGGAGGAGGAACCGGAGGCGGCCCGGCTGCGGGCCGAGGCGGGCCGGCTGTTCCGGCTGCTGGGCGGGGTGCCCACCTGGCTGGCCCCGCACCTGGGCCCCCCGGCCCAGCGCACCGCGGAGGCGGGCTGAGCGAGGACGGCGGCTGACCGGTGGCGGGGCCGCGGGTCCCGCCACCGGTCGTGATCGAGACGGCGGGTCCCGTACGGGTCGGTTGCCGAGGCCGCGGGTCCGTACGGGGCGGCGGGCGAGGCGGTGAGCCCCGACCGGGGCGGCGGGCGAGGCGGTGAGCCCCGACCGGGGCGGCGGCCGACGCTGCGAGGCCGGCCGTCCGGCGGTCGTGGCCCGCCGGTCCAGCCAAGGTCGGCGGACAAGGCTGCGAGCCCGGCTCGCCCGGCGGTCGTGGCCCACCGTCCAGCCCAGGCCGGCGGCCGGGGGCACGGGCCCGTACGGGGCGGCAGGCGCGGCGGCGAGACCCGCCCGGCCGGGGGTCGCGGGCCCGGCCGGTCAGCGGTCGGCGCCGGCGAAGTGTTCGCGGACCAGGGCCTGGACGACGGTGAGGTCCTGGGCGATCAGGGCGTCGAGCAGGGCGGTGTGCTCGGCGGCGTCGGCCAGGAGGTCGGCCCGGCGAGTGGCGGACCCCGCGACCAGGGGCCACTGGGCGCGCCGGTGCAGTTCGTCGGCGACGGCCACGAGCTGCTCGTTGCCCGACAGGGCGAGGACCGCCCGGTGGAAGGCCCGGTCCGCTTCGGCGTAGGCGGCCCGGTCCCCCACGGCGGCCGCCGTGACCGTGGCCTCCGCCAGCGGCCGCAGGGCGCTCCAGCGGTGCGCCGGGACCGTACGGGCCAGGCGCAGCATCACCGGGACCTCGATCAGGGCCCGGACCTCGGCCAGCTCGGCCAGCTCGCGGGGGCCGCGTTCGGTGACCCGGAAGCCCCGGTTCGGCACGACCTCGACGGCGCCCTCGACCGCCAGCCGCTGCATGGCCTCGCGCACGGGCGTGGCGGACACCCCGAAGCGGGCGCCGAGCGCGGGGGCGGAGTAGACCTGGCCGGGCACCAGGTCCCCGTCGACGAGGGCGGCGCGCAGGGCGTCCAAGATCTGGCCGCGGACGGAGTGGCGCCGGACGGCACGCGGCGCGGGCTGCTCACCGTGGGTGTGCTCGCCCCGGGCCGGCGCGTCCTCGCCTTCCGGGCCCCGGGCCCGCCCTCCCCCGCCCGGCTGGTCCGGGGTCCGCCCCTCCCGGTCCGGCCGCACCCGGGCCTGCTCCGGCACACGGTCCTGAGGGGCCCCGTCCTCCGGCACGCGGACGCTCGCCGGGTCGGGGGGAATCGCTCCGGGGGCGTACGCCGGACGTGCGCCCTCATGCGCGCTGTCCTGCTCCACCCGGCCCTCCTCCATCCGCCGCGGGCCGGCTCGCGTGCGCCGGACCTCCTGTGCACGATAGAAGACCGAGGCTGCAGTTCACACATCGATGACGTCGGGTAAGGTAAGCCTTACCTGCAAACGATCCCGATTCGGTGGTCCCCTGCATGACCCTCTCCCCGCCGTTCACCGCTGCCGCGACATCCCCCGTGGCCGCCGCGTACAGCCGCCTGACCGAGGTGTTCCCCGGCCTGCGGGCCGATGTGCTCGACGGCGACGCCGTCGCCCCGTCCGGCGCGGGGTGGGTCGGCGCGGCGGAGCTGGCTGCCGGCGGCCCCGCCGTGGACACCTTCCTGGCCTGGGACAACGCCCAGGTGCTGCGCGACTACGGCCGGCAGGCCCGACCCGACGTGGTGGCGAGCTTCGGTCTGCACCGGTACGCCTGGCCGGCCTGCCTGCTGGTGACCGTCCCGTGGTTCCTGCAGCGCCGGGTGCCGCGGATCCCGGTCGAGGACGTCTCCTTCCAGCGGGCCCTGGGACACCTGACCGTGCGGGTCGGGGAGTTCGCCTGCCTGCCGGACGACCCCGCGGCCACCCTGCCCGGGGCCCGGGTCGTCCCGGACGAGGCGGCCCTGCGGGCCGAGGTACTGGCCTCACTGACCGAGCACCTCGGTCCGGTCCTGGAGGGCTTCGGTCCGCGCATGCGGCGCGGGAAGCGGGCCCTGTGGGGGATGGCGACGGACGAGATCGTCGAGGGCCTCTGGTACGTGGCGCACCTGATGGGCGAGGAGCGCCGCGCTATGGCCGAGCTGGAGCTGCTGCTCCCGGGCACGACGAAGCCGTACGTCGGCACGGCGGGCTTCCGCGAGCTGACCGGGCCCGACGGGCGGTCGCTGCCGACCCGGGACCGGGCGAGCTGCTGCCTCTTCTACACCCTGCGCCCCGAGGACACCTGTGTGACCTGCCCCCGCACCTGTGACGCGGACCGGGTACGGAAGCTCGCCGCGGCTTCCTGATCCACACCACCCGCCCGGATGACCTGGAATCGAACGCAACTCTGCTTGACCGGGCGGGAGTTCGAGAAGATTCCACCCATCGATAGCCGCTCCTTCCCCCATGGCGTGCTCTTGTCCCGAAACCACCTGAGCGGGACGGGAATTCCGTCACGATGGCGCACGAAACGCCCTACGTGACGCAAGGGACCGCGCATGAGACTGACCGACATATCGCTTGACTGGCTGCTTCCGGGCGCCGTACTGCTCGTGGGGGTCATGGCGGCGGTGACGGTGGTCGCACGCGGTAAGCGTGCCAAGGCCGCGGCCGACGACTCCTGGGAACGCAGCGAGGAACGCCGCAGACGCAAGGAAGCGCTGTACGCCACCGCCAGTTACGTCCTGCTGTTCTGCTGCGCGGCGGTCGCCGCCGCGCTCTCCTTCCACGGGCTCGTCGGCTTCGGCCGGCAGAACCTGAACCTCAGCGGCGGCTGGGAGTACCTGGTCCCGTTCGGACTGGACGGGGCCGCAATGTTCTGTTCCGTACTGGCCGTACGGGAGGCGAGCCACGGAGACGCGGCGCTCGGCTCCCGCCTGCTGGTGTGGACGTTCGCCGGGGCCGCCGCCTGGTTCAACTGGGTGCACGCCCCCCGGGGCATGGACCACGCGGGCGCCCCGCACTTCTTCGCGGGCATGTCCCTCTCGGCCGCGGTGCTCTTCGACCGCGCGCTGAAGCAGACGCGCCGAGCGGCGCTCCGCGAACAGGGCCTCGTGCCGCGCCCGTTGCCGCAGATCCGGATCGTCCGCTGGCTGCGCGCCCCGAGGGAGACGTTCGGCGCCTGGTCGCTGATGCTCCTGGAGGGCGTCCGCACCCTGGACGAGGCGGTGGACGAGGTGCGGGAGGACCGGAAGGAGCAGGAACAGGACCGGCTGCGCCGCAGGGACCAGGCGAAGCTGGACCGGGCCCGCATCAAGGCCCTGAACCGGCAGAACCGGGTCTGGGGACGCGGCCGGGGCGGGCAGCAGGTGGACGTGCCCGCCCTGGCTCCGGCCTCGGGCGGCACGGCGCCGGCCGTCGCGGAGCCTGCCATAGCAGAGCCGGGTCAGTTGCCTTTGCGACCCCGGCCATCCCTGCAAGCCGTCGGCCCGAAGCAGGCGGCCGATGGTTCGAGCCCGAAGAGCCTGGACGGAACGAGCCAGGGAAATGATCCGCGGACGGTCGACCTCACCGCCGAGGACGACACCCAGACCATCCCCCGGCTCGACTCGCTGGAACAGAAACTGAAGGATCTGGAGCAGCAGTTCGGCTGATCCTCGTGCACGGCGGAAGGGCCTCTCAGGGCCGTCCGCCGTGCAGCTCGAACCAGACGATCTTGCCCAGGGCCTGTGCCTCCACGCCCCAGGCGTCGGCGAGGCTCCGGACCAGGATCAGGCCCCTGCCGTGCGTACCGTCGTCGGCGTTCGGTACGTACGGCGCGGGCAGGTCCTCGGACGCGAAGTCCTGTACCTCCACGCGCAGCCGGGCGGCTGTCGCCGTGGCGGTGACCACGGCCCCGTGCCGGGTGTGGATGAGCGCGTTGGTCACCAGCTCGCTCACCAGCAGCTCCGCCGCATCCGTCTGCTCCTGGCCGGTTCGGTGCCGGAGGAACTCCCGCAGCTCCCGGCGGACCTCCCCCACCGCCGCACGTTCGGCGTGCCCCACTCTTCGGCGCATCCGGGCCGGCTGTGGTGCCTCACCCGGTCTCCGGCCCCGGGGGACGTGCCCCTCGACGACCATGGTCCTCTTCTGACGCTTCGCCATTTCCCCCGCCCGCACCGTGAACCGACCTCCTTCGACCCGGCTGCCCGTCGAACAGCCTCACGGGATGCATGCCCCTGTACGCACACGGTCACGCTCGCGAACTCATCAATAAGTGAACGGTCAGGAGCGGCGAGGGGCGCACGGAACACCCCACCCGCGCACGCCATCACCCCACGGGCGCAGCCCCGGTTGACGTGCGGGGAGGTGACCGACCGGGCCGGGCCGTTCCCGTACGGGCGCCACGCCTCCTGCGGCCCGGTCGGCCTCGACTGCTGAAGCCCGCTCCCGAGGGGTGTTCCGCACATGCGGCGGGAAGGGTACCTGAGCTGTCGCACCAGGGGGCTGCTGCGCCGATCGGGGCCGGTCAGCGGACCCGGCCGACCGGCAGGACATCCCCCAGGGACCCCACGCCTTCCCGAGGAGCTGTGATGCACGACGACCGCGCCCTGGTGGAGGGCCGCCTGGAGCGGGCCCTCCACCAGTTCGTCCGCCCGGCCCAGTACGCCGCCCGCACCCCGCTCGCCCTGTCCGTGTGGCACGTGCCGGGTGAGCCGGTGCCGGTGGCGGAGGCCCTCGGGGCGGACTTCGTGCCGTTCACGGCCGGTACGGAGTGGGGGAAGCCCTGGTCCACCAGCTGGTTCCGGCTGCGGGGAGCGGTGCCCGGGGAGTGGTCCGGGCGCCGGGTGGAAGTGGTCGTCGATCCGGGGTTCACCGGCCAGGGACCGGGCTTCCAGGCCGAGGGGATGCTGTACGACCATCTGGGCGTCCCCCTGAAGGGTGTTCATCCGCGCAGCCGGCACCTGACGCTCGCCCACCCGGCGGCGGGCGGGGAGCCGGTCGATCTGCTGCTGGAGGCGGCCGCCAACCCGGCGGTGCTGGAGCACGGCTTCGCGCCGACCCCGCTCGGTGACGTGCTGACGTCCGGCGACCGTCCCCCGTACCGCTTCGCCTCCGCCGATCTCGCGGTCCTCGACGAGGAGGTCTGGCATCTGGTCCTGGACATCGAGGTGCTGTCCGAGCTGATGCACGAGCTGCCCGACGACCGTTCCCGGCGGCACGAGATCCTGCGGGCGCTGGAGTCGATGCTCGACGCGCTGGACCTGCACGACGTCTCCGGCACCGCGGCGGCGGGCCGGGCGGCCCTGGCAGGCGTGCTGGCGCGGCCCGCGTCCGCGAGCGCCCACCGGATCTCGGCGGCCGGGCACGCGCACATCGACTCGGCGTGGCTCTGGCCGCTGCGCGAGACCGTCCGCAAGGCGTCCCGGACGTTCGCCAATGTCACCGCCCTCGCGCGGGACTACCCGGAGCTGGTCTTCGCCTGTTCGCAGGCCCAGCAGTACGCCTGGGTGAAGGAGCACCAGCCGCACGTCTGGGAGCGGATCAAGGAGGCGGTGGCGGCGGGCCAGTGGACGCCGGTCGGCTCGATGTGGGTGGAGTCGGATGCCAACCTGCCGGGCGGCGAGGCGCTGGCCCGCCAACTCGTCCACGGGAAGCGGTTCTTCGCGAAGGAGCTGGGCGTCGAGACGGAGGAGATCTGGCTGCCGGACTCCTTCGGCTACACCGCCGCCTTCCCCCAACTGGCCCGACTGGCGGGGGTCACGTGGTTCCTCACCCAGAAGCTCTCGTGGAACCAGCACAACAGCATGCCGCACCACACCTTCTGGTGGGAGGGCATCGACGGCACCCGGGTCTTCACGCACTTCCCGCCGGTCGACACCTACAACGCCCAGCTCCACGCCCGCGAACTGGCGCACGCGGAGCAGAACTTCGCGGAGAAGGGCCGGGCGACACGTTCGCTGGTGCCGTTCGGCTGGGGCGACGGCGGGGGCGGGCCGACCCGCGAGATGCTGGAGCGGGCCCGCCGGCTGCGGGATCTGGAGGGCTCGCCGCGGGTGACGGTCGAGGCGCCCTCGGCGTTCTTCGCGGCGGCCGAGGAGGAGTACGGGGAGCGAGCGCCCGTCTGGTCGGGCGAACTGTACCTGGAGCTGCACCGGGCCACGTACACCACGCAGGCGAAGACCAAGCAGGGCAATCGCCGCAGCGAACATCTGCTGCGTGAGGCCGAGTTGTGGGCGACGGCGGCCGCGCTGCACTCCCCCGCGTACGCCTATCCCTTCGACCGGCTCGACCGGGTGTGGAAGACGGTGCTGCTGCACCAGTTCCACGACATCCTGCCCGGTTCCTCGATCGCCTGGGTGCATCGCGAGGCCCGGGACACCTACGAGGAGGTGCGCGCCGAGCTGGCGGACCTGGTGGCCGGAGCGGTCACCTCGCTGGGCGCGGCCGAGGGCATGGTGGCGCTCAACTCCTCGCCGTACGACCGTGTCCAGGTGATCGAGCTGGATGCGCAGGCGGCCGGGGTGCTGCCGTCGGGGGCGCACGTACAGGAGCTGGGCGAGGGCCGGGCGGCGGTGCTGGCGCGGAGTCCGGGGCTCGGGGCGGGCCTGCTGGACGGGGCGGCGGTCCCCCGGCACCCGGTGACGGCCGAGGCGTCACCGGGGCGTGGGGGCGTCGTCCTGGACAACGGGCTGCTGCGGGTGGTGGTGGACGGCGACGGGCTGGTCTCGTCGGCCCGCGACCTGGTCGCCGGCCGCGAGGTGCTGGTGCCCGGCGCCCGTGCCAACCTCCTCCAGCTGCACCCGGACCACCCCAACCACTGGGACGCGTGGGACATCGACCGGCACTACCGGAACACCCGCACCGACCTCATCGGCGCCGACTCGGTGTCCCTGGTGGAGGAGGGGCCGCTGCGGGCGGCCGTGCGGGTGGTGCGCTCGTTCGGGAGGTCGACCGTCGTGCAGGAGGTGCGGCTCGCGGCGGGGGCCCGCCTGCTCGACATCGACACGGAGGTGGACTGGCAGGAGTCGGAGAAGGTCCTCAAGGCCGCCTTCCCGCTCGATGTGCACGCCGAACGGTCCACCGCCGAAATCCAGTTCGGGCATGTCCACCGGGCGACCCACGACAACACGTCCTGGGACGCGGCCCGTTTCGAGATCTGCGCCCACCGCTGGCTCCGGGTCGCCGAGCCGGGCTACGGGGTCGCGCTGCTCAACGACTCGACGTACGGCCACGATGTGACCCGCACCCCGCATCCGGACGGCCTCGGCACGACCGTACGGCTGACGCTGCTGCGGGCTCCGCGCAGCCCGGATCCGCACACGGATCTGGGCGTGCACCGCTTCCGGTACGCGCTCGCGCCCGGCGCGGAGGTGACGGACGCCGTGCGGGAGGGCCTGGCGCTGAACCTCCCGCTGCGGGCGGCGGTGGCTCCGGTGGTGCCCGCGCTGGTGTCGACGGGGCATCCGGGGGTGACGGTCGGGTCGGTCAAGCTCGCCGAGGACCGGAGCGGGGACGTGGTCGTACGGCTCTACGAGTCGGCGGGCGGCCGGGCGCGGACCTGGCTGACGGCGGCGTTCCCGGTCGCGGCGGCCCGGATCACCGATCTGCTGGAACGGCCGCTGCACCCGGCGGTGACGGAGGAGAACGGGATCGTCCTCGACCTGCGGCCGTTCCAGATCCTGACGGTGCGGCTGACGCCGGCGTGACGGGGCCCGGCGCGGAGACGGTCAGGGGCGCGGCACGTTGCGCAGGTTGGAGCGGGCCATCTGGAGCATCCGGCCCACTCCGCCGTCCAGCACGATCTTGCTGGCGGAGAGCGCGAAGCCGGTGACCATCTCGGCGCTGATCTTCGGCGGAATGGAGAGCGCGTTCGGGTCGGTGACCACGTCGACGAGCGCGGGGCCCTTGTGCTTGAACGCGTCCTTGAGCGCGGACTGGAGTTGCTTGGGCTTCTCCACGCGTACGCCGAAGGCGCCGGCCGCACGGGCGATGGCGGCGAAGTCGGGGTTCTTGTTGGTGGTCCCGTAGGACGGCAGCCCCGCCACCAGCATCTCCAACTCGACCATGCCGAGCGATGAGTTGTTGAACAGCACGACCTTCACCGGCAGGTCGTACTGGACCAGGGTGAGGAAGTCGCCCATCAGCATGGAGAATCCGCCGTCGCCGGACATCGCGACGACCTGCCGGTCCCGGTCGGTGAACTGGGCGCCGATCGCCTGCGGCAGGGCGTTGGCCATGGAGCCGTGACTGAACGAACCGATCACCCGCCGCTTGCCGTTGGGCGTGAGGTAGCGGGCGGCCCAGACATTGTTCATCCCGGTGTCGACGGTGAACACGGCGTCCTCGTCGGCCATCTCGTCCAGCACGGAGGCGACGTACTCGGGGTGGATCGGGACGTGCTTCTCGACCTTGCGGGTGTAGGCCTTGACCACGCCCTCCAGGGCGTTGGCATGCTTCTTCAGCATCCGGTCGAGGAACCTGCGGTCGGCCTTGGGCTTCACCCGGGGGGTCAGACAGCGCAGCGTCTCGCGCACATCGCCCCAGACAGCGAGGTCGAGCTTGGAGCGGCGGCCGAGGTGTTCGGGACGCACGTCGACCTGGACGATCTTCACGTCGTCCGGGAGGAAGGCGTTGTACGGGAAGTCGGTGCCGAGCAGGACGAGGAGGTCGCACTCGTGGGTCGCCTCGTACGCGGCGCCGTAGCCGAGCAGCCCGCTCATCCCGACGTCGTACGGATTGTCGTACTGGATCCACTCCTTGCCGCGCAGCGCGTGCCCGACGGGGGACTTGATCTTCTCGGCGAACTCCATGACCTCGGCGTGCGCCCCGGCCGTGCCGCTGCCGCAGAACAGCGTCACCCGTTTGGCCTCGTCCACCATGCGGCAGAGCTTGTCGATCTCGTCGTCGCCTGGCCGGACGGTGGGCCGCTCGGTGACCAGGGCGTGTTCGATGCTCTTCTCGGGGGCGGGCTTGGAGGCGATGTCCCCCGGCATGGCGACGACGCTGACCCCGCCCCGGCCGATGGCGTGCTGGATCGCCGTCTGGAGCAGCCGGGGCATCTGCTCCGGGTTGGAGATCATCTCGTTGTAGTGGCTGCACTCCTGGAACAGCAGCTCGGGGTGGGTCTCCTGGAAGTAGCCGAGGCCGATCTCCCCGGAGGGGATGTGCGAGGCGAGGGCCAGCACCGGGGCCATGGAGCGGTGCGCGTCGTACAGACCGTTGATCAGGTGCAGATTGCCCGGCCCGCAGGAGCCCGCGCAGGCCGCGAGCGAGCCGGTGACCTGCGCTTCGGCTCCGGCGGCGAAGGCGGCGGTCTCCTCGTGCCGGACATGGATCCAGTCAATGGCCGAGTTACGCCGGATGGCGTCCACGACGGGGTTCAGGCTGTCGCCGACGACGCCGTACAGACGCTTGACGCCCGCCCTGGCGAGGATGTCGACGAACTGCTCCGCCACGTTCTGCTTGGCCATGGGTGCGCGCCCTTCCTTGCCCGTGCTCCGTGCACTTCGGTTGTCCGGGGACCGGAGCGGCGAAACACGCTTCCGCCGGGCTCCGGAATCCATCAACCCACGGGGCGCGCGGTTACGCCTCCCAGACGGCGGCGCAGGTGCGGTCGTCGGCGTATCCCTTGATCCGGAGCTGGGTGTCGGCGAGGAAGGCGGGCAGTCCGGGCGGCCCCTCGGTCCCCCAGCGCCCGGCGAGCTCGCCGGGGAGCGCCGGCTCGCCGCGCATGGGCTCGGCCAGTCCGTTGCTGCACAGCATCAGCGTGTCGCCGGGGCGGGCCACGGAGGCCCGGAACCCGAAGGGCCGGCCGGGCGGCTGCGGGGGCCCCTCGGCGTCCGGGGACACCGGCCCGGTGATCTGGAGGTCCATGGTCAGCCGGTCCCCGTCCGGTCCGGCCTCCGGCTCGTCGCCCGGACGGACGGCCGGGTCCTGCGGGGCGACGGGCTCCAGGTCCTGCCAGAGCCCGTCGCGGAGCCGGAACAGGCCGCCGCTGCCGACGCCGAAGAAGACCCGGGTGCGGCACTCGGGGTCGGCGGGGAGCAGGAGGCAGCGGAGGTTGGCGGTGTACGCGTCGGGCTCGACGCCGAGTTCGGCGGCGCGGGCGCGCAGCTTGCCGTACGTACGGTCGATGAGCCGGTGCAGCCCGGACTTCAGGTCGTCCCGGCGCCCCGCTCTTATGTCCTCGGAGAGCCGCAGATGGCTGCGGGCGACGGCCCCGCCGATCCAGCGACAGGCGTCGGCGGCGGCGAGGTGGGCCGCCTCGCCGTCCCGTCGGCCGCCTGCCACGGCGACCAGCACGAGGGCGCTCTCGGCGGCCCCGAAGCGGGCGGTGAGCAGCCCGTCGCGCCGGGGCTCACCGCGGAACCGGGCGGAGTCGCCGCGGACGGAGGCGGTGCGCAGGGTGTACGTCCCGTAGCGCGCGCCGTCCAGAACGGTGTCGGGGACGAGACCGTCCAGATTCTCCGAGGTGGCGGACGGCAGGGCGGCGGGCTCGGCGTCGTAGGTGGGCGGCCGGTCCCCCAGGTGCCCGACGGCGGGCCGCACCCCGGCGGCCGCGGGATCCGGTGGTGGTTCGTGCAGCGCACCGGGGTCGGCCGCGGGACCGGCTCCGGGAGGCCTGCCGGACTCGGGCGCGGCCGGCGCACGCGGCGCGGCGAAGGTCCGAGGCCCCGCCTGCCCGCCGGGCGCCTCCCAGGGCGCGGGGAAGACGTCGGTGCGGGGTGGCGAGGGCGGAGGCGTGACACGCGGGTCCGGAGAGAGCCCGGGGGCCGGGGCGGGGCTCGCGGACGGAACGGGCGGGGCCGCGGGGACCGGGGCGGAACGGACGGCGGGGCGGGCAAGGGGCGGTGGCCGACCGCTGGGCGGGAGCCGGCCCCGGAGCGGGAGCGGACGGCGGGGGCGGGGCAGACCGCGGGGGCGGGGCAGACCGCGGGGGCGCGGCCTCTGTCGGGGCCGGAGCCTCTGTCGGGGCGGAGCCGGTGGCCACCGTCGAAGCCGACGGCGGAGCAGGGGCAGGAACCTCAGCCGCAGCCGCGAGGACGGCCGGGGCCGGGGCACCGCCCCCGTGCGGGCCACCGACGGCGTGCGGGTCTTCGTGGCCTTCCGCGTCGACGCCTTCTGCGTCGGGCGCCTCGTAGCGGTCCGCGAACGGGTCCGTGTACGGGTCCTCGTACGCGTCCGGGTCGGGGCCCTCTGACGGCTCCGGCGCGGTCTCGGGCGCGGCGGCCCGGTGGTCGTCCGGCGGCCTGCTCACCGTGTCCGACACGGAGTCGAAGCGGTCGTCGAGACTGTCGGCCGCGCGGCTGGGACCGGTGTCCGGCGCGGACTCGTCGTACAGCTTGCGCCACCAGTCGTCCTCATGGGCGGCGGGCTTCTCCCCCTGCTGACTCATGCCCCTATTGTCCACCGCGAAGGCGGCCCGAAAACGGGGCATCGGGAAAAAGTGGCCCGTAAACAGGGTCCGCCGGGCGGCCCCACCCCCCACGGGAAGGACGCCCGGCGGACCGGTCCCAACGATCGGCATCTCGGCGTTTCAGCCGGTCATATGCTCAGCCGGTCTTCGGTTCGGCGGCTCGCTGTGCCCGCTCCTCAGCGCACGGCATACGCGTCGTTGACGGTCTGGACGACGGAGGTGCCGTTCGCGTCGGTGAGTTCCGTCCGCAGGGTGACGGACTGGCCGGCCGCGTCCGCGTGGTCGACGGTCGCCGTCCAGCGGCCGCCCCGCCGCCCGGTGGTGGCCGCGTGCCAGGTAGAGCCGCCGTCGTAGCTGAACGAGACCTTCACACCGGTGAGTTCACCGGGGGTGTACCCGGCGTGCCCGGTCACGGCGAGGCCGATCCGCCGACCGTTCTTCGCGGGCACCGTCTTCATGCCGTCGGTGGGCACGTCGTAGCGCGGGAAGAGCAGCGGCAGCCCCTGCGACGCCACGTCCGGCTTCCGTTCGGAGCGGAAGCCCCACGTGGTCTCCGTCCGCGTGGAACGCTTCCAGACCGTCGCGGGCGAGCCGATCTTCGTGGTCGTCAGGGTGAGTTCGTACGCGGCGTCCTCGGCGGGCACGGTGAACACGCCGAACGGATAGCCGCTCTCGCCGACGAGGTCGCCGTCACGTTCGAGCCGCATGCCGCCGATGTCGCCGAACGATCCCTGCCGGCCCACGTGTTCGGTGTCGGTCATGAAGGCGGGGGCGACGCCGATGAGATTGCCCTGCCGTTCGCCGGCGAGCGCCTGCGCGCCGTTCGCGTCGCGCGGGGCGCCGGGGACCAGCAGGCCCCGGTACCACTCCTCCGTCGTGGCCCGGCCCGCCCGGTACGTACGGGCGTCGCCGGTCATCAGCTCGCCCCACGGGAAGCTGGAGGAGAGCGTCTTCTGCCAGACCGTGTCCCCGGCCGTGTAGTACTCGGTGCGCTTGCCGGGGGCGGCGACGAGGGCGAGGGAGGAGGCGCTGTAGGTCGCGCCGTAGGGGCGGGAGACGAGCAGCGTGTCGACGAAGTCGGTGGCCACGCCCATCGATTCATGGGTGGAGACGACCGAGCCGAGCTTCTTGTCCCGGACCTTGTAGGTGCGGCCGGAGGTGATCTGCCCCTTCTCCGGGAACGCGAGGTTGTAGACGAACGGGCTGACGGCCGTGGCGGCCCAGGAGACCTCCGTCTTCCCCGTGCCGAGGGCCGTCCTCAGCACGGCGGCCTCGTCGGCGCGCAGGCCGAGGACCGGCAGGGGCGCGGCCCCGAAGCCGAGGCCCGGCTGCCAGTCGCCGGACGACGGGCGGTGCACGAGGAGTGCCTTCGCCCCTGCGGCCTCGGCGGCCCGAGCCTGGGCCAGGACGTTCGGGGCGTCGTCACCGACCTCCACGAGGGCGATCCGGCCCCTCGCTCCGGCGGCCTCCAGGTCGGCGGCGCCGCCCGCTCCGGCGTCGACGACCTCGGCGCGGCCGGTGCCGTCCAGGTTGACCGAGCCCGTGGTGGCGGGCCGGGGGTGCAGGGCGGCTCCGCCGGTCACGGAGAACTTCCGGATCTGCGGGGCGTACGCCCGCCAGAACGAGGCGAACTCGAAGTCCCCGTCGCGGGCCCTGCCCTGGACGTCGACCAGGTAGTCCTTGATGATCCCGGTGCCGGAGATCGATCCGGAGTGCAGCCAGGTGTCGTCCCAGGAGCGCCCGAACGCGAGGGTCGCGCCGCGTGTCTCGGCGGCCCGGTCCTCGGTGCGGACCTTCAGGCGGTGGGCCTCGCGGGCGTCGAGGACGAGGGTGGTGTCCCGGGTGACGTTCAGCTGGGGGCGGGCCAGGTAGCCGACGGAACCGACGAGTTGACCCGTCGGGTCCGTGGTGTCGGGCGTCGCGATGAAGCTGGAGACGAAGTACGCGCCGGGCCGGACCTGGAAGGTCTGATCGGTGGCGCCCTCGTTGAAGCGGCGTTCACCGGAGGCGGTGTCGGTGCCGATCAGATCGAGGGAGGAGACGCCGTCGGCGGGCTTGCCGGTGCGGTCGACGAGCTTGACGCGCAGGGTGACGGTCTCCGGTGCCACGTACAGGGAGAACGGGGTGGAGACCGTGACTCCCCCGGTGGCCGTGGCGAGGACGCGGCCGGTGACGTCGCCGTACTGGGCGGCGGTCAGCCGGGCGGCGGGGTCGAGGGTGAGCGGCACCTCGACGGTCTCCCCGGCCGGCACGGTGACGGACGTGCGGCCCGGCGAGGCGATCCTGGAGCGGACGGGAGAGCCGTCGTTGCCGGTGACACCGGCGACCTTCAGCGACAGCTCGACCGGCTTTGTGCCGGTGTTCGTGTAGGGCACGGCGACGGTGGTGCGGTCACTCCTGTCCTGCGGCCAGTTGAAGCTGCCGCCCTGCACGGCGGGGGCGCCGGTCACGGGCGTACGGACGGCCCGGTCGACGTCGAGACGGCCGCCTCCGGTCTCGCGTACGTCACCGGGGACGGCGCTGTCCGCCGACGAGACCAGGGCCGCCTTGATCTGCTGGGCGGTCCAGTCGGGGTGACGCTGCTTCACCACCGCTGCCGCGCCCGCGACATGCGGGGCCGCCATCGACGTACCGGACATGGAGCGGTACGCCTGTGAGCCGCGGCCACCGGCGGCCGCGGCGGAGATACCGACGCCGGGCGCGGCGATCTCGGGCTTGAGGGTGTGCGAGACGGTCGCGGGGCCCCGGCTGGAGAAGTCCGCGGTGGAGTCGTCGCGGTCCACCGCGCCCACGGTCAGGACGCCGGGGGCGCAGCCGGGCGAGGAGACGGAGTTGAGGGACGGGCCGAGGTTTCCGGCGGCGACCACGAACAAGGTGTCCTTGCTCTTGCCGAGTTCGGCGGCGGCCATGCTCATCGGGTCGGTGCAGTCGGTGGGTTCGGCGCTGCCGAGGCTCATGGAGACGACGTCGGCCCGGTGGTCGACGGCCCACTGCATGCCCGCGATGATCCAGGAGGCGGCGCCGGAGCCGCTGTCGTTGAGGACCTTGCCGACCATCAGGCCGGTGCCGGGGGCGACACCCTTGTTCCTCCCGTCACTCGCCGCGCCGGAGCCGCCCACGGTGGAGGCGACGTGGGTGCCGTGACCCTGGCGGTCGTCGGTGTCGGCGGAGTCGGTGAAGTTCTCCGATGCGGTGATCCGGCCCTCGAGGTCGGGGTGTCCGGCGTCCGCCCCGGTGTCCAGGACGGCCACCGTGGTGCCGGTGCCGTCATAGCCGGCGGCCCAGGCGCGGTCCGCGCCGACCTGATGGGCCGACTGGTCGAGACTGGCCTGAACCTTGCGGTCCAGCCAGAGCTTCTCGATGCCGGAGCCCGCACGGGAGCGGGGTGCCGTGAGGTCGGCCCAGAAGTCGGCGGCGTGCTTCTTGTCGGCCTTGAGCGCGAGTCCGCCGATGCTGTCGAGGGCCGCTCCGCGCTCGGCCCCGCGCGGGGTGACGAGGGTGCGGCGGGCGGTGTCGCCGGTGTAGGTGGCGATCAGCGGGACGGAGTCGGTGCGGCTGTCGTCGTACCCCTGACGGATCAGCCCGGTGACGTTGAACAGTTCCTCGTCCACGGTGCCGGCGGCGAGCGCGGACACGGCGGACTCGGGGTAGACGTACAGGTCCGGGCCGGACCGCCGGGTCTGGAGGAGGGGCACGGCGCCGTCCGCGCGGGGCAGGGCGGCGGCGGCGGGCGTGCCCGAGGCGTCCGTGGTCACCAGCACCCGGTCGCCGGTGACGAGCGTCAGCGTGACGGGCTTCGGCGCCTCGGCGGCGACGGCCGCGCTCCCGGTGATCGGTCTGCTCGCGTCTCGCCCGTCCGGTGGCGCGGCCACCGACGGCGCGATCACGGTGGCGGCGAGCACGGCGGCGGTCGCCGCTCCCAGTGCCGTACGCGATATCGGGCGCATCGCTCTCCCCAGGTCATTCCGGAACGAAACAGCCCAAGGGGGCTTGTCCCGGAGGTTGTTGGTGCTGCGGTGGCGCCACACTGGCAGAGGGGCCAGGGGTACGGGGGATGATGTGGGCGGCGGGTTTACGCCGTGGCCCTTTCCCGCCACGCGGGGCCCGCGCAGGGGCGCCGCGATGCGCGAACAGCCACGTCCGGGGAGGTCGGAGAATGCTGGGGGCCATTGGTCTCGACGAGAGACAGGAGACCGCGTACCGTGCGCTCGTCGCGGCGGGAGCCGCGGAGCTCACCGATCTCGCGCACCGGCTGGCGCTTCCGGAGCCGGATGCCGAACGCGTACTGCGGCGACTGGAGCAGCAGGGTCTCGCCGCCCAGTCCTCGGCCCGGCCCGGCCGCTGGGTGGCGGCGCCGCCCGGGGTGGCGCTCGGCGCCCTGCTGATCCAGCAGCGGCACGAGCTGGAGCAGGCGGAGCTGGCGTCCGCGCTGCTCGCCGAGGAGTACCGGGCCGAGGCGAGCGAACCGGCGGTGCACGATCTGGTGGAGGTGGTGACGGGGGCGAGCGCCGTCACCCAGCGTTTCCACCAGTTGCAGCTGGGCGCGGTGTCCGAGGTGTGCGCCCTGGTGACGGGGAAGCCGGTCGCGGTGACCGGGATGGAGAACGAGTCGGAGGAGCGCGCGGCCTCGCGCGGGGTGAGCTACCGGGTGGTGGTCGAACGCGAGGTGCTGTCGACGCCGTACGGGATCCTGGAGCTGTCGGCGGCGCTGAGCCGGGACGAGCAGTGCCGGGTGGTGGACCGGGTTCCGACGAAGCTGGTGGTGGCCGACGGGAGCCTCGCGATGGTCCCGCTGACCGGGCGGGGCGAGGAGCCCGCGGCCCTGGTCGTGCACGCCAGCGGGCTGCTGGAGTCGCTGATGGGGCTGTTCGAGGCGGTGTGGCGCGATGCCATGCCGCTGCGCATCGGCGAGGGCGGCGGGGTCCGCGAGGACACCACCGGACCGGATCCGGCGGATCTGGAGATCCTGTCCCTGCTGCTGGCGGGGCTGACCGACGCCAGTGTGGCCAAGCAGCTGGATCTCGGGCTGCGGACCGTGCAGCGCCGGGTCAAGGGCCTGATGGAGCTGACCGGCGTCTCGACCAGGCTCCAGCTGGGCTGGCATGCCTACGAGCGTGGCTGGGTCTCCCGTGCCGGGTCCCGGGGCTGAGGTCCTGGGCCCGGTACGGGTGGCCCGCCGCCGGCCGTCCGCCGCCTCATCGCCGCAGGTGGCCGGGGTGCGCTGACGGGCGGAGCCGGGCACTCTCCGGCACGCTGGTCAGATGAGTGTGTGGCAGCTCGTCGCCGTGGGCCTGGTCATGCTGCTGGGTCTGGTCGGCGTCCTGCTGCCGGGGGTGCCGGGGCAGGCGATCGTCTGGGCGGCGGTGCTGTGGTGGGCACTGACGGACATGACGCCGGCCGCCTGGGGCGTCCTGATCGGCGCGACGGGGCTGATGCTGCTGAACCAGGCGCTCAAACCGCTGCTGCCGCCGCGCCGCCCGGGTGAGTCGGGGGCGCCGCGGCGGACCCTGATGATCGGCGGGATCGCGGGGATCGCCGGATTCTTCGTGGTGCCCGTGGTGGGCGGGGTCCTGGGGTACGTGGGGGCCATCTTCGGGACGGAGCGGCTGCGCCTGGGCAGCCGGGGCGCGGCCTGGACGTCGGTGCGCTCGGTGATGCGGGCGACGGGCTACGCGGTGCTGGTGGAACTGTTCTGCTGCCTGCTGGTGGCGGGCGCCTGGCTGGGCGCGGTGCTCTGGGGCTGACCCGGAACCTCCGGCCCGTCGGCCCGTCGGCCCGTCGGCCCGTCGGCCCAAGCCTTCCGGCCGGCCGCTGTTTCCGGTACGCCGCGTCACGGCACGGAAATCCGGCGCCCTTGCCGGAGCCCGGGTCCCCGGCGGCCGGGTCACAGCGCGGGTTCCCGGTGCACCGCGTCACGGCACGGGATTCCGGCGTCCGGGTCGCGGCCCGGGTCCCCGGCGGCCGGGTCACGGCGCGGGTTCCCGGCGGCCGGGTCACGGCGCGGGTCCCCGGTGCACCGCCTCGCAGCACGGAATTCCGGCGGCCCCGACCGAAGAGCGCGTTCCCGGCGCCGGCTCCGCCCCCGTCGCGCCGGCCGACCGGGACGCTCCCCGGCCCCCGGCGGCCGCGGTCAGCTCGGCGCCGCCGCATCCGCCGCCTCCAGATGGCGTACGGCGTAGGAGCGCCAGGGCCGCCACCGCTCCGCTCCCGGTGTTCCGTACGGGTCCACGTCGGGGTCGCCGAGCGCCCGTATCCGGATCAGGGCGGCCGTGGACCGGCCGATCCCGGGCAGCGCCAGCAGCGCGCGCTCCGCCTCGTCCCGGTCGGCCCCGGCGTCCAGCCGCAGCCGGCCGTCGGCGAGTGCGGTGGCCAGGGCCCGCACTTCCGGGGCATCGGCGGAACCGGCGAGCACGTCCGGCTCGGGGAACAGGTGGGTGAGCCCCCCGCAGGGGACGTCCAGCGCCTTCCCGTACCGCTCGACCAGCGTCCCGGCCTCCGTCTGCCCGGCCAGGATCCGCACGGCCGCCTCCTCCGGGTCGGCCGCGCCCGGTGAGCGCAGCCCGGGGCGGGCGGCGACCAGCGGGGCGAGCCGGGGGTCGGCGGCCAGTGCCTCGTCCACGGCGTACGGGTCGGCGTCCAGGTCGAAGAGGCGGCGCACCCGCTGGACGGCGGTGGTCAGGTCACGCAGGTCGGTGAGCTGGATCCGGGCCTCCAGCCAGGGACCGCCGGGCGACGCCTCGTCGACCGCGACGAGCCCGGAGCCGTACGGGAGCCGCAGGGTGCGCCGGTAGGTGCGGGAGCCCGGCGCCCCCGCCACCTCCTCGATCCGGGCGACCGCCTCGGCGGCCAGCAGGTCGAACAGGGCGGCGGTGGCGTACGGGCCCCGGTGGGCGAGCCGCAGCGGAATCCCGGCCCGCAGCCCCTCACGCCGTCCGCCGCCGAGCCCCGTACCAGCTTCGGCGCGCAGGGCGCTGGGGGTGCGGGCGTAGATCTGCCGGATGGTGTCGTTGAACTGCCGCACGCTGGCGAATCCGGCGGCGAAGGCGATCTCGGTGACCGGCAGCGGCGTGGTCTGGAGGAGGACCCGGGCCGTGTGGGAGCGCTGGGCGCGGGCCAGCGCGACGGGACCCGCGCCCAGCTCGGCGTTGAGCTGGCGCTGAACCTGGCGGGCGCTGTAGCCGAGCCGCCCGGCCAGACCGGGGACGCCTTCGCGGTCGACGACGCCGTCGCCGATCAGGCGCATGGCCCGGCCGACGACGTCCGCGCGGGCGTTCCATTCGGCGGAGCCGGGCACGGCGTCCGGGCGGCAGCGGCGGCAGGCCCGGAAGCCGCCCGCCTGGGCCGCCGCCGCAGTGGGGTAGAAGCGCACGTTGGCACGCTTGGGGGTGACGGCGGGGCAGCTGGGACGGCAGTAGATGCCGGTGGTCACGACGGCGAAGAAGAACGCGCCGTCGAACCGTGCGTCGCGGCTGCTCACCGCCTCGTACCGGGTCCGATCGTCCATCACACCGTCCAGTGTGCGGCAGCCGGAACCGCCGCACTCGCGGTTTTCGGACGTCGAACCCGGTCCCGTTCGGCTACCGGAGCCGGCCGCGCTTGGCCTGCATGGCCGCGCGCCCCTCCGCGCCCTTGCGCTTCCAGTCCCGCAGGATCTCGGCGCGCACCCGGGCGTCGGTCTTGGCCACGATCCGCTGGTTCTCGCGGATCAGCTTGCGGTAGCTCTCCAGTCGCCGCGCGGGCAGGGTTCCGTCCTCCAGGGCGCCGAGGACGGCGCACCCGGGCTCGGCCTCGTGGGCGCAGTCGTGGAACCGGCACTCCTCGGCGAGTTCCTCGATCTCGGAGAACACCTCGCCGACCCCGGTCCCGGCGTCGTAGAGGCCGACGCCGCGCAGCCCGGGGGTGTCGATGAGGACGCCTCCCTGCGGGAGGAGCAGGAGGTTGCGGGTCGTGGTGGTGTGCCGGCCCTTGCCGTCGACGTCACGGGCCGCCTGTACGTCCATCACGTCCTGACCGAGCAGGGTGTTGGCCAGGGTCGACTTGCCCGCTCCGGAAACGCCGAGCAGCACGCTCGTACCGCCGGAGACCATGGCGCCGAAGACGTCGAGCCCCTCGCCGGTGGTGGAGCTGACGGGCAGCACCTGCACGCCGGGCGCGATGGCCTCGATGTCCTGGACGAGGTGGGACAGGGTGACCGCGTCGGGCACCAGGTCGGCCTTGGTCAGGACCACGATCGGCTGGGGGTGCCGCTCCTGGCCGGCGCCGTCGCCGTCGCCGAGCAGGGCGGCGCCCTCGGAGCTGGAGAGGGCGAGCGCGAGGAACCGCTCGACCCGCCCGAGGTCCAGTTCGACGGCGAGCGAGACGCAGATGGCGATGTGGTCGATGTTGGTGGCGAGCACCTGGCCCTCGGACCGCTGCGAGGAGGTCGAGCGGACGAAGGCGGTACGGCGCGGCAGCAGCGTACGGACGAAGCGCGGGTCGCCGTCGGCGTCGAGCGCCACCCAGTCACCGGTGCAGACGATCCGCATCGGGTCGCGGGGCACGACGAACGCGGTGTCGGCGCGGACCGTGCCGTCGGCGGTGATCACGTCGCACCGGCCGCGGTCCACACGCACGACCCGGCCCGGCACGAGCCCCTGCTCGGCGTACGGGGAGAAGGCTGCGGCCCATGCCCCGTCCCAGCCGTACGGAGTCAGCGGGTGCGAGGAGTCGGCAGCGGAGGAGGAACGGGAGGAAAGCGGGAAAGACAAGGGAAACCCTTCACAGGGTGGCCCCGGCGCGCGCGCTCGGCGCGGAAAAGGAGAGAGAAGAGGTCAGCCGGTGGCCACGGGGATGAGGACGATGCTCTTCCGGTTGTGGGCAGTGCCCACCGCAACGACAGTCATCAATGTCCTCACCTCCTGGTTCCGCTGATCCTGGGGCTCCCCGGAACGGGCTCCGGCGGAACGGTGATCACCCTAGCCCGACGCCCGGGAGCATCGTCAACCGATTTACTCCGGACCACGGTCGAGGGACGCTCGGGCAGGCGCTTTCGTAAGAGATAGGCGCAATCTCCCTCGATCGGGTGATACGCATGCATTGCGCCCGGTCCGGGGCCGTTAGGGTGCCGAGCATGACCACACCCCAGGCCCCCACCGGCATGTTCACCCCGGCCCACTTGGGCACCCAGATCCTGATCGGCTGGAGCGGCCGGCAGCCCGACGCGGACCAGGACACCGCCTTTCTCCTCGCGTACTCACTGGGCGACGGGCAGGACGGCCCGGTCGTCGGCCGCGAGGCCATGCACGCCGCACTGGAGCGCGCGGGTCTCCACGTCGGCGGCCCGATCCAGGACGCCGCCGAGAGCCCCGGCATCCAGGCGAAGCTTCTCGTCCAGGCGGGCCAGGCCGTCCTGACCCTGCCTCACCTCAGCGCGCAGTACCCGGCTCCCCCGGAGTGGCTGGCCGCGGCCGAGGAGCAGGGCCAGGTGTACGGGATGTTCGCCACGACCCCGTGGCCGGAGGCCGTTCCCGGGCAGCCGGTCACCGAGGACCAGTTGCGGGCGTTCGCGGCCGACGAGGAGGTCGTCCGCACCGCCGCCCACTGCCTGCTCCCGGTCCGTTCGCTGGGCTGAGGCCCACCGCCCTCGGCACGACGAGGCCCACCGCCCCACGGGGGGCGGTGGGCCTCGTCGTGTACGCGATGCCGCCCGCCCGGTGCCGCGGTCGGCGCCGCACCGGGGGAACGCGAACGGGCGGTCCGAGGGTGACCCTCGGACCGCCCGCGCCGACTGCGTCAGGCTGGGGTGCGTCAGTTGTTGCCGACGCCGTTGCCCGAGAGGACCGGGATGTCGTCCAGGATGTGCGACAGCGGCTCGTCGCCCTTGGCCTGGGTGGAGTTGTCGGCACACTGCTGGTTCTGCGGGTTGGACAGGACGTTGACGTCCTGGACCGCGACCGGCACGACACCGACGAGCGAACCGACGTTCGCCTTGAGGGGCAGGCCGACGCAGAGCTTGTTCAGGGTGCCCTGAACCAGCTGGTTCTGCGGGCTCCAGTCGCCCTTCGTCTTCGCGTTGCCGATCTCCGACTCGGCGCCGTTCCCGTTGAGGGTGGTGGTGCCGCCGTCGTTGCCGATCGCCATGGCCGTGGGAGCCGCGACTGCGGACAGACCGAGCAGGGACACGGCCACTGCAGCGCCGGCCATCATCTTCTTCATCAACTTCACCTTTCGGAGCGTCCCGTTGTGGAACGTACTGATCAACTGCCGCCACCCCGGATCGGTTGCGCAGTACCACTCATATGGGTTCGTTCCGGCGCAAGGTCGACGCTTCCGGTCAGTTTCCGGGCGTCTCAGGCCCAGGGGCCTGGTCCGCGGTGCGCGCGGCGGGCACGAACCCCGTGCGACGGGGGGCGGGGCCCGGGTGCGGTTCCGCCAGGGGGTGTTCGCCTCCGGCCGCCTGCCATTCGGCGACGAGCCGGTCGTAGATCGGTGTGCCACCGCCCGGCGCCGGCCGCCGTTCGGCGCTCTGCGGGGTCTGACTGTCGTACGGATCCATGCCGGTGCCCTACCCGGCCGGGCCCGGACCGTCAGCCGGGGTTACGCCGTCCGGCCCAACCGCTTGCCCCGGTGGGGGGCATCGGGACACGGCGAGGGGCCGGCCCGTCCGGCCCGGCGAGAAGAGGTCGCCGTACGGACGGACCGGCCCCAGGTGTCACCGGGAGCGGACCGGGGTCACGCGGACTCAGTTGTTGCCGGCGCCGTTGCCCGAGAGGATCGGGATGTCGTTCAGGAGGTGGGACAGCGCCTCGTCACCCTTGGCCTGGGTGGAGTTCTCGGTGCACTGCTGGTTCTGCGGGGACGACAGGACGTTGATGTCCTGGACGGAGATCGGCACGAGGCCGAGCAGCGAGCCGACGTTCGCCTTGGCCGGGAGGGCGATGCAGGGCTTGTTCAGCGAGCCCTGGATGAGCGCGAACTGCGGGCTCCAGTCGCCGTGGGTCTCGGAGTTGCCGTACGCCTGCGAGGCGCCGTTGCCGTTGAACGTGGTGGTGCCGCCGTCGTTGGCGGTGGCCATGGCGGCCGGGGCGGCCGCGGCGGAGACGCCGACGATGGAGACGGCGACGGCCGCCGTGGACATGAACTTCTTGAACATGGGTGAGCCCTTCGGGAAGTGTTGCGTATCAGGCGGAGAAGCCCGGGGGAATGGTCGAGGTGCGGCGGTCAGCCGCCGAGGGGAACACCGCCGAGCAGCGGGGCGGCGCCCTCGGCCACACCGGTTGCCTGGCCCGCCAGCTTGCCGACCGTGCCGTCCTCCGAGAGCGTCTCGGTGGTCTCGGCGGCCGTGTCCACCAGCGGGTCGACGACCTGCGGGGCACTGGCCACGACCTGGTTGAGGCCGCTGTCGAGGCTGAAGTTGGGGGCCGTGGGCGTGGGAGCCGCGAAGGCGGGAGCGGCCGATCCGAGGGCAGCCACGGAACCGACAACGAGGGCGGCGGTCTTCGCGTACTTCACTATTCTGGTTCCCTTCCGCGCGGCGTCTGCTTCGGTCACGTCTCCGTGCCGCACACAAGCCTTCTTTACCTGTGACTTCTGCCGCTTTCTTCCTGATCAACGATCAGGCCGCTTCCGGGAAACTGCGGGGCGCGGAATTTCTCCCGCGGCGTCGGTGAATCCGGGAAGCCGGGCCGCCGGGACACGCGGTCAGCGAAAAGGCCCCGGACGGCACAGGTGCCGTCCGGGGCCCACCGGCTGCGGGCCCGAAGGCCGACCGCCGGAGAGTTACTGGTTGACGCAGGTGTTGCCGAACGCCGGGTTCAGCGCGCCGATCACGTTGACGGTGTTGCCGCAGATGTTGAGCGGAATGTGGATCGGGACCTGCAGGATGTTGCCCGACAGCACGCCCGGGGAGTGCGCGGCGACGGCTTCGGCACCCGAGTCGGCCATGGCCGGCGCGGCGAAGCCCATCGCCATGAACGTACCGGCGGCGACGGCGGCAACCTTGGTGAACTTCACGTTTCTTCCCTTTCCTCGGCGGAGTCCGGTGCGGTCACGACTGTCGTGCCCGCACGGGCCGGATACCGAATGGCCCATGACTCCTGCGCTGTCCTACGTAACGATGAACGCCCGGAATCGGAACTGTCCGTCGGGCCGATTTCTGGACATCCGCCCGAATGCCGCAGTCCTGTTCCGGGAACACAACGGGCCCGAGCCGCTCGGTGGAGGAACGCCGAGGGCCCGGGCCCGAGCAGGGCGGCTGCGGGTCAGTTGTTGCCGACGCCGTTGCCGGAGAGGATCGGGATGTCCTCCAGGATGTGCGACAGCGCCTCGTCACCCTTGGCCTGGGTGGAGTTCTCGGTGCACTGCTGGTTCTGCGGGGACGACAGGACGTTGATGTCCTGGACCGCGATCGGCACGAGACCGATGAGCGAACCGACGTTCGCCTTGGCCGGCAGGGCGATGCAGGGCTTGTTCAGCGAGCCCTGGACCAGCGCGAACTGCGGGCTCCAGTCGCCGTGGGTCTCGGAGTTGCCGTACGCCTGCGAGGCACCGTTGCCGTTGACCGAGGTCGTGCCGCCGTCGTTGGCGATGGCCATGGCCTGCGTCGCACCGAGACCGAGGATGGAGGCGGCGACAGCGCCCGTAGCCAGAACCTTCTTGATCACGATTAACCCTTCTCGTACTGGTTGCCCCGAGGCGGAGCCCCCTGGTCAACTCACCACGCGGCGTTTGGTTGCGCCCCTTCACCCGAATGCCGGATGCGGGGCGGCCCCCGCGCCCTCTCCGTCCGGCCATGCCGTACGCCATGTCCTACGGCCATTCCGCACGGCCGTCCGTTCGTGAAGAAGTTGCACAGGCACTCCGGCACCTTTCGCCCGAACGAGTGGGCGGAGTCGGCGAACCCGACGTCACGTCGCAGCCGGGACGAGCAACCCGGCGAGGTCAACAGCAGCGAATTGCTGTGGAGTTGAGGGCGAATCGTTTCTCTTCTTCCGCCGACCAGGATGGGCGGGGTGCAACCACACCACCCGTTCGGGTGATTACACATTTTCCACGCAACTCCAAGTTTCCCGCGTGACGTCTGTGTCGTTATGGCAGTCGTCCAGCGCGCACGTCTTCACCACATTCACCACGGCTTCCCGCCGGATCCGGCTGTGCAGCGGCTCCGCCCGATGGCTGCCCGTTACGTCCGCGCGTGAAGCACCCACACGATGTCCTCGCCAATGTCCTCAGAAAGGGCAAGTAATGCGACAGGTCCTGAATAAAAGCATGATCGTCATGGCGGCCGCCTCGGGCCTCCTGGCGGCGGTGGGCGGCACCGCGCACGCCGATGCGTCGGCGGAGGGCGCGGCGGTCGGTTCGCCGGGTGTCGGTTCGGGCAATGCCGTGCAGGCGCCGGTGCACGTCCCGGTCAACGTGTGCGGCAACACCGTCAACGTGATCGCTCTGCTGAACCCGGCCTTCGGCAACGCGTGCGTGAACGCCGACGGCCCGAAGCACGAGCACCCGCCGGTCGACGAGCCGCCGGTCGATGAGCCGCCCGTGGACGAGCCCCCGGTGGACGAGCCGCCGGTGGACGAGCCGCCCGTGGACGAGCCCCCGGTCGACGAGCCGCCGGTGGACGAGCCCCCGGTCGACGAGCCGCCCGTGGACGAGCCCCCGGTCGACGAGCCGCCGGTCGACGAGCCCCCGGTCGACGAGCCGCCGTTGGACCAGCCGCCCACCGACACGCCCGGCACCGACACGCCTGGCAGCGACACTCCCGGCTCGGACACCCCCGGGTCCGGCACGCCGGGATACAACACCCCGGACGCGCACCTGGCCGACACCGGTGCCGCTGACCTCGGCCTGGCCGCCGGCGCGAGCGCCGCGCTCCTGCTCGGCGGCTCGGTGCTGATGCGCCGCACCCGCAACGCGCGGGACTGACAAGGCTCCTGCGGGAGAACGAGGTCCGGCCGGACAGCGGGGACTGTCCGGCCGGACCTTCTGCGTGTGCGCCTGCCGCAGTCGGTGCGACGCAGCCGGGCCTACGGTCGCAGACTCCAGAGGAGGTCGCGCGGCCCGTCCGGATCGCGCCCCGAGCCGCCCTGCCCGCGCCGTCGTTCAGCGGTGATCTTCGCGCACTGCACGTAGCCCCCGCCCGATCGGGAACTCAGGCGGACGATGACGAAGGAGTCTCGCCACTTCTCGTCCACACCAGAGCTGTCGAAGACCTCCCGGAACTCGTCCTCGTCCACCGAATGAAGCCGCAGCTCCTTGTAGCGCATGGCGAGTTGCATGGCGGCGACTCCTTCGAAGAGGATGTCCACCCCTTCCTCCCCGGACTCGTCCGAGGAGGCCCGGAGGAGAAGCTGCGAGTGCCCGACTCCGTATTTCCACACCCGGAACGTGAGATCGGATTCGAAGATCACCGGCATCGAATTATTCCTTCCCAAAAGGATTGGGGACCACCTTTCCGTTCCGGTACCAAGTGATTCTGTCCCACGCGTGGGGGGATTGACTGATCTGGTAGATCTCCCACGCCGTGAATCCCTCAAAATCATTGGCCGGATCAACGTTCTTCCCGCGTGCAGCATAGGCGGCAGGATCAGGGATTCCGTCCAGGTTGAACGATATGCGCGTGGTGTTCCCCTCGGAAAGAAATTCCCTTACGTGGGTGTACCACTGCTTGTCGTCCGACCAATGCTTGAACATGTCTGCCCCATGCTTTTCGGCGAACTCGACGAGGGCGAACGGGTTGTCGTCCGCCTCCGACTTCCCGAGAGCGATGTGCGGGCAGTCGGAATTGTGGACCAGTACAGGGGTCTCGCCCGCCAGCACATAGTAGGTGTGGAGGTCGTCGACCGTGAGGTTGTATGTCCGGGCGTGCTGGGTGAACGCGGCGTTTTCCCGCACCTCCGGCCGGGAGCCGTCGTCGCTGAGGAGGGTGTCGCCCGCTTCGAGATCGGCCGCTTCGACCCATTTCCCGCGTGACGGGCTCCAGAACGGGTGCTCGTACGTGGCCGTCAGCTCGGCCGGCCCCTGACGGGTTCCCACCGTCAGGGTGTTGAAGTGCTTGTCGTGTTCGGTGACGATGAGGCGGGTCACCTTGCGTGCGGCCGTGCGGCCGGTGACCGGGTCGGTGGCCCGAACCAGGTCACCCCATTCGACGTCTTCGATATTCCGGTGACTGCCGTCCGCCATGAGCACCTTGGTGCCGGCGGGGAAACACGTCTCGCAGGGAATCCGGTTCAGTGCGCGCAGACCCTCATAAGCACCCTTGAGCAGCCTGATCTTGTTGTTGATCGCCGCGTCCTGCGCCAGATCCATGCAGGCGTCGAGATCGTAGTCCAGGCAATTCTTGAGCTGGCTGAGGCCGGCTATCGCTACTCCGAGCTCCCACATCGTCCGCGCGTAGGGCTCCACGACCTTGGCCATCCCGAGCGAGGTGCAGAAGGCATCACCCGGGGATTTCCGGTCGCAGTGGAAGGGGTCGTTCTCCTTCGGGCACCCCAGAAGTCCGCATTTACGCATGCGTTCGGCCGGGGTGTCCTGCCGAAGCTTTCGGCGTTCCGCCTCCGCTTCCGCCTTGAGCTTGTCGATGGCGACGCCGAAAGCGTCTCTGGCCGCCTTGTCGGCGGCGGCCCAGTCCTTCCCCGCGGCGACGGCGGACTTCCTCGCCTTGTCCGCATGGGCCCAGGCAGTGCTCGCCGAAGCATGGGCGAGTTCCGAGGACACCGTGGCGTCGGCCGCGGAGCCGCTGGCCAGGGCAGCGGATTTTCCGGCTGCGTCCGCCGCCTGCCGGGCGGTCGCGGCAGACGCCGCGGCCCGGGCGGCGGAGGCTTCGGCCTCCTGGGCGGACCGGGCAGCCTCCTCCGCGTGGGTCTCGGCGGTCTTGGAGGCGGCCGAGGCCTCAGCGGCGTACGTCTTCGCTTCGTCGGCCGCCTTACGGGCGATCGCCGCCACCCGGTGGGCCTCCGCCGCGTTCTGCTGGGCCCGGGCGGCCGTTCCGGCGGCCTGCGCCACCAGCGCCTGCACCCGCGCGACGTGCGTCGCAGCCAGCAGGTCCTTGCGCTGGGCCATGTGCTGACCGGAATCGATGAAGCGGTGCAGCAGTTCGTCGGGGCCTTCCAGGGCGATCCGCGCCGCGGACCGTACCTCCGGGCCTCCGCTGTCCAAGAGCTGGGCCGCCCGGACCCGCTCGTCCTGTACTCGGGCGGTGTGCTGGCCGGTGGCCAGGAACGTACGGTAGTTGTCGAGGGAGTTGGAGTTCAGCGCGGCACGGGCGGCGTCGCCGAGCACGGCGCCGCCGGTGTCGGCGAGCCGTGCGATCTCGATCCGGTACTGCGACTCACCGGCCCGGTACTGGCCGGTCCTGAGGAACTCCGCGACGACAGTGGCGTCCCCGCCGAGGGCCTGCTCCGCGGCGTCGCTGATCGCCGGGACCGGACTGTCCGTGGAGAGACGGGCCACCTGGACCCGGTCGTCCTCGTGGGCAGCCTCCTGCCAGCCGCCGCGCACATAGGCGATGACCTCCGCGTCCGAAGCCGCGACCGCCGCCTCCGCGGCTGCCCGGGCCCAGGGGCCGCCGTCGGTCAGCGTCAGAACGGCCAGGCTGCGCCCCTGGCGGGCCACTGCCGCGGGGTCGGCGTCCGGGCGTGCGGCCTCCGTGGCGAGCCGCCGTGCCTCCGCGGCCCGCTCCGTCGCCAGCCGGTCCTGCGTGCGCCGATCTTCGGCGCGGGCCTCCTCCTCCGCCTTGAGGTCCTTGGCCCGCTCGATGCCGGCGTTGGTGCGTGCCTGTAGTTCGGCGGCCTCGACCTCGCGGGCCACGGCGAAGATGTCCTTGGCCTGCTTACTGGTCGCGGTCGCGGTGTCCGCCGCCTCCTTGGCGGCGACGGCGTGTGCCTTCGACTTCGCGGCGGCGGTCTCGGCGTGACCTGCCTGGTCGGCGGCCTCCCTGGCGGCCATGGCCGAGGCACGGGCGTGCCGGGCCGCGGACCGGGCCGCGTCACGCGCCTGCTCCGCGGCCACGGCGGACTTGCGGGCCAGGGCCACCGCCGCGTTCGCGGCGCGGGTCGCCTCCGCCGCGTGGCGGCGCGGCTGCGGCCGCGTTGCGGGCCTCGACGGCCCTGGCGTCGCTCTGATCGGCGTACCCGCCGGCCTCGGTGGCGGCAGCGGCGGCAGCGGTGGCGTTCGCACCGGCGGACAGCGCGGCGACCGCCGCGTCCCCGCCGCGTTCGCCGCGTTGGTGGCCTGGTCCGCGGCCTCCGCACCGTCATCGGCACCGCGCGCGGCGGCCTCCGCCTCGTCCGCCGCCTTGCGTGCGTCACTGGCCTTCGTGGCGTCGGTTGCCGCGTCCGCTGCCGCGCTCCGGGCGCGGGAGGAGGCTCGGGCCGCACCGGCGGCCGCGGCTGCCGCCTGGGCCGCCGCGTTGGCGGCGATGCGTGCGGCGTTGTTCGCCGCGGCGGCGGATGCGATGGCCTGGCGCGCGGCGGCGGCGGCCTGGGTGGCGGCCGACGCGGCCCGGCCTGCCGCACTGGCGGCCTTGGTTGCGTCGTCCGCCGCCTTGGACGCCTCGTCGGCGGCTCTGAGCGCCGCCGCCTTGGCCAGCTTCGACGCCTCCACGGCGCGGGCGGACTCGCTCTTGGCCGCGGCGGTCTCGGCGGCCGCCTGCCGACCGGCCTCCTTCGCCAGTTGGGCGAGTTGGGCGACCGTCAGGTGTTCCTGGTCGCGCGCCCGGGCGACATGCTGCCCCACTTCCAGGAACTCGCCGATGTCGGCGGGCGAGCCCTGAAGAGCGAGTCGGCCGGCCGCTCGGACAGCGGGGCCTCCCGTGCTGAGGATCTGCACTGCCGCGACCCGCTCGTCCTGCGCGCGCTGCTGGTACTGCCCGCGTGCGAGGAACTCACGTACGGCATCGGGCGTGCCTGCCAGGGCGGCCCTGCCCCGCTCCTGGACGTTCGGGCCCCCGGCATCGATCACCTGGGCGACCCGGACCCGCTCGTCCTGCTCGAAAGGCACCCGCCACCCGAAGTCGAGGAACGTCCTGAGCCGCTCCCGCGAGCCGGCGAGCGCCGCGCGCGCCGCCTCGATGGTGTTCGGGCCGCCGACACTGGCGATGTTGGCCGCGGCGACCCGGTCGTCCTGATAGGCGTTGGAGGCCGCCTCGGCCAGGAAGCGGTCGACATCGGCGTCACTGCCAGACAGCGCCGCTTCGGCGGCGGCCCGGACTCCGGGCCCGCCGACCTTCCAGAAGGTCAGGACCCTTCCGCGGTCCGTGGGTTCGCCTGCGGCAGGCGCCGCGGCGCTCGCCGTCGGTGCGGCCGCACCGGCCGGAACGGGAGCCAGCAGACCCACCAGGCAGGCCAGGGGGAGGAGACTCAGACAGAGGAACCGCAGGACGGCTCTCCCTTGTCCGACGATTCTTCGGGGGTGGTTGTCCATCGTTGGCGAAGCACTCCACTTCGGAGAGCCGGTGCACCTCTGCCGTACACCGGCGTGCAGAGGCAGGCAACCGGCGCACTCAGTGCGGTTGTTCGAGTGGGATCACCGCACAGGCCGGGCTCCCGAGTGCGTCCGCTTCTCGAACCAGGCACCGAGCATGCGTCCGACCGACCTGCGAGACCTCCGAAACATACGCATTCCTTCACACCGTGTCCACTTGAATACGAGTGGACAGTCGTCAGTCCGCGACGCGCTCGAAGACCGCGGCGAGACCCTGGCCGCCGCCGATGCACATCGTCTCCAGCCCGTACCGCGCCTCGCGGCGGTGGAGTTCGCGCGTGAGCGTGGCGAGGATGCGGGCACCGGTGGCGCCGACCGGATGGCCGAGGGAGATGCCCGAGCCGTTGACGTTGATCCGCTGCTCGTGGTCCTTCTCGCCCAGGCCCAACTCCCCCGTACAGGCGAGCACCTGGGCGGCGAACGCCTCGTTGAGCTCGATCAGGTCGAGGTCCGCGAGCGTGAGTCCCGCCCGGTCCAGGGCGGTGCGGGTGGCGGCGACGGGGGCGATGCCCATGGTCGCGGCGGGCACCCCGGCACGGGCGAACGAGACGAGGCGGACGAGCGGCGTGAGGCCGAGGCGTTCGGCGGTCCCGGCGCTGGTGACCAGACAGGCGGCGGCCGCATCGTTCTGGCCGCTGGCGTTGCCCGCGGTGACGGTGGCGTCCCGGTCCGACTTCGCCATCACGGGGCGGAGCGCGGCGAGTTGTTCGGCCGTCGTGTCGGGGCGTGGGTGCTCGTCGGCGGTGACCGTCGTCTCGCCCTTGCGGGTGCGTACGGTGACGGGGACGGTCTCCGCGTCGTAGCGGCCCTCGGCGACGGAACGGGCGGCCCGCTGCTGGGAGCGCAGCGCCAGGGCGTCCTGGTCGGCGCGGCTGATGCGGTACTGGCGGCGCAGGTTCTCCGCCGTCTCGATCATGCCGCCGGGAACCGGGTGGTTGACGCCTCCGGCGGTCACCCGGCCCCGGGCGAGGGCGTCGTGGAGGTGGAGGCCGGGCCCCTTGATGCCCCAGCGTCCGTCGTGGGTGTAGTAGGGGGCGGCGCTCATCACGTCGACGCCGCCCGCGATCACGACGTCGCTGAACCCGGCCCGGATCTGCATCGCCGCGTCCAGCACCGCCTGGAGACCGGAGCCGCAGCGGCGGTCGACCTGGGAGCCGGTGACCGAACTGGGCAGTCCGGCGTCCAGGGCGGCGACGCGGCCGATGGCGGGGGCCTCGCTGGTCGGGTAGGCGTGGCCGAGGATCACCTCGTCGACCCGTTCGGGATCGATACCGGTGCGGGTGACGATCTCCGCGATGACACGTGCGGCCAGCGCGGCCGGGGTCTGCTGGGCGAAGGCCCCGCCGAACCGGCCGATGGGGGTGCGCAGGGGTTCGCAGATGACGACGTCGAGCGGCACGGAGGGCCTTTCCCTGGGATCGGGGGCGGGGAACAAAAGGCGCGTTGCGGTGGGCGGGTGGTGCGGTGGGACGACCTTCGCATCCGGCACTGAGTCGGTCCAATATCGAGTACGCACCGGATTGAGAGGCGCCACGTCTCAATCGGGCCTGCGCACGGGTGTCGGCAGCGCTTCCTCCGCGACGGCGAGCACCGCGCGCAGGGCCGCGGAGGGGTTGTCGGCGCGCCAGGCCAGGGCGGCGCGGAGGCGGATGGGCGGACCGGCGAGAGGGCGGTAGACCAGGCCGTTCTGCTGGATGTGCTGGACCGAGGTGACCGTGAGGGTGACGCCGACCCCGGCGGCGACCAGGGCGAGGATCGTGTAGGAGTCGGGGGCCTCCTGGACGGTGCGCGGGGTGAAGCCGGCGCCCTCGCAGGCCTCGGTCATGGCGTCGCGGACGGTGGAGCCGGAGTTGGCGGGGAAGGAGACGAACGGTTCACCGGCGAGTACGGCCAGGGGAACGGCCCGACTCCGGGCGAGCGGGTGGTCGGAGGGCAGGGCGCAGACCAGTTCCTCCTCGTCGATCACCCGGTGCGCGATGCCGGGCCGGGTCACCGGGAGCCGGACGAAGCCGAGGTCGAGCGAGCCGTCGGCGACCCGGGACAGGGCGGTGTTGGCGTACGTCTGGCCGGTCATGACGAGTTCGAGCCCTGGGTGGGCCGCGCGCACGGCCCGGGTGAGCCGGGGCAGCGTCTCGTGGCTGGAGGCCCCGGCGAAGCCGATGGTGACCCGGCCGTACTCGCCGGTCCCCGCCGACCTGGCAGCCCGGACGGCGGTGTCCAGGTCGTCCAGGACGGTCCGTACCGGTTCGAGGAAGGACTCCCCCGCGCTGGTGAGACGGACCGAGCGCGTGTTGCGGTGGAAGAGCTGGACGCCGAGCTCCCTCTCCAGCTGGCGGATCTGCTGGCTCAGCGGGGGCTGGGCCATCTGGAGCCGCTTGGCGGCCCGGCCGAAGTGCAGCTCCTCGGCGACGGCGAGGAAGGCGTTGAGGTGGCGCAGTTCCATAGTGATACTCCTGGCGTCTTGATCCGACCCTAATTCGGTATTGGACAGCCATCAATGGGCCCTGACACCGTGAGGTCGGCGCATACGGAGGGTGAGGAGCACGGTGGAACGGTCGGCCGGGGCGGGCGGTGGGGCCGGCGAGGTCCTGTCGGCGCTGGAGGCCGTCGTCGCCGCGTGCGTCCACGGCGGAGAGCGGCGGGGAGCCGGAGACCGCCGACCGGTTCGCGACGACGGACCGGCCCGCCCCCGCGGAGCTGCGGCTCCTGCGCGACGATGTCGAACCGAACCGTGTCCGCCTCCGTTGGAAGGGCCGTAACCGCCATGCGTATCAGGATCGTCGGAGCCGGGGCCATGGGCCGGGGCATCGCCCAGTGGGCGGCGAGCGCGGGTCACACCGTGGAGCTGGGTGACGTGCGGCCCGAGGCGGTGAAGGAGGCCCTGGAGTTCGTCGCGTCGATGCTGGACCGGGCGGTCGCGAAGGGCCGGACGACGGCCGCCGACCGGGACGCGGCGGTGGCCCGGCTGGTGCCGCTCGCCGAGCCGTGGGCGGCGGGCCCGGACGTGGAGCTGGTGATCGAGGCCGTACGGGAGGACCTGGGGACGAAGGCCGAGGTGTTCGGGAAGCTGGAGCGGGTGCTGCCCGCCTCCGCCGTCTTCGCGACGAACACCTCGTCCCTGTCGGTGACCCGCATCGCGGCGACCCTCCAGGATCCGTCGCGCCTGGCCGGCCTGCACTTCTTCAACCCGGTGCCGCTGATGCGGATCGTGGAGGTGGTGCCGGGCGCGGCCACCCGTCCGGAGATCCCGGCGCTGCTCACCGGGCTGGTCGAGGGGTGCGGGCACCGGGCGGTGACCGTCGCCGACACCCCCGGATTCCTGGTCAACCACGCCGGGCGCGGGCTGGTGACCGAGGCGCTGGCGCTGCTGGAGGAGTCGGTGGCGGACCCGGCGGCGGTCGACCGGATCGCCCGGGACGTGCTGGGGCTGCGGATGGGCCCCTTCGAGCTGATGGACCTGACCGGTCTCGACGTGACGGCCGCGGTGATCGACTCGATCTGGCAGGGCTTCCGGTACGAGGACCGGCTGCGCCCGTCCTTCCTGACGCCGAACCGGGTGGTGGCCGGGCTGCACGGCCGCAAGACGGGCCGGGGCTGGTACGCGTACGGCGACGGGGCGTCCGGCCCCGCACCGGAGAGCCCGGTCACCGGGGAGGCGGACCGCCCGGTGTTCCTGGCCTCGGCCGGGCGGCCGGAGACGGCGGCGTACGAGGAGGAGCTGGCGGCGTCCCTGGAGGCGGCGGGGGTCCGCGTCGAGCGGGGCGACGGGCCGTCGGCGCAGGCCGTGGTGCTGGTGCCCGTCTGGGGAACGCCGGTGTCGGCGGCGGTCGCGGAGGGCGGGCTGCCCCGGGAGCGTACGTTCGGCGTCGAGGTGCTGCCCGCGGCGGGGCGGCGGCGGGTCCTCGCGGTGACGGCGGCCGGTGACCCGGCGGCAGCGCGGGACGCGCGGGCGGTGCTGGCGCGGGCCGCCGGGGGCGAGGAGCCGTACGCGGTGTCGGTGGTGCGGGACACGGCGGGCTCGGTCGCGCAGCGGCTGCTCTCCTCGGTCGTGGCCGTCGGCTGCTCGATCGCGGAACGCTCGCTGGCCGCGCCCGCCGACATCGATCTCGCGGTGACCACGGGCCTCGGCTATCCGGCCGGACCGCTGGCGTGGGGCGAGCGGATCGGGGCCGTGCGGGTGCTGGCGCTCCAGCGGGCGCTGCACGCGTCGACGGGCGACCCGCGGCACCGGCCGACGCGCTGGGTCACGGAGCGGGCCGCCCTGGGTCTCGCGCTGACCGATCCGGGGACGTCGCCGGCGGACTGCCTGGGCTGAGCCCGCCGGTCGGGGTGACCGATTCGTACAAGACGGCCGCGTGCCGCGGGCCTACGGTCGGGGCATGACTCCACGACTCGACGCCACCAGCATCATCACCTCCGACCTCGCGGCTTCCCTCGCCTTCTACCGGCGGCTCGGCCTCGACATTCCCGAAGGAGCGGAGTCCGCGCCCCACGTCGAAGTGACGCTGCCGGGCGGACAGCGGCTGCTGTGGGACACGGAGGAGGTCATCGCCTCGTTCGACCCGGACTGGCAGCGGCCCGCGGGCGGCGGTGAGCGGGTCGCCCTGGCGTTCGCCTGCGACAGCCCGCAGGAGGTGGACGCGGTGTACGCGGAGCTGGTCGGCGCCGGGTACACCGGGCACCTGGAGCCGTGGGACGCGGTGTGGGGGCAGCGCTACGCGGTGGTGCTGGACCCGGACGGGTGCGGGGTGTCGCTGTTCGCCGACGCGTCGCCTGCCGCGAAGTAGGCCCCGAGGGTCGTGCCGGCCAGGTCGCGCATCTCCCGGGCCAGGTGCGGCTGGTCGGTGCAGCCTGCCGCGCAGGCCGCTTCGGCGTACGGAAGGCCGGTGCGGATGAGGGCCAGAGCCCGCTGGAGGCGGAGGATCCGGGCCAGGGTCTTCGGGCCGTAGCCGAAGGCGGCCAGGGAGCGGCGGTGCAGCTGGCGGGCGCCGAGGCCGGCCTCGGCTGCCGTGGACGCGACGCTCCTGCCGCGTCGCAGCCCCTCGGCGACGGCCGCCGCGAGCGGGTCGGGCGGGCCGGTGTCGGCGGACCGGGCGAGCGCGAAGTCCTCCAGGGCGGCGGCGGGGTCGGCGGACCGGGCGATCCGTGCGGTGAGCGCCGCGACAGCGGTACGGGGCCAGAGCTCGGCCAGGTCGACCCGGTGGTCGCGCAGTTCGTGCGCCGGTACGCCGAGGAGGACGGGGGCGGTGCCGGGTGCGAACCGGATCGCGGAGCAGGAGCCCCGGTGGCGCGGGTCGACCTCGAAGGCGTGGGTGTCGGGCCCGGCGACGATCAGGCGGCCCGCGCTCCAGAGCAGGTCCATGCAGCCGTCGGGAAGCACGGACCGGGCGGGCTGCCCGGGGGCCGATGGGGCGTCCAGCGTCCAGACGACGGCACCGTCCAGCCGGGAGGGCCGCTCCTGGTAGCGCTGGTGTCCCCGGGGCATGTCCTCACGCTAACGCGGTCAGCGGGCGGGCGGCTCCCCGACCTCGGTGTCCGCTGTCGATTCCCGCGCGTGACGGGTCCTGCTGCTCTCCTTCGCGTCCTTGGGCTCCTTCTCCCAGGTCGCGTGCAGCCGGGATTTCACGTCGTCGGGCGGCAGGAAGCGGGACCAGCGCTCGGGGAACTCGGAGGGCATGTACGCGGGGCCGTCGTCCTCGTCATCGTCGTCGTCCGTGCCGTCGTAGGCGGCCGAGCGGGTGCGGGCGACGAACTCGGCGGCCTGCGCGGCCCTGGCGCGTTCGGTCGCCTCGCGGGCGGCGGCCGTGGCGAGCGAGGGCCAGACCCGGTCGATGGCCGCGTTGACCGCGGCGCCGACCAGGACCGCGAAGGCGGAGATGCCGATCCACAGCAGGACGGCGATCGGCGCCGCCAGGGAGCCGTAGATGGTCGGGCCCTCGACCGTGCTGGTCAGGTAGATCCGGAGCAGGAAGCTGCCGAGGACCCACATGCCGAGCGCCACCAGCGCCCCGGGCACGTCCTCGATCCAGGGCGACCGCACCGGCACGGACACGTGATAGAGCGTCGTGAGGAACGCGATGGTCAGCAGTATCACCAGCGGCCAGTACAGGACGGCTATCACCTCGGTGCCCCAGGGCACGAACTCGACCACCCGGTCCGGTCCGACGACCAGCAGCGGCAGGACCACCGCGCCGAGCAGCAGGGCGACGACGTACAGCAGGAAGGCGAGCAGCCGGGTCCTGACGATGCCGCGGTGGCCGTCGAGGCCGTACATGACGGTGATGGTGTCGATGAAGACGTTCACCGCGCGGGAGCCCGACCACAGGGCGATGGCGAAGCCGAGGGAGATGACGTCGGGGCGGGCCCCGGTCGTGACGTCGGCGAGCAGCGGCTTGGCGAAGTCGTTGACCCCGCGCTCGGAGAGCACCGTCTGGGAGGCGGAGAGGATGTTGCGCTCGATGGAGGCGACCGTGGTGGTGGCCGTCCACTCGTCGACGTAGCCGAGCAGTCCGATCATGCCGAGCAGCAGCGGAGGCAGCGAGAGCAGGGTGAAGAACGCCGCCTCGGCCGCGAGCCCCAGAATGCGGTACTCGATGCACGAGTTGACGGTGTCCTTGAGCAAGTGCCACGCCATGCGCCGTTTGGAGACGTTGCGGTAGAGCACTCGCGCCCGGTGGAGTCGGCCCGGTGGCCGCTCGGGTGTTTCCTTTGCTGCCTGCACCTCCTTACCGTATCGGCATGGCAGCCACCACCCACACCGTGACCAATCAGGTTCCGCCGCTGGTCGGCCATGACGTCTTCGCCACCGACCGGGTCCTGTCGGAGGCCGTGGAGCGGCACATCGAGCCCGGGATCCTGCCCGTGGCGCTGGAGGAGCTCGGCGAGCTGGGCCGGGCGGCGGGCTCGGCCCAGGCCCAGAAGTGGGGCGTGCAGGCGAACGCGCACCCGCCCGTCCTGCGGACGCACGACCGCTACGGGCATCGCGTCGACGAGGTGGAGTTCCATCCGTCCTGGCACCGCTTGCTGGGCCACGCCGTGTCCGCCGGGCTGACCGACGCCTGGGGGCGGCCGGCCGGCCATGTCCGGCGCGCGGCGGGGTTCCTGGTCTGGACGCAGGCCGAGGCGGGGCACGGCTGCCCGCTGTCGATGACGCATGCCGCGGTGCCCGCGCTGCGCACCGATCCGGAGCTGGCCGCCGTGTGGGAGCCCCTGCTGACCTCGCACACGTACGTCCAGGGGTTGCGGAACCCGCGCGAGAAGGCCGGGGTGCTCTTCGGGATGGGCATGACGGAGAAGCAGGGCGGCACCGACGTACGGTCCAACACGACGCGGGCCGAGCCGCTGTCCGGCGAGGGCGGGTATCTGCTCACCGGGCACAAGTGGTTCTGTTCGGCGCCGATGTCGGACGGCTTCCTGGTGCTGGCGCAGGCGCCGGGCGGACTGAGCTGCTTCCTGGTGCCGCGGGTGCTCCCGGACGGCTCGCGCAACGTGTTCCTGATTCAGCGGCTCAAGGACAAGCTGGGCAACCGGTCCAACGCGTCCGCCGAGGTCGAGTTCGACGGGACCTGGGCCCGCCTCGTCGGCGAGGAGGGGCGCGGGGTGCGGACCATCATCGAGATGGTGGCGGCCACCCGGCTCGACTGCGTGGTGGGCTCGGCGGGGCTGATGCGGCAGGCGGTGGCGCAGGCGGTCCACCACAGCGCGTACCGCGACGCGTTCGGCGGGCCGCTGATCGACAAGCCGCTGATGCGCAATGTCCTGGCCGACCTGGCCCTGGAGTCGGAGGCGGCGACGGTGCTGGGCATGCGGCTGGCGGCGGCGTACGACGCGGACACCGATCAGGAGCGGGCCTTTCTGCGGCTCGCGCTGCCCGCCGCGAAGTTCTGGGTCACCAAGCGTTGCACCGCCGTGGTGGGCGAGGCGCTGGAGTGCCTGGGCGGCAACGGGTACGTCGAGGAGTCGGGGATGCCCCGGCTGCTGCGCGAGGCGCCGCTCAACTCCATCTGGGAGGGCTCGGGGAACGTCCAGGCGCTGGACGTGCTGCGGGCGCTCTCGCGGGAGCCGCGGGCGCTGGACGCGTTCCTGCGGGAGGTCGGGAAGGCACGCGGGGCGGATCACCGGCTGGACGCGGCGATCAAGGGCCTGCTGACGGAGCTGGCCGATCTGGCGGGTATCGAGGCGCGGGCGAGGCGGCTGGTGGAGCGGTTCGCGCTGGTGCTCCAGGGTTCGCTGCTGGTGCGGTGGGCTCCGCCGGAAGTGGCTGACGCGTTCTGCGCGTCGCGGCTCGGCGGGGACGGGGGCGCGGTGTTCGGGACGCTGCCGCACAGCCTGGATCTGGCCTCGGTGGTGGCACGGGCCCGGCCGTCCGCGGGGTAGCCCACCGGGCGGGGAGCGACGGGGGGTGATGCTGCGCCGACACGGCACCACCCTCCGTGCTCATGCGACACCGGGCGACCGGGAAACCCGGCGCACGGTGTTTCTGCCACTCTGGTACGCACCCGCAGGGCATCGCCAGAGTTGCAAAGGGTTGCAACCGTTGTGTGGACTGCTCGGTGGCCCGGCGGGGTGCCCGGCAGGATGGGCCGGGCCGGGACCGGGAAGCGTTCGGGGGGCACGGGGACCATGACGGAGACAGGTGCGGCGGGGGTGCTGCGGGTGACGGGCCAGGGGGCGGGCCGTGGCGCCACCCGGTTGCTCCACCGCGCGCGTGAGGCCCGGCTGGCGGGCGAGCCGTCCGGTGTGGTGCCCCGGGCGGAGATCGACGCCTCCTGGGACCGGGTGGTGCGCAGCGGCATCGACCCCGAGCAGTCGCCGGAGAGCGAGCTGCTGGAGGCGGACGAGATCGAGCACCGGCGGCACAGCACGGCCCTGGGTGAACTGATGCCGTTGCTGCGGGCGGGACTGGCCTCGATCGCGGACGCCGCACAGCAGATCATGGTGGTGACCGACACCGAGGGCCGGGTGCTGTGGCGGCAGGGCAACACGGGGGTGCTGCGCCGGGCCCACGACATCTGCCTGGAGGAAGGCGCGGCCTGGGCCGAGGCGGCGACCGGGACGAACGCGATCGGGACGGCGCTGGCCGCCCGGGTCCCGATCCAGGTGCACTCCGCCGAGCACTTCATCCGGGCGCTGCACGGCTGGACCTGTGCGGCGGCCCCGGTGCGGGATCCGCGCGACGGGCGGCTGATCGGGATCGTCGACATCAGCGGGCCTGCGTCCACCTTCCATCCGGCGACGCTGGCCCTGGTCGACTCGGTGGCGCGGCTCGCCGAGGGTGAGATCCGCACCCGGCATCTGGTGGAGATCGAGCGGCTGCGCGCGGTGGCCGCACCGATCCTGTGCCGGATCGGCGGCCGGGCGCTGGCGGTGGACGCGCACGGTCGGCTGGCGGCGGTGACGGGGATGCCTCCGGTGGACCGGTTGCCGCTGCCGAAGTCGCTGCGGCCGGGTCCGGTGTGGCTGCCCTCGCTCGGCATGTGCCAGGCCGAGCCGCTGCCGGGCGGCTGGCTGGTGCGGGTGGACGAGACGGGGACGGTGCCGGGGGAGCCGCGCCGGGTGGTGCTGGACCTGAGCCGGCCCCGGGCGCTCGCCGTGCATCTGACCGGGCCGCTGGGCAGCGTGCGGCAGCGGCTCTCGCCGCGCCACGCCGAGCTGCTGTACGCGCTGGCGGTGCACCGGCAGGGGCGGACGGCCTCGGAGCTGGCGCGGGACGTCTTCGGGGACCCGACCCGGACGGTGACGGTCCGGGCCGAGGTCTCCCGGCTGCGGCGTCATCTGGCGGAGGTCCTGGCTCATCGCCCGTACCGCTTCGGGGACGGGGTGGAGGTGGAGGTGATCCGTCCGGAGCACGGCGCGGATCTGCTGCCGCACTCCCAGGCGCCGGTGGTGGCGGCGGCCCGCGCGGCGGCGCGGTCCACCTGAGAGGGGCGCCGGGGAGCGTGCGGGCGGCCGGGGCCGAAGGCCCGCGCGCGCCGGGCGGGCGTCGCGGGGCGCGTACGGGACGGGGCCGCTGTGCGCCGCCGGACGGCGCCGTGGTTGTCTGGCCGTCATGAGCGACATCCAGCAGTCCGCAGCGCCGACCACCCGGGTGACCGTCTGGTCCCTGGAGCAGACCTCGCCCGCCGATCTCCGCCCGGCGCGCGCGCCCGAGGGCGATGTCCGTATCGTCCGGTCCGAGGTGGTGCTGCCGGAGTTCAGCCGGTTCCTCTACACGGCGGTGGGCGGCGACATCCGGTGGACCGACCGGCTGGGCATGACGTACGCCCAGTGGGAGGAGGCTCTGCGGCGGCCCGGCGCGGAGACCTGGGTGGCGTACGAGAACGGGACGCCGGCCGGGTACGTCGAGCTGGATGCGCAGGACGACGGCGTGGTCGAGATCATGTACTTCGGGCTGATCCCCGCGTTCCGGGGCCGGCGGATCGGCGGCCATCTCCTCTCCCACGGGGTGGCGCGCGCCTGGGATCTGGCGGAGCGCTGGCCGGAGCGTCCGACGACGAAGCGGGTGTGGCTGCACACCTGCTCCAAGGACGGGCCGCACGCGATGGACAACTACCTGCGGCGCGGTTTCCGGCTCTTCGACACGAGGACCGAGGTGGAGCCCGAGGTGGCGACGCCCGGTCCGTGGCCCGGGGCGTACGCCTCCTGACCGTCCGGAGATCCCCGGGTGGGGCGGTGACCTCGTCGCCCCACCCGCTTTCCGCTCTTCGCCGCTCTCCTCGCCGCCTGCTTCTCCTCCCTGCCCCCCTGCCCCTCTCCTTCGGACCCGGATGGGGCGATTTGTCGGCAATGCCGCTCTGTCATTCCGTGATCGGCGCCACACAGTCCCATCTTTCGAGACCCAGTCGTCCACATACTGGATAGTGGTGGACTGCCCCAAGACGCGCGTGACACGCTTCCGTCATGTCCGGAACTGGAATTGCCTTGGTGAGTCGACGCCACGTCGACCTCGGCCGCATGTCCAGCGCCATCTGTCCGGCGAGCTGACAGCACCAGCACCGCCGTCTCTCTCTTCTCTCTGAACCGCCTGCGCACCGCCGCGCCTCAGCGCGAGTGTGCCGCTCAGAGCCGCCCTCCCGCAGTCCCGAAGGACGTATTGCCATGGCCGCCACCCCGGAAAAGCCTGCGCCCGCCACGCCCCGCCGCAAGGCCGGACGCCACCGTGGCGAGGGTCAGTGGGCCGTGGGCCACCACACCCCCCTCAACGGGAACGAGCAGTTCAAGAAGGACGACGACGGTCTCAACGTACGGACACGTATTGAGACGATCTACTCCCAGCGCGGCTTCGACTCCATCGACCCCAACGACCTGCGCGGACGCATGCGCTGGTGGGGTCTGTACACCCAGCGCAAGCCCGGCATCGACGGCGGCAAGACGGCCGTGCTGGAGCCGGAGGAGCTGGACGACGAGTACTTCATGCTGCGGGTCCGGATCGACGGCGGCCGGCTGACCACGCGGCAGCTGCGGGTGATCGGAGAGATCTCGCAGGAGTTCGCGCGCGGGACCGCCGACCTCACCGACCGGCAGAACGTGCAGTACCACTGGATCCGTATCGAGGACGTCCCGGAGATCTGGCGACGGCTCGAAGAGGTGGGGCTGTCCACCACCGAGGCCTGCGGTGACACACCGCGCGTGATCCTCGGCTCTCCCGTCGCGGGCATCGCCGAGAACGAGATCATCGACGGCACCCCCGCGATCGACGAGATCCAGCGCCGGTTCATCGGCAACCCCGACTTCTCCAACCTGCCGCGCAAGTTCAAGTCCGCGGTCTCCGGCTCCCCGCACCTGGACGTGGCGCACGAGATCAACGACGTCGCCTTCGTCGGCGTGAACCACCCGGAGCACGGCCCCGGCTTCGACCTCTGGGTCGGCGGCGGCCTCTCCACGAACCCCAAGCTCGGGGTGCGGCTCGGCGCCTGGGTGCCGCTGGACGAGGTGCCGGACGTGTACGGCGGGGTCATCGGGATCTTCCGCGACTACGGCTACCGGCGGCTGCGCACCCGCGCGCGGCTGAAGTTCCTGGTCGCGGACTGGGGCGCGGAGAAGTTCCGCCGGATCCTGGAGGACGAGTACCTGGAGCGGAAGCTCGTCGACGGGCCCGCGCCCGAGCAGCCCGCCCAGACCTGGCGCGACCACCTGGGGGTGCACCGGCAGAAGGACGGCCGCTTCTACGTCGGCTTCGCCGCGCGGGTGGGCCGGGTCGACGGCTCCACGCTCACCAAGATCGCCGACCTGGCGGACGCGCACGGCTCGGGCCGGGTACGGACCACCGCCGAGCAGAAGATGATCGTGCTGGACGTGGCCGAGGAGCAGGTGGACTCCCTGGTCGCCGGTCTGGAGGCGCTGGACCTCAAGGTCACGCCGTCCCCGTTCCGGCGCGGCACGATGGCCTGCACCGGCATCGAGTTCTGCAAGCTGGCGATCGTCGAGACGAAGGCGCGCGGCGCCTCTCTGATCGACGAACTGGAGCGCCGCATCCCGGAGTTCGACCACCCGATCACCATCAACATCAACGGCTGCCCGAACGCCTGCGCCCGGATCCAGGTCGCCGACATCGGTCTCAAGGGCCAGTTGATGCTGGACGAGAACGGCGAGCAGGTCGAGGGCTACCAGGTACACCTGGGCGGGGCGCTGGGCCTGGAGGCCGGCTTCGGCCGCAAGGTCCGCGGCCTGAAGGTCACCTCGGCCGAACTGCCGGACTACGTCGAGCGGGTGCTCGGACGGTTCCAGGAGGAGCGCGAGGACGGCGAGCGCTTCGCGGCCTGGGCCGCGCGCGCGAGTGCGGAGTCGCTGTCATGAGCGAGCGAGCCGCTCCGTTTTACTGCCCGTACTGCGGTGACGAGGACCTGCGCCCCAACGAGACCGGCCACGGAGCCTGGGAATGCGCTTCCTGCAACCGTGCGTTCCAGCTGAAGTTCCTGGGTCTGCTGACCCGGGGTGTTCAGCGCAACGACGTTGAGGGGGAAGCGATATGACGGGCACTCTGCTGAGCGGAGAGCTGGCCGACGAGGAGCTCCGGGAGCTGGCCGAGCGGGCCGGGCGGGAGCTGGAGGACGCCTCCGCCACCGAGATTCTGACGTGGGCGGCCGACGCCTTCGGGCCCCGCTTCTGTGTCACCTCCTCGATGGAGGACGCCGTCGTCGCGCATCTGGCGTCGCGCGTGCTGCCGGGCGTGGACGTGGTCTTCCTGGACACCGGCTACCACTTCCCGGAGACCATCGGCACCCGGGACGCGGTGGACGCCGTGATGGACGTCAACGTCATCACGATCACGCCCCGGCAGACGGTCGCCGAGCAGGACGCGGAGTACGGCGAGAAGCTGCACGACCGGGACCCCGACCTGTGCTGCGCGCTGCGCAAGGTGAAGCCGCTGGAGGACGGGCTGACCGCGTACGCGGCATGGGCGACGGGGCTGCGCCGCGACGAGTCGCCGACCCGGGCGAACACCCCGGTCGTCGGCTGGGACGACAGGCGCCGCAAGGTGAAGGTCTCCCCCATCGCCCGCTGGACCCAGGAGGACGTGGACGCCTACGTCGCCGAGCACGGGGTGCTCACCAACCCGCTGCTGATGGACGGTTACGCCTCCGTCGGCTGCGCGCCCTGCACCCGCCGGGTGCTGGAGGGCGAGGACGCACGGGCCGGCCGCTGGGCCGGACGGGGCAAGACCGAATGCGGGCTGCACGGCTGATGACGACTGATCAGGAGAGTTCGATGAGCGTGACGGAGGCGGGGGCCACGATCTGGCTCACCGGTCTGCCGAGCGCGGGCAAGACCACCATCGCGTACGAACTGGCGGGCCGGCTGCGGACCGAGGGCCACAGGGTGGAGGTGCTCGACGGCGACGAGATCCGCGAGTTCCTCTCGGCGGGCCTCGGCTTCTCCCGCGAGGACCGGCACACCAACGTGGCCCGGATCGGCTTCGTCGCCGAACTGCTCGCGGCCAACGGCGTGAAGGTGCTGGTCCCCGTCATCGCCCCGTTCGCCGACAGCCGCGAGGCCGTCCGCAAGCGGCACGCCGCCGAGTCCACCACCTATCTGGAGGTGCACGTCGCGACCCCCGTCGAGGTGTGCTCCGTGCGCGACGTGAAGGGCCTCTACGCCAAGCAGGCGGCCGGCGAGATCAGCGGACTCACCGGGGTCGACGACCCCTACGAGGCCCCGGAATCGCCCGACCTGCGGATCGAGTCGCACCAGCAGACCGTGCAGGAGTCAGCGGCGGCGCTCCACGCGCTGCTCACCGAGAGGGGCCTGGCGTGAGTGCCGTCACCACCACCGTGTCCGAGGACACCGCGAACCCGTACGCGCTGAGCCACCTGGACTCCCTGGAGTCCGAGGCGGTCCACATCTTCCGGGAGGTGGCGGGCGAGTTCGAGCGGCCGGTGATCCTGTTCTCCGGCGGCAAGGACTCGATCGTGATGCTGCACCTGGCGCTGAAGGCGTTCGCGCCCGCGCCGGTGCCGTTCACCCTGCTGCACGTGGACACCGGGCACAACTTCCCCGAGGTCCTCGACTACCGCGACCGAACGGTGGAGAAGCACGGGCTGCGGCTGCACGTCGCCTCCGTGCAGGAGTACATCGACGCCGGGAAGCTCCGCGAGCGCCCCGACGGGACCCGCAACCCGCTCCAGACCGTGCCGCTGACCGAGGCGATCCAGCAGCACCGCTTCGACGCGGTGTTCGGCGGCGGGCGGCGCGACGAGGAGAAGGCGCGCGCCAAGGAACGGGTGTTCTCGCTGCGCGACGAGTTCTCCCAGTGGGACCCGCGCCGTCAGCGGCCCGAGCTGTGGCAGCTGTACAACGGCCGGCACGCACCCGGCGAGCACGTCCGGGTCTTCCCGATCTCCAACTGGACCGAGCTCGACGTCTGGCAGTACATCGACCGCGAGGGGATCGAGCTGCCGGAGATCTACTTCGCGCACGAGCGCGAGGTGTTCAACCGCAACGGCATGTGGCTGACGGCCGGGCACTGGGGCGGGCCGAAGGAGCACGAGGCCACCGAGACCCGTCTGGTGCGCTACCGCACGGTCGGCGACATGTCCTGCACCGGTGCCGTCGACTCCGACGCCACCACGCTGGACGCCGTGATCACCGAGATCGCCGCCTCCCGGCTCACCGAGCGGGGCGCGACCCGCGCCGACGACAAGATGTCCGAGGCCGCGATGGAAGACCGCAAGCGCGAGGGGTACTTCTAACCATGACCACCACAGCTGAGCAGTTGAGCGCCACCACCCTGCTGCGCTTCGCCACCGCCGGGTCCGTCGACGACGGCAAGTCCACCCTGGTGGGCCGGCTCCTGCACGACTCCAAGTCGGTCCTCACCGACCAGCTGGAGGCCGTCGAGCAGGCCTCGCGGGGCCGCGGGCAGGAGGCGCCGGACCTGGCGCTGCTCACCGACGGGCTGCGCGCCGAGCGCGAGCAGGGCATCACCATCGACGTCGCCTACCGCTACTTCGCCACCACCCGGCGGCGGTTCATCCTGGCCGACACCCCCGGCCATGTGCAGTACACCCGGAACATGGTGACCGGCGCCTCCACCGCCGAACTGGCCGTGGTCCTGGTCGACGCCCGCAACGGCGTCGTCGAGCAGACCCGCCGGCACGCCGCCGTCGCCGCTCTGCTGCGCGTCCCGCACGTGGTGCTGGCCGTCAACAAGATGGACCTGGTCGACTACGCGGAGCCCGTGTTCGCCGCCATCGCCGAGGAGTTCACCGCGTACGCCGCGTCCCTCGGCGTCCCGGAGATCACCGCCATCCCGATCTCGGCACTGGCCGGGGACAACGTGGTGGAACCCTCCGCCCACATGGACTGGTACGGCGGGCCGACCGTCCTGGAGCACCTGGAGACGGTGCCGGTCAGCCACGACCTCACCGCGTGCCACGCCCGCTTCCCCGTGCAGTACGTGATCCGCCCGCAGACCGCCGAGCACCCGGACTACCGGGGGTACGCCGGTCAGATCGCCGCCGGGGTGTTCCGGGTCGGCGAGTCCGTCTCCGTCCTCCCCTCGGGGCGTACGACGACGATCACCGGCATCGACGCACTCGGCGGACACGTCGACATCGCCTGGGCGCCGCAGTCCGTGACGCTGCGGCTGGCCGACGACATCGACATCTCACGCGGCGACCTGATCGCCCCCGCGAACGACGCCCCGCCGGTCACCCAGGACGTCGAGGCGACCGTCTGCCACGTCGCCGACCAGCCGCTCTCGGTGGGCCAGCGGGTGCTGCTGAAGCACACCACCCGCACCGTCAAGGCGATCGTCAAGGACATCCCCTCCCGGCTCACCCTGGACGACCTCTCCCAGCACCCGGCCCCGGGGCAGCTCGTCGCCAACGACATCGGGCGGGTCGTCGTGCGCACCGCCGAGCCGCTCGCGCTCGACGCGTACGAGGACTCCCGGCGCACCGGCTCGTTCCTCCTGATCGACCCGGCGGACGGAACGACACTGAGCGCCGGCATGGCGGGCGCCGCGTTCGCCGCCGCCGCCGAAACGGTTCAGGCGGCCGACGACGACGCCGCATGGGACTTCTGATGGCCACCGACTCCTTCTCCTCCTTCGCGAAGGAGGGCGGCCGGGTGGGCAGCGGCGCCCGCGGGAGGGGGCGCCCCCTGCTCAAGCGGATTCGAGAGCTTGGGGGAGGGCAGGGCGGGGTCGGGCGATGTGCGTGATGACGTACGCGCACCGCTCGCGCGCCCCGCACCCGGACCCCCGAAGACCTGCCGACCTTCCGGCCGCGCCCCCCTGACCAGACAGCGGGGCGTGAGACCGGGCCGACGAGAGGACAGCCTCCCGTGCCTGCCCCCCGCTCCACCCTTCGCCGCGGCCTCACCGCCGTCGCCGCCCTGCCGCTGCTCGCTCTGGCGGCCACCGCCTGCGGCTACGGCTCCCAGGCGAAGGACGACTCCCGGGCGAACGTCTCCGCCACGGGGAAGAAGCTCTCCTCCGACACCGTGAGGATCGGGTACTTCCCCAACCTCACGCACGCCACCGCCCTGGTCGGCATCCAGGAAGGCACCATCCAGAAGGAGCTGGGCGGCACCAGGGTCGAGTCGACGACCTTCAACGCGGGCCCGTCCGAGATCGAGGCACTGAACGCCGGCTCCATCGACATCGGCTTCATCGGCCCCTCCCCCTCCATCAACGGGTACACCAAGTCCCAGGGCAAGGGGCTGCGGATCATCTCCGGTTCGGCCTCCGGCGGGGTGAAGCTGGTCGTCAACCCGGACAGGATCAAGACCCCGGACGACGTCAAGGGCAAGAGGATCGCCACCCCGCAGCTCGGCAACACCCAGGACGTGGCCTTCCTCAACTGGATCTCCCAGAAGGGCTGGAAGGTCGACTCGCAGAGCGGCAAGGGCGACGTCTCCGTGGTCCGCTCGGACAACAAGGTGACCCCGGACGCCTACAGGTCCGGCGACCTGGACGGCGCGTGGGTGCCCGAGCCGACGGCCTCGAAGCTGGTCTCCGAGGGAGCGGAGGTGCTCCTCGACGAGAAGGACCTGTGGCCGGACAAGAAGTTCGTGATCACGAACATCATCGTGTCGCAGAAGTTCCTCGACGCGCACCCGGACGTGGTCGAGGCGGTGCTGAAGGGGTCGGTCGCCACCAACAAGTGGATCAACGCCGACCCGGACCGGGCCAAGGCCTCCGCCAACAAAGCGCTGGAGAGGCTGAGCGGCAAGCCGCTGCCGCAGGAGATCCTCGACCCGGCGTGGGAGTCCATCGAGATCACCGATGACCCGCTGGCCGAGACGCTCAGGACGCAGGCAGGCCACTCGGTCGCCTCCGGTCTCCTCAAGGAGCCGGACCTCCGGGGCATCTACGACCTGGGCCCGCTGAACAAGATCCTCCAGGCCGAGGGCCTGCCCGAGGCCGCCGACGCCGGTCTCGGCGTCAAGTAGCCCGCCCATCCGCAGCAGGACGCAAGGACTCCCAGGAGGTGACGACCATGGCGACCCCCACCCTCACCAAGGCCGAGGACCGTACGACGGTCGAGCACGCAGCCCGTCTCGCGCACGTCTCGAAGTCCTTCGCCGGACCCACGGGGCAGCAGCTCGTACTGGACGACATCAGCCTCGATGTCGCTCCGGGTGAGTTCGTCACCCTCCTGGGAGCGTCCGGGTGCGGGAAGTCGACGCTGCTCAATCTGGTGGCGGGACTCGACCGCCCGTCGCGGGGGTCCATCGAGACCCCCGGCGGACGGCCGGCCCTGATGTTCCAGGAGCACGCCCTCTTCCCGTGGCTGACCGCGGGCAAGAACATCGAACTGGCCCTGCGGCTGCGCGGGGTGCCGAAGGCGCAGCGCCGCGCCGAGGCGGAGCGGCTGCTGGAGCTGGTCCGGCTCGGCGGGGCGTACGGCAAGCGGGTGCACGAGCTGTCCGGCGGTATGCGCCAGCGGGTCGCCATGGCACGCGCGCTCGCCCAGGACAGCCAACTGCTGCTGATGGACGAGCCGTTCGCGGCGCTCGACGCCATCACCCGCGATGTGCTGCACGACGAGCTGACCCGGATCTGGGAGGAGACGAACACCTCGGTCCTCTTCGTCACCCACAACGTCCGGGAGGCCGTACGGCTCGCGCAGCGTGTCGTGCTGCTCTCGTCCCGGCCGGGCCGGATCGCCCGGGAGTGGACGGTCGGCATCGAGCAGCCGCGCCGCATCGAGGACGCCGCCGTGGCGGAGCTGTCCCTCGAGATCACCGAAGAACTGCGTGGGGAGATCCGCCGACATGGCCAGCACTGACATCACGTCCGGCCGGAAGCGGCCGGACGGGGCGGCCGCCGGACCGGCCGGAGGGAAGCCCGACGACCTGGCGGGCCTGGAGGCCGGTCTGGACGCCCTGGACGCCGTGCAGATCCGCCGCACCCCGGTACGCGAGGTGCTGACGCGCAAGGTCCTGCCGCCGGTGGTGGCGGCGGCGCTGGTCCTCCTGCTCTGGGAGCTGCTGGTCCGCGCCCAGGTCACGGAGAGCTACAAGCTGCCGCCGCCGTCAGCGGTGTGGGACAGCGCGCGGCAGATGTGGCTGGAGGGCACGCTGCTGGACGTCGTCTGGACCAGCGTCTCGCGCGGTCTGCTCGGCTTCCTGCTCGCGGTCGTCATCGGTACGCCGCTGGGTCTGCTGGTCGCCCGGGTGAAGCTGGTCCGGGCCGCGATCGGCCCGATCCTGTCCGGGCTCCAGTCACTGCCCTCGGTGGCGTGGGTGGCCCCGGCGGTGATCTGGCTCGGGCTGAACGACCGGATGATGTTCGCGGTGATCCTGCTGGGCGCGGTGCCCTCGATCGCCAACGGGCTGGTCTCCGGCGTCGACCAGGTGCCGCCGCTGTTCCTCCGGGCGGGCCGCACGCTGGGCGCGACCGGGCTGCGCGGGACCTGGCACATCGTGCTCCCGGCGGCGCTGCCCGGCTATCTGGCGGGTCTCAAGCAGGGCTGGGCGTTCTCCTGGCGCTCGCTGATGGCCGCCGAGATCATCGCCTCGTCGCCCGAACTGGGCCTGGGCCTGGGACAGTTGCTGGAGAACGGCCGCAGCAACTTCGACATGCCCGGGATCTTCCTGTCGATCCTGCTCATCCTGTTCGTCGGTATCGCCATCGACCTGCTCATCTTCAGTCCGCTGGAGCGGTGGGTGCTGCGCAGCCGCGGTCTCCTCGTCAAGAACTGAGCCCTCCCATGACGCATCCCACGCTCCTCGTCATCGCCCACGGCAGCCGCGACCCGCGGCACGCCGCGACCGTGCACGCGCTCACCGAGCGGGTCCGTGCCGAGCGGCCGGGACTGCGGGTGGAGACGGCGTTCCTGGAGTTCAACGCCCCGTCCGTGCCCCGGGTGCTGGAGCGCCTGGCGGCGCAGGGCGCGGACGAGGTCGTCGCCCTGCCGCTGCTCCTGACCCGGGCGTTCCACGCCAAGACCGACATCCCCTCGGTCCTGCGCGAGGCCCGCACCCGGCTGCCGGGACTGCGGGTCCGCCAGGCCGACGTCCTCGGCCCGTCCCCGCTGCTCAACGCCACCCTGGAGCGGCGGCTGCGGGAGGCCGGGGTCCGCCCCGGCGACGTCCCCCGGACCGGACTCGTCCTGGCCGCGGCGGGATCATCCGACCCGGAGGCGATCGCAGTGATCGCTGAAATCGCGCGGGAGCTGCGGCACACCGGTTGGTGCGCCGTGCGGCCTGCGTTCGCCTCCGCTTCCCTTCCCCGCACCGAGGACGCCGTACGGGCCCTGCGCGCCGAGGGCGTGGACCGGGTGGCGGTGGCCCCGTACGTCATCGCTCCCGGCCGGCTCCCCGACCGCATCGCGGCGGGCGCCGAGGCGGCCGGCGCGGACGTGGTGGCCGATGTGCTGGGCCCCGCACCGGAGTTGGCACGACTGCTGCTGGACCGGTTCGACGAGGCGCGGGTGCCGGTGGGGGCGTCGCTCTCGGCGTGAGGGGCCGGGCGTGCCGCAGCGGCGCGGAGGGCCTGGGAATCGCCCCCTCGCCGCGCACTCGGTCACCGCGCGCTGACCGTCGCCTCGGTGGCGGCTCAGTCGTAGGACAGCCCGCCGGACCGTGCCCGCTCGGGTCCGAGGAAGCCCGGGTGGTCAGCGAGGACGCGGAAGCTGTCGACGAGTCCGGCCGATGTCCGGCCACCTGGCCCCGGCCTCCGGCCAGATGAGGGTGAGGCCAACCTGCTCACCGCGCGATGGGCACCCCGGTAGCCGTTCCTCGGCCGACGAGGGCGTCGGCCGACGGCATCACCCGGCGAAAGCAGCGCCACCGGACCCTCGGGATGAGCCCCTTCAGGGGGCCGGGCGCGAGGGGCCCCGCCTCCGTACGGCCGCCCACCGTACCGGGCGGCCGCTCAGTCGCGGGTCAGCTCCACCAGTTTCGCCACGGTGTTCCAGTTGCGGGTGGTGGTGACGATGCCCTTGGCATGGCGGGGGCGTCCCAGCGCGACGGCCAGCTTGGAGCGGCCGAGGCCCTCGGGGGCGTAGAGATACAGGCAGCGGTCGCCGATCCGGAACTCCTCCGGCAGGAAGGCCCCCGCGTCCAGGTCCGCGAAACGTTCGGGGTCCAGGGGACGGTCGGCGTAGGTGACGTGGAGCTGCTTGCCCTCCAGTTCGGCGGCGGGGAAGGGGCAGGCGTCGGCGACGGCCGCGAGATACGCGGCGTCGCGGACGAGGCAGTCGACGGTGAACCCGAACCGCTCGCGCAGGGCCTGCTCCAGGCCTGCGGCGAGGGCGTCGGCGTCCTCGGCGTCGCTGCGGAAGACGGCGTTGCCGCTCTGCAGGTGGGTGGCGATACCGGTGTGGCCCAGTCCGGCCAGCACTTCGCGCAGTTCGGGCATCGGGACCCTCTTGGCGCCGCCCACGTTGATGCCGCGCAGCAGCGCCGCGTATGTCGTCGTCATGGCCATCCACCCTAGAGCCTGTCGTCGGACTGCCGCCGTCGCCCGGAGGACGGCCGCGCGGCCTCCGGTGCGTGCGACCGCAAGGCGCCGGGATGGTCTTGCGGCGGAGCTGCCAGGGCACTTCGACAACGCCACGAGCGTACGTGCCAGGCGTCGCGCGGCAGGCGGCATTCCGACGACACGCCCGGGAACGCCCCCGGACACGCCGCTGCCGCCGCGCCCCGTGGGGGCGAGCGCGGCGGCAGCTGTGTGCGGCGGTGGCCGGGCGGCGGGGTGTGGGGCCACCGCCGCCCGGCGTCCGGTCGGAACCGGGGTACTGACCGGGTCCTACTCGACGATCTTGAGGAGCTTGTTCGGCGTGCCCTCGGTGGCGTTGCTGATGGCGTCCGGGGTGGCCCCCTCGGTGAGCGCCGTGGCGACGGCCTCCGGGGTGGCGTCCTGGTGGCCCGCCAGGTAGACGGCGGCCGCGCCGACGACATGCGGGGTGGCCATGGACGTACCCGAGATGGTGTTGGTGCCGCTGTCGCTGTCGTTCCAGGTGGACGTGATGTCCGAGCCCGGGGCGTAGATGTCCACGACCGAGCCGTGGTTGGAGAAGTCCGACTGCTCGTCGCCCTCCGTGGACGAGGCGACCGTGATCGCCTCGGGGACGCGGGAGGGCGAACCCTGGCCGGCGTCGCTGGACTCGTTGCCGGCGGCCACGCCGAAGGTGATGCCCGCGGCGATGGCCTTCTGGACCGCCTCGTCGAGGGCCGGGTCGGCCCCGCCGCCGAGGCTCATGTTGGCGACGGACGGGCCCTTGGCGTTGGCGGTGACCCAGTCGATCCCGGCGATGACCTGCTCGGTGGTGCCCGAGCCGTTGTCGTCCAGGACGCGGACGGCCACGATGTCCGCCTTCTTGGCGACGCCGTGCGCGGCCCCGGCTATGGTGCCCGCCACGTGGGTGCCGTGCCCGTTGCCGTCGTCCGCGTCGTCGTCGTTGTCGACGGCGTCGAAGCCCGAGGTGGCGCGGCCCTCGAAGTCCTCGTGGGTGACGCGGACACCGGTGTCGATGACGTACGCCGTGACGCCCTCGCCGCCGGCGTCCGGGTAGGTGTAGGCGTCGTCACCGGCGGTCTGGGTCTGGTCGATCCGGTCCAGGCCCCACGACGGCGGGTTGTCCTGGGTGGCGTTGATGCTGAACTTCTTGTTCTGCACCACCTTGGCGACGGCCGGGTCGGCGGCGAGGCGCTTGGCCTCGGTCTCCGAAAGACCGCTGGCGGAGAAGCCGTTGATGCTGGAGGAGTAGTCGCGCTTGAGCTTTCCGCCGTACTCCTTGGCGAGCTCGGACTTGTCGGCCTTCTTCTCGTCCAGCATGACGATGTAGCTGCCGGAGACCGCGGTCGCGGCGTCCGTGCCGTAGACCGTACCCATGGGGGCCGGCGCGGCTCCCGCGAACGAGGTTCCGAGAAGGGTGACTCCGGCGGCGGCCGCCACGGCGGTGATCGCTGCGGTGAGCTTGATGCGACGGGTGCGCTGGTGCTTGGCCATGAAGAGGGTTCTCCTCGTCATTCTCTGTGGGGGGATTGGCCCTCGGCCGGAAGATCTCCGGGGGCTGGCTCGAAACCCTGACCGATTGACGAGCGCAGATCAAGACCCTCAGGGAGGTGTGACTTGCTCAAGAAGGTTTCGTAATAAGGAATCGGCCATGGCTGGTCACAGCGGCCACGGTGGCCGACCGAGCGTTACCTCGGCCGGATCGACGGCCGCGCGGCCACCAAGGGACGATCGCCGCATCCCGCATTCCGCCTGCTCAGAAGGTCACGTGAAGCGCCGGACGCACCCCGCCCGACCGACGCCGGCAGCGCCGGCGGGGCCCCCGGGGCAGGAATGACCATGCGTGAAGACACGTGAAGACCCGTGAAGGTGTGCGCAAGGGGGGTGAACTCCCGGTTCCCGCTGTGAAATCGCCAGGGCGTGCGTGCAGATGCGCCGACCGGACCCGCCGCGACCCCGGTTTCACACAGCCGCAACACCGGCGCCCCGCCCCGGAACTCCGCAGGTCGGGGCGGGACAAAGGACGTCGGGACAGCTCTCAGGCGGACCCGCTCAGCGCGCGAGCTCCGCCTCGATGAGGTCGGCGGCCCTGGGCGTGCCACCCTCCCGCGCCACTCGATCCCTCAGATGCTCGCACCGGGCGGCCACTTCGGGGTCGCCCACGAGAGCGAGCACGGCCTCACGCAGACGCCCGGCATCCGCCTCCTCCATCGGCAGATGCCGGGCCACCCCCAGGGACTGGAGCATGTCCGCGTTGCCGAACTGGTCGACGGCCTGCGGTACGGCGACCATCGGCGTGCCCGTGGCGAGCCCCTCCTGACTGCCGCCCGCACCTGCGTGGGTGATGAAGGCGTCGGCCTGCTTGAGGACGGCCACCTGCGGCACCCAGGTGCGCACCTCCACATTGCCCGGTACGGCTCCGAGTGCGGCGGGGTCGACGTGCGTGCCGATCTGGAGCACCACATGCCAGCCGGGCAGGTCACCGAAGGCGGCGACGCACTCGCGGTAGAAGGCGGGCTGCTTGGTGAACGAGGAGCCGAGCGAGACCAGCAGCACCTTCTCGGCACCGGCGGGCCGCTGCCACTCCCCCTCGTCGGCACGGTCGCCCTGGCAGGCGCCGACGAAGGTGTACATCGCGCGGTTCACCCGGTCCGCGTGCGGCTGGAGCACCTCGGGGATCAGGACGAGGCCGCGGCGCGGCCGGGAGACGAAGTCGTCGGCGGTGACATGGCCGAGGCCGTTCTCGGCGAGCCAGGCCTCGAAGCGCGCGTAGTACGTCTTGCCGCGCTCGCTCTGCTTCAGCTCGGCGGTCATCGGCTCCGCCACCTCCTTCTCGTACCCGTCCCAGGGGACCAGGTTGGGCCAGAGGGAGACGGCGGGGACGCCCCAGCGGTGGGCGAGAACACGGGCGGGATAGGAGGTGATGTCGTGCAGGACGAGGTCGGGCTCGTCGCCGGCGAAGGCGTCCGCGAGCTGCGGGAGGGCCTGGATGGCATCGGCGAGGAAGGGTTCGATGTTGTCGATCAGCTCCGTCCCCCAGGCGTCGGGGTCATCGTCGGTCGGCAGGGTGGAGGTCCAGATCACCGGCTCGGCGCCGACGGCGGCGACCTTCTCCGCGAAGGAGGCGGGGATGGCGTAGCTGACACGGTGTCCACGGTCGACGAGCTCGCGGATGACGTCGAGGCTCGGGTTCACATGTCCGTGGGCGGCGATGGAGAACATGGCGATGTGGGCACGCGGGGATTCCGTCATGCCGGCGACTCTAAGCGAGACGAGACGTCTCGTGCAATCTCTTTCCGTCCCCCGCAGCGACGGACCGGTCGGCACCTCGGTCCCGGTGGTCGCACCTCATCGGCCCGGGCGAGGCGCACCATGCCCGCGGGCCGCAGAGGGAGGTCCGCTGACGGTCCGCCGGTTCGTCGTGACGGCCCGCGAAGATGCGAAAATCGCACCCATGGACGAGATGCGTGCGCGCGAGGTACTGACAGCCGCCGGGCTCCCCGGCTCGGCGGAGCTGATCGCGGTGGGCGAGAACGCGGTGTTCGCCGCCGGCGATCTGGTGGTCAAGGTCGGACGGGACGCCACCGGCCACCCCGAGCTGCGCGCCCGGGCCGAGCGGGAGGTGGCGCTCGCCGACTGGCTCGCCGCGTCCGGCGTCCCGGCCGTGCGCGCCGCCGAGCGCGCGGTGCGCCTGGTCGAAGGCCACCCGGTGACGCTGTGGCACCGGCTCCCGGAGGCCGTGCGCACCGCCGAACCGCGCGACCTCGCGCCACTGCTCTCCCTGGTGCACGCGCTGCCCGCCCCGGCGGACTTCACGCTGCCGCGCCGCGAGCTGCTCGGCGGGGTCGAACGCTGGCTCACCCTGGCGGGCGACGCGATCGATCCGGCGGATGCCGAGTACCTCCGCGAGCGCCGCGACGGCTTCGCCTCCGCGGCCGCCGCCCTGGTCCCCCACCTCCCGCCGGGCCCGATCCACGGCGACGCGCTCCCGCGCAACGTCCATGTCGGCCCGGACGGCCCGGTCCTGGTCGACCTGGAGACGTTCTCCGCCGACCTGCGGGAACACGACCTGGTGGTCCTCGCCCTCTCCCGCGACCGCTACGGCCTGGACCCGGCGGCCTACGACGCCTTCACCGCCGCGTACGGCTGGGACGTCCGGGAGTGGGAGGGATGCGCGGTCCTGCGCGGCGCCCGCGAGACGGCGAGCTGCGCCTGGGTCTCCCAGCACGCCCCGGCCAACCCGAAGGCGCTCGCCGAATTCCGCCGCCGGGTGGTGTCGCTGCGCGAGGGCGATCCCCAGGTCCGCTGGTACCCGTTCTGAGCGGGCCGGGGGCGGTTGCGGGCCACCCGGCAGGGTCCGAGCGGCCCGTCGGAAAGCTCTCCCGGCCGCCCACCGGCGGCACCGTGCCGCGTACGCTTCCGCCCAGCCGTCCCCCGCCACCCGAAGGGAACACCCGTGCACTCGGCCCGTTCGACCGCAGCCATCCGGAGCCTCTCCGCCGTGGCCGCCGGTGCGCTGCTCGTCGGCTGTTCGGGGTCGGTCAGCGTCGGAAACTCGGACCCGAAGCTCTCTTCGGACAAGCTCGCCACGACCGTCTCCGAAAAGCTCGCGGCCACCACGAACCAGCCCGAGCCGGACATCACCTGCCCCGAGGATCTGACGGGGAAGGTCGGCACCACCACCCGCTGCACGCTCACGGCGAACGACGGCAGCACGCTGGGCGTGTCGGTCAAGGTGACCTCGGTCGAGGGGGATCAGATCAACTTCGACATCAAGGCCGACGACACGGCGTCCCCGGCCCCCAACTGACACCTGGCCCGACTGGGCCAACGCGTCGGGTTCTTCCGCGGAGAGCGCTGACCGGAAACCGGTCAGCGCATCCGGGGAATCACCGGCCAGGCCGACTCGACCACCGCCGCCGGATCCGTGGTGCGCCGCAGATAGGCCTGGAGTGAGGCCGACTGCTCGGCCGCCGCCCGGACCTGGAGGGCGTGCAGTTCACCGAGCGGCAGGGTGGCGACGGGCCGGTGGCGCTCGCCCATCCGGCGCACCACGCGCACCGCGGCCACCGCGTCGGCGCTCGCTTCGTGGGCCCCGTCGAGCGTGACCCCGTAGTGGTCGCACAGCGCCTGGAGGGCCCGCTTGCCCTTGCGGTACTTGTCGACGTGCTTGTCGATGACCAGCGGGTCGATGACGGGGGACGGCGCGCCGCCGACGCGCTCCTCCACCGACGGCAGTCCGTACCTGCGGCACTCGCGGTCCAGCAGCGAGAGGTCGTAGCGGGCGTTCATCACCACCAGCGGGACGTCCGAGCACAGCACTTCGGCGACCGCGCGGGCGATCTCCTCGACGGCGGACGCGGGCCGCGCCCCGTGCTTGCGGGCGTGTTCGGTGCCGATGCCGTGGATCGCGGAGGCCTGCTCCGGTATCACCACGCCCGGATCGAGCAGCCAGGTCCGCTGCTCGGCGACCGTGCCGTCCGGCTCCAGCCGGACGAGTGCGGCGGTGACGATCCGGTCGCTCTCGACGTCGGTCCCCGTCGTCTCCAGGTCGAAGCCGACCAGTGTGCCCTGGTGCCAGCTCATCCCGATACCTCCTTCGTGGTGCTCCCCCGTGGTACTCCCCCCGAGTGATGACCACCTTCGCACGGCCCACTGACAGCCCCGGTGGAGGGTCAGGAGACCGGCCGGGAGTCCGTCCAGACCGATTCGAACTCCTCGCGGTACGTCTCGAAGAGCCCGTGCTCGTTGTCCTGGCCCTCCCGCACCACCGTCCGTCTGCCCCCGCCGCGCAGCACCAGCACCGGCGCCTCCATGCCCCGGGCCCGCCGCAGATAGGGCTGGACGACGCCCACCGCGTCCGGGCCGTCGCCGTCCACCAGGTAGGCGGTGAAGCGCGGGGTCTCGTCGAAGACCTGGATCTGGAACGCGCCGGGGTCGCGGAGCCTTGAGCGGACGCGGCGCATGTGCAGGATGTTCATCTCCACCGAGCGGCTCAGCTCGCCCTTCTTGAGGCCGAGTTCCCGCTCCCTGCGGCGGACCGCGCTGCTGGCCGGGTTGATGAACAGCAGCCGGACCCGGCAGCCCGACTCCGCGAGCCGGACCAGCCGGCGGCCGGAGAAGTTCTGCACGAGCAGGTTGAGGCCTATGCCGATGGCGTCGAGCCGCCGCGCCCCGCCGAAGAGGTCCTCGGCGGGCAGCTGGCGCTGGAGCCGGACCCGGTCGGGGTGGACGGACACCACGTCCGCGTACCGGTCGCCGACCAGTTCCTCCACCGCGTCCACCGGCAGCCGGTCGGCCGACGGCACCCCGGCCCCGCTGCCGAGGATGTCGAGCAGGCGGGCGGAGGCCCGTTCCGCCTGGGCGAGGACGGCCTCGTTCAGCGCGCGGTTGCGGGAGACCACGTTGCGGGCGACCTCCAGCTCGTCCAGGGCCAGCTCGACATCGCGCCGGTCGTCGAAGTACGGCTCGAAGCAGGGCCAGTGCTGGACCATCAGCTCGCGCAGCTGCGGCAGCGTCAGGAAGCTGAGGACGTTGTCGTCGGCCGGGTCGAGCAGATAGCCCTTGCGGCGCGAGACCTCGCGTACGGCGACGGCGCGCTGCACCCACTCCTGCCCGGCCGGTCCGGCCGCGGCCACCACCCACTCCTCGCCGTGCACCGGCTCGTAGATCGGCCGGAGCACCGCGGCGACGACGGCCCGTAGGCGCTGTTCGACCAGATTGAGCCAGATATAGGCCCGACCTGCCCGCTGTGCGCGCGTGCGCACCTCGCCCCAGGCCTCCGATCCCCAGTCCAGCTCGGCGCCTATCTCCATGGGCTGCGCGAGGGACACCGCCCCGGGCGGGGCATCGGTCGACTCCCCCTCGTGACCTGCGTCACCTGGGGGTAGCTCGAACCCTCCCGAGCTCACCCGCTTACCGCCTTCCACTCCCCCACCCAACGATCAAGGAAGGGTACTCCGGGAGCGTGATCCGACGCAGCCCGATGCGCAGGCGACTTTCTCAACTCCCGTGATCGAGCGGCTTGTTCCTTGCGGCGAGATCGGGTGGAGTGAGCGGATTCATAGCGATTGGGGCCCTGCCCCGGAGCGGGAACCGGACACTCCCCGCGCGACGGGGTCCGTAAGCACGTCCGGGGCGGCACGCGTGTGTCCGAAGTTGACCGGTCCGGCCGGGGCCCGGCGACGGGATGCGGCCGCACCGCACGGCGTCCTAGGTGAGCGCCCCGTTTTCGGGGAAGATTCGAGACGTATTCGGGAAGTATTCGAGGAGTATCGGGCCGAGGAAAGCCACCGCACCCGGATCAGAAGTGGAAGAGTCTTCATCATGCAGGTCTGGCCGGGACACGCTTACCCCCTCGGCGCCACGTACGACGGCGCCGGCACCAACTTCGCGGTCTTCTCCGAGGCCGCCCAACGGATCGAGTTGTGCCTGCTGCACGACGACGGTTCAGAAACGGCGGTGGAGCTCCGCGAGACCGACGCCTTCGTGCGCCACGCCTATCTGCCCGGGGTGATGCCGGGCCAGCGCTACGGCTTCCGGGTGCACGGGCCCTACGAACCGCAGCACGGGACGCGCTGCAACTCCGCGAAGCTGCTCCTGGATCCGTACGCCCGCGCGGTCGCCGGGAAGATCGACTGGGGCGAGGCGGTGTACGGCTACCCCTTCGGGAAGCCGGACGCCCGCAACGACCTCGACTCCGCCCCGCACACCATGAGCTCGGTGGTGGTCAACCCGTACTTCGACTGGGGCGACGACCGCCGGCCCCGTACGGACTACCACCGGACCGTCATCTACGAGGCCCATGTGAAGGGCCTGACCATGCTCCATCCGGGGCTCCCGCCCGAGCTGCGCGGCACGTACGCGGGACTCGCCCACCCGGAGGTGATCGCCCACCTCACCGAGCTGGGCGTCACCGCGATCGAACTGATGCCCGTGCACCAGTTCGTCCAGGACCACCGCCTCGCGGACATGGGCCTGGCCAACTACTGGGGCTACAACACGATCGGCTTCTTCGCCCCGCACAACACCTACGCCTCCTGGGGCGACCGCGGCGAGCAGGTCCTGGAGTTCAAGCAGGCGGTGAAGGCGCTCCACCAGGCGGGCATCGAGGTCATCCTGGATGTGGTCTACAACCACACCGCCGAGGGCAACCACCTCGGGCCCACGCTCTCCTTCCGCGGTCTGGACAACGCGTCCTACTACCGGCTGACCGACGACCAGCGGTACTACATGGACACCACGGGCACGGGAAACTCCCTGCTCATGCGGTCCCCGCACGTCCTCCAGATGATCATGGACTCGCTGCGGTACTGGGTGACCGAGATGCATGTGGACGGCTTCCGCTTCGACCTGGCGGCCACGCTCGCCCGCCAGTTCCACGAGGTGGACCGGCTGTCCTCGTTCTTCGACCTGGTCCAGCAGGACCCGGTGGTGAGCCAGGTGAAGCTGATCGCGGAGCCGTGGGACGTCGGCGAGGGCGGCTACCAGGTCGGCAACTTCCCGCCGCTGTGGACCGAGTGGAACGGCAAGTACCGCGACACGGTCCGCGATCTGTGGCGGGGCGAGCCGCGCACGCTCGCGGAGTTCGCGGGCCGCCTCACCGGCTCCTCCGACCTCTACCAGGACGACGGCCGCCGCCCGCTCGCCTCGATCAACTTCACCACCTGCCACGACGGCTTCACCCTGCACGACCTCGTCTCGTACAACGACAAGCGCAACGACGCCAACGGGGAGGACAACCGGGACGGCGAGAGCCACAACCGCTCCTGGAACTGCGGCGCCGAGGGGGAGACCGAGGACCCGGAGGTGCTGGAGCTGCGGGCCCGCCAGATGCGGAACTTCATCGCCACGCTGATGCTGTCGCAGGGCGTGCCGATGCTGAGCCACGGTGACGAGTTCGCCCGTACGCAGAAGGGCAACAACAACGCCTACTGCCAGGACAACGAGCTGGCCTGGGTGCACTGGCCCGACCCGGACGAACCGGCCGACGCCACAGCCTCCACCCTGCTGGAGTTCACCCGGGCGATGGTGTGGCTGCGCCGGGACCACCCGGTCTTCCGGCGCCGCCGGTTCTTCCACGGGCGGCCGGTGGAGGGCACCCACGACGAGCTCTCCGACATCGCCTGGTTCACCCCCGAGGGCGAGGAGATGACGCAGCAGGACTGGCAGGCGGCGCACGCCAAGGCGATGACCGTGTTCCTGAACGGGCACGCGATCTCGGAGCCGGGACCGCGCGGCGAGCGGATCTCCGACGACTCCTTCCTGCTGATGTTCAACGCGAGCGCCGAGACCCTGGAATTCGCGGTTCCGGTCGACCACGGGGAGCAGTGGCAGGTCGTCGTGGACACCGCGCGCCCGGACGGGGTGGAGCCGGGGACGGGGGCGAAGGTGGCCGAGGGCGAGCGGGTCACCCTGATCGGGCGCAGCCTGACGGTGCTGAAGCGCCCCGCCTGAGCCCGTCCGGGCCGGGACGGCAGGGGTGAGGTTCCGCCCGGGGTGACACGGTTCGCCCCGGGCGGGGTACGTAGAAGTCCATGACGCCCTCCGCCACGTACCGGCTTCAGCTCCAGCCCGACTTCCCGTTCGCCGCCGCCGAGAAGGCCGTGCCGTATCTCGCCGCGCTCGGCGTCTCGCACCTCCACCTCTCCCCCGTCCTGGAGGCCGTCCCCGGCTCCACCCACGGTTACGACGTGGTCGACCACAGCCGGGTCCGGGCGGAGCTGGGCGGTGAGGAGGGGCTGCGGTCGCTCGCGTCGGCCGCCCGGGAGCACGGGCTCGGGCTGGTCCTGGACATCGTGCCCAACCACATGGCCGCCTCGCCCCGGCACAACCGCCGGCTGTGGGAGGTGCTGCGCGAGGGCGCGGCCTCGCCGTACGCCCGCTGGTTCGACATCGACTGGGCCGCGGGCGGCGGCCAGGTGCTGCTGCCGGTGCTCGCCGGGCCGCTCGGCCGGGAGCTGGAGCACCTGGGCGTGGACGGGGAGGTGCTGCGGTACCACGATCTGGAGTTCCCGCTCAGGGAGGGCACGGCGGGCCTCCCGCTGCCGGAGCTGCTGGAGAGGCAGCACTACCGGCTCGGCTGGTGGCGGCTGGCCCGCACCGAGCTGAACTACCGGCGGTTCTTCACCGTCCCGGAGCTGATCGGGGTCCGCGTCGAGCATCCGGAGGTCTTCGAGGACACCCACGCCAAGGTCCTCGAACTGCTCCGCGACGGCGTTCTGGACGGGTTGCGCGTCGACCACCCCGACGGGCTCGCCGCCCCGGCCGCCTATCTGGAGCGGTTGGACGAGGCCACCGGCGGGCGCTGGACGGTGGTGGAGAAGATCCTCACCGGCGACGAGCACCTCCCGGCCCGGTGGGCGGTCGCGGGCACCACCGGGTATGACGCCCTGCGCCGGATCGACGGGCTGTTCACCGACCCGGTCGGCGCGGCAGAACTGGTCGGTCATTACCGGGAGTTCGCGGTCCCGCCCGGCGACCGGGGCGGCGACTGGACGGCGACGGTGCGCCGGGCGGCGTACCGGGTGGCCACGCACGAACTGGCCGCCGAGACCGCGTGGCTGACCCGGCTGGCGAGCGCGGTCTGCGACCGCGACCCGGTGCTGCGCGACCACGCGCCGTGGGCCCTGCGGACGGCGATCCGGGAGCTGCTGGTCCGCATCCCGGTCTACCGTCCGTACGTCACGGCCGGCGAACCGCCGACCCGGATCGCCGAGAAGACGCTGACCGACGAGGCGGTACGGGACGCCAAGACGGTGTTCTCGGTGCCGGAGGAGGCGGCGGCCGTCGACGTCGTACGGGATCTGGCGCTCGGGCGGCTCGGCGGCGGAGTGGACCAGGCGGCGTTCTGCGCCCGGTTCGCCCAGACCGCGTCCGCGCTGCACGCCAAGTCGGTGGAGGACACGGCGTTCTACCGCTACGTCCCGCTGATCTCGGCCGCCGAGGTGGGCGGCGATCCAGGGCAACCGGCCGTATCGCCGGAGGAGTTCCATGACTTCGCCGCCCGTATCGCCCGCGACTGGCCCGCCACCGGCACGGTCCTGACCACGCACGACACGAAGCGCAGCGCGGACGTCCGGGCCCGGATCGCGGTGCTGTCGCAGTGCCCGGAGCGATGGGCGACGCTGGTGACGGAGCTGACGGCGGCGACACCGGTCACCGCCCCTGACCCCCAACTCGCCTGGACCGCCTGGCAGTCGGCATACGGCTGCGCGGAGTTCCCGCCCGACGAACTGGGTGAGCGGCTGGAGCCGGCACTGCTGAAGGCGGTGCGCGAGGCGGGCCTCTTCACCAGCTGGACGGAGTCGGATCCGGTCTACGAGCGCGCGGTGTCGGACTTCGTGGCGGCCGGGCCGGGGCGCGGGGAGGGCGTTCCGCGGAGGCTGATCGCCGAGTTCGCGGACGCGCTCGCCCCGCACGTCCGGGCACAGGTGCTGGGGGCGGCCCTGGTGCACCTGACGATGCCCGGGGTCCCGGATCTCTACCAGGGCACGGAGGGCGAGTACCTGGCCCTGGTCGACCCGGACAACCGGCGGCCGTTCCGGCGGCCGGACGTTCCGGACGAGAAGCAGAAGGTGACGGCGGCCGCGCTCGGCCTGCGCCGCGAACTGCCGGAGGCGTTCAGCGAGTCGGGGACGTACGCGCCCCTGGCGGCGACCGGTCCGGCCGCCTCGCATCTGCTGGCGTTCTGCCGCTCGGACGAGGTGGTCACGGCGGTGACCCGGCTTTCGCTGCGGCTGGCGGAGGGCGGCGGCTGGCAGGACACGGTGCTGGATCTGCCGGCCGGCGGCCGTTGGCGGGACGTGCTGTCGGCGTCGCCCGGCCGGGAGTTCGCGGGGGGCGCGGTGAGGGCGGGCGAACTGTTCGCGGAACGGCCGGTGGCGCTGCTGCGGCGTGCGGGAGGCTGACCCGGCGGGCCTCCATGCCGGAGGTCGGGCTGCGGGACGGTCTCACGGCCGACGGACTGCCCGGCAGCCGCTCTTGCGGCGGGGTTCCCGACCCGGCCGCTCTTGCGGCGGGGCTCCCGGCCGAGGGGAGCTGCGGAGCGGTCTCCGGTCGGCGGGCTGCCCACCCGCCGCTCCCTTGGCGGAGCTGCCGGCGGCCGGTTCCCGACAGGGTGGTCTCCTGCCGGGGAGCGGACCCGCTTCTCCGTCCAGGCGTCGCCCGCCCCGCACGGGGGCTGTCGCCCGGTACGGGGCAGCCCGCACCGCCACGGGGACGCCCGCACCGTACGAAGCCGCCCGTACGGCACGGGGGCGGCCGTGCTCCCGCCCGTCAGGACGGGCGTACGAGCAGGGTCCTCGGGCCACGGGTGAGGAGGCCGCCCGCCACCGGTCGGAAGCCGTCGGCCCAGCGGATGCCGGGCATCGCCGTCAGCAGGGCCCGCAGGCCGTGTTCGGCCTCCAGCCTGCCGAGGAGGGCGGCGGGGCAGCCGGCCGGACCGATGAGGAGCGGGTCGGCGTCGGCACGCAGCGGGTCGAACCGGTCGGGTGCGGCGAACCGGGCCGGGTCGCGGCCCGCCGCGCCGATGAGACAGGCCACGGGCGCGTCGGCGGGGAGGGTGCCCCCGCTGACGGCGACCTCCGTACGGGTACGGCGCAGCACGATCTGGACGGGCGGATCGCGGCGCAGCGTCTCCGCCCAGGCCCGGCCGAGCAGCGACCCGGAGCCCTCCCCCCGCGCGCCCCCGCCCGCTTCCCCGGCGGTCGCGGCGGCCAGCAGGTCGGGGTCGTCGAGCATGTTCGCCAGGAAGGAGGCGAGCGCATGCTCGCGGAGCGCGGTGGACCCGGTGCAGTCAGCGGCTCCCCCGACGGCACGCCCCTGGCGGCTGCCCCGGGGCAGGGCGCTCAGCTCCGGATGCGCGAGCCCCGCCGCCGCGACGGCGGCCCCGGCGGGCAGCCACCGGCAGAAGTCGGCGACCAGGTCCGCCCGGTCGCGCCCGGCGATCCGGCGGGCCAGGACGTAGGCGGTGCGCTCGACAGCGGGTTCGGCGGTGCTCCACGGCACGGTCAGCGGTGCGCAGACCAGACTGCCCCGGCACAGGCCGAGCGGGACGGGGGCCCGGCCACGCGGAGCGCCGTCGTGCGGATAGCCGGTGAACCGGGGGTCCGTGAGAGCCAGGGCCACGTCCCCGTACCGGCTCAGCAGCCAGGCGCCGAGGGCCGGGTCGTAGCCGAGGGGGTAGTCGGTGCGCAGCAGGCGGTAGAGGCGCAGCCGGTACGGATCCGTCGTGGCCCCCGGTGCCAGCAGACCCGGCAGCCCGCCCGAGAGCCGGTGCGGACGCCGGGCGGCGGGCAGGGCGTCGGGGCGTTCGACCGGCATCCCGCACCCCCGGGATTCGGTGCGCCGGCGGTCGGCGCGCGTCCTCCCAGCGGACCACCGACGGGGGCGCGCCGCAGTCGGCGGTCGGCCGTTCGGGTGAGGGTTCGCCGGGGCGCAGGGGGCGCGTCGTGGGGACGGGTGGCGGGCGGCGGGGCCGGGCGGGCCGGTGAGCGGGGCCCAGGGGCGGGCCGTGAGGTCGGGCGACGGGCGACGGGGGCGCCAGGCGGACCAACGGGCGGGGCCCAGGGGGCGGGTCAGGTCGGCGGGTGATGAGGGGGGCACCGGGCGGCACAGGGAGCGGAACCCAGGGGGCGGGCCGGAGACCTGGGGCTTTGCGGCCGGGCCGGACATGGGGAGCTTCGCGGGCCGGGCCGGAGACCTGGGGCTTTGCGGGGCCGGGCCGGAGACAGGGAGCTTCGCGGGCCGGCGTCGGAGCCCGTGCTCAGGACGGCGGAAGACCGTGGCCCTGGCTCAGGGCGGAGGAAGACCAGGGCCCTGCTGCGGGCGGCCGGGTCCGTCCGGCAGGGGTGCGGAGCCGTGCCGCGGGAGTTCGGGGGCGCGCGGTGGGCGCGGCGGCGGCGATGCGGCTGCGGGCGGCCGGGCCGCCTGCGGCGGCAGTTCGGGCCGTGGGTCCTGCGGCCCGGACGACGGCACGGGAAGCCGGTCCGGAGCAGTGAGGCGAAAGCTCATCCGGCCGAAGCTCACCTGGTCGCCGTCGCGCACCGGGATGGAGCCGACGAGCCGCTGGCCGTTGACGCAGGTGCCGTTGGTGGAGCCGAGATCGCGCAGCACCCAGCGGCCGTTCTGGGCGGACAGCTCGGCGTGCAGCCGGGACACCGTCTCGTGGTTGAGGCGCAGTCCGTTCGCCGGGTCGCGGCCGATGAGCAGCGGATACGGGCCGGGCGCGGGGAGCAGCAGCTTGGGGAGCCGTTCGGTCTGCCAGGCACGGCGCAGCCGCCCGGGGAAGGCGGAGATCCCGCCCACCGCGCGGACCAGGCCCTTCGACCAGCGGCCGCCGTTCTCCAGGTCGGCGGTGAGGGCGGCCAGTTCCTCCGGGCGGCGGGCGACGAGGGCGAGTTCCATCCGCCGCAGGAAGGTGTCGTGCGACAGCTTGCCCTGTGCGGCGCCCTCGCGGAGCACGCCGACGACACGGTCGCGCTGGGCGTCCGACAGCCGCGCGGAACTCGTGTGGGACTCGAAGGAGGACGTCACGTCGACGATTGTCGGGCCGAAGGGCTCGGGGTGTCCAGACGAGCCCCTGCCGGCTCTCGCGCTGACCTGCGCCGCTTTCTCACAGGACGGCAGCCGGATCCCGTTGCTAGGGTCTGCCGCTCACCCACGACGAGGAGACCGTGTGCCCCCTGTGTCATCGCGCCTGACCTTCCGTCCGCTCACCGGGACCGGAGAACTCGCGCTGTTCCAGAGCCTTTCGTACGTACTCGACCACGAGCTGGCCGACGACCTCGCCACCGGACGCCGCCTCCCGGAGTGGATGTGGGTCGCTCTGGACGGCGAGCGGGTCGTCGCCAGGGCGGCCTGGTGGACGAACGCGCCGGGCGGCGCGCCGTTGGCGTTGGACTTCTTCGACCTGGACGACGCACTGCCCGCCCCGGAGCGGGTCGCGATCGGCGTCCGGCTGCTGGAGACGGCGACGGAGGCCGTGGTTCCGGCCGGTGCGCGGCGGCCGGGGTACGGGCGCTTCGTACCGCCGGACTGGCGCGAGGACCCGGTGGCCCGGGAGTCCGTCGGGGCGCGGATCGCGGCGGTGGAGGCGACCGGGGCGCGGATGCTGGTCGAGCGGCTGCGGCTGGAGTGGCGAGCCGGTACGCCGGTGCCCGTGGATTCCGGCCGGCTGGTGTTCCGCCCGGTCACCGGCCGGGACGATCTGCTGGCGCTGATGACGCCCGTGATGGAGGGCACCCTCGATGCCCATGGGCAGGCGGATCTGGCGTCCGGACTCGACGCCCGCGCGGCGGCGGCGAAACACTACGACGAGGAGCTGGCGGGGTACTCGACCCCGACGGCCTGGTGGCGGATCGCGGAACTGCCCACCGGCGAACCGGTCGGCTTCGTGATCCCGGCCCGCAACAACTACCACCCGATCATCGCCTACATCGGGGTGCTGCCCGCCCGGCGCGGCCACGGGTACATCGACGATCTCCTCGCCGAGGGGACCAGGGTGCTGGCGGCCGAGGGCGTGGACCGGATCCGGGCGGCGACCGACCTCGGCAACGTACCGATGGCGAAGTCCTTCGAGCGGCTCGGGTACGTCAACTTCGAGCGGGCCTTCACCATGGTGTGGGACGCGGAGAAGAGCGAGGAGCACACCGGATGAACGCGTGGTCGGCGTTGGCGGCGGGCGAACCGGCGGGCGTCACGGTCCTGGGCGTGGTCGTCGCGCTCCTGGTGCTCGTGGTCTTCGGTGGGCTGGCGATGGTCGTCTTCGTCAGCCCGCGCAAGCACCGTACGCCCGAGGACCGGAGGCGGGCCCGCGAGCGCAAGGCCGTCCACCGTCGGCAGGCCGCGCTCCGAAGGCGCCGCGAGGCGTTGCAGCGCCGGAGCCGCGACCGGGGGTGAGGGGCCCGGGCGCGCCCGCGAGCAGGGACCCGGATGCTCGCCGGATATTCGGTGGACGGCGGATGTCGGTGGTGGCTACGGTCTGCTTCGACACCTGACGCCCGTCGTGGAAGGAGGCGAGAGACATGCGCGCGAACAACCACACCAGCAATCGCAGTACACCACTTTCGCGCTCCCGTCCCGTCCGCCGGGCGGTGTCGGACCCCGTCTGACCGGGAGCGCGGCATTCCGTCCCGGAGGACACCTTCATGACCGATGTGGTCATCCGCGCGCTCACGCCGAGCGACGCCGCACTCTTCAGCACGTTCCAGGACAGCCCCTTCGTCGGCCGGGCCGCCTTCGGCCACCCCTACACCTCGACCGCCGACGGCGGCGAGTACCGCCCCGACTGGTCGTGGGTCGCCCTGCGCGACGGCAGGGTGGTCGCCAGGGCCGCCTGGTGGGGCGGGCCCGGGGACACCGAGCCCGTCGTGCTCAACTGGTTCGACTTCGCGGACGGGGAGGCGGAGGCGGGTGCCGAACTCCTGCGCCGCGCCCCGTTCGACAAGGAGTACGAGCTGATCGCGCCCGCCGGATGGCGGGACGACCCGGCGGCGCGGGCCGCCGTCGAGGAGCGGGTCGCCGCCGCGACGGCGGCCGGGATGGAGCCGCTGGTCGAGCGCTACCGCTACCGCTGGACCCCCGGCTGCCCGCTGCCCGAGCGGACGGGCCGGCTCACCTACCGCCCGGAGCCGGACGACGAGGTCGTCCTCGATGTGCTGCGCCGGGTGCACTCGGCGACGCTGGACGCCCACGCCCGCAAGGCCGTCGAGGGCCCCGGCGGTCTGGACGCGGCGGCGCGCGAGGAGTTGGACTTCTTTCACTGGTGCCCCTCGCCGCGGGAGTGGTGGCGCCTCGCGTACACGCCGGACGGGGAGGTGGCCGGCATCCAGGTGCCCGCGCACAACCCGTCGGGGCCCTGCGTCGGCTTCATCGGGGTCGTGCCCGAGGCGCGCGGGCACGGGTACGGCTACGACCTGCTGGTGGAGTGCACGCGCTTCCTGGTCGAGCAGGGCGCCGAGTTCGTCGCGGGGGCGACGGACCAGGGGAACGCGCCGATGGCCGCCGCGTTCGCCCGTGCCGGATACCCGGTCATCCAGGAGTGGGTCCATCTGGCGTGAGGGCCCCGGCCTCCTCGGCCAGCCACTCCAGGCGCAGCCGCTGCTCGGCGGGGATCGTCGCGTCCTCGCCGCGCGGCCCCACGTTGAGCAGGACGTTGCCGCCGTCGGCCGCCGTGTCGCGGACCAGTGAGGTCAGCGCCTCGCGGCCGATGAAGGCGTCGGGGCCGGAGTTGCGGTTGTAGCCGAAGCTGTGGTCGACGCCCCGGGTGATCTCGTACGGGTCGGAGCCCTCGTAACGGGCGTACTCCGGCGTGCGGAAGTCGAAGACGGGCGGTGTGCGCGGGACGAAGCCCTCGCCCTGCGCCACCGTCCGGCGGTCCCACCAGTTGTACAGCGCCTTCGCGCCCGGCAGGCCCAGTCCTCGCCAGTGCGGTGCGTAGGGCAGGAGGCGGTCGTTGACGACGCCGTGGGGGACGGTGAAGCGGTAGAAGTCGACCAGCGAGCGGATCTCGCCGGCGGAGGCGGGCCAGGCGATGTCGTTCCAGAGGATGTCGGGCCGGTAGCGGCGGATCAGCTCCCGCATCTGCGCGTCGGCGTAGGCGGGGTAGCGTCCGCGCGGGACGGCGGAGAACATGTCGGCCGCCGTGCCGATGGGCCGGTCGTCGAAGGTCCAGTCGAGCCCGCCGGAGTAGTAGACGCCGAAGCGCAGCCCCTCGGCCCGTACGGCTTCGGCGAACTCGCCGACCACGTCCCGGGTGGTGTGCCAGCCGGTGCGGTGCGGGTTCTCGGTCTCCGAGGGCCAGAGGCAGAAGCCGTCGTGGTGCTTGGTGACCAGGACCGCGTATCCGGCCCCGGCCTCGCGGAAGGAGCGGGCCCAGGCCGCCGGGTCCCAGGCGGCGAGCCCGTCCTCGAAGTCGCGGCCGAAGTCGGTGTACGGGCGGTTGCCGTAGGTGGCGCGGTGGTGGGCGGCGGCAGGCGAGCCGGGGAAGCGGAGCGCGTTCTCGTACCACTCCGCGTACGAGGTCCAGGCCAGCGGCGCACGCCGGCCCGCCGCCGGGAGTTCGCCGGCGGGGGCGTAGGGCGGGGCCCAGCCGGGGACGGATGCGGGTGTCCAGTGAACGAAGATCCCCAGTCGGGCCCGGGACCACCATGAAGCGACCATGGCGGGAAGTATCGATCACTCGGGGGGCGTCACGTAAGCCTTTTCGGCCGTCGGATTCTCCTTCCGGGCGGCCGGGGTCCGCCGCGTGTCCTGCGTCTTCTGGGCGCGGATCAGATCCCGGTACCAGGCGTAGGACCGCTTGGGCGTACGGGCCAGGGTCTCGTAGTCGATGTGGACCAGCCCGAACCGCTGCGAGGCCCCCTCCGTCCACTCCACGTTGTCGGTCAGCGACCAGGTGAAGTAGCCGCGTACGTCCGCCCCGGCGTCCATCGCGGCGCGCAGCGCGGTGAGGTGGCTCTCCAGGTAGGCGATGCGGCGGTCGTCGGCGTGGGCTTCCTCCAGGGCGCAGCCGTTCTCCGTGATGTAGAGCGGCGGGAGGCGGTCGCCGTAGCGGGCGTGCAGGGTGGTGACGATCTCCGTGAGGCCCTCGGGGACGACGGGCCAGCCGAAGCCGGTCTTCTCGTACCCCTCGATCTCCCGGATTCCGAAGGGGAGTTCGGCGGGCATGGTGAAGCCGGAGAAGGTCTCCAGGGCCTCCGGGCGGGGTGCGCCGACGAGGGTCGGGTTGTAGTAGTTGACCCCGTACCAGTCGAGCGGGGTGGAGATGATCTTCAGGTCGTCGGCGACCGGGCCCGGCATCAGGGCGGCGAGGTTCTCGTCCGGATAGCGGCCGGTGAGCACGGGATCGGCGAAGAGCCAGTTGGTGAGGGTGTCGTACAGCTCCGCGCCGAAGCGGTCCTCGTCGCTGTCCCCGGCCGTCCAGACCGGGGCGTGCGAGAAGGCGGCCCCGATGTTGTCCGCGCCCGCCGCCCGCAGGGCGCGGACGGCGAGGCCGTGGGCGAGGAGCTGGTGGTGGGCGGCGGGCAGGGCGTCGAAGAGGAGCCGGCGGCCGGGGGCGTGCTCGCCGAGCGCGTAGCCGAGGAGCGTGACCTCGGCGGGTTCGTTGATCGTGATCCACAGCGGGACCCGGTCGGCCAGGCGTTCGGCGACGATGCCCGCGTACTCGGCGAAGCGGTGGGCGGTGTCCCGGTCGAGCCAGCCGCCCGCCTCCTCCAGCGGGAGCGGGGTGTCCCAGTGGTAGAGGGTCGGGGCGGGGGTGATGCCGTGCGCGCACAGCTCGTCGACGAGCCGGTCGTAGAAGTCGAGCCCGTCGGCGTTGACGGCCCCGCTGCCGCCGGGCACCACACGGGGCCAGCTGACGGAGAACCGGAAGGCGTCGGCGCCGAGCCCGGCCAGCAGGGCGACGTCCTCGCGGTAGCGGGCGTGGAAGCCGGTGCCCCGGGTGGTGTCGGTGCCGTCCTTGATCCGGCCGGGCCGGGCGGCGAAGGCGTCCCAGCCGGAGGGGCCCTTGCCGTCCGTGTCCACCGCCCCCTCGGTCTGGAACGCGGAGGACGAGGCTCCCCAGAGGAAGCCGGGCGGGAAGATCGGCAGGGACATCGCGGCCTCCAGCAGCCGTACGTGGGAATCCGTATGAGCGGGCGCCTCGCCGGGCAATGATCAGGACCAGACCTTAATGGCCGGTGGCGGGCGGCAACAGAGCCTGTCGCGAGGATCGTGGAGCCCGCCCGGGGCGGCCGCGCGCCCTCGCCCAGGGACGAGGAGTGGTGGATGCAGTTCGAGGTGTGGGCCCCCGACGCGGACTCGGTCGTGCTGGAGGCGGCGGACGTACGGTCCCCGATGGAGCGTGACGCGGGGCGCGAGGGCTGGTGGACGGCTCGGGCGGAGGCCTCGGACGGGGACCGGTACGGCTTCCGGGTGGACGACGGCCCCCTGCTGCCGGACCCCCGTTCGCGGCGTCAGCCGGACGGGCCCGACGGCCCGAGCGCGGTCGTCGACCAGGAGGCGTACGCCTGGCGCGACGGCTGGGCGGGGCGGCGGCTGAACCGGGCCGTGCTGTACGAGCTGCACGTGGGGACATACACCCCGGAAGGCACGTTCGACGCGGCGGCGGCCCGGTTGGGCCATCTGGCGGAGCTGGGGGTCACCCATGTGTCGCTGATGCCCCTCTGTCCGTTCCCGGGCGTCAACGGCTGGGGGTACGAGGGCGTCTCGCTGTGGGCGGTGCACGAGCCGTACGGCGGACCCGAGGGGCTGAAACGCTTCGTCGACACGGCGCACGGGCTGGGGCTCGGGGTGGTCCTGGACGTCGTCCACAACCACCTGGGGCCCTCCGGCAACCACCTCCCCGCCTTCGGCCCGTACTTCACCGACACCCACCACACCCCGTGGGGCGCGGCGGTCAATCTGGACGCGCCGGGCTCGGACGAGGTGCGGGCGTTCCTGATCGGCAGCGCCCTGGCCTGGCTGCGCGACTACCGGCTGGACGGGCTGCGGCTCGACGCGGTGCACGCGCTGGCCGACACCCGGGCGCTGACCTTCCTGGAGGAGCTGGCGGCGGCGGTCGACGCGCTGGCGGTGGAGCTGGGACGGCCGCTGGGGCTGATCGCCGAGTCCGATCTCTGCGATCCGCGCACCACGACCCCGCGTCCGGCGGGCGGTCTCGGGCTGCACGCCCAGTGGAACGACGACTTCCACCACGCCCTGCACACCGCGCTCACCGGGGAATCCCAGGGCTACTACGCCGACTTCGCACGGGCGCCGCTGGCCGCCCTCGCCAAGACGGTGACGTCGGCGTTCTTCCACAACGGGACGTGGTCCAGCTTCCGGGGCCGGACCCACGGCCGCCCGGTCGACGTGTCCCGCACCCCGGCGCACCGCTTCGTCGGCTACGCCCAGACGCACGACCAGATCGGCAACCGGGCGCTGGGCGACCGGCTGGCCTCCGCGCTCTCCCCCGGCCTTCAGGCGTGCGCCGCCGCGCTCGTGCTGACCGGCCCCTTCACCCCGATGCTGTTCATGGGCGAGGAGTGGGGGGCGCGCACCCCCTGGCAGTTCTTCACCGACCACACGGACCCGGAGCTGGCCGAGGCGGTGCGCAACGGCAGGCGGCGGGAGTTCGGGGCGCACGGCTGGGCCGAGGAGGAGATCCCCGACCCGCAGGACCCCGCGACCCGGGACCGGTCCTGCCTCGACTGGTCGGAGCCGGAGCGCGAACCGCACGCACGGCTGCTCTCCTGGTACCGCGAGCTGATCGCGCTGCGGCGGACGCTGCCCGATCTGCACGATCCGGATCTGGCCTCGGTGAAGACCGCGTTCGACGAGGAGGCGCGGTGGTTCGCCTACCGCCGAGGGGATCTGCGGATCGTGGTGAACCTGGCGGACGGGCCTGCGGCGATCCCGCTCGGCCTCGGTCGCCACCGGCGTTCCGGAGGGCGGGTGCTGGCGGCCTGGGAGCCGGTCGGGGCACCGGGGCCGGACGGGGTGCTGCATCTGCCGCCGGAGTCCTGTGTGGTCCTCGCGGACGACTGAACTCCCCTCCCTGCGCCGCTACTCCACGACGGCGAGCTCACGGCCGGTGGTGTTGAGGCGTCGGCCGCCGTCCTCGGTCACCGCCACGATGTCCTCGATCCGGACGCCGAAGCGGCCGGGGAGGTAGATCCCCGGTTCCACGGAGAAGCACATGCCGGGGACGAGCGGCTGCTCCTCGCCCTCGATCATGTAGGGCGGTTCGTGGGTGGTGACGCCGATGCCGTGGCCGGTGCGGTGGATGAACCGGTCGCCGTAGCCGAACTCGGTGATCACCGCGCGCGCGGCCCGGTCGATCTCCTGGCAGGCGACGCCGGGCCGGACGGCGGCGCAGCCCGCCCGCTGGGCCTCGCGGACGATGTCGTGGACCCGCTGCTCCTCGGCGGTGGGTTCGCCGACATGGACCGTACGAGAGGTGTCGGAGCCGTAACCGTGCTTCAGGCCGCCGAAGTCGAGGACGACCATGTCGCCGCGCTCGATGGTGCGTTCGCCCGCCTCGTGGTGCGGGTTGGCTCCGTTGGGGCCCGATCCGACGACGGTGAAATCGACCTGGGAATGCCCGAACTCCCGCAGCAGCGCCGCGAGATCCATGGCCACGTCGACCTCCCGGCGTCCGGAGAAGCGCACCCTGAGGATTTCCTCGTACGTGGCGTCGGCGGCGGCCCCGGCGGCGGCGAGCCGTTCCAGCTCGGCGGCGTCCTTCACGGCGCGGAGCATCGGGAGGGCTTCGGTGAGCGCGGTGTAGGAGGTTCCGGGCAACTCCCGCTGAAGGCCCAGGAGATGCATCGCCCAGGCGTTGTCGCTGACCCCGAAGCGGCCCTCGGCGTCCAGCAGCGGGGCGGTCACCCCGTACGGGTCCTTGCCGTCGGTCCAGTCGCGCAGCGTCAGCGCGGGCGCCCCGGTGGCGGCGGCCGCGTCGGGGGCCTCCAGGGTCGGGACGACCAGCACCGGGTCGTGGCCGGCCCGCAGCACGAGGAGGGTGAGGCGCTCGGTGCTCACCGGGCGGTAGCCGGTGAGGTGGACGAGGTCGGGCCCCGGCGCGACGATCACCCCGGCGAGCCCGGCCTCGGCGGCGGACTCGGCGGCCCGCGCCATCCGGGCCCGGTAGTCCTCGGCGGTGAAGGGCTGGGGTGCGGCGGACGGCTGGGCGGACGGGCTCGGGCTCGGCATCAGGGCCTCCTGGCGGTGCGACACGGCACACAGCATCCTGCCCGTACGGCGTGGCGCACGCGACCGCCTTCCTGCCGCGTGTCCGGGCACGGGCGTGCGCGACCGCTTTCCCAGGCGGCGATTACGGCCACGGGCGTACGCGAGCGCCTGCCCGGCCGACGCGCCCGGCCCCGGCGTGTCCGCGTCCCGCTTGCGGGCGCTCGCGGGACACCGGCGTGCGCACGACCGGCTTCCGGGCGCCATGGCGGTGTCGGTCTGCCCACGACCGGCTTCCGGTTCGCCAGGCCCCCTTCCGTGCCTGCGGTCGGCTTGCGGTTCGGCAGGCCCTCTTCCGTGGCCGCGGTCGGCTTGCGGGCCGGCGCCCGCGGTCAGATCGCGGCCGACGTGCCCGGCTCCGACGCGTCCGGCTCCGGCGTGCCCGGCCGGGCGTCAGCCGTCGGCCCTCGACCGCCGTCGCCCGTCGGGCAGCCGCACGATCAGGTCCGCCCGGTCACGGCCCCGCTCCACCAGCCGGGCGTTCGCCTCGTCGGACCGGGCCACCCACTCCTCGGCGTCGCGCCGGAGCCTGCCGTGGTGCACATGCCGGTCGACCAGCCGGCGCACCCGGACCTCGGGGTCGAGATCCAGGAACCACACCTCGTCCAGCAGCCCGCGCACCGGGGCCCAGGGGCCGTCGTCGAGCAGCAGGTAGTTGCCCTCGGTGACGACGAGAGGGACGTCCGGCGGGACCGGCAGCGACCCCGCGACCGGTTCCTCCAGGGACCGGTCGAAGGCCGGGGCGTAGACCGCGTGCACCGGGTCCGGCGTCCGCAGCCGCCGCAGCAGCGCCGCGTACCCGGCCGCGTCGAAGGTGTCCGGCGCACCCTTGCGGCCGGCGCGGCCGAGGCGGTCCAGCTCGGCGGCCGCCAGATGGAAGCCGTCCATGGGGACGAGGGCGGCGCGTCCGTCCAGGGCCGCGACCAGCCGGTCCGCCAGGGTGGACTTGCCGGCACCGGGCGGGCCCGCGATCCCGAGGATGCGCCGCTGTCCGGCGCCGGCGAGCGCACGGGCCCGGTCGTTCAGCGCGGCCCGGCCGCCGGTGCTCGTCGCGTCCACGAAGTCCATGCGGCGCATTGTGCCCGGCGGACGGCGACCGAAGCGTTAGTGTTACGTATAACTTCAACGTCCCGGCTCGCCCGCCCCTCCCCCGCGCCGTTCAGCCTCCCGAAAGGCCGCCCATGTCCCGCATCGCCCTGGTCACCCTGGTCGTCCGCGACTACGACGAGGCGCTCGCGTTCTACCGCGACGCGCTCGGCTTCGACCTGGTCGAAGACACCGACCGGGGCGACGGCAGCCGCTGGGTGGTGGTGCGCCCGCGCGGGGCGGCGGACGGCACGGGGCTGCTGCTCGCCCGCGCGAAGGACGCGGCGCAGGGCGCGGCCGTCGGGGCGCAGACGGGCGGCCGGGTCGGGTTCTTCCTGCACACCGAGGACTTCGCGGCCGACCACGCACGGATGCGCGCGGCCGGGGTGCGCTTCCTGGAGGAGCCGCGCCACGAGGCGTACGGCTCGGTCGCGGTCTTCGAGGACCTGTACGGCAACCGGTGGGACCTGCTCCAGCCCGCCGTCTGAGCCGTCGCCATTCGGCCCACAGCCGAGGCGCGGCACGACGCCCTCCGACGACCATGAGTGCATGGAGTCGAAGGAGTCCCCGGAGACGGGGAGCGCCGCGCCCGCCGAGCGGCACGCCGAATGGAACGAGCTGTTCTTCGACCTCGTCGTCGTCGCCGGGGCGGGCCAGCTGGCCCAACTGCTGCACGACGGACCGCATCTGACGGACCTCGCGCTCTACACGGTCCTCTACCTGGCCTTCTGGACCACCTGGGCCGGGATCGCCGTCTACGGGGACATCGCGGCCTCCGAAACCCGGCTCCGCACCCTGCTGCTCGCGATGTTCGGCATGGCCGTGATGGCCGCCTCCGTGCACACGGTCCGGTCCAGCCACGCGATCGCCTTCGTCGTCGCCTATGTCGCGCTGCGCTGGCAGGCGGGCCGGGTCTGGCAGCGCGGCAGCATCGTGGTGGACTGGCCGCTGGCCCAGTTCGGGGCGGGGGCCGTGCCCTGGCTCGTCTCGCTCTTCGTGGACACCCCGCTGCGCTACTGGCTCTGGGCGCTCGGCATCGCGCTGGACATCGTCACCCTGCTCATCTCCACCCGCGAGCGCGCCCTGCGCCGGGCCGGCGAACGCGCCGCACGCCGCCGCGGCGGCCGCCCGCCGCCGTGCCCCGCGCACGGACCGGTCGCCGGACCGCCCCGGATCGGCGAGTCGCGGATCGACACGGCGCACATGAGCGAACGGCTCGGCCTGTACGTGATCATCGTGCTGGGCGAGGGCGTCATCCAGATCATCAACGCGGCGTCGGAGCGGGACGCCTGGGACGGACCGCTCGCCGCCACCGGGCTCGGCGCGTTCGGGCTGCTGGCCTCGATCTGCGCGCTGAGTCTGATCTACGGCACCAACGGCATCCCGCACCTGCGCAGAGGCGCGCTCGCGCCGAGGCTGGCGATGCTGCTGCACGCCCTGATGACCGGCTTCCTGGTCGCTCTGGCGACCGCACTGGGATCAGCGATCACGCATGTCGACGACGTCCTGCCCGAGGAGCAGCACTGGCTGCTGTGCGGGGCGATGGCCGGGTACTTCGCGGCCGGCCTGGTGGCGGCGCTGCCGCTCGCGGACCGGTCCGACCGGCTCTGGCTCCTGGGCTGGGCACTGCCCTGCCTGACGGTCTCGGTCGCGCTGGCCCCGCTCGGCGTGGAGCTGCCGGCCTGGGTGACGATCTGGATCCTGGTGGCGCTGGTCTGCTGGCAGATCGCCTACGACCCGGGGCGGCCGGCCGGGGCGGCGGCAGGGCGCGGGTGGCAGGGGTTCCGGCGAACCGTACCCGGGGGGCGCCGGAACGGGGGCGCCTGAACGGGGGCGCAGGTCCCGGGGCACGGGTGCCGGTGGCACGGGTGCCGGTCAACCGTCCCAGGGGCCTCCTGGCCGGTGGCGCGGGCCCCCGTGGTGCGGGGCAAGCCCCCGGGGGACAGGCCGCCCGGGACAGACCTCAGGACGGACCGCCCGGAGCCGAGCCAGAAGGGCAGGCCGCCGACGTACAGGCCTCGGGCCGGACCACCCCCGGCCGAGGCCCGCGGCTCTCGGGTCACGACCGGGCGGCCAGGCCCGCTTCGCGCAGGGCCACCGTCTCCATCGCGTCCAGCACCGGCCGGATCAGCGGATGCCTCTCCGCCCCCTGGCGCACGGCGGCGAAGACCCGGCGGGTGGGGGCGCTGCCCTCGACCGGGCGGACGACCACCCCGGTCAGCTCCATCCCGCGCAGCGCGGAGCGGGGCACCAGGGCCACTCCGGCGTCGGCCCCGGCCAGGGCGACCACCGCGTGGAAGTCGTCCGACGAGTGGTCCAGGCGCGGGGCGAAACCGGCGTACTCGCAGGCCAGGACCACCACGTCATGGCAGGGGTTGCCCGGGTACGGCCCGATCCACGGGTCCTTCGCCAGGTCCGCGACGGCGACCTGGTCCTGGTCGGCGAGGCGGTGGCCCACCGGGAGCACGGCGTCGAACGGCTCCGAGTACAGCGGGACGCGGGTGAGCCTGCGGTCGTCCTCGGCCGGCGCGCCCCGGTATTCGACGGCGACCGCCACATCCACCTGCCGGTCCAGCACCATCGGCACGCTCGCGTCGCCCTCCGCGTCCTGGACCTTGACCCGGATGCCGGGCGCGGTGCGGGCCAGCTCGGTGAGGGCGGGGGCGAGGACGAGGCCGATGCCGGTGGCGAACGCGGCGACCGTGACCGTACCGGCGACGCCCGCGCTGTAGTCGGCCAGCTCCGCCTCGGCCCGCTCCAGCTGGGCGAGGACCAGGTTGGCGTGGCTCAGCAGGATCTCCCCGGCGGCGGTGAGCCGGGCCCCGCGCGATCCGCGTTCGACGAGGCGGTGGCCGGTCTCCTGCTCCAGGGCGGCGAGCTGCTGGGAGACGGCGGAGGGGGTCAGGTACAACGCGGCGGCGGCCGCGGTCACCGTGCGGTGGTCGGCCACCGCACGGAGGATTCGCAGCCGCCGCGCATCGATCATGTGCCCATTGTCCCAGGTGGCGGCGGAACCACCGACCCGGTCAGGCGCGAGCGCCGACCGGGTCGGGCGGGTCCGGGGCCCCGGGCGGGCCGGTCAGGCGCCTTCCGCCTCCAGGGCGGCCCGCGCGTCGACGAACGCGTCCACGGCACGGTTCACGTCGGCGGCGGAGTGCGCGGCCGAGAGCTGGACCCGGATGCGGGCCGCGCCCTGCGGCACGACGGGGTACGAGAAGCCGATCACGTACACACCGCGCTCCAGGAGCAGTTCCGCCATGCGGCCCGCCTGGCCGGCGTCGCCGATCATCACGGGGGCGATGGCGTGGTCGCCGGGCAGGATGTCGAAGCCCTCCGCGGTCATCCGGGTACGGAAGAGCTCGGTGTTCGCGGCGAGCTGCTCGCGCAGGTCCCCGGCGGACTCCAGCAGGTCGATGACCTTGAGGGAGGCCGCGGCGATGACCGGGGCGAGGGTGTTGGAGAAGAGGTACGGGCGCGAGCGCTGGCGCAGCAGGGCGACGATCTCCGCGCGGGCCGCGACGTAACCGCCGGAGGCTCCGCCGAGCGCCTTGCCGAGGGTGCCGGTGATGATGTCGACCCGGTCCATCACGCCGTGCAGTTCGGGGGTGCCGCGGCCGCCGGGGCCGACGAAGCCGACGGCGTGGGAGTCGTCGACCATGACCATGGCGTCGTAGCGGTCGGCCAAGTCGCAGATCTCCTGGAGCGGGGCGACGTACCCGTCCATGGAGAAGACGCCGTCGGTGACGATGAGGCGGCGGCGCGCCCCGGAGGCCTCCTTGAGCTGCGTCTCCAGCTCGGCCATGTCGCGGTTGGCGTAGCGGTGGCGCTTGGCCTTGGAGAGCCGGATGCCGTCGATGATCGAGGCGTGGTTGAGGGCGTCGGAGATGACCGCGTCCTCGGGGCCGAGCAGGGTCTCGAAGACTCCTCCGTTGGCGTCGAAGCAGGAGGAGTAGAGGATCGTGTCCTCCTGGCCGAGGAAGGCCGAGAGCCGCTGCTCCAGCTCCTTGTGGACCTCCTGGGTGCCGCAGATGAACCGGACCGAGGCCATGCCGTAGCCCCAGCGGTCGAGCGCCTCGTGGGCGGCGGCGACGACCTCGGGGTGGTCGGCGAGGCCGAGGTAGTTGTTGGCGCAGAAGTTGAGGACCTCGCCGGGGCGGCCGCCGGAGGTGACCTCGACGGTCGCGGACTGCGGGGTGCCGATCACGCGCTCGGGCTTGTGCAGCCCGGCGGCGCGGATCTCGTCGAGGGTGGTGCGCAGATCGTCGCGTACGGAGTCGAACATGCGGATTCCTTAAGAGATCAGGTAACGGACCAGGAGATCAGGTGGCAGACCGGTGGAGGCGCCGGGCGCGTCAGGCGGTCCAGTCGAGGATGACCTTGCCGCCGAGGCCGCTCGCCGCGTCGTCGAAGGCCGCCTCGAAGTCACGGAAGCCGTACCTGCCGGTGATCACGGGGCTGAGGTCGAGGCCGCCCTCCAGCAGGACGGACATGGCGTACCAGGTCTCGTACATCTCACGGCCGTAGATGCCCTTGACGGTGATCATCGAGGTGACGATGCGGGCCCAGTCGACGGCGAACTCCTCGGCGGGCAGGCCGAGCATGGCGATCCGGCCGCCGTGCGTCATGTTCGCGACCATGTCGCGCATCGCCTCGGGGCGGCCGGACATCTCCAGGCCGATGTCGAAGCCCTCGCGCAGGCCGAGTTCGCGCTGCCCGTCCGCGATGGTGTTCTCCGCGACGTTCAGGGCGAGGCTGACGCCGACCTTGCGGGCGAGGGCGAGACGGGCCTCGCTGACGTCGGTGATGACGACGTTGCGGGCGCCGGCGTGCTGGGCGACGGCGGCGGCCATGATGCCGATCGGGCCCGCGCCGGTGATCAGGACGTCCTCGCCGACCAGCGGGAAGGAGAGCGCGGTGTGCACGGCGTTGCCGAACGGGTCGAAGATCGCCGCGATGTCGAGGTCGACGGGGACCCGGTGCACCCATACGTTCGAGGCGGGCAGGACCACGTACTCCGCGAACGCCCCGTCCCGCCCGACGCCGAGGCCGACGGTGGAGCGGCAGAGGTGGCGGCGGCCGGCGAGGCAGTTGCGGCACTTGCCGCAGACGAGGTGTCCCTCGCCGCTGACCAGGTCGCCGGTGGCGATGTCGGCGACGTCGGAGCCGGTCGCGGCGACCTCACCGACGAACTCGTGGCCGAGGACCAGCGGGGTGGTGACCGCCTGCTGGGCCCAGCCGTCGTACGCGCGGATGTGCAGGTCGGTGCCGCAGATACCGGTGCGCAGGACCTTGATCAGGACGTCGTTGGGGCCGTACTCCGGCTCCGGCACGTCCATCAGCCACAGTCCGGGTTCGGCCTTCTGCTTGACGAGTGCCTTCACGGCGGTGGCTCCCTGACGTCGGTACGCGAGTGAATACCCCGGGCCGCGGGGCATGTCGGAGGACCCTGCGGCCCGGGGTGGTCTTGGGTGTCACCCCCCATGGTGGGGGTTCGGCGGGACGGGACGGAGCATCTCGGAAAGCTCCACGCGCCGTCCCCGGCCGTCACCGAAAAGGCTGCCGTACGGACGGGTCCCCGGTCCATCGAGGATTTCTTAAGCGCCGCCGCAGAAGATCTTCACACCTGGCCGGGGCTTCACCGACCGCTGCCGCCGGACGCCTCCCGGACCTCCCGGAACGGGCCGAGGAAGCGGGGGCGGCCCTGCTCGATCCGGTACAGGAAGATCCCGTTGTCGTACCGCACCTGGCGGATGGACGGACGGAAGGCGAGCCGACGCACGATCCCCCGGTGCTCGGTGCGCAGGAGCCGCCGAGCCATGCCGCCGCGGATCTCCCACGGACCGCCGGTGGTCGCGGCGGCACGGGCGATGAGGCCGACCGCGTCGTACGCCTCGGCGGCCCAGGTCGCCGGGGGTGCGCCGAAGCGTTCGCGGTGGGCGGCGGTGAACGCCCCGGCCGACGGGAGGGCCTCGGGGTCGGCGTAGGCCTCGGCGAAGACCCAGCCGTCGGCAGCCTCCCCCGCCTCGTCGAGGAAGGCGGGCCCCAGGGCGGGTCCGGCGGCGACCCGGCCGCCGGTGTAGCCCTCGCGGGCCAGTGCGGTGGCCAGGCGGGCGGCCCGGGTCGCGTCGCCGCCGGCGAACACCACGGCGTCCGCGCGGCCTGCCACGGCCTTGCGGGCGGTCGCGGCGAAGCCCGCGTCGCCCGGTGGCAGAACGTGTTCGGCGAGGGTGACGCCGGCGGGCGGGGTGTTGCGGAACCCGCTGCCCAGCTCTCCTGCGAGGCGGGCGCCGCCCCCGTCCTCGACGAGGAGGACGGGGGCGGCGGGACGCGTGTGGGCGACGTAGCCGATGAGGCCCGGGGTGAGCATGCGGTCGTACGGCCGGGTCACGCACAGGTGGGCGGCCGTCCCGGACGCCGTCGTGGAGCCCGCCGCGACGACGACGAGGGCGAGCTGTGCCTCGGCGTACCGCTGCACGACGTCGGCCGCGAGTACGGCGCCGGTCGGCCCGATCGTGGCGATGAGGCCGGGGGCTGCCCCCAGCCGGCCGGCCGCCCGAAGCGCCCGGTCCGGGTCCCCCGCGTCGTCCTCGGTCCGCAGGGCGAGGCGGAACGTCGTCCCGGCGCGGGCGTTGTGATCGGCGATCGCGAGCAGGACGCCGCGCCGGTGCGCGATGCCGGTGCCCCGGCCGGGCCCGCTGAGGTCGGCCTGGAGCCCGATCGTGTACGTGGGCGGTGCGCCGGCGCCCGGCCCGGCCCCGCCGGACCGCCGCCCGGCGAGCCACGCCGCGCCGGCGCCACCGGTGACCACGACGGCCGCGGCACCGCCCGCGATCAGGAACCTGCGCCGGGCGAGCCCCGCCGCCGGCCGTGCCGCCTCCTCGTCGGGCGGGGGGAAGGTGACGGGCGGCGGCGGCTCGGGGTCCGGCAAGGCGAGTGCCGCCGCGGAACGCTCGGCGACCAGCGCGGCGAGCCCGGGGGGTGCGAGCCAGGGCACCGAGGGCGTCGCGGTCTCCGCCTCCGGGAGCGGAGCGGTCTCCGGCTCCGAGGGCGTCGCGGTCTCCGCCTCGGGGGGCGGAGCGACCTCCGGCTCCAGGGGCGGAACGGTCTCCCGCTCCGGGGGCGGAGCCCGGTCCGGGGCACGCTCGGCACCCCCGCCCCCAGCCCTCCCCGGAGGGGCCTCGGCACCCCGCCGGTCCGGAGACGGGCGCCCAGCGCCATCGCCACCCCCGCCCGGAGCGGCCTCGGCTCCCCCGCCCGTAGCCCCGGCCCTCACCAGGTCGTCGCCGATCCGCCCCGCCGTCGGCCGGGCCTCCGGGTCCTTGCTCAGGCAGGCGGTGATCAGGGACAGCAGTTCGGGCGGCACCCCCGTCAGGTCCGGCTCCTCGTGGACCGTGCGGAACAGGACACCGGCCGCGCCCCCCTCCCCGAACGGCCGCCGGCCCGTCGTCGCGTACGCCAGCACGCAGCCGAGCGAGAAGACGTCGCACGGCGGGCCGACCGGGCCGGCCACCGCCTGTTCGGGGGCGAGGTAGCCGGGCGTGCCGATCACCGCGTCGGTGGCGGTGAGCGCGGTGGCGCCCTCGTGCCGGGCGATCCCGAAGTCGATGAGGCGCGGGCCGTCGAGGGCGAGGAGCACATTGCCGGGTTTCACGTCGCGGTGGACCAGCCCGGCCTCGTGGACCGCGACGAGGGCCTCCGCGAGCCGGCACCCGAGCGCCCGGACGGTGATGGTCGGCAGGGGGCCGCCGGCCGCCACCACCTGGGCCAGGGAGGGCCCGGGGACGAACGCGGTGGCCAGCCACGGCTCGCGGGCCTCGGTGTCCGCGCCGAGCACCGGGACCACCCACGGACCCTCGACCCGGCCCGCCGCCCCGGCCTCGCGCCGGAAGCGGGTACGGAACCCCGGGTCGGCGGCGTGTTCGGCCCGGATCACCTTGACCGCGGCGAGCGCCCCGCCCGGCGAGCGTGCCAGGTAGACCACTCCCATACCGCCGGCGCCGAGCCGGGCGAGGGTGCGATGGGGGCCGACGGTGCGGGGGTCCTCCCGGGTGAGGGGCCGCACGTCAGCTCTTCGGCTCCGGCTGCCCGGCCGCGCCGAGGTAGCGGAAGCGGCCGTCCTCCACCCGGTACACGTGGGCTTCCTCGCCGACGAGCTGCTGCCCCTCCTCGTCGAACGCATAGGTCCGGGAGACGCCTTCGTACCGGGAGGCGGCGATCGCGGCGGTGAGCCGGGTGCGGACGGGGTGGCCGTCTCCGGAGGCCCCGGCGCTCGGCTGCGCGCTCGCCGTCGCCCGGCCGGCCAGGGCGGCCAGTTCACGGGCGACGAGACCGGCGGCGTCGTAGGCCTCGGCCGACCACGCCGCGGGCTCGGCGCCGAAGCGTTTGCGGTGGGCCTCGGCGAACGTCGCGGCGGCCGGGGCGCTCGCGTCGGTGAAGGGTGCGACGAACTCCCAGCCGTCGGCCGCCGCGCCCGCGCGCTCCAGGAACTCCCGTCCCATGGCGGTGTGCTGGGCCATACGCGGTCCGTCGAAGGAGAGGCCCCCCAGGACGCGGGCGACCCGGGAGGCGCCCGCCGCGTCGCCGGCGTAGAAGAGGGCGTCGCTGCGGTGGGCGAGGAGGTCGGCGACGACCGGTTCGAAGGCGCTCGTCCCGGCGGGCACCACACGGGGGTGGGTGGTCCCCGTGGTGAGGCTGGGCGTCATCAGGTTCGCGGCGTAGCCCGCCTGATAGGCGGCCTGCCCGCCGGCGCGGTCGATCAGGATGCCCAGCCGCTCGGTGCCGGGGTGCGTCAGGAGGCGGTGGACGATCGGCATCGAGAGGGACGCGTAGGAGGGACCGGCCTGGAAGAGCGCGCCGTTGGCCCGGGGCGGGAAGACGATCTGGAGGGCCGACACCGTCAGCACCGGCAGGGTCGCTTCGTCGTACGTGGGGAGCGCGGCGACGGCCGCGGCGTCACTCGTGGGACCGATGACCGCCGCGACCTCCGGGTCGCGGGTGAACTCCTCGGCGACGCGGGCGGAGCGGGTGGGGTCCCCCGTGTCGTCCAGGACCTTCACGGCGAGCCGGAAGGGCTGGTCGCCGGTGGAGTTGAAGCGGTCGACGGCGAGCCGGACGCCCCGCTCCTGGGCTCGCCCGGCGGCGCTCAGCGGTCCGGTCAGGTCGGCGTGCACGCCGACGATCCAGCGGCGTCCGCCCGGTTCCCCGTCCGGGCCGCCGGCGCCGGAGCGGTCGGCGCCGATGCGTACGGCAGTGAGGGCGCCCGCGCCGAGGGCCGCGGCGCCGCCCGCCGCGTAGAGCAGGAAACGCCGTCGGCCGGGCGCGGGTTCCGGCGGGCGGGGCTCCTCGGCGACGGTGGCGTCGATGCCGGGCAGGGCGAGCACGGCGGCGGACCGGTCCGCGATGATCCGGACGACGTCCTCGGGCAGCCAGGTGGCTCGCTCCCCCGTGGGCGCGTCCTCGGTCATCAGCCGGTCGAGAGCGGACGCGGACGGGCGGGTGGCGGGGTCCTTGGCCAGACAGCGTTCCAGGAGTGCGCGCAGCCGGGGCTCCTCGACGCCGTCGAGGTCGGGCGCGTCGTGGACGGTCCGGTAGAGCAGGGCGTCGGCCGGCCCCGTGCCGAACGGCGGGCGGCCGGTGGCCGCGTACCCGAGGAGGCAGCCGAGGGAGAAGACGTCCCCGGCCGGTCCGGCGGTGCGGCCGGATGCCTGCTCGGGCGGCAGGAAGCCGGGGGTGCCGACGACGACTCCGGTGGCGGTCAGGGCGGTGGCGTCGGCCGCGCGGGCGATCCCGAAGTCGATCAGCCGGGGCCCGTCGGCCGTCAGCAGGACATTGCCCGGTTTGACGTCGCGGTGGACGAGCCCGGCGGCGTGCACGGCGGCCAGGGCGCGGGACAGCAGCCGGCCCAGCACCGTGACGCTGCGCACGGGCAGCGGACCGCACTGGGCGACGACGTCGACGAGCGTCGGGCCGGGGACGAACTCCGTTGCCAGCCATGGGCGTTCGGACTCGGTGTCGGCGCCGATGACCCGTACGGCCCAGGGACTGTCCACCCGGCGGGCGGCCTCGGTCTCGCGCCGGAAGCGGGTCCGGAAGTCCTCGTCCGCGAGACCGGGCAGGATGACCTTGATCGCGGCGAGCGCTCCGGAGTCGGTGCGCCCGAGGTAGACGACACCCATGCCGCCGGCGCCGAGGCGGCCGAGGAGCCGGTGACCGCCGATCCGGGCGGGGTCGGCGGGTCGCAGATCGTCCATCACCAGGCCTCAGTTCCGCTTCTCGACGGCGTTTTCGAGCCGGGACAGCATGACGCCCTGCGCCTTGCTGACCCATGCGTCGATCTCGTCCTTGGTGCGGCCTTCGGCTCCCTGGCCGGTGACGGCGACGGTGAGCTGGAGGGTCTGCGCCTGCTGCCAGGAGTAGTGGTGCGGCCCGCCCAGTTCGGAGCTCCGGTACTCCCCCACCTCGCTGAGGAAGTCCTCGGAGCTGCCCTGGCCGCTCTCGCCGCCGAAGAGCGCCCCGGCGACCAGTGATCCGATCGTCTCCCCCGCGCGAAGTTGCTGGGTGGGGCAGCGCATGCTCTCCTCGATCGACTCCGCCATCTCCCAGGCCGCGTCCTCGCGGGTGCGGTGGACGGTGACGACGGCCGCCAGGCGCACCGGCCCCTTGCCGGCCGCGGCCGGCGCCTCGAACGACCGGGTGAGGGTGGCCAGGACGCTGGGTGCGGGCTTCTGCCGGCGCCAGACGCAGTCCTCGCCGAGCACGGACCAGGTGGCCGGGTCGCTCTCGTACGGGCTCCGCTTCACGACTCCGGGGCCGAAGCTGTCGGGGCCGGCGATGACGCGGCCGATGAGGTCGCGCGCCTCGGCCCGGGACGCCGGGAGCCGGGCGGGGTCGGGGACGAACGTGTCCCCGGCGTCGGGGTCGCGGTCCGGGTGCGCGCTCGTCGAAGCATCCCCCTGCTCCGGGGCGTCCGCCGCCCCGGAGCAGCCGGCGAGCAGCACGGCCACCAGTGTCAGGGGCAGGGCGTACCGGCCCCTCCTTAACGGCACATGACCGGTCACAGCGTTTCCCCGTTCCTCTCGACGCCGCATCGATCATAGGTTCGCCCGCCGTGGCCAACAGAGTTCCGGGAAGGGACTGTTACCTCGTCGGGACCTGCGCGGGACCGGTGCCAGGTGTGCCGGTACCGCTCCGTAGGCCGGTCTCGTCCGGACGGTGCGGAGGTGCTCGACGGGCCCGCCGCCGCCGGCGCCGAAGTGGACGGTCGGGCCCGTGGACAGCCTCACACCGCTCACGACGACACCAGGGGAGGCGCTGTGCCCGGCCACCCTCGGGCCAGGACCTGACGCAGCGTGGGGAAGAGGCCTCCGTCCTTGATAACGTCGCCCCCGCGGCTGCGGACTTCTCCCCCCGACCCAGCCGTACGGGGTGAGCACGGGGACCGGGCGCGGCAGGACGAAGAGGGCCGACAGATGAGCCTTGCACAGGTGCACTACACCTCCGCCGCGCCGGGGGACGAGGGGGCGGGCGGCAGGTTCACGGCCGTCGGCCCCGGGGTGACCGGGGCTCTGCTGGCGGAGATCGAGCCCTTGCTGCGCTACGAACTTCCCGAGGGCACCCCCGACCGCCCTTCGGACGCCGAACTCCGCTCGCTACCCCAGGCGTTCACCTACGCCACCCTTTCCGACGGCAGCCGCCTGGTGTTCCGGTCAATACCGGTACGGGACACGGCCGGCGGCGCGGGTCAGGGGTTCCGGTTCCACACGCACGCGGTGCATCTGCCGCCGGGGGTGCCGCTGCCGGGCGACCGGCTGCCGGTCGAGACGTGGCGGTCGCCGCACTGGGTGGCGGTCACGCCCGGCGGCGCGATACCGGACCCGTTGACGCTGCCACCGGGGCCGACGGCCGTCTCGGAGGGACTGGACGACTTCGCCGTGTCGCGCGGCCCCTGGCTCGCCGCCGTCCTGGCCGATCTGCGCCGGGCGAGCGATCCGGAGGATTCCGGCGGGCGGCCGGTGGTCCTGGTGGAGCGGCGGTGCGCGGACGTGGCCAGGTGGCTGGGGCTCGCGTCCGTGACCCTGCCGCGGGAGAGCGCGGAGCGGCTGACGTTCACCACGTACACCAGGCGGCCGGGGAGTTCGGCGGCGCGGGTGGTGGGGGTGCTGCCCGAGGACGGGGAGGCGGCCAGGGCGGCGGGCCTGCGGGTGCATGTGTGCGCGGGGCAGCCACCGTCGGCCGGGGGCGGGGACGACGCGTGGGCGACGACGGCGGCGCGGGTCTGGCGGAGCCGGTCGTCGGAGCTGTTCCGGGAGGCACGGGAACTGCCCGGGGAGCCTTTCGCCGCAGGCCCGTTGGCGGTGACGGCCCTGTGCGCGGGGATCACGCTCGGGCCGGACGAGCGTGCGGCGGCGGCCGGTTGGGCGGCGGACCGCCCGTACGTCCTGGACGCCGACCGTACGGGCCACCTGGTCGACGCTCTCGCATCCCCCGGCATCGACGACCGTACGGGGCCCGAATTCGACGCGGTGGGACGGCTGTTCGGCGCCCTGGAGGGCCGATGCCCCGCGTCGGTGACCGCTCCGCTCGCGGCGATGCTGGTGACGGAGGCGGTACGGGGCGGCAACGGCTCGCTGGAACTGCCGCGCCGGGACGCGTTCGTGGGGCCGGAGGGCGCAGCGGTCGCGGAGCGGCTCGCCCCGGAGATCCTGACCGAGCTGGGCGACAGGGCCGGGCCCCGCTCGGTCGCGAGAACCGTACAACTGCTGCGGGTGGCACGGCTGCTGGGCGTGGACAGCACGGAGTCGCTGCCGGGGGTCGTGGACCGCCTGGCACCGGCGCTGCTGGCGGAGGCGGCGGCGCAGGAGAGCCGGGGGGCGGGTTCCGAGGAGCCTGTGGGCTTCGCCCCGGCCCTGCTGGAGCTGCTGGACGAGCAGTTCGAGGTGCGGACGGCGTTGCTCGGCGCGCTGGACCGGCTCGCCCCGCAGGACCCCGGGGCGGTGGCCCGGTTCCTGGAGCGGGTGGCGCTGCCGTTCACGGGGACGCAGGCGTTGCCGCACCTGCGGATGTGCGCCGAGGTGCCGGGGGCGATGGCGACGCTCGGCGGGGACCGGGCGGCGGTGTGGCACCGGGTGCTGCGGGCGGCCGGCCTCTCCCCCTTCGCGGAGCCCCTGGTGCTGCGGACGGCGGTGGGCCTGGTGTGGGCGGACCGGGCCCCGACGATCGAGGAGGCCCGCCTGCTGCTGGACGCGGCGACCTCGGACGCGCACCGTGCGGCGGGCACGTGGGCCCGCCTGGTCGACGCGGCACTGGGCGCGCCCGCCGCGAAGCCGACCGCCGGTGGCTCGCCCGCCGCGAGCACCGACGAGGCGGCGGCCCTCGCCCACGACCTGCTGCGCGGATTCCCCGGGGAGATCGGCGGCCGGCAGCGTGCGGGTCTCCTGCTGCTGGACCTGGTCCGCGAACTGCGCACGGGCGCACCGGAACCCGGCTGGGCGGAGGCGGTCCGCACCCTGTGCGCCCAGGCGGACCCGGTCGAACCGGCCCTCCGGGAGCGGGCGCACACGGCCCTGGCCGAACGCCTGCTCGCCCCGGACCGCCCGGGCGCCGAACTGTACGACTTCGTCCACGGCGACGACGCCGAGCTGATCGCCGCGTACGACCGCACCGCCCGGACGGACCCGGTTCGGATCCGGCTGCGCACCCAACCCGCTTACGCGGCGGACTGCTTCACCGTCTGGACGGCCCACCCGCACGCGGGCAGGACCTGGCCCCCGGTGGCCGCCGCCCTCCTCGACGAGGTCCTGCGCCCGGCGGTGCGCGCCATGTCCCCCGAGGACGTGGCGGAGGTCGAGGCGACGGTGGGCCGCACGGGCAGCAGCGGCCGGGCGGACGCCTTCCGCACCTGGAACCGCGCCAGAACGCTCGGCCGGCTGGGCCGCCGGATCGTGGGGCGGGTGCGGCGGGGGTGACGCGCGGCCTCTCCGGGAACGTTGAGGGCGTCAATGCGGTGACGGACAGCCGTCGGAGTGCCGCAACGTTATCCAGTCGAGGGTGCAGTCGCACATCCCCGTCTCCTCATCGGGACTCGGAGGACACAGGGGCGTGCCCTCCTGCGGTAATCCGTCCGGCCATTCCCCTGGGCCTCGGGACGGCCCCTTCCGTCGGTCTGCCGTGTGGAGCGATGCGGGAGCGGGGTCACCAGGCATGGGGGTCTCGTCTCTGTCGATGGAAGGGACCTGTCCGAGGACGTTGTTCCCGCGGTGGATCAACCAGCCGCGGGAATCGTTGAGGGTGTGGTCGCGGTGCGCCGCGTTCCCCAGGACCTCAGGAGGTGAGGACGCTGCCGAGGCGGCTTCCGGTGGGGGTTCCGACGATGCCTTTGCCGAGGAAGGAGGCGCGTCCGGTGGCGGGGTGGTAGACGGTGGTGCCGTCGTTGTTGTTCTCACCCGCGGCTCCGAGGACGAGGCCGGTCGTGCCGTCTCCGGTGAAGTCTCCCGCCGTGACGGCGGTGCCGAACTGGTCGTCGGTCTCGCCGCCGCCTCCGATGCTGCCGGTGCCCTGGCTGAGGCTGGTGGCGTTCTTGAGGGCGATGCCGTCCGGTGTGGTGGTGAGCTTGAGCAGGAGGACGCTTCCGGCGTCGGTGCTGGTGACTCCGTTGACGGTGGAATCCTTGCCGGGGATGCCGCTGACGATGTCGAGGGTGTTGTCTCCGTCGAGGTCGTGCAGGGCGACCGAGGTGCCCATGGCGTCACCTTCCTTCGCTTCGCCGGGCACGTCGGGGGTGGTCTGGCTGATGGTGGTGGTGTGGCCGCGGTAGTAGAGCCCGTAGGGCTGGCCGAGTTTGACGGTGACCTGCCCGCCGGTGGCAGCGCCGTAGGCGGGGGCGGTCTCGGTGGGGGCGGGTTGTCCGATGACGATGTCGTCACGGCCGTCCTGGTTGATGTCTCCGGCGGCGATGCTGCGGCCGGCGCCCATCTGGATGGCCATGGCGTGGGTGAGGCCGACCGGGCCGGCGCTCGCGTACTCGTAGGCGCGTGCCTGGCCGTGGCGGTCGACGGTGGTGACGGCGACGTCGTCGTATCCGTCGCCGTTGAAGTCCCCGGCGGCGACGTCGACGTGGTTGAGGTCTTCGAAGGTGAGACGCAGGGTGGTGGCCTTCTTGGTGGCGCTGTCGCGCCAGACCAGCCAGCCGCCCGAGCCCGCGTTGCCGAGCCCGACGCCGACGACGTCGTCGAGGCCGTCGCCGGTGAAGTCGCCCATGGCGACCGCTGTGCCCAGGCGGGCCCTGCCGGGGTTGCGGGGGTCGTCGTCGGCGGTGGTGAAGTAGTCGCCCTGGGTGAGCCGGCTGCTGCCGGTCAGGACGGTGACGTTGCCGCGTTCCTTGAACACGCTGTCCGCCTCGCCGGGCGAGCCGACGGCGAGGTCGGTGAGGCCGTCACCGTCGACATCTCCGTACGCCACATCGGCTCCGAAGCGGTCACCGGGCTCGGGCGCCCCCGGAACGGAACCGCTCTGTGTGATGATCGTCCGTCCTGTCGTCGAGGGGCCGCTGCTGCTCCCGGGCAGGACCGACACCTGCCCTGCCGCGGACGATGCCTGCGGGACACCGGCGATCAGGTCGCCGATCCCGTCGTTGGTGAAGTCCGCCCCGCTCGCCGTTGCCGCAGCGGGCGCCGCGTGGACAGCACCCGGCCAGACAAGACTGCCGATTCCGGTCATGGCCAGGACGACGGTCGCGGCGCGGACGCGCGGCGCGGACGGGTGTACGGCTCGGGCACGCCGAGTCATCTGCTGCTCCTTGAGGAAAGTACGGACGGGCTGAAGGCATGAAGCACAGCCCCGGGGAACACCGGGCCGTGCTGGGGTGGGTCAGGTGGTGCGGGCCTTGAGCCAGGAGACGACCGTGGCGAACATGCCGGGTGTTCCGAGGAGGGCCTGCCCGTGGGCGGTGGAGCCGGTGACGATGCGCGTGGCCACGTCCGAGGCGGGAACCCCGGCGGCCTTCGCGGCGGCTTCGAGTTCGGTGGAGTGGGCAGCGGGTACGAAGTCGCCGTCGGAGTGGACCAGGAGCATCGGCGCGTCTCCCTTGCCGACGGCGTTCTTGGATTCCATGTCGCGCCAGGTGTCCCAGCAGCCCATCTCCCGGTAGGCGGTGGAGTTGTCGGCGGGGTCGGGGTAGCAGCGCGCCAGGAGGGTGGCGTTGTCCCGGACTTTGCGGATCTTGCCGACGGTGGAAGTATTGCCGTCCTGCCAGGCCCGGTACGGGGAGGCCACCGGGGACAGGGCCACGATGCCCTTGAGGTCGAGGCTGTTGGTGCCGCGGGTCGCGGCGTCGGTGGCCATCTGCCCGCCGGCCGATGAGCCGACCAGGAGGATGTTCTCGGCGTCGGTGTCGTACCGGTCTGCGTTGTCGCGTACCCACTTCACCGCGCGGGCCACGTCGTCGCGCTGGGCGGGCCAGGCCGCCTCGAAGTTCAGGCGGTACTTCATGGCGAAGACCTGGAAGCCCTGGTCGGCAAGCTGCTTCTCCCAGGTCGCCCAGCTGGCGTGGGTGTACCAGTACCCGCCGGTGATCAGGATGACTGCCGGGCGCGGCGCCGGCGACGGGTTCCAGGTGATGTCCACCGTCTGGTGGGGGTGGGTGCCGTACTGCTGGGCCGCGGCCTCGGCCTTCACCGCGGCCGGCGCCTTGGCTGCGGCAGGAGTTGCGGGCACGGCGGCCGTGGTGCCGGCGGTCGCCAGCACGGCGGCCACGAGGATCAGAAGAATGCGACGCACGAGGGGTCTCTTTCAGAGAGGGCCGTGAGGGGAAGGGCCGAGCTTCTCCGGAGCAGCGGAGGACGGCCCCGGGGAAACGCGGACCGCGTTTCCCCGGGGCCGGAGCATGCTGGTGTCCGGGGTGGGGAGGTCAGCGCATGCCGGCGCCGAACCGCTGGCCGGTCGCGGGGAGTCCGTCCTTGCCGGGCTCGTACGCGGTGACGGGCTCACCGGCACCGGCGGTGGCGTTCACCCACGGCAGGGCATAGGCACGGCCGTGGGCGCTGGGGCCGTCGGGAATACCGGCATAGAGGTGTGTGCCGGTGGCGGTGATCGCACTGCCGACCTTCTCCCCCGTCACCGGAGCACCGGGCAGGCCTGCGGTACCCGGGTGGACAGTGCCGTCGGAGTCTCCCGGGGCCCCGAGCAGACCGAAGGTCATGATGCCTCCGGCGTCAGTGGCGCTGCCGATGTCTTCCCCGGGAACGCCGACCGCCACCAGGGTGTTGGCAGCGGTGCTCACCGACTCGGGGCGCGTGCTGACGGCGGAGACGGTGTGTCCGAACCGGTCGCCGTTCTCGTTCGCCCCGGCCACCCCCGCCGTGCCCTGGTGGACACCGGAGAGGTGGCTGAACCCGGAGGGAGTCAGGCGGACGACGTCGATGCGCCCGGTGGCCGTGATGGTGGAAGTACCCTCACCCGGGGTACCGATCACGAGCAACGACTCGGTGCCCGTCGCGGCCGCGTTGGGCCGATAGGCGGTCATGCTCAGCGAGAACCCGAACGTGTCACCGGCCTCCGACGCGTCCTCGATCTCCGCAAGATCCTGAGTCAGCCCGGCAATACCGGTGGGGATCTTCGCGCTGTTCAGCTTGTGGTTGAACACGCTCACCGCACCGGCGTCGGCCATACCGCCGATCGCCTCCCCCGGCGCGCCGATGGCCAGATGCTGAGGCGATCCGGCCAGAGAGGCACCGAAGTCGTCGTTGCTCTCCATCGCACCGGCCACACCTTCGGACGCCTGGTTGATCAGGACGTTGGTCTGCCCCGTGCCGTGCAGATAGACCACCGCGCCGGCGTTCGTGAACCCCGAGCCGTCCTCACCCGGCAGGCCGATCGCGAGATACGGAACCCCGGCGATCGTCGTCCCCGCGGCGATCGCCTCGCCCATGCGGTCACCCGCCTCCGAACCCATGCTGCCCAGGGCCCCGGTGCCGGTCCCCTGGACCAGGTTCACCGTGGCCTTGCCCTGGCCGAGCCCGGCGGGCGAACCGTAGAAGATGTGCACCCCTCCGGCACCGGCCTTCGTGCCGATCGCCTCGCCCGGAACGCCGACGGCCAGGTCGGTGCAGCCGTCAAGGTTGTGATCGAACGTCGCCAGCGAACCACCGAACCGGTCATTGGCCTCCGCGGCACCGGACACGATCGGCAACGCCTGCGACAACTCCGCGTTGCCCTTGCCCGCACCGTAGACCAGCTGCACACGACCGGCCTTCGCTGCACCGTTCACCGTGGCGTCGGGGTCAGCGATCGCTACGTCACGCGCACCGTCGCAGTTGAAGTCACTGGCTCCGGCGATGACTTCATCGATCCACGGCTGGAGGTCGTCGGCGCGGGCGGCCACAGCGTCGGTGCGTGTCTCGGTCTCCCCGATACATCCGCCCTGCCAGGAGCCACCGCTCACCCCCACGAGGGCCACGGTGCCGCTGTCCTGCCGCAGGACGGGGCCACCTGCGTCACCCTTGCAGATCGCACTGCCCTCACTCGCACCGACGATGCCCAGGGCCGGCCCGGTGACCTCGTTGACGAGGAACGACCCCGCGTGGAGTTTGTCGGGCACCCACTCGGTCCGGGTCCGCCCGTACCCGACCGCGGTGAGCGTGGTGCCGACGGTGGCAGGAGTCGTGGCGATGCCGACGGGACTGATGCCCGCAGCGGGCGCGGCGAGACGGGCCATCACCAGGTCCCGTCCTTCGTACGGGACGATCTCGCTGATCTCGCTGACATGTCCACCCGTCGTGGTCAGGTCGGTGCGGCCGATCGTCGCGGTCGTCTTCGCCTCTGGCTTTCCCCGGACGGGACTCGTGGTCCCGCTGGTGAAGCAGCTGGCGGCGGTAAGAACCCACCGGGGGTCAATCAGAGCCCCGGTACAGGCACGTTTCGCGTCGCCCTCACCGATCTCGAGCTTCGCGGTGAAAGTGTAAGTGCCGCTGGCGACGGCGGTTCCGGAGAGAGCTTGAGCTGGAGCGGCGGTGAGGACGCCGACAGCGAGGGAGGTCGCGAGCAGCCCTGTGAAGAGGGCCGCGCGCGGGCGTGTTCTGGGCACGATCTGATCCTTGCTCATGTCAAAGGGCTGAGGGGAGAGTGCGGGGTACGGAGGTCAGCCGGTTACGCGGATCTCCACCAGCACCGATCGGGGGCCACCGATCTGCCCCTCTCCGACACTCGCGAACCCGCCCGCCTCGACATCCACCGTCGTGGTCTCGTTGTTGGCGGTCAGATCGGCGCTGATGGGGTGCTCCGAGGCCAGAAGTTCGATCATGAAGACTCGGGGCAGCTCAAGGGTGAGGTAGCCGGTCTTGGCAGTCGTGCGGAAGCAGTAGTTGTCGGCACGACCGACCTCCGCGTCCGCGACGGTTCTGACCACGATCTGGTCGGCATTCGGCTCACAGTCGGTCAGGAGAACGCGACCGTCGCCCTTCTTCAGCTTGATGCCCTTGGTCGCCAGGATGTTGGCGGCACCGGGATAGGAGAAGTCCTCGACCGTGGACGGCAGGGTGTCAGCACCCGCCGTCGGCGCAGAGGTCACTGACGCCTGGGAGGCGAAGGCAAGCGGTACACCGACCAGCACCGCCAACGCGCCTATGACTCCGGAAACAAACAATGCGCGTGCGCGATAAGCCACCGAAAAATCCTTTCAGGCATGGCGCCTGCGCTTCCGGAGGCCCCCGCCTAGAAGTGTGAAGGAAGAGTGAAATGCACCTGCAACATAACCCCCGGTTGAGGTCGAGTCAAAGAAATAACATGCCTCAATTGGTGCACTTTACGCCGATATCGACGGCAAGCATGACCCATCCAGCAACCACAAAGTGACCACATGTCATCACATACGTTCGCGCCAACAATGACCGTAAGTGACCCCCAGCCGCGAGGGATCCCCCATGGACACACGAAGGATTGAGGTAAAGCAGGGGTAAAGGAATCAATCCTTCCTCAACTTCTCAAACCAGACAGTCGGAGCGCGCCCGGCCCAGCCGGCCGTATGATCGCCGGGCCACCAGCAGTAAAGCCCTGATGGAAACCGCCAAAGCTGGGAGAAATTCATGAACCAGAGATTCAAAAGGCTTGGCCGCCGAAGGCGAATACGAGGCGCGCTACGGTCCCTGGTACTGGGCCTGCTGCCACTGGCCCTTGCCTGTGGCCTGCTGGGCGCAGCACCCGTCTCGGCTGCGGAACCTGAGCCGACCACTGGGCGGATCGCTGCTCTGGCCCAGGCCACACCGAGCGATCGTGGCCGCGCGGTCGACTACTGGGTCGAGGGCGGCCCGGGCGTCAAGGCGGCCGCAGAAGCAGCCTTGACCGGCACCGAAGCCGAACTGCAGGCGTTCCTGACGGCGGCCGAGGACATCGAGTTTCAGGACAAGCGTGTATCTGCCGCACAGATCGCCAGTGTCGGCGGTGCGGAGCTTCTGGCAGCCGCCCGCACCGCCCTCGCGGGGACCCGTGAAGAACTTGAGATCTTCCTCAGCTGGGGCTGGGAAGCGCCGATGAGACAGGACGAACGCGTTCAGGTCGCGCAGGTCATCAGCGCCGGGGGGCCCGCTGTTCAGGATGCAGGTCGTGCCGCGCTGGCTGGTTCCGCGGATGATGTAGCCGCCTTCCTGAAGGAGGGACAGTACGCACAGCGAAAACAGGATGAACGGGTGCAGCTCGTTCAGATACTCAGCGTGGGGGGCGCGAATGTACAGGCCGCGGGTCGTCTGGCGCTGAACGGCACCGCTGAGGACATCCGGGAGTTTTTGGAGGTCGGGCAGTTCGTCGCGCGGGCCAAGGACCAGGAGCATGCCACGGTCGCTCAGCTGGCGGCGCTGGCGCAGGAAGCCGGACGGCAGGCCGCGAAGGAAACGGTGGCGGCCAAGTCCGAGTCGGACAAGGCGGTGAAGGCCGCCGAGCTGGCCAAAGAAGCCGCGTTGACTGCGGCGAAAGAGGCGGAGGCCGCCAAGGACGACACGGCGGCGGCGGCCCGCGCGGCCGGGCGTGCCGCGAAGGCGGCCTCTCAGGCGGCGAGTGCGGCGCAGACGGCGATCAACGCCTCGCACGCGGCGAACAATTCGGCGCGCGTGGCTGCGAGTGCGGCATCTCAGGCTGCGGCCGCTGCGGCCGGCGCTGCGCAGGCGGCGTCGAATGCGCGGAACGCTGCCGCTGCCGCGGCTGTTGACAAGAACAACGCCGCCGCGGCGCGTACGGCGGCGGAGAAGGCCCGGGACGCGGGCAAGGGTGCCGCTCTGGCCGCTGACGCCTCCGACCAGGCTGTGATCGCAGCGGAGGCAGCCGCTGATGCCGCCGACTCTGCCATCAGCGCGGGAACGAACGCGGACATCGCGGCCAATGCGGCGACCACGGCGGGCAACCTCGCCGGGCAGGCCACCTCAGCCGGCGCCGAGGCCCGCGCCGCGGCCGCGGCCGCCAAGCGCCATGCCGCCGAGGCCAACCGGGCCGCGGCCGCAGCCAGGGATCTGGCCCGCAAGGCGGCGAAGGCAGCCCGTGAGGCGGGTGTGGCAGCCAGGTCAGCCGCTGCGCACGCGAACAACGCGGCAGCGGCCGCTGACGAGGCCGCAGACCAAGCACACGACGCGGCGCAGGCAGCCGCGCGGTCCACCACGCACGCCAACGCGGCCACCGTGGCCGCGAACGCGGCGAGCAGTGCGGTGGCCAAGGCCCAGGAGATATACGCGCTCGCGCGTGAAGTGGAGACGGAGGAACTCCTCGGCCGGACCAACGCGGGCCTCGAACGGGCCGCAGACCACAAGGCCGCCGAAGAGGCCCGGCTCGCCGCGAGCGACGCCTTCGAGCAGGCGGTGAAGGACCGGGAGACCGAGCGTGACCGGCTGGTCGCCGTGGCCTCCGAACCGGGAGCCGACCTGGCGGCCGTCGCCGTTCAGGGGCGCGAGCTGGCCGTGCTGGTGATGAAGAACGGCACGGCCTGGGGCCGGGCTGCCGCCGAGGCCGCCCTCGCCGGCCCTGACGAGGTGGTCATCGACTACCTGCGTAACGGCTGGGGAACGGCCAAGCAGCAGGACGACCGCTCCTATGTCGAGCGCCTCGCAGAGGAAAGCTTGACCAAGGCGGTCAGGGACGCGGCCGAGACCGCGCTGAACGGCGACGCCGCCGCCATTACCGAGTTCATCGAGAACGGTCAGTACCAAGTCGGCGCGGCGGATATGCGCATCGCCATCGTCCAGACCATCGACGGCGCGGGGCCGATCCTGGCCGAAGCCGGCCGAACGGCTCTCGCCACGGACGATCCGAAGAAGTTCAGCGTCTTCCTGACCGACACCCAGCACACCGCGCGCACCCAGGACGAACGGGTCCGAGCAGCGCAACTGCTCTCCTCCGGTGGACCGGAGGTGAAGTCCGCAGCCCGCATCGCTCTGGCGGGATCCCCGCAGACCCTCCACGCCTTCATCGCGACCGGGCAGTACAAGAAACAGCGCCAGGACCTCCTCAACACCACCCACACGGCGCAGGTTCAGAAGCTGATCGCCGACGCGGCGAAGATCGCTGCCACCGCACAGCAGAACGCGCAGACAGCGCAGAAGGTCGCCGCGACTGCCCGCAAGGCGGCCGCCGAAGCCAACGAGTGGGCGGAGAAGGCCAAAGCCTCGGCGGACAAGGCACAGGGCTACGCCGACGAAGCGGCGCAGCACGCCAAGGATGCCGAAGCCTCCGCGGCCAGCGCGGCCGCATCCGCCAAGACCGCCGCCGATGCTGCGAAGAGCGCTGACATCGCCGCTACCGACGCCGCGAGTTCGGCAGCCGATGCCACGCTTTCCTCGGAGATGGCCCAGGTCCACGCATCCAGCGCCTGGCACTCCGCCGATCAGGCGCGGCAGTCGGCGATCGCCGCGGGCAAGGACGCGGCGGAGGCGTTGAAGGCGTCCACCGAAGCGTTCTCCATCGCGGTCACGAAGAAGCGGCAGGAAGAAGAAGCGCGGCGTAAGGCCGCTGTCGAGGACAAGGAGAAGAACGAGGCCGGTCGACGGGCCAGAGAGCTGTACCGATGCGGGCAGGGGATCATCCCCTGCGATCCGTACAAGTACACCCGCTGGTGCATGCAATCACCGGTCAATTGCCAGATCCTCGAAAACGGCAGGGAAATCGGTGCCGCGCTGGAAAAATCGATGGAGATCACCAAGGAACTCGCCGGTCTTGGCCAGCTCGAAGCGTGCCTGAGGGACAAGGACTTCACCAGCTGCGCCGTCCTCGTCGGGGAAGTTCTGGTCGGCGCAAAAGTCAAGGCGCTGAAAAAGGCGTACGACAGCCTCAAACTATTGAAGCGCGGCTGCAAGAAGGCTGGTAAGACCACCGGCCTGACACGGAATACAATGGCGGCATCGCCCGATCTTCCGTGCTTCAATCACGACGTCCCCGGCCTGCCCAAGGACGTAGAGAAAATCCGCAATTCCTACGGATGTGAAGCATGCGCAAGGGAAATCCTTGACAGTCTCGGAGAGGGCAACATGGTAACGATCGAGCCCGGCCCGACCGCAACTGATGCCATCCTCCCGAAGTACCACGGCATAGACGCGGGTTGGTTCTACCACGTCGTCGTAGTACTCGACGGAAAGGTTTATGATGCCTGGACTCCCACCGGAGGAGAACCCATTGCAGTGTACAAGTCCCGATGGGCAAAAGGTGACACTATCAACTTCGGATTCTAGGGAGGATCAATGACCGACAAGGAAATAATTGAACGCATCCGAGCGAACCAGAGCGCGTACGGACTGAACGGAACTTACCACTCGACAGCCATGTTCATCATGGGGTTCAATCAGGCGCGCGCCGGTGGCTTGCTTCGCGGGTTCCACGAGTGGCTGGCCGTTCGCAAGGGTGAGCTGTCCAGTCAGCACTGGGTCCGGAGGGTGCTCGCCCAAACGCTGCCAGAACTCGACTTCCGGGGATTCGAGAACCTGCACCTGGAGCCTGAGCAGGAGCAACAGGCCGTGGAGCACCTGTTCTCGCTGGTCCTTGAATTCCTAGAAGTGCGCGACAACTCCTGGGCGCTCACCTCCATGTACGCCCAGTACCACCACATTCGGACGTCCCTACACGGGGGCGATCCGTCGTAGAAGGATGACCCTGTGGGTGCGTCAGCGGGAATTTCGCGATGCCCCCACAGGGCACTCCGAAGCTGAAGCCGGACAGAACCCGCCCCGTCAGGCCCGGTCGTGCAGCGTGACGTGGTAGCCGTCCGGGTCCGCGAAGGTGAACGTCCGACCGAAGGGGCCGTCGATCGGTGTCGAGACGATGGTGTGCCCGTCGGCGGCGAGCGCGTCATGGACGGCCTGGACGTCCGTGGCGTGGAGCCAGATCGCGACACCGATGCCGGGCTGGGCGACCGACGCGAAGTCCGTCCCGGGAATGACCTCGCGCAGGGCGAACGCGATCGGCTTCGTCTCGAAGACGACGGCGTGCGGAGGTCCGGCCGGTGAGCGGACGAGGCCGAGGTACTGCTCGTAGAACGCCTGCGAGGCGGCGAGGTCGCGCGCCTGGAACGAGATGAAGTCGGGACCGGTGGCGGGCATGGTGACACTCCTTCGATTCATGTCAGCTTCCTGACACGCGCCACCGTATGTCAGACTTCTGACATGAGCAAAGAGGGTGCGGGCGTCGACCTGGACAAGTCACTGGGCTACCTGCTGAAAGAGGCTTCGACCGCCCTGCGGGTAGCCATGGAGGAGGTCCTCCGCCCCCTCGGGATGACCGTCACGCACTACTCCTGCCTCGAACTGCTGGCGCAACGGCCGGGCATGTCGAACTCCGAGCTCGCTCGGGGCGCGTTCGTGACACGGCAGTCGATGAACGTGCTGCTCCAGGCCCTGGAGCGGGACGGCTACGTGACCAGGCCCGCCGAGGCGGCAGTAGGGAAGGTTCTCCCCGCACAGCTCACACCTCGTGGACGACAGAGCCTGGAGGAGGCGTCCGCGGCGGTCAGGGCCGTCGAGGTCAGAATGCTGGCCGGCATGACCGGGAACGAGCAGGAAAGTGCGTTCCGGGCCCTCCGGAGCATGATCCATTCACTGCGCGGCCCCGCATAGTCCACCTGGGTCAGGCCCCCAGCCCGCCCTCCATAGGCACGCACTCGGCGAGCAGGTCGACGACGTCGCGCCAGGCGCGCCGCGCGTGCCGGGGGTGGTGGCCGACGCCGGGGACGGTGGGGTGGTCGACCGGCGGGTGGTGGAAGGCGTGCAAGGCGCCGCCGTAGACCGTGAGACGCCAGTCGACACCCGCGTCCTGCATCTCGGCGGTGAAGGCGTCCCGTTGCGCTGGCGGCATGATCGGGTCCTCCGACCCGACCCCGGCCCACACCGGGCAGCGAATGTTCGCCGCCTCGCCCGGTCGGCCGGTGGTCGTGGCGTTGACCGTCCCGATCGCGCGCAGGCCGACGCCGTCGCGCCCGAGTTCCAGCCCGATCGCTCCCCCGGTGCCGTAGCCGACGGCGGCGATCCGGTCGGGGTCGGTCCGCGGTTCGGCGCGCAACACGTCGAGCGCCGCATGACCGATGCCCCGCATCCGGTCGGGATCGGCGAGCAGCGGCAGGCAACGGGCCAGCATCTCCTCGGGGTCACTCAAGTAGCGCCCGCCGTGCAGGTCGAAGGCCAGCGTTACGTATCCCAGCTCGGCCAGCGCGTCGGCCCGGCGGCGCTCGACGTCGCTGAGCCCTATGCCCTCCGGCCCGAGCAGCACCGCCGGCCGCCGGGCGGCTCCGGCCGGGAGTGCCAGGTACCCGGCCATCGTCAGACCGTCGGCCGCATACTCGACCGTGCGCGTAGTCACCGCCGTCACCGCTGTCGTCCCCGTCACGCCGCCATCTCCGTCACCACTGCCATCTCCGTCAGCGCTGCCATCTCCGTCAGCGCTGTCATCGTCGCCATGGAACGGGACCGTAGCGGCCGCGTAGCCCGCCCCGGCCGATGTTCTGCCACGGGCAGAAGCCGGGCGCGCGGCAGAGCCGGACCGGCCGCGTCCAGATGCACGCCGCCCGCTCCTCAGTACAGCAGGTCCACCTCCGCCCGGACCGTCTTGCCCGGGCTGCGGTCGAGCACCGCCCAGCGGTCCGCCAGAGCCTCCACGATCAGCAGCCCGCGCCCGCTGTCGGAGCCGTCCACCGGAGCCGCGATCTCGCCGGGGCTGGGCGGCCGGCGCTCGCCGCGGGTGTCGGAGACCTCGATCCGCAGGAGGCCCGGCGCTTCCGGGTCGCCGGGCAGGTACGACAGGCGCAGCTCGAAGTCGCGGCCGGGGACGCGGCCGTGGGTCACCGCGTTGGCCGCCAGCTCTCCGATGATCAGGGCCGCCGACTCCGAGGCGTCACTGAGATACCGGATGCCCCAGGTGTGCAGCTTGTACAGGCCCACGCGGCGGGCGAGGCGGGCCCCTCGCGGTTCCGCCGGGTATTGATGCTTGAACACACGTACGGTTACCGGAGGTTGAGTCGTTACAGGTGCTTCCATGCCCCCAGATTCCGGGGCGCGGGCCCCCCTCACCAGGTCGGCAACCCGTACGCTGTGTCAGCGTACGGGCGCGAAGGGTGGACGGTACGGGTCACGTTCCGTGAGCATGGACGGGTCGCGAACCAGGACAGGCGCACGGGGAGGTGGCCGTACATGACGCACGGCACGGACAGCATCGAAAGCCCGATGTACGGGACCTTCGGCAACGGCGGCGCGCGCCGCCCCGAGCCCGAACCGCAGTACAGCCTCAAGATGTTCGGCGAGGTCGTCAAGACCTTCCGCAAGCGGGCACGGCTGACGCAGGAACAGTTCGCCCCGCTCGTCGGGTACTCCCCCGAGACCGTCGCCTCCATCGAGCAGGGCCGCCGCCTCCCGCCGCCGGACTTCGCGGAGCGCGCGGACAGCATCCTCGACGCGTTCGGGGTGATCCTGGCGGCGGCGAAGCATCTGACGCGGCGGAAGGGGCTGGCGAGCTGGTTCCGGCAGTGGGCGGAACTGGAGCTGTCGGCGCTGAGCCTGTTCACGTACGAGTGCCGGTTGATTCCGGGGCTGTTGCAGACACCGGCGTACGTACGGAGGCTGCTGGCCGATCGGTTGCCACCTCTCGCCGACGAGCAGATCGAGGCGCGGCTCGCGGCTCGGCTGGAGCGTCAGCGGCTGCTGCACGAGCGCCCCAACACCTCGTTCAGCTTCATCCTCGAAGAGCATCTGCTCCTTCGGGACCTGGGCGGCGAGGACGTCACCAGGGAACTGCTCGACCACATCCTCGATCTGTCCGAGCTGCGCAATGTGGAGATTCAGATCATGCCGTTGGTGCGGCATCGTCACGCTGCCATCGACGGCCCCATGCAGTTGCTGGAGACTCTGGATCACCAGTGGTTCGGATACCTGGAAGGGCAGTTGTACGGGCAGTTCGTCTCCGACCCCAAAGTGGTCAGCGTGATCCAGATGCGCTGTGCCAGTATGCGTTCACAGGCTCTCTCGTTGGACGACTCCCAGAGCCTGATGCGGCGGATGCGAGGAGCGAGATGAGCACCACACCCCTGGCCTGGTTCAAGAGCAGCTACAGCGGCGGCGACGGCGACTCCTGTGTGGAGGTCGCCCTGGAGTGGCACAAGTCGAGCTACAGCAGCGCCGAAGGCGACTCCTGCGTAGAGGTCGCCGCCTGCCCCTCCACCGTCCACGTCCGCGACTCCAAGCTCGACGAGAGCCCCCGGCTCGCCCTCGCCCCGGCATCCTGGACGCGCTTCCTCTCGTACGCCGTCCGGGGCTGATTCCTGGGACCCCCGAACAGGGAAGCATGGCGAGAGAACGCCGGGGCACCCGGGACGCATGGGCATGGTCGGGAATCGTCGGTTCGAAGCTGTTCGGCGGCGCTGGGCGCGCAAGCGCTGGCACGCACGTCTGCTGGATCGCCTGGAGTGGACGGCCTGTCCGCCCCCGGCCGGGTCCAGCGAGCATCACCTGCTCCTGGTCCAGCACCGCAGAGTGGTCGGTGAGTTCTCCTACCGGCTCTGCGACCGTTGTCCGGCCGGTCAGATGACCACCACGCGCGTTCCCCTGTCCCTCTGCGAGGGGCGCGTGGTGCGCCGGGCCATGTCACACCTGCGCTTCCGTCACCCTGACCGGGCCTGGCTGCCCCAGCCCGACGTCACCGGGACGGGCAGGACGCGCCGCCGGTATCCGGCAGACAGCCGCTTCTGCAAGGGCCACGACGCGGCGGGCTACTCCCTCCCCGCAGCCACCGCCTTCACCACGGATTCCTCGTCCCGGGCCGCTGTGGCGCCGGCGGTCGCTCCCGCGCGGTGACACGGGGTCCGTCGTCGTCGTGACTCGGTCCTCCCGTGCCCCCGGCCCGGGACGTAGCGCCACGTGTTGATCCGTCCCCGCCGTACGGGGAGGCGGGAACGTACGGGCCGGGCCGGTACCGTAAAGGGATATCCGTACGACTCGTGAGCCTCCTGGCGGGCTGCGTGAACCCAGGAGGAACCGCATGACGACCAACCGTGGACGCAAGGACGTCATCCGCGACCGGATGGCCGCCACCGGCGAGTCGTACAACGTCGCCGCCCGCAACCTCAAGGCCATGAAGGACACGGCCGCGACCCGCGACGCCGTCCTCGTGCAGCGCTGGACGCCCGCCGAGTCCTTCGACGTGCCCTGCCCCTGCGGCGGGACCTGCGAGCCCGGCGAGACCTGCGACCACTGCCACGCCCGCCACCGGCATGTGAAGCGCTACCCGGGCTCCACCACCGAGGTCGAGACCTGGGCCGACCGCTACGAGTGCACCGGCTGCTCCTCCTCGTACACGATCACCGTGCACCTGGCCGGGCGGCCCTGGGGCGTCGCCGAGACCGTCGTCACGGGCGGGTCGGGCGAGGAGGCCGTGCAGGCGACCGTCTTCCCGGGGGTCATCCACCCGCTGCTGCGCACCGGGAGCGGCAACGGCCCGGAGTGAGGGGGCGGCGAGGCCCGGTCAGGACAGGACCGGTCAGGACAGGACCGGTCGGGGCGGGAACAGTCAGGACAGTCCCGGTCGGGGCGAGACCGGTCAGGTTTGGAGAAGCCCCGGTGGCCTTCCCGCCTCTAGCGTGAGGGACATGGCAACCAACACTTCCTCCGCAGCCCCCACCGCCCTCGCCTCCGTCACCCTTGAGGTGGCCGACCCCGAGACCGCCGGCCACTTCTACCGGGCCTTCGGCGTGGACGGATACGTCAGCCTGCGGGCATCCTCAGCGGCCTCGACCGGGTTTCGCGGCTTCACCCTGGCCCTCACGGTCTCCGGCCCGGCCACCGTCGACGGTTTCGTCTCCGCCGCCGTCGACGCCGGCGCCACGGTGCTGAAGCCCGCCACGAAGTCGCTGTGGGGGTACGGCGGCGTCGTCCAGGCGCCCGACGGGACGATCTGGAAGATCGCGACTTCCGCGAAGAAGGACACCGGACCCGCCACCCGTGACATCGACGAGGTCGTCCTGCTGCTCGGGGTGCAGGACGTGAAGGCCACCAAGCAGTTCTACGTGGAGCGGGGTCTGACCGTGGGCAAGAGCTTCGGCGGGAAGTACGCCGAGTTCGCCTCCGGTGACGCCTGCCCGGTCAAGCTGGCGCTGTACAAGCACCGGGCGCTGGCCAAGGACCTCGGTGTCCCCGCCGACGGCACCGGCTCGCACCGCATCGTCATCGGCTCCGCTGGCGGCAACGGCTTCACCGACCCGGACGGCTTCGTCTGGGAGGCCGCACAGTCCTGAGATCCGCCGGGAGCGTGCGATCGGGCGCTCCCGGGGTAGGCGAGAGGCAGACGTCCCCGAGGAGGAACCATGTCGCGCCTGATCGCCCGCATCACCCGGTTCACCCGCAGCCCCCAGGGCCGCCGGACCATCGCTTCGGCCCGTCGTGCCGCGGCCGACCCGCGCAAGCGCGCCCAGGCGCGCGGCCTGCTGGGACGGCTGCGCGGACGCCGGTGACACCGGCGCTCGGGCGGGCGGCCGGAGCGGCGCCCGGAAGCGTACGCGGAAGATGCCCGCACAGATCTCCTGTGCGGGCATCTTCGCGTTCTGCCGGGGTCCGGCTCAGCCCTCGTCGGGCGTCAGGTTCAGCGAGATCGAATTGATGCAGTAGCGCTGGTCCGTCGGAGTGGGGTAGCCCTCGCCCTGGAAGACGTGGCCCAGGTGCGAGCCGCAGCGGGCGCAGCGCACCTCGGTGCGGACCATGCCGTGGCTGCGGTCCTCGATCAGCTCGACCGCGTCGGTGTCCTTCGGGTCGTAGAAGGACGGCCAGCCGCAGTGCGACTCGAACTTCGTGTCGGAACGGAACAGCTCCGCCCCACAGGCCCGGCAGGAGTAGACGCCCGCCGTCTTGGTGTCGGTGTACTCACCGCGGAAGGCGGGCTCGGTGCCGGCCTGGCGCAGCACCGCGTACTCGGCGGGGGTCAGCTCTTCCCGCCACTGCTCGTCCGGCTTCTCGACGTCGTACGGCACGGCTCGCTCCTCAGCTCGGCGATGGGGTCGGTGCGCTCGGTGGCCGGCCGGCTACCGGGCGCTCGACAGGTGGTCCAGGATGCGCGGGCCGAGGTCGGTGACGTCGCCCGCTCCCATGGTGAGAACGAGATCGCCGGGCTTGGCCATTCCCGCGATCGCCGCGGGCACGTCGGCCTGGTCGTGGACGGCCGTGACCTCGGCCCCCGCCGCCTTCGCCGCGTCGATGATCAGGGCGCTGGTGATGCCGGGGATCGGGTCCTCGCGGGCCGGGTAGATGTCCAGGACCACGGAGGCGTCGGCCAGCGCGAGGGCCTGGCCCATCTCGGTGCCCAGCTCCTGGGTGCGGGAGAACAGGTGCGGCTGGAAGACGACCAGGATGCGGGAGTCGGCGGCAGCGCCGCGCATGGCCTCCAGGTCGGCGGTCATCTCGGTGGGGTGGTGTGCGTACGAGTCGATGACCTGCACGCCCGCCGCCTCGCCCTTGAGCTGGAGGCGGCGCTTGACCCCGGTGTAGGAGCCGAGGGCCGAGGCGAGGTTGTGGGCGGGGATGCCGAGGGCGACCCCGGCGGCGAGCGCGGCGACCGCGTTGTGGGCGTAGTGGGCGCCGGGGACGGAGACCGTGAAGGTGAGGAACCTGCCGTTGAGGAGGACCGTGACCTCGCTGGTCAGGCCGCGCGGGGTGACCTTGTGGACGCGTACGTCGGCGTCCTCGGCGGAGCCGTAGGTGACGACCTTGAGGTCGGAGAGGTCGCGGACCCGGCGGGTCAGCTCGACCGCGCCGGGCTGGTCGGCGGAGACGACCAGGGTGCCGCCGGGGACGACCTTGCCGACGAAGGTCTCGAAGGAGTCGTAGATCTCGTCCATCGAGGCGTAGTTCGCGTGGTGGTCCAGCTCGACGTTGAGGACGATCGCGACCTCGGGGTCGTACTTCTGGAAGCTGCGGTCGCTCT